>DASXZI010000008.1:0-146814 GCA_036501985.1 Steroidobacteraceae bacterium | reverse complement strand
TCCTGGTCATTCATGCGCCGGCCGTTGCCATTTTGGCCGTTGGCGCCATTGCCGATGCCGAGCTGGTTCATGATGGCATCGCGCTGATCCGGGCTCATGCCCTGCAGCACCTGCTGCTCGAGGTCGGAGATCGAGTTGCCGCCCCCACCAGGATTGCCCCCTGACTGGGCCACTGCAGCACCCATCGGAATCAGGCAGGCGACCAGGCTCGCCAGGATCAGCCGCAGGGCGGTCGCTCGTCGATTACTCATCAGAACCCTTCGCATGGGCATGGACGCGCGATTCTACTCAAGCCGGAGGCGCATGAGGGAATAACGCGCAGGCCGGAGCGCCATTGCATGCGCGGCCGGCATTGGGGGAACGAGTTCCGGCGATGCGGTAACGTGGCGCATCCGCCTGCCGCTCGTTATCCTGCAGCGGTTTTCTCCCCCGATCGATTGAACACAGCAATGGTGACGAGACGCGTGCCCCGCCTCATCGGGCTGGGTCTGCTGGCAGTGCTTCCCACGGGCGTCTTTGGACGCGGTGTCTCCCCCTACCTGCCCCTGAATCTCGAGCCGGAGATCGAAAGCCAGATCGAGCGGGTCTTGATCCTGGCGGACGAGCCGGTCATGACGCGGCCCATCGCGGCGGCCTCCGTCCTCGATGCGCTGCCCAAGGCCTGCCGGATCGACGTGCTGCTGTGCCAGCGTGTCGAGCGTTACCTGTCGCGGTACATGCACACCTGGGGCATCGCAGAGGCCAGCGTGGAGGGCGCGACCGGCCGGGGGGCTGCAGATCACGCGGTCGATCCGAACCGGTACGGGATGAGGGAAGACAGTCACTGGGATGCCTCCGCGCAGGTGTATGTGCAGCCTGGTGACCACGTGCTGGTCGATCTGGGCGCGGTGGCGTACGAAGGCCGGACGAGTTTCTCGGGCTCGATGATCAGTCTGGGCTGGAGCTTTGCGCAGTTCGATATCGGTTTTCGCCCACATTGGTTCTCCCCTTTCACCGACAGCAGCATGCTCATGAGCACCGAGGCGCCGACGATGCCCTCGGTCACGCTGTCGAACTACGACCGCTTCACGCCGTTCGGACTGCACTACGAGCTGTTCGCGGCCCGCATGTCCAACTCCGACCACATCGTCTTCGGCCACGGCCTGACCAGCGGGCAGCCTCGCCTCGCCGGCTTCCATCTCGATGCGGAGCCGGCCAGCGGCTGGTCCCTCGGCACGAGCCGCCTCGTGCAGTACGGTGGCGGAGCGCTCGGCGGCAGCTCGATCCGCGACCTCTTCGATGCTTTCTTCAAGCCTTCAGCGGCCCAGAGCTCGAGCCCCACGCACCCTGCCTTCGGCAACCAGGAGGCCTCGGTCACCAGCAGTTTGCTGTTCCCGGGGAAAGTTCCGTTCTCGGTGTACTTCGAGTACGCCGGTGAGGACACCTCCCGCGGCAGAGACTACCTGCTGGGCAATTCTTCTCTGTCGGCGGGCATCCATTTTCCCAGGCTTTGGCAGCACTTCGACCTGACGCTCGAGACCACCGAGTGGCAGAACGCCTGGTATGTCCACGACGTCTACCTGGACGGAATGACCAACTATGGGCTCGTCACCGGCAACTGGTTCGGAGATCAACGGGTCTTCGGTGATGGCGTCGGCGGGCACAGCAGCATGGTGAGTCTCGGCTGGGAGCCGCCCTTCGGGGGACTGGTGCAGTTGCGCTATCGGACGCTGCAGAATCAGGAGTACGGCGCCTTCAAGGACTATCAGCGCTACCACGACGCCTCGCTCGGCTACTCGCGACCGTGGCTCGGCATGGTCCTCGGCGGCCAGGTCGATTTCGGCCGTGATGTATTCGGTGGCGGTTTTACCCGGCTGGCCGGATTCCTGCGCTACGACGAGGGGCAGCACCTGGCGCCGCGGGACGCCGGCAGCGCCGGGGACGAGTCGGCGGACAGGAAGGGCGAGCTCTTCGTGGACACGGGGGCGAACATCAGCCGCCAGAACATCGACCTGACGAGCGCGACCACGCGGCACAACAGCCCGGTGGACTCGGGCTACCACCTCGGACTGGGCGCGCGGCGCTTCGTCTCGGATCACAGCGACCTGGGCGCGCGCCTCGAGTTCGACAACGTGCAGGGACACAGTCTGATCGGAGCACGCCTGCTCGACTACCGTTACCGGTTCAACAGCCCGCTAACCTTCAATCTGTTTCTTGGAGCTGCCCGCTACAACTTGGCCACGCCCGCCTACGGCTTCTACTACGGCATCGGCACGCAGTGGCGCGACGTCTTTCCCGGCTGGGACCTCGGCTTGGATCTGCGCTATGCCAACAGTGTGGCGCGCGACCATCTGCTGCCCAGTGATCCGCGCAACGTCGGCGGTCGCCCCGACAGTTTCTACAACATCACGAGTCTTACGCTCTTCATCAGCCGCCACTTCTGAGCGCCCAGCCGAGCGCCGGGGCGCCACGGCCAGGCCGCAGCGGCTTCAGTCACGCCGCAGCGGCTTCAGTGCCGTCAATTCGAATCGCGCAGCCGGGCCAGGGTGGCCAGCAGCTTCGCTACCGGGGGCGGCGCCGGATGGGTGCCGGCGGGATCCTGTACTGCCGGGGTGAGCTGCTCGGCCAGCTTCTTGCCCAACTCCACGCCCCACTGGTCGAAGGAGTTGATTCCCCAGATCACGCCCTGCGTGAAGACCTTGTGCTCGTACAGAGCGATGATCCTGCCCAGCGTGGCCGGATCGAGCTGCGCGAACAGGATGATGGTACTCGGCCGGCTGCCCGGATGAACCTTGTGCGCGCTCAAGGCATCGATCCGCGCGGGAGGTAGCTTCTGATGCGCAAGATCCTCACGCACCTCCTCCGCCGAGCGGCCGTTCATGAACGCCTCGGCCTGGGCCAGGCAGTTGGCGATCGCGAGATTCTGCTGATTCTGATCCGCGCAGGAAGAGCGCGCCGGGACCAGGAAATCGAGCGCCGCACGCGGCGTGCCCTGGTGCAGTAGCTGGAAGAACGAGTGTTGCGCATTGTCGCCCGGCTCGCCCCAGACGATGGGCGCCGTCTGCCATTGCACAGCGCTGCCCTCGAGAGTCACGCTCTTGCCGTTGCTCTCCATCTCCAGTTGCTGCAGATACGCCGGCAGCCGCTTCAGCCGATCATCGTAAGGCAGCACCGCATGCGTGGGCAGCTGCATGAAGTTGATGTTCCACACTCCCGCCAGTCCCACCAGCACGGGCACGTTGGATTGCCACGGGGCGCTGCGGAAGTGCTCATCCAGCTCGTGGCCACCGCGCAGGAATTCGAGGAAGCTCTCACGCCCGATCGCGATGGCGAGCGAGACCCCGATGGAGGACCAGATCGAATAGCGACCGCCCACCCAGTCCCACATCTGGAAGCGGTAGTCCGGGTGCACCTTGAATTCGTTCATGGCCTGGTGGTTGACCGAGACGGCCGCGAAGTGCGCGGGCACCGCCGCCTCCCCCAGCTTCGACTTGAGCCAGCCACGGGCCGTACGCGCGTTGGTCAGCGTCTCCAGTGTCACGAACGTCTTGGATGCGACGATGAAGAGGGTCGTGGCGGGATCGGCGCTGTCGAGAATGTCATGTAAATGATTGCCGTCGACGTTGGACACGAACTCGCACTGTGGACCGCCTGAGCGGTAGCGCTGAAGCGCCTCGACGGCCATGGCCGGCCCGAGGTCGGATCCCCCGATGCCTATGTTGACCACTCGCGTGAAGGGTTTGCCGGAGCTGCCGCGGATGCCGCCGGTACGTACGGATTCGGCGAAGGAGAGCATGCGCTCGCGCTCGGCCATGACTTCCCGCTCGATGTCCGCGCCGCCAATGGCCGCCCCCGGCGGCTGTCGCAATGCAACGTGCAGCACCGAGCGATCCTCGGTGAGGTTGATTCTCTCCCCACGCCACATGGCCTCGATGCGCTGTCGCAGACCCACGGCATCGGCCAGCTCGCCCAGCTTCGCGAGAACGATCTCGTCGAGGCGCTGGCGGGAGAGGTCCACGTGCAGGCCGGGCGCCTGCCGCCAGAAACGCTCGAAACGACCCGGATCGCGGCTGAACAGCTCGGCGGTCGGTGTGCTAATCAGACGCGCAGCGTGAGTGGCGAGATCCGCCCACTCGCTCGTGCGGGGACCGGGGGTGGTTTGCATCGGAAGGCCTCCTGAGGCAATACGGGTTGCAGGCCTGACCGCCCGCGTGGACTCAGCCGCGGCTGTAAAAGCCGGCGATGGTGTCGACGACGTATTGTAATTGCGTTTCCGTGAGCTCCGGGTAGATCGGCAGCGCGAGCGTCTCCTCGGCTGCATGCTCGGACTGCGGAAAGTCCCCCGGCCGATGCCCCAGGTACGCGAAGCATTTCTGCAGGTGCAGCGGCACCGGATAGTAGATCTCGCTCCCCACCGCATTGGCGGTGAGGTGCTGGCGTAACAGGTCCCGGTCGCGTACCCGGATCACGTACTGGTTGTAAATGTGGCGCGCGCCTTCGTCGGCGGCTGGGGGCGTCTGGACGGCGCGGCCCAGATCCGCACGCGCGAGCGCTCGATCATAGAAGGACGCGTTGCGCTGGCGGTCCGCGGTCCATTGGTCCAGATACTGCAGCTTGATGTTCAGAACCGCCGCCTGCAGCTCATCCAGCCGGAAGTTGCCGCCGATCACCGAATGGAAATACTTCGGCTTGCCGCCGTGCACGCGCATGATCTCGAGGCGCTCGGCAAGGACCGGATCGTTTGCGACGCACATCCCCGCATCGCCGAAGGCGCCGAGATTCTTGGTCGGGAAGAAAGACAGGCAACCGACATCTCCGTAGCTGCAGGCACGCCTGCCGCGCGTGTCCTGGGCACCGATCGCCTGAGCGGCATCCTCGATGACGCGCAGCTGATTGGCCTGGGCCAGCTCCATGAGCGGCGCCATGTCCGCCATCTGTCCGTACAGGTGCACCGGCATGATGGCTCTGACACGCTGTCCCTTGGCTGTGTACAGGTTCCCCGCGCGGCGCTCGCACCGGCTCTGCAGGAACGTGCGCACCGCCTCCACCGACAGGTTGAAAGTGGCCGGATCGATGTCGCAGAACAGCGGGATCGCTCCGGTGCGGGCAATCGTGCCGGCCGTGGCGAAGAACGTGAAAGGACTTGTGATGACCGCATCGCCCGGACCGAGGTTGAGGGCCATCAGCGCCAGCAGCAGCGCATCGGTGCCGGAAGAAACCCCGACGCCGAACCGGCACTGGCTGTAAGCGGCGATACCTGCCTCGAGCTCCTTCACGGCCGGCCCGAGAATGAACGCCTGGCTGGCGCAGACCCGAGCGATGGCCGCCTGGATCTGCTCGGCCAGCGGCTGGTACTGCGGCTTCAGATCGAGCAGCGGGACCTGCATGCGGGAAGTCATTTCTTCGTGTAACCGTAGTAGTCGCAGAACCACTCCACGAAGCGACGCACACCGGTCTCGATGGGTGTCGCGGGCCTGTAGCCAGCGTCCTTCACCAGATCATCAATGTCGGCGTAGGTCGCGGGCACGTCCCCGAGCTGCATCGGAAGGAAGTTCTTCTCAGCCTTGCGCCCCAGGCATTCTTCGATGACCTCGATGTAGCGCATCAGCTCCACGGGCTGATTGTTGCCGATGTTGTAGAGGCGGAAGGGGGCATTGCTGCTGGCAGGGTCCGGCGCGTTGCTGTTCCACGCGGGATCCGGCTGGGCAATGCGCTCGCAGACGCGCACCACGCCCTCGGCAATGTCCTCGACGAAGGTGAAGTCGCGCTTGTGGTGCCCGTGATTGAACACGTCGATCGGCTTGCCCTCGAGGATATTGCGCGTGAACAGGAACAGGGCCATGTCCGGCCGGCCCCACGGTCCGTAGACGGTGAAGAAGCGCAGTCCCGTGGTTGGCAGCTTGAAGAGGGATGAATAAGTGTGTGCCATCAGCTCGTTCGCGCGCTTCGTCGCCGCATACAGCGACAACGGATGATCGGCAATCTGGTGCACGCTGAAAGGCATGGCCGTGTTCGCCCCGTACACCGAGCTCGTCGAGGCATATACCAGATGCGCGACTGCGTTGTGGCGGCAGCCCTCCAGGATATTCAGCGTTCCCGTGACATTGCTGTCCACGTAAGCGTGGGGGGCTTCCAGGGAGTACCGCACGCCGGCCTGAGCCGCGAGATGGATGACACGCGCGAACTTCTCCGTGCTGAACAGCTTCGCCATGCCCTCGCGGTCCGTCAGGTCGAGCTTCTCGAAGCGGAAGGCTGATTTCTGCTGCAACTGCGCCAGGCGCGCCTTCTTCAGATTGACGTCGTAGTACTCGTTGAGGTTGTCGAGACCGACCACCTCGTAGCCTTGGGCCAGCAAGCGCAGGCTGGTGTGAAATCCGATGAAGCCGGCGGCTCCCGTGAGAAGGATCTTCATAACCTGCCGTCCACCTCGGCTGCGGGAAATACGTGCTTGATGTCATAAACGACGTGATTCTTCCTGCACAGTCGGCGCACTCCCCGGGCGCCGAGCTCGCGGAACTGCCGGTGCGCCACGGCAACCACGGCGACGTCGTAGCTGTTCGCAACCAGCTTGCGGATCGGGCGCAGACCATACTCATGCCGGCATTCGGAGCCGTCCGCCCACGGGTCATAAACGTCCACGTGGGCTCCGAATTTCTGCAACTCCTGAACCACGTCCACCACCTTGGAGTTGCGGATGTCCGGGCAGTTCTCCTTGAAGGTGATCCCGAGCACCAGCGCGCGGCACCCATTCACGTGGATGCGCTTTTTGGCCATGAGCTTCGTGATCTCACCGGCGACGTACAGCGACATGTTGTCATTGAGCCGCCGCCCGGCGAGGATCATCTCGGGGTTGTAGCCGATCTCCTGGGCCTTGTGCGTCAGGTAGTACGGATCGACGCCAATGCAGTGACCCCCCACCAGCCCCGGGCGGAACGGCAGGAAATTCCACTTGCTGCCGGCGGCGTTCAGGACTTCCTCGGTATCGATTCCCAGGCGATTGAAGATGAGCGCCAGCTCGTTGATCAGCGCAATGTTCACGTCCCGCTGGGTGTTCTCGATCACCTTGGCGGCCTCGGCCACCCGGATGCTCGAGGCACGGTGGGTGCCGGCCTGGATGATGCGCGAGTACAGCTGGTTGACGAACTCGGCCACTTCCGGTGTCGAGCCCGAGGTGATCTTGCGGATCGTCGTGAGGCGGTGCTCCTTGTCTCCGGGGTTGATCCGCTCGGGGCTGTAGCCGGCGAAGAAATCCTTGTTGAATCGCAACCCCGACTCGCGCTCCAGAATCGGCACGCAGACCTCTTCCGTGCAGCCCGGATAGACCGTGGACTCGTACACGACGACGTCGCCCTTCTTGAGCACCTTGCCGACACTCTCGCTAGCGCGGATGAGGGGTGTCAGATCCGGTCGTTTGTACTGATCGATGGGCGTGGGCACCGTGACGATGTAGACCCGGCACCGCCGCATGGCGCGCAGATCCGTGGTGAAGTGCAAATACTGTGCGCTCTTGAGCTCCGCGCGCGAGATTTCCAGAGTGCTGTCGCGGCCCGCCTCGAGCTCCTGGATGCGAGCGGCCTTGACGTCGAAGCCGAGCGTCTCAAAGTGCTTGCCGAATTCGACCGCCAGGGGCAGTCCCACGTATCCGAGACCCACCACGCCGATGCGGCATTTACGCAGATTCAAAGGCATTCATTCCCCGCTTGGACGCGTCGCCGACGCAGTTCCAGAATCAGGCACTTGAGCGATTCATCTCGGGTGTCACACGAGCTTCCTGGAGCCACAGGCACGCCCCACCGCTCGCCTTGGAGATGATCTGGAGCATGGCTGCGTGGGCGGCCAGCTCCTCTGCGGAGGCGCCTATGACCACCAGGGGTACAGTCGGCCGCACCAGCGCCCGCACCGTCCGCGCGGTTTCCGCGGAACCTGGCATGGCCGCCACGTCGCTCAAAGCGAGAGCGCCCTGACCACCGGTCATCGCCAGGTAGACGTCGGCCAGGATGCGCGCATCGAGCAGAGCCCCATGCAGCTCGCGATTCGAGTTGTCCACGCTGTAGCGTTTGCACAATGCATCCAGGCTGTTGCGCTGGCCAGGATGCATGGAACGCGCAAGGGCCAGTGTGTCGAGAACGGTGCACAGGCCCACTATCGTGCGCAACTCACCGGGTATCTTGAGGAGCTCCGAGTCCAGGAAGGCAACATCGAACGCCGCGTTGTGAATGACGAGCTCCGCGCCGGAGATGAACTCCATGAGCCCTTCCGCGATGTCGGCAAAACGCGGCTGTCCCTCGAGATCCTCGCGTGAGATGCCGTGAACGCTGAGGGCCCCCTCCTCGATGTCGCGCTCCGGATTCAGATAGCGGTGAAACGTCCGTCCGGTCGGCCGCCGGTTCACCAGCTCGACGCAGCCGATCTCGATGATACGGTGCCCGAGCTCGGGTTCGAGTCCGGTCGTTTCCGTGTCGAGGACGATCTGGCGCATGCAGCGCAGTCTACCGGAGGAGTGCATCGATGGCTTGGTTCGCAAGCCGATCGACCCGCTCATTGCCGGGCACACCGGAGTGCCCTCGCACCCAATGCCATTCGATGGCATGCGCGGCGGCCAGCTCGTCCAGCCGCTGCCACAAGTCCTGGTTCTTGACGGGCTTGCGATCGGCTGTCAGCCAGCCCTTCACCTTCCAGCCCTGAATCCACTCTTTGATGCCGCGACGCACATACTCGGAGTCGGTGAAGACGCTCGCCCGCACGGGACGCTTGAGGGCCTCGAGCGCGCGGATCACCGCAGTGAGCTCCATGCGATTGTTGGTTGTGAGCTCTTCGGCTCCCGCCAGCTCTTTCTCGCTGTCAGCAAAACGCAGCGTGGCGGCCCAGCCTCCCGGACCCGGATTGCCGCGGCAGGCACCATCGGTGTAGATCTCCACGACCGAGGCGGTAAGTGGCTGCGTGGAGCTCACGATTGCGAACGCGTCGTCGGCTTGACGAGGCCGCCCAGCACGCCGGGCTTCTCACGGAAACGTGACCTCACCGGAGTCAGGGTGTACACCCGCTTGCGCGCTTTCAGCAGATAAGCACTGCCGGGAAACGGATAGGTAAACCCGCGACGCAGGATCCGTCCGCTCCCCTCGCCCGCCACTCGTTTCGAGCTCCAGGGGCTGCAATACAGATAGCTTCGGGACGCGACGATCTCGTAGCCCAGGAGCACGAGCCAATCGCGCACACGCTTTTCGGACAGCACCCGGCGCATTCCCGGCGGAAATCCATCCCGGCTGGCTCGCGCACGCACGCCCCAGGGACTCCAGGGGCTGAATCCGAGCATGAGCAGCTGGCCTTCTGCGACGAGGACGCGGTCGACCTCGCGAACGATCGCATACTGGTCGGCTGCGAATTCCAGCGTGTGTGGCAACAGTACGGCATCGACCGAGTCGCTGGTGATCGGCAGGAGAGAGGGCCTGCCGATGATGTCCGCTCCCCCGGGAAACGCGGGTGCGGTCACGATTGTCTGACGTCGGGTCCGACTGCAGGCGAGCAACTCACGCGAGCCGCCCCAGGCGCCGATCTGCAGCAGTTCCCAGCCGAAAACATCCTCGAGCGCCTCGCCGAGAAGCTCGGACTCCGCCGCAAGGAGGGAGCGTCCGAGCGGGCTCGCCCACCAGGCACTCAGGGCCGCATCGCGGTCCGGGATTCGTGAAATGCGAACTGGCACCGAACTCGGGCTGGCAATATTGAGAAGTTACCGGTTAAATTCTCGCCCGGACCTCATGTAGCGTTGACCCGCTACCCGCGCTCCGGCGCCGGGGACCTTAGCATGCCCGGAAAATGAGGGTAAGAGACTTGGCGACGGAGGCGATTCTGAAGACGCGTTGGGTGCTTCTGCTCTCGGCCGTCCTGCTCATTTCGGCTTGTGCCCACGCGCCCAGCCGTCCCGCCCCGCCGACTGCCGTGCCGGCTGACGCCGTCCCGCCGGCCGAGCCGAGCAGTACTTATCCACAGGCCCCTACACCCCCGTCTGCACAGGCTCCCGAGCCCGGCGATGCCGCGCTGACCGAGCAGCCCACGCAGGTCGCAGGACTGACCCCCGCGCAGTATGCCGATCTGTTCGACCGCATGAGGGCGGGCTTCAAGATCGAGGACGTGGATCGTGCTGCGATCGAAGTGCAGCTCAACTGGTTCGCTTCGCATCCAGAGTACCTGGAGCGCGCCTTCGGACGTGCCGAGCTCTACCTCTATCACATCGTGACTGAGCTCGAAGCCCGCGGCATGCCGCTGGAGATCGCGTTACTGCCGGTCGTGGAGAGCGCCTTCGAGCCTTATGCCTACTCGCGCGCGCGCGCCTCGGGCTTATGGCAGTTCATTCCCGACACCGGCTCGCGCTACGGGCTGAAGCAGGATTGGTGGTATGACGGCCGTCGCGACGTGGTCGAGTCGACGCGCGCCGCGCTGGACTACCTGCAGTCCCTGCACGATGAGTTCAACGGGGACTGGCTCCTCGCCATTGCCGCCTACAACTGCGGTGAGCTCGCCGTCGAGCACGCCTTGGATCTGAATCGGCAGAAGGGCCAGCCGCTGGACTTCTGGAGCCTGAAGCTGCCCAGGGAGACACAGGCGTACGTGCCCAAGCTGCTCGCCATGCGTCGCCTCGTTCTCAGTCCCGAGAAATACGACATCGCCATCAGCCCCATCCCGAATCAGCCCTACTTCACGCGCGTCCATACGCGCGGCCAGATCGATCTGAAGCTGGCAGCGGAGATTGCCGGCGTCAGCGATGAGGAGATCTACGAGCTCAATCCCGCCTATCATCGCTGGGCAACAGATCCCGCAGGTCCCCATTACCTGCTCGTTCCGGTGGACGGCGCCCAGGCGTTCACCCAGAACCTCGCACAGCTCACCGACGATCAGCTGATGCGCGCAACGAGCTACACCGTCGTCAAGGGTGATTCGGTCGCATCCGTGGCACGACGCTTTCATACGACCGTGGCGGTCGTACGTGAGATGAACGAGCTGCCGACCGGCCCTCTGACCGTGGGGGCGGACCTGCGTGTGCCGTCCACGTCGGTCGAGTTGCCCGCGAAGGTGCTGCTCGCGGCGGCCCGAGTGGATGGCCACGATCGCCTCGCCCGGCGCCCGCATGTTCATGTGGTCCATCGAGGTGACTCGCTGTGGAGCATCGCTCGGCGCACCGGCATGAACGTCAACACGTTGGCGCTGATGAACGGCATGCAGCCTGGCGACCCGCTGCGTGCGGGCCAGCGTCTGCGGCTCTCAAACCGCGGCAACGCTTCGACCGAAACGAGCTCACGCCGGGTCACTTACACCGTCCGCAGCGGTGACACGCTGGCGCAGATCGCCCGTCTCTTCCAGGTCACCGTCCGCCAGATTCTGGCCTGGAATGGAATGGCCTCCCACTCGATCCTGCCCGGTCAGAAGCTGACCATCCGCGTCGTCAGCCGGCGCGGCTGAGCCGCCGCTCCCAGCAAGCGCTGGCTGGTACACTTCGGCCAGCGGCGCCCGCCTGATCGGGGCCGGGAGGCTTGAGCATGGGATTTCTCGCCGGCAAACGGGCGTTCATCGTGGGTCTGGCCACCGACAGGTCGATCGCCTGGGGCATCGCTCAGGCGATGCACCGCGAGGGGGCTGAGCTCGCTTTCTCCTACGTCAACGACAAGATGAAGGAGCGCGTCGAGCCCCTTGCTCACTCCCTGGGCTCCCGCCTCACGATGCCGCTGGATGTCGGCAGCGACGGGCAGATCGATTCGGCATTCGAGCTGTTGCGGCGCGAATGGGGTCAGCTCGATATCGTGATTCACGCGGTGGCCTTCGCCCCCCGGGAAGCGATGAGCGGTAGTTTTGCCAACACGAGCCGCGAAGCCTTCCGCATGGCTCACGATATCTCCAGCTACAGTTTCACGGCGCTGACCCGAGGGGCCAGACCGTTGATGGCCGGCCGCAAGGGCGCGCTGCTCACCCTGTCCTACCTGGGTGCCCTGCGGTCGATCCCGAACTACAACGTCATGGGCCTTGCGAAAGCGAGTCTCGAGGCCAACGTGCGGTTTCTCGCGGCGGACCTGGGCCCCGAAGGCCTCCGGGTGAATGGCATCTCCGCGGGGCCTATCAAGACTCTGGCCGCAGCCGGCATTCCGGGATTTCGCAAGATGCTGGCGCGGGTGGCGGAAGTGGCGCCCCTGCGCCGCAACGTCACGCCGGAGGACGTCGGCAACGCCGCCGCCTTCCTGTGCTCGGATCTGGCAGCAGGCATTACCGGTGAGATTCTGTACGTCGACAGTGGTTTCAGCACGGTGGGCATGAGCTTCGACGCCGAAGCGGACGGCGAAAGCTAACTGCCCGGGCCGGCGCTCGCCGCCGTCTGAGGGAAGGCTTCCCCTTCCAACACGCCTTTCTCGCCTTCCAGGCGCGCCACGATGGTGGTGCACGCACAATCGGCGAAGACATTGATCGCGGTCCGCCCCATATCGAGCACGCGATCGAGAACCAGAAGCGCGCCGATTCCCTCCGGTGGCAGTCCGACTGCGGACAGGATCACCGCGATGGCAACCAGGGAGGCGGCCGGAATCCCCGCAACCCCGATCGATGTCAGCAGCGCGAGCGTGACCACCATGAACTGTTGCCCGAACGTGAGCGACAGCCCGTAGGCCTGCGCGATGAACATTGCGCCCGCGCACTCATACAAGGCGCTGCCGGCGTGGTTGATCGAAGTCCCCAGAGGCATCACGAAGCTCGCCACCCGCTCGGAGACGCCCGCCCGCTTCTGCAGGCATTCCAGGCTCAGCGGCAGAGTGGCTGCCGAGGATGCCGTGGAGAAAGCCGTGAGCAGTGCAGGGCTCGTGGCCGAGAACAGCCGCAGCGGCCGCCGGATGCCCATGAGCCGCATCAACACGGGCAGCACCACCAGGCTATACACAGCCAGACCCAGAACGACGCACAGCCCGAAGGTGAGGATCGGCCCGGCGGCGTGCACACCGGATTTCGCCACGACCCGGGCTGTCAGGCCGAAGACACCAACCGGCGCCAGATTCATGACCCAGATGGTCATCCGCATCATCACTCGGAACAACGCCTGCCAGAAATCGAGCATCACCTGTCGATAAGGTTGCTCGATGCGCGCCAGGAAGAACCCGAACAGCACGCTGAAGAACATCACTCCGAGCAGCTTGTTGGAGGCCGACGCTTCCAGCACGTTGGTCGGGACGATGCTGAGCAACGTGTCGAACACCGTGGAAGCTGCGCGCTGCTGCACGCTTGCCGCCACGATATCGGAGGAGGCTTCCAGAGCCAGCAGAGACCGGGCGGGCACACCGTTCACTATCCCCGGCCGGATCAGATCCACGAGACACAAGGCAATCAGCACGGACAACAGGGTCGTGAATATATAGAAGGCGAGTGTCTTGAGTCCCAGGCGACCCAGATCGCGGCCCGAGCCGAGGCTGGCGACGCCAGTGATGATCGAGGCCGAGATCAGCGGCACGACGACCATCTTCAGCAGATTGATGAAGATCGTGCCGAGAAACTCGAAGAAACCCAGCAGCGGCATGCCGGCCAGCCGCCCTTCGGGGCCTATCCACCAGCCCACCAGCGCCCCGGCCACCATCGCCACCAGGATGGGCGTGGCGGCAATCGGACGGGGGGCATTTGCGGACATCAGGCGAGCATGCCGCGCGGGCTACTCGAACGCTTTGGGGTTTTTACGAACGTTGGCCGTGCGTCGGAGCTCCTCGACATAGGCGATCGCGTCCGCCTGACCGTGACGCTCGGCGTCTTGTTTCGCCAGCTGGGCCTGCTGCTGGAGTCGGGCCTGCAGCTCCTGCGGTGTCGACTGGGCCGGCTCGGTACGAAGTTTGGTGACTTCCAGCAGTGCTGCCCCACCGGTCTGCAGGGCTACAGCCCGGTAGAGCGCTTTGTCGGGTTTCGGCGTGTTGAACACTACTCCGCGCAGCTGCGCGGGAATCACCGTGTCCTTGCGGCTGATGAAACGGGCTGGCTGGGAGGAGACACCCAGACTCTTCACGATGTCATCGAAAGACGTGCCGGCCTCCAGCTTCGCCATCCCGTCCTGTGCGGCCTTGAGGGCGGCCTGGGAGCCCCGGTCCTTGCGGATAACCGCAACGATCGCATCCCGCACTTCCGCGACGGGCTTGGGCTCGGGCTTGCGATGATCGAGCACCTTCACGAGGACCAGCCTGTCCTCGCCCACCAGCACGGGACCGCCGATCCGTCCGGGTGGCAGCGCCGAGTCGCCAAACACCAGATCCTGCACCGGCTGGGCGGCCCCCAGCGGGGCGGCCCCGGCCCCGCGCAGATAATGCGGGATATCACCGGTCTGCAGATTGAACTGTTTGGCGAGCACATCCAGGTCGTTCCCGGTCTGATCCACTTTGGATTGCAGCTGCTCCTGGATCTCACCGAAACGGTCCGTGGCGGCGTTGCGTTTGAGCTCGGCCTCCAGATCTGCGCGCACCTCATCGAAGCTCTTCGCCTTGCCCGGCTGAGTCTCGTCCAGCTTGATGATGTGGTAGCCGAACTGGGTCTTCACCGGGCCCACGATGTCGCCGACCTTCATGCTGAAGAGCGCGTCCGTAAAAGGCTTGACGAACTGACTGCGGTCGGTCCAGCCGAGGTCCCCACCTTTGCTGGCCGAGCCCGGGTCCTGCGAGTATTGCTTGGCGAGGGCGGCAAAGTCCTTCCCCGCCTTGGCCTGAGCCAGCACGTCCTCGGCGCGCTTGCGGGCAGCGGCATCGTCCTTGCCCACCTGAATCAGGATGTGGCTCGCGTGGCGCTTCTCGGGCTCGACGTAGCGATCCTTATTCTTATCGTAGGCCGCCTTGAGATCCGCGTCGCTGGGTTTGATCTGTGCGGCGAGGGTATCCAGGCGCAGCTCGGCATACTGCAGATGCGCCTGTTCCGGTCTCATGTACTCGGCCTGGTGCGCCTTGTAGTAAGCCTCCACGGCCGCATCATCCACCGGGATGTCTGCGCTGTACTTCTCGGCAGGCAGCAGCGCATAGCGCACCTCGCGCTCCTCGTCCTCCAGAGCCCGCGCCCGCTGAATCTCCGAGGAAGTCTGGAAATCCGACAGCGCAATCCCGCTCTGGATCTGTGAGCGCTGCAGGGCGCCGCGCAGATCGTCCTCGAACGCGGCCAGCGATATTCCCGCCTGAGCGAGCCGCTCCTTGGCGATCTCCGGGGAATACTTGCCGCCCAGTTGGAACGCCGGCTCGTTGCGGATCGCCTCACGCACGTCGGCTTCGCTGACCCGGTAGCCCAGATCGTGCGCACGCTCGGTGAGCAGCGCCCGGCGGATCATGGATTCGAGCAGATGGTCCTGCAGAACGAGTTTCTGGCTGGGAGGAATCTCCCCGCCGAACTGCTGCTGCCAGCTGCTCTGCTGCTGAATCCAGGCGTTTCGGGCTGCTTCCAGCGACACCTTCTGTCCGCCAGCCTCAGCGGCGTACGTGGCCCCCGTGAAACTGATGTTCACGATGCCGTAAGCGCCCCACGCGGCGAAAATGAGCGCCAGAGCACCCAACAGGATGTACATCAGCCACTTGTGGCGCTCGAAACCGTCCCGGATGCCTTGGAGCATGGTCTAGACTCAGATGAGGAATCGCAAATGATAGCAAAAGGCCCGGGAAGCAAGGCCCGGGAAGCACCCCACCCGGCCCGGCCCCGGACCCCAGCCCCGCGGTGTCAGGCACAGCCTCCCTGCGCCGCCGAGCGACCCGCCGCCTTGGCCGTCCGTCTCGGCCGCCCGCCGCTCGGCAGTCCGCCATCTCGGCCGCCCGCGTGATTGGGCGCCGCTGAGCGGAGCTGCCTGAAAGCCTGCCGCTTACCTCACGCGCCGTCGGCCGACCGTACCTTGATCGCAGGAATCTTGTCGTCGTAAAAGGCGATATGTCCCTTGAGCCCAATATGCTCGTCAAAGGGTTCCTCGTAGCTCCAGGCGGCGTTCTGCAGTGCCGCACCCCCGTCCACGACGCTGAAATAGCGCGCTGAGCCCTTGAACGGACAGTGCGTGCTCGTCTCGGACGGCTGCAGTCGATCCATCCTGACGTCGGCGGTCGGGAAGTAGTAGCGCGTCGGATGGCCGTCTTCTTCCACTCGGATCACGCTCGTCGAATCCGCCAGCGTCGTCTCTCCCACGGTCACGCGGATCCGCTGGCTGATGGGCTCCTCGGTCACCCGGTGGTCCGGCCACTTCTGATGGCCCGGTGCTTTGCTCATGGTCGGCTCCTGGGGCGATTCACGCCCGGCTGGCGGCGGCGTACAGGTCGTCCGCGTCATCGTCGGATACGCCCTGCAGCGCGCTCGCGGAGATCTCGCTCGGAGTCCGTCTGGCCAGGTCCCCAAGAGACACGATTCCCACGAACTGCTTGCGCATGTTCAGAACGGGCAGTCGGCGCACCTGCCAATCGGACATCCTCTGAGCCGCTTCCTCGACGTCCTCATCCTCGAAGCAGCAATAGACCTCGGGACTCATGACCTCACGAATGCGCGTTACCGCGACATCCAGCCCAGCGGCCACGACGCGAACCGTGATGTCGCGGTCGGTGATGACCCCTATGAGCCGATCACCCTCCCCGACCGGCAATACTCCGGTCCGGAGATCCGCCATGAGCTGCGCTGCACCCTGGACGGTCTCCTCCGGGCTCGCGATGAAGGCTTCGGCGGACATGACTTCGCTCACGTTCATGCATGCACTCCTCGGTGATCAAAAGACTCCCGGGCATCAGGCAGCAATTCGCATTCCGACCTCGTGGCGGCGCCGCGCCATCCGCGCATTCAACGGCGGCAAAAAGCTGCGGCTGGATCAGCGCAGGGCCCGAGAAAGGCCGTCCCGAACGAGGTCACCGCCCCGCGAGGGCCTTCTGAAAATCCGCGCTCTGCAGCATCGAGCTCACGGTGTTGACGATCGCGTCCGAGAGGACTTCATCGTAATTCTCGAGCTTGTAGGAGCGGCCGAAGCGGGTCGCATCCCCGGAAGCCATTCCGCTCCAGAGCGTCTTGCCCGACTGATCCACCACCGTCACGTGTACGGCGACCTCGGATTTATACGTCGCGGTCTCCCTGACGAAGAATTGCCGCACTTCGCCCTTGATCGTCACGGCCCCGCCGCTGTCGACGGTCTTGAGACCCGCCTTGCCGAACAGCTCGCGCATGTGGCTGCTGACGAACGCGCCAACGTCGTCACTGCTCGTCACGGGCTTCGGCTTGCCCTCGTCCTCCCGGTTCTCGCCGATCGCCTCCTTGTTTTCACGGGCATCCTGGAAGATCTCGAACTGAATCGGCGCTTCGGACATTTCCATGGCGCCGAGTCGCAGATCGGAGGTCGGCCGCCACTGCAGGTGCACGTGCTCCAGGAGAGCGGTCCTCGCAGATGCAACGGGGCACATGGCAAGCAGCATGACCAAGAGTCCAGCGCGCATGATCCATCCACCTCCAACACAGCACACTATCGTTCACGGCATGATATGCCGCGGCACCTGCAAGTTCCACGGGCCGCTCTTCCGGCCGTCCGGTCGTCCGGTCGTCCGGTCGTCCGCTGCGAATCACAGCGCGCGGAATCTGTCAGCACAGACCGAGACGCCGCGCGATCACCATGAGCTGCAGAGCAGTGTCGGCCCCGAGTTTCGCCTTGATCACCGACTGCCGATTGGCAACGGTCTTGGCGCTCACTCCAAGTCGCCGGCCGATTTCCTCGAGCGCCCATCCCTGTGCAAGCAACTGCAATATCTCCCGCTCCCGGCTCGACAGGGACGTGGTGCCTACAGGTTCGTCCTCGGGCTGAGGTGCTCCGGGCTCGCCCACGTCCGGGCCGATATAGCACCTGCCGCGTGCGATGATGTTGACCGCTTCGATGAGTGCCTCCGCAGGCGTCGGCTTACCGAGATAACCGCTCGCACCGGCCGCCAATGCGCGGATCGCGTACTCGCAGTCCCTGCGTTCACTCAACATCAGCACTCCCGCCGAGGGACGCGCGGCGACGATCCGCCTGAGCAGATCGATACCGTTGACATCGGCGAACACAGGTCGAGGACAATGACATCGGGTCGCGAAAGCAGGCGTTCCCCGAGGCCATTTGACCCGGCTTCGTGATCTGCGATGAGGGTGATGCGCGGATCGTCCGCCAGCAGGCGCTGGTATTGCTCGCGCATGAGCGACCGATCATCCAACAGCAGTACATGGACACCGGGCGTACGCTTCGGCATGCCACAGCTATACCCAATAACAGCGGCGCGGACTACCCCTGGGCTGCGGAAATGACCCCACTCCCCACACGTCGGGAGATTTTCCCAGCAGCGCATCGTCGCGACCGGCCGTATCGAATCCGACCAACACACGCGCGTGTGTGGCCCCATGTTACGTCGGGAGGATTTCCTATTGTCGTTCGGGAACCGCTTTGAAAGACTGAGCGTGTCACGCCTCATGCGTGGCGCACAATTCGAGAGGCTGTTAGATGCTGCGCAGAACTCTGATACTCGCGGCCTGGGTCGCGGCTTGCCTGTTGAGCAGGCTCGGGCCCGCGCTTGCTCAGGATGTCACCAGGAATGCCATCCCGAAGAACGCTGCCACTTCAGAGGAGCAATGACTTCGCCAGCGACCCGAATCTGGAGCAGGTCATCTCCCGCACGGTGGAGGCGGGTGCCCGGGGCTCACCGGGTCAGTACCTGAACTGGAGCATGGACCTGTTCCGCACCAACAACACGAACGACATCCAGTTCGTCGCTACGACGACCAGTGAGGGCTACTTCACGAATGTGGGCAGCACCAGACGCCAGGGCGCGGATTTCGCCATCGGCGTGCCACTGCGGGTTTCCTTACCAGCAACGGCTTCGATCCGAATGGCACCTTTCGGCCTGATCCGGACGACTGGACCAACGAAAATGCGGTGTCACCGGCGCAGCCTGTGTCAGTGTGGGCGGGAGTCCGGTTGCACCTGCAGTAGCCCCCGGGGCCTCGCGAATCGGACCTGCTCACCAGCGTGGACGCTGGGGGCAATCCAAATCGCGGCGCGCGAGGCGCTAATCCTCCGGGAGCACAGCGCGCAGTGCGGGCAGAAAAATACCAGAAATTACAGAAACTTGGACTGGCGGAGCGGACGGGACTCGAACCCGCGACCCCCGGCGTGACAGGCCGGTAT
Source organism: Steroidobacteraceae bacterium (assembly GCA_036501985.1). Lineage (GTDB taxonomy): Bacteria > Pseudomonadota > Gammaproteobacteria > Steroidobacterales > Steroidobacteraceae > 13-2-20CM-66-19. The sequence continues at coordinate 127,688 of DASXZI010000008.1, read as the reverse complement.
TCTAACCAGCTGAACTACCGCTCCGATGTCGTTGAGGTGCCGGGGAATCCCCGGCAGGGGGCGAATCCTAATGATTGACGGATGAGGCATCAAGGTATTTCCGGCGGAGCACCGGCGCCCCCTGGCAAAGGCGCCCGGATGCTGGCAAAGCCTGCCCTGAGGGGCGCCAAAGCCATCCGGTTTCACCTCGGGGCGCTCCCGGCGGGGCGACCGACAGGCGCGTTCTTGTCTTTGACCATGACGACCAGAAACTTCGCCGGCTGGGTGGCGCTCGCATTTGCGGATACCACGTGCACATCTGACGGCCCTTCGTAGAAGGTCTGCCCCGCAGTGAGCGTCACCTGCTTCTGCCCGTCGATTTGCATGTTGATGGCGCCTTCGAGGACGTAGACGAAGACGTTCGCATCATGACGATGCGGCGGAGAGCTGCCGCCAGGGGCATACTCAACTGTCAGCATCACGGCTTCCTTACCCGCGATCCCGGTCAGGTCGTGACTCATCAGCATTGACACGACAGCGGGCTTAGGGGCGTCAACGGCCTGAACGTCACTGCCCACTGCGGCAGCCGCCACGATGATCGCGGCGGTCATCGCCAGTCGCAAACGAGCGTTACCCTTGCGGGCTGATTTAGCGGATTGGACTGTCATAGAAGCTCTCTGGTAGCTCAAAAGCCGATGGACAAGCGATCGGTCGGCTCCATACCGACACCCTCGCCCACGTCGGAGCGAATTCTACCGGCTGGGGCGGGCAGATGCTCGGCCTGGCCCCCATGCCCGAGCCCCTCTCAGGTGGGCCGCGTCAGCACATCCGCCAATGACAGCGCGATCAGCACGGCAAGCCAGGCGAACCCGCTGACGGCCACGATCCGAAAGAGCGGACTGTCGGTCTTCAGGCGCATGTAGAACGTCAGCACCAGAGCCGCCTTCACGACGGCAATACCGACATTGGCGGCGGCATTGGCCGGCCCGAGGTTGATGAAGGCGGTTCCCACTGTCAGGGCAAGCAGACCCAGCAGCGCCGCCAGAACCATCAGGTTAGCCGCGAGCGAGGGCGGCCTGGGTCCGCTTCGATGGCTGCGGGAAGTCTTCATCCGACGCGTCCAATGAGATAGATCAACGGAAACACGAAGATCCAGACAATGTCGACGAGATGCCAGTAGAGGGCCGTCATTTCCAGCGGGGTGTGGTAGTCCTGATTGAAATCACCGCGGTGTGTCTTCTTCGCCATCACCAGCAGCACCGCTACGCCAATGCTCACATGCAGTCCATGAAATCCGGTGATGAAGTAGTAGAGGCAAAAGAAGATCTGCATCGGCGCCGACAGCGGCCCCGTCTGCAGGTAGCGGATAGCCGGGATCAGCCCCTCGTGATACTCGCTCACGTACTCGAATCCATGCATGGTCAGAAAGGTGACACCGAGTGCCGCCGTCAACCCGATCAGCCATGTGGCAATGCGCTGGCCGCCGAGCTGCACTTCCCGCACGGCCACCGCAACCAGGCAGCTGCTGATCAGCAGCACGGCCGTCTCCGCGGTCCCCAGGATCACATCGGTATGGCGGCTGCCCGCTGCAAAGGCTTGCGGAAAACGGACCCGGCACAGGGTGTATGCCGCGAACAGCACTCCGAAAAAGAGGATCTCGGTCGTGATGAACGCCCACATGCCGAGGGTCGCCGCCTCGCGCTGCTGCACCGGATCATCGAACTGTTCGGCTGTGGGGGTCGCGTTCATCTCTCATCGTAGGCGTACGGGCCTTCCGTCACAGCGGGAGTCCGGTCAAAGTTATGTACGGGCGGCGGCGAGCTCGTCTGCCACTCCAATCCCTTGGCGCGCCAGGGATTCGCGCTGGCGCGCGGTCCGTAGCGCAGGGACCAGAGCAGGTAAGCCAGCGGTAGCAGGTACGAGACGGCCAGGATGGTGGCTCCGGCGGAAGAGAGCACGTTGAGCACCTGGAATTGAGGCGGGTACACGTGGTAGCGCCGCGGCATGCCCTCATAGCCCAGGAGGTACTGCGGAAAGAAAGTCAGGTTGAAGCCGAAGAACATGACGATGGCCGCGAATCGCGCCCAGGCTTCCGAATACAGCCGCCCGGTCACCTTTGGCCACCAGAAGTGAATGCCCCCCAGATAGGCCATCACCGCCCCGCCGACCATGATGTAGTGAAAGTGCGCCACCACAAAGTAGGTATCCGTCAGGTTCACATCGAGTGCCGTGGCGGCCAGGAACAGGCCGGTCAGGCCTCCGAGCATGAACAGACCCACGAATCCGAGCGCGTACAGCATCGGCGCACCGAAGCTGATATCGCCCTTGTAGAGCGTAGCCGTCCAGTTGAACACCTTGATGGCCGAGGGCACGGCGACCACGAAGCTGAGGATCGAGAACACGATGCTCGCGTACATCGACTGCCCGGAGACGAACATGTGATGGCCCCAGACCAGGAAGCCGATCACCGCGATACCCAATATCGAGTAGACCATGAAGTCGTAACCGAAGATGCGCCGCCGCGCCGCGGCCGTGATCAGCTCGCTGACCACACCCATCGCTGGCAGGATCATGATGTAGACCGCCGGGTGCGAGTAGAACCAGAAGAAGTGCTGAAACAGCAGCGGATCACCGCCGAGCGCCGGATCGAAGATGCCCACACCCAGCAGCCGCTCGAGCCCGATCAGGGCGAGCGTCATGGCGAGCACCGGAGTCGCCAGGATCATCACGAGCGAGACCCCATACATCGACCACACGAATAGCGGCAGGCGAAACCAGGTCATGCCGTGCGCCCGCATCGTGTGGATCGTCACGATGAAATTCAGCCCGGTGAAGATCGACGAGAAGCCGACGATGAACACCCCCACGACCGTGAGCATCACGTTCGAGTTGGAGAACATCGTCGAGAACGGGGTATAGAACGTCCAGCCGGTATCCACGCCTCCGCACAACAGACAGGCGATGGTGAAGCAGCCGCCGAGAATGTACAGATACCAGCTGAAAAGATTCAGGCGCGGAAACGCGACATCGCGAGCGCCGATCATCAACGGCACCAGGAAGTTGCCCAGCGTGGCAGGAATCGACGGAATGAGGAAGAACCACACCATTACGACGCCATGGAAAGTGAATGTCTTGTTGTAACCCTCCGCGCTCATCAGGCTGCCGTTGGGCGTGACGAGCTCGAGCCGCAGCAGCGCGGCCGCCAGGCCTCCCAGGAAGAAAAACATCGTGATCGCAAGGGCATAAAGAATCGCTATCCGCTTGTGATCGCGCGTGCTCAGCCAGGAGCGCAGGCCGTATCCGGCGTCGAGATAGCTCTCGCGGGGCGGCTCACCGGTCTCGCCGGCTGGGAACGGACTGTCCACCACGTTGGTACTCACTTCGATCCCGGCGCATGGCGTGACTTCAGATAGGCGATCAGGGCGAGCACGTCGTCCTCGCCGATGCGCCCCTGATAGGTTGGCATCACGGGCGCGTAGCCGGCAGCGACTTCCTTCGCTGGCAACATTATCGAGTCGTGCAGATAGCGTTCGTCTGCGCGTACCTGTGTGCCATCCGACAGCGGGACCGTGCTTCCGTAAAGATCGTATAGATCCGGCGCGTGCACACCCGACTGCGGATCGTGGCAGCCGCTGCAACCCAGCCGGCGGAACAGGGCTTCCCCCTGCGCGGCCAAGCCTGTTCCTTCATTCGCATCCAGCCAGCGCGCGAAATCCTTTGCCGGCAGCACGACCACGGAACCGCCCATGCGGGCGTGGTCGGTGCCACAGAACTCGGCGCAGAACAGATCATAGGTACCTGCTCGAGTAGCCGTGAACCACAGCTGCGTGTAACGCCCCGGCAGCACATCCTGTTTCACCCTGAAAGCCGGTACGTAGAAACTGTGTATGACGTCTTGTGATGTCATGACGAGCCGCGTTGGCTGACCCAAGGCGACGTGTAGCGTGTTGATCTCTCGTTGCCCCCCTGTGTGCTGGACCGTCCACATCCATTGTTTCGCCACCACGTAGACGGGCACCGTCTGGGCCGGCGGCCGGCTCATCTCGGCAAACAGAGAGATACTCCATGCGAATACGCCGACGAACAGAAACAACGGAATCAGGGTCCACGCCAGCTCGACCCGCAAGGCGCGCGATGGTGCGGGAGTGCGTGCCGCCTGACTGCCATGGCGGTACTTCACGGAAAACCAGAGAAGGGTCGTGAACACACCGATCACGACGACGGCGCTGAGCAGCAGCATGGCGTCGAAAAGGTGATCGACACGTCCGGCGAAGCTCGAGGCCTGTGGCAGACCGATCACCTGCGCGTCCTCCGGTGCAGAGTCCACCAGGTGCCCAGCGCAGCCAGCAGAAACGCGATGCCAATGACCTGGGTCAGCCTCCCAATGAGCAGACTGTATCGACCCGTGCTCGGGTCGTAGCCGCAGCACAGCAGCACGAGCTGGTCCAGCACCGTCCCCAGCCGCCCACTGGATGCATTCACGAGCGCCAGCCGCAGAGCCTTTGGTGGAAACGAGACACCGAAGAAGTACTGCGCGACCTGGCCCTGACCAGTCAGAACGACCAGTCCGGCAGCGTGCGCGTACTGTCCGATGCGAGCATCGTAGAAATACTGGAATCCGATTGCCTCGGCGAGAGACCGGATCGCGCTCTCGCCACCGGTGAGAAAATACCAATGCTCGGCGTGTGCCGCCGGCTCATCCTGCCGAAGCATGGCCGCGGTAGCCCGCGCCTCCCTCGGACTCTCGTGGGGATCGATGCTGACGAACGCCACTTCATAGTCGCCCCCCAGTTGCAAAGGTATCGCACCAACCGCCCTCCCCATACCGCGCAGCGTCAGGTCACACAGATTGGGACAGCGGTAGTAACCGAGAGCCAGAAGAGTCGGTTTGCCATGAATCACCTGCTGCAGCGTCAAGTTGCGACCCGAGGAATCGCGGAACATCAGGTGCTGCGGCACCCGGGACCCCAGCCGCTGCTGCAGGCCAGCGCGCTGATAAAGATCCTTGGGCGGCGCAGGACCGGCCGGCCTTGGCGAGGATGCCGGAGGCGCCGGCGGCACGGCCGCCGCGCGCTGAGACGATCCCGCCAGCAGTTGCATCGCGCGCTCAATCGGGATCCGCGCAATGCCCGCATCGCGGTCGATCCACTGATAATGCTCGAGCAGGTCCCGCTCATGAGCGCGATGGGCGACCAGATCGGCGTGCGGGCTCGGTTGCAGTCGCGGCGCGGGCATCGCCGCGCCCCTGGGCGCCTCGGGAAGGGGTCCCAGCCAGGTCTTGGACAGGCCGTACATCAGCCAGACAACGGCCACCAGCGTGCCCACGATGATGGCTGCGATCCAGTGGAGCTGCCGCGCGAACACCTCGTACGACTCGTGATTGTCGCGCTGGCTCACGCGGCGCGCTCCCGTACAGCCGCTGGGCTGGCCAATCGCAGATCAAACATCGCCCAGCACACGCCACCGATCCCGAGCCACGCCAGCGCGTCCGTCCAGCGCAACGAGAAGCCGTCGGATCTGAAACCGGGCAACACGATCCAGAGAGCGTACGCGGCCTGAGACAGCAACAGCAGAGCCGCAACCGCCCGCAGCCACGAGCGCGATTGCCTGATGCGGGGCGAGAGAAGCAGACCGAAGGGTACCGCCACCTGACACACCACCAGCATCCCGGCAACCCACTCCCATGTAGTGCGGACCCTGGGGAGATACCAGACCGTCTCGCCCGGAAGATCGGCGCTCCAGGCTGTCAGATAATCCACGAAGGCCAGATACGCCCACGCCAGCACCAGCGCGAGCAGCACGCCCCCAAAATCGCGTAGCGTGTTCGAACGAGCAGTGCCACTCACGCTCGCGATGGCCAGCGCCGCACCAGTGAGCAGCTGCCCGGTCCCTATCAGCAACCCGAACGTCGAGGAATGCCAGGCCGGCACGAGAGACATAATCCAATCAACCGCGGCGACCGTGACGGTGGGCAGGTAGATGATCAGGCCAATCACGGCGAACCGCGACAGCGCGACGCCCGGGCCCTGGAGCAGCAATCGCCGGCGCAAGCCGCGAGCCACCCATATCCACAACGCAAAGCAACCAACCGCGCGGGCCAGGAAAAACGGCAGATTGAGATACCACTGCTGGCGGCTGAATTGCGCTCCCAGCACACCTGGGGCCTGCGTGCCCGGGGTCGTCCAGGGGTACAGGCGTGAGAGGCAGAAAAACACCGGCAGAACCAACAGCGCCAGAACGGGTACCAGCCGCGCAGCCGCCAGCAGAGCCGGCCGCAGCTCGACGCCCCACTCCCCACCCGTCAAGGCGTGCACCATGAGCAGCGCCACGCTGCCCAGGACCGCGCCAAGAAAGAACACGTACGCTGCGAGATAGGAGCTCGCAGCCTGCTGGGGAGCGTGGATCCCGATGAGGGCACAGCCCAGCAGCGCCACTGCGGCCAGAATCAGAATGCCCACACGCAGGCGCGAGGACGGGGTGCTCATCGGCTGTCCAGTTGCCGCAGATCCTGATCGTCCAGGCGGCTACGCGGTGCACTCTGGCTGAGTTGCAGAGCGCGGATATAGGCCACGATGGCCCAGCGGTCGCCCGGCGTAAGCCGATCGGCATAGGGATACATGACGCCGTATCCGTTGGTGATGACATCATACAAGAGACTGTCCGGAGCCTTGCGCAGGGCATTGCTGTGGTAGGTAGGCGGAGCGGGGAAACCCCGCTGCACGACCATCCCATCGCCGTGCCCACCTTCTCCGTGACAGGGTGCACAGTAAATGTTGTAACGCCCGCGCCCGCGCTCGAGAAGCTGCAAGTTGGTTGGCGGCTGCTCGCTGTCCACGCTGCGCTCGGGAACGCTGCCGGCAGGCGGCGTACGCGCGCTGCTGCCATCGAAGAACAATGAGCTCGGCGCCCCAGGGAGGTACTTCGGCTGTTCGTACATGTCGTGCATGGCGCGCTCGCAGCCTGACAGGGCCAGGACGCAGACCACGAGCCCGGCGATGGGCGGGTATGCGCGAGCTCCGCCAGCCGACAGGTGAGTCTCAGTTGCCCTCTTACGGCTCACGCGGGCACCGTCTCGACATGCGTGGCCTGCAGCTCAGTCAGGTCCCGCCTCGCGCCATCGGCCTCGTAATGAGGATCGACTGCCAGTACGACGACAAACAGACCGGCACGGCTTGCCTGGGCAAAGCGCTCCGATTCGAACAGCGGGTGGTGCAGCCTCGGCAGACCATTGCTGCGGAGCATGCTTACGAGGCCCGCCAGTGCTGCAAACAGGATGGTCATCTCGACGGCTGCGGGAATGAATGCGGGCCAGCTTGCGTCCGGCCGCCCCCCCACGTTGATGGGATAGTCCACGACCGCCGCGTAGTACTGCAGAGCGAGCGTGGCCACGCCCGCGGCGATTCCGCCCATGAGCATCGCGAAAGCCGTCCGGTCGCGCATAGGGCCCAACGCCTGGGCGAGCCCTTCCACCGGGTACGGGGTGTACGCTTCGAGTCGGGTGTAGCCTCTTTTGCGCAAGCTGCTCACGGCGGACAGCAGCGTACCCACGTCCTCGAACTCGCCGATACACCCGTAATGGCTACTGGCACTCACGAGCGGCGCTCCGCGCCCTCACTCACTCCTCGGCGCAGCTCGAACATGGACACGGCGGGCAGCAGTCGGACGAACAGCAGGAAGAGCAGGAAGAACAGTCCGATGGAGCCGACCAGGAAGCCCAGGTCCCAGAGGGTCGGATAGAACATGCCCCAGCTCGAGGGCAGAAAGCTGCGATAAAGACTCGTCACGATCAACATGAAGCGCTCGAACCACATCCCGATGACGACGAGAAGCGCAATGGTGAAAAGAGCCGCGTGATTGGCCCGCACTCGTGGCAGCCACAGGAGCTGGATCGCCAGCACGTTACAGGCGATCGTCGTCCAGAAGACCCACGCATACGCACCGCCCAAGCGATTCAGGGTCAGGGCGATCTCATAACGATCGCCTCCGTAGAAGGCGAAGAACACCTCGCACAGATAGCTGTAATCCACCAGCAGCCCTACTGCGAGCAGCAGTCGGGCCAGCTTGTCCAGGTGCGCCTCGGTGATGAAAGCCTGCAGCCGGTAATGCTGGCGCAAGGGAATGCCGAGAACGAGCACCATGGCAAAGCCCGAGAACAGCGCACCCGCGACGAAGAACGGCGGAAAGAGCGTGGTATGCCAGCCCGGCAGCAGGCCTTCGGAAAAATCCAGAGCCACCATGCTGTGGACCGAGAACACCAGTGGGACCGCGAGAGCGGCCAGGACCAGGCTGAGTGTCTCGAAGCGCTGCCAATGCCGAGCCTCCCCGCGCCAGCCCAACGCGAGTAGACCGTAAAACACCTGCCTGCCCCGCGTGCGCGCCCGATCGCGCAGGGTCGCCAGGTCCGGCAGCAGTCCGACGTAGAAGTACAGGATCGAGACCAGAAGATAGGCCGTGATGGCGAAGAAATCCCACAGCAGCGAGCTGCGCCACTGCGGCCACAGCCCCATGCGATTCGGATAGGGGGCGAGCCAGTAGAAGAACCACGGCCGGCCCAGGTGCAGGACCGGAAACAGACCCGACACGGAGACCGCGAACACGGTCATGGCTTCCGCGTAGCGGTTGAGGGAGTTGCGCCACGACTGCCGGGTGAGATACAGCGCCGCTGAGATGAAAGTCCCTGCCATCCCGATGCCGATCCACCAGACGTAGTCGGTGATCGCGAATCCCCAGGCGACCGGAATGTCGATGCCCCAGATTCCTACTCCTCTGACCAGCAACACCCAGATGCCCGAACCGAGCAGCGCGGTCAGCACCACGGCGGCGACGAATGCGAACAGCCAGCCCCGTCCGGCGGGGCGCTCCAGCACGATGGCGGTCACAGGATCCGTGACGGCCTCCAGTCCGGCGCCGAGGCGGCGGGCCGTAGCGCTCACGTATCGTCCTGCAGCTCAGGATGAGGATTGCGCAGCGAGCCCAGGTAGCTCGTCTGCGGCCGGGTATTCAGATCCTCCAGCAGCAGATAGTTGCGCGATGAGGCCTTTTCCCGGCTGACAGCGGCCGCAGGGTCCGCCGTGTCGCCGAAGGTAATGGCCTTCGCCGGACACGCGGCCTGACACGCCGTCACCACCTCACCGTCACCGATGCGGCGCATCCCCCTGTCGGCCTCGATATGCGCCACCTCGATGCGCTGGATGCAGTACGTGCATTTCTCCATCACGCCGCGATTGCGCACCGAGACTTCGGGATTACGGCGCGCGGCGAGCGTGGGCGAGCGCAGATCCGCGTATTGCAGAAAGTTGAATCGCCGCACCTTGTAGGGGCAATTGTTCGAGCAGAACCGGGTACCTATGCAGCGGTTGTAGACCTGAACGTTCAGACCCTCGGAATCGTGCACGGTTGCCCCGACTGGGCACACGAGCTCGCAGGGTGCGTGCTCGCAGTGCATGCAGGGCACCGGCTGGTGATGGACGTGGGGTCTGGCCGGCGTGCCCTGGAAATACCGATCCACTCTGATCCAGTGCAGCTCGCGCCCCCGTGCGACTTCCTCTGCGCCCACCACCGGGATGTTGTTTTCCGCCTGGCATGCCAGCGTGCAGGCTCCACAGCCGATGCAGCTGTTGAGATCGATGCTCATGCCCCAGCGATACTCCCCTGCCGGGCGCTGCGGATAGAGACTGGGAGGCGTGCTGGAGTCCGCCTGCATGAATGCCGGATTGGCGCGAAACTGCGCGAGCGTTCCGGTACGTACCGGAACTTCGGCCTGCATGACATGGTGGCGCTGGGTGGTCACCAGCTCGAGGTGATGGCCTGTCGGGGCCATCGTGCACTGCGCCTGCCAGGGAGCGGAGGCGCTTCGCACCCGGTTCGCATCGTAGCCCAGCCTCTCTCCGACATGTCCGAGTACGGTCCTGCCGTAGCCCAGGGACACCACGACGGTTTCGTCGGCCTGCCCGGGCACGATCCACACGGGAGCTTGCAGCGATCGTCCCTGCGAGCGCAGCTCGATGACATCGCCATTTGCGAGCGACTGGCGCGTCGCCAGAGCCGGGCTGAGCCACGCTGCGTTGCCCCAGGTGAGCTGACTGACCACCTTGGGCAGCTCCTGCAGCCAGCCGTTGTTGGCATAACGACCGTCCCAGACCGTCGGATCGGGACGGAACAGCAGGTCGAGCGAGCCTTGCGCACGGGTCCGGATGTCAGGCGGGAGCGCCCGCAGCTCGGCGCGCGCCCCGAGTGCAGCCGGAGCGGAGTCTCTGATCACGCCCTCGCGCAGAACGGATTCCCAGGCCTGCTCGTCGTGGAGCCCGAGCCTTCCGCTCCAGGTAGCGCGCACGATGGACCGGCCGTCTGTCGGGCTCGACCCGAGGAGCAACGCGAGAATCTCATGGAGCGATCGGACGTCGTAGAGGGGACTGATCACCGGCTGCACGATGCTGGCCGTTCCGTCGTACGTCCTGAGATCCGACCACGATTCAAGTGAATGGCTGCGAGGCAGGTGCCACGCACATCGGGCGGCGGTCTCGTCGCGGAACAATCCGACATGCACCGTGTGGCGGACGCTCGCCAGCCGTGCCGCGAAATGCAGATCGGCCGGGGCGGAATACACCGGGTTACCATCGAGAATCCACAGTGTATCCACCTCGCCCGCGGCCATGGATTCGGACAGGGCGCGCAGCGATGCGGCGCTCCCCTCGCGCGGCTCGGGTGACTCAAAGTACTCGACGGTGGTGCCGATGTTGCCGAGGATCTGATTCATCAGAATCGCCAGAGCGTGTACCAGGGGCGGCTGCGTTTCGCCGGCAATCACCAGCGATGCTCCGCGATGGTCCTGCAGATCGCCTACCAGGGCTTGCAGGCGGGTCGCGTCGCGGTGATCGGTGCCGTTCTGCGCCGAGCCCGGCGAATCCGAGGGGAGCACCACACCCAATCGGGTCGCAAGCGCGTGAGCCAGCGCGCTGATGTCGGTCGCGCGCAGCGGCCAACGATGGTCCGCATTGGTTCCAGTCAGCGACATTGTCGCTTCGACTACGTAGAGACGACTCATCGTTGCAGGGGAGCCAGCGGGGCGGCGCTTCGCAGCGAAGTCTCGCGCTGCTCGCACATGGCCGGGCATGCTCCCCAGAAAGTCTGCTTCGAGCGAGACGATGACCGCGGCACGATCGAACCGATGCCGCACCCGAAGGGGGCTGCCGAACGCCAGGAGCGCACCCTCTCGTGCGTTGTCGTCGTCGATCGCCTCGTATTGATGCCATCGGGCACCCGGGTACCGATGCAGCAGCGCCTCGCGCTGCGCGGCAAGCGAGGGCGACTCGATCCGGCCGCTGAGCACATGCAGTCCCCGTCCGTCGTGTGCAAACTGGCGTGCCGACGCGGCGGCCTGCGCCTGGAAGTCATCCCAGCTTGCGACGCTGCCATGTTGCACAGGTGCCTGAGACCGGTCCGGATCCCACAGCTCGAGAACGGCTGCCTGGGTCATGGCATCCGTGGAGCCCAGACTCGCCGGATGGGCGGGATTGCCCTCGATCTTGGTAGGTCGGCCCTCGTAGGTCTGCACGAGCACTCCGATCACCTCAGCGCCGATCTGCAGTGTCGTGGCATAGAGCTCGGGCTCGGACGCTCGCAGGCCCGGGGGACTGCGAACCCAGGGGACGATCTGCTCGGGCGGCGGCCCGCTGCAGCCTGCGAGCCCCCCAAGAGCCAGCGAGGCTCCCAGCAGCCCGAGGAAGCTGCGTCGATCCAACACCGGGTCGAGCGCGGCCACCTGCGGCACGGCTTGACGCAGGCGCTGCAGCCCCTGGGGTTGCTCGAGCAACTCCTCGAGTGAACGCCAGAAGGCTGCGCCGTGCTTCCCGGCCAGCTCACGCCGAATCTCCTCGACCGCCGCGCTGCGGGTTGGACTCAGCGGTGGCATATCGAGCAGTCGGTGAGCCGGCGCTTGTCGATGTGATAGCTCCGCAGCAGTGTTGCGCCGAGCGCCGCCTGGTCCCGGGGCTGCCAGCTCATCGAGAAGACCTCGGACTGCGGGCGTAGAGCCTGCTCGGGCTCGCGGTGGCAGTCCAGGCACCAGTGCATCGACAGAGAGGCCACCCGCGCCGTCAGGGGCATCCGGTCGACTCTTCCGTGACAGCTCACACAGCCGACTCCTTTTGCGATGTGAATCGAGTGGTTGAAGTAAACGAAGTCCGGCAGGGTATCCACGCGCTGCCAGTGCAGCGCGCGACCGGTCTGCCAGCTTCTCAGGAGAGGTGCCAGCACCGGCTGCCCGGTGAAGAGCTGGGAGTGGCAGGTCATGCAGGTCGAGATGGGCGGGATCCCGGCCACGGCATCAGTCTCGACGGACGCATGGCAATAGCGACAGTCCAGACCCACATCGCCGACGTGATGCTTGTGACTGAAGGGCACCGGCTGCTCCACGGACTCACCGACCGCATGTGGACCGGCGGTCAGGGCGCGCCAAGCAAGCGCTGTGCCGGCAATCAGTCCAACACCGATCACCAGCGTGAGCTTGACGATAATGCCGTAGCGGCGGGAGAAAATCTGTGCCACGCGGTCGCCTGCAGTCGAGTGCGGTCCGAACAGAGCAAACCGCATGCCCTGCAGCGCGAGTATCGTATCAGGGGATGCTGAGAATCTTGTGTGTCTGCAGACTCAACCGCCAGCGCGGATGGCCCAGGCAGTACTGCATCGCGAGAGCGGTGTTGTGCGCCCGCTCCGGGCTGTCGAGTGGCTGGAGAAAGAAGTGCTCGAAGCTCAGGGCCTCGAACCGCTCCGGCTCGGCGCCTGGCTGCGGGTAGACCAGCTTGAGCTCGTTGCCGCGCGTGACTCGCAGAGGTGCACCGGCTTTGGGGCTCACGGTCAGCCACAGCTCGCCGGCAGGCGGGGGCACCGTACCGTTCGTCTCGACCGCCACCGACCAGCCGGAATTGTTGAATTCAGCCAGTAGGGGCGTATCCAGCTGCAGCAGCGGCTCTCCACCTGTGCAGACCACGAACGGCCGGGCGATCGGCTCACGCCGCGCCTCCTGCGGCCAGTGCTTCGCGACCGCCCTGACCAACTCAGTGGCCGAGGCAAACTTGCCGCCCCCGGGGCCGTCCGTCCCGACAAAATGGGTGTCGCACCAACGCGAGCACCCCCCGGGACCCTTATCCCGATCGCGCTGCAGGCCGGTCCACAGATTACAGCCGGTGAAGCGCAGGAAGACGGCCGGGCGGCCGCTGTGGGCGCCCTCGCCCTGCAGTGTGTAATAAATCTCTTTGACGGCGTAGGACATGCGTATCCGGCAGCACAGTCTCTAGCGGCGTGCGCGTGCGAGGAGAGGGTCGGTTTCACCGGCTTCGCGGAAGCCCTTGGCGCGCAGCGTACACGAGTCGCATGCCCCGCATGGCTTGCCGTCCGGGGACGGATCGTAACAGCTGCACGTCAAGCTATAGTCCACTCCGAGTGCCAGCCCCCGCGCAATGATCTGCGCCTTGGTGAGGTGAATGAGAGGAGTATGAATCCTCACACGCTGGCCGCCCTCCACCCCCGCGCGGGTGGCAAGATTGGCCATGTGCTCGTAGGCGGCGATGTACTCGGGCCGGCAATCCGGATAGCCGCTGTAGTCCAGAGCGTTCACGCCGATGAAGATGTCCTGAGCGGCCACGGTCTCCGCCCAGGCGAGCGCGAACGACAGGAACACCGTGTTCCGGGCGGGCACGTAAGTAATCGGAATGCCTGCGGCCAGCTCGTGCTCGGGACGACCCTTGGGTACGTCGATGTCATCGGTGAGCGCGGAACCGCCGAACTGGCGCAGGTCCACATCCACGATCACATGTCGGGTCACGCCGGCCCGACTGGCTACGCGCCGCGCACACTGAAGCTCCACCATGTGCCTCTGACCGTAGCGGAACGACATCGCGTACGTACTGAAGCCTTCCGATTTCGCCATCGCCAGCACCGTGGTGGAGTCGAGGCCGCCACTCAACAGCACTACTGCCTTTTGCTCGATACTCTGCACTGCTCGCCCCTAGCGCATCGATCGGTTCAGAATATAGGCAAGCCGCACTCCCGCTTTGCTCAACTGCTGCGCGGTCACCGACGTTGCATCGGACAGGTAGGATTCCGAGAGGCTGTAGTGGTTGCCCGACGTGGCGCCAGGGAGCAGCCCGTACGCGTGCTTCCGGGCGACCGTGAAGGATTCGCTGGCCCAATCCGCCGGCGACCCCGAGGACCAGCGCCGGCGTTGCTCATCCGTGATGGCTGAGATCAGCCGCCTGGCAATGAGGCTCTCGCTGGCGCCCAGTCGCCGCACAAAGATCGTATCCCAAGCATGATGCAGGTTGGCCGGGCGCAGACCGGGTGCCATCACGATCTTGCGATTGCCGCCTTGATCATGATCATCGCTCGAGTGCAGCGGCTGGTGGAGGTCACCGACGAAGTGCAGAAGGAACTGCAGCGCCAGGCGCCGCTCCGGCCCGGCAGTCGCGCCGGAGCGCAGCTCGAGGATGAACTCGTCGATCTTATCCACCACGCAATCGCGCGGCGGCCCGGCCGAGGCAGGCCTGCCGCGCGGCAGCGGCGGCTCGCCGTAACACGCCGACTTCAGATCCGGCGTGCCCAGCTCGAGATCCACGAAATGCCACTGGCGTGTGCCCTCATAGCGCACCCTGGTGGAGGCCCGGTCGGAGTCTCGGTATTTGTCCGCCCACGTCGCTTCGTGGTCGATCCGCGTGTCGCGTGTCAGGCCGGTTCGATCTGCCGCCAGGATCGACTCGACACGGGAGCGAACCGCCGGATCGAGGTAATGCTCGGCAATCAGGCCAATGACCTCGTGACCCTCATCGCCCCACGCGTACGCCGGCGTCGCACAGCAGATCAAAGCTGCGCAGCCAACCATGCGCACCGCTGCATGTGCAGAGAAATTCGTCACGATCGCCCTGCCGGGGCAACTCGCGGATCCTCGCCGGACCCGCCTCCCCGGCCGGGGCAGTCTACCACTACTGGAGTGTGGAAACGGTCACACCGGCGAGCACGCTGAAGCCCGCGCCCGGCTCGAAATAGCGGCTGTTGCCGTCATCGACGATGACCGAGCCGACGTAGTGTTTGTTGAGCATGTTGTTGATGCGCAGGAATGAGCTGATCTGCAGACCGGCCACCTGCAGGCCGTATCCGCCGACCACGCCCAGCAATCCATAAGAGGGAGCAAAAACACTGTTGACATCGTTGACCGCGACGTTCGTCACGTACTGCGCCGTGAGTCCCGCGCGCCACCCCAGATCTCCGCCCCAGCGCACGGCGAGGAAGGCATTGTTCTTGGGCACTCCGGGCAGACGGTTACCTGCTGTGACGAGGACGGTCGGCACGGAGCAGGGAGCCGCCACGCACGTCAGATAGGCATCCCGGTATACCGCATCGAGGTAGGTGTAGGCGAACTGGAGGTTCCAGTCGGGCGCAAACCGATAGCTCAGGGAAGCTTCCACGCCCGCCCGCCGGGTCCGTCCGCTGTTCTGGTAGGTCGAGCGGCCGCCGATGTTGGTATCCACGACGATTTCGTTGTGCGTGAGCGCCTGGAAGACGGCCACTTCCGCCGAGAGGTCCGGATCGATCCGCAGCTTGGCGCCCAGCTCCGCACTGTTACTGCGGGCCGGCTGCAGCGCGAAGTTGAGGCCAGCCGCGCCATCGGGGCGGTATGCGAGCTCCGACCCCAGCGGGGTCTGGAAGCCCTGCCCAAAGGAGGCGTACAGGTTGAGCCAGGGCTGCGCCTCGAACATCAGTCCGGCAACCGGCGAGGTGGCTCCAAACGTCACGCCACCGCTGTCATCGCCGTTGGTCGCGGTGATGTAGTGGTCTTCGGAATCGAAGTTCACGTCACTGCGGCGCACACCTGCCATGAGAGACCAGCGCGGAGCGAATTGCCAGGTACCCTGCGCATACTCATCGACATCGCGCACGATGTCGTTCTCATCACGCCGCAGCACGCCCTGCACACCCAGCGTGGAGCCGACAAAATTGTTGTAGCCGCGGCGCAGCTCGTTCTGGCGGTCGTAGCTCACACCGACCACCCAGGCCATCGGGCCGCCTGCCAGGTCCCCCTTCCACGTCCAGCGCGCATCTGCGCCGCCGAACTCACGGTTGAGGTCCACGACGCCGCCGGCACTGGTCGGCGAGCCCTGCGTACTCGCCGGAATCGACAGAAACTGCTGGATGACGCGGTGTCCGTAGTAGCCCATGACGCGCACGGACTGCGCTGGGTCGATATCGAGCTGGTAGATCAGGCCGCCCTGCTCCTGTTGCAGGCTCTTGCGGGTGTTGAAACGCAGCGCCGCGGAATCGGTGCCGTATGGATCAGCCGCGAACTGTGTCGGCGTCAGGCCCAGCGGGTCCTGCGCATCCGGCCGCGCCACGACATTGGCGATGACCGACAGGTGATTGGAATCGTTGAGCGCGTAGGTCACCTTGCCGTTGAGCGAATCGTTGCGGGCACTGCTATGAGGCCGAAAGCCGTCAACGGAAAAATGCTCCAGGTCGATGTTGACTCCCAAGGGACCCTGACCGCCGCTCGCATCGAGCGTGGCGCGCAGATTACCGAAGCTGCCGTAGGCGGCCGAGGTGCGTACCTGCGCCGGTCCTCGGCCGTCGGCGGTGAAAATCTGGATCACCCCGCCGGATGAGTTGCCATACAGCGCCGAGAACGGCCCGCGGAGCACCTCCACGCGCTCGGCGGAGTCCAGGTTGAACTGCGATACCTGGCCCTGGCCATCGGGGCCGGTTGCCGGGATCCCATCCTGGTAGACGCGCACGCCCCGGATGCCGAAGGCGGAATTCGCGCCGAACCCACGGATCGAGATCTGCTGATCCTGCGCGTAGTTGTTGCGATTACGGGCCAGGAGGCCGGGCACCGTGCCGATGTCATCGGCCAGATTCACGCCGAGCGCATCGTTGCGCAGCTGCGCGCCCGAGACCGTGCTGATCGAGGCGGGGACCGTGAACGGATCCACCTCGATGCGCGTGGCGGTGACGACGACTTCGTGCACCGGCGCGCTGTCTGAATCGGCCCAGCTGGGGGCTGCGCACATTGTGGCGCCGGCGAGCAGTGTCAGACGCAAGCATGTGCGCAATGTCATCGTTCTGCTGAAACCTGTAGCGGCGGGCCGCGAGCGCGGGCGCGGATGCTAGCATGGCGGTTTCGCGAGCCAGTTCATGATTTTCATGATTTTGGCCGCCTCTTGTGATTTCTTGCCATCGCTGCGCCGGAGCGGATGAGCGCCGCTCGAGCCGGTGGCCGCTGGCCACCCTGCCACGCTAGTAGCCTACGGCGCGGCCTTCTTCATTGCGCGGATCGGTCGCTCCGAGACGCTCACCACTTGGGATGTCGATCTGAATGCACTCGGCATCGCCCGTGATATCCGATGGCGACAGTTGGTATCCCATCGCCTGCAGCTGGCTGGTCGTTTGCGGCGGAAAGCGCCCAGGCTCGAGCTCGACGCGGGCCGGCATCCATTGCTGATGAATCCGTGGCGAATTGACCGCCTGCTGAATGTCCAACCCATAATCCTCCACGCCGATGAGAATGTTGGCGACCGTGGTGATGATCGTCGGACCCCCTTCGGCGCCGAGCACCAGCCACAGCCTGCCGTTCTTCAGCACGATGGTGGGAGTCATGGCCGACAGCGGCCGCTTGTGAGCGCCCACGGCATTGGCGGGACCCTGCAGCAGACCGTACAGGTTGGGTACGCCCACCTTCGCAGCGAAATCGTCCATCTCATCGTTGAGTAAAAAGCCGAGCGGCCCCAAGGTGACCCGCGAGCCGAAATCGTCGTTCAGCGTCGTGGTCACGGCGACTGCGGTGCCCTCCGAATCGACCACCGAGTAGTGGGTCGTCTGCGAAGGCTCTTTGCCCGGCGCGAGCAGCGGATGCTCGGCAGCGTACCGATCGAGCTCGGGATACAGCGCGGGTCGGTGCAGCGTCAGGCTGTCACTTGCATGCTCCGGCTGGATGGATTCGCGCCACGCACGCGCATATCTCACATCGATGAGCTGCGCGACGGGTACCTTGCTGAAGTCGGGATCACCCATGAAGAGCGCCCGATCCAGGAAAGCACGCCGATAGGCTTCGGCCAGCAGGTGGATGGACTTCACGGAGTCCAGGCCCGCGTGCGCCAGATCAAAACCCTCCAGGATATTGAGCGACTCGATGAGCGCAGTTCCCCCGGACGACGGCGGCGGCGCGCTGAGGATCTCCACGTCGCGGTACTTGCCGCGCACCGGCACGCGGTCCTTCACCTGGTAGCTCGCCAGGTCCTGAGCGGTGATCAGACCGCCGCCCTTGCGCATGAAGTCGGCGATCTGGCGCGCCATCTCACCGGTGTAGAAATCGTCGGGACGCGCCGCAATGCGCTCCAGGGTGCGAGCCAGTTGCGGCTGCCGGAAGCGCGCGCCCGGCTGCCAGCCTTTGCCGTCGTTCTGAAAAATTCGGCGCGAGTCGGGAAAGCGCGCGAGATCCTTGTCCTCGCTCAGGGCGCGTGACTGCCCCGCACTGAGCACATAGCCTTCCCGCGCGAAACGGATCGCGGACGCCATGACCTGGCCCAGCTTGAGGCGTCCGAAGTGCTGCTCGGCATACACCAGGCCCTTCACAGAGCCGGGCACTCCCACGGCCTTGAAGCCAACAGTGCTCAGCCCCGGGACCACGTGGCCGTTGCGATCCTGGTACAGGGTTGCGGTGGCCGCACCTGGGGCCGCCTCACGAAAGTCGATGAAGTGACTGTCGCCGGTGCTGGTACGGAGCAGCATGAAGCCTCCGCCGCCGAGGTTGCCCGCTTCGGGGAAAACGACAGCCAGGGCAAATCCCGTGGCCACTGCGGCATCGACCGCGTTGCCTCCGGACTTCATGATCTGCGCGCCGACTTGCGATGCGAGCCCCTGCACGCTCACCACCATTGCATGGGGCGCGCGCACGGGATGAGGATCATTTCCCGCAAGGCTGATCTGCGCGGCAGCGAAAGCGCCCAGCCCAGAGAAGCTCAACACTGTCACCCGTAGCGCTCGCCCCACTCGCCTCTCGTCCGCATGGGTGCGCCCTGGGGGTTGCGCAACCCGATGCCCCGGGACCGTGGCCGGCTTCATGAGTTGCATCTCGGATCGGGCGTGCGTTGGGCTGCGCTCATCACCGGCACGAGCGGCTCGCGGTACGCGGATTCAGCTGACGTAGTCAGGCTCGTGGCGGTCCAGGATTCGCTTCAGCGCCGCGAAATGAAGCTCCGTCCGGCTACGGCCTCCGACGGCCTCACCGCTGCGAAATTGAGCAGCTGTCGTCTCGACAACCCCCTGGGGAATCAGCCGCAGAGACCTGCCCGTGGATAGCGCCAGCACCTGGGCCTGACAGGCCCGCTCGAGAAAATACAATCGCTCGAAGGCCTGAGCCACCGATCGGCCCACCACCAGCACGCCGTGGTTGGCGAGCATGAGAACCGAGTTGGCCCCGAGTGCGCGTGCCAGGCGCTCGCCCTCCGAGCTGTCGAACGCGAGCCCGTTGTAGGCCTCCTCATAGGCGATATCGTCGTGGAAGCCAATTGCACTCTGCCCGGCCATCTCCAGGCGGGGATTCTCGAGCATGCACAGCGCAGTGGCGTAGGGCATGTGCGTGTGCAGAGCGCAGCGCGCCTGAGGCGCGAGTCGATGGACCGGCATGTGAATGAAGCGCGCGGTGTCCTCCACGTCCCCCTGCCCGCTCAGCACCCGGCCGCCGAAATCCACCACCAGGAAATCGCGAGCCCGGACCTCCGACCAGTGCAGCCCGAAGGGTGCCAGGTAGAAGCGGTCGGTGTGTCCGGGAACCAGCAGCGTCAGATGGTTATCGATGCCTTCGAGCAATCCGAAGCGCGCCGCCAGCCGATGGCAGGCGGCCAGATCGATGCGAGCCTGGCGCTGGGCCTCGGTCTGCCTGGACAGGGTACTGGGACTGGCATTCATGCGAAGATAGTCTAAGCGAACAGCCCCGGAATTTCGAAATTGATGCGAAGGTCGCCCGGCGCAAGCACTCCACGCGAGTCCCCGATGAGCCCATCGGGTCGCCAATGAGCGCGCCGGCGGCGGCCTTGCGCCCGGCCGCCTCCCTGCGCCGCCGCCAGCTGATCGTCATCCTGCTGCTGTTCGGTGGCTATGCGGCCTGCTATTTCTGCCGGGCCGATCTGTCGGTATCCGAGCCGCTTCTGGTCGATGAGCTCGCCCGACACGGCGTGCCCCGCGATGCGGCGGTCGTGCACCTGGGGACGATCGCATCGCTGGGCGTGCTCGCCTACGCCTTTGGCAAACTCTTCCTCACGGGGCTCGGCGACTTCTGGGGCGGCCGCCTGAACTTCCTGATCGGACTGGCCGGGGCAGCCGTCTTCACGGCATTGTTCGCCGCGAGCGGCACGATTCCCATCTTCACCCTTGCCTGGATCGGCAATCGACTCACACAATCGGTAGCGTGGGCGGGCTTGATCAAGACCTCCTCGAGATGGTTCGACTACTCCTCCTACGGGACGATCATCGGGGTCCTCAGCATCAGCTATCTGGTAGGGGATGCCCTCGCGCGCTGGGCGATGGGCCTGCTGATCGCCCACGGCTTCGGCTGGCGGCTCATCTTCTATTTCGCAGCGAGCGTGGCGGGCGTGCTGCTGGCGCTCAACCACCTGTTTCTACGCGAGTCGCGCACGGAGCTGGGCTTCAGGGAAGCGCGCACGAATCCCTTGAACCTGTTCTCGGATTGCTCTGCACGTCCGGCCAGCCTGCGCGCGCTGCTGGGCCCGCTCTTTCGTAGTCGTGCATTCCAACTCGTGTGCCTGCTGTCGCTGGGATGCACGATCGTGCGAGAGACTTTCAATCTGTGGACACCAGCGTATCTGCAGGGTTATCTGGGTTACGCGACGGCGAGCGCCGCAACCACGAGCGCAGTTTTCCCGGCCGTCGGGGCAGTGTCAGTTTTGGCAACCGGATGGCTCAGCGATCGGCTGGGCGTCCATGGTCGCTCGCTCGTCATGTTCGTGGGACTCGGTGCGACGACGGTCTCTCTCCTCATTCTTATGTCACTGCGCGCAGACGCCGCCGTCGCCTGGCTTCCCATCGTCGTGATCGGCATCATCGCCTTCTGCCTGCTGGGCCCCTACTCCTATCTGGGCGGTGCCTTCGCCCTGGATTTCGGCGGCAAGCAGGCCAGCGCCGTCTCCTCAGGAATCATCGATGGTGTAGGCTATCTGGGGGGCGTTCTCGCGGGCGACAGCGTTGCGAGAATCTCCGTGAGCTACGGTTGGCGGGGGGTATTCGTGGCGTTGGCAGGGGTCACCGCACTGGCCACACTCGCGGCCGGTTGGCTGTTCGTCGTGAGCATCCGTACATCCGAGTCATTGCAGGTGCAGAGCCCTCCGGGTGGAGCCTAGTTTTGCCATGGATGAGTCCGTACATTGAGCCTCGCGGACAACGTCATCTCTCTCTACCAGGACCGCGGCGCCACGGCCTACTTCGGTGAGCGAGTGTCGATGACCGAGCATGGGCTGCAGAGCGCTTTCTTTGCCGCCCAGGCGGATGCACCGCCCGAGCTGGTCCTCGCGGCCCTCCTGCACGACATCGGGCACCTGCTCGAGGCCGTTCCCGATTTCGAGCAGTGGACTGCGGATGCGCACCACGAAGAGCTCGGCAGCCGCTGGCTGACCCGACACTTCGGAGCCGGGGTAACCGAGCCCATCCGCCTGCACGTGGCGGCTAAACGCTATCTGTGTGCGACCGATGCCGACTATGCCACCCTGTTGAGCCCCGCCTCTGTGGTCACTCTGCGACTGCAGGGGGGGCCGATGTCCCGGGCCGACATCGCACAATTCGAATCACAGCCGGCGTTCCGGAACGCGGTCCGCATCCGGCGCTGGGACGACCAGGGCAAGGTCGCTGGCCTCAAGACTCCCGGCTTGGTGGATTATCGCGATCTGATCGAGAGTCTGGCGGTTCGCAATACGTAAGCTCCGATGGGCATCCGGGTTCTGACGGGCATAATCTGACAAGCGAGCGGACGCGCACTGTCCGCAGTACAAGGGGGGATGGCAGGGATGAGAGCATACAGTTGGGTCATCGGAACGTTGGCATCGCTGGCAACCATGGCAGCCAGCTCTGCGGTCCCCCCGCCTCGGATCGCGCTGGCGCAACCTGCGGCGAGCGCACCTCGCCTGCACGTGGCCGGTGTCCGCAGCCTGCAGCAGCGCCAGAGCGCCAGCACCGCTAAACTCGATTCGGCACTGGCGGACCTGTCCGGGCACCTGTCGCAGGTGCGCTCCGATCATGCGCTCGAGGACCTGCATGCGCTCAACCCGGCGGCGCGCTTCATGCAGCGCTCTACCGCCGAAGGCCCACTCGTCCTCGTTGATGCGATCACCACCGATGACCCACAGAAACTCAAGAGCGCGCTCGTGAGTCTCGGCATGCAACACGCCGTGCTTTATTCCAACGACGTAGGCGGATGGCTGCCGCTGTCGCAACTGGCCAATGCGGCAACTCGCGCGGAGATTCACGCGATTCGTGCGTCGATGTCACGAACTCGTGCGGGTGCGGTCACGACTCAAGGTGACTTCGCGCAGCACAGCGATGTCCTGCGCAGCACCTATTCGACGCTTACCGGCACCGGCGTGATGGTCGGTATCCTGTCGGACAGCTACGATTGCTATGACGTGTATGCCGAGTCCGGCTCCGGAGTTCCGGTGTCCGGACCGACGGGCTATGCGTCGAATGGCTTCACGGCATCGGCGACCAAAGATATCTCCACGGGAGATATTCCGTCCAACGTCCAGCTGGTATCGGCGACCGTCAATACCACCGTGGACGCCGGAGAGTTTGACTGCAAAAACTACGGCGCCCCTGTCCGGCTCCCGTTCACCGACGAAGCCCGGGCGATGATGCAGATCGTTCACGACGTGGCGCCGGGCGCTACACTCGCATTCCACTCGGCGGAGTACAGTGAGGCCGACTTTGCAGCGGGGGTCGCGGCGCTTGCCGCGGCCGGCGCCAAGGTCATCGCGGATGATGTCGGTTATTTCGACGAGCCCTTTTATCAGGATGGCATCATCGCTCAGGCGATCGACGCGGTGGCCAAAGGGACCGCTTATTTCTCCGCCGCGGGCAACAGCGCGGATCATGCTTGGGAAAGCCTCGCACCGGCCTTTACGACGCCCTCGAGTAGCGGTGGAACAAGTGGCGAGCTGCTCCTGAATTTCGACACGACCGGAGCAACCAACAAGACAATGCTGCCGGTCACCATCCCGGGTCTGCAGCAAGGCGAGCCCATGGCCGTCATTGTAGAGTGGGATCAACCGTATGTGACGGGTGCTCCGAAGAGTCCGGGAGCGAGCAGTCATATCAATCTGTGCATCAGCGGCGCGGGCAATGACACTGTGGTGACCAATACCAGCAGCGCCGTAGGACAAGGCTGTACGGGAGCGAACGCGACGGGATCCGACCCCGTACAGATATTGGTGCTCTTCAACCCGGCTAACTCCGGTGCGGCAACCGCCCCCACGACCATCAACATCGCCGTCGGATTGGCCGATAGTACGCCCATCCCCGGTCGCATCCGCGTGGTGGTGGACGATGGCGGCGCCGGCGCTACTTTCGATTCCACCCTGGCGACCCACAGTGCCACTTTGCAAGGGCATCCGGGCGCAGCAGGCGCAGCCGCAGTGGGGGCGGCAGCCTTCCACCACAGCCCCGCCTGTGGCGTGACCACCGCGACATTGGAGGATTTCTCGGCGCTCGGCGGCACACCGATCCTGTTCGACAGCGCCGGCACCCGACTGGCCGTCGCCGACCAGCGCCAGAAACCGGACTTTGTGGGGCCCGACGGCGGCAATGACACCTTCCTCGGGTTCACACTCGCTGCCTCCAGCAATCCGAATTTCAAGGACAACTCCACTGTCCCTCAGTGTGCAAACAATGTCAGCTTCCCGAACTTCTTCGGTACTTCCGCCGCCACACCGCATGCTGCTGCCATTGCGGCTCTGATGCTGCAGGCCAACTCAGCGCTGACGCCGACGCAGATCTACGGCGCGCTGCGCAGCAGCGCCCTGGCCATGGGAGCCACGACCCCCGACTTCAGTTCCGGCTACGGATTCATCCAGGCCGATGCAGCCCTGAAGCTGCTGCCACCTGGAGCGCCCACTCTGTCGTTCTCGCCCGCGACAGTGACGGAGGGCGCCACCACGATGCTGAGCTGGACTTCCATCAACACCACGAGCTGCACCGCTTCGGGAAGCTGGAGCGGATCGCAGACGAGCAGTGGCAGCGCCACGATCACCGCGCCCATGACAGCGGGCGATGCCGCCTACACGTTGACCTGCGCCAACTCGAAAGGCTCTGCGGCCGCCACGGTCCATCTGACCGTCACGGCACCGAAGTCCGGCGGCGGGGGCGGCGGCGCCCTCGACGAGCTCACCGTGCTCGTTCTGGGGGCTCTGGGGTGCGCGCGACTGCTCCGCCGGGGAAAGGCGCTAACCGCGTGCGGCCGGAGGAATCGAGATCTGTGACCGGCTCGAGGGGCCTGTGGGGTAAGGTGCTCTTGCCATCCGAGTTGGCGAGGAACTGCCCCACCATCGCCTGCGGCTGCGCGGTGATGAAGGGCGCCTTGAGTGCGCGCGGCACGGCGCGCCGGCGGCTCTTGCGCCACAGATCGTACAGCGTGAGCCCGCCTGTAAGGGTCGCCAGGGTCCCGTAGTACGCCTTCGGCCCGAAAGCGGCCATCAGAGTTCCGGCCAGGATGGGGCCGATCGCCGCGCAGGTCCCATTCAGAAGCAGCAGGGCGCTGCTGGCGGCCACCATCTGGGCTGGCTCGAGCTTGTCGTTGACGTGCGAGAGCGCCAGTGAATACAGGGTCAACACGAAACCGCTGAAGAGCGCCGCCAGAGTGATGAAAAGGGCGAACGGCATGTTGGGAAACATCACGATGCTGCCGGCCACCGCCGTGACGATCGTGCACACCAGCGCGATCACCGTGCGCCGGTCCATGCGATCGGAGAGGCGCCCCACCGGGTATTGCGTCAACACCGCCGCCAGGATGCTCACCGCCATGAAGGTCGCGACGCCGGAGTTGTCGAAGCCCCGCAGGTGTGCGTACACC
This sequence comes from Steroidobacteraceae bacterium, assembly GCA_036501985.1. GTDB lineage: Bacteria > Pseudomonadota > Gammaproteobacteria > Steroidobacterales > Steroidobacteraceae > 13-2-20CM-66-19. Next base: position 102,598 of record DASXZI010000008.1, on the reverse strand, counting down.
GGTCCCATCGAGAATATCGTCGCCGAGATCATTCCCGACACGCTGATCGCCACGACGCCCAGGGGCGAGTTCCGATACAGCTCGCGGTAACGCACCTTGCGCGGGAGCTCTCGTCCAGGAGTTTGCTGCGCCCAGGCCACCATGGGCACCATCGCCAGGGATATCAGCACGGAGACCAGCATGAACGAGCCGGCGTGCCGAGGGTTGGTGGCGACCAACAGGAACTGCGCGGCGCCGAGTCCGACGTACAGCACGGCCATGTAGATGGCGAGCAGGCGGCCGCGGTTCTCGCGACTCGCCCGGTCATTGAGCCAACTCTCGGCAACGACGTAGATGCCCGCGAAACACACTCCGGAGAGCAGCCGCATCAGGGCCCAGGGCACGGGGTGCACGAACGTGCCCTGGATGAGAATGGCTGCCGAGGCGACCGCGGCGAAGGCGGCGAACACGCGGATGTGGCCGATCCGGCGCACCAGGTGCGGTGCCGCCCGCGTACCGACCAGGTAGCCCACGTAGTAGCACGACATGATGATGCCGATGACCGGCGTCGGGAAGCCCTCGAGCGTGGCTCTCACGCCCAGAAGGGTGCCTTGCAGCCCCGCTCCCAGCATGAGCACGCCCATGCCCAGGAGCAACGGCCACGTTGTGGCAATGATGCTGAGGGGCACAGCGGGTATGATCGATGATTGCGCCGGTGCGCATGATAACAGCGAATGGAGAGCCCATGGCAGCTCGGGATTCGAAAGACACCGCGACTTCGGTCACGATTTATCACAACCCCGGCTGCGGCACCTCGCGCAACCCGCTGGCGTTGATCCGTGACACCGGCATCGAGCCGACCGTCATCGAATATCTCAAGGAGCCGCCGAGCCGCGACACTCTGCGAAAGCTGCTCGCCGACATGGGGATCCTGGCGCGCAGCCTGCTGCGCACCAAGGAAGCCCTGTACTCGCAACTGCAACTCGGCGCTGAGCGCTGGAGTGACAGCGAGCTGGTCGACTTCATGCTCGCGCACCACTCATGAATCGCCCGATCGTGGTCACGACGCGGGGCGCAGCATTGTGCCGACCCTCAGAGCGCGTGCTGGATCTGCTGCCCTCGGCAGCGCCGACCGATTCCGATAATTGAGAGGATGGCCGCGGCAGCCCTCAATGCAGCGAGCTGCCGGGAATCGACGCCTGGAGGGCCGCGACCGTCGCGGGCCATCCCGTGCGCACGCTGGGGAAGGCCGGCGCCCAGCGGCTGCTCTCGCGCAACTTGCGATTCGATATGCGCTCCGAACGTGACATGATCTCGCCCAGGGATCCAGTCACTCTGGTCATCCACGCCGGAAGCGACTTCGGCCGCCCGACTCCCACCGCAGTAGCGAGGCTCCCGGCGAACTCGCGGCGCTCCATCGGCTCATCATCCACCACGTTGTAGATGCCCGCCTGCAAACCCAGGCCGGCCAGCACCGCGCTGGCCGCATCGTCGTGTGAGATGGAGGAGAAGTAGGCCTCCGGTGCTCCCGGCAAAGGCGCCCAGCCCCTGCGCACCAGGCCGATCATGTCCCGGGTCTGGCGCGCATCCGGGCCGTAAAATGCCCCGAACCTCAGCACCACACCGGTGCCTGCATTGGCCGTGAAACGCTGCGCAGCGCGCTCGGCATCCGGCACGGTGCGGTTGTAGCGCACCGGCTCTATCGGACTGTCTTCGTTGATCCAGCGATCACCCTGGTCCGGATAGACGAGCGCGAAGGACTCCTGGACCAGGCGCTTGACGCCGGCCGCGCTGGCCGCATCAGCCAGGTTCGCCGCTCCCTCACGACGAATGCGGTCATTCTCGTTCCAGGCTCCAGGAAGAAGCATCCGCAGTGTCGTCGCGGGAATATGGGTGGCCAGATTGACCACTGCTTCGTGTCCGCACACTGCCTCATAGACCGCTCCACGATCGAACAGGTCGGCCTGGACGGTGTGTACCCCGATCGGCGCGAACACGTCGGCTGGTGCAGGCCGATGCATTAGAAGCGTCAGCTCATGGCCAGCCTGAAGCATCAGCGGTACAGCACGCCTGCCGACCACGCCGGTTGCCCCGGTGAGGAAAATTTTCATGGCCCCAGAACCGCAAGCTACGTTCCTGTTCCGTGTGGCCCCGCAGCGGGCGCACCGAGCCGACATAATGAGCGCAGCCCGCAGGCGCACGGCGTCGGTTGCCACGGGGTAGGCATTTCGGCATTCTGCCGCCGCAGGTCTCAGGGAAACCGCGACGGATGACATCCGAAACGCCCGCACCGGCGAGTGAACCGACCGAGGCGCCGGAGAAGGCAAATCAGGGCTCGGCCAATGAGCAGCTTTTTGCCGCACTCTACGGCGAGCTGCGGCGGGTCGCTGAGAGGCAGCTACGCTACAACGCCGGTGCGCCGGTGAGCCCCACTACGCTGCTGCACGAGGCTTACCTGGGAATGGCGGACAAGAAGCAGGTGTTTCCCGATCAGGCTCGCTTCATCGGCTACGCCGCGCGGGTGATGCGCAATCTCATCATTGACCTGGTTCGCGAGCGGCGCGCGCTCAAGCGCGGCAGCGGCTTCCACATCACCCAGCTCTCCGAGGAGCATGAGCGGCCGGGGGTCGACGAGCACGAGCTCAGGAGCCTGTCGGACGCGCTCGATGAGCTGGCCGTGCATGATGCGCGGCTCGCGGAGGTCGTGGATCTGAAGTATTTCTGCGGGCTCACCTTCGAGGACATCGCTGCACAGCGTGGCACCTCCACGCGTACGGTGCAGCGAGACTGGGAAAAGGCCCGCGCCATCTTGTTTCAGCAGCTGTCCAACTCCACGCAGACCTGAGTCCGCGTGCAGCGGACGGGGCCCCTTTTCAGGGGGTCAGCCCGTACACCGTCAACTGGCTTCTGCCACCGACGTACACGTGGCCATTCGCCACCACTGGCACCGAGAACTTGACCGCGTTGCCAGCCATGTCGGACGCCGCGGAGCTATCGTAAAGTGTGCTGCCGAGATTAGTAGCGTCGTAGGCACGCAGCACCGCTGGCCCGGTCGTCGGAGTGCTCCCCGTTCCGCTGGCGCGACTGTCGAGCACCCAGACCACCCCATTGCCGGAGGCAGATGCCGAAATCATCGGCGTCGGGCTTGGGAACCCATACTTCTCGATACTGTGCGAAGAGGGCACGGCCACATTGCCGGTCGTCGCCGGAATGAGCCCTGCCGAGAGCGGCAGCGCCGTGACATTCCCGAAGCCCAGGCCGAAGTAGATGGTGTCCTTCCACAGGGCGGGGGTCGAGAACACGCACACGTGGCCGCATCCGGGGGGCATCGTGAGGAACTGGACAACGTTGTCGCTGGTGCTGCTGAAGCGAGACATCTGTGTCCGGTCGATCATCCAGATGTGGCCCTGCTTGTCCGAGCCGATGAGCACGTCCGGATGGCCGGTTGGGCCTGCGCCATCGGGCAGCACGAGCACGCCGGCGGACGCGATGTCCAGATCCGCATTGGACCACGTCGCCTCCTGCGAGGGCGTGTAGAAATCTTCGACTGTCAGAGATGCGGGATTGACCTTGAGAAAGCTCTCGCCGAAGTCGTTCTTCGGTGCCACGGGGGGCACGAGGCTGCTGGTGTTATCAAACGTCCCGTTGCCCGTGGAGAAGAACAGACTGCCGCTGGAGTCCACTGCGGGCGCTCCACCGGCCATCCAGATGCCACCGGCAGACCCGTCCGGCGTGGTGTTGAAGACGGCAGTCTGCGCTAGCGACGTGGCGTCGTAGCGCATGAGCCATCCCCAGTAGGCGTTGTGGTCGCAATGGGAAGCCCATGTGATGTAGATGCCGCCATTGCTCAGGACCAGGCCGCCGCGCTGATTTTCCGTCTGCGGCGAGAACGTCACCGTCTTACCAGCGGCTCCACTCACACTGCCCTGTATGACCACAGGCGAATTGGCCTGCTCGGCACCGGTCTGCAAACTCAGAGCATGCAGCCGCTGAAAGAAAACCCCGTTCTCCTTGGTGACCGACACCAGGTAGATCGTCCGGCTCACAGGATCGATCACCGGTGTGCCGGTGACCCCGTACTCACCCAGGACATCGGAACAGTCGGCGTCCGTCGGCGAGAGGCTAGTGATGCCTGTACCGAGAAAGGTCCGGTGCCAATAGGTGACGCAGCCCGGATTGTCGGCGTCCATGGCGTACACCGAGTCGTGCATGGTGACCACGAACAGCACATTGTGCGTGCCTCCGCCAATGGCGAGGTTCGCGACATAGAGTGGCTGCGCATAGATGTCACCGTCGACTGCGCAAGTCCAGCGTTTGCCGAAGTTCGGGCTCCGCGCGGTCGCAGGCGTCAGTGCGTATTCGTGCGAGTTCAAGCCTGTGCGGGCCAGATCCATGTGATAGGTATAGACGCCCGCAAGATCCGTGACGGCAACCGCAGCGGTCGCGAAGCTGGTGGACTGGCTTGTGCTGGTCGCCTTGACCGTGTGATTACCGGGAGTGGTAGGCGGCAGGTAGAGGCCGCTGGAGCTGATCGTGCCCACGGTGCCATTGCCGCCAGGAATGCCGTCCACGCTCCAGGTGAACGATGCGGTGCCATTGGCGGCCGCCGTGAACTGTTGCGACTGGGAGAGAGTCAGCGCGGCATTGTGAGGCGTCACGACGACCGTGCTCGAATTGCCGGCCGGAGCCTGCACGTTGTCGAAGACGACAGTACTGAGTACGCCGTTATCGTGGCTGCTGACGATGAGTCCGGCGTATACCTGAGCAGCCATCGTGATCGTGTACGTCCCGACCAGATTCCACGTCACCCCATCGGCTGAGGTGTAGCCACTGAAAGTACTGCCGGCGCGGACCACTCGCACCCAGTACGGAGCTTTAATGAAGGGTCCGACGGTGCTCACCGCACTACCGTTGGTGACCGTACGTCCCTGATAGGCCACTCCCTCCGCTGGGGTAACCTCGACCGCCGCATAGGTGGAGCCCGGCGCGAGCGTCTCGCGGATCATGACACCAGCCTTGGCCCACACATTCGTGTTGGACTGGCTGACCACCCGCGCCGTGATCGACCCATCGCCGATGAGCGGTGCGGAGACGAACTGGAATTGATCCGCGGTCCCCCAGATATCTGCCCCGGAGCCCTGCAGCGTGAAGGTGTTGCCGCTCTGAGTGAACGAGCCGCTCGCCTGGACCGCCCCGATGTCGCCTCCAGTCCACGTGGTCGTCCCCCCGCCATTTTGCGTCGTGACGCTGAGGGCGGTCGAGGGCGCCGACACATTGGCCGGTGATGCCTTGTCGAAGGCTGCGATCTGATAGGTATAAGTGGTGGCGGGAGAAAGGCCCGTATCGGTGAACAGCGTGCCACTGGTCACGGTGCCGACCGGTGTCGTCAGATTGCCGTTCCGATAGACAAAGTACCCACGCACGCCCGCGCCGCCGGGATTCGGCAGGTCCGTGGAGGCAGTCCAGCTCAGGGCGATTCCGGTCGCCGTCACATTCGTCGCGGTCAGCCCGCTGGGAACGGTGGGCGGCTGGGTATCAGCCGGCGGCGCCGTGCCGGAGCTCACCGTCACGTTATCGAACACGACGGCGCCGAGTGTCCCGTTGTTATGACTGCACACCTCCATTCCCATGAAGACCTGCGAAGCCATCGTGATCGTCGCGGTGCTGATCAGCTTCCACGTCACCCCGTCCACCGAGGCGTAGCCGCTGAATACGTTGCCCGCACGCACCACGCGCACCCAGTATGGAGCCTTCGTGAACGGCCCGAGCGCACTCAGCGCGTTACTGTTCGTGAGTGTGCGGTCCTGCAGGGAAATACCTTCGGCAGGCGTGACTTCCACGGCCGCGTACGTGGCGCCGGCCGCGCGCGTCTCCCGGATCATGACTCCGGCTTTCGCCCACCCATTGGTGTTGGTCTGGCTCACCACCCGGGCTGTGATCGAGCCATCCCCGACCAGCGCCGTGGAGACGAACTGGAACTGATCCGCCGTCCCCCAGATGTCAGCGCCTGAGCCCTGCACCGTGAAGGTGCTGCCGCTCTGGGTGAACGCGCCACTTGCCTGCACCGCCCCGACATCACCCCCGGTCCATGTGGTCGCTCCTCCGCCGGTTTGCGTCGTGAGGCTCAATGCAGGCGAGGCCGCCGAGACGTTCGCCGGTGCGGCCTTGTCGAAGGCAGCCACCTGGTAGGTGTAGGTCGTGGCGGCGGTGAGCCCGCTGTCATTGAAGCTCGTGCCCGTGGTGACCGTCGCAATCGGTGTCGTCGTGTTGCCGTTGCGATACACGAAGTACCCGCCCAGCCCCGCCCCACCCGGATTCGGCAGATCGGTGGAAGCCGACCAGCTCAGCGTGACTGCACTCGAGGTCAGGTTCGTCGCGGCCAGCCCACCCGGTACGGTCGGAGCCTGCGTGTCGGCCGGCGGCGCGGTCCCGGAGCTCACCGTGATGTTATCGAACACGGCCGCGCTGAGACTGCCGTTGTTGTGGCTGCACACCTCCATTCCCATGAAGACCTGCGAAGCCATCGTGATCGTGGTGGTGCTGATGAGCTTCCAGGTCACCCCATCAACCGAGGCGTAGCCGCTGAAACTATTACCGGCCCTGACCATTCGCACCCAATAGGGAGCCTTCGTAAAGGGCCCGAGCACACTGAACGCATTGCTGTTCGTGAGCGTGCGATCCTGCAGCGAGATGCCTTCGGCGGGAGTGACCTCGACCGCCGCATACCTGGAGCCGGCTGCGAGGCTCTCACGGATCATCACGCCGGCCTTCGCCCACGCATTGGTGTTGGTCTGGCTGAGCACCCGCGCGGTGATGGAGCCGTCGCCGATCAGCGGCGTGGAGACGAACTGGAATTCATCGGCCGCGCCCCAGATGTCAGCGCCTGAGCCCTGCACGGTGAAGGTGGTGCCGTTCTGCGTGTAGGAGCCACTTGCCTGGACGGCACCGATGTCCCCACCCGTCCACGTGACTGCGGCCCATGCACTGTTGCTGCCACTCGTCAGCAACAACACCCCGAGAACAAAAGACCAGGCCATCCCGCTAACCCTGACCATAGGATCGTTCTTATGAGTTCTTTGGTATGTCTTATCTTACGCGAGGTTCCAACAGAATATGCAAGTGAATTGGATGAGTTAACAGAATGCGCGCAGCTGCGCGAGGCCCCCGGCGCGCCGGCCTCCTCCTTGCGAGGCGCTCACTGGGCCGACTTTGCGCCGTCAACCCCAGATATCCAGCGATGCCGCCGGCGGCGGACCTGTTTGAAAGCACAGTCGAGCGCGGCAGGTGCCGCGAATTCGATCCCGCAACTGCGGCTGCGATCGAGCCTACGCTCGTGGCAGGAAGCCGCCACCTAACATCTAACTTCAGGCGCCGTGGCTCTCGATTCGCACAGCCCGCCCGCGAGGGCGCGGCGGACCCGCCAGGTGGCGGTGGGTCCCACCGGGCCCGTGGTTCGTCGCATCGCGACAAATGCGCTATCCTCGCGGGCTTTGATTCAACAATCGGGACGGGGATCGGCATGAAGAACCGAACGGGCATCGCCTGCGCACTACTGGCTTTCGGGGCAGCTGCTTTTGCGCAATCAGGCCTTGCGGATCAGCCCGGCACCCCGCCCTCCCGCCCCATCGTCCTCAAGGCCGCACGCCTGTTCGACTCGGTCTCGGGCAACCTGACCGAGCACGGCGTGGTGGTGATCTCCGGCACCAAGATCGAGGCCGTGGGGGCCAATGCCAGCATTCCTGCGGACGCGCAGGTCATCGATCTGGGGGATGCGACGCTGCTGCCCGGGTTCATCGATGCGCATGTGCACCTGTCCGATGAATCGGGCCCGAACTGGTACCTGGACTTCTACCAGGGGATCATGCGATTTCCGGCGGAGCAGGCCTTGTATGGCGCGCACTACGCCAAAGTCACCCTCGAGGCGGGTATTACGACCGTGCGCGATGTCGGCTCGTCCGACTACATCGCCCTGGGTCTGCGTAACGCCATTCAAGCGGGCATGATTCCCGGTCCGCGCATGCTGGTGTCCAACTACGCGATCGGCTCGACCGGCGGCCACGCCGACCAGGCTCCTGTCCCACCGCAAACCATCGCCGTCGCGGGTCCGATACTCGGCGTCTGCAATGGGCCGGACGAATGCCGGGCAGCGGTGCGTTATCAGATCAAATACGGTGCCGACGTCATCAAATTCATGCCCTCGGGGGGAGTCCTGTCGCTCTCGGACCCGGTGGACAATCCGCAATTGACCCAGGAGGAGATGAACGCAATCGTTTCCGAGGCCCACAACTGGGGGCGCAAGGTGGCCGCACACTGCCACGGGGACCGCGCGGCAAAAATGGCCCTCGCTGCGGGGGTCGACTCGATCGAGCATGGGACTTTTCTCAAGGACGATACCCTGCAGGAGATGAAAAAGAAGCACGTCTATCTCGTGGCCACCTTGTTTGCCGGCGCCTGGGTAGGAGAGCACCTCGATACCTTCCCGCCGCCCATCGCCGTCAAAGCACGCGCCGCCGCCGCGCAGGCGCAGCAGATGTTCCAGCATGCCGTGAAGATCGGAGTTCCACTGGCCATGGGTACGGATGCGGGAGTCGAGCCGCATGGGCTGAATGCTCATGAGTTCGTGCTGATGGCCAAGAACGGCCTACCGCCGGCTCAGGTGCTGATGGCCGGCACGGCCGGGGGGGCGGAACTGCTGGGCCTTGCGGACAAGGTCGGTACCCTGACACCGGGCAAGTACGCCGATGTCGTCGCGGTGGCCGGCAATCCGCTGACGGACATCAAGACGACCGAGCATGTTCTCTTCGTCATGAAGAATGGAGTGGTCTACGTGGGAGGCACTCCCACCGCGCACTAGCTGCCGGCCGGCCCCGACAGCCGGCTCAGCGCGCCGCGATGCTCTCGAAGCGGGGCTGGGCGAGGCGGAGGTAATCTTCCGTATTCAGTGCGACCGAGCGATCGAGTCGGGCAGCATTGAAGAAGAGCTCGGGCAGCTCACGGATCGCGGGGTCGCAGATCAGCTCCAGCCGCGGATCAAAGGAGAACGGCAGCACCGTTCCGACGACGGATCCGCAGAGCTCCTCGGCGCGCTCGGGGGGCGCAAAACCGGCGTAAGTCGCACCCTGCAGGGCCCGCAGGGCATCCAACCGCACGCGCGCATCACCCGGCACGACGGCGAGCACGAACCGGGTCACCTTCTTTCCCAGCTTTACCATGACCACGATGCACTTGGCCGCATGCGAGAGTGGATGTCCGCGCATGCCGCTCACCACCTCCGTGCGGCCCTCCGATGCGTGCTCCAGCAGCCGGTAGCGAGCGCCCGCCGAGTCGAGCAGCGCAAGCAGCCTGCCATGCATGTCGTCTTGCCTCAGAATCCGTCTCCCCCGGCAGGTTGCGCCCCAGTCCGACTGTAATATAGCCAAATGGCTAATTGCAATCCGTTCCGCGAGGCGGTTGCTGCGCGGAGCTGCATGACTGGATTGACAACGCGGAATCCTGCCGCTTAAGTAAGGTCCATGAGGATCGATCGCACGATGCGTGCGCTTGCGAACGAGAAGCGCCTGAGAATTCTCGAATGGCTGAAGCAGCCGCGCGAGCACTTTCCCCCGCAGGTAGATGGTGATCTCGTGCGTGACGGCGTCTGTGGCCTGCTGATCGCGAACAAGCTGAAGGTCAGTCAGCCGACCGCCAGTGAGCATCTGCGTATCCTCGTCGAGTCCGGGGTCTTGCGTCCCAAGCGCATCAAGCAGTGGACTTTCTACAGACGCGACGAGACTCGCATCCGTCAGCTCAAGAGCGAGATCGCCGATACGCTCTGAGCGCCCAGTGCCCCGAGGGGGGCAAGGAGTTGCAACCATGAAGCCTCCATTCAAGCGCTCGGCCGGCCGGGCCGTCTGCATGATGCTGGCGGGCCTGGTCTGTGGCTGCGTCAGCTCCGCCGTGCAATCCCCGGAAACCTCAGCAGCCGACGAAGCCCTCGCCGCTCGGGTTTATGAGGCACTGAACGCGGATCCGATTTACTACTACCGCCACGTCGATGTGCATGTCGACAATGGGGTGGCGCAGCTCAGTGGCTACATCTGGAGTGTGAACGCACTGACGCGCGCGAAGCAGATTGCGGCCGGCGTTCCCGGCGTGACGACCGTCGTGGACCAGTTGGAGCTCGAGCGGAACGGAAACAGGGGCGGCGGCCATGCGGGTACGGGCTGAGTGCCGGTGAGTGCACGCACGCGGACTCAGCGTTTGCGCACCGTCGGCCCGGACATGCCTGGACTGAGCCGCGTTTTGCTGGTAGCGGTGGTGGTCCTCGTGTGTGCAATCGCGTTGATTGCCCGACTCGCGCCGTACCTCTACCCGGAATACGAATATCGCGTACACGGCAAAGAGCCTCCCGTAATGCCAAAGCCCGCCGGGCCCGTCACCGGTCGCTGGTTCGATGACTACTACTTGGTCGAACAGATCGACCCGACCACGTTTGCCGTAGGCGAGCCACGCTACTATCAGGCGAACTACAGCTACCTGATCCTGGGTGAGCAACGAGCGGTCCTGTTCGATGCCGGGACCGGCACGCGAGATATCGTGCCCGTCGTGCGGTCGCTCACCACGCTGCCGGTCACGGTGATTCCATCGCACCTGCACTTTGACCACGTCGGAGCTCTCGGCCGTCTGGACCGTACGGCCCTTCTGGACGTCCCGATGCTGCGCGCGAGAGTCCACGACTCCCGCCTGACTCTCGAGCGGTACGAGTTCATGGGATTCTTGGAGAATCTGAAAGAGCCCACGTTTCGGGTCGACGAATGGTGGGCTCCGGACAGCTCCATCGAGCTGGGCCGGCGCTCGATTCGAGTGCTTTGGACTCCGGGACATACCCCGACTTCCGTGTCACTGTACGACGCCCGGCGGCACCAGGTTTTCGTGGGTGATTTCCTCTATCCAGGCCACCTGTACGCTTTCCTCCCGGGTGCCAGTCGCAGCGCTTACCTGTCCACCAGCACTCGACTGCTTGCAACAATCGATCCGGCATCGCGGATCTACACTGCCCACATGGCAGGTCCACCCGCACCCGTCAAAGCGCCCGTCCTGCAGCTCGCCGACCTGGCCGCTCTGGAGAAGACGCTGTCCGGGCTCCGGGACGGCAGTCTCGAAACGATCCCCGCAGGCAGCCTGGACACGGTTGCCTCCTATCCACGGGTCTTCCCCGTCCGAGGCACGCTCACATTCGCAACGGGATATCCCTGGAACGACCGCTGACCGATGCGGGTCAATGAACCTGTGGCCGGGGGATTGGTTCATAATCCCAGCATGACCCGACGGCCTCGCTCACTGACCCGGACCATTCTGATTGCCGCCTGTGCGCTGACCGCCGTTTCATCGGCGGCTGAAACTCAGTGGGCTCAGCTTGCCGCGGCCAACGCGGCCATCATAGAGGGCAATCGCCAGGTGTCCGGACTGCACCAACCGGTACGCGTGCAACGGGATCGGTGGGGCGTCGCTCATATCTATGCGAAGGACCCGCACGATCTGTTCTTCGCACAGGGCTACGTCGCCGCACAGGATCGCCTGTTCCAGATGGAGCTCTGGAAGCGATCCGGCCAGGGGCGACTGGCCGAGGTACTCGGTCCATCGGCCCTTCAGCGGGACATCAACGCGCGCCGATTGCGTTATCGCGGCAACATGTCCGAGGAGTACAGCAGCTACGCAGCGGACACGCAGGCCATCCTCGAGGCCTTCACCGACGGCATCAACGCCTACATCACGGATGTTCAAAAGCCCGGGGCGCCGGGGCTGCCGATCGAGTTCAGGATCGCCGGCTTTGCGCCCGAGCCGTGGAAGCCAAGCGACTGTCTGAATCGACTGGCCGCCTATTCAATGATGGGCAACGCTTCTACGGAGCTCCTGCACGCCCAGCTCGTTGCACTCCTGGGGCCCGATCAGGCGACCGACCTGCTGCACCTCGATCCGCATGTGAAGCTCGATCCGGCTGCCGGCCTCGACTTCACGGGGCTTTCGCCCGCCCTCCTGGCCAACATCGTGAGCAGCGACCGGCGGATTCCGTTTCCCGCCTCCTCTTTGCGCGAGAGCAACAACTGGACGGTCTCGGGCAAACTCACGGCCAGCGGTCGGCCGCTGCTTGCCAATGACCCGCACCGGGTGATTGCGCAGCCTTCGCTGCGCTACATCGTTCACTTGAGCGCCCCCGGTTGGAATGTCATCGGGGCGGGTGAGCCCGCCCTGCCTGGCGTGGCCGCGGGCCACAACGAACAGATTGCCTGGGGCTTCACGATCTTCGGGCTCGACCAGGAGGATCTGTATCTGGAGAGGCTCGATCCTCGCGACGCAACGCTCTACCAGACCCCGCACGGCTGGAAACGGATGCAGGTGCAACACGAGACCATTCGTGTGCGTGGCGCTGCGGACGTGGACGCGGTTTTGCATTTCACCGAGCACGGGCCGGTGCTGTGGGAAGACGGGAAAAGGGCTCTGGCGCTGCGCTGGATCGGAGCGGAAGCGGGAACCGCGGGCTATCTTGGCTCCCTGACTCTCGACCGCGCACGCAATTGGCAGCAGTTCGAGCGCGCAATGCCCCACTGGAAGGTGCCCTCCGAGAACATCGTGTATGCCGATCGAGCGGGCCACATCGGCGAGCACTCGACCGGGCTCGCGCCGCTGCGCCGAAACTTCACGGGACTGTTGCCCCTGCCGGACGACGGGCAGTTCGAGTGGAATGGGTTCGTCCCCAATGCCGAGCTGCCCCACAGCTACGATCCCACGCAAGGCTTCATCGCCTCGGCAAATCACAAGATGATCCCCGAGGGCTACCGGTATGCCGTAGGGTTTGAATGGGCGCCGCCGACCCGGTACGAGCGCATCAAGGAAGTCCTCGACTCGGCACGCGATACGGGACACAAGCTCACCATGGCGGACATGGAGGCGCTGCAGACGGACGTCGTCTCACTGCCCGCGCGCCGCCTGCAGGTCCTGTTGCGCCAGACTCCAGACAAAGGAGAGTCCGGTGATGAGGGTCGGGCAAGGAAGCTGCTGCTCGATTGGGACGGCGCCTTGCGCGCCGATTCGCCCGCCGCGGCGCTCTTCGAGCTCTGGGCTACGCACTTGAGAGAGGCCGTGCTCCATCGCGTGGTGCCTGAGCCCGCACAGGGCGTCATCCGTGAGTGGTCGATTGCAGAGATCGTGGACGAGCTTGCGACTCCGCCGGCTGCGTTCGGCAATCCGCCCGACAAGATGCGCGCGGCGATCCTGCACGAGACACTCGCGCAGGCTTACCAGCAACTCTCCAGGCAACTGGGGAGCGATCCGGGCAAGTGGTCCTGGGGCGCCCTGCACAAAGTCTATTTCCGGCATGCCCTGGATGCCGCTCCCGGCCTGGGCCCTCTTCTCGACCGCGGGCCCGTGCAGCGTCCCGGCGACGGCGAGGTCGTGCAAGCGACTTCGTTCGACGCTGACTCGTTCGATCAGGTCGCCGGAGCCAGCTATCGCGAGATCTTTGACCTGAGTGACTGGGACAAATCGGTCGCCGTGAACGTACCGGGACAAAGCGGCCAGCCCGGAAGCAAGCACTTCGACGATCTCCTGCCCTTATGGAGCGCAGGGAAGTACTTTCCCCTGAAGTTTTCCAAAGCCGCGGTAGACCGCGTCACGACTGACACGCTGACCCTCCACCCCTGAGCGCATCCCTCAGCAGCTCATCGCAGCGGCTCTGCGGCTCGACCATGCTCGGCACCCGCACCCTCTAGCGTCGGCGCTCACCTGCCGCGACAGGCAGCAGCGAGCCTGCAGCGGCCGGGACAGGCGCAGCTCAGGCATTGTCCTTGCTTGCCTCCTGCGCCGGCGCGAGCCTGCTGAATGGGCGACCACGACAATGTCCGCTTCTCGTTGCGATGCTGATTGATCGCCGCTCGGTGGTGAAGGGTGCTGCGCTCTCCCTCCTCGCGCCGGCGCTGCGGGTGGCGCCCGCAAGATCGGCGGGCGCGCCCGCCCTCCGGCTGGCTGCACCACGGCCGTTCTCTTTCGACGATCTCAGCAGTGAGATGCGGGCGCGGGCGGGCCGTCCCTACGCGCCCGAGACCCATTTGCCGCAGGACGTGCTCGATCTCATCGATTACGAGCAGCACGGCAAGATCAAGTACATCACCGACTACGCACTCTTTCGCGACGGCCCGGGGCAGTTCCCGATCACCTTCTTTCATCTCGGCAAATACTTCCGCACGCCGGTGCACATGTACGAGCTGGGCTCGGCAGGCAAGTCGGCGACCGCCCGGGAAATCCTCTATGACCCGGATTACTTCTCCATGCCGGCCAATAGCCCGGCGCGCAGGTTGCCGAGGGGCGCGGGCTTCGCGGGATTCCGCCTTCAGGAGAGTCGCCTCGCGGACAAGCTCAACTGGCACACGAATGACTGGGTTGCCTTTCTCGGCGCCTCCTACTTCCGCGCCATCGGTGACCTGCATCAATACGGGCTGTCGGCGCGTGCCATCGCGATCGATGTCGCCGTCCCCGGCCGCAAGGAGGAATTCCCGGCCTTCACGCGCTTCTATTTCGAGCCTCCCGCCGATGGGTCAGACCATGTGACGGTGTACGCCGCCCTGGAGGGCCCGAGTGTCACGGGCGCATTCAAATTCCTGATGCAGCGGCAGCAGGCAGTTGTCATGGATGTCGATGCGCGGCTGTTCCTGCGCACCGACGTCGGCCAACTGGGCCTCGCGCCCATGACCTCCATGTACTGGTTCTCCGAGACCGAGAAGCCCCAGGCGATCGATTGGCGGCCAGAGATTCACGACTCTGACGGCCTGGGCATGGCGACCGGGGCCGGCGAATACATCTGGCGGCCGCTGAATGAGCCGCAGCACCCGAGTACTTCGACCTTCAATGACCAGACTCCGCGGGGCTTCGGCCTGCTGCAGCGTGATCGCTTGTTCGATCATTACCTGGACGGCGTTCGCTACGACCACCGCCCGAGCCTGTGGGCGCACCCGCTGGATGACTGGGGTGAAGGCTCGGTTCAACTGGTCGAGCTGCCCACGGATGATGAAGTTCACGACAACATCGTCGCGATGTGGGTGCCGAGACAGCCAGCCGAAGCCGCCGGCAGCGTGCAACTTCGCTATCGGTTGCACTGGGGCTCCGCCGAGCCTCAACAGGCGATGCTCGCACGCTGCGTCGCGACCCGCCTGGGCCGCGGGGGAGAGCCGGGTCACGTGCGGCCCAAGGGCGTTTACAAGTTTGTCGTGGAGTTTCTGGGAGGTCCGCTTGCCAGTCTCCCCTCGGGCATCAAGCCTGAGCCAGTCCTCTCGGCCTCCTCCGGATCTTTCTCGGATGCATTCAGTCAAGTGGTCCCGGACGACGTTCCGGGCCATTGGCGCGCCGAGTTTGATTTCACGCCGGCGGGCTCGACCGTCGCCGACATTCGGCTGTTCCTCAAGGATGGTACGCAGACTCTGTCCGAAACCTGGCTGTATCAGTTCCACCCGCGCGATGCGGTGTGAGTCCTGCTCCGTTGTGAGCTCAGCGCCCCGCAGAGAGGCTTCGAATGAACTCCACGGTATCCTCGACCGCGGGCGTACGCCAACGAGCGATGGGGGCAAACGAGGCAACGGTGTCTCCGTGCTCTCTGTGTGGGTAGAGTCGCAGTTCCGCCCTCACATGCTTCTCGAGCAGGGTGTCGCGCAACTTCACGGCCTCCCTCGCAGGCACGTCATGGTCATCGAGCCCATGCACGAGCAATGAGGGCGGCGCCTCCGAGTCCACGAAGTAGATCGGCCGCCAATCCCGCTCGGTGTACGGGGGCGCAAACGCTGCGCGCAGCGCTGGGCTGTCGGGGGTCAGCAGGTACGGCCCCGAAAGCCCGACCAGTCCGATGATACAGCTCGGGTCAGCTCCGAACCGATGCAGGAACCGGTGGTTGTATGCCAGAAAGGCCGCCGTATGGGCACCGGCGGAGTGTCCCATGAGCACGATCCGCTTCGGGTCGCCGCCCAGTTCGCTCACGTGATGCTCGACCCAGGCGACTGCCCGCGCGCCGTCCTCCTCGAATGCAGGGAAGGTCACTTCGGGATAGAGCCGATAGTCCGGCAAAACGGCCACGAATCCGTGCTCGGCGAGCGTTGCCCCGACGAAGCGGTATTCAGCCTTGCTTCCCTCGGTCCAGGAGCCGCCATACCAGAAGATGACGACCAGCCGGTTGATGGCTCCAGGGGGCGCGTAGACATCCAGTCGCTGACGGGAGTCCGGCCCATAGGGCAGATCCACCTGACGGGTGATTCGGTCGAACCTCGCCGGTGCATTGGCGAGCAGAAACTCCATGGTCCGACAGCCGGCGAGCACAGAAATTGATGCGGCGACGATCGCGAGGCTCAGGTTTCGAGACAGCATCGGGCTCCACTGGTACGGCGCGCGCGGCGGCCGCCACTGGCATCGTGCCTCATCCGCGTGCAACCGACCAGCGCCCATGGCGACTTGCGTTGCCACGAGCGAACCATCCTGCAGCGGTGTGTGCTATGCATGGCGCATACTGATCGCACATGCCCCAACAAACGGGAGCCCGACGATGGACGCAGTAGCCATGATCATCGCAGGCGGCAGTGGCATGGGTGCCGCGGCAGCGAGCGAGCTTGCTCGCCAAGGATTCAGGGTAGCCATCCTCTCCTCATCCGGAAAAGGAGAAGCCCTCGGCGCAGAACTGGGCGGGATCGGGGTCACGGGGTCCAACCAGTCCACTGCAGACCTGAAGCGACTGCTGGACGCCACGCTCGCCCGCTGGGGCCGCGTCGATGCTCTCATCAACAGCGCAGGCCATGGGCCACGTGCCCCGATCCTCGATCTCACCGACGAAGACTGGCACCGGGGTCTGGATGTCTACCTGCTCAATGTCATCCGCTCGGCCCGGATGGTCACACCGGTCATGCAGAGACAGCACTCGGGAGTGGTCCTCAACATTTCCACTTTCGCCGCCTTCGAGCCCGATCCCGCCTTCCCGACATCAGCAGTGTTCCGCGCCGGCCTGGCCTCGTTTGCCAAGCTGTATGCCGACCAGTATGCGGCGGACAACGTGCGCATGAACAACATCCTGCCGGGATTCATCGACAGCTTTCCGGAACAGGCGCAGTTCAAGGAGCGAATCCCGCTGAAGCGCTACGGCAGTGTTCACGAAGTGGCCGCAACGATCGCATTTCTGGCATCCAATGCGGCCAGCTACATCACGGGACAGAACATCCGCGTTGACGGCGGGATCACCCGGTCCGTTTGATGCGATCGGACCCCCACCAGCATGAGGATGAGGCCTTTGAGCCCGGTCCAGGACGAAGCACCGTGCTGACGACCTACAGGCGCGAGACTATTTTTCGCGCCAGTTTCTCCTCCATCTGTCGCTCGTGCGGGCGCTGCGCGGGAAGATGCACGGAGATACCAAAACTGACGTCGCCCTTGCGCACCGCTACACCGTCGCCCCACCACAGAGACTCATCCGCAATCTTCAGAGGCACCGGCGTCCGGTCAATGTCGCCGTGGCGGGCAGCGTCCCAGAAGCTCTGCAGGAATCGATGAGCATCGCCATGGCCCGCGGGCCATCGCATCACGTTGAGAATGGTATAGGCTGCTTGCTCGCCGGCGGCACCCGCTACCTTCCAGAAGCACGTCGATGAGTACGTGCCGGATGTCGCGGGGGCGCCTGACACCGCACCGCTGTCATCCCGAACGCCCGGAGCGACCGGCACCCCGAGCACAGCAGTGATTTCCGTTTCCCGCAAAAATGTGCAGGCGTTGACAGCCGCGGGGGCTGGGCCTGCGGCGAATTCGGCTGCGTGCAATGCAAGCAGGACCAGGGCACTCACTCCGCGCAGCTCCTCAGATGGCGCCGGCGCCTCGCACTCGAGAGGGCGCGGCGAGCAGAGCGAAGCGCTATCAGCGCCATAACGGCTCTCCATTGCGGATGTGCTGCGGCATAGAGTACCACTGCACTTGGCCGCGGGCTCTCGCAGTAGAGACCGGGCCGACTCCGCCCAACCCTTTCTACTCGCCCGCCTCCCGAGGCGGCCTTCGCACACGGCCTCTCAAGGTGGATTGTTAACTTTGAGGAACGCGATGGATTTCTGCAGCATCAACAGACGGGTCTCTGCGCGCGAGAGCCAGTGATCTTCCTTTTTCAGGGTGACGAGCTCGACCTTCTTGCTGGCCTGGGTAAGCGCCTTGAACATGGCCTCGCTCTGCTCGTAAGGGACGACGGCATCGTCGCGGCCATGGATGAGCAGAACAGGCACGTTGACTCTGCCAATGTGCTTGATGGGCGAGATGGCATCCAGCGCAGGGTCGTTCGGGCCCGTTACCGCCATGTACCTGTCCCAGTAGCGTGAAGCGATATGATCGCCGTAGCGCTCGCGCAGAGCTTCCCATTGCAACATGCGTTTCAGATCAGACAGGCCCGCCACCGAAACGGCACAGCGATAGATACCTGGATCCAGCGTCACGCCGGCCAGCGCCGCATAACCGCCATAGCTTGCCCCGACGATGCAGACCCGTGCCGGATCGATGATCCCCTGCTTGGCCAGATAGCGGACGCCGTCCGAGAGATCGGTCTGCATTTTCCGGCCCCATTGCCCATATCCCGCTGCAGTGAAGGATTGCGAGACGGTTGATCCGCGATAGTTGGGTTTGAGCACCGCGTAACCTTCTGCCGCGATGGCCTGCGCCCACCAGTCGAACTCCGCCGTGTTTCGCGCTGCGGGGCCGCCGTGAGGCAAGACAACCAGCGGTAGCCTGGAGCGCGACTTGCCGGCCGGCAGCGTCAGATAGGCGGGAATCTTCAGGCCGTCGGCAGCCTCGTAGGTGATGCGCTGCGTTTCCAGTGAGTCCTCGAGTCCGTCATAGACATAGCCCACCTGCATGGCCCGGTCGGTATGCATGTTGATGAGCGAGTACCGATAGCCGTTGACCGGTCCGTCCACGCGAACTACGAACTGCATCATATCGGCCGAGCTCGATACCAGCTTCACGCGTTCATCCGGAAAGGCATCGACCACGGCGTGCCAGCGGCTCCGCAGCTCCGGGTCGAAGAACACGTACTTCGACTGGTCATCAACGGTAATGCCGCCGATCATGCGGTGACTGATCGGATCCTCGAAGGGCTCATCGAGCTCGTCGCTGCCCTCGATCGGGGCGCCGAGCTTGCCATCCTGGAGTGAGAGCACGACCGAGGCAATTGCCACGCTGGGCAATGGGTGATTTGCGAGGCTTGACATCCCAGCGCTGGTTTCGATATAGAACCTTATGGTTCCGAAAGTAACGAATGCCAGAGCCTCGCCCGACCGACTGAGTGCCACTTTTGGTGCGCTCGCAAACCCGACCCGGCGCGCCATTCTTGAGCGTCTCTTGACGGGCCAGGCGTCCGTGGGGGAGCTCGCCGAGCCGTTTCGGATGACGACCCGCGCTGTGTCGAAGCACATAGCCGTGCTCGAAGCTGCCGGTTTGGTGACCCGGGGGCGAGATGCTCAACGACGGCCAAGCCAAATTCGAACGGAACGGCTGGCGGAGGTGGATGATTGGCTGCGGGCTTATCGCTGTCTTTGGGTGGGGCGATTTCGGCGTTTGGGCGAACGGCTGAAGGAACAGCAGCGCAAGGAACCAAAGTGAACTGTTGGCGTGAGTAGCCTGAACGACCTGGAGATCGTGTTCCTCTTCGATGCGCCGCGAGAGGAAGTTTTCAGAAATTGGACAGACGCGGACAAGGTCCGGGCGTGGTTTGCTCCTGTGGGGTTTGAAGTCACGTCTTGCACTGTTCTGGCGCAGCCTGGCGGCCAGTGGCAGGTGCAGTATCGCAGCGCCAATGGAGTCCACTACCTTGAGCACGGCGAATTCCGTGTCGTGGACGCGCCAGAGCGATTGGTCTTTACGCTCACCCAGATTGAGGCAGGCAGGATCGTCTTGGAGTCACTCGTCACGGTGATCTTCACCTCCGTGGGCCTTCGCACGCGAATGACCTTCCATCAGACGGGCTTCGATACACCGGTACGTCGTGAGGACTTTCGCCGGGGTTGGGGCGAGTGCTTTCAGAAGCTCGCTGGAAGCTTTGAGAAAGCGAAGTTTTGCACGACGGCAAGCCGGGAGCCCGCAACGATGGCGCACCAAACAGCCGCAACTGAGATCCGCTCCCTGCTTGAGGCGTGGGCTAGCGCCGTTCGGCGCCATGACCTGCCAGCGATCCTCGCCTTGCATGCGCCGGATATTGTGATGTTCGACTTGCCTCCACCGCTGCAGGCCAAAGGCCTGAAGGACTATCAGCAGACGTGGGACCTGTTCTTCCGGTACCACAAAGTGTCGCATGCGTTCGATATCGAGGAGCTCAGCATCGTCGCTGGCGAGGACGTGGGTTTCGCCTTCGGCATCATGCGCTGCGGTGCCGGCAAGGACCCTGCTGGGTTTCAGTTCCGGTTGACCATCGGCTTGCGCAGGATCAACAGCGCCTGGTGTGTCGTGCATGAGCACCATTCCCTTCCAGCGATAGACGGGTAGCGCCAGGTCATCACGGTGCAGTGGCTCAGGGTGCCTCTACGGATGCGGCGCAGGCCGAGTTTCATCATCTGCATGCATCGCACCCGTCGGCGTCCTTGATCTGAACCTGGCCGTCCTAGGGTAACCCCCTGACGAGCAGGACCACTTCGGAGTAGAGTTTTCCCCTGGGGAGAACTCGAATGAAGAAGTCCCGATTTTCCGAAGAGAAGATCATCGCGATCCTGAAGCAGCTGGGTGCCGGTGCAAAAGCAACGGAGCTGGCTCGAAAGCACGGAGTGAGCGATGCGACGATTTACCACTGGAAGGCTCGCTACGGTGGGATGGAAGTATCCCATCTGCGGCGTCTGAAGGAACTCGAGTCCGAGAATGCTCGGCTGAAGAGGATGTACGCTGATCTGTCGTTGACGCATCACGCGTTGCAGGATGCCGTAAACAAGAGCTGTAACGGCCTGCACCCGCAGTGAGCTGGTGCAGGTGATGACTTCCGAGCATGGCATTTCAGTGCGCCAGTCGTGCCGCGCGGCACGCCTGGCGCGCTCGGCGTTCTACGCCCCGCGTCGGCCCCGGGATGACGGTCCGGTCATCGCCGCGATCGAAGGCTACGTGAGCGAGAACCCTCGCCACGGCTTTGACGAGCTCTATCCGGCAGTCCGGGCTCAGGGCTTCGGCAAATGCCGGCTGTATCGCCTCTATAAGGCGCTGAAGCTGAATATGAAGCGCAAGAGCAAGCGACGCCTGCCCGCGCGGGTGAAGATGCCGCTGAGCATCCCTGAGCGGCCAAACGTGGTGTGGTCGGCGGACTTCATGTCCGATGCACTGTGGTCCGATCGCCGCTTTCGCACCTTCAACGTCATGGACGACTTCAACCGCGAAGTGCTGCGGATCGAGATCGACACGAGTCTGCCGGCCAGGCGCACCGTGCGTGCACTGGATGAGCTCATCGAGCTGCGCGGGAAGCCGGCCGCGCTGCCCCTGGACAACGGCCCCGAACTGATCAGTGAGGCGTTGCAGAAATAGGCCAAGCGGCACGGTGTCGAGCGACGCTTCATCCAGCCCGGCCGCCCCAATGCAAAACGGCTTGATCGAGCGCTTCAACCGAACCTACCGAGAGGAGGTACTCGACTGCTATATCTTTGAAACTCTGGAGGAGGTGCGACGCATGACGGCTGAGTGGATCACCCGGCAGGCACGAGTGGTCATCCTCAACGATGTCGCCCAGGCGGTGCTCGAACAGGTGCGCGGGAGCATCCCGTGTACGTGTTCACGTGGGAGAACCGAGTGGGTCTGCGGGATCGAGTCGGGCACTTCCGCAATCCGGGTGGATTCAGGCGCGGCGTCGGGCCGCGGCCCGCTACCAGGAAGAGCTCGGCAGGGAGGTGCCCGTGGGCTTCCAGCACCTGCGAGTGCACGACCTGCGTCACACATTCGGGTTGGCGGCGGGCGTGTCTTTCGAGGATCGCCAGGACTTGCTCGGCCATCGCTCGAGCCGGGTGACCACGGACTACAGTGCGGCGGAGCTCGGGAACCTGTTGAGTGCGGCCAACCGCGTGACAACGTCCCGCAGAAGTCCCGCGCTGACGGTTTTGCGGCTCACGGGCTGGGCGAAGGCACACGTAGGCAGTTGATTGGATTGGTGGGTGCTGACGGGATCGAACCGCCGACATTCGCCTTGTAAGGGCGACGCTCTACCAGCTGAGCTAAGCACCCGCCTTCGCAGGGGGAGCGAATTTAGCAGGCCCGGAGCATTCCGCAACCCCGCCCCCTTCCGGTCCCGAGGCGCCCGCTGCGCCCACACCTGGTCGATTCTAAGCCATTGATTCCAATGAATCCAAGTCGATGAGCCTTTTCAGGCTGCGGAAATGGTAAACAGAGCGCTCACCGTACTCGGGGAGAGCATCAATGGGGGTTCATGTGAGCGGCTTATGGGGATTGCTGGTCCTGGCGGCAGACATCTGGGCCATCGTGAACATCTTTCAGAGCGGACGCTCCACCGAGGCCAAGGTGCTCTGGACGCTGCTGGTGATCGTCCTGCCTGTGCTCGGATTCATCATCTGGCTGATAGCCGGGCCCAAGACCGCGAGGTAGTTTCCAGCGTGCTGCGGCGCCTGCATCTATCGTTGCGCCGCCCGGAAGACACCGCTTGCGATCTCGAGCGCGTCCTGGAAGCCTTCCTGCTGAGCACCCAGCCCCACGCGGAAGTGCTCGGGGGCGCCGAAGCAATCCCCGGGCGCTACCAGAACGCCTGCGCGCGCCAGACTCTGGCAGATCGGCCGCGAGTCCCGTCCATCGAGCATCCACGGAAAGCAGACAGTTCCACCGGCTGGTGAGATCCATCCAACAATCTCACGGTGGGACTCGATGAAAGACTCCAGCAGCGCCAGATTCGAGTGCGCCACGGCGCTCAGACGCGAGAGGATCGCCTCGCTGTGCTTAAGCGCGAAAACCGCGAGCGCCTCGGTCAGCGGTGAGCTCGAGACGGTGAAATAACTTCGAATGTCGATGAGTCGCTTGCGACGTTGCGCATCGCGATCGATGATCCAGCCCAGGCGCAGTCCACTGAGGGAAAACGCCTTGGACAGATCGCTGACGATCAACGTGTTGGCAAACTTCGCGGCCGACGGATGGGGTGAATGAAAATAGAGTGGGTGATAAACCTCATCCACCAGCAGCGGGATACGCCGCTCCTGCAGCGCTGAGCTCAATTGCGCCAGTTCATTCTCCGGCACGACCGACCCCGTGGGGTTATGCGGAGTGTTGATGAGCACCAGGCGCGTCGTCTGGTCCACTGCGCGCAAGATCTGCTCGGCAGTCTGATCGAACTGCGCTTGTCGGTTGACTGAGTAGGTGCGCACATCCATGGCCCACGCCTGTGCCAAAGCCGGCATGGCGGGAAACGCGGGCGCGGGGAGCACGATCGAGGCGCCGGGCTCGGCGACCGCGCAGTAAGCAGCGGTCAGCGCCTCGGCAGCTCCAGTCGTCACGATGACCCAGTCGGGGTCCACGTCATGGAAGCTGGCGATCTGCTCTCTCAGCGCCCTGGCGCCCTCGGGCGGCGCGTACGACAGCACCGTTCGATCCAGCTCTTCATGCGCCTCCTTGCCTCCCAGAGCGAGCAGGTCACGCAGGGTCCAGCTCGGCCCGGTGCTGGAGGCCAGGTTATAGCGGATGGGCGGCGTGGCGAATTCGTATTCGTTCAGCCAGTGCTCGAGCAGAAACGGTGGCAGCTTCATGGATTCAGACTTCGATTTCGCCCTTGAGATAAAGAGCACAGTAACCGGCGATGATCACCCGCTCCCCACGGTCCTCGCACCAGAGCTCGCCACCGCGCGCTGAAAGCTGCCGTGCATGCAGTTCCTTGCGGCCCAGACGCTGGCTCCAGTAGGGAACCAGGATGCAGTGAGCCGAGCCCGTCACGGAATCCTCCGGGACGCCGACCTGCGGCGCGAAGAACCGTGAAACGAAATCGCACTGCTCACCCGGCGCCGTCACGATCAATCCGTAGCCGGGGAGCTTCACCACCAGATCAAGGCGCGGGGTGAGTGCGCGCACTTGCGCTTCGGACTCGAGGATCGCCAGGGTTGCCTGCGCCTCGTGAACCGCGACCGGCCGCACGCCCAATGCCTCCGCGACGCGCTGGGTCGAGCTCACGGGGGAGCTGGGCCGCGCCGGAAAATTCAGTGCGAGCCGGTCTGACTGGACATCGACGGACAACTCCCCGCTGCGCGAATCGAAAAGGATCGGGCTGGCCGAGGCCTGTCCCGACAGATTCAGCGCGAATGCACTGGCAAGGGTAGCGTGACCGCACAGATCCATCTCAACCGTTGGCGTGAACCAACGGATGGAAAACCGTGAGCCGCGCGGTACGACAAACGCGGTCTCGGCAAGATTGTTCTCGGCAGCGATGCCGAGCATCAGATCCTGCGCCAGCGGCTCATCAGTGATGACGACCGCCGCCGGATTGCCGCCGAAAGTCCGTCGGGAGAATGCGTCAATCCAGTACAGGGGAAGCTTCATGTTCTCTCCTTGGGGGACTATCGGGCGACGAGGTCTATTTCGACCGTCGCACCGAGAGGCAGCGCAGACACGGCGATGGTAGTGCGCGCCGGGTGCGGACGCTCGAATTGGCGCTCATACACGGTATTCATGCTGGCGAAATCCCGCATGTCGGTCAGGTAGACGCCAACCCTCACGACATCGGCCAGCGTACGCCCGGCGGCGCTCAGGACGGCCCGTAAGTTCCGAAAGATCTGTTCAGTCTGGGCTGCCACGTCGCCTCGGATAAGCGTCCCGGTTGCATCCTGAGCGACCTGGCCACTGAGAAAGATGAGCTCATCGGCTTGAACCGCTGCGGAGAAGGGACCTGCCGCCGGCGCAAGGTCCTCGCTGCTGAAGGCCTTTCTGGACATGATGCCCCCGTGCCAGGCGGCAGTTTCAATTAGTCGAGCGACTAAATTGTAATTAGCCATATGACTAACTGTCAATGAGGCCTGCTAGTCGCAGCCGGGCCAGCGCGAGCACGGTCGGTCCCTCATTGCGCGAATCGCGCCTGTCCTCGCGCGCGGGCTTTGGCAGCCTCCTCGTTCCGGTTCCGCGGAGACGCTTGGGTGTGCAGCGAGCCCAACAGCGTGCTCGAGACCGTCCGGATGCCCTCGACCGCCGCAAGAAACGCCGCTTCATTCGCCTTCGAGGGCTTGTTGAATCCACTCACCTTGCGCACGAACTGCAACGCGGCGGCCTGAATCTCCTCGTCCGTGACCGGAGGCTCGAAATTGAACAGGATCTTGATGTTGCGGCACATGGGCACTCTCGCTGACGGTGAAGTTTTGCGCAGAGGGGTGGGGGTCTACTGAACGCAGTCCCACCCCTCGGGCTCGAGGCAGATCATACGGCGCGAGAGGGCACGGAGTGCACCGAAGAGCTTGCACGGGATCCCGTGCGATCTAGCTCGGACCGCGGCGGGAGCCGACCGCCGTGAAGAACTGTCGAGCCTCGGGTGGGCTATTGCGGGCCTGTTTTCGGGGGCGTGGACGCAGCGGCGGCTGCCCTGGCTGCTTTCAGACGCTTGGCATCGCTCGTTCGCAGCGCGTCGGTGGCTGTTTCAGGCAGCGTATGAGGATCGTCCACGGCCGTTTCCGGAGCGTCTTTCTGGGAGTCCCGCGCCGTTTCCGGCTGGTCCGCCGGGCTGTCCTGAGCGGTCTGGGGTGAATGGGCCTGCGAGTCCGCGGCTGTCTCGGGCAGCGTCCTGGGATCATCGTGGTCGCGGGCGGTCTCGGGAGTCTCCGCCTGGGGATCCCGGGCCGTGTCCGGCTTGCTATGGTCCACGGCTGCCGGATCCAGGCTGGCGGCACTGTGCGTTATCGGTGTCGCGTGCAGGACGCCCGGAGCCGTCGCAACCCGCACACTATTCTGCCCCGTCGGAGCGCGGTCACTCGGCACGGGGGAGGACTCCTGCGCCATCGCGAGCGCAGATCCGCAGAGCAGGATGGCAACGAGCGCTTGACTCTTGTGAAGCATAAGCATGGCGGGTTCCTCCCCGCAAAGCTGACGCAAATCCCGTGCCCGCGGCCCAGGCAAGCTCCGCGGCCTCAGGGCGTGACCCGCCGCGCCAGCGCCTCCTTCATGAGATCGGCAATCGTCGCCGAGTCTTCCCGCCCTTGCGCTGTCAGGGCCGCGATCGCGCCCGTTACGTTCTCCTTCACATGGTTCTGATTCAGCTTGAATTTGATCTCGATCGTCTCGGCAACCAGACTGAAGCCGACGATGCCGCGCAGCAGGGCCCGGCCGTCCGAATCGGCCATCCGCCAGGGCCGCGCTGTGTCGCGCTCATACTGCTCCGCCAGTGCGGTCACGATCTCCTCCAGCTTCTCGAGCTCGTGAACCACCTGAATCGGTCCGTAGAGATGCGCGGTCGCGTAGTCCCACGTCGGCACGTTGCGGGAGGGTTCGGCATACCAGCGGGGAGAGATATAGGCGTGCGGGCCATGAAAGATAAACAGGGCGCGCTGGCCCTCGATCGAGCGCCAGTGCGGGTTGGAACGCGCCCAATGGCCCAGCAGGGTAACTTTCTCGCCGTCGCGTCGATACAGGACCGGCAGATGCGTGGCGAACGGCGTGCCCTCGACCATGGAGATCAGCGTACCGAACGAGTCATGCATGGCAAGCCAGTCCAGCCGTGTCAGATCAGTTTCCAGAAAATGTGGTGGGATATACATCGATCACGCCCTCTGCGGCAGGCCGCTATCCTATTCTACGAGCGCTGGAAGGCGCAGCCGTGGGCCCCAGCGGTCACGACAGGCCCGTGGTGTCGCACCACCTGATCGCAATGACTTCTGGCCCGCGGGTTGTCCGGGCACACTCCGGGCTGTACTTGCCTGAGCTAGAAGGGAGCCATCGGTGAAGATCGCTACGTTCAACGTCAACGGTATCGCGAGCCGGCTGCCTGCCTTGCTCGAATGGCTGCAGCGGGAGTCACCCGATGTCGCCTGCCTGCAGGAGCTCAAGGCACCGGATGAGGCTTTTCCACTGCTCGCGATCCAGCAGGCCGGCTACGGCGCACTGTGGCATGGGCAGCGCTCCTGGAACGGGGTCGCGATTCTGTCGAAGGCTGGCCAGCCCCGCGAGATCCGACGCGGTCTCCCGGGCGATCCGGACGACACGCATAGCCGGTATCTGGAGGCTGCCGTGGGGGACATCGTGGTCGGGTGCCTTTACCTGCCCAACGGCAATCCGCAGCCCGGCCCCAAGTTCGACTACAAACTGGCCTGGTTCGAGCGCCTGATCCAACACGCGAAGGTGCTCTATTCCTCGGGTGAGCCAGTCGTGCTGGCCGGCGACTTCAACGTCGTACCGACTGATTTCGACATCTACAACGCCAAGGGATGGCGCAAGGATGCGCTGCTGCAGCCGCAGACCCGAGATGCCTGGCAGCGCCTGCTCGCCCAGGGCTGGATCGATGCCTTGCGTACCCGGCATCCCGAAGAGGCGATCTACACCTTCTGGGACTACTTCCGCGATCACTGGGCCCGAAATGCAGGCTTGCGGATCGACCATCTGGTGCTCAACGGCACGCTCGCTCCGCGACTGAAGGATGCGAACGTTCATAGCTGGGTGCGCGGCCAACCGAAAGCCAGTGATCACGCGCCCACCTGGATAGAGCTCACTCGATAGTATAATTCGCGTTTCGCCCGAAGCCCACGCGAAAGGATCCCCATCCCAATGACTACCCTCTCCAGACGAGCCGTGCTCGGCGCGGCCGCTGCCGCCGCCGTTGCCTCCACCGCCAAAGCTGTTGCAGCCGAAGCGCCCGCGGGCCGCTTGAGCTCGATTACCGGGAGCATCCAGCCGATCACGGTGCAGGAGCGCCAGGCACGCATCGCCAAAGTTCAGTCCCTGATGCAACAGCAAAGGATCGCGGCCTTCCTGGTCGAGTCAGGCACCTCGCTGGAGTACTTCACCGGCGTCCGCTGGCATCGCTCCGAGAGAGTCACCGCCGCGATCATCCCTGCCGAGGGGCGCACTGTGGTGGTCACACCGTTCTTCGAGCAGCCCTCGGTCCGCGAGACTCTGCAAATCGAGAGCGACGTGCGGCCCTGGAACGAGGACGAGAACCCCTTCGAGCTCATTGCAGCCGCCGCGCGCGGCACCGGCCACGCGGCCGGGTCGCTCGCCGTGGAGCCGACCACCCGCTACTACATCATCGACGGGGTGAGCAAGGCTGGGGGCGCCCCGGGCATCGTTTCCGGTGAGCAGCTCGTGCGTGCCTGTCGAATGGTCAAATCGGCGGCGGAGCTGACACTGATGCAGGCGGCCAACAACGTCACCATCACGGCGCTGCGCCATGTTCATGGGCGGATCCAGGCCGGCATGCAGCCTTCTGACATCGCGAGCATGATGGATGAGGCTACCCAGCAGCTGGGCGGCAGCAACGTCGAGTTTTCCCTCGTGCTGCTCAACGAGGCGAGCGCCTATCCTCACGGCTCGCACCAGCCGCAGAGCGTTCACAACGGCTCGGTCATCCTCATGGACTGTGGTTGCACGGTTCACGGCTACCAGTCCGACATCTCTCGAACCTGGGTGTTTGGTGAGCCTACCAAGCGGCAACGCGAAGTTTGGGACACCGTCAAACGCGGCCAGGAGCTCGCCCTGGAGACTGCCGCGCTCGGCAAGCCCGTCGGCTCGATTGACAAGGCAGTCCGCGATTTCTACGAGCAACGCGGCTGGCGCAAGAACTACGGCCTGCCCGGCCTCTCCCACCGGACGGGGCATGGGATCGGCATGGACGGGCACGAGGCGCCCTACCTGGTGCGTAATGACCCAACGCCACTGGCGGCTGGCATGTGTTTCTCCGATGAGCCAGGAATCTACATTCCCGGGGAATTCGGTATCCGGCTCGAGGATTGTTGGTACATGACTCCCAACGGCCCGAAGCTGTTCACGGCCCTCGCCAAGTCGATCGATCAACCCCTCTGAAGGGCCTGCGACAGCAGCCGGCTCGGCGCACGCCTCGCCAGGGGCCGGCTTGTTGTGCGCGGGGGCAACCCCGCGCACAACAAAGCCCGACCGCTGCCTCAATCTTCGTCGTCCTCGCCCAGCTGAACCTTCTGGGCAGTCAGCGTGGCTCCATCCCACGAGCCCTGCACCGAGGCAACCTTGCCGACGAGGCCGGTGAAGAACGTCGTCGCGTTCAGCCCATGGTTGAACTGACTCGCGGACGTCGTTGCCACAGTGGTCGCCAGAATCATGAAGTTGGGCTGCGTGGCGCTGCTCACCAGTCCGCTCAACATGACCTGAGACTGCGGTTGCCGCCGGTCCACCCGTGTGGCGGTGACCGACGTACTGCCTGCGGAGGCCTCAGTACCGCGCACCTCCAGCCAGTCGCCCGTATGCACATTCGTCAGACTGAACGTGCTGACCTTCTGTGAGCCATGATCCTCGAAGCGGGTCATGGCATCGACACTGACCGTCATCCCCAGGAGTGATACGGTACCGGCCGTCGCATCGACCGCATCGACCTGAGCAAAGATCCGGACCTGCGGGTTCGGTTGCACCTGCACTTCGGTCGCGGTCAGCAATCCGCCGCTATCCGACGTCCCTTCGACCTCCACCCGCACATTGAGGGCCAGGTCGCTGGCCACTCCGCCGTCGAATTTCGTGCTCGGCGTCGTCGTGACCGTCTGGCCATTCACATCGAAATCCGTCGCCGCGGCGAACCGCGTAATCAACCCCTCGACCCGCACCTCGCCCCCCGCGTCCGGCTGGAGCTGCTTACCCGTGCGAAGCTCCAGACGGGTCGCCGCAAGCGCACCGTTGGCCTCCAGTGTCGTTCCCGTCGCTTCGATGAGCTGTCCGTCCATCGGACCGGAAGCGCCGAAGTCCGCCAGGGCTGCACTCGAGAAGTCCACCACCAGAGCGTTGATCTGCAGCGTCTTCGCCGAGGCATCCGTGGCACTGGCGGTTCCGATCACCTGGAAGCTCGTGCCGGCGGGTTTGCGCTCGATGCGCGTCGCCTGGATGCTGCCCTCGGCGCCCGGCAGACCGCTGACCTCGATGAGGTCACCGAGCTGGATTCCGGCCAGCGAGGCCGGGCTGATGTCATCATCGAACGATGTGTCCATCGTCACCAGGACACTCTGCCCCAGCACGACCAGCGAGCCGGCCGTCGGATCGATCGAGCTGACCGGGCCCACGATGTTGCCATGGAACTCGATATCATCGGCCACGTCCGTGTTGGTCGAGGAGTCGTGATGACTCTTGACTTCAACGACTTGCCCGGCCCGCAGATCATCCTGCGAGGCGGTCTTGCCGTCGACATTGATCGTGGCGCTACCGGTCTGGAACTGCAGGCCATTGAGGTGGACGCTGCCAAAGCCGGTGATCGGCCCGACCGCGACGGACTCGTGGGCCGCGTTGTTGCCGGATCCGGAAGCGTTGCTGCCGCCACTGTATGCGCCGCCTCCGCACGCAACAATCAACACGGTGATTGCGAGCGCCGGGATCGCGCAGAACGCTCCCCAGGCAACCCGCCACTTCGAACTCCGCGAATGAGTGCCCCGAAGCATACGTAGGTCTCCAGCTGCGATCGAATTGATCGCGTAGGTAGGTGGAGCGGCACCGGCGCAGGGTTCAGGCAAAATGTGTCTGCATTCGGCGCCAAAGGCATTGTTGCATGTCAGGTGTTGGGTCGACGTTTCGCAGGAACGTTCCGGGCGCTTCCTCGCGCACGGATCTGTGAGTTGACGCACGGTTGGCGCGCAGGCCCCGTGCTGCGGGCTCAAGTGTCTGCGGCGGCAGCCTGGAGACGTTCCTGCTAGGATTGCGCGCCATGCCCCAGCCCAGTCCCACTTTGCTGACCGTGCAGCAGGATCCCGCCTCATGAGCGGCCGTGCGTGGCTCGCCTTCGCCTCGCTCGGGGTGATCTGGGGCCTGCCCTACTTCCTCATCAAGCTGGCCGTGCAGGAGGTCTCGCCGTTCGTCGTGGCGTGGGGCCGCATCACTCTCGCCGCCCTGATCCTGCTGCCCATCGCGTGGCGCCGCGGCGCCCTGCGCTCACTGGGTGAGCACAAGGGCGCGGTGCTCGGATTCGCCACGGCGGAATTCATCATTCCGTTCTCCGTCATCTCGATGGGCGAGCGCTGGATCGATTCCTCCGTGACCGGCATCCTCATCGCCTCGGTGCCGCTGACCATCACGCTGATCTCTCGCTTCTTCGGCGTGCACGAGCGGTTGGGCATCGCGCGCATTGCCGGTCTCGGCCTCGGGCTCCTCGGCGTGGTGGCGCTCGTGGGGCTGGGGACCATTTCGGGCCTGTGGGGCTGGCTTGGCGTGGGGTGCATGCTGCTCGCAACGCTCGGATATGCGATCGGGCCACTCATCATCCAGCGCCACCTCAGCCAGCTCGACTCGATAGGCCCGATCGCGGCCAGTCTCCTGCTCGCCAGCGGCGTGTTGCTGATCCCGGCGCTGCTGACGTTTCCCCGGCACACGCCGTCGGCCATCGCAGTTGGGTCTATCGTGGCGCTCGGCCTGGTCTGCACGGCGCTCGCCATGCTGCTCATGTTCTACCTGGTGAGCCACGCGGGCGCCTCACGCGCATCCGTGATCACCTACATCAATCCGGCCGTGGCGACACTTCTGGGGGTTCTCATCCTGCACGAGCATCTGGGAGTGGGAGGAATGCTCGCTTTCGGCCTCATTCTGCTCGGCTCCTGGCTGGCGACCCGCGGCAACGCGGGCCATGCCGAGGCCGGTGCGCACGCCTCGGCCTGATCGGCCAACGGCCGCTGCCGGGCGGCGTCAGAGGCGTCTGACAGCTGAACGCGCCGATCGGTAATTGGCGCCCGATTCGGCTCCGTGCACACTGCAGCCGTAGATTTAGAGACAGTCCTCGCGACGAAGATCAGTCTACATCGAGAGATGCAAAGGGCCGCGGGATGTGGCCCTTTGCGTTGGGCTGCGCGTTAGCTCCGCAGATACGAGGCGCCGTTCACGTCCAGGATGGCGCCCGTCATGCTGGCTGGCGCATCGAGCGCGCAGAACGTGACAACCTGCGCCACCTCCTCCGGGGACGCGACCCGGCCGAGAGGTTGATCCGCTAGGACCGCCAGATCCCGCACGGCGCCGGCCACCCGGGCCGTGGAGACCCAACCCGGCGCGACCACGTAGACGTAGACACTGCTTGGAGCCAGTGCCTTGGCCATGGACTGACTGAATGCGTTGAGCCCCGCCTTGCTGGCGGCATACGCGGGTGCCGTGGGTTCGCCGCGGAAAGCGCCTCGGGATGAGATACTCACGATGCGTCCACCGCCCTGCTCCGCCATGCTGCGTGCCGCGAAGTACGACAGGTTCGCCACGCCCGTGAGGTTGGTTGCAATCGTCCGCTGCCACGCGGCAGTCCAGCCGGGAAAATCTGTTCCGAGTGGCGGGTGATTCGGGAAGATGCCGGCGTTGTTCACGAGCGCATCCACACGCGGCAGTGCAGAAGCCTCGTCCCAGAGGCGCTCGGTTTCGGCGGGGTCGCTCAGATCTGCCTGCACGAGAAGGTGGCCCTCGCCGGTCAGCTGGCGACGGGTCTGTTCCGCGCCCTCGCGGTTCGATCGATAGTGCAGGACCAGGGTGGCGCCGCGAGCCGCCAGAGCCACGGCGATGGCGCGACCGATTCCACCGGACGCGCCGGTGATCAGAACGTTTGTCATGAAGGGCAGTCCCGAAGACCACGTCGCGCTCGGGCGATTGGCCGCCCGGACTCGACGCAGGATGATCGCCTCAGTGTGCCGGCACGGGCTGCTTGCGCCCGGTTCGGCGCGTGCGCTTGTCCTCCGGCAACTCTGCTGCCACGGGTGCCGGTGGCTCAGCATCCATCATCGGCCGTTGCTGGGTGAGCGCCAGCGCCAGGACCTCATCGATCCACTTCACCGGCTTGATCTCGAGATTGCCCTTGATGTTGTCCGGGATCTCGACCAGGTCCTTCTGGTTCTCGTCCGGAATCAACACGGTCTTGATGCCGCCGCGATGCGCGGCCAGCAGCTTCTCTTTCAGACCCCCGATCGGCAGCACCTCGCCCCGCAGGGTGATCTCGCCGGTCATGGCAACATCCGAACGTACGGGCACCTTGGACAGGGCTGACACCAGCGCCGTGCACATACCGATGCCGGCACTCGGTCCATCCTTCGGCGTGGCACCTTCGGGAATGTGCAGGTGCACGTCGAGCTTTTGGTAGAACTCCGGCTCCAGGCCCAGTATCTGAGCTCTGCTGCGCACGACCGTCATGGCCGCCTGGATGGACTCCTGCATGACCTCGCCGAGTTGACCGGTATGCTGCAGTTTGCCCTTGCCGGGCACCACCGCCGCTTCGATGGTCAGCAGCTCGCCGCCCACCTCGGTCCACGCAAGGCCCGTCACCTGGCCCACCCGGTCCAAGTCCTCCGCCTTGCCGTAGCGGAAGCGCCGCACCCCGAGGAACTTGTCCAGATTGCGCGGCGTGACCGCGACGGATTTCTGCTCCTTCTTGTGCAGCAGCATCTGCTTCACGGCCTTGCGAGCAATCTTGGCGATCTCGCGCTCCAAGTTACGTACACCCGCTTCGCGCGTGTAGTAACGGACGATATCCAGCAGCGTCGTGTCGGATACCTTGAGCTCTTCAGGCTCGAGACCGTTGTTCTTCATCTGCTTGGGCACGAGATAACGGCGCGCAATGTTCATCTTCTCGTCTTCCGTATAACCGGGCAGACGGATGACTTCCATGCGATCGAGCAGCGGCGCGGGAATGTTCAGGCTGTTCGCAGTGCAGACGAACATGACCTCCGAGAGATCCAGATCGACCTCCAGGTAGTGGTCGTTGAAGGTCGAGTTCTGCTCCGGGTCGAGCACCTCGAGCAGCGCCGAAGAGGGATCGCCGCGGAAGTCCATCGACATCTTGTCCACTTCATCGAGCAGGAACAGGGGATTGTGCACCCCGGCCTTGGACATGTTCTGCACGATCTTGCCCGGCATCGAGCCGATATAGGTGCGCCGATGGCCGCGGATCTCAGCCTCATCCCGTACACCGCCCAGTGACATGCGCACGAACTTGCGGTTCGTGGAGCGCGCAATGCTCTGGCCGAGTGAGGTCTTGCCCACTCCTGGGGGCCCGACGAGGCACAGTATCGGACCCCGCAGCTTGTCCACCCGCTGCTGCACGGCGAGGTACTCAACGATGCGCTCCTTGACCTTGTCCAGGCCAAAGTGATCCTCGTCCAGCACCTTCTCCGCCCGCGAGATGTCCTTGATGATCTTGGTCCGCTTCTTCCACGGCACCTTGACGAGCCAGTCGATGTAGTTGCGTACCACCGTCGCTTCGGCCGACATCGGCGACATCATCTTCAGCTTGTTGAGCTCGCCGGTGGCCTTCTCGCGCGCTTCCTTGGGCATGCCGGCCTTGGCGATCTTCTGCTCGAGCTCGGTGATCTCGTTACCGCCCTCGTCCATCTCGCCGAGCTCTTTCTGAATGGCCTTCATCTGCTCGTTCAGGTAGTACTCGCGCTGGCTCTTCTCCATCTGCGCCTTGACGCGGCCGCGAATCCGCTTCTCGATCTGCAGCACGTCCATCTCGCCCTCGATGGCGACGAGAATGTGCTCGAGGCGCTTGCGGATATCGAGGATCTCCAGAACCTTCTGCTTCTCGGCAAGCTTCAGTGACATGTGAGCGGCCACGGTGTCGGCCAGCCTGCCGGCATGCTCGATGCCCGCCAGTGCCGTCAGCACCTCGGGCGGCACCTTTTTGTTCAGCTTGACGTACTGCTCGAATTGCGAGATGACCGATCGGGCGAGCACATCCATCTCCCGCTCGTCGTAGGCTTCGACGTCGGGCAGCAGGGTGAGATCGGAAGCGTAGTACTCGCCGGCGTGCAGCTTTTCAATCCGGGCCCGGTCCACACCCTCCACCAGGACCTTCACGGTGCCATCCGGCAGCTTCAGCAGCTGCAGGATGGTCGCCACCGTGCCAATCCGGTACAGGTCGTCGGCCTTCGGATCGTCCACGTCAGCCTGCTTCTGTGCGACCAGCATGATGCGCTTGTCGGTCCGCATGGCCACATCCAGCGCCTGGATCGACTTTTCGCGCCCGACGAAAAGCGGAATCACCATGTGCGGGTAGACGACCACGTCGCGAAGCGGCAGAACCGGTACGTTCTCCACACCAGTGGCGCTTGGAATGACAGGAGATGGTTCGGACACGCTCAAGCCCTCGATAGCGAATGGAACAAGGTCCCCGCTTCGAGCGGGTTCCAGCCCGGAAGAAGGCGCTGCAAGACTAGTCTAGCGGGAAATGAGGTTGCGCCGCCGCGTTTCAACGGCCGCGCCCGAGCCCGTGGACGGGAACGCTCAGTGATGGTTGGTTCCGGATGCGCGCCGCGGCTCATCGACACTGGCCAGCCGGGACTCGTCCGAGCCGTACACCAGGTAAGGTTTGGTCTGCCCTTCGATGACCGTTTCATCGATTACGACTTTAGCGACGTTTCGCATCGATGGCAGCTCGTACATTGTGTCGAGCAGCACAGTTTCGAGAATCGTGCGCAAACCTCGCGCCCCGGTCTTGCGCTGCATCGCCCGATGCGCCACCGCCTTCAGTGCCTCATCCCGAAACTCGAGCTCCGAGCCTTCCATCTCGAACAGCCGGCGATATTGCTTCGTCAGTGCGTTCTTGGGCTCGGTCAGGATCGAGACCAAGGCCGCCTCGTCCAGCTCGTCGAGCGTCGCCACGACCGGCAGACGTCCCACGAACTCGGGAATGAGACCGTACTTGATGAGGTCCTCCGGCTCCACGTCGTGGAACAGGTCGCTGCCGTGCGGACGCACGCTGACGTCGCGCACCTCCGAGGTAAAGCCGATGCCGCCTTTCTGTGTGCGGTTCAGGATGATCTTCTCCAGCCCCGCGAAGGCACCGCCGCAGATGAACAGGATGTTCGAAGTGTCGACCTGCAGAAATTCCTGCTGCGGGTGCTTGCGGCCGCCCTGGGGCGGCACCGAGGCAATCGTGCCCTCGATGAGCTTCAGGAGCGCCTGCTGCACGCCCTCGCCCGAGACATCGCGCGTGATCGATGGGTTGTCGGACTTGCGCGAGATCTTGTCGATCTCATCGATGTAGACAATACCGGTCTGCGCCTTCTCGACGTCGTAATCGCACTTCTGCAGCAGCTTCTGGATGATGTTCTCGACGTCCTCACCGACGTAGCCCGCTTCGGTCAGCGTCGTCGCATCGGCGATCGTGAACGGCACGTTCAGCAGGCGGGCAAGCGTCTCGGCCAACAGCGTCTTGCCGCAGCCCGTCGGGCCGATGAGCAGGATGTTGCTCTTTGCGATCTCGACGTCGTCCTTGGAGCGCGACCCCGAAGTGCGGGTCTGCAGGCGCTTGTAGTGGTTGTAGACCGCTACCGAGAGAACCTTCTTGGCGCGCTCCTGCCCGATCACATACTCATCGAGAACGTTCTTGATCTCGTGCGGCTTGGGCAGCTTGTCGCGCGCGCGCTCAGCCCGATCCTCGAGCTCCTCGCGGATGATGTCGTTGCAGAGCTCTACACACTCGTCGCAAACGAATACCGATGGGCCGGCAATCAGCTTGCGGACTTCGTGCTGGCTTTTCCCGCAGAAGGAGCAGTAGAGAAGCTTTCCATCATCATGGCGGCCGCGGGAATCTTCACTCATCGAAGGACCTCACAAACGCGCAGCACGGCAGGCACAGCGCAACTTCTTATAGCATGGCCTCCCGCCGCGAAGCAAAGCAGCGGATTCGCCCGTAAGCCCTTGTGTGGGTAGGGATTGTATGTCTTATCCTTGCTGCCCGGCGGTCCCATGCCCCCGGATCGGTAATTTCTGCTTCCCCCAGTACCTCATGCCGCCCTTCGCGGCCCGGTCCCGTTCCCCGAGCCCGGCCCCGCCGGCTTCGGCAGACCGGCGATTACTTGGCAGGCAATGTCGCAACCTCTCCGCGCTTCTCGAGCACCCGGTCCACCAGACCGTACCGCACAGCCTCGGTCCAATCCATGAACCGGTCGCGATCGGTGTCCTGCTTGATGCGCTCGACACTCTGACCGGTGTGTTTGGCCAGAATTTTGTTCAATCGGTCACGGGTTTCCAGCATTTCCTTTGCGTGAATCTCCATGTCCGCCGCCTGGCCCTGAAAGCCCCCCAGGGGCTGGTGGATCATGACCCGTGCGTGGGGGAGGCAGAACCGCTTACCGGCAGCTCCGGCGGCCAGCAGCACCGCGCCCATGCTGGCAGCCTGGCCGATGCAGATCGTGCTCACGTCGGGCTTGATGAACTGCATCGTGTCATAAATGGCCAAGCCAGCGGTCACGACGCCGCCCGGTGAATTGATATACAGGGCGATGTCCTTGTCCGGATTCTCCGACTCGAGGAACAGCATCTGGGCCACGACGATATTGGCCATGTAATCGTCGACGGCGCCCACGATGAAGATCACCCGCTCCTTGAGGAGGCGTGAGTAGATGTCATAAGCACGTTCGCCCCGGGCGGTCTGCTCGACGACCATGGGAACGAGATTCAATCCACGTTCGTTCATAACTGGCTCTCGCTGTTGAGATCCGCTGAGTGGCTCTGGGCACCCGTATCCTGCCCGAAGCCCGTCAGCTCTTTGAAAGTCATTGCCCGGTCGGTCACCCGCGCGCGCTCTGCCACCCAGTCCACGACCTGATCCTCGAGGACGGCGGATTCGATCTGCCGCATCGCATCGGCGTTCTGGACATAAGCGCGGCGCGCCTCCTCCGGGTTGGGGTAGTTGGCGATGATATCGCCCAGGCGGTTTTGCACCCGTGCCTGGTCGAGCTTTATGCCTTCGCTCTGCACGATCTGCCCCAAGAGCAATCCGAGTGCCGCGCGTCGCCGCGCGGACTCCTCGAAGGGTTCCCGCGGAGGCACCTGGCTGACATCCTTCGCTCCCATCCTCCGGGCTGCATCGAGCTGCATCCGCTGCACCTGCTCATCGATCAGGGTACGCGGAACTTCGAGCGAGTTCTCCCGATACAGGCCGTCCATCACCTGGACGCGGACCCGATTGCGAATGATGTCTTGCAGCTCCCGCTCCATGCTCTTGCGGACCTCGACCCGCAGGGCGGCCACTCCGCCGTCCTCTACACCGTACGCGCGGCAGAACGCCTCGTCCACTTCCGAAAGAGACTGTTCCTCCACCCGCTTTATGGTGACTTGCAACTCCGCGGTCCGACCCGCAATGGCCTTGTTGGGGTGCTCCGCCGGAAATGGAAGGGCGACCGTGCGGATATCTCCCGCCGAGGCGCCGCGCACTCCCTCTTCCAGCTGCGGCAGCGTCTGATGGGCGCCTACCACGACCTGCACATCCCGGCCCTCGCCGCCCTCGAACGGTTGGTCCTCTACGCGGCCGTCGAAGTCGAGTGTCACCCGGTCGGTGTCACGGGCCGCTCGCTCGACCACGGTGAAGATCGGCCGCTGCCGTCGCATGCTTTCGATCATTGCGCTCACATCGTCCTCGGTCACCTCGGCAGCAGGACGCTCAATGGCGATCCGATCCGGCGGCTGTACCTGGATCTCCGGTATGACCTCGAACACGGCGGCATAACGCAGGTCGGCGCCCGGTCCCACGGCGATGGGCTCGATGCGCGGTCCGCCGGCGGGCATGAGTTTCTCCTGGGTGAGCGCCTCCGCGAATGAGCTGCGCATGAGATCGCTGATCACTTCCTGATGCACTTGTGGGCCGAATTGCTTGCGCACCACAGTGATGGGGGCTTTCCCCGGCCGAAAGCCCTTCAAACGCGCCGTACGAGAAATACTCTTCAGCCGCTGCTCGACCTCGGAAGCGACCTCGTTGGCGGGCACCGCCACTTCCAGGCGGCGTTGCAGACCGCCCGTTGTGGTCACAGATACTTGCATGGCAAACCCTCGTCTATGAACCTGCGCGCGCCTGAGCTCGGCCTATCCGGTCGCACCCTCGCAGGCCGCATCCCTCGGACGAACTGCGTCGAATCCCGCGCGACGCGTGCGTGATATGCGAAAGGAGAGACTCGAACTCTCACGGGTTTCCCCACTGGAACCTAAATCCAGCGCGTCTACCAGTTCCGCCACTTTCGCCCGGGGCAGCGCGCGCACCGAACGTGCGGCTTCAGGCAGCGCAATTCGACTGATGCTGGCGTACTTTTGGGGCCGGCTGATTATAACCGATGAGCGTCCATACAACGGCCGGATCGGCCAGATGCTCAGGCCATCGGGCGAGCGCCTCGGCCCAGCGAGGCCAGCGATCGCGTCACACCCTCCAGCCGCTCGATCTGGTCCTGGATGCGGTCAGCCGCGCTTCGCTGCAGGACGTTGGCGATGTCCTCATCCAGATCGCTGTTCTGGCGCCGCAGCGCTGCCACGGCCACGATGATCGCCGACTGGATCTGGCGCAGATGCAGGACCACCTCGTTCACCTGTGTGCGGACAACCCGCGACCTGGACTCCGACTTGCGGGAAACCATGCTCGCTCCTTGTCTCCCCACCGATCACATCGCTTGCGGGCGGGTGCTAAATTACGTTACTTTAGTACGAGAAGTCAATACTTATGTGATGTCATTTGGCTGCACCGGCGCACGGCGCTACATTTGTGCCGCATCCGCCACATGGACGCGACCAGGCAATCTCATCCCATGGCCGACAGGCGCTTAAGACAAGCGAGCGGGGGCTTCGCGCCACGCCTGCGGCAGGTGATCGAAGCACACGGCAGCGCCAACTCGATTGCCCGAGGCATCGAGCGGTCCGAAGGTGCCGTACGCAAGTGGCTGCGTGGCGAATCCGAGCCCAACGTCACGGATCTTCGGGCCCTTTGCGAACATACCCACACCAGCATCGAGTGGTTGGTGAGCGGCCGGGGCCGGCGTGAGGCCGTACCGGTGTCGCTGCAGGAGGCCGCGCCACCGGCCTACGGCCAACCGGGCAGCGCCCGACCGCTCGACTACACGCTCCTGGAAAGCATCATGGATGCACTCGATGCGCAGATCGCCCAGGAGGCCATCCCGCTCGCTTCCACCAAACGATCGATGCTCGTGGTGACGCTCTACGATCTGTTCCAGGAATCGCATCAGGTTGATCGCGAAGCCATCGCGCGGCTCGTCCGCCTGGCACGGTGATCTGATCAGACACCGGCTACCTCAGGCTGATCCGCCGCACGGACCCTCAGCTTGATCCATCGGCATGGGTCGCGAGGCTGCTCAGCACCTGCGACAGCGGCCGGGCAAGATTGAGAATCTCGGTCGCGATGGCTTCCGTGTCATTCAGATCGAGGACCGGCACGCGCGCACCCGGAAGCTTGCCGTCGCTGGCGAGGGCCACGATGTTGGGGTCGTCAGGATACAGAGGCGGCTTGCCCAGGGCAGCGCGGAAAACTTCGAGCTTCGGATGGCGGTGAGTCTTGAAGCCTTCCACCAGAATGAGATCACATGGCGAGACCCGCCTGAGGAGCTCGGGGAGTGTGACCTCTGGCGCGCCCCGCAGCTCGTGCATCAGCACCCAGCGATGCTCGGAGGACACGATGACCTCGCAGGCACCGGCTTGCCGATGCATGAAAGAGTCCTTCCCGGGGTGGTCCACATCGAAAGCATGGTGCGCGTGCTTCAGGGTCGCAACCTGGATTCCGCGTCGGGTGAGAAGCGGAATCAGCTTGACGATCAGCGCCGTTTTACCCGAGCCGCTCCACCCAACGATTCCCAACACACGCGCTTCGCTCACGATCCACCGCCCTGCGGGCTTGTGATGGGGACCAGGCCCTGATTGCCGATGATTTCCTGTCCCTTCGCGGACAGCAGCAGGAGCGCCACGTGCAGGGCAGGTGCCCGGGCAGACAGGACCGCCAGCCCATACACCGGATGCGGATCGAGCCGCTCGGGAACCGGGAGCGAAACGAGTCCAGGCACGGCCTTCTCGAGCACTGCCGCCCCGCTGCAGTAGGTCACCGACATGTCGATCTGCCCCGACACGAACAGTGCCGCTGTTGGGTTCTGAGTGGCCCTGGACGGTGGAGCCTTGGCGCCCATGAGCGCCTGCGCCTTTGCCTTCAGGATGGCAGCGGCACCGGGATGCAGCACATCGATACGATCGAACATCGACCATGCATAGTCGCCGGAGGGGTCGACGATGGGAGTGGAGGTTTTGACACGAACCCCTCGAGCCAGCATGCGCTCGACAAGGTTATCGGTCGTGACTCCTGCGGCGCGACGCGCAAGGACGCACAGGCGATTGCGCGCGAAGGCAACAACCGGGACCAGCGTCCGCCCCTGAGCCTGGAGCTTGCGCGGTGAGGCCAGGTCCGCTGACAGAAACAGATCCGGCGCCTCGCCCTTCTCGATCCGCTCGCGCAGTGCGCCCGATCCGCCAAAAGTTGCCTGGATGTCAATTTGCAGTGTGGCCTTCGCTTCGGCCGCCAGCTCGGTCATCACGCCGCGCAGACTGCCGGCTGCATAGACCTGGACGGTGTCAGCTTCCGCCCGCGTGAACGGTGCGGCGGTTGCGACCACGATCATTACAACAGCTGCCAGCGGTCTTCTTTGCAACAGTCCCGTCATGCCGGCAAACTCAAACACGTCGCGCATTCAAGCTGCGCCCAGGGGAGTGTACAGGCGCAGGCCGCGTGCCCGCGCCAGGACCAGAGACAGCACGGCATCGATGCTTGGAGTCGGCACCTCTGTAAGCCGCCCCAGCTCTTGCACCGCCGTCACCAGGGCATCGATCTCCAGGGGTCGGCCCGCTTCGAGGTCCTGCAGCATCGACATCTTGTGCCCTCGCACCGATCCGGCGGCCTTCAGGCGTCGATCCATCATGTGCACCGGAATCTGGATTCCCAGCGCCTCGTTGACTGCGCGTGTCTCGAGAATCATGGTCACGCACAGCCGCCGCAGCCCCGGATCGTCCGTGATCCGATCGAGCGTGGCGCCGGTCAGCGCACTGATCGGATTGAAGCAGACGTTGCCCCAGAGCTTGAGCCAGACATTCCAGCGGATATTGTCCCGGATGGGTGCGTCGAATCCCGCTTCCATCAGCGCCTTGCTGAGCGCGACGACGCGGCCGGAGAGGGTTCCATCGGGCTCACCCAGAGTGAATCGATTGAATTCCTGATGAACGACTACCCCGGGCGCTGGGATATGGCATGCCGGATCGACGACGCAGCCGATCGCGCGCTGCGGTCCAATAGCGTTCCATTGACGTCCGCCGGGATCCACGGCCGCCAGTTGGTGATTCTCGAATCGGCCACCGACCTTGTAGAAATACCACCAGGGAATACCGTTCATCGCGGTGAGCACTGCGGTCGACTCCCCGAGCAGCGGCGCGAAAGCGGGCGCTGCCTGATAAGCCTGATGGGCCTTGAGCGCACAGATGACCAGATCCTGCGTGCCGAGCCTGGCGGGGTCGTCGGTAGCGGCCACACGCGCAGCCTTTTCGCGCCCCTGAGTCAGAAGCTTCAGTCCGTGCTGCTGGATCACGCGCAGGTGCGCGCCGCGGGCCACGACAGACACTTCATTACCGGCCAGCGCGAGCTCGACCGCAAGGTACCCGCCGATCGCGCCGGCGCCGAAGACACAGATTTTCACATCTGCTGTACCTGTGCGTGGGTCCCCTGTGGCGGCTGCTCTTGTGCGCGCGTCTGCTGTGGCGGCTGCTCTTGTACCGGGACCGACGATCTCTTCCTCGGCGCCCGGTGGAAATGCTTCTCGCATGCGCGCACTGCCAGGTATTCAGGTTGCCGGATGAACATGTTAGATTTGAAGTTGTCGGCGGGAATTTCCGGGAGAACGACTATTTCAGGCCTGCCCCTCGAGATGACCGTGATCCAGATCGCCTCGCCGGGCGGCCCGGAGCAGCTTCAGGCCGCGACGCGGCCCATGCCCAAGCCAGCGGACGGAGAGGTCCTCGTCCGCGTCGCCGCCGCCGGGATCAATCGTCCTGATGTGATGCAGCGTCAAGGGCGCTACCCGCCCCCGCCCGGCGCATCCGACATTCCGGGCCTGGAGATCGCCGGCGAGATCGCCGCGCTCGGCCCGAATGTCACCGGTCTCGCCCTCGGCGATGCCGTCACAGCGCTGTTGGCAGGCGGAGGCTACGCCAGTCATGCCATTGCCTCGGCTGCATTGTGCCTGCCGGTCCCCCAGGGCCTGAGCATGGTCGAGGCGGCGGCGATACCCGAGACGTATTTCACCGTGTGGACCAATGTATTCGAGCGCGGCCGCTGCGCAGCCGGCGACAATGTGCTCGTGCACGGCGGCACCAGCGGCATCGGCACGACGGCCATTCAACTCGCGACGGCGTGGGGAGCCCGTGTTTTCGCGACTGCAGGCTCGCCGGAGAAGGTACGCGCGTGCGAGAAACTGGGGGCGGTGCGTGGGATCAACTATCGCACGGAGGACTTCGTGGAGGTCACGAAGCGCGACACCGGCGGCAAGGGAGTCGATCTCATCCTTGACATGGTCGGTGGCAGTTACCTCGAGCGCAACCTCGAGGCGGCGGCCATGGAAGCGCGCATTGTCCTCATTGCGACCTTGGGCGGAACGCACGCTGATCTGAAGCTGGTTCCGATCATGCTGAAACGGCTCACCCTGACGGGCTCGACACTGCGCTCGCGGACCGTCCAGCAGAAGGCGGTCGTGGCCGCAGCCGTGCATCAGAACGTCTGGCCGCTTCTTGGCGCGGGTCGCGCGCGGCCCGTGATTCATGCAACGTTTCCTCTGGCACAGGCCAGTGAGGCGCATCGCCTCATGGAAACCTCGAGCCACATCGGCAAGATCGTGTTGACCACCTGAAGGACGCCAGACACGGGCGAGCCGTGCTGGCCCGCCTGGCCGCAGCAGCTCATGAGCTGGTCAGCGCCCGCACATGAGCAACCGCACTGCGGCCCAGCGCTGCCAGGTTATACCCTCCCTCCAGCATTGATACGATCCTGCCCTGCGAGTGCTCCGCGGCGAGCTCCATCAGCTCCCGCG
The DNA here is from genome assembly GCA_036501985.1 of Steroidobacteraceae bacterium. Lineage (GTDB taxonomy): Bacteria > Pseudomonadota > Gammaproteobacteria > Steroidobacterales > Steroidobacteraceae > 13-2-20CM-66-19. The sequence goes on along the minus strand of DASXZI010000008.1, from coordinate 58,637 downwards.
TCATCCAGGCGTAGTCATCCTCGACCAGCGCCAGCCCGCCCAGCAGGTCTTCGCGATGGGCATCGAATCCTGCCGAGATGAAGATCATCTGCGGCTTGAAGCGCTCGAGCGCGGGGAGCCAGTGCTCCTCGACTGCCTCGCGCGCGATCGCGCCGTCGCTACCGGCGGACAGCGGCACGTTGATCATGTTCGGAGCCGGATGGTCGGTGCCGCTGTACGGATAGAATGGATGCTGGAAGAAACTGGCCATCAACACCCGCTCCTGCCACTGCGGCGCGCTGAACATGTCCTCGGTGCCGTTGCCGTGGTGGACGTCGAAATCGATGACCGCGACACGCTGCAGGCCCATTTCCTCGAGCGCGTACGCGGCTGCCACTGCAATGTTGTTGAAAATGCAGAAGCCCATTGCGCGGCGCTGCGTCGCATGGTGTCCGCAGGGGCGGACGGCGCAAAAAGCGTTGGCGGCACGGCCCTGCATCACTTCCTGCACGCCGAGGACACCTGCGCCGGCGGCGCGGCGCGCCGCCGCCAGACTCTGCGGATTCATCGCGGTATCCGGATCGAGCTGCAGGTACCCCTCCCGCGGAGCGTTCTCGAAGACGAGCTGTACGTAGGCCGCACGATGGACGCGCTCGAGATCCTTCGTTTCGGCCAACGGCGCCTCGAGGCAGCGCAACGTGTCCATCAATCCGGAGGACCGCATATGCTCGTTGACCGAGCCGAGTCGCTCGGGACTTTCCGGATGACCCGGTCCCATTTCGTGGCGCAGACAGTCGCCGTGGGTTATGTAGGCAGTGGTCATTGCATCTCCTGCCGAAGGGCCGCCGGGCTCATCCGCCCAGCACCGCGCCGACCGTGAGGCCCGCCTCGGCACAGAACTGAGCGGCGGAAACCTTCTTGCCGTCCTGATACCTGACTTTGAGCACTTCGATCTGACCGCCCTGCGTCGCCACGTCCAGACTCTCGGCGCCGATGGCCGTCACGGCGCCGACACCGCCGGACACCTGGGAGAATCGCCGGAATAGATGCTTGCGCGCGTCGAATAACTGCAGTGTCTGGCCGCGGAAACTCGTCCAGGCACCGGGCGCCGGATTGCAGCCGCGGATCAGGTTATAGATCTGGTCGACGTGATTGTGCCAGTTGATTCGTGCTTCGGCGGCCCGGCACCAGCCCTCGTAGCTGGCCTGAGAATCATCCTGCTCACTCGAGCGGGCGCGACCGCTCAGCACCAGGTCGGCTGCCTCGAGCAGAGCGGCGACTCCCATTGGAAACAGGCGCTCGAAATAAACGCTGCCGAGCGTGTCGTCGGGGCCGATCGGGACCTGCCGCTGCAGGATGATGGGGCCCTCGTCCAGCCCGTCCGTTGGACGAAAGATCGTGAGTCCCGTCTGCGAGTCACCCCGGATGATGGGCCAGTTGATGGAGCTTGGCCCACGATACCGTGGCAGCGCGGAAGGGTGGAACTGGATCATTCCATGACGCGGCACCGCAACGAAATCCTGCGGGGCGAACTGCAGGACGTAGGCCATGACACCCAGATCGACCTCGAGCGAGCGCAGAGACTGCCGGGCCTCCTCGGTCTTGAGCGAAGGCGCCTGGATCACCGCGATTCCAGCCTCCTGAGCAGCCAGGCGCAGTGGGTCTGGCCGCGCACCCGGTTTCTCCGGTGCGCAGAATACGCCCGCAACGGTGTCGCCCCGGCTCATGAAAGCCTCGAGCGCCGCCTTGCCGAAATCCTGCTGCCCCACGAGGGCAATACGCATCCGTCAACCTCCGATTTCAAGCCTGAGCCAGCCTGGCGGGAAGATCCCGCCACGGGGGTACTTCCGCCCGGGATTATATGTACTCCTCCTCATATCTCATATATGTTGTACCCTCCCCCTCCGCGAGGACTCCCGATGGCCGGCCGCAATTTCCTGTTCGTACCTGGACCCACGAACGTCCCCGACCGCATCCTGCGTGCCATGGGCGTGCCCATGGAAGACCACCGTTCGCCCACTTTCCCGGAGCTCACGTTCGCCTGCCTGAGCGGCCTGAAGCCGGTATTCAAGACGGTCACGGGCACTCCTTTTCTTTTTCCCTCTTCCGGGACCGGCTGCTGGGAAGCTGCGCTGACCAACTGCCTCAATCCGGGCGACAAGGTCCTGGCGGCGCGCTTCGGACAGTTCAGCCATTTGTGGATAGATATGTGTCAGCGGCTCGGCTACGAAGTCGAGATCCTGGAGACGCCCTGGGGCGAAGGGGCACCGGTCGAGCGCTGCCTGGCAGCGCTGAGTGCCGACAAGCAACGCAAGATCAAAGCCGTGCTGGTGTGTCAGAACGAAACGGCCACGGGTGTCACGAGCGACGTCGCGGCCGTTCGCCGCGCCCTGGATGAGGCCAAGCACCCCGCCCTGCTGTTCGTGGACTCCGTGAGTGCCCTGGTCAGCATCGATTTCCGGATGGATGAATGGGGTGTGGATGTCTGTGTCAGCGGCTCACAGAAGGGCTTCATGCTGCCGGCCGGAATGGGCATCACATGCGTGAGCCAGAAGGCGCTCGAGGCCTCGAAGAGCGCGAAGTCTCCGCGCTGCTATTTCGACTATGCCGATATGGTGTCGGCCAACGCCACTGGCTATTTTCCCTACACCCCATCCGTGCCGATGATGTACGGCCTGCGCGAGTCGCTCGCGCTGATCGCCGAGGAAGGTCTGGAGACTATCTTCAAGCGGCATTCCTATCTCGCCGCCGGCGTGCGCGCTGCGGTCTTCAACGGCTGGAAGCTGAAATTGTGCGCGAGCGAGCCGAAATGGTATTCCGACACGGTCTCCGCCGTCATGGTCCCGGAGGGGGTCAACGCAGCCGAGGTCATCGCCCGGGCATTCAAACGTTACAACCTGGCGCTTGGTGCCGGTCTGTCAAGGGTCGCGGGTAAGCTGTTCCGCATCGGGCATCTGGGCGACCTCAATGAGCTCATGCTGCTTGGTTGCCTGGCAGGGGTCGAGATGGCGATGCTCGATGTGGGGGTGCGACTCGAGCCGGGCAGTGCTACGGCGGCGGCGCAGGAGTACTGGCGCAGTCACGCGCCCGCAACCGGTGCAACCGCCAAGAAGAGCCTGGCCGCGTGAGCCAGCGGGTGGTGTTCCTGGACCGCGCGTCGCTCAAGGCGCGGGTCCGCAAGCCCTCGTGTGCCAGCGAGTACATCGAGCACGACAAGACGGCGGCCGAGCAAATCGTGCCGCGCCTGAAAGGCGCGACCGTGGCAATCATCAACAAGGTGCCGCTGCGGGGCGAAACTCTCAGGCAGCTCCCCGAGCTCAAACTGATCGCCGTCGCTGCAACGGGCTACGACGTAGTCGACATCGACTACTGCCGTGAGCACGGCATCGCAGTCGCGAACATCCGCAACTACGCGGTACACACGGTCCCGGAACACGTGTTCGCGCTGGTTCTCGCGCTGCGGCGGAACCTCCTCGCTTATCGGCAGGACGTGCAGGACGGGGAGTGGAACCGCGCCGAGCAGTTCTGCTTCTTCACGCACCCAATCGGCGACCTGCACGGATCCACCCTGGGGATCATCGGCGAGGGCGCCATCGGGCAGGGGACGGCTGCGATCGGCCGGGCCTTCGGCATGCGGGTGCTGTTTGCGGATCACCCGCCGCCGAAGATGGCCGGAGTCACCTTCACACCTCACGAGCAGGTCCTCGCCGAATCCGACGTGATCTCCCTGCATGCGCCGCTGACCCCGGCCACGCAGAATCTGATCGACCTGGCCGCCTTGCGCAAGATGAAGCGCAACGCACTGCTCATCAACACCGCGCGCGGCGGCCTCGTGAACGAGGCCGCGCTCATTCAGGCGCTGGAGGAAGGATTGATCGCCGGCGCAGGCTTCGACGTGCTCACGGTCGAGCCGCCCACGAATGGCCACCCGCTCCTTGATGTGCGCCGGCCGAATTTCATCCTGACTCCGCACGTGGCATGGGCTTCGGACGGGGCCATGCAGTTTCTCGCCGATCAGCTCATAGACAACATCGAGAAGTGGTGCGCGGGGACGCCGCAGCACCTGGTGACCTGAGCGCGCAGAGGTTACGTCCGGCCAGCCTCGGCCAGTTTCTTCTTCAGCTCGCGCAGCTCGGCGAAGCGCTGGGTCACATCGCGGATGATCGCCACCAGGCCCGTGATGCGCTGCTGCCTGTCTTTCAGGGGCACGATGGTAAATTCGATCGAGATAGTCGAGCCGTCGCTGCGCCGCGCGGGCACCGATAGAACATCCGCCGCTGTGTAGCGGCTGCGCCCGCTTTCCATGACCTGGTAATAGCCGTCCCAATGTCGCTGCCGCAGCCTCTCTGGAATCATGATATCGAGGGACTGACCCAAGGCACTCGATGCAGCGTGACCGAAGATCCGCTCGGCCCCCGGATTCCAGAACGAGATCTTTCCGTCCCGGTCCGCCGCCACGATCGCCTCCGACTGAGTGCCCAGGACGGCCTCGGCGAGCGGGTCACTCATGGAGGCGGAGCACTCACGAATGCAGCACCGATCTGAGCATCTTGCCCATCTCGGCGGGATTGCGCGTAACCCTGATGCCGCAGTCCTCCATCACGGCAAGTTTCTCCTGGGCGGTTCCGTGACCGCCGGAGATGATCGCGCCCGCGTGACCCATGCGCTTGCCCGGCGGGGCGGTCACGCCGGCGATGAAGCCGACCACCGGCTTGCTCATGTTGTCCTTTATCCAGCGCGCACAGGTCTCCTCATCGTCGCCGCCGATCTCTCCGACCATGATCACCGCGTCGGTCCCGGGATCGTCATTGAACATCTTCATGACATCGATGTGCTTCAACCCGTTGACGGGATCACCGCCAATGCCCACACAGGTCGATTGTCCGATGTCGCCCAGCTGCCCGACCGCCTCGTAGGTGAGCGTACCCGATCGGGATACCACCCCTACACGGCCCCGCTTGTGGATGTGTCCCGGCATGATGCCGATCTTGATCTCATCCGGCGTGATGATGCCGGGGCAGTTGGGCCCGATGAGCAACGTTTTCCCGTCCCGCATGCGGTGCCGCGTCGCAATCATGTCGCGTACGGGTACGCCCTCGGTGATGCAGATAACGAGGTCGAGGTCTGCGTCGGCCGCCTCATCGATTGCACTGGCGGCGAAAGGGGGCGGCACGTAGATCACGGAGACCGTTGCCCCGGTCTGCTCGCGCGCTTCGCGCACACTGCCGTAAATCGGAATTCCCTCGAAGCTCTCGCCCGCCTTGTTCGGATTGACGCCGGCGACGAAACACTCACGGCCATTGGCGTACTCGCGGCACAGGCGGGTATGGAATGCGCCCGTCTTGCCGGTGATGCCTTGAGTCATCACGCGGGTGTTGCGATCGATCAGGATGCTCATGTATGCACTGCTTACTTCCCGGCAACGGCCGCGACGATTTTCCGAGCGGCTTCGGCCATGTCATCGGCCGCGATGATCGGCAGCCCCGAGCTCGCCAGCATCTGCCGGCCCAGCTCCTCGTTGGTGCCCTTCATGCGCACCACCAGCGGAATCCGCAGATCCACGCCACGCGCGGCTGCAATCACGCCTTCCGCGATGGTGTCGCAACGCATGATTCCGCCGAAAATATTGACCAGGATTCCCTTCACGGCCGGATTGCTCAGCATCAGCTTGAACGCCTGCGTCACCTTCTGCGGCGTTGCGCCGCCGCCGACGTCCAGGAAGTTTGCAGGCTCGGCTCCGTAGAGCTTGATGGCATCCATCGTGGCCATCGCCAGGCCTGCGCCATTCACCAGGCAGCCGATGTTGCCCGCGAGCGCGATGTACGACAGCTCGTACCGTGTGGCCTCGACCTCGGCCGGGTCCTCCTCGTCCAGGTCCCGCAAGGCCACGATCTCCGGATGACGGAACAGAGCGTTGGAATCGAAATTGAGCTTGGCATCGAGCGCCAGCACGCTGCCGTCTGCGGTGATCACCAGCGGATTGATCTCGACGAGCGAGGCATCGCACTCGATGAAGGCACGGTACAGAGCCTGCAGCAGCGCTCGTGCGGCGGCCAGAGACTGTTCCGGAACGCCGATCTTGCGAGCGATCTCCTCAGCTTGCGCGTTGCGTAACCCGGCCGACGGATCGATGGCAATTTTGTGGATGCTGTCCGGGGATCGCGCCGCGACCTCCTCAATTTCCATTCCGCCTTCGGAGCTGGCCATGAGGGTCACGCGTTGGCTGGCTCGGTCCACGACCATGCCGACGTAGAGCTCCTTGCGGATGTCGGCACCCTCCTCCACCAGAAGACGCCTGACTACCCGTCCAGCGGGGCCGGTCTGATGCGTCACGAGTGTCATGCCGAGGATGTGCTGAGCGTGGGTGTGCACGTCCTCGGGGGACCGAGCCACCTTGACACCTCCGCCCTTTCCCCGGCCCCCGGCGTGGATCTGCGCCTTGACGACCCAGACGGGACCACCGAGGCTGCGCGCGGCCGCATCCGCCTCGGCCACCGAGAAACAAGGGATTCCACGCGGAGTGGCCACGCCGAACCTGCGAAGTATCTCCTTACCCTGATACTCGTGCACCTTCATTCCGGGATGCTCTCCAATGGCTCGCGGCTCCGCAGGCCGCGGCGCCCTCAGCGGGGGCGCTCGTCCTCGAGTGTTTTCGCCAGCAGCTTGGTCAAGGTGTGCACCGTGTCCAGATGCGGAGTCGGCGTATCGGTCAGCCTCCCCAACTCGACGACTGCTCCCAGCAGCGCATCGACTTCCAGAGCACGCCCCGCCTCGATGTCCTGCAACATGGAGGTCTTGTGATGGCCCACCTTTTCGGCACCCGCGATCCGCTTCTCCAGGGGCACGCGAAAGGTGATGCCGAGCTTGTGCGCGATCGTCTGTGCTTCCGTCATCATCGCAGTGGCAAGCTCTCGACTGGGCGGGTACTGGCAGATCCCCGCGAGCGTTGCCCGTGTCAGGGCGCTGATGGGATTGAACGTCATGTTCCCCCACAACTTCAGCCAGATCTCCGAACGGATGTCCGGCAGGATCGGCGATTTCAGGCCACCGCGCTGGAGGCACTCAGATACAGCCGTGACACGCTCCGTCGTGGTGCCATCGGGCTCGCCGACCGGGAACCGGTTGCCCTCGACGTGTTTGATCACCCCGTACGAGAGCATTTCCGTCGCGGGATACACCACGCACCCGATGACCCGTTCGGCGGGGATGTGGGCACCGATGACCCCGCCCGGATCCACACTCTGTACACAGGTCCCCGCCAACTTGCCGAGATGCCGGTGGAAATACCAGTACGGGATGCCATTCTGCATCGGCACCACCACGGTGTGCTCGCTGAACAGTTTCGGCACATCCGCGATGACGTTCGCCACCTGGTGCGCCTTCATGGCAAGGACCACGACATCCTGCGGGCCGGGGGCCGTGTAGTCGGATGTCGCCTTCACCTCCGGCATGGCTTCCTCGCTGCCGTCAGCCAGCACCAGCCGGATTCCTTTCGTCCGCAGAGCTTCCAGATTCGCTCCACGCGCGACGAAGGTGACATCCTCACCGGCGAGAGCGAGCCGTGCGCCGACGTAGCCGCCAATCGCACCCACGCCGACGATTGCCACCTTCATCGGACTCACGTCCCGCCTCAGGCGCCGTTCAACTAACGGGACACGTTCGAGTTGTCCACTCCGCCGCGCTCGAGCTCCATGTCGTTGACGACCCGCGTAACACCCGGAACCAGCCCGGCGATACGCTGCGCTTCGTCGAGATCGGGCTGATCCCAGACGTACCCGCCGAGACGCACGATGCCATTGTAGGCCCGCACATTGATGTGTTTGGCGTAGAGCCCCGAGTCGGCGTTGAGCGCTGCCTGGACCCGATCCGCAATATCGCGATCCGTTTGCTTTTGCGCGGCAGTCTCGCGCGTCGCGCACCCGACCAAACCACACGCCAGCACAGCTATCAACGCTGCCCATGAGAATCGATGATTGAGAGGAGACAAGACGCATACCTCCGAATTCTTCCGCTCAAGATATATCACAGAGATGTCCGGTCGGCATCAGGCACTGCGACCCGCCCCAAGCGCGCGAGGCGACCCCCCGGCATTGCTGCCGGGAGGCCCCGTCCGGTCGGCGAGTCGTCGCCTGCGCCAGGCAAGGATGCCTGTGCAGAGCTTCAGAACTTGTAATTGATTCCTGTCGAAAGGCCGATCTCGTGGCAGCCGCCCCAGGTGGTCGGGCCGGCGCTGCTGTAGTCCACGAACGTAAAGTGCGTCGCATCGTGGCAGTCGGTCTTGATGCCGTGACCGCCGGCGCCGATGTCGAAATGGGAGTTGCCGTCATTCACGGTTTCTGCCACGTCGAAGTACCAGGTCAACTGCTTGTCGAACTTGTGCCAGTACTGCGCGGTGTACATGTTTGCCTGGTTGTTGCCGAGCTTTTGCGGGTCGAAGTTGTGTTGTCCGCCCGGATCTCCCGGCGTGGCTCCTGCGTGCGCCCAGCCGATCGCCACGATGTCCCTGCCGTCGTTGAACTTCTGTTGCAGAGCCAGCCAGTCACTGTTGCGCGTGCGCTCGTTCTGGAACTCGAAGACCTGGGCCAGATCCCGATGCATGGCCTCCCACAGATAGGAGACCGACAGGCCGAAGTCGAACGTGTACTGACCACCGAACTTCATCGCCCACTCGTCGGCGACATCGAAGTCAGTGGAGTACTCGGGCGTACCGGCCGGCGCCGAATTGGGAAACTCGGCGGAAAACGCCTCGAAGTCCGCCCAATTGAGGTACTTGGCGTTCGGACCATTCGGGCCTTGCGCATCCCACAGTCCGACCAGCGGCTGGTTGGCGCCGATGCCATCGCTGCTGCGGTTGACGCGCTTGTGCATCTCGTACGCGGCCACGAGATACAGGTTCTTCTGCTCGAACTTGATGTCGGCGCTGTAGGCATCGTCGAAGCCACCGTCATCGCAGTTGAGGGGCAGGTTGCCGCTGCCGAGAGCGTTCGATCCAGAGCAGTCCGGCGAGCCCAGTGGCGTCAGGTTGTTGTTCGGATCGATGTTCTGGCCGAACGCGTAGGCGGCCTCGAAGCTCAGTCCACTCCAGGTCGGCGAGGCGTAGCTGACCACGTGATCCATGCGCGTGCCGAATTCGACACGGTTGTCGCCACCCGTATTACCCAGCATGACCGAGTAATTGCCCAACCCCCCGGCGAATGGGTTGAGCCGATCGGTCGAGGTCTTGTAAGGCGTGTACATCTCGCCGAAGCGGATGCGGCCCAGGTTATGGTCCTGGAAGCCAAGCCAGGTGTCGCCAAGGCCAATTGCGCCCTGCACCGTGTTCGATGACTTGGTCCAGCTGTTGCGCAGGCCTGGCGCAGCCGCCATGTCGATGGCCGTGGAAACCTGGTAGATGAAGTTGACCGTCGAGCCGGGGATCGGGTGGGAGCCCCGATATCCGAAGTTGGATCCATTGCTGGACATGGCTCCCAGCCAGCCCACCTTGCCGAAGGGTCCTCCCTTCTGGGGTCCGGCGACCACATACCCGCTGCCGGGACCATTGGCAAAGTCGTAGGGGAAAGCGACCCCGTTGTTTATGCCCTTGGTCGTGTAGTCCACCGAGACATCCAGGGTTCCGTAGAAGCCCTTGATGAACTTGTCGAACTTCGTCTCCGCCGGAGCTTCCTTGGCTCCCTTGGGCGCCTTGGCGGAGCCCGCCACGGTCTGTGCCTGTTGGGCCGCGGCCTGCGCCCGCTGCGCGGCGGCCTGGGCCTGTGAAGTGGCTTGTGCCTGAACTGCCGCCTGCTCCGCCGCCTCCTTACGCAACTCCTCTATCTGTTTGGACAGGTCCTCGATCTGCTGCTGCAGCGTGCGCAATTTCGCGTCGTTGTCAGCAGCCCGGCTGGTGGCAGGAACAGTGGCAAGCACCACCATCGCCGCCAGCGCCGCCGAAAGCGCTCTCGTGCCAATCAACATGAGACTTCCCCCTTTGGAAGGTTAGTTACGAACGACCACGGACTCGAATCTCTCTTCGCGTTGTTGCTCCGGTCGCGCAGACCTGTTCTCCAGCGCGCCTCTGGCGGGGAAATACCCCTGTTCTACAGATGCCTCTTCGCTGGAGATACCTTTGTAGTGTAGACCTCGCGCCCGCTAAAACTCCCTCGAGCCCGCCGTGCTACACGGCGGGAATCAGGCCGGCACCCCGCGCCCATTGGTACTTCGCACCGAGCACCGCCACGGGAATCTCGGTGGAATACGCATAGGCGGGTATGCCGTGCTGGTACAGATATTCCGAGGCCTCCTCCACTTCGATGTCCCCGGCAAGCGAGGCGACCACGGGCTTCTCGATCCCGCGCGCGCGCATTTCCCCGATGACTTCCACCATCAGGCGCGCAAACACCATCGGAGGCGTGATGATCGTGTGCCAGTAGCCGAGGATCAGCGCATGGATGCGCGGGTCCTCGAGGCCGAGGCGCACGGTATTCTGATATGTCTTGGGCGGCTCACCCCCGGTGATGTCGACCGGGTTGCCGGCAGCGCCAAATGGCGGGATGAACTTGCGGAACGCGGCATCCAGATCGGAGGGCATCGCCATCAGCGAGAGCCCATTGTCCACGCAGGCATCCGACAGCAGCACACCGGACCCGCCCGCGCCCGTGATGATCACCACGTTGTTTCCCTTGGGTGTGGGCAGCACCGGGATGGCCCGGGCAAAGTCGAGCAGATCCCGAAGCGAGCGGGCGCGAATGACACCCGACTGCCTGAACACGTCCTCGTAGATCTTGTCATTGCCGGCAAGCGCCCCGGTGTGCGAGCTCGCAGCCCGGGCGCCCATGCTGGTGCGTCCTGCCTTCAGTACCACGACCGGTTTCTTCCTCGAGACGCGTTTGGCCACCTCCGCGAAGGAGCGTCCGTCCTTCAGATCCTCGCAGTGCATCGCGACGATCTGCGTGTTGTCGTCCTGCTCGAAGAAGGTGAGCAGGTCGTCCTCATCGAGGTCCGCCTTGTTGCCCAGGCCCACGATGGCCGAGACGCCCATCTTGGCCGAGCGCGAGAACCCGATGATCGCCATGCCGATGCCGCCGGACTGCGAGGACAGCGCGGCGCTGCCCTTTACGTCGTAGGCGGTGCAGAAGGTCGCACACAGGTTCATTGGCGTGTAATAGAAACCGTAGATGTTGGGCCCCATGAGCCGCACGCCATACTTGCGTCCGATCGCCACCAGCTCGTTCTGTCCCTCCACGTTGCCAGTCTCGGCGAATCCGGAAGGGATCAGCACCGCGCCGGGAATCTTCTTCTCACCAACTTCCACGAGTGCCTGGGCGACGAACTTGGCCGGAATCGCAAACACCGCGACGTCGATCTCTCCCGGCACGTCGCGCACACTCTTGTAGGCTTTCTTGCCCAGTATCTCGGTGGCGCTCGGGTGGATCGGATAGATCGTGCCCTGGTAGCCGCCGTTGATGAGATTCTTCATCACCGAGTTGCCGATCTTGCCGCTCTCGGGCGATGCGCCGATCACGGCCACTGCGGCGGGCTTCATGATGCGGTTCATCTGCTCGACGATCAGCTTCTGGTCGGGCCGGTAGCGCGGCGGTGCGGGATGGAAGTTCAGAACGATGCGCACATCGGCTGCAACGGCGCCGCGTTCGCTGGCGAACACGGGGTTGAGGTCCATTTCGGAGATCTCGGGAAAATCGGCGACCAGTGCCGACACCCGCTCGATCATGCCTGCGAGTGCCGTGCGGTCAACGGGCTTCGCGCCGCGCACCCCGCGCAGAATCTCCGCGGCGGCAATGCCGTCCAGCATGGAGAGCGCATCGGCAGAGGAGGCAGGAGCCAGGCGAAAGGTGATGTCCTTGAGGACCTCCACCAGGATGCCGCCCATGCCGAAGGCGACGAGCTTGCCGAAGGCCGGATCGGTGACTGCCCCGATGATGACCTCGTGGCCTCCGGAGAGCATCTGCTGCACCTGAACGCCGAGTATTTCCGCGCCCGAGTCATACTGGCGCGCATTCGCCAGGATCGTCGCGTAACCCCGGGTGGCCTCCTCGGCCGACCGGACGCCCACCAGCACGCCGCCGGCCTCGGTCTTGTGCAGGATCTGCGGCGAGACGATCTTCATCACCACCGGAAAACCGATGGAGGTCGCGAGCTGCACGGCCTCGTCGGCGGTGCGTGCCAGGCCCTCCTTCGGGATCGTGATGCCGTAGGCCTCGCACACCCCACGCGCCTCGGGCGCGGTCAGTGCCTCACGGTGGGCAGCGTGAGCCTGGTCGAGAATGCTGCGTACGGCGCTCTTGTTCTGTGTCATCGAAAAATCCCTCACGTCTCGCGGGCAACTGTGACCAGCGCGCCAGCGAGTACTTCGATTCAGGTCCGTCGGTTCGCCACCTCAAACCACCTTCTTGGCACGCAATCCGCTGATCTCCTGAGCACCGTAGCCGAGCTCCGCGAGCACCTCGTCCGTATGCTCTCCCAGCAATGGCGAACGTCGCACCTCGGTGATGCTGTCGCTCAGCTTGATCGGATTGCCGACGCTCAGGTACTTGCCGCGCTTGGGATGATCGACTTCCACGACCGTGCCGGTGGCGCGCAGCGACGGCTCCGCCGCTATCTCCTTCATCGACAGAATCGGGCCGCACGGAATGTCGTGCTCGTTCAGCAGTGCCATGGCCTCGAATTTCGTCTTCGTGACCGTCCACGCCTCGATCGCCTCCCAGACCTGCTTGAGCCTCGGCAAACGCGCGTTGGGAGTGGCGAAGTCCGGATCAGTGATCCACGCCTCTTTGCCGATCACCTTGCAGATTTCCTTCCACACCGGGGCTTGCGTGATGAAATACAGATAGGCGTTCGGATCCGTCTGCCACCCCTTGCACTTGACGATGTTGCCCGGCTGGCCGCCGCCGGAAGCGTTGGCCGCCCGGGGCACGGCGTCGCCGAACTCAGCGTGGGGGTACTGCGGGTACTCCTGCATGACCCCGGTGCGGGCGAGCCGCTGCTGGTCGCGCAGCTTCACGCGGCACAGGTTCAGGACGCCATCCTGCATTGCGGCCAGCACCTTCTGTCCGCGCCCGGTCTTGTTGCGCTGGAAGAGCGCAGTAACGATGCCGAGTGCCAGGTGCAGCCCCGTGCCGCTGTCACCGATCTGCGCACCGGTCACCAGCGGTGGCCCGTCGTCGAAGCCCGTGGTGGAAGCCGACCCACCGGCGCATTGGGCGACGTTCTCGTAGACCTTGCAGGCCTCGTAGGGCCCTGGGCCGAACCCCTTGATGGATGCAACGATCATGCGCGGATTGAGCTGTTGGATACGCTCCCACGTGAACCCCATCCGGTCGAGGGCGCCGGGGGCGAAGTTCTCCACCAGCACGTCGCACCGCTTGACGAGCTTCTCCAGTATCTGCTTGCCCGCCTCGCTCTTGGTATCGAGCGTGATCGAACGCTTGTTGTGATTCAACATCGTGAAATACAGGCTGTCGACATCGGGTACGTCACGAAGCTGCTCACGTGTCACATCCCCGGCGCCCGCCCGCTCGACCTTGATCACGTCGGCGCCAAACCACGCAAGCAGTTGCGTGCAGGTCGGACCCGACTGCACGTGTGTGAAGTCCAGTATGCGGACGCCTTCTAATGCTTTGCCCATGCGAAGCTCCAAACCGTCATTTGTACATCGTCTGATTCTTGGTGCCGGGCGCGTACTCACGCGGGTCCACCCAGATGTTGATCACCGCCGACTTGCGCAGACGCTGCACGGATTCGCGCGCGCGGCGCAGTGCTGGAGCGATCTGTGCGGGGTCGCGCACTTCCTCGCCATAGCCGCCGAGCATCTCGGCGAACTTGCCGAACGGCACATCGCCCAGCAGGTTGCCCACGTTGCCGCGCTGCTCGCCGTACTTGGCAAGCTGGCCGTAGCGGATCTGGTTCATCGCGGAGTTGTTGCCGATGACAGCGATGTAGGGCACGCCGAAGCGGTTCGCCGTCTCCATGTCAAAGCCGGTCATGCCGAAGGAGCCGTCGCCGTAGTAACAGAGCACTTCCTTGTTCGGATGCGCGAGTCCGGCGGCGATCGCAAAGCCGGTGCCGACGCCGAGCGAGCCCAGGGCTCCCGGATCCATCCACTGGCCTGGCCGCCGGGGCCGCACCGCTTGCGCGGAGATCGTCACGACGTCACCGCCGTCGCCGATGTAGATCGTGTTGTCCGCGAGGAACTCGTTCAGCTCGTACGCGACCCGGTAAGGGTGAATTGGAGTGTTATTGGACTTGAACAGCGGCATGAGCTTCTCCGTGGCGGCCGCTTCGGCATCCGCGAGCTTCTTCATCCACTGCTGACGCGCCTGGCGCTTGTCCTGCTTGAGACGCCCGGTGGCTGCCTGGGTCACGGCACCGAGAATGGCTCCCGGATCGCCCACCAGCCCCAGGTCGATGTCGCGATTCTTGCCAACCGTACGATAGTCCATGTCGATCTGAACGAGAGTCAGCTTCGGGCTGATCCGTCGCCCGTAACCCATGCGGAAGTCGAACGGTGTCCCCACAATGACGATCACGTCCGCGTCCGCAAATGCCATGCTGCGGGTGCGGTCGAAATGGTGAGGATCGCCCGGAGGCAACAGCCCGCGGCTCCCGCCGTTGAAGTAGCCGGGCACGTCGAGGCTTCGCAGCAGCCCGATGGCCTCGGTGTGACCGCGCGCTGTCCAGACCTGCTGACCGTAAAGAATGGCCGGCCGCTCGGAATTGACCAGGATATCGGCGAGCCGCTCGATGTCGCGCGGGTCCCCGATCGAACGCGTCGAGGCCCGATAGTGGCCGGGCTTGGGAATGACCGCCTTCGTCGTGTCCACCTCGCGATCGAGTACGTCGCGCGGGATTTCCAGGTACACGGGACCCGGCGCACCGTTGAAGGCCTCGCGAGCCGCCATCGAGATCATGTCGGCAACACGCTCCGTGCTCGGCACGGAGGCAGCAAACTTGGTGATCGGGGACATCATGTCCACGTGCGGCAGATCCTGCAGGGATCCCATCTTGTGCTGAGTCAGGGCCCCCTGGCCGCCGATGTGAAGAATCGGACTCTCTGAGCGGAAAGCGGTCGCAACCCCGGTCACCGCATTCGTGCAGCCGGGGCCCGCCGTCGTCACTACGCAACCGAGCTTGCCCGTCTGACGGGCGTAGCCGTCGGCGGCGTGAGCGGCGACCTGCTCGTGACGGACGTCGATGATGCGAATACCCTCATCAACACAACCATCGTAGATGTCGATGATGTGGCCACCGCACAGCGTGAAGATCGTGTCGACGCCTTCGCTCTTCAGCGCCTTGGCAACCAGATGGCCACCCGAGACGACGCCCGCCTCGCGGCTCTTTTTCTGCAGGGTATCTTCGGCTGTCGTGCTGCCGCGGGTCTCCGCAAGCTTGGTGGACGAGGGGAGCATGTTTGCCTCCGGTCTGGAATGAAGTCGTGGCGTGGACGGATCCGTTACTCGGCGTGTGCGGTGGACAGACCCATGCCGGCTGCCAAGGCGCGCAGCTCGCACCGCGCGGCACACGGACAGCACGCAACGGAACGTGAAGCGAGAGGTCCAAGGAAGAGGTGCCCGCAACGGCGGGGCAGAGAACTTGTTCGTGCAGAGGACGAACGGGACTGAGATTTTCTCACCGTACCCCCTCAACTTGATCTGAGTCGGTTCGATCTCGGGGCAGCCGTGTGTGTTGGTATATCATATATTTTTAAAATTTTCGAAGTCAAGCCACTTACTGTTCCATTCCAGACACAGCTGCCCAGCGCGGACGGACCGGCGCGAGAGCACCACGCACGCGGAAATGAAGCTTGCCGCGATTCCTCAAATGCTTGTGAATCAAGCTTATAGCGGCGATCCCGAGGTCGATTGGCTCCGCCTGCGATCGGGCGCGCCTGCAGGCGCAGCTGCCACACGTGAACGGATCGGCGGTGTCCCTGGCGGCCCTGCCGTATAATCTTATATATCTGGTGCAAACTCAGGACATCGGGGCACGATGAGCACGACCGAAGACTCTCCGAGCGGCACGGCCAGCGTGCTTCAAAGCGCCTCCCTGCCGATGCCGCTGTCACTCGCGCCCCTCAACGCGACGAGTCTCCGCGACCAGGCATACGCCCTGCTCAAGACCGCGATCTCCGATACCGACATCTACAATCCGCAGCAGGAATTGCGGCTCGATGAGCGTCAACTCACGGCGGCACTCGGTGTCAGCCGCACGCCGATTCGCGAAGCGTTGTCTTTGCTGGAGCAGGAAGGCTTCATCCGCACGATACCCCGGCGCGGTATCTACATCATTCGCAAGTCGAAGCGGCAGATCATCGAGATGATCCAGATGTGGGCCGCCCTCGAGTCCATGGCCGCGCGCCTCGCGACACTGCATGCCCCCGACTCGGAGATTGCGCGGCTGCGCCATCTGTTCGATGAGTTTCAGAACTCCCCGCCGTCGGAGCATCTGGGCGAGTACTCCGATGCGAACATTGCGTTTCACACTGAGGTGATCCGCCTCGGCGGCTCGCAGATGCTCGTGGACGCGACACGCAATCTGCTGCTGCACGTGCGCGCCATTCGTCGCGCCACCATCACGCAGAGCGACCGCGCCTCGCGCTCGATCATCGATCATCTGAAGATCATCGAAGCGCTGGAAAGGCGTGACACCGAGCTCGCCGAGCGGCTCACACGCCAACACACGCTGGATCTGGCCGCACACGTCGATCGCTACTGCGATTTCCTCGGCTAGCGGGTCGCGGCGCAGTCCGCTGCGGCCTCTCGAGTTGAGTTCCCGCGTCCCCTCGGCTGCCCCCCCTCGGCTGTCCACGACGCGCCGGGGCAGCTTCGGATCCACCAGCAACGGGGCGGCAGACACCGCCCCGTTTGGCATCGATGATCCGGGTCTGACGGGCTAGACCGTCTGGCCGAGCTTCCGGTCCGACTCGTCGGCCACTACCCGCTCGAGCATTTGCCGCCGCATGGGCGCCAACACGAGCTTTGCGAGCAGCGCCGCAAGGATGGGCAGCGCGCCGGCAATCCACAGCACCGGCACCCAGCTTCCCGCGGAAGCCTTGAGCACGTTCGCGAGCGGAATCAGCAGCGACGATGTGCCTTTGGCGGTATAGAGCAGGCCATTGTTGGTCGCCGCGTACTTCGGCCCAAAGGTATCGCCGCTTGCCGCCGGGAACAACGAGAAGATCTCCCCATAACCCAGGAAAATCAGCGGCGCGAACACCAGGAAGCCTGCGGCACTATGGCCAAACTTCATCAGCCCCCAGATGGCCAGCCCCTCCACCGCAAACACCAGCACCATGGTGTTCTCGCGCCCGAGCAGATCGGAGATCCAGCCGGTCAGCGGACGTGTCAGACCGTTCACGAGGCTATCGATCGACAACGCCACGGTCAGCAGAGGCAGGATGGCTCCGAAGTAGTTGACCGGAATCTTGTCCACGCCGTAATCCTTGGCAATCGGGGCGACCTCCGCAGCCGCCATCAACCCGCCGGAGGCCACCAGTACCATGCACAGATACAGGACCCAGAACACGGGTGTCTTGAGCATTTCGCCGGGGCCGAAATTGTGCTTGCTGAGCGGATTCGCCGCGCCCTTGCGTGCCGCGACGAGCGCCGTCGTCGGGGGTCGGATCAGAAACAGCGCCAGCACCAGCACCACGATGCCCTGGATCAGCCCGAAGTCGAAGAAGGCTCGGTCGTAGCCTCCGGACTTCACCATGTTGGCGATGGGAATGACCGTCAGGGCGGCCCCCGCACCAAACCCCGCGGCGGTCAGTCCCGCGGCGAGTCCCCGCTTGTCCGGGAACCACTTGAGCGCGTTGCCCACGCAGGTGCCGTAGACCGCTCCGGCGCCGATACCGCCGATCACCGCGGAAAAGTACAGCGCCCCGAGGGAGGTCGCGTAGGAATTCAGTATCCAGGAAATGCCCGCCAGGATGCCGCCCACCAGCACCACCGGGCGCGGGCCGAATCTGTCCATCAGCCAGCCTTCGACCGGCACCAGCCACGTCTCGCAGAGCACGAAAATTGAAAACGCGACCTGGATCGCGGCCTTCGTCCAGCCGAATTTCTCGGACATCGGATTGACGAACAGCGTCCAGCCGTATTGAAGATTGGCGACCATAGCCATGCAGATGATGCCTATCACGAGCTGCGCCCATCGATTGCGCAGCCCGGTGTTCTGCATCGGGTCGTGTGTCTCGATCGCCTTCACGTCGACGCTCATGATCTTCCCCTTTGTTCTTCACCTGATGGAGGTTGAGAGATTTGCGTTGGCAGCCACGAGAAGCATGCCGCGAGCTGGATGCGAGAGGATTTGCGTTCCGTAGCGGAGGAAGTCAGGGATTCACGGGCGCGGCGCTCGTCACGGCGTAACAAAGCACTTGTCCGCACAGAGTACGCACAGGACAAAAGAGATTTACTCACCGCACCCCTCAACTTGATCCGAGTCGGCTCAATCTCGTAATGCAATCTGTTTTTCTTGACGCTGGTATATCATATATGTTTGAAATTTTACAAGTCAAGCGAGAGGCTGTCTCGTTCGGCGCACACTGCACGAACACCCGATGCCACCACGACGGTACAGCGTGCGAGAAAAAACCGCCCGAGGTGACGGAAACCCTTTTAGGGCGGCCCCCACTCGCCGAGCGTCGCCTCCCTCAGCGTGGTGGCGGAGGCAGCCGATAAGTACTCCGGCTGCCCCATCGCCGGCACCCCTCCCTCGAGGGCAGTCGGCGCGAGCGCGCGAATACCGGCCATCGTGCAGGGATCCGCGACAGCCGCCTGCAACGTCTCCCGGTCCACCCGGACGGGCCGCCCGCGCTCCATGCGCAGATAGACCCGGGCGGTCCCCTGCTGCGCGAAGTTGACCTCACTGAACCCTTCGACACAGCGTCTCAAGAAGCTGAGGTTGTGCTCCGGTGCCAGCAGAGAGCGGTCCGGGTAGAGGGCGCGCGGGCTCAGCGCCTCGACACTGATGCGGCCGTAGCGGTCGATGTCCAGGATTCCCTTCACATCGAGCACGTTGCAAGTGGAGTTCGTACCGAAGGCGATCGTGCGCGGCAGTTCCCCCAGGCGCACGGAGTTGTCCAGAAACTCGAAATGGATCCGCTTGTCGGTGCGGCGCACCCAGGTGAAGAAGATATCCGGCATGCCCGTATAGGCCTCGATGCTGTGGGCCAGCGTGTCGTCCACGGCTTTGTACCTGCCTACCTCCAGGCCACGATTCCACGCGCGCTCCACCAGCATCTCCGGAGGCGTGATCATGAAGAACAGGTACACCAGGCGCCCAAAGCGCGTGAGCAGATTGCTCCCGGCCTCGTCCGAATCGGGAGCAAAGCTGTCGAAACGGAATCGGTCGATCAGCAGGTGCGCCATGTCACCGCGCTGATGCTTGAGAGCCATGTAGCGATCGAGCTTCTGGTCAACGACCTGCAGCTCCTCGGACGTGAATGTCCCCGCGTACTTGTAAGCGCTGCCCAGGGAGCCGTAGTCCAGCAGTTGCTTGCGCCAGATATCGGGACTGATGAGGGCAAAATCGCTCCAGCTCGCGCCGAGCGCGCCCGCAAGCTTTCGCTGCAGAGGCCGCAGCGTACTCTTACCCGAGGCCGAGGGTCCCTTGGTATTGATCACGATGGGCCGCTCCTGCCGCGGCAACAGCTTGTAGCCTTCCCTCTCGGCCGCCTCCTTCAACATCGGTTCGATCAGTCGACCGATGACATCGCCGCCGTGCATGTTGCTCGCCATGTCGGTGGCCAGCGAGCGGATCAGCTCCGCTGTCCCCCACGGCCGGCCATGCGTGCTGAACAGAGCCGCCAGCACTCGCGCCAGGCACCGGTAAGCAGCACTTTCCAGCGCATCATCCGAACGGGCTGCCAGTTGCTCAAATGCATTGATCTGCGCCGGACCCCAGAGCCGAACGCTGTCCGGATGCCTCGGCACCTGCCCGACCGATGCGCCCTGACCGTGCTCGCGGCTGTCCCGGTCGCGCCACCGGCGAGCCAGCCGCGAGATCGGACCCGGCCAGCGACTTGACTGCACGGCCGCGGGCATCGAGGCTGAACCGAGGTCCGACAAGGCTGTCCCGATCGTTTGCGCCAGCCGGCGCCGCACCTGCGCAAACGCTTCGGCGATCTCGGCCATGCGCGGCTCCAGGTAGCCCCTGAGCAGCAGCCCGGTCATCTCCCGGAAGTTGATTCCGAGATCTTCGATGCGCGAGCCATCGGGCACGGAAAAGTCGGCCGTCACTCGGATCAGCACCTCGTGCAACAGCAATCGCTCCGGCCGAAAGGCGACGATTTCCGTGGGCGCAAGTCCCGTGAGCTGCTGCAGCTCGTTGATTGCAGCGAGGCTCGTACTGACATTTTCGGGCCGTAGGATGGTGCACAGATTACGCAGGCTGCTTGGCAGCTGCGAGTAGATGCCGGGATTCCACGGTCCGTGAGGCCCGAGTGGGGTATCCGACGCCGCGCTCATTCGGGTGCGACCTTGGCAAGGGGGGGTAGCTTCGTGGCGCGCGGATATCGCCGGAGCTCAGGTACCTCACCGCGCTGCAGTTTCTGCTGGATTTCCTCCCAGTACTGCGCGGTGAGCAAATCCGCGTTCTGGCGGCGAAAGGAGCGCCGAGCGATATTGCTCTTCAGCTGCAGGCCGTGCTCGAGTTCCTCGGGAAGAAAGATCACGCCCTCCTCGTAGAACCAGTCCGGCGGCATCTCCTCTCCCGGCTCGCGCCCGAGGTTGGTGCGGATCTTCACGGCCGTGAGCTTCTCGACGGCATCATAGTCAAAAAGAAAGACCCGGCCATAGCGCCCTACACCATAGTTCCTGGAGTCCAGGTCCTTGTTGAAGATGTTGGTAGCCGCGTTGTTGCGGATGCAGTGCCCCAGGCTGCGGATCACCGCGTGGGTTTCCGACTCGTTGGCCTGCTCAAGGTAGACCGGTAGAGGCACGATCCGCAGCTGCACGATCAGGAAGCGGAAAAACAGCCCGTCGCCGTCGAACTGCACACTGCCGGGGGCCTGTTGAAAGATCTCCTCCAGCAGCTCCGGCTCGAACAGGTCCTTGTCGAGGCGGACGTTGAAGTACATAACATTGTCCAGCATGCTGGCGGCGCGATTCATCTCGTGGACGTGCCGGTACTTGTCCACCACGGCCGTGATGCCCGGAAAGTCACCCCACTTGTAGGAGGCCGTCGGGCGATCCCGGATCACCTTCAGGTGGTAGGAGCACGACTCGAAGCTGAATCCCAGCGCCACGGTGCCGGGGAAGCCTGGCGAGCGGCGTAATCTCTCGCCGGTCGCGCGGCTCTGATCGATGATCTCTTTGAGGATCACGACCTTACCGACGTGGTTGAAGCCGATGGTCGCGTAGTGGTGCCCGAGCGGCCGGCGCGGCATCAAGCTGAAGAGGAACACGCACGTCTGATAGTAAAGGCGGGTCGTGACATGGAAATTCGCGAGCGCGGAGCTGAAGAGGCCATGGATGTCGGCGACCTGATGCAGCACGGCATCGACCTGGATGCCCGCGGGGCTGTTGAGGAACGCCACGACGAACGGCACGTAGGTCGCATCCGTCATCACCCAGCGGCCGACCAGAAAAGCGGTGCGGTCGCGAAAGAATCCCGCCGCCACGACGTCGAGCGCTACGGGCAACGGCGCCTCGGGAGCGCAATACAGCAGCTGCTCCAGGCGCTGCAGGATCCGGCGTGCATCACCCTTCAGATCGCGGAAGGGAACCGAGAACCCGGGAATTTGCAATGCCTGGGTCAACAGCGCCGAGTCGACCCGCCCGCGCAACGGCAATCGGCGGTGGACGTGCGCCATTGAATCCACGCGCCGTTCGCTCGGCGGCGGAAATGCATACGCCACGGGGCGCCAGATGCCGTGATCGATGTTGCGCCGCAGAGAATGGGTGAAGCCAAATATGATGTCGGCCTCGTAGCGGTCGGCGATCATCGCAAGCAACAGCCGGTCGATCGCATCCCACAGTGCCGCGTTGTCGGATAGTGCAGGAAAGGCTGCGAGGATTCTCGGACCGTGCTCCTCTATGTAACGGCTGTAGAGCCCGAGACGCTCCCTGCTGATTCGGATCGAGGCGTGCGGATCCATAGCCTCGAAGGCGCGCTTGGCGCGATAGGGGTACTCGCAGAACTGGGCATAGAAATCGTCAAACACCGCCAGAATGAGATCCGCGGTGGCGGTAATCTTCTGGCCCTCGTCCGTGCAGGCAACGATGCGTGCATACGCATACTCCGCTGGGGCAGTCTCGGTCACGCTCACCACCGTCTCACTCGAGGTCGGCCTTCAGGACCTGCTCTGCCATGTCGAGGAGCCGGCGCGCCTGGGACTGCACAAAGGCGGCGATTGCGCCGATGAGCTCCTGCTCCTGCTCTGTGTAGGCGCAGTCGGCCGACTGCTGCTTCGCCGCGGCGGCCGCCGCCAGCCCCAGACGGCGCATCTCCCTTACCAACAGGCGGCGCGGTGTGCCGGTTCGTGCCGCGAATTCGGCCCAGTCGCGCGGACCGACCTCGCTCAGCGAGAATTCGTCGCCGATGGACATTGCCAGCTCGCTACGAATCTGCGGGTACTGAGCGAGACTCGTCAGATCATAGTGCTGCGCCAACGCCAGACCCGATGGATGACAGAAGAACGAGATGTTCTTGGCGTGCGCGTCGGTGTTGCCAATGAGGTACTCAAACAGGGTCCATCGCAGGAGCAGCAGGCGGGTCAGGTCCTTGTCAGAACAGTAGTCGGCAATGGAGAACAGTCGCTCAAAACTGGCTCCATCGCGAGTCTCCCCCCTGTCGCGGCCCGTGACGAGGTTGTGCTCGTACTTGAAGGACACGGGCAGGTTGAGCGCCTGGCAAGCATCTATCACGTGAATTCGCCGCACTGCCTGCCCGGCGCGGACGCGATCGAAGCGCTCGACGATCAGAATCGCATCGGGCACGCGGAGAATGGACACCACGGCCACGGCCAGCTCGAGCCTGCGGGCCAGACACATGCAGAAGTGCTCGTTGGCCACCAGGTGCGGCAGGCGCGCGTCTACGGGTTCGGGTTTGAGGATATGCGTCGAGGCCAGTTGGCGGTCTGGAAGATACAGCCGCCCGCTCTGGTCCCGGTGCACGGGGAGCTTGTCCTGCGCCCCGGCTATCAATACCGGTACGCGCGCATCCCAGACTGCGAATGGCTGGCGCGGCCGCCCGTGAATTCTCTGCGCAAGCTCCGTCAGAGTGACTTCCCGACCGGCCGCAGCCGCTGTCCGTGGCGCTTCCCCGCTCGCAAACGAGAGCGCGCCGGTACACTCCTGGCCACACTCGCGGATCAGACCGAATAGATTATTTCGGGCCAGCCGCTGCGTCGTGGCGAGAGTCTCCAGGGCAGCTTTCTCGGGCAGGAGATTCTCGAGGAAGCGCCGGACCGTCCCGGACCCCGCATCAGTTCCCAGAACGGCGAGGTGAGGCGAGATTGAATAGGAGCCGGACTCGCGCAGCCACTGCGGAGCGTATCGGAACGAAAAGCGCTCATCGAACGTCTCGTAGTCGATGACGCCAACCTTCGCGGTCGAGTCGAGCACGTGAAGCGTATGCGCACTCATGCCGAGCCAGCCCTTCCTCGCAGGACTCAACCGAGCAGAGAGCTTCCGCCTGTTCGGGACGCATCGCACAGAATTCGCATGTGCCCGGGGCATTGACCCTTCTGCCCGCCTTCGCAGCGAGCAGATTACGGCGGCTTTCGGCAAACGTATAAGTGTCTGATTGGAAAGGCTGACCGGTAACCCTGGCGCAGGATGCGCGCGGCCGGCTCCCCGCCTGCAGGCGCTCCCCTAGGTACTTCCCGCAAGCGCGGCTGCGGCTAGCCCCAATTGGCCGAAGCGGGAGCGACGGGCATCATGCCGCGCGTATTCACGGCAAACCCATCGAAAGGTGGGGACGCAAAGCCTCCGGTCTAAGGGCTCTGGCCTATGACAGCGGGGTTGCCGGGGTCGCCAGCGCGATCTCGTAAATCACTCGGCTCGCTTCGGCAGGGCCGCGTGACTGCAGCCCTCTGCCTCAGCTCCCGGAAACCGGATGAACGCACTCGTTACCGGTGGGAGTCTGACATGCTGGGATTCTGGTCTTCCGTTCGTCTGTCCGCCTGGATCGTCGTCTCGATCCCCCTGCTGCTGGTGGGCTGTGGTTCGCAAGACACGCCCGCCAGCTCGGCAAGTCAGCCACAGGCAACGGCTATTTCTCGACCCGCATCGCAGTCGGCACCGGAGGGCACTTCGGATCCAACTCCCGCACCGAGCCCAGCGCCTGCACCCCTGCCCTCGCCGTCCACCTCCAATGTCACACTGTCATGGACTGCCCCGACGCAAAATACGGATGGCTCCGCCCTCACGGATCTGCACGGATTCAAGATCTACTATGGAACGGACGCAACGCAACTGACGAATGCCGTCGCACTGCCTTTCGGTCTCGCTACCTACGTAATCGATAACCTGCCCGTCGGCGCTACCTACTACTTCGCCGTCACGGCCGTCACGGCCAACGGAGCGGAGAGCGCTCTGTCCACGGTCGTCTCCCAAACGATTTCTTAATTGAGAGAACTCACCCCATGAACGCAGTCCACACTCCGAGCCGGACCAGGACCAGCTCTGCCGGCGCGGCAACCGGAGCCGATGCAGATCCCACCAAGAGCGAGATCTCCGGGTCACAGCCCGGGTCCTCCTACGTCGTGCAGCTCGCGCTCTCAGGCGCCGCGATCGACCCGGTGGCGATCCCACACCTGGACATCTTCGATGTCTATCGGCTCTACAGCAAAATCGCAGTGGCCGACGGCGTCGCTCGCCATGCCATACGACTGGGATTCTTCAAGGAAGCGCGCATCGCCAGGACCGTGGCGCGATATCTGGGGGCGTATTTCGAGTCGCCGACGATCGTCCAGGTCGGTGCCTCGGAGGAGGCGCGTGCGGCGAACCATTTGCTCGTCGCACTCAAGGATATCGGCGCCTCCGGGCGACATGCGGTGATTGAACTGAGCACGCCGCGGGCCATGCCAACTCAGGCGCGCGTCGCGGAATCGAAACCCTCCGGCCGCTACGCCGCGCGAACCTCGTTGTGGTTGCGACTGATCAATTCGCTGCACCTCTAGGCCGCGCCTGCTTGTAAGGGGTCAGCGACAGCCGCCCCAGCATCAGCGCCGTGCGCTTGATCTGCCGGTCGAAAGCGGTGAGGTCGACCGTCTCGCCCGGCGCATGAGCTCCCTGGCCTGCAGCGCCGAAGCCGACCAGACCATCCACCTGGTCCGCGACAAAGGAGATGTCTCCCGCTCCACGTTTCAGCGGATCGAGCTCCTGCATCTCGGGAAGCTTCAAGTCCCGGTTGACACCATTGAGCACCGCGAGCAGTGCCCGGTTACCCGCCGTCGGCGCCATGGACGGGTACTCGTCTTCCATCTTGATCTCGGCGCTCGTGCCGGCAAGGTGCTGGTCCACGATCGAGCGCATCTTCGCCTCGACCCGCGCGGTCTGTTCATTGCTCAGCGTGCGCAGGTCCCCTGTGGCTATCGAAATGGCCGGAATGATGTTGGTTTTGCCGGTAGCCGACGCCTTCTCGCCCGCCTCCTCGGCCTGCGCGGCTGCCCCGCCGGCCATCAGCCCGACGTTGAACGTCGCGTTGGCTTCGCGCGCCTCGCGCCGGAACCCGTCGAGAATGCGGGCCATCTCGTAAATGGCGCCGAACCCAGCGTGCTCGGAAAAGATGCCGGATGAATGCCCCGACTGGGCACTGGTCGTGAGCCGCCAGCTCGTGAAGCCGCGTCGCGCAGTGGTCCCCATGTCCCGGCCGTCTTCCTGCGCCAGGCCCTCGAATTCCAGCGCCACATCGCTGCGCCCCGCTGCGGCACGCATATCGCGCCGGGCACGCTCCAGAGGGCGGCCCGGCCACTCCTCGTCGCCACTGAGAACGACGATGATGCCTGCCTTCGCGAGGGTGCCCGCGCTCTTCATCGCCTTCAAGGCGGCCACCATGATGGCAAGGCCACCTTTCATATCGTTCACGCCGGGGCCTTCGGCAGTCGTGTCGCTCTTGCGCACGTACCGCTGAAAGGGACTGTCCTTCTCGAATACCGTATCCATGTGTCCGATGAGCAGCACCCGTGTGCCGTGGCCGCTGCCAGGGTGCTCGGCGACGAGTACGCCGGCGCGGCCGATCTCGGCCATCGGAATCCAGCGCACTTTGAACCCGAGCGACTCCAACTGGCCGCGCATGATCTGGGCAACCTGCGTCACACCCTCGATGTTGAGCGTGCCGCTGTTGATATTGACCAGCCTTTCCATCAGCTCGATCGCCTGCGCGTCCTGAGCCGCGGCGGCGCTCACTACTTTCTTTTCCGTAGCGGATAGTCCTGCGGCACCGGCCGATGCCGAGCAACAAACCACGCTCACGACGACGAGCACACGCACAAATCTCCGACTAGGCATCATCTTTCCCCTCGCGTGAATGGCGTAGCATGAAGCAAGCAACACCTCACGTCACGGACTCCCTGGCAGCGCATTAGAGCTCACTCGCGGCCCACGAGCGCGCCGCATGCCGCACGAGATCTGCGTCCTCTTCGGGCCACCCACGTTGGCCACCTGCAACCGCTGCAGCTCACACGGCGACGGCAGCGCTACCCCAATGGGGGTATACGCAGGTCTTGCAGAGGAGTGTGATCGATCGGCCGAGCGTGACGGACTTCAGGGCGTGCTGGGAGGAAGCGCCAAGGCCGAACGCTGAACGCTCAGAGCTGAGCCCTGATGGGCAGAAGGATCGCCTCGGCCGCTCTTGCCGACCAACCTCGCCGTTGCCAATCCGCGAGTCCGTAGGCCCCGGCAGACCGCAGATCCGCCTCGAAGAATGCCGTCATCTGTGCGGCGAACTCGCGTCCATAGACATTGAGGCTCGCCTCGTCATTGAGCTCGAAGGAACGGGTGTCGAAGTTAGTGGAACCCACCGAGACCATGAACTGATCGAATATCAGCATCTTGGTGTGCAGCATGGTCGGCTCATACCGATAGATCTCGACACCGCTTTGGAGCAGGGCACCCCACTCGCGCCGGGAAATGGTCCGAACGACTCTCGAGTCGGTGTGCTTGTCCGGTACCAGCACCCGAATGCGCACGCCCCGCTGCCGGGCCTTCACCAGCTCGTCCGTCATGAGTCGATCCGGTATGAAGTAAGCCGCTGCTATGTCGATGGACCGCTGCGCCGCAGTGATGGCGGTCAGATACATGAGGCGCATGCTCGAGCTGCCGCCGGCGGGCGAGCTGACGAACAGCTGCATCGGCCACTCACCGACTTCCTCCAGGTCGGGAAAGTAGGTATCTCCATGCAGCACTTTGCCGGTGGTCTTGATCCAGTTGTCCAGGAAGGCGGCTTGCATCTGACCGACCACCGGGCCCTCGACCCGAAAGTGCATGTCTCGCCAGTGGTCCGGGTCCTGGGCGTGTCCCTGCCACTGGTCCGCGATTCCGACCCCGCCCGTGAATCCGCTCCGGCCGTCCACGAGCAGCACCTTGCGGTGGGTGCGATTATTGATCCTGCCCAGGTTGTACCAGCGAAGCGGGTGGTACCGCTCCACATCGATCCCCGCTTGCTGCATGCGCCGTATGAGGGTGTGATCGATCTTCGCGCTGCCGAGCCAGTCGAGCATCACGTGTACCCGGACTCCCGCTCGAGCCCGCTCGATCAACGCCTCGGCGAACCGGGTCCCGATCTGGCCCGACCAGTAGATATAGGTCTCGAAGGTGATCGTACGGTGGGCGCCCGCGATGGCGCCCAGCATTGCCGGAAAGATCTCATCACCGTTCTGCAGCGCCGTGATGCGGTTGCCACCCACGATTGCCGGACCCAGCAGCGCGCCCATTTCCCGCGCGAATTGCGGATCGGTCACATCGTGACGGTGTTCCACCTGGTGCCGGATCTCCTTCTCCGGGGTATGCAAATTCAGCGCCAGAATGACGATGGTCAGCGTCACCAGCAGAGTGATGGCTACGGTCCACATGGCAACTCCGTCGTGAACCGATATCAAAGCCTTCGCCGAAGAATGGTTCCCGCGAAAGCTGCGTCCTGCGAGCTCAGCGCACCGAATGCAGGGCAAGACTCAGCTGACCGATGAGCTTCTCGGCTCCGGCTGCCGTGCGCGCGCATCAGTGAAATCATCGAGAAAAACCCCTGCTCGGTGACGACAAGCCGGGTTGCGTTCTTCCCCTCCCTGAACTCGATGGTCGCAACGGATACGGAGATACATACGTCCTCGACATACATCTCGTATGAGTAAACGATGCGCTCGTCGGGCACGATGTCATAAAAGTGAGACTCGAACCGGCTGATACGGCCGTCAGGCCGGCGCCCGATGAGCCGTTCGTGCCCACCTGTCCGGAAAGGTGCCGGTCCAGTTCAGGACCGTCCCGGAAAGAGCTCAAGGTAGGGCTGCGCCTCCGCCAGCACGCGGACATATGACGGCCTCTTGGTCAGCCGCCCCAGGTAGGCGCTGACGTGCGGGAACGGCCTGGCGAGCGGCATCATGAGATCCACAAAGAACAGCGGCGGTCCGGCAGCACAGTCCGCCATGGAGAATTGATCGCCGGCTGCCCAGGGTCTCGCTCCCATTTCGGTGTCGGCGACCTGCAGCGCTATCTGTAATTGCTCCCAGGCCTGATCGACTCCAATGCGATCGCGCCCGTCAGCCGGTCGTAATTTGTCCCCCACTATCTTCTGCATGGGCTCATGCACGTGCAGGTCGTAAAACCGGTCGGTCGCTCGCACCTGCAGAGCGAGCTCCGTGGCGGTCGGGAGCAGCTTCAAGGGCCCCGGATAGTATCGTTCCAGGTACTCGATGATGATCGTTGACTCCGGCACGGTCTGCGAACGAGCCGAGTCCCGAAGGAGCGGAAACTTGGCGAACGGCCAGATTGCCCGGAAGGCCTGGCGAGCGGTCGCATCGCTCAGATCGACCTGGTGCGACTCGAACGGCGTTGCGTTCTCGTACAGGGCGAGGAGCACTTTGTGGCAGAACGAGGCAAGAGGGTGCATGTACAAAGTCAAAGCCATATCGGTCGCACTCGTGGTGTCAGGAATTGAGAATGCGGTGGGCTGATCGGATCGTACCGAGGTGCACCTCGTGGCAGGCTACCCCGAGCCGCGCCGCACCGGTCTTTTCGCGATGCTCTGGCCGTGCAACTCGTGCAGGTAATCGTCCAGGCGATTCAGCCGATGGTCCCAGTACTGTCGGTATTCGTTGATCCAGCGTGCCGCGCTCTTCAGTGGGGCGGTCTTTAGCCGACAGGGCCGTCGCTGGGCATCGCGGCTGCGTACAATCAGTCCCGCGCGCTCCAGCACCTTCAAGTGCTTGGAAATAGCCGGCAGACTCATGTCGAACGGTTTGGCCAGCTCCCCCACCGAGGCTTCACTGCCTGCGACCCGCGCGAGTATGGCGCGCCGCGTCGGATCGGCCAGTGCCGCGAACGTCGCACTCAGATCATCGGTCATTATGTCTATAACCTATTAGTTAATTAACTGATCGGTATAATAAACCCCGTGCTCGCGATGAGCAAGCGTTCCATCGGCGTCTTGGTGCTCTTCGGCTACCTCGTCTCGGTGGCGCTGATCAGGCAGCCGCACCTCACTTGTTTAGTCCTCGTGTTTCCGAAAGGCGGCCTCTCCGGCGTCCGACACCTCGACCCACTTCGGATCCGGTGCTGCGCCCGGGACATAGCTGTCGTGCCAGTTCCACCACTTGTAGGGTCGGGTTTGAGGGTAGCCCTCCGGCGAGTCCTCCCACGTCTCCTGACGGCCGAGTGCCGTCATGTCGAGGTAGCTCCACGTGGTACCCATCGCCTCGTCGCCGCGGCCATTGATAAAGCAGGTGCGGAACATGCGCTCACCGTCGCGGATGAACGCGTTGTGGCCATGCCATTCATCCACTCCGAAGTCGGCGTCGAAGCTGTCGTTGAGGGTGTACCAGGGCATTTTCCACCCCATCCGCGCCTTCAGGCGCGCGATGTCAGCCTGCGGTGCACGCGACACGTACGCCAGGGTTGTGTCGCGCGCGTTCAGGTGGCCGAGTTGGGCGACCTGGTCCGCTCCCAGAGAGCAGCCGATACATGCATGCTCCGGCCAGCCGTGCACGTCGCGCTCGAAGAAGGCACGGTAGATAATCAGCTGGCGGCGGCCGTCGAACAGGTCGAGCAGGCTCACTCTGCCCTGGGGCCCTTCGAAGTTGTACGCCTTTTCCACAGCAACCCACGGCATCCGCCGTCGCTCGGCCGCCAGCGCATCGCGCGCCCGGGTCAGAGCCTTCTCCTTGACCAGAAGGCGCTCGCGGGCGGCCACCCACTCTTGCGGGGAGACGATCGGTGGCCTTTTCATGGCGTGCCGTCCTTCTTCCGCCCCTTCCCAGGTGATGTAATCGTGGTCATCGCAACCTCCGGATCCAAGCGATCTCTCGTGCCCTTACTTAGAGCGGAACTCGATGGGTTCAGCGCCGAACTCTCGCCGTTGGTCATGAAGTATTTTGCCGCTGAAGGCCGAAAGGTGGGAGTGACAAATGTGACGGGATTCCGATGGATTCGCTGATCACGGCGGCGGCACGGGCACTCGCCGCAGGAGACCTCCTTGGCGTGCTGAAGCGGGTGGGCCTGCGTGATGACGCACCCGCACTCGCGCTTCGTGGCATCGCGATGGCTCAACTCGGCGACTTCACGCGCGCCAAGGCTCTGCTGCAAAGCGCGGCACGCGCATTCGGTCCCGCAGAGTCCGTAGCCCGCGCGAGGTGTGTCGTCGCTGAGGCCGAGATCGCGCTAGTCTCGCGCGATCTGAGCTGGCCAACGAAGGCGCTCGACTCGGCGCGGGCGACGCTCGAGAAGCACGGCGACTGGGTGAACGGCGCGCATGCGCGGCATCTCGAGGTCCGGCGCCTTCTGCTGATCGGGCGTCTCGACGAAGCCGAGCGTGCGCTCGCGGAGCTGGATCCAGCGCCATTCCCCCCCGCGTCGAAGGTCGCCTACGAACTGGCCGTTGCAGGGATCGCACTACGACGCATTCGGACCAAGATGGCGCGCGCAGCGCTCACCCGGGCTGCACATGCCGCGCAACAAGCGGGTATCCCTGCACTGATGGCAGAAGTGGAAAGCGCATCCCTGGCACTGAGCACGCCTGCGGCACGCCTGATTGCGCGTGGCGCGGAGCGACTCCTGCTGCTTGAGGCAGTTGAAGCGGTGCTGGAGAGTGGGACGCTCGTGGTGGACGCGTGCCGTCATGTCATACATGGCGCAAACACCGTAGTTTCGCTCGCAAGACGTCCAGTGTTGTTTTCGCTTGCACGTGCGCTGGCCGAAGCGTGGCCCGGAGCGCTGTCGAGAGATGTGCTCGTCCAACGAGCATTTCGTGCCAAGCGGGCCGACGAATCGCATCGGGCTCGCTTACGAGTGGAGATTGGACGGCTGCGCGTCGAGCTTCGGCCGCTCGCGAGCTTGAGCGCGACAGCACAAGGATTCGCCTTGGTGTCGCGCAGCGCGCGCGAGGTTATCGTGCTGGCCCCACCCGTCGAGGATCAGCACGCGGCGGTCATCGCATTTCTCGCCGACGGAGAGTCATGGTCCAGTTCGGCCTTGGCGCTCGCGCTGGGAGCTAGTCCACGCACCGTGCAGCGAGCTCTCAACTCGCTCGCGCTCACGGGCAACGTACAGTCCTATGGGCGCGGGCGAGCACGCCGCTGGATGACTGCGCCGGTGCTCGGATTCACTACCACCTTGTTGCTCCCCGGCCCCCTACCGACCGAGTAGTCCGGGCATGACTCCGGGTAAGGCTAGCTGTGGCCCCGGCGAGCTCGTTTGGCGGCTTTGGCTCCCTGTTTGCCCAACGCAGTGCGTGTCCTGCGGCTGAGGTGAGTGATTGTCCTTTTCGACTTGGCAGCGCGTGCCGCCTTGTGCACGTTCCTGCGTGCCGCTGCCTTCTGCTTTGCGGAACTCATGGAAGCAATACCTCCTTAAAAAACGCGACCGCACCGAGCGCGACTGCCATCCCTCCCGGAAGCGTCTCGGGACTTGTGTTGCGCAGCAAAGAAAGTGCCCGGAAATCCCTGATCGGAGCACTCCTGGGTTCGGCGGCAGCCGGCCTGGTCGGGACTGCTCATTGCTTGGGGATTGGAGGGCTCCGCGGTCTGTGCAGGCCATGACAAGCCCCGGTGCATACCGGCTGGTGTGTCCCGCGCAGCGCAAGGACACAGTCCAAAGGTGGTTCAGGTGTGGGCGCCAGCTCTTGGAATCGCAGCTCTTTATATCGGCAGCACCGTCCTGACGCCGCTGTACCCGGTGTATCGGCACGCGTTCGGCATCTCTCAGCTGATGGTGACAGTGATATACGCCGTATATGCTGTCGGCAATCTGACCGTGCTGTTCGTGTTCGGCCGGCTCTCGGACCAGATCGGACGACGTTCCACTGCCCTGATCTCTGTCGGATTGACGGCGCTCAGTGCGATGTTGTTCCTGTTTGCACACAACGTCGTCTGGCTTCTTGGCGGCCGCGCCCTCAATGGCGTCGCAGCCGGCCTGGGGGCCGGTGCGCTGACGGCCTGGATTGCTGAACTCGAGCCAGAGGGCAATCGGGCCCGGGCGGCCATGATCGCCAGCGCCTGGAATCTGGGAGGGCTCGCTGTGGGCGGGATCCTCGCAGGTCTGCTCGCCGAGTACTTCGGTGCGCCGCTGCGCACTGTCTTTGGGGTTTACATCCTCGTACTGCTTCTGGTCGGGCTCCCGCTGAGGAAAGTCACAGAGACCGTGCAACGACGTGTGAATTCGATGGCCGCGTTGGAGCTGCGTCCGCGCCTCGGCATTCCCAAGGATATTCGACTCGAGTTTGTTGCTCCCGCCTGCATGGCCTTCGCCGCGTTCGCGCTCGGAGGGTTCTTCTCGGCATTGACTCCTGGATTGATGACGCAGGAGCTGGGCCTCTCCAATCCGGCAATCATCGGTCTCGTGGTAACGGTCTTCTTCAGCTCCGCTTGCCTGATGGCAGCACTGCTGCGGGGCCTCTCGAGCTGGTCCGCCATGTTCACTGGAGCCGGACTGGTGCTTCCGGGCGTCGCTTTGCTCATCCTTGCCGAAACATCCCGATCGATGGCTTTGGTTCTCCTCGCGAGCGTGGTCGCCGGAGCGGCGATGGCACTGTCTTATCGCGGCAGTCTGCAGGTCATCAACGAGATCGCTCCCGCGCAGAAGCGGGCCGAGGTGATCTCCAGCTACCTCCTGATGTGCTACCTCGGCAACTCCCTGCCGGTGCTGGGGGTGGGCCTTCTGTCCACCGAGCTCAAGAGCACCACAGCCCATATCATCTTTGGCGCAGTGGTTGGCGGATTGGCGCTGCTCGCACTTGCGGTGGGCGGTGCGAGCCATCGTCGGATACATCAGACGGCAAGCCCGGCGTGATCCATGGACGGCCGGTGAAGGACGTGGGCCTGGTCCGTGCCGCGTGGCCTCCTCACTCCCAGAATAATGCCAACCAGGGGTTACCCAGGGCTGGCCGTAAAGCCACCCGTTGAGCCGATGCTCGCCAAGCTCGCAGACGAGGTGCCCGTCGGGCCCTATCTGTACGAGCCCAAATGGGACGGCTTTCGCGCGATCGTGTTCCGGGGGGGAGCAGACCAGGTGTATGTCCAGAGCCGTGGGGGACGGCCGCTCGATCGGTATTTTCCCGAACTGCATGAGGCCCTGCTGCAGCGACTGCCGAAGAACCTGGTGGTAGACGGCGAAATCGTCATCGCCACCGACCGCGGACTCGATTTTGATGCACTTCAGCTGCGGCTGCACCCAGCGGCATCGCGGACCGCAAAGCTTGCGAAGGCCACGCCCTCTTCCTTCATTGCGTTCGACCTGCTTGCGGCGGGCAAGCGCAACCTCATGGCAACCCCACAACAGGCGCGCCGCGCTGCCCTGGAAGAGCTTCTCGCAGGAGTGCAACGCCCCGTCCATCTCACCCCAGCCACGCGCGATCGGGCCATCGCGCTCGACTGGTGGAACCGCTTCGAGGGAGCCGGTCTCGATGGCGTGGTCGCCAAACTGGAATCGGCGATATACCTTCCCGGTAAGCGCGCCATGATCAAGGTGAAGCACGCGCGCACGGCAGACTGCGTCGTGGCCGGGTTTCGCTGGTACAAAGGGAACCAGAGCGTTGTAGGTTCGCTGCTGCTCGGCCTCTACGATGAGGCCGGAGAACTCCAACATGTGGGGGTCACCTCCTCTTTCACGATGGCGATGCGCAGGCAGCTACTGAAGGACCTCGCTCCGCTGCGCAAAAACGCCATGCAGGGGCATCCGTGGCGAGAGTGGGCCGGCGCCGCCGCTGAGTCCCGCCGCATGCCCGGCGCGCAAAGCCGGTGGAGCGCTGGGAAGGACTTATCCTGGGAGCCGCTCAGGATCGAGCTCGTCTGCGAGATCAAGTACGACCACATGCAGAGCGATCGGCTCCGCCATGCCGGGCACTTCGTGCGCTGGCGCTCCGATAAGTGGCCGCGGGACTGCCGTTACGATCAACTCGAAGTGACCCAACCTTACGAGCTGGAGCGGATCTTCTCCTGCGGATCGAGTCGCGGCTGAACGCAAAGTGGCCAGGCCTTCTGTGCGAGCGCTCGCGGCTTCTCCGGAACCCGAGGCGTCCTCTGCCATTAGTCAAGCAATGCGTATTGTCTGGAGATCGTCGTGGCACGCAAGTATGGCAAGTCGAGCGGACGTAAAGTCAAAAAAGTGATGCATGAGATGAAGCGCGGCAAGCTGCGCAGTGGGCGCTCGGGCGCCAAGGTCAAGAGTCGGAAGCAGGCCATCGCCATTGGCCTGTCCGAGGCTCGACGAGCGGGAGCCAAGGTCCCAAAGAAAAGAAAGAAGAAGTAGCTAGACCACCAGGGGGCGTGTTTTCGGCGCTCGATCTCACCGACCGGCGACGGAGGCACAGAGCCTTTCCGACGCCACTGCCGCGCCGCCGCGGCCGATGCTCGCGGGCAAGGACGTGCGCTGGCCTTGACACCGCACGCTACCGGAGAGCGTTGCCGCCAATTTTCGGCGCGGCCTCTTCGCCCAATTGCGGCCGGTGCGTTTCAAGGCAGCGCCCGCGCAGATTTGACAGCGCAGTCGATAGAGTCAGGGAGATCAGCAGAAAAAATCCCAGAGTCAGGAAAAACCCGAGTGACAGCCGGCGCGTTCGCACCCAACCCCGTATGCCCGTGCTCGCCAATCGCTCGCTCTGCCACATTATCTGTAGAGCAGACCGCAGCGCCGCCAGAACCGTCGTCGCCCCGATCAAGAGGGTGACCACACTGATTGCGTTGGCGATCACGCCTTGCGTTCGCTGTGCGCTGTGGACGGCGCCCAGCAGGATTACCAGGAGAGGGGCGATGGAGAATGCGCAGTAAAAGGCGAGCGCCGCACCTGTATTCGACGCGTTGTCGCTGCTCCAGAAGCGTTCAGCACGCTTGAGAAGAAACACGATCCGGCCAACTTGGACTCGCATCGCTCTACAGCCGAGCCCCTACAGGGACAAGTAAAGCAGAGCGATGGATGCGCCGGCCATGACAGCTGTGGAAAGCCACCCGAACACGCGCAGAGGCAACGGCAGACGAAACTTTCCCATGACCGCCCGGCTGCCGCCCAGGAGCATGACCATGACCATCACGGGGGCGGCGACGATGCCGTTGAGGACGGCTGCCCACACGAGTGCCTTGATCGGGTTGATCCTCATCAGGTTGGCCGCAGCGCCCAGTGCAGTGGCTACGGCAATGGCGCCATAGAACGCCTTCGCCTGCAGCGGCGCACGCGAGAGGCCCACCGGCCAGCGTCTTGCCTCACCCAGCGCGTACGCCGCCGAACCGGCCAGTACGGGCACGGACAGAAGTCCCGTCCCGATGATCCCGGCCGCGAACAGCACAAACGCCGCGGTGCCTGCCACGGGGCGCAGTGCCTGTGCCGCTTGGGCAGCAGTGCCCACTTCTTTAGCGCCTTGAGAGTGCAGCGTCACCGCGGAGGTGATCAGGATGGCCAATGCGACGAGGTTGGAAAAGGCCATCCCCACGAGGGTATCCGTACGGATGCGGGCGAATGCCCGTGGGGCCTGCCCCGGGCGGCGCAACAATGGTTCGCTGCGCGGCTCGGTTTTCGTATCCTCCACCTCCTGCGCAGCCTGCCAGAAAAACAGATACGGACTGATCGTCGTCCCCAGGATCGCGACGACGGTGAGCCAGAAGTTGCTATCGGCGCTCCAGCGTGGCCAGAGCAAACCATGCATTAACTCACCCCACGGAATGTGGACTGTCGCCAGCGTCCCAAAGTAGGCCAGTAGGGATAACGTCAGCCATTTCAACAGGGCGACGTACCGGGTATGTTTGAGAAACACCTGTCCCGCAATGGTAAAGGCGCCAAAGAGCAGCACGCCCAGCCAGGCCGGTAGTGGCACGAGTAGCCGCGCCGATTCAGCCATCGCGCCCAGGTCGGCCCCGAGGTTGAGCACGTTCGCGGCAAACAGCAGGGAGATGATCGCCTGGAGCAGCCAGTTTGGGTAATGCTTACGCAGATTACCCGCGATACCCAGGCCCGTCGTACGCCCGATCCGCGCACAAATGCTCTGTATCGCCACCATGAGGGGGTATGAAATGAGCAGGGTCCACGCCAGTGAGAACCCGAACTGGGCACCCGCCTGGGCATAAGTGGCGATGCCACTCGGGTCGTCATCGGCCGCTCCGGTGATCAGCCCGGGCCCCAGTGTCTTCCAGAGTCGAGGTTTAGTGGCCTCCACCACCCGCGAATCGGGGCGACTACGAGCGAGTGAGTGCGGCTTGGACATTCAGCTGCGTTCGAGTTCTTGCGTCAACCTGACCTGAGCAAGAACCGCACCCGCAAGCTCGCTCGGTTGTCCGGGCAAAGCCCGATGGATGTCAGGCCGTCGAGCTGACCGTCCACCACTCTCCCGTCACCATTTTCCCATCAACGCTCTCCCATTAACGCTGCTTTGCGTGATGCCAGCTGCTCCCCGAGCGCACGCAGATCCATCGAGGACTGCCTCGCCTGCGAGAACATTCCGCCTCGCTTTTCCTCCTCGTTGACGTGATGTTGGATCATCTCCGACAGCACCTTGACCTTGGCATCGTAGTAGTCATCTGACGTGCTCGAAGCCTCGATGTCTGCGATGAGATTCTTGGCCCCGTTGTGCTCGACTTCCGCCTCGTGATGAATAGCCTTCTCGCCCGTCGCCCGTAGAAAAGCCGGGTAGAAGATTTCTTCCTCGATCTGGGTATGGACTTTCAGAGCCCGGATGATCCTCTGGGCAAGCTCCATCTTGCGACTCTGCGCTCTGGCTGTCAGAAAGGCCTGGAACCAACCCTTCACCTGAGCGTGGTCGGCCTTCAACAGCTCGATCGCATTGCCCGCAACTGGTCGCGAGCGGGCAGCGGTGCGCGTGCGACCGGATCTCCGGGCTGACTTTTTGGACCTGATCATGGCTGACTCCCACGAAGCGACATGCAACTCACCGAACCCTAGGCGCTCGGCACCGCGCAAGCCGTCGGGAACCTACCGTTTGCAACGTCAGTTCTGTCCTACACTGCTGCAACTGGCCTGCTCAGGAAGAGGGCTTCGCCGTGTTCGCCGGCGGGGGTGTCGAGGCTTGGGCCTTGGCACCGGCCAGCAATTGAGCGCAGTTCGCATCCTTCGCCAGACCCGGATCCACGAAGGCCAGCACCGCCGCCAGCGGCGTCACGAGGGCGCCCAGGGCGGCCGCGGCAGCGCCCTGTTTGATGGCGCTTCCGGCATCCACTCCGAATTTCGGTTTGAGCAGGTGTCCCTTGATTTCGATGGGTGTCCGCAGCCTCGCGAGCCGAAGCTTCTTCGGTTCGCCTTTTATGGAGAGATTGAGCTCCTCCGGGCCGAGTTGGATGTCGCCTTTACCTGTGATCTTCACGTTCTGCGTATCGAAAACGATATTTTCGGCGCGCATCGTTCCATCGTGTATGCCGAACTCAGCGACCCCGCAGCGGACCGCCGCCTTGTCTTGATCGCCCTTCAGGAGAAGGCCCAGCCCTTTGGCGACATTGATACCGGTGAGCTCTGCGAACGCCGAGCGCACATCGCCTTTGGGGACTACCAGGGTCAGGGTCCCACTGGCATCGGACATCACCTGATGCAGGGAGTCGCCGCTGCCCCGGATGAGCATTCGGGCCTGCATGACGCCATCCAGGGGTGGCATGGCTCCGGGGGATTTGCCCTTGAGCTGATCCAATTGAATGTTGCGCATCCGTGCATCCAGTCGGACCTTGGGGATGTTTTCGCGCGCATCGATTCGCGCACTTCCGCTCAGACGTCCCTGGGGCATCTCCAAGGTCAATGGATCGAGGGTGAGCACGCCGTTGTCCAGTTTCACATGCAAGGCCAATTCCTTGATCGGAACCGTGCCGGCCTGGATAGACCTCGCGTGCAACCGCACATCCGCGTCCATGGCCCTCACCCGTTCGACTTGC
Organism: Steroidobacteraceae bacterium; assembly: GCA_036501985.1. Lineage (GTDB taxonomy): Bacteria > Pseudomonadota > Gammaproteobacteria > Steroidobacterales > Steroidobacteraceae > 13-2-20CM-66-19. The sequence continues at coordinate 20,158 of DASXZI010000008.1, read as the reverse complement.
AGCTTGGCATCGGGAAAGAGACGCTCATCAAGCGCCACCGGCGGCGCCTTCTTATTCGGCGCTGGTGTCCCGTCAGCGCCGCCGCTACGCTGCTCCAGACTTCCGGGGGGCTTGTACTTCGTGCCGAGTGAGGCCGCGAGGTCCTTCAGCCGCAGGCGATTGGATGTCAGCTCACCGGTCACATCGGGGCGCTTGCGTGTCGCGTCTATGTTCAGCGTCCCGGCGAGGTCGCTCGCCCCCACCTTGCCGGCAATGTCGCGGACCGCAATGCGCTGGCCATCCCGATCGATGCGCACGTGCAGCCGAAACGGCGGGGTGTTGGGCAACGCCAACTGAGTCAGATAGAAGCCGTCAGCCAGATCCTGGCCACTGAGTGTGACCTCGAGGCTCAGCTTTCCCAGATTAAATGGCTCGAGAACCTTGCCATCGGACTGAATCCGGATATCGCCGGCTCGCATGGCGAGCTTGAAGGGGTAGGAATGCTCCGGATCCAGGTTGAGGAGCGGACCGCCCTCGACCTGCAAGGCGAATGGCTGATCGTTGAGGGTTCCCTGGCCATCGATTTTGAACGGAGTCGGATCTGCTTTCGAGCGGGTATCGTGTGCCTCGACGGTACCGTTTACTTTCAGCTTTCGAATATCGTCCGCCAGGGCCAAAGTGCCCGACTCGACCAGAAGATCTCGAATTGCGGGGATTTTCGTCGGACCCGAAGCCGGCGCATTGGTGGGAGCCTTGTTCTCGAAAGTCCAATTCGCCCGCCCGGAGCGATCCTGGTGAAGGTAAAGGTTGGGTTTGAGCAGCTCGACTCGTGGCAGGATCACATCGCCCTTCAATAGGGGCAGCAGTTTGACGGAGATCTGGAGCCGCTCGACCTGCAGCATGGGGCGACGCACTTCCCAGGGTGGATTCCCAACCGTGAGCTGATTCACGGTGATGGTCGGGGTCCATGACCAGATGTGCACCCGTAGATCACCTCCGATGCGAACCGCTCTGCCGGCATGCGCGCTGACTGCGCGCTCCACGGGATGCTTGAATAGATTCCAGTCCATGAACGTCAGCGCCAGAACCAACAGCAGGATGAGGATTCCTATCCCGAGGGCGGTCAGTCGGATCGCCCGAAGAGCGGAGTTGCTCACGAGGGCCAGGGGACACCCCCTTGCGAATGGGTGCTACGAGGGGCTGCGGCCGGCGAGGTACATGGTTGCCCTAGTGCGGCACCCATCGATCGATCGATGGCGTGAAAAATCCAGGTATCGACCGCTGCTGTCATGGAACTGGTACAGGTTGGTTGTGTCTGTCCACTCCGCTCTGCACGCCGCGCGGTAAAGGTGGCTCCGCGGGCCCGATCTCATCCGATCGTATCGGCGTCGCAGTGCGTCGTGCCGATCAACTTCGGCCGGACGACCCGCCGGCCTTGGTGGGGCCACCCTGCCGACCCGTCGGTCCCGAGCTCGGGGTCTTGTCCTTGTGGTCCTGCGCCTGCCCCGGAGGACGATCTTCTGCCTGCCCCGAAGGCGGATCGTGAGGTTGTGGAGTACCTTGCGGTCCTGAACCGGGCTTGGACTCTGGTGTGTTCATCGGCGTCTTCCTGCGGGAATTGGCGGATCCCTCATCCTATTCCCTCTGGAAGGCGCGCATCATTTCCGACACGCTGGAAACTTGGTCATCTGTGTCCTACACGGCAGCTTGCTGGCAGGGTTACCGTCCCTCGGCGCGCGGGTTATGCCGATCAAGAACGAATATAACGATCGCGCGCCGGGCCTCGAAATCAACCCAAAGGGCGCACCCTGGGCACGGCCTTTGCTGGTGGGAGCTGACTGACCGTCTGAATGAGTTGAAAGCTCGCCATTCATCCAACCTCGCCGTTACCCAAAGAGCGCTCCATGGTACCCAACAAAACTCTGTGCACGCTTGCAGCGACCCTGCTGCTGATCGCCGGCTGCCACAAGGCGGAGTCACCCGAAAAGGTTCAGCAGGATCTCACCAGCGCCTCGCATTCCGGCGCGAAGGACACTTTGAAAGCGGAGAAAGATGAGGCCAAGGTCGATTCCAGAGCCGACAGCAACATGGCCACCGCACAAGAGAAGGCCGATCGGGACAAGGGAGGTGCGGCCGCCGACACCGCGCTGACCGAGGCAGAGGGTGCGCATAAGGTCGCCCTGGCCAAATGCGAGGGCCTGGCGGGTGATCGCCAGGGGGCGTGCAAGGATGAGGCCGACGCGCAGTTTGAGGAAGCGAAGGCCAAGACGAAGGTAATGAAGGCCGATTCCCATTGAACTTGCGAGCTCCGCTCGAGGAGCCTGCGAGCCGCTTACGATCCTGATCAGCGAGGACTTATGAGAACAATTCTCATCGTCATCTTGGTGTTGCTCCTGCTCGGAGTGCTGCCTGCGTGGCCCTATAGCACCGGATGGGGCTACTACCCCAGTGGCGGCCTGGGCCTCGTCCTGTTGATCATCATCATTCTGGCCCTTCTCGGACGTATTTAGGCCTCAACGCACTCGCCGGCATGAGGCGGCGAGTGCTGTCGGTCTTCTGCAACCCGCAGCGGAACGCGCCCACCCCTCGGACCTCCGTCCGAGCGAGGCGGCACCGATGCGCGAGCCCTGCACTGTTGATTTGACTCCTGACGATCTGCTGCCGGGCTGGACCAATCATGACACTCAGGACCAGCAAGCCTCTTTCGGACGTGAGCCTTCGTCCCTTTGGCCAGACCGCGGACGGTCGCACGGCCACGCTCTACACGCTGCAGAATCAATATCTGCGCGTCCGCATCACCGACTTCGGCGCGCGCATGGTATCCATCAAGGCTCCCGATCGGTGGGGCCACTGCGCTGAAGTACTACTTGGCTTCGATGACGTTCAAGCGTACGCGAGCGCCGGCGGCTCGTTTGGTGCGGTGCTCGGACGAACGGCCAACCGGATCGCCGGCGGCACGTTCGATTTGGACGGTCGGACCTACCGACTTCCAACCAACGACCGGGGGTCAACGCTTCACGGTGGCCCGGTCGGATTCGGGCACGTCCTATGGGATTGGGTTTCGGTCACGAATGAGCCCAAGCCCACCCTGGTTCTCAAGCACGTCAGCCCCGACGGCGACCAGGGTTTTCCTGGCGAATGCACCGTGCACGCACGATATCGGCTCGAAGTGGACTGCTTGTGGTTGGACCTCGAGGCGCGGTGCACGCATGCCACGCCGCTCAGCCTGAGCGCGCATCCCTACTTCAACCTGGCTGGCCCACATTCCCGCAGCATCCTCGATCACCGTGTGACGATCCTGGCAGCCGGCTTCCTGCCTACTGACGATAAGCAGATTCCCACCGGCGAAGTTCGCGACGTCACCGGCACCCCCTTTGACTTTCGTTCAGGGGCCGCTCTGGGTGCCCGCATCCGGCAGCCCGATCCACAGTTACTGTACGGTCAGGGCTACGATCATTACTACGTGCTGGCAGCTTGCGAGCCGCGGCTTCCCCGTCTGGCAGCACAAGCCAGCGAGCTCACCAGTGGGCGCCTGCTGGAGCTGTATTGCACTCAGCCGGGACTGCAGCTCTACACGGGGAATCAGCTGAATGGCTCGGTGGCAGGCCGCGGCGGTATCTACCGTCAGTCAGCAGGCTTCTCATTGGAGCCGCAGGAATATCCGGACGCAGTGCACCACCCTAACCTGCCGTCTTCGATTCTCCGGCCCCAAGCGCTCTATAGCGTCTGCATGGGCTATCGGTTCAGGTCGATCGAAGAGCACGAAGAGCCGCGGCCCTGAGTGCTCTACCCACCCGTATTGCGCTGTCTACGCCACCACAGCAGTGATCCTGCAATCAGCGCCGAGGCCACCACGAGGCCGGTGCGGTGGCGGCTGGTCCAGAACGCACCGCTGAAAGCATGAGCCCGAGAATCAAAACGTCCGTGAGCGGCCCAGGGCCCGGCCACCGGGGCGAACAGATTGCCCGGCGCTGGGCTTGCGGCAGGCTCGTCCGAGAGCTGCCCTTTGTAGCCCTGACGAGAGAGGTAGCGGTCGAGGAGACCCGGGGCGACCTTATTGGCGAGGATCGCCTTGATGGTGGGCAGCCCGACCCATACCTCACGCCGGCGATGCGTGGCAGCAAAGTAAATGGCGCGGGCCGCGAGTTCCGGCTGATAAATGGGCGGCACCGGCTGCGGCCGTCGCGGCAGCTTGTTCAGGGCCCAGTCGAACTGTGGGGTGTTGATGGCCGGCAAATGCACCATCGTGAGGTGGATATTCACGCCATCATGCAGCAACTCCGTGCGCAACGAATCGGTAAAGCCGCGCACGGCGTACTTCGCACCGCAGTAAATGGACTGCAGCGGAATCGCGCGATAGCTCAAGGCCGATCCGACATTGACAATGGTTCCGCGATCGCGCGAACGCATACGCTTGAGCGCAGCCAGGGTGCCATGCACCTGGCCCAGATAGGTCACCTGGGTGCCGCGCAGAAATTCCTCCGCCGAGAGGGCCGCCACGGGTGCGAAGGCGGTGGCCATCGCGTTGTTGATCCACACATCGATGGGACCCAGATCTTGCTCGATGCGGCTGGCTGCTTGGTCCACCGCCTCGGCATCCGCGACGTCTGCCGCGATCACGCAGGCCCGTCGCCCGATGCGCCTGACCGCCGCTGCAGCCTTCTCCAGGCGCTCTTGGCCGCGCGCGATGATGCCGACATCCCAGCCGCTGCGCGCGAAATGCTCCACAGTTGCACGCCCTACCCCTGCGCTCCCGCCGGTCACGACCACTACGCGTTTCACCGCCATTCTTCCTCGGAGTTATCCCGTGTGATGGACACGACGCGAGAGCTCACCGCGCGCAGCGAGCACCCGGATGCGATCCGCCGTGCGGCAGGCCAGCGCCTGGATGGTCAGTGAGGGGTTCACTCCGCCGACGGTCGGAAAGACCGATCCATCGCAAACAAACAGGTTGCGAACGTCCCAGCTGCGGCAGTCCGCATCCACCACGCTCGTTCGGGGGTCATCGCCCATGCGCGCGGTACCGTTAAGGTGACAGGTGTCATCGGTCTGCTCCCAGATATCGCTCACTCCGACGACCTCCAGAGCGCCGCGCATGAAACGCAGAGAGTGATCGATCAGCCGCCGATCGTTCTCGCAGTAGGAGTACTCGATACGCGGCACGGGCAAGTCGTACTGGTCCCGCTCGGCGCTCAGGGTCACGCAGTTACGCTCCTGCGGCAGCATCTCCCCGACGATTTTCAGCCCGACGACGTGGTTGTAATCCTGCATCGCCCGCATGAGCGGCGCACCCCACAGCCCGCGCGAGAGCGCCTGGGTCCGGGCCCAGGCCTGGGGCAATGGACCCTGGCTCATGTAGCAATAGCCTCCAAAGAAGTCCTTGTGATCGTCGTAGTTCCAATGCTCCGTGATGGCCAGGGAAGGCGGTCCTTTGTAACCGCGAATCTCCCGCTGCGAGCGTCCCCAGACCGCCTGATTGGCCTGCGCCATCAGACACTTTCCAACCAGGCCCGAGCTGTTGGCCAACCCCTGCGGGAACGCGGATGTCGCCGAGTTCAGGAGCAGTCGCGGGGTTTCAATGGCGTAGCCCGCGACGATCACGTGGCGCGCGCGCTGGAAGCGCCACCGACCCATTCGATGGTAGTGCACGCCGGTGGCGCGATGGTTGTCATCGACCTCCACCCGGCCGGCCATGGCCAGATCACGGATTTCAGCGCCCGCCGCCACCGCGCGCGGAATCCAGGTCACGAGCGCGCTTTGCTTCGCGTTCGTGCTGCACCCGCTGACACAGAAGCCGCGATAGACACAGGGATGTGCGCGGCCGCGGGGAGCTGAAAGGGTAGCCAGTGGCGTTTCGGTCCATGGGATCCCCAGGGCTTCGCAGCCCTCGGCAAGCGTGAGAGCGGCCGCATTCAGCTCATGCGCTCGGTACGGATACCGGGGACGCTTCGGTCCCCAGGGATAGCGGACGGGACCGGAGATCTTCAAGGCCTGCTCGACCTCGCGGTAATAGGTCCACATCTCCCGCCAGTCGATCGGCCAGTCGAGGCCATATCCCAGGAGCGTGCGCGATTTGAACCACTCGGGTCGGAAGCGCAGCGACACCATGGCAAAGTGCACCGTACTGCCGCCGACAGCCTTGCCGCTGTTATTGCTCCCCAGCTCGAGCGGATTCTCACCCCCCGAGAGCCGCTCATCCGTCCAGTAGAGTTTGGACTGTTCGGCCTCATCGGACGCGAAGTCCTCGAGCGGACGGAACCAGGCTCCCGCATCGAGCCCCACCACCGTGAAGCCCGCCTCGGCTAGACGGCACGCCAAGGTACCCCCTCCGGCACCGGTCCCCACGATAAGGAAATCCACCGGCGTATCCTCAGAGAATTCCCTCATGGGAATCCAAGCGCCTGGCCGGAAAACATCCGGAGCCCGTCCATGCAGGCCGCGAGGGCTGTCGAGCGGATCATCCAACACGGCTGTTCCTGCGCCTGGCTTCCTCTTCGTTGCCGTCCCGAACTTCCGCGGCTTCCCACGGGTCGCGCTCGTCGTAGCCCATGCGCACGTAGCCGCGCGGACTCGCCGGTCCCCCCCAGCCCATTTCGCTCCAGGCTGTGGGGTGTGACCAGTACGCGCTCACCAGATCATTGAGCACCCGTTGGACGAAGAACGTCGCCGGCGGCATGCCCTGCCAGAGCTCGTGATGAAGATCGCCCGCCTGCATTTTCCGCAGCAGAGCGTCCTGCATTTGCGCAGGGAGATCCGGGAATGAGAGCCCATGGGCCGCGCGCGCTTGCGCCTCCAGCGCCGCGAGCCCCCGCTTCCACGCCTCAAGTTGCCTCGGTAACCCGGGCGCGCGATAGCCATCGTGCCGATCGGCGGTCAGCTTTTGATCCACCAGGGCAGCGACCGGGACGGGTGGGCGGTGTTTTGGCTGGGGGGTGATGCGATCGACCAGTGCCTCCAGGACCGCAAACTCCTGCGCGCTCAGGCTGCGAGGGGTGCGGGGAACCGCCAGGCGCTGGTCGATGGCACGGCGGGTCACTTCGTTCCAGGACAGCGAGTGCCGCTTAGTCAAGACATCGTAACCGGGATACCGTTCAGCCATCGCTACGCTTCCCAAGCAAACTCAGGGCCACGAGACCTGCGAGCGCGAGCCCCGTGAAGCTCGGCGGCGCAGGTAGAGGTGGCCCGTTGAGCACGTTCTGCCGCCAATTGCGCCAGCCGCCCATATTGCGCTGGACTCCCCAGGCGTGAAATGCGCTACCCATCAAGCCCATCACGCCGGTTGCCCGCAGAAGCCAGCGGGTGGCGCGACCGTGTGCGCGATGCCTGGTTGCAGCGGTATGCAACAGCAACACGCCGGCGGCCGGCGGCAAGGTCACCGGAGCGATCATGACGGGGTTGTGGAAGGCTCCGCGGAAATGCAGGAGAGCCGCTTCCGCCGCTGTTCCAATGAGTCCCAGTCCACTCACGGCAGCTAATAGGCGCCCCGCGGGATAGTTCCCGACACGATCGGCGCGTAGCGGAGAGCTTCCGGCCCGAAGGCTTTCGGCGGCCATCGCGAGGATCCCGGCCAGGCCTATGGCGGCCGGCGCCCCCAGCGGGGCACCGTAGAACAGATTTTGCCAATCGAGCCGTCCCGGGCGCTTCAGAACGTTGTAGAGGTGAAACGCTGTGCCTCCTGCGCCGGTGAGCAGCGCGGCAAGTCCGACGCCCCGCCTGACACGATGGGCGGTGTCGCGCAAGTCAGAACGTCCATGCAGATTGACACCGATGGTCAACGCCGAGACCGCAAGAGGCAAAAGCATGGCCGGATTCTTGAATGACCCGCGGTAGTGCTCAACCGCGCTGTCGAGCAGCACGGCGAGCGCGAGGATCCCGCTGGCCTCGCTCAGGCGGCGCGCGGAGCGTACATGCAGCTCGCTCATGAGCTCACCGCCATGAGGTACTGACGAGCATCCGCCTCCTTGAGCTCCAATCCAATGCCCGGGCGAGCCCAATCGGGTTCCAGCAGGCCGTCGCGAGCGCGCGCTGCGCCGTCGAAGAGCATCTGCTCGATGCGCACGTGATCGAAGAAATATTCCAGATGTCTCAGTCGCGGGACGGCGCAAGCCGCATGCAGATGCAGCGACGGGGCACAATGGCCCGACAGATCCGTGTGGTGTGCCTCACACAGCGAGCCCGCAGCAAGGAAGCCAGTGACTCCCAGACAACGTGTCGCATCAACTTGCTGCACGTCGACGGCCCCGGACTCCAGCATTCGCTCAACATCATCGAGACTGTAGGAGTACTCCCCTGCGGCCACCTCAATACCTCGGGGTATCCGCTGGCGCACGTGGCGCAAGCCTTTCAGGTCATCACTGGATACCGGCTCTTCGAGCCACGTCACGCCATTGGAGCGGCAAGCGGTCGCGAAGCGAATCGCATCGCCTGGCTCGAAGGCACCGTTTGCATCGACAAACAATGGCACGCGGCCCAGCGCGGTGCGCGCCGCCTGGATGCGCATTGGATCTTCCACCGGATGCTGCCCAACCTTCATCTTCACCCACCGGCAACCCTCATCTTCCACCCATGAGGCCAGTTGGGAAAGCAGCCGCGACTCATCGTAATTGGTGAAACCACCGCTTCCATAGACGGGAACCTGCCTGCGGACCACGCCCAACAAAGTCGCAAGTGGCAGGTCGAGGAGCTTCGCCTTCAGGTCCCACAACGCGACATCGATAGCGGCGATGGCCGTCGCGGCGACTCCACTGCGACCTATGTTGCGCACGCTCCGTTGCATAGCTCGATGCGCGGACGGAATATCAAAGGCATCCGCGTGCATCAGTACCGGCGCGAGGACCGTGCGAATAAGCTCTGCGGTCGCGCCCGCGTTATACGTATACCCCAAGCCAGTCTTGCCCGCGGCTTGCACATGCACCACGACCAAAGTGGTCGCGTCCCATTCGAAGGTACCATCCGCCTCCGGAGTCTCGGTCGGGATGTGGTATGCGGCCGCGGTAAGCTGAGCGATGGGCGCCTCGGCCTTCATACAGGCCACTAGTCCTTATGGTGATGCGGAAGGATCGAGCTCAGCAGCTCCTTGGCCGTGCCCGCGAGCGCACTGCTCTCATCAGGGTCCCCCTTCGCCAGCATGTGCATGAACTTGCGCGCCTGATCGAGGGTGATATGAGAGGGAAGCGGAGGCACCTCCGGGTCCGTTTTGACTTCCAGCACCACGGGGCGCTCGGCGGCGAATGCCTCAGTCCACGCACCGGCCAGCAGATCCGGATCCTCGACGTAGATCCCACGCAAGCCGATCAACTCGGCAAACCGGTGATAGGGGACATTGGGGATCTGTTGGGAGGCATTGAACTTCGGATTGCCTTCCATGACTCGCTGCTCCCAGGTCACCTGGTTCAAGTCCTCATTGTTGAAGACGCAAATCACGAAGGTCGGCGACGACCAGTCCCGCCAGTACTTGGCCACCGTGATGAGCTCCGCCATGTTATTCATTTGCATGGCTCCATCGCCGACCAGTCCGATGACTGGTCGGTCTGGATAAGCAAATTTAGCCGCGATGGCATAGGGCACTGCTGCGCCCATGGACGCGAGACCTCCCGAGAGTGAGCACATCATGCCGCGACGAATCTTGACATCGCGCGCATACCAGTTGGCGCAGGAGCCCGAGTCACTCGTCACAATGGCCCGCTCGGGGAGGCGCCCGGTGAGCTCCCAGGCGACCCGCTGCGGATTCACGGGATGCGCGCTCACCTGCGCGCGGCTCTCCGTCTCCTTCCACCACGCGGCGACATTCTTCTCGATCCTCGCGCGCCAAGCCTGCTGCGCTTTCGCCTCGAGCCGGGGCAGCAACGCGCGCAGGACCTCCTTGCTGTCGCCCACCAGGTTGACGTCCATCGGATAGCGCAAGCTCAGCATCTCCGGATCGATATCAATCTGCACGGCGCGGGCGGCTCCTTCCTTGGGCAGAAACTCCGAGTAAGGGAACCCCGAGCCAATCATCAGCAGCGTGTCGCAGTCGCGCATCAGCTCCCAACTGGGCTTGGTGCCCAGAAGGCCAATGCTCCCCGTCACCCACGGCAGCTCATCCGGCAGTACGGCTTTCCCCAACAGCGCCTTGGCGACGCCGGCGCCCAGCAGATCGGCTGTCTGGATGATCTCATCCGTCGCGCCCAAGGCACCGGCACCCACCAGGATGGCCACCTTTTCGCCGGCATTGAGGATATCCGCGGCCCGCTGCAGGTCTGCATCGGTCGGAATCACCCGCGGGGCCTGGTAACCCACGCCCGAGTGCAGGGTGCCATGCTTGCGCGGCGGCGGCTCGTACGCCTCTTCCTGAAGATCGTTCGGGATGATGATGGCGGTGACGGTCCTTCTGGCCATCGCGATTCGCACGGCACGGTCGACCAGATGGCGTACTTGCGGCGCCACGCTCGCTTGCGCGACGAACGCGCCGGCGACATCTTTGAACAGACTTACCAGATCCAGCTCCTGCTGGTAGTGACCCCCGAGACCGGCCCGCGCCTGCTGGCCGGCGATTGCCAGAACGGGCATGTGGTCCAGACGCGCGTCGTACAGACCCGTGACCAGATGGGCAGCACCCGGACCCGAGGTGGCCAGACACACCCCGAGCTGGCCGGTGAACTTCGCATGGGCGCAAGCCATGAAGGCCGCCATCTCTTCGTGGCGGACCTGGACGAACTCAATCTTCTCCGTACCGAAGCGTTGCAGCCCCCCTAGCAGCCCGTTGATCCCGTCTCCGGGATAACCAAACACCCGCCGCACCCCCCACTCATACAGGCGCTCCCAGACGAAATCGCCGACCTTCATGCCCACGCTCTGCTCCAAATAAGAGTAAACCTCCAGCCCTGCTCCGGTTCCGGATCATTCAGCAAGCCCAAGCGAAGTCACCCAACCGCGGAGGTCGGATGGAAGCGCCATCACGCTGAGTAGGAAGGCGGCCCGTGAGAAAACCCAGCCGCGCCACAGGACGGCAACCTGGCGCCCGGGTTCGGGTTTTCCCGTCCCATCGCGGTACGGATCCTTAGCCAGAGGGTCCAATGGGGCCAGCTCATTCCCGAGCGTCGCAGTTGGCGAGCCGCCTGTGAATTCTTTCAGCTGGCGAAAGTCAAATATTCAGGGTGCCCCGGTATTCTGCGCCCGGCGGCGTTTCTCATCGTCGTTCCGCCACAACCGCCGATGCGCAGCAGGGCGCGGCGGAGATTCAAGCCCCGAGTCTGTCTATCAGAGCTTGTGCGTCCACAGGCGCACGCAACTTGTCATCCGTATTGTCGAAGAAGCAGAAAACGTCGCGCGATCGGCGTGCGGGAAGCCGGGTCGCTGAGATCCGCTGCGCATCGGGTGGCTCCTGGCCTCGATGCCACACCGCGATGCGGCGCGCCCACCGTGCGAGCGCCGCGTCCGAATATCCACTGCGATAGAGCTCTTTATCACCGTGAAGGCGGATATAGAGGAAATCTGCGGTAACGTCTTCCCTCAAAGGCCAGCGATTCGCGGCGTCAGCTATGACCTGAGCGACCCGATACTTTCGCAGCAAAGCGATCCAGGATGGGTTTAGAAAGCTTTCATGCCGCACCTCGAAGGCATGCCTGAGTCGCCGAGATCGATCGATCGTCAACGAGGTCCGCCCTTTCATCCACGCCGAGCGCTTGCGAGCCAGGGAGAGCGCCGCCGCCGTGTCGCGAGGCAGCCTTCGTAAAAACTCTTCCATGCGCTGCTGCTCATACCGGAAGTTAGGCGGGAACTGCCACAGGAGCGGCCCGAGCTTTCCCTTCAAAATCAAAACGCCGGAGGCAAAGAAATTGGCCAGCGCCTGCTCGACCCCGCGCAAACGCAACATGTGAGTGATGTAACGCGGAGCTTTGACCGCAAACACGAACCCTGCTGGCGTTTGCTCTGCCCACGATGCATAGCTCGCAGGCCGCTGCAGAGAATAGAACGAGCCGTTGATCTCGATGGTGGGGAAAAGGCTGGCCGCGTATGCCAACTCAGCCCGTTGCGGCAGCCCGCGCGGGTAGAAGTCGCCTCGCCAGGGCACGTAACGCCATCCGGAGATTCCCACCCTGATGCTCATACATGCGCGATGGCGCGCTCGATTCCAGCACAGCGGCACCGCGATCCGGTCCGGGCCGGCTGATTGCCGGATTCGCGCGCGGATCGACTCTGTAATGTGGGCTGTGCCATGACTGATCCGCCCAGGGCCTTTTCCGGGCGTTGCTTAGGTGCTCACAGCAAGAGCCGAGCCTGCGGCTCAGGGGCGCAACCGTGCAGGATAGGTTTGGGCATGCAGAATGCTGCTCCGGTCTGTACCCAACGTACTGCGCTTAGAGGGAAGCGACGGCCAATGGACGATCCGCGTACCAAGTATCCAAAGCCCCCCTTCCCAGAGCAGACCCAACGGTGGCCCGGGCTCGCTGGCAGCATGGATCCCCGACCAGACCATGGCGAGAGGACTTACCGGGGCTCGGGCCGCCTGCAGGGGCGCAAGGCCCTGATCACCGGCGGCGACTCCGGGATGGGACGGGCAGCGGCGATTGCATACGCCCGTGAAGGAGCGGATGTCGCGATTAACTATCTGCCATTCGAAGAGCCCGATGCGCGAGAAGTAGTGCAATGGATCAGGGACGCGGGCCGCAAGGCAGTGCCCATAGCGGGGGATCTGCGGGAGGAAGCTTTCTGCCGGCGACTGGTTGCGGAGGCGGCGGAGAGACTCGGTGGCTTGGATATCCTCGTGTGCAACGCCGGTCGCCAGCAGTCCAGGGCTTCGATCACGGAGCTCACCACCGAGGACTTTGACGCCACGATGAAGACCAACATCTATGCGCCGTTCTGGATCATCAAGGCCGCTCTGGCGCATCTCAAGCCCGGTTCATGCATCATCGGCACGACCTCGGAACAGGCCTATGACCCTTCTCCCGACCTGTACGACTACGCGCAGACAAAGGCGGCGACGATGAATTACGTGAAGTCCCTCGCCAAGCAGCTCGGAAGCCGGGGTATCAGAGTCAACGGCGTAGCACCCGGACCGATCTGGACCCCGCTGCAGATCAGCGGTGGGGCTGCTCCGTCCAAATATGAGCACTTCGGCAGCACGACCTGGCTCGGGCGGCCCGGCCAGCCCGCAGAGCTCGCTTCCATTTATGTGCAGCTCGCCGCCAGCGATGCAAGCTTTGCCACCGGCAACATCTACGGGTCAGGAGGCGGCCAGGGACAACCATGAGATGCTGCGGCCAGGCAACTCGAGCCCCGAGGGCCGAGGCTTATCCGGCCTTGTTTTTGCGCTCGCCACGGACGTTCATGACGATGAGGGCCAGCTGTAGAACGATCAGTGCATGCGCCTTCGCATGAAGTCCCCATGCGATCCACAGTAGATTGCTCAACAGATACAGCCAAAATCCCACCTTCCGACGGGAGGTGTGCCCGGATGCAACAAACCACGCCGCCGTCACGGTGATGAGCATGGCGGGCCATTGCATTAACGATAGAAGATCCACGTGGGACGGATTCGAACATTCCTGCCGACTCCAGGCAAGGGCCTCCGCCGAACACGAGCTGCCCCTCAGAACGACCTGTTCACCGTGACCCCAACCGTGCGCGGCTGGATATAGTTGAACCAGGTGGGCGCGAAATTCGTCTGGTTGTAATACCCGCCTCCGATCAGCCCATGCTTGTTCGCGACGTTGCCCAGATAGGCCGTGACTCTCCAGTGCCCGAATTTCACTCCGGCGTGGAGATCCATCTGCGAGTAGGGAGGATAGATCTGCCGCAATGGGGCTGCGTCCGCATTCGGGACGAACTCGCCGCGACGACGGCCGACGTAATTGACCGAGGCGCCCATGAAGCCACTCAGGTCGTTCGCGAGCGGCTGCTCGTACTCCGCAGCCAGGCGTCCCGAAAAATGAGTCGTGTATGGCAACGGGTCGCCCGCCACCGCGTACCCTGCGCTCTGCGAAGGAAATCCTTCGAGAAGCTTGGCCTCGTTCCAGGCTCCCCACGCGGACAAGTGCAGCCCCTGCACTGGCCTCAGCTCCATGGATGCCTCGAGCCCCTGGCTCTATACAGCATCAGCTCCTGCGACAACCGGTATCTCGGCGTAAGGAGGTAGGTGAAAGAATTGTCCTGTGTCTCCTGAGTGAGAAACACGGGCACCGGGCCCGCCAAGGGACCCGAGCTTACCGTCACCGACGTCTGCTTATTGCGGCTCTCCCGCCCGCCGACCTGCACGTCGAAATCATCGGTGAACCGTACCGTCAAGTGCGTGAACAGTGCATATTCGGTGTACGTCATGTCCTGATTGTTGAGGAAAACCGTGCCCACGAAGTCGCCATTGTTGAGGTTATCGGCCAGCAGCGCCTGACCGACCAGGTTGTTCTGCTCATGGGTATAGTAGCCACCGATCAGCCAGTCGAGATGACTGGTGAGGGGCATGATCGACCTTCTCGGCAAGACGCAGCACTTGAGTGCAGAGAATGCTTACATGCTCTGCAGCGTATGCGCAGATCTGCGCATCAGTGAGATCGTAGATCGTCCCAACTGGGTCGTGTGCTGCTATCTACCGCGAATCGTCTTTGACTGATGCCAAGGGTCGCGACTGCTGCTGCCCCTCAGCCGATCACTTTCCAGCGGGTGTCTTGACGACGATGCCGTTGTGCATGACGAACCCGACATCCATGACAGCGTGGATGTCCTCGAGGGGACTGCGTGACATCGCGACGACATCGGCGGCCATACCCGGCGCCAGCTTGCCGACGTCCTTGATGCCGCCCGCCTCGGCGGCATTGACGGTGCCCGCCATCAAGGCCTCCATCGGAGTCATGCCGGAATCGACGACGTACGTAACCATCTCCATCGCGTTCTGCCCATGCGGCACGAGCGGCGCGTCGGTTCCGACGGCGATCTTGACGCCAATCTTGTGGGCAAGCGTGACGAGCTTGCGCGGCTGGGTACCCAGCTTGAGCACTTTCGCCATGGACACCGGAGGCAGGTCCTTCAGTGGCCCATTGCGAACCTTCTCGGGGGTATCGCCCACGTAAGTGATGGTGGCGGCGGTGGGTATGAGCCAGATGCCCTTGGCCTTCATCGCCTTCAGTGTTTCCTCATCCGCCCACATGCCATGCTCGATGGAGTCGAAGTTGGCTCTGACGCACGCATCGATGCCTGCCTTGGCATGGGCGTGGGCCGTCACTTTGCGCCCGAAATCGTGGGCGGTCTCGGCGATGGCTTTCAGCTCCTCGTCGCTGAACTGCTGACCGGTGCCGCCATCTCCCTCGTCGAGCGTGCCGCCCGTTGCCATGACCTTGATGACGTCGACGCCCCGGCGGATCGCCTCGCGCACGACACGGCGGCAATCGTCCGCGCCATTACAGACACCCCGACGCACTATGCCTTCGAGGAGTTCCTCACGCAGATTGTGATTATCTGCGTGTCCGTTCGTCGGGCTGATCGGGTCGCCGGAGGCGAGGATGCGCGGCCCAAGCACGATGCCGTCCCGAATCGCATCCCGCAATCCGAGCACCGTATAGCCAGTGGAGCCGAGATCGCGCACGGTCGTGAAGCCGCCCATCAGGGTCGCCAGGGCGCTGCGATAGGCGATCACGGTGAAGTAATTATCCGACTCCCGCAGGGCCAGGCCCCTCTCCCGCTCGCCACCGCTGCTCAGGTGCACGTGCAGATCGATGAAGCCGGGCATGACAAACATGCCGGTGAGGTCAATCGTCGGTGTGTCGGGAGGCAACCCAAGCGCCGCGGCGTCGGCGTAACCGGAGCGCACTTCCTTGACGGTCCCCTTCTCCACGATGATCGTCGCCTGGCTCACCGGCTGCTTGCCAGGCTCCGCCAGTAGCCGCCCCGCGTGCAGGATCGAGTACGGCGGCGGCGCTATCGGCGCTGCCTGGGCTGCTCTGGCAATGACCCAACTGGCCATGCACGCGATGAAGCCGAAAAATGCGCATCGCCAGTAGCCGCCCGACTGCTTAACCGCTTGCATCGTCATCTCCCTTCTGCTCGCCGTGCTGGCGCTGCGATCAGTGGCCTGCGTTGTGCTTGGCCTTCAGCTCCTCGTACACGATCCCCAGCAGGTAGGGCTGCTTGATCAGATTCCCCCCCCACTTCACATCGAGATCGTCCAGGGGGTGCGAGGCAACCAGCTGCTCCTCGGTCTTCCCTGCCGCGATGGCCTGGGCAACGCGGTTACGCACCTCGCGTAGCATCGCCTGGTACTCCCGCACGTCGTCGCGGTTCGCCACCGGCCCGTGGCCTGGAATGATCTTCGTACCCGGGCCGCACATTTTGTAGAGCGTGTCATAGAGCGCGATCATCCCGTCGATCGTCCCGCCATGCGGCTGGTCGATGTCAGGATAGAAACCGTGAAAGAAGGTATCGCCCGTCTGGATGACATCAGCTTCGATGAACCGCACGATCAGATCGCCGTCGGTATGCGCCGGCGGCACGTGAATGACCTCCACCGTCTGTCCGCCGATGTGAAACGTGGTTCCGCTGGAGATCGTCACCGAGGGGATCCCGGCGGGATCCACTGCGTAGGGCGTACCGGCGGGGCGATTCGTCTTTTGCGCAGCCACGATGTACGAGCGAGTCTGCTCGCTCGAGAAGATCACGGCTCCGGCCTTGCTGAACAAAGCATCGCCGCCGGTGTGATCCCAGTGCCAGTGGGTGTTGACCAGATAGCGGATCGGCTGTGTCGAGATGTGCCGGACGGCTGCGACGACCTTGGCGTGCAGCTGCGGCCATTCGGCGTCGATGAGCAGAACACCTTCCTCGCCAGCGAGCACGCCGATGTTGCCGCCGAAGCTCTCCAACATGTGTACGCCGTGACCGAGGTCACGGTCCTCTACCGGAGTCTTGCTCCAGTCCGGTAGATCCATGTGCTCGGACGGCCGGCCCAGCGCCGCCGTGGCGAACAGACAGGCTCCGACGAGGACCAGACTGCCCACACAGGCTGTAGTGAATCTCTTCAAGCTGCGGCCCTCGATGGATTGTTGAGCTGGCGCCGTGCCGATCTCAATAGTGGTAGCGGAATTCTACGCCGAGCGTGCGCGGCTGCAGAGGCACTACCGCTCGCGGGGTAAGATTGCTGGCTTCCTCTATGATATTCGAGGCGTAAGCATCCAGCAGGTTGCGGCCGAAGAGGGCCGCCTCCCACCGTTCCGCCCTGACCCCTATCCGCACACCCAGCAGGTTGTAGGCCGGAATGACGTTGTAGATCGGATTTATCGGGCTGAACTGAGTGCCCTGCCGTCCGGTATAGGAATAGTCTGCATGTGCGAACCCCTGCAGAGCGGCCGCCACCGGGTGTTGGTACTCGGCGAACAGGCTGCCCGATACCTGCGGCACATTCGGGAAGGAATCACCGGCGTGCGCGGCAAACTGCGGATTGGTTGAGGGCTGATCCTCGGTGAGCTGTGCCTTGATCAGCGCGAGACTCCCACCGAGGGTCAGGTCCCGCGTCACGCGTGCCTGGACTTCAAATTCACCGCCATAGACGCGCGCCTTGCCGGCGTTAGCGATGAAGGTCAATGCATTCGTGTCGTCGGTGAAGTCCGAGATCTGAATGTTGCTCCAGTCAATGTAGTAGAAGCTGGTGTTCGCGATCAGACGATGATCGAGCCATTCTGTTTTGGCACCGATCTCGTAGTTCCATAGTGAGTCCGGCTGGTACGTACGATCCTGCGGCGGCAGCGGCATCACGTTGGCCAGATTACCGCCCCCTATGCGGAAACCTTGGGAAACCGACGCATAGAGCATCGCAGCCGGGGTTGCCTGATAGGACAGGTAGAACTTCGGCGTGACCTTGTGCGCGTGGCTGTACAACGTCGGCGTCGCCACGGGCGGCGAGAAACCACCGAAGGGATGCGTGCTGTCAAGATCATCGGCCTCATCGGCGTAGAACGCGCGGGCCCCCACCAGGCCCGTGAGCTTGTCGGTGAGCTTATAGCTGTATTCGCCGAACAGCGCGAATTGCTCGGTCGAATGGGCCTGCAACTGACCGAAGACCGGCTCCAGCGGCATTTTGAGGAAGCCGTTTCCATAGACCGTTGCGACGAGGGTCTCGAACGAAGTGTGGATATGCTGCTGGAACAAGCCGACGACGAACTGGCTCGGACCGTCCAGCTTCGAGGCAAGGCGTAGCTCGTTGGTGAGGTAGCGGCTCGTGTCGTACTGGTCGGTCAGCGCATCGGGGGTGCTCAGACCGATCGACGGGAAGAACCCCGGGCCAAAGGAGAGATCGAACAGCGTCGAGTCGAATTTATTGTCATCGGCGCGATCGAAATACGAGCTCGAGAAATCAAGGCTTGCCCAGTGAAAGTCATGATTCAACGTGAGGTTGTAGATCTTGAACTGGGATCGGAAAGGGTCGTGCACATACTGGTCCGTGTTGTACTTACCCAGATCGCCATCCGCAGTCACGACGATATCGCGCCCATCGGTCACCGTCCTCTGATAGAAGACATTCGCCGTCAGCTTCGTATCGTCATCGATCATGCCCATCACGGCAGCCCGTCCGCCGAAGGTATGCTCGGCATTCACGCCGGTATCACCGAGGCGGATGTTGTCGATGAAGCCGCTTTCCTCGTCGTCATAGGCCGTCGCGCGAAAGGCCACCCTGTCGGTGACGATGGGCGCGTTCACCGTCAGCGCACCGTTGTAGTTCTCACCGCCGAATTCGGTATTCGAGGTGCGCAGCACGGTATCGACGTGAAAACCGCTGGGATCGGGTTGATTGGTAATGGTGCGGATGGTCCCGGAGAGTGAGCCCGAGCCATATAGAGTGCCCTGTGGGCCACGGAGCACTTCCACGCGCGCGATATCGAACAGGCGCAGATCGGGCTGCCGCAGGTCGCCGGTGATGAGAATGTCGTCCACGTACTGGCCGACCGTGGCGACACCTGTGCCGGTCGCGTTGATTCCCCGGATGACATACGACTTGAAGGCGGGGCCGGAATCCACGAACGACAGGCTGGGTACGGAGCGCGCGTAATCGGTGAAATTAACAGCACCCTTGGCTTCCAGAATCGCTTGGGACTGTGCCGTGATGGCGATCGGGACCGTCTGCAGATTCTCATCGCCGCGCTTGGTGGCGGTGACGACGACTTCTTCGAGCTTTACATCCGAGTCCGACGTCGCCTGCGCCGGCGACTGTTGCGCGCCCGCATCAAATGCGGCCCCGGCCCCCAGAACGCACAGACTCGCGACAGCTGTCATGGTTCGCCATGGCAGACCCCTGCTCTTATTGTTCATTACGCTCCCCACGCGTTCCCGCGCGACCCGGCTGATATTAGGCCCGAAAAGATTGACGGTTCAATAGTTCAGGGCTGAAGCGAGCTGCGCGATTAGGCCGTGCGGACTAACTCTTCGCAAGCCGACCTCAACCCGGGTGTCAGCTGTTCCTGGTGTTGCCGGAGAAGCACAAGGGGTAGGCAACGCGGAGCCAGGCGACCGCAGGCACCCGTCAGGCGGCAGGCGATGACCATTCATCGCCCGCGGTCTTAGCGGAGCATACCGCCGGGGATGAGTCGCAACTCGGCGGCTCTCTGACCACGTGAACACGACCTGCCCTTCGGGGCCGCTCGCCTCAGAGGGCGATCACGAATGGTGATTGAGGGCCTGATCGTGTAGAGCTCGAAGCACTTGGGTGCCGGCACTCATGAGTGCCGGGATGTTGCATGCGGAGCGAGAGGCCCAGTCGGCCGCGTTCGGGGGCCGCTGGTGCATGTATAGGTCTTCGGTCCCTCTCTCGCCGACTGTGTAAGTGCTTGAAATATTGGTGGGCCGTGAAGGACTCGAACCTTCGACCAAGAGATTAAGAGACGCCCAACCTGCTCGCAACTGCGCCGCGGCTCTCGAACAGACTCCTCGCAATACCTTGATTTCATGAGTTTCGTGATGAGGCAAGATGTGTGCCAGCGAGTAGGCCGGAGTTGGCCAGTGCACTGAATTTGCACTGAGCACCAACGGACTTCAAAGGTTCCCCGCATCAGCTCTCAGTGCAATTCCGTGCAACGCTGCCGATGCTGCATCGCTAGCGGAGCAGAATGACCTTTCCGTAGCTCCTGAAGTCATCGTCGAACGCCAGCGCTTCGGTGATTCCGAGCTGCTCCATGGCGACAAAGCTGAGCGCATCGCAGAAGGAATATCTCTTGTCGGCGTG
>DASXZI010000007.1:0-557550 GCA_036501985.1 Steroidobacteraceae bacterium | reverse complement strand
CCCGCTGTGACAGCTGGCACATAGGGGCGTGAAGACGTTGGCTTGAATCGAGTCAAACGTGGCCGTCAATGGCTGCGGCATGCCGCCAACTGGCGGCATCATGCTCATCATGGCCCCCGAATCGCCGCCGCACGCGCTCAGTATCCAAAGCGACACCCCGCTGAGCCACCGCACGCACCGAATCGCCGGGTACTTGGCAAGCATGAGGATGTAACTCCGAGTGGCAGGCTCAGGTACAGCAGTTTCAGCTTGATCCGATACCGCCCTTGAAAAGCGGCGTTACTCCGTTTGATGGTGGCTACCAGCCATCCTTGAACGTGATGCGAGTAGCCCCGCATGTGTGTTGTAGATCAGAGCATCATCCAGCACAAGGTGGACCTGCTGAATCCGGCGAGAAGCTGCACAGGCCTCCGAGGCTAGCCGGATGATGAGCGTGGCACGAGCCACGTTCCATCGGCTCAAAGAGCCAACGAAAGCGGCGACTTAGAGGCGTTCCCGCACCAAGGAGCGGCGCCGAGTCCCATCCGAACAGCCCGGTCGAGTCCCTGCGCAAGAATGCAATATGGGCGTTCCCGCTTCCGAATCCGCCACCAGCCCAGGAAGCCATTCGGTAGAGCCCTCAGCAGTTTGCGGGTTGGCCGGCCCTTGCTGCTCTACGAAGCCTCCATGGTCCGCGTCGGCCTCTCTGCCGAGCCGATTTGCCAGACCGACTTGGCCCCCTGTTTCATCCACCACTGATGCACAATCAGACCCACAATCAAAGTCGTGACGGCGACCAGCACGCCGGATTCGCCTACCCAAAGTGTGGCACCAGGCCCGACCGATGAGCGATCGAAGGGATTCTGAATGACCCCGTTCCACGCGGCATGAAGAGCGACCGCGGGCCACACGCTGCCGGAGCGTAGTCGCAAGACACCGGCCACGAGTGCGCTGCCAATGACCGTGAATATGAACAGGCCGGCGGAGAGGAGTGGAAATGCTCCCGAGGCATAAGCCCCCGACAGAATCAGAGGTAAGTGCCACACCGCCCAGATCAAGCCACTCACGAACAGTGGTTGCGGCACGCGGGCGATAATGAGCCGCGTCAACATGTAACCGCGCCAGCCGATCTCTTCCCCGGCCGCCCACAGGCAGCCATTGGCTGTGCCGGGGAGGGCGTACAGCGCCACGAAAGCAAGGAAGCGCGGTATCGGCTCCCAGCCCGCGAGCGGCGCGATGCTGGGCGCCATCGCTATCTCAACTGGCAACGGTGTTACAGCAGAAAAGCCGACGAGTCCTGTGACCCAGGCCAGGCCATAAGCTATGGTGCCCACCACGAGCGGCACCAGCAAAGCGATGCCGATCGAGCGCAGTCCAACCTTCCCGCCGAACCGAAACGATACATCGCGAATCCCCTCGCGCAGGGCCAGCCGCGCCACTGCTGATGAGAGGGCCGGCATCCACATCAACACAAACACCAGCGTCGGGTGATTCATCAGGGAATCGCCACTGCGCACGATCAGCCATTCAACTGTTCCGGAAGTCAGGATCAACACCGGAAAAAAGATCGTGAGACCGTGCCTGGCTTGGGGCGCGGACGGTGCGGTTGAATCGGGCACGATACTTCCTTCCATTCCCGAGTGTCGCGATCATGAATTCGTTCCAGCGATCTGGATCAGGCTCAGCAGTGGCGCGATCCTCACCCAGATGGCGCCGACCGCGATCAGCTCGATGCCATAGGACCCCATCTCTACAACCGAAAATTTGGGCAATACCCGCCACAATGATCGCCTGCTGCAAGGCTGTCGTGCGTCAGGAATGTGCCCTGCGTCGGGCGACCTCACCATGGGCGGTAGGATGAAGTCCGCAGTGCGAGCCGCCGTGCTACGCACCACGCCGCTAGCGGTAGAATGGCTCGTTGCCATGCGCAAGTGCGGCTGCTCTCGGTTACTCCAGGTTCGATGCTGTTAGGACGGCCAGGCCGAATGCTCGACATACGTGTGGACGATCTCTCCGGTGAGCCGACGCGTGAGCTCATTGCCATGCACCTCGCTGCGATGCATGAGAATTCTTCTCCCAACCATGTATTTGGCGTTGCTACTGCGCTCCTCGAGTACGTCATCGGCCAAGCCCGTCGGCGGGGTCTGACTCGCCTCAGCCTGGAGAGCGGAAGCGGTCCCGCTTCGAGCCAGCATTGTCTGTGTATCGCAAACGCGGGTTCAAAGACGGTGAGGCCTTTGCCGAATACCGCCGGAGTGAGTTCAACCAGTTCCTTCACATGGCTCTATAGCCTTGAGGTACCGCATTAGTGCGGGGCGGGTCGATGGTCGCCGGAACTGGGTGGGGGACGTCGCTGCTCGATCTACAACGGCTTGTGCGCCGCCGAGTCATGCGCGCGAAGGACTTCAACATTCCGGCGATGAAATACGGCAAGTACCTGGGACTTACCCTACGACTCCCTCGGTAGGGTGAGCTCTCCTCGCATGACGGGCACGGCGTGGCCGGCAACATGAACACTCGTGACGGCCCCGGCTCGCTTCTCTGTCCTCCCCAGAATCAGACTGGGACGCCCCATCTCGAGCCCTTGTTCAATTCGCCATGCCATCTGGGCGTCGCGTTCAGGCGATAGGGAAGCGCGAAGGGCTATCGTTGCAGCCGTGGCACTGCCCGTCGCAGGGTCCTCCACCGTGGCGTCAAGCGGCGCGAACATGCGTGCCATGAGCTCTCCGATGGCAGCGCCCCTCGTGTAGGCGAATATTGCGTCCGTACCCTTGGACGGCAGAACTCGCTCGTGGGCCATCGGGTTGGGTTTGGCGCGTCGCAGCGCATCTCGCGAGACCAGTTCCGCGACCAGGAACGGTAGTCCCACGGATACCACCTGAGGCGGGTGAGTAGTGGTACTGATATCGGACGGTGCTAGAGAGAGACAGGCCGCCGCCTCTTCTACGGTCGCCATTGCTCCGATAGACAGCGGCGCGGGCGCCGTCAGCTCGGCGGCGACGACTTGACCACCCTCGCGCACCAGGCGAATCGGCACCAAGCCTGCTGCTTCCTCGAAGATGAATCTCTCGAGGGGTGGCTTGCCTTGGCTCTCGAGCTCTCGAGCGAGCACCACGGCGGTACCAATGTTTGGATGACCGGCGAAGGGTACTTCAGTGCGCGCCGTGAAGATTCGGACCTGAGCGGTATGGGCTCGATCACGAGGCGCCACTACGAACGTGGTCTCGGAGTAGTTGAATTCGGTCGCGATGGCCTGCATTTGCGAAGTCGCGAGATGTTGCGCGTCCAGGACGACCGCCAGTGGATTTCCGCCGAAGACGCGAGTCGTAAATACATCGACCGTAACGTAACGCAGCGAGAAGCTGCGCTGCGATGAATCAGACACGGTCATCTCAGTCTGCCTCCCGCCCGCTCGCTTCGAGCTGCTCGGATGCCTCCAGCCACTGTGCTTCGGCCCGCTCCGTCTCGCGTGTCAGATGCGCCTGCTTCAAGAGCAGCTCGCGCAGGCGGTCCTTCGCCTCGCTGTCATACACCGCCGGCTCGGTGAGTGCTGCCTGAACCGCTTGGGTCTCTCTTACCAACCGTGCGAGCTCCGCATCGTACTTCGCCACCCGCGCCTTGAGGGGCGTCAGCCGGTTGCGTCGCTCCGCCTCATCGCGGCGCTTCTGCCTGGCTGCGGCGGATCCGGATATCGCTCCGGTGGCGGCGGAGGCGGATATGGCACCGGGCGCCGTTGCCGATCCGGACAGAGAGGCAGTCACCGGGGCGGATTCCGTTTCGGTTATGGGTGCAGCGGGAGCAGGCGCCTCTTTGGCCGACAGCCACTTGGCGTAATCCTCCAGGTCGCCGTCAAAAGGCATCGCGCGCCCGCCGTGGACGATCTGGAACCGGTCGGCGACCGTGCGCAGCAGATGGCGATCGTGCGATACCAACACCACGGCCCCCTCGTAATCCTGCAGGGCGACGGACAATGCCTGCCGCATCTCCAGATCCAGGTGGTTCGTAGGCTCATCGAGCAACAGCAGGTTAGGGCGCCGGTAGGTGATGAGCGCCAGCACGAGCCGGGCCTTCTCGCCGCCCGAGAAGGGCGCCACCGGCTCGAATACGCGATCGCCGCGAAATCCGAAGCTCGCGAGGAAATCCCGCAGCTCCTGCTCCTTCGCACGACCAGCCCGCTCTGCGCCCACCCGCCGCAGATTGGCAAGTGGCGAGTCGCCAACGCTGAGTTGCTCGAGCTGGTGTTGCGCGAAGTAGCCAATACGCAAATCCCGCGCTTCAGTGCGGTGTCCGGACAGTGCCGCGAGCTCGCCGGCGAGCAATTTCATGTACGTTGATTTGCCTGCGCCGTTGCG
This sequence comes from Steroidobacteraceae bacterium, assembly GCA_036501985.1. Lineage (GTDB taxonomy): Bacteria > Pseudomonadota > Gammaproteobacteria > Steroidobacterales > Steroidobacteraceae > 13-2-20CM-66-19. The sequence continues at coordinate 553,219 of DASXZI010000007.1, read as the reverse complement.
CCCGAGAAGCGCCAGGCGCTCTCCCGGATCCAGAGTCAGGTTGACCGGCTCCAGGACGACTCTGGCCCCGTACCCGGCCGACTGCTCTTCGAGGGTCAGCAGCGGGCGCGGCAGCTTGTCCGGCCGCGCGAAGGAGAACTCGAAAGGCGAATCGACGTGCGCCGGCGCGATGCGCTCCATGCGCTCGAGCGCCTTGAGCCGGCTCTGTGCCTGGCGTGCCTTGCTGGCCTTGGCGCGGAACCGCTCGACGAACGACTCCATGTGCCGGATCTCGCGCTGCTGCCGCACGTACAGTGCGGACTGCTCGGCGAGCTCGGCAGCGCGCTGTTCCTCGAAAGAGGAATAATTGCCCCGATAGGCGCGGGCGTGGCCATGCTCGAGGTTGACGATGCGATTGGTGATCCGGTCCAGGAACTCGCGATCGTGGGCGATGAGCAGCAACGTGCCCGAATAGTCGAGCAGCCAGGTCTCCAGCCACAGGATGGCATCGAGATCGAGATGGTTCGTCGGCTCATCCAGCAGCAGCAGGTCCGAGCGGCACATGAGCGCCTGCGCGAGGTTGAGACGCACGCGCCAGCCGCCGGAAAATGCGCGCACGGGGCGGGACTCATCGGCCGGGGTAAACCCGAGCCCATGCAGAAGCCGCCCCGCCCGACTGCGTGCGTCATACCCGCCAGCCGCACCGTAGTGCGCGTAGAGCTCCCCCAGCCGCAGACCCTGATCACTCGCCTGTGCCTCGTCGATCGACCGCTCGAGCGCGCGCAACGGCACATCACCATCCAGCACGAACTCGATTGCCGCGGTCTCGACGGGCTCGAGCTCCTGCGACACCTGGGCGATCGACAGATTCGAGGGCATCTCGAAGGTCCCGGCATCGCTCTGCAGCTCCCCGCGCACGAGGCTCAGGAGGCTGGACTTGCCGCTGCCGTTCTCGCCGGTAATCCCGACTTTCTCACCGCGGAACAGACCGAACGTGGCGCCGGAGAACAGCACGCGCGGGCCGCGGCGCAGGGTGACATCGGTGAAATTCAGCATGGGAGGGGGTCATTGTAGCGGATCACCCCAAGCCCGGGCGCAGCCCGAGCCTTCACAAACTCCCGGCGCTGACGGCATCCAGACACGGGACGAGATTCAGAACCTCCGCGGCGGGCATCGGCTTGCCGAACATCGATCCCTGCCCACGCTGGCATCCCAGTGTCTGAAGGATGGCCACCTGGGTGGAATCCTCGATGCCGTCGGCGACGCTGACCAGGCCGAGGTTGCTCACGAGGTTCAGCAGCGCGCTGGCGACGGCGAGGCTGCCGTGGCTGCCATGCAGATCCTGCAGGAGCGATCGATCAAGCCGGACCGTATCGAGCGGGCAATCGCGCAGGACGCTCATGGAGGCGTGGCCGGCGCCGAAGCCATCCATGCCCAATTGAGTGCCCAGCTCGCGCAGCTTGCGCAACAATTCGCCCACCGCTTCCGGGTCCCGCGTGAATTCGCGCTCCGGCACTTCGAACTGCAGGTGCGCTGCCGGCAGCCCGCATGATTGCAGGGTCGTGCGGATGTGCGCGATCAAACGGTCTCCGAGCGCGATCTCCGGCCCAGAAAGCTTGATGTTGACCGACTCAGGGGCGCGAGCGGCATCCAGGGCCCGCCATCTCGCGAGGTCTGCGCAGGCCTGCTCGATGACCCACAGGCCGATAGCCTGAAGCAGTCCGGATTTTTCCGCGACCGGGGTGAACTCGCTCTGCGGAATCAGGCCGAGAGTCGGATGGTTCCAGCGTATGCTGACCCCTACACCGCGGCGCGCTCCGGACTCCAGATCGACGATCGGCTGATACTGCAGGTGCAGCTCCTGCGCTGCGAGCGCGCGGCGCAGTGATGTCTCGATGGTGAGATGGCGGGTCAGGCGCGCATGCATCACCTCGTTGAACAGAACCGAGCATCCCCCGCCTGCACGCTTGGCTTCGTACATGGCGATGTCAGCGTTGCGCACGAATTCCTCCGCGCTCCGCGTGCCCTGATCGCTCGTTGCGATGCCGACACTGGCCATGGAGTACAGCTCGTGTCCCAGGATGTCGTAACCGGGGGCAAGCGCATTCAGCAGCCGCTCGGCGACGCGAACGGCATCGTTCGCCTTGTGGACGCGGTTCAGGAGCACCAGGAACTCGTCGCCACCGAACCGGCTGATGACGTCGGACTCCGCGTCGGCGGGGGCAAAGTCGTTCAGCCGAAGCTCCGCCTGCAGACGCCGCGCGATCTGCCGCAACAGCTCATCTCCGGCTTCATGACCCAGGGCGTCATTGACTGACTTGAAGCGGTCGAAATCGAAGAACAGCACGGCGCAACCGGATTGCTTCCTGTTTCGCACCCGGTTGAGCGCCTGCTCCAGGTGCTCCATGAAGACAGCTCGGTTGGGCAGTCCACTCAGCCGATCCTGCTGTGCGGATCGGATCAGGGCGGTCTCGAGTGCCTTGCGGGCGGAGACATCCATCACGATGCCAGCAATGACAGTGGGCCTGCCGCGCGTGTCCTGCTGCATGACCTTGCCTCGTGCCAGTACCCAGGACCATTCCCCGCTGGCGCGCTTCAATCGCAGCTCGTGTACGAACACCGCATCGAAGTTGGCGAGACACTCGCTGATCGCGCGCTTCAGGCTGCGGTAGTCATCGGGCTGTATCCGCGAGCGCAGCCGCGCCAGAGTGAGCGGCTCCAGCTGCGAGCGCTCAGGGCCCAGCAGCGCGACCAGGCGGTCATTCAGGATGATCTGCCGCGAGCTCGCTTGCCACTCCCAGGTGCCGACGTCGGTCCCCTCGATCACATCGGCCAGTCGCCGCCGCTCTTCCGCCAGAACCTCGGCGCTGCGGCGAGCTTCGGCAGCGCGATCGAACGCTGCGCGGGCATGCGCCAGGCCGCGGCGGCGGACACTATGGAAAAGAATCCCCAGAATCGTGATCAGCACGCCGGCCGGAAGAAGTCCGAGCAGGCCTCGCTCGCGCGAGGCAGCCTGGCGCGCGAGAAACTTGTGCGCGTCGACGTCAACCCCAAGGATTCCGATCTGATGTCCGGCGGCGTCCTTCAACGGCGCGAAACCCGACATGAAGGTCCCCCACTCGTCGCTCAGAGGCTCCGCGCTGGTAATCGGGATCCCCGGATGCGAGCGGTCGCCCAGTGCCAGCAGCAGGATCCGATCGCGGTGCGGGTACAGTTCCCAGACTCCCGACTGGTCGGGCTTGCCGTTCGCGCTCAGGGCGGCGGGATCGGAAGCATCCAGCACGAAGTGGATTTCGTCCCCGGACCGCACGAGAGTGTAGATATAGCGAATGTCAGGAACCGCCTGGAGTATCCGGCGTAAAGGGGCCACCGCCCGAGCGTACTCCGGGCCGTTGAGTTGCTCGGGCTTGCGTATCTGTTCGTGCAGTTGCGGGTCTACGGTGGCTGCGGCCTCCAGCGCGAGGCTCTTGAGCGAATTGCGAAATCCCGTGTAGGCGGACTCGCGGGCGCTGTTCCACAGTCCCAGGATCGCTGCGGCGACGACCAACCACATGGCCGCCGAGACGAGCGCGACCTCCCACCGGGCCCGTCGGGCATCCTGGGCTGCCAAGCTCGACGCCTCGATGCGGCACGTTTCGGGCTCTGGGATGTCCGGCTGTGCGACCAACACTCATTCCTGGTAGAGGTAAGACATATACTTGCATTTTCCGGACTGTCCTCTCCGCGTGCCCGTGCCTGGAATCGGTATGAATCCGTTGATCTGTGACCCCCGTCACACCTGCGTGTGCAGTGTGCGCCGCCAGGGCCGCGCCTGGTGAGTGTGGAAGCCGAGCGGAAGACCGTATTGCAGGCCGCTGCGTCTCTGCGGCTGACAGGCCTGAATGCGCCTGCCTCAGCGCACCTGATTACGATGTTGTGCGACGAGACAGTGGCCGCCGATGAGCTGGCCCTGCGCATCGAGCGGGAGCCTGTTTTGAGTGCTCGCGTGCTGCGGGTCGCGAATTCTGCGTTCTACGGGCAGCAGCGAACCGTCGTGACGATGCGACGCGCCGTGCTGGTCCTCGGAGTCAACGCACTGCGGGGGATTGCGGCGGCAGCTTGCATCTGCCAGGTAGTGCCCTCCCGCTTGGCGGTCCTACCGGATGTCTCCTCCTGGCTTCAACACAGCTTGGCCACCGCTTTGGCCAGCGAAATGCTCGCCAGCCGAAGGGCGCCTGAGCTGAGCGCGGGAGCATTCATCGCCGGGCTGCTGCACAACCTGGGGGTTCTGCTCCAAACCGTCGTGAATCCTCAGGGAATGGCCGCCATGATGGCAGCTCGCGGCGCGCACCCTCATCGGGACATCCGGGAGTTGGAACAGGAGCACTCGGTACCGTCACACGAGAAAATCATCGGGCTGGTATTCGAAGACTGGCAACTGCCACCCGCTCTGGTCTGCGCGGCGATGCACCACCACCACCCGGCCGAGGCTCCGCAGGCGTTCCGCAACCTGGCGGAGCTGGTCGGTACCTCGGCACACCTCGCCCTGGCTTTCGGCAACACCTATTCCTTGGAGCCCGCGCCGACCGGCTCGGAAGGCGAAAACAAGTCGAAGGGCCTGCTCAGCTTGCCAGCCGACGAGCTTGCAGCGTTTCAGGGGCAACTGCAGCGGCGCCTGAGTTACCTGGCAGCGGCTGCTCTGGGTTGACGGCAGTTTCCCTGCACCCCTTCACCGGAGCCCGCTCAATAGCTTCGTCAGCGCCGCATCGAACTTCTCAGGGTCGTCCACGAACAGAGCATGTCCGGCGTTGTCGACGACAACCAAACGCGAGCCTTGGATGGCCGCGGCCATTTCCTTTTGGGCCTCCAGCAGCGGCGACTGAGCGGAGGCGATCACCAGCGCTGGCCGATCGATCCGGGCAAGGGCCGCTCGCCGGTCGGCACCAAAGATGTCCGATATCAACATCGCTGTGCCGATCGATGGCGGCGTGCTGCGGGCAATGCGGACGATGTCCGCCACATCGAGATCCGGATGCGGTCGCTTGAATATTGACTGCACCATGCCTTGCGAATAGTCGGCGGGGTGAGCTGCGTAGACGGCTAGTCCGGACAGGATGGCGCGCGCGAATTCCTTGCGGAGGTCGAGCTCCGCCGTGCCGGCCGACACCGGCGAGTCGACGAACGCCACGGCGGCGACCGAGTCGGTACCGAACTGCTGGATGTAGGCGGCCGCGTCCTGCGCTCCCTGGGACCAGCCCACCAGGACGAGCTTGCCCAGATGCAGCTTGCCGGCCAGCTCGTGCAGATCCTGTGCGCGCCGCTCGGGTGTATTGCCGGTCTGCATGCGGGAGGATTGCCCCTGGGAGCGTGAATCGACAGCGATGACCAGGCGCGAGCCGGAGAAGCGCTGAAGTTGCTCCCTCCATAGAGAGGCTGTGAGGGTCCACCCGGGAATCAGAATCAAAGTGGGGCGGGCGGTGTGCTCACCGGCTCGCAGATAGTGAATCTGCGCCCCATCGGTGGTGGTGAACGACCCGTCCCGGATGGCGGTGTCAGCAAACAGGGCCGTCGAAGCGCTCCACAGCAGGGCCAGCGCGGTTAACCGGATCGTAGTCATGGATGATTCCTCCCTTCCATGTGCTGAAAAGAGTACCGGGCGGCTCACATGAAGACCGGGATACCGCGGCACGGGCGGTCGCACGCACAGCGCGTTCCGCCGCACCGGACAGCCCGATGTGCAATCATAGAGGCGTACCCGGTTCGACTGGCAGTGCAGACCGAGAAATCCAATGAGCACTGAGATGGCCGAGGACCCGCCGAAAGAGCTCGCCGATAGGGCAGGTGAGCCGCTGAGGGCGGCTGCTGAGACGAGCGCTGCGCCTGCCCGCGGTGGCCTCCACCGGGAGCTTTCCTCCCTCGGGGTGCTCATCCTCACCCTCTCGTGCCTTTCGCCGGTCTTCTCCATCTACGGTGTGGGCGCCGATGTATTGCAACATGCCGGAACGGGGGCCGCCGGGTTGTTCCTCTTCGGCATCCTCGCCACAGTGGTGTGGGTAATGGTGTACGCCGAGCTGGGCTCGGCGTATCCATATGCAGGCGGCGACTACGTCGGCGTCGGCGCGATTCTGGGCGGCGGTGCCGGCTTCGCGAGTTTGGCTGTCTGGGCCATTACCGCCGGGCCCATCACCGCGCTCGAAGCAAAGACCATCTCGGTCTACCTCTCGGATCTGACGGGGCGCGACGCGCCCAACACGATTACCGTCATCTCGCTGCTCGCCTCCGTCGGTGTTGCACTGTTTGCCGTGCGCACCAGTACTGTCATCACGGGTCTGTTCCTGGCCGTCGAAATGCTCGCGGTGCTCACATTGATTATCATCGGCCTGTGGCATCCGGTTCGCGGCATCGGGATTGTCCTGACACATCCCATGCTGGCCGGCAGCGACGGCACGCTGATCGCTCCAGCGGTCGGCGCACTCGCGCTCGGGGCAGTCAGTGCGGTCTATGCCACGGCCGGGGGCAACCAGGCGATCGTCTTCGGCGAGGAGCTCAAGCAACCCAGACGCGTGGGCCTCCTCGTCGTCATCGCCGGCCTGAGTGGAGCGGTGGCGACGGCGCTTCCGGTCATTGCCGTCTGCCTGAGCGCCCGGGATCTGGGTCTGGTTCTGCGTGCGCCCGCTCCCTTCAGCGAGTTCGTATCGTCCGTGGCCGGACCAGTGGCCGGTCGTGCACTCAGCGGCAGCGTGGCGCTGGCAATCTTCAACGCGCTGATCGTACAGGTCATGTTCGGGGCTCGCCTGTTCTACAGCATTGGCCGGGACGACATCTTTCCTCGTCGGCTCAACCGGATGCTCTCGAGCGTCCATGCGCCAAGTGGCGCCCCCCGGGCCGCGACCATACTGATCGGGATCTTTTCGCTGGCGTGCTGCTTCCTGGGCACTCACCTTCTGGTGATTTTCGTCACGGGCATCGTGACCTACACGCTCGGGCTGGTCTGCCTGGCGGTGCTGGTCGGGCGCTGGAAAGGCACGACGGGGCAGACGGGATGGTGGCGCACCCCCCTCTATCCTCTGGCACCCCTGCTGGGGCTGATCATGGCGATCGGCTTCTGTGTCGCGGACCTGTTCGATCCGGATGCCGGGCGTCCGAGCATGATCATCCTCGGGGCCATCATTGTGCTCGCGTTCTGGTGGTATCACCTGGTGCTGCGCAAGAGACCGGGAGGGTGGACTCCACGGGTGATTTCATGAGCCCGCCCGCCCGCGCTTCACGCGTCATCGATCTTACTCAGCCGCTCGGTCCGGCGACGGTCATGTGGCCCGGGTCCAGTCCGCCGTCCTTCCGCACGGTGGACGACTATCGCGAAGGCGGCAGCTTCAGCCGGGTCGTCAGCATTTACGAGCACACCGGCACACATCTGGATGCGCCCGCGCATTTTGTCGAGGGCGCTGAGACCGTCGATCGCATTCCCGCCGACAGGCTCGTGTGCGAGGTCTCGGTGATCAACATCGAGACGCAAGCCGCGGCGGATCCGGACTACGGACTCACCATCGCCGACATCGAAGAGAGCGAAACGACCTACGGCGAGATTCCTCGAGGCTCGGCCGTCGTGATTCACTCGGGGTGGGCCGCGCGCCGGACCAGTGCCCGGGACTACCTGGGTGATGACGGCAGCGGCCGTCTGAGCTTCCCTGGAATCAGCCCCCAGGCGGCGCTTTGGCTGATTCGCCACAGGCAAGTCATCGGTCTGGGTATCGACACTCCTGGAATCGATCCCGGCAAGGACACCGAGTTCACGGTCCATCGGCACAGCACGCTGCCGAACGGAGTATGGCAACTCGAGGGCTTGATCAACCTCGATCGCCTGCCGGCCCGGGGCGCAACCCTCTTCGTCGGTGTCCTGCCCTTCGTGGGCGGCTCCGGCGCGCCGGCGCGAGTGATCGCTCTGGTGTGACGCCGGGCTCACCCCATCGCCGGCTAGCTCGCCCCTCTGAGTCGCCCTGCGTCCGCGACGCCCAGGGATGCTTGGTGGAATCAATACTTAGAGTGTATGTTCGTTCCCGGCAATCCGGCTCCAAAGGGATGCAATGGCCATCCATGCCTGAAGAATTGGACGTCCTTGCAGTAGTCGGACAGCGCCTGGAGGCCGCCGGCATCCCTTTCATGCTGACGGGCTCATTTACGCTCGGCTATTACGGCAGGCCGCGCATGACGCGCGATCTCGACTTCGTTGTGGCCCTCATCGCGCAGCAGGTCGGCAAATTGGTGTCGGAGTTCTCGCAAGACTTCTACATCGACGAAGATGCCGCACGAAGTGCAGTCAAATCGCAGCACATGTTCAATCTCATGCATTTCGCCAGTGGCATCAAGGTTGACTTGATCGTTCGGAAGAGCTCTGAGTACAGACACGTCGAGTTCGAACGGCGACAGCGAGTGGAGCTGGCAGGAGTATTGACCTGGGTCACCACGCGCGAGGACCTGCTTCTCTCGAAGCTGGTCTGGGCGCGGGAGGTGGACTCCGAATTGCAGAAGCGCGACGTGCGTACGCTGCTGGACGATTCGGTCGATTGGCCATTTGCGCAAGTGGGCCACGAGCCTGGCCGTGAAGGACCTGCTGGGGAGGTGTCGAGGTGAGCGATACCTCGCCGCAGATGGAGAGAATCGTCACAGAACGCTATCGGCAGATGAGCCCCGACCAGCGGATGAGGATTGCCTCGTCGATGTTCGAGACGGCACGCAAGATCGTCGAGTCGTCGCTTCCCGCGGATATGAGCCGCAGGGAGCGTCGTCTGGCCTGGGCACGGCGCTTCTACCAGGGAGAGCTGCCCGAGAAGGCGCTGTTGGCCTTTGCAGAGTGGACAGACTGAATGGTCTGTCTGGCGCACCGACGCGAGTGATCGCGCTGGTGTGAGCCGCCCCTGGAGCAGTCGGGGCGGATCCGGGCCGGTTGCTCACGATTTCCGACGCGGATGACGCATTGCGCTTCGCAAATCCGATAAAGGAGTGCGGCAAACCGAATCGGGCCGTGCGCGGGGGGAGGGGGAGGAATGCCGGGCCTATCCGAGGAACAATGGCGCTCGTTCAGCGAGGCTCTGGGCCAGGCGCTCGAGCTGCCTGAATCGGAGCGGACGGCCTGGCTCGCCACCCTGGCGAGCCTGAAGCCCGAGGTTGCGGCGGCCGTGCGCCGGGCGCTGGACGCACGGGACCGGACCGGCTTCGCGGGGTTTCTCTCCGGTCCGCTCTTGGCGGAGGGACACCCGCGCGAGGCTACCCTGGTCGGACGCCACGTCGGTCCGTACGTTATCGACTCGGAGATCGGCCGCGGCGGGATGGGCAGCGTCTGGCGGGCACGCCGCACAGACGGGCGCTTCGAAGGCACGGTCGCCATCAAGCTCGTGCATCCCTATTGGATCGGCCACGCGGGCGAGGAGCGGTTTCGCGCGGAAGGCCTGATGCTCGGGCGGCTCGATCACCCCAACATCGCGAGACTCATCGATGCGGGGGTGATGGACGGCTCGCAACCCTACCTCGTGCTCGAGTATGTCGAAGGGGAGCCGATCGATGCCTACTGCGACCGTTTGCACCTCGGCGTGCCCGCCCGAGTCATGTTATTCCAGGGGGTGCTTGCGGCGGTCGCCCACGCGCACAGTCATCTCATCATTCACCGGGACCTGAAGCCTGCCAATATCTTCGTGACGCGGGAAGGTGCGGTGAAACTGCTGGATTTCGGTATCGCGAAGCTGCTGAGCGAGGATCCGGCGAGGGCGGCTACGCAAACACTCGCGCAGGCCCTGACACCGCAGTATGCCGCACCCGAGCAACTTCTGGGTCACACCGTCACCACCGCCTCGGATGTCTATGCACTGGGCGTCGTGCTGTACGTACTTCTGACGGGACAGCATCCGGTTCAAACGGATGCGCGGACGGCTGCCGAGCTCATTCATGCGGTGATCACCGAGGAAGCGCGGCGCGCTTCGACGATCGTGGGCATGACTTTGCCACGCCGCCGGGCGATCGAGGGAGATCTCGATAATATACTCGGCAAGGCGTTGAAGAAGGATCCCGCGGAACGTTACGGCTCCATCGAGGCGTTCGCCGAGGATCTGCGCCGTTTCCTGTCGGACGAGCCGGTCAGTGCTCGACCCGACACCGTGCCCTACCGAATCCGCAAGTTCGTACGCCGCAACCGCGGCAGCGTGGCGAGCGGCCTGCTCATTGCGATCGGACTGATCGGCACCAGCGTGTTCGCCCTGACGCAGATGAATGCGGCCCGGGCGCAACGGGATATGGCTCTGGAAGAGGTCAAGCGAGCCAACGCACAGGCGGACCTGACGCAGTATCTGCTGGACGACAAGCTGGGAAGACTCGCTCCGGATGCGGAGCGTCAGCGGCTCGAACGGGCGCGCCGGTTCCTCGCGGCGCGCTTCCACGACGACCCCCTGCATGCCGCACCGCTGCTGATCGATATCTCGGGTCGTTATATCGACATCGGCGACTTCCGGACTGCGGCCCAGGTCATCGTCGAAGTCGAGGCGATCGGACATCGTTTCGACGATCCGGCCATTCTCGGCCAGCTCGCCTGCCTGCGCACCGAGGACTTGGCGATTGCCCGCGATTTCATCGCGGCCCGCCTGCAGCTCACGACCGGGCTGGCGCAGATGCAGCGGCTGCATCCGGTGCCGTTGGGGCTGGAGGCGGAATGCGCTGCGGCCGAGGCTTTTGTCGTGCAGCAGGACGGAGACTTCGAGCGGGCAGTGACCCGACTGCGTACGACCGTGGCTGACCTCGACCACGCCGGCATGCGCGGAGCAGCTCGCTACACGGCCTCGGCGAACGACCTCACGCGCGCTCTGTCGATGGCGGGGCGGTATCGCGACGCCTGGGAAGTCGGAAGCCGCAATGTGGCGCTCGCGAGCGATCTCGGGCGGGCGGATACCGGTGGCTACCTCGCTTATGTCACCAATGCGTGCACGGCTCTGCGCAATGGAGGGCAGCCTGTCCGAGCGCTCGCCTACCTCAATACCAACACGGCGGCGATGGGGCACAGCGCGGACTTCAGTGGGATGTCTACCGGCATTCGCGGGTGTTGGGCGCTGTCCCGCCTGGCGATGGGTCGGGCCGAGGATGCCGATTCTGTGCTCGTGCAGGCGGCCAGCCAGGCCGAGCAGTCCGGCATCAGCTACCAGGCCTCTCTGTACAAGGCCTCGGCCGTCATCTCTGCCATCGTCCGCGGGGACCTCGTCGCCGCCGGGAATCGCTGGGCGCCCCTTGCAGTGGAAGAGGAGCACCGCCTCGCCACGGGGGAGCGCAGTATCGAGATCGTTCGATTGCTCCTTGTGCACGCGCGACTCGACATCGCGCGGGGTCAGCCGGAGGCAGCCCGAAAGTCGCTGGACCAAGCGGCGGGCCTCATTGCCGAGCGCCGCCAGAGCACGAATCCGGACTCGCGCGAGCTCGAAGCGTTGCGCAGCGTCGCGCTGCTGACTCAGAAGCGCTATGCGGAGGCCGTTCGGCACGCCCAGATCGCCGTCGAGCTGGCGCAGATCAGCGCAGTGGATCCGAAGTCCTCCGCCTGGGTCGGGGAGGCCCTGCTCCTGCTCGCCCAGGCCCAGTCGGCGACGGGCGATCGCGAGGCCCGGACGACCGCCGAGAAGGCATTACCTCACCTGATGGCCAATCTGGACCCCGCTCACCCGCTGATCGCACAGGCGCGCCAACTGGAGGACGATGGACGGACTCGGCCGGCACCCTCTCCCTTGTGATCGCAGAAGCGGCCACGCGTAGACCGCGCAGTCGATCCAGCAGCGTAACCGCAATACTGCATGACGTATCATGCCGCGCCCCGTGCGGCCTCGATCGCATCCTGCGGCGGGCCTGAGCCGCGCCTCGCAAGACCGGCCGGCCGTTGAGATCCTGCGAGGCCCGATCCAGTCCGTCTGCGCAGTCGAGGTGTCCCGCTTTGGCGAACCGCAACTCTCCCTGGCGATGGTGGGCGCTGGTGCTGGCCGCGGTTGCCGTCTCGAGCAGCTACTACGAATCCGATGTCATCGGACCGATCGCGGATCTGCTGCAGCGCCAGCGCGGGTTCAGCCAGTCGCAGCTCGGCATGCTCAACGGCGTCATCAGCATTCCCAACGTCGCACTCGCGTTCTTCAACGGCCTGCTCATCGACCGCTATGGCGCCTCGCGCGTGGCCCTCTGGACGGCGGTCATTGGCGTGCTGGGGGCCACTCTGACGGCGATCGGCAGTCCCTACGAGCTCATGGTGGCCGGACGTTTTATCTTTGGCGTCAGTGAAGGCGCGATCTTCATTGCGCTAGTGGCTGGCCTGGCACAGTGGTTCTCGCGCAGCGGCATCGCGCTTGCGACCGCGGTCTACCTGAGCCTCGCCCGGGTAGGCTCGTATGGGGTGGACAGTTCGACTGCGTGGGCACACAGGCTCTACGAAAAAGGCTGGCAGGATCCTCTGTGGCTCGGCACGGGCGTCACGGTCGTGGGTCTGGCCGCCGCGCTGATGTACTACTGGATCGACCGGCATCATCGGCTGGCCGCTCGATCGCGCGCGGCTGCGGAGCGCATCGATTGGGCGCAGCTGCTCAAGTTCGACATGTCCTACTGGTACATCCTCGGCCTGCACGTGCTGTATGCCGCCGTGTTTTTCCCTTTCCGGACCACCTATGCCATCGAGTACTTCCAGCACGTCAAGGGACTCACGCTGCAGGCGGCAGGTGTCACCAATAGCTGGGTGTTTTTCGCAGCGATTTTTGCGACGCCGTTCTTCGGGCTGCTCGCCGATCGATTCGGCCACCGCGCACTGATGCTGGTGTTCGGCACGGTGTTGTTGCCGGCGACCTTCGTGCTGCTGGGACTGACTCAGCTCAACCTGTGGATATCGACGGTCATGATGGGGATCAGCTTCGCGCTGGTGCCGGCGGTCATCTGGCCCGCCACCACGCTGATTGTGGAGCCGCGGCGGCTCGGAACGGCGCTCGGGCTCATCACACTCATCCAGGCGCTCGGGATGGCCGCTTCCAACCTGGTCGCCGGAAGGCTCGCCGACAGCGCGGGCGCCAGTGCCAGCAATCCGGCCGGCTATGACCTCATGATGGCGTTCTTCTTCCTGCTGAGCCTGGTGGCGCTGTCATCGGCGATCCTGTTGTGGCGCCGCGAGCGCGGGCCGCACGGACATGGCCTGGAGGATGCGCGCGCGAACCCGCGAGGCCTATCAGGCTGAGCCGGGATAAAAAAGGCCCGGACGCGGGTCCGGGCCTTTAGTCCTTCAAGCGCCTGCGCGCTTACCAGCGATCGCGTCCGCCGCCACCGCCGCCGCTGTTGCCGCGGAATCCGCCACCACCGCCGCCCGGGCGTCCGCCGCCCCCGGTGCGCGGCTTGTCCTGGGCCTCGTTTACGCGCAGCTGGCGGCCGCCCATATCGTGGCCGTTCAGGCTCTGGATGGCCCGGGCCGCATCGGCCTGGCTCATCTCGACGAACCCGAAGCCACGCGGCCGGCCGGTCTCGCGATCAGTGGGCAGCGACACGGACTCGACGGTCCCATGCTGTGAGAACAAGGTCCGCACGTCCGCCTCGCTGGCAGTGAACGGCAGATTCCCTACATAGATCTTGGCCATAAAGTTAGCACTCTCCAAAACAACTCAAAGGGCCTCGGCGCAAGTTGGGCTGCCTGCGGCCACTTCTTACACGGCAGGAACACCAGTCAGGTCAGGGAGAGTGTGTCTCACGAGCCCATCGAACCGTAGGTCCTGTCACCCGATCGTGTTTCGTTCGCACCGGCACGCCCCCTTATGCAGATGCGGGACGGAACGCGGACGCTGCAGCGATCGGCGCAAAGTATGCCAGAAGCGACGCTCCGGTACTCCAGCGGAAGAGAGCCTTGCCGGGTTTTGAATAGTCAGGCTCTCGCCGGGAGCGGCTCCGGTCATGGACGTGTCACAAAAGCAACGCATGGGGACGGCCCCGATGAGCCTTGCAGGCAGTCTTCATGGAGCCCGTAACAATATATAAATCAGATAGTTACATTGAACACCAAGGCAGGAAGCCAGCCGCAGACGGGCTCGTGCCTCCTCCGGCGGGCGGCTGTCCGCGCCGATCCAGCCAACACGGCGGGACAGCCGTCCCCATTCCCGGGAGGGCCTCGCCCGCGCTCGGCCACGTGTTGCGTTGGGGCCTCGGACGCATTCAACACCGGCGCCGCCCGGACTCGTTCCCGTTTTGCGCATCGACCTTGGTACCAATTGACGAACTATCGTAAAATGGTCCAACACAGCGCGAGCGCTTCATGAACGATCTGCCCCGCTACTGCACACGCGCCCTGAGCCAGCTCCTGCTCCGCACGCGTGCGCTGCTCGTGCTCAGCGGTCCACCCCGAGTAGGCAAAAGCACTGCTTGCCGCTCTCTGGCATCGAGCTTGCTCAGCTGGGACAGCGCCGAGGATCGGCGGGTGCTGCTGCTCGGCGCGCGGGCCGTGGCCGCGCACCTCGGGCGCGAGCGACTGCGGATGCGCAATGCCGTACTCGGCTTCGATGATCTGTGCCGTTACCGCAAGTGGCGCGACTTGCTGCAGGATCTGCGCACGCACTGTGGGGCGAGCTCGCGGCTGATCGCGACCGGGGACGCGGCGCCGGACCCGCGGCAGCGCAACTGCGCAGGCGATCGAGGCCGTCACCTGCATCTGCGCTTGCATCCCTGGAGTGTTGGGGAGTGTGTGCGGCGCGAGCACACCTGCGCCGGAATTCAATCGCCGGGGACGATCCAGGATGAGGATTGGGCCGCGCTGCTGGAGCACGGCGGCTTTCCCGAGCCTTTCCTGAGGAGAGATCCGGCCTTCACACGCGAGTGGCAGCTCGCGCGCCCGGCGCCACTGGCCGCTGGCGAGCTCGCTGGCGTTGCTCCGCTGCACGATCCCATCGGCCTGCAGACCCTGGCGCGGAGGCTGGCGGAGTGCTCCTCCCGGCCGCTGATTTATTCCACCTATAGCCGCGAGCTGGGCGTCACCGTGGAGACGGTCACCCGGTGGGTGCAGCTGCTCGCCCGGCTGCACTACGGCTTCTGCGTGCGGCCCTGGTTCGCGCGCGTGAGCAAAGCTTTACGCCGCGAGCCGAAATGGTTTCTGCGCGACTGGTCCGGTGTGACCGATCCGCTCGAGCGCCGCCGCACCTTCGTCGCTTGCCATCTCCTCAAGGCGGTGCAAGGCTGGAGCGATCTGGGTCTGGGTCGCTTCGGACTGCATTACGTCCGCGACAAACTCGGCCGTGAGGTGGATTTTCTGGTGACCCGTCATGACCGACCCTGGTTTCTCGTCGCAGTGGATGCCGATGACCGCCACGAGGAGTGGCTGGCGCGCTTCCAGAGGGCCACGCGCGCGCGCCAGGCATTTCATCTCATGCTGGATGAGCCTTTCATGAACGTGGACTGTTTCAACTCCTCCGGCCCCGTGGTGGTTTCGGCCCGGACCCTGTTGAGTCAGTTGCCGTGAACGACCGTGCTGCGAGCGATCGGCCGGCCTTCGGCGCGCCGGGTATCGCGCCCACCTGGTGCTCGAGCGACAAGGACTTCGTCACCACGGCACTCGGTGCTTCGCGCCTGTGGGTGACGGTCGGTCACGGCATCATCAACGAGATCTACTGGCCCTCCACCGGTGAGCCGCAGGTGCGGGATTTCGGCTTCTACCTCGTGGGTGCCCGGGGCTGGCTCGACCTGAAGCGCCTGCAGCGCTACCACCTGGTGACACCCGGACCCTACCTGCCACTGCTGTCCATCACTCACTATGGTGTGGACTATCGCCTCGTCCTCGACATACTCCCGGATCCGCGCCGCGACGTGTTGCTGGTTCGCTTCGAGATCGAGGGACCTTACCGTCTCGTGGTCCTCCTGGCGCCCCACCTCGGCAGCACCGGCTGCGACAATTCGGCGTGGGTCGAGGACGGTGTTGGCTATGCGTGCCGGGGCGATGCCGCCGTGTGTCTGGCCGCGGATGCGCCGCTGCTGCACACGAGCGCAGGGTACGTCGGCTTCTCCGATGGCTGGCAGGACCTGCGCCGGCATGGCGCGCTCAGTTATGACTTTACGAGTGCCCGGGACGGAACGGTGGCACTGACCGGCGAAGCTCGCGGTCGCAGCGGGGTGCTGGCATTGGGTTTCTCCGAGTCGGCACGGGGTGCCCACACACTCGTGCGGACGGCGCTCGCGATGGGATTCGAGACGCTGCGCACCGACTTTCTTCAGGCCTGGCAGGCCTGGGGCGCGCAGCTGCAGCTTCCCAGGCCGAACCCAACGGTGGGCGATGCGGCACTGCTGTCCGCGGCGGTACTAAAGATCCACGAGGATCGTAGTTACCCTGGCGCGGTGGTCGCCAGCCTGAGCGTGCCCTGGGGCAACAGCACCGATGCCCTCGGCGGCTACCACCTGGTGTGGCCGCGTGATGCGACATTGACCGCGTTCGCGCTGCTGGCCGCCAATCAGCTCAACGACGCCCGCCATATCCTCGCGCACCTGGTGGCCACCCAGTCTCCCGGCGGGCGCTGGCCGCAGAATTATTTTCCCAGCGGCAAACCCTATTGGACCGGAATACAGCTCGATGAGATCTCCTTCCCGGTGCTGCTGGCGGCAAAGCTGCGCGAGCTCGGGGATGAGGATCTGCCGGGCACGGCGCAGATGATCCGCGCAGCCGTGGGCTTCATCGTGCGAATGGGGCCATCGAGTGATCAGGATCGCTGGGAGGAAAACCCCGGCGTCAGTCCGTTCACGCTGGCGGTAGCTATCAGTGCGCTCGTGGCGGCGGCCCCCTGGCTCACCGACGAGGAGCGTGAGTACGCGGATGCGCTCGCGGACGACTGGAACGAGCGGCTGGAGAGCTGGTGTTACGTGCGCGACACGCCCCTTGCGCGCGAGATGGGCGTCAGGGGCTACTACGTGCGCATTGCCTCGATCGACAAGAGCGGTGAGCTCGCTGGAGTGGTCCGGCTGCGCAATCGTGCCGGCGAGACGATCACCGCCTCGGCACTCGTGAGCATGGACTTCTCTTATCTCGTGCGGCTCGGATTGCGGAGCGCGCGGGATCCGCGCATCGAGGATACCGTCGTCGTGGTCGACCGCGTGTTGAAAGTCCAGACCCCCTCAGGCGGCATCTACCATCGCTACAACGAAGATGGCTATGGGGAATATCCCGACGGCCGCGCGTTCGATGGCGACGGCGTGGGCCGGGCGTGGCCGCTTCTCGTCGGCGAGCGCGGCCATCTGGCCATGCAGGCGGGGCAGGACCCCTTACCGTACCTGCACACCATGTGGAATTGCGCGAGCGCCGGCGGACTGCTCCCCGAGCAGGTCTGGGACTGCGATCCCATTCCTCATCTGGAGCTCGCCCCTGGACGCCCCTCCGGCAGTGCGATGCCTCTGCTTTGGGCTCACGCCGAATTCCTCAAGCTGCTGGTTGCCCGCGAGCGCGGACGGCCGATCGAGATGCTGCAATCCGTGGAGCAGCGCTATGCAGGAGGAGCGCGGCGCGTGCCATCTGACTGGCACTGGCGGGAGGAGGTGCCGGTTGCCAGACTCGAAGCCGGCCGCGGACTGTTGGTAGAGGATCGCGAGCCGTTCGTTCTCCACCTGGGATTCGACGGCTGGCGGCAGGTGCAGGATCGCGACGCGAGCGCGCGCCCGTTCGGACTCTGGTCGGTGCATCTCCCGGCGGCGGAGCTGGCGAATCACCGCGAGCTGCATTTCACGCGTCGCCACGCGGACGGCTGGGAGGGCGTGGATCACCATGTCTGGCTCGATCACCCCGCGATCGAGCATTCGCTCGAGC
This sequence comes from Steroidobacteraceae bacterium, assembly GCA_036501985.1. Classification (GTDB taxonomy): domain Bacteria; phylum Pseudomonadota; class Gammaproteobacteria; order Steroidobacterales; family Steroidobacteraceae; genus 13-2-20CM-66-19. The sequence goes on along the minus strand of DASXZI010000007.1, from coordinate 535,446 downwards.
ATCTCAGCTGACTCGAGGTTTCGGCTCCATCATCCGCGACGATCGGGCACTCGCCTGAGCGCGAGCTTCCGGTGCGCCCTCCGCCGCACTCATGGGAGGCTCGCTGGAAAGAAACACTATGCCGCACGCGGCCCGCTCCAGCACCTCCGCCGCCACATCCCCGAAGAACAACTCCTCCCCCGAGCGCGGGCTGACACCCATCACCAGCAGGGTGTGACCGCCCCGATCGATCTCCCTCAGGATGGCGTTCTCCGCCGCGCGAACCCGGCGCATGACACCCTGCACCTGGACTCCGTAATGCTCACCGATCTCGACGACTTCCCGGATGGCGGCTCCGCCGGAATCCTCCGGCACCAGAACGTCACCAAAACGTTGGCGCCACGCCGGCATCCGGCGCGCGGGACTGGCTACGAAGAGCGCTTTCACCGTCCCCTGCGAACCCTGCGCGAGTGCGATGGCGAGCTCCGCCGCATCTCGCGACACACTCGTGCCGCTCACCGGCACCAGAATGCGCAGCGGAGCCAGCAACGGATTGTGCCCCCGCCCGTGCCGGGCGATGGTGATGGCGAACGCTCCGGCAAATCCGGCTGCGCTGCGTGTGATCTGCGCATCGAAACGTCGCCCTTGCGCGGCAGGTTCGCGTCCGATGAACAGCAGGCCGTAACCCTTGCGAGCCTCGGCCGCGATCGTTTGTGCGGAAGTCGCTGACTCGCCCGAGCGCGCGGTGATGTCTACCGGCGAAGCCGAGTTCGGCTTCGCCGACTCATCGGCCGCATCGGCTCCGGCTTTCACGGCCGCCGCGCTCTGCCTGAGATGACTTCGCGTGTCAGTGTGCAACTCGCCGGGGTTGTCGTCGAAATGCAGCACGGTGGTCGGAATACCCCGCCCGCCGGCGAGTAATCCCACCAGCCTGGAGGCGAGCTGGCCGCTCGTGCTGTCGTCCACCGCCACCAGCAGGCGCTCGATGTGCTTGACGAAGCCCTGCGACTCGAATTCCTCGCGCTCGAGCCGGCTGCGCTCCTCCTCACTCATGGGGATGCGCTGCAGCGCCCACTTCAGCAGCGGCGGCATCGACATGGTCGTCACGATAGCCATGGTGACGATGGCCGTGAACAGGCTCGGATTGAGTGCCCCGATGGACAGTCCGATCGAGGCCACGATGACTTCGGTCGAGCCGCGCGCGTTCATGCCACAGCCCACGGCGAGCGACTCCGGGTAGCTCAAGCCGCCCGCCCGGCCGCCGAGAAAGGCACCCGTGAACTTGCCGAGGCTGGCCAGCAGGATGAGCCCGACGGTCAGCAGCAGCATGTCGGAGTGGGCGAGCACGGAAACATCGGTGGTGAGGCCGGCGAGGCCGAAAAATACCGGCATGAAGAGGGCGACGATCAGTCCTCGCAGCTGCTCGCCGATGTGCCGCGTCAGGATGGGTGACTGGCCGATGAGAATTCCCGCCACGAAGGCCCCGAGCACCAGATGCACGCCGATCGCGTTAGTGAGCAGCGCCATGAACCCCATCACCGCCAGGATCACGGCGATCACGGGTAGCTCGCTCTCGAAGTGATCGTTGGCCCACCGGATGGTGAGAAACACAAGGCGCCGTCCCACCGTGAAACTCAGTGCGAGAAATACGGCCGTACCGATGACGCTGCGAGCCACGACCGCCAGATCGACCGTCCCGTGTATGGCCAGCCCGAAGATCACCGACATGATGATCCAGCCGATCGTGTCGTCGATGATGGCGGCGGCGATGATCAACTGGCCCACCGTTCGGCGCAGAAACCCCAGGTCCCGGACCACGAGCGCGACGATCTTGACCGAGGAGATCGACAGTGCAGTGCCCAGAAACAGGGTCATGGTCAGCCGCTTGCCACTCGAGGGCAGGATGGAGTCGGGCACCAGCGCGCCGAGCACGACACCACAGATGAACGGCACGATGATGCCGCTGACGGAGATGCTGATTGCCGTGCGGCGCGCGTCGCGAAAGACCGCCAGGTCCGTCTCCATGCCCGTGACGAGCAGCAGCAGCAGGATGCCGAGCTGGGCGATCGCATCGAGCATCGCATGCTGTGCGGCGCCGGCGGGAAACAGGCTGTGCCACAGCCCCGGACTGAGGGCGCCGAGTACGGAGGGCCCGAGGAGAATACCGGCGATGAGCTGACCCATGACCGGTGGTTGCCCGATGCGTTGCATGAGCTCCCCGAGCAACCGACCGCACACGAGCAGCGTGACGATCTGCGCCAGGAAGACTGCGACCGACGCGCCGTGCGCCATGGAGGAGACTCAGGATCCCTTTATCAAACCGGTCCGAGGACAACCCTCAGCCGGTGAGTGCGTCCGTCGTCAACCAGCGGCACACCCTCCTGCACTGTCGCAATCGGTTGACCGTCCAGCTCGACACGCCCGACACCCTGGCTGACCCCTCTCGGATTCTCCACCACGATCTCATAGTGGGCGGCCCCGTGCCGATAGGTTATCTCGAAGCCCCGCCAGGCCGGCGGGATGCACGGCTGCAGCAGCAGCTTTCCGGCGCGCACACGGAATCCCAGGATCCACTCCAGCCCGGCCCGATACATCCAGCCGGCCGAGCCCGTGTACCACGTCCAGCCCCCGCGCCCCTCGTTGGGCGGCACCGAGTAGATGTCGGCAGCGACCACATACGGCTCGACCCGGTAACGTTCGATGTCGGCGGGTGAGCGCGTGTGGTTGATCGGGTTGAGCAGCGAGAACCAGTGCGCAGCCTTCTCCCCGTTGCCGAGCATGGCCTGCGCAATGACCGCCCAGGTCGCCGCGTGCGTGTATTGACCGCCATTCTCGCGCAGACCCGGCGGATAGCCCTTGATGTAGCCGGGATCGAGCGCTATCCGGTCGAACGGCGGCGTGAACAGCAACACCAGCCCCGGGTCGGGCCGCACCAGTTGACTCTCCACGCTCGCCATGGCACGGCGAGCCCGGCCGGAGTCTCCCGCCCCGGACATCACACTCCACGATTGGGCGATCGAGTCGATCCGACACTCCGAGCTCGCCGCCGAGCCCAGCGCAGTCCCATCGTCGAAATAGCCGCGGCGGTACCAGTCACCGTCCCAGGCAAGCTCCAGTGATTTCTGTAGAGCGGCCGCATGCGCCCGCCAAGCCTGCTCGCGCGCAAGCTCCCCCCGAGCCGCCGCCAACGGCGCGAATGAGCTGAGCGCATAGTGGAGGAACCACCCCAGCCAGACACTCTCGCCCCGACCACCCTCACCGACCCGATTCATGCCATCGTTCCAGTCCCCCGTCCCAAACAACGGCAGGCCGTGCTCTCCGATCTTCAGACTGTGATCCAGAGCGCGGGCGCAATGCTCAAACAAAGAAGCGCTCTGCGCAGACTCTTCCGGCAGGTAGAACGCATCATGCTCGCCGGCCTTGAGCTCGCGCCCCTTGAGAAACGCAATGCGCTCATCGAGGACGGCCAGATCGCCCGTCGTCTCGATGTAGTGATGAGCGCAGTAAGCGAGCCAGACCGTGTCATCGGCAATGCGAGTCCGGACACCCTGGCCGAGTGGCACGAGCCACCAGTGCTGCAGATCCCCTTGCGGAAATTGCCGTCCCGCCGCGCGCAGCAGATGCTCACGAGTGAGGTCCGGCCGCGTCACGATGACGGCCATGCTGTCCTGGAGCTGATCGCGAAAGCCATACGCGCCGCTCGCCTGGTAGAAAGCCGTGCGCGCCCAGATACGGCAGGCAATCGCCTGATAGAGCATCCACTGATTGAGAATGATGTCCATCGTGCGCTCGGGTGTCCTGACCTGCACGCTCGAGAGCAGCTCGTCCCACTGCGCGACCGTCTGTCGATAGAGAGACTCGAGATCGGCTTGCCGGATGCGTGTCAGCAGGTTCCGCGCGCTGGTGGCGTCGTCGCTCTCACCGAGGAGGAAGATGACCTCGGCCGTCTCACCGGGCTGCAGCAGCTGGGATGTTTGCAACGCGGAGCAGGGATCCAGGCCTGCTCCCGCGCGACCCGACAGAGCTGCGTGGCCCGCGAGCGCCGCGGGGCTGCGCAAGGTACCGTGCCGTCCGAGGAACTCACCGCGGTCCGCAGTCCACTGCGTTTGCTTCCCTGCGAGATCGGCGAATGCAACTCGCGAGCCGTAAGCGGCGTCCCACGGATTGCGGGCAAACATCGCGCCGCTGTCCGCATCGAGCTGCGTCAGAATGAAGGGCGCCGCGGCGCCCCGCTGTGAGCCGAGAACCCATTCCGTATAGGCCGTCACGGTGAGCGTGCGGGGCCGCGTGGAGCCGTTTCGGATTCTCAGTCGGGAGATCTTCACGGGATCGGCCATGCTGACGAACACGAGCAGATCCACGGCGAGGCCATCGGCCGAGTGCTCGAAACGGCTGTAGCCCCGACCGTGTCGGGCGACGTAGGTGGCCGCGGGGTGAGCCGCAGGCGAGGCGGTCGCACTCCAGAGCTCGCCGCTTTCCTCATCGCGCAGGTACAGCACCTCGCCCGGTCGATCGACCACCGGGTCGTTGGACCACGGCGTGAGCTGACGCTCGCGGCTGTTACGCGACCAGGTGAAACAGCCGCCGTCGGCGCTGACCTGGGTTCCGAAGTGCGGATTCGTGATGACATTGACCCAGGGCGCGGGAGTCGTCTCGCCGGGCGCGAGCACCGTGACATATTCGCGGCCCGCGTGCGCAAAACCGCCCAGGCCGTTGAAGAACTCCAGCTCCTCGTGCGGTTCCGAAGTTCCCGCACGACCACGCCCGTCTGTTGACGCAGCTCCGGCCGCGCGCGCGTTCTCACCGGGCCTAACCGTCTCTGCAGAGCGCCCCGTCGCGGCCGCCGCCGCCCCGGCGATGCGACCCGTCGCCGCCGCTGTCACTCTATCGAGCTGCTCGGTCAGGGTGCCTCGCCGTGCGTCGAGCACGACCCGCGCGGCCGACAGGAGCAGGTTTCGCGTTGGTTCCGGGAGGGTATCGGCACGCAGCAAGACCACTCCGCCGCGAATGCCGGCGACCTCCGAAGCACGCGCCTGGCTCGCGCGAACCTCGGCTTCCACGGCGGCCTGCAACGGCGCGCCCGAGGGCGCGAGCGAGTTCAGGATGACCAGGTCCACGCCCAACCCCTTGCTACGCCAGTACTGGTGAGCCCGCAGCATCTGGCGCAGAAGCGGCAAGTGCCCGTTATCGGCCACCTGAAGCAACAGAATCGGCAGATCCCCGCCAATCCCCTGCGCCCACAGCGCACCAGGCGGTCCGCTGCCGTCGCGGATGACATCCGGCGCCGAGCGGAGCGCGGCATTCGCATAGAGCAGATAGCCCGCCAGGCGCTGGAACTCATTGGCAGTTCCCGCATCGATCTCGAAACGTTGGAGCTCCTCGAGCGCCCGCTGCCGAGCCTGGTCCTGGGCTCGCGCGAATGCGCCGCGATCGCGTTGCCTGCCGACCAGCGCGAGCGCGTCCTCGCGTGAGGAAGCAATGCTCGTCCAATAGCACAGTTGCGCAGTCTCCCCGGCTGCCACGCGCACCCGGTAACGAAGCGCAAACACCGTGTCGATCACCGTGCCTGCGCTGTTGGACAACGGCTTGCCATCGATGATCGAGCTGGCTCGGCCGACTTCACGCCCGCGTCCCAGGAACCGGGCTCGATCTGTTTCGACCTCGGGCTCACCCAGCACATCGCCCTCGACGACCGCATGATGCGCGGCCCAGATGATCGGCTCGTCGGGAGAGCGCCGTCGCCGGGTGGCCAGCAGCGCCTCGGGATCTCTGACGCGCTCGGTCTCGACGAACATCTTCAGGAAAGCCGGGTGTCCTGAATCGGCCGACGGCGCCGCGAGCACCATCTCGGCGAAGGAGGTGATCTCGAGCTCGCGGCTGCGATTGCCCGTATTCGTGATGCAGAGGCGGCGGCCTTCTGCCGCATCCGCCTCGGGGAGGACGACCTCCAGGGTGGTCGTGAGAGTGTTGTCTTTGCGGGAGAATTTCGCCCCGCACTCGGTGAGAGTCACCGCGTACTCATCGGGCGCCGCCTCGCAGGGTTGCTCGGTAGCGGACCAGACCGCTCCGCTCTGCAGATCGCGCAGGAAGAAATAACTCCCCCAGTCATCGCGCGTGACGTCCTCGCGCCAGCGGGTCACGCCGATGTCGTGCCACCGGCTGTATCCGGAGCCGGCGCCCGTAAGCATCACGTGGTACTGACCGTTCGAGAGCAGATGCACGTGAGTTGCCTCGCGTGCATTGCGCAGGCGGCGTGGTTCGAGACTCTGGCGTTCGTCTGCTGGCACGGCCTTCTTCACCACTTGCCTGCCTCCGCGTTGTACTGTCTGTCTGTCTGTCTGTGCATCTTAGCGTCCTTGGCATCAGGATGTCGCCACACAACCGCTACGCTCCGGCTCGTTCAAGCGATGCGTGCGAGCAAGAATCGGAATGCACGTACGGCGCGCACAGAGTGAGATAGCGGCACGCCCAAAGAAGCGGCGGCCCGGAGAACCCTCATGAAGCCCTCTCTTGCACCCAAGCACAAACCTTTTCGCCTGCCCGACGAAAAACTCTCTCTGTTACCCAACGACAGCGTGACCATCCGCTACGCGATCACTCGCTGCTCGATGGGCCCCCTCCTGGTTGCGGCAACCGGAAGTGGTGTCTGCGCCCTCCTATTCGGCGAGGATCCGCAGGCGATGACCCGCGATCTGCAGCGAAGATTTTCTGCTGCGACACTCCTTCGGGTGGATCTCTCGCGCGCTGGGAAACTGGGGACCCTGATCGGCCGAGCCGTCGCCCTCGTCGAAACCCCCGCGGCGAATGGAGACCTTGCGTTGGACGTGTGCAGCGGTACACCGTTCCAGCGCCGCGTGTGGCGCGCACTTCAGGCGATCCCAGCGGGTGTCACGCTGAGCTACACCGATGTCGCCCGGCGGATCGGCGAACCGCGAGCCATCCGGGCCGTAGCCCAGGCCTGCGGTGCCAACCCGATTGCCGTTGCCATTCCCTGTCACCGCGTCGTTCGCAGCGACGGGGCCTTGTCAGGCTATCGCTGGGGCACGGACCGCAAACGCACTCTCTTGCAACGTGAAGCGGCGATATGAAAGGTGGCTCCCGCATCCCGGCGCTTGCGTGGGACAGCCTCTTCGGTGAGTTGAATGCAGAGGGCGCGGCCGTGATCGACCAACTGCTCGATGCGGACGAATGCCGGGAGCTGGCTTCGCTTTACCCCGAAGAGCGTCACTTTCGCAGCCGCGTGGTCATGAGCCGGCACGGGTTCGGGCGCGGCGAATATCAGTACTTTCGCTATCCGCTGCCTGCGCTGCTTGGCGGCTTGCGAACCCGGCTGTACGCTCACCTCGCGCCGATCGCCAACCGCTGGAATCAACAGTTGGCCCTCGATGCCCGCTATCCGGACACGCTCGAGGATTTCCTGGCCGAGTGTCATGCGGCGGGTCAGTCACGACCCACTCCGCTCTTGCTCAGATATGGGCCGGGTGATTACAACTGCCTGCATCAGGACCTCTACGGCGAGCTCTCTTTTCCACTGCAGGCCACCATCCTCCTGTCCGAGCCGGAAGAGGATTTCACTGGCGCCGAATTCGTCATGACGGAGCAGCGGCCCCGCATGCAATCACGCGTGCAGGTGGTCCCGCTTCGTCGCGGCGATGCAGTGATCTTCGCGGTGAATCAGCGTCCGGCACAGGGCGTGCGAGGTATCTACCGGGTGAAACATCGCCACGGTGTTAGCCGGCTCAGAAGGGGGCAACGTTACTCGGCCGGCCTCATCTTCCACGACGCCAGGTGAGCCGCTCACGCGGCCATCGGCAGCGCGACCTGGACTCGATTTCGGCCCGAGCGCTTGGCGGCGTACACGGCCGCATCCGCGCGGGCGATGAGTGTCTCGCCCCAGACCCCCAGCGTGTCGCTCGTCGCGACCCCGATGCTGCAGGTCAGGCTGATCGGCTCCCCGAAGCCTTCGACGCGGACCCCGGCGACCCGCGCCAGGATCCGCTCGGCGATCGGGTACGCTGCCGAGGCGTCCGCACTGCTGAGAATCACCACGAACTCCTCGCCTCCATAACGTCCAATGACGTCGGACTGGCGCAGCTCCGCCTGGATAGGCGTGATGATCGAGGTGAGGCAGGCATCCCCGGCCGCATGCCCGTAGGAATCGTTGATCTGCTTGAAATGATCGAGATCGATGAACAGCAGGGAGATGGGCAGGCCGCGCGCCTGCGCCCGCGAACAGGCGGCGTCCAGCCGCTCGACAAATGAGCGCCGGTTGAGAACCCCCGTCAGGGAATCGGTCTGTGCGCGCCGCTCGGCATCGCTGAGGGCCACGCGCTGCTCGCGCAATCTGTCCGCGAGACCGAGAGCCACGAGAACCGCTGCTGCGACCATGGAGAGCGGCAGTCCGATGTACAGCAGCCGTCCACCCTCATCACCGCTCAGCAGCAGCGTTGCGGTCGTCGCGATGGTGAAGGCCTCGAGCAATGCCCAGGCCACGAAGAACCAGCCCGCCGCCCGGCTCCCGCGGCGCCATGCCAGGAACGAGACGATCAGAGTGAACGCCGAGGTTACGAGAAACAGCGTGTTGCCGACCGCGTTCACCAGCAGGCCGAGCCCGACGAGTTTGAGCAGATTGGCGCCGGCCAGGATGACGAACGCCCAGGCGAACCAGCCGAAAATCGCATGGACCCGGGGCGAGAAACGGCGCAGGTCGGCAATCTCTCGCGTGAACAGACAGGCGATCGCCCCGCTGAGCGCCACAGGCACATTCCAGGCGTGCGAGCCCACCGCAATGGCAGAAGATAACACCGGCCAATCGAAGCCCTGCCCGGACAGAAACACGATGTAGAGCGCCTGCAGGAAAAACAGGGCGGCATAGAGAATGAACAGCTTTTCGGCCAGGATCAGCCAGATCAGCAGCGCGGCTATGGCCATCGCGATCAAGGCGCCGAAGGCGAGCGTGATCATGCGCGCCCGGCTGGCCCCGGCCTGCAGGACCTCATCCAGCGAGGTCAGCGCGAGACGCGGCATCTGAGCACCCGCCACGCCGGGCTGAATGCGCGCGTACAGCGGTTGTGCTCCAGAGGCGGCAGCGGGAGGCAGCACGAAGACCGCCTCCTGGGCGCCGCCAAATCCGGGCAGGCGCGCGGCGCGCGGCAGCGCCGTAGCGGCTGCCGGCTCACCGGCGCCACTCGCGCCATACACCTGCACCTGCGTGAGCCGCCCTGTGTGGATGCTCAATACCGGCACAGAGCGGATCTGCAGGGGCTGATCGAGCTGTAGCCGAAGCCAGAAGGGCGTGCCGCGGGCGGCCAGGGGGCTATAACCGGACAGCATGAAGCGCGAATCCAGCGCGCCACTGACGACCTGTGCGGAGGGAGGCTCAGCCGAATTGGCCTCGAGCACGCGGATTTCGAGAGTGGCCGCAACGCCGGCCGCCGCCAGCCCCAGGCCTCCAACAAAAAACGTAGCCTGCCAGGTGTGGCGGCGCGACACCCGCCGGGGACGTACACTGCTCATTGGACGCCACTGCAAACCGCGCAGTCAGGGATTATGCCTGATCCACGCTCAACGTCGCTCCCAGTGCCCCCTCGACAGATGCCATCCGTCACGCTCATGCACCCAGCGATGCGCGACCCAACGCTCATGCGGATGAGGGCGCTCCCAGTGCCCGGATACCCACTCATGACGGCCGCCCACCCAGTTCCAGTAGCCGCCCAGCCAGATGTACCCGACCGCAGGCGGTGCGCCGTATTCCTCCACGCGCGGCGGCGGCGGCGCAGTTGCCACGGGGCTGCCAACATAGTATTCGTTCGGAGGACCGGCAGCGACGACGCATCCGCCAAGCGCGATCCCCAGCACGGAAATTGCTACGAGTCTCGCTACACGCAAACCAGGCTGACTCATGTGCACTCCCAACCTTCAGACGGGGCCGCATGTGTTTGAGCCCCTTGTGCCATTAACGCAAGAGCAAGCCATTGGTTCACCGGACAGGAGCTAAGTCGATGCCCGACGGCCGCCAGGACATCGTATTCCTATTTGACGTGGACAACACCTTGCTGGACAACGATGCGGTGCAGGCCGATCTCGGCGCGCATCTGGAGAGCGAGTTCGGCCGCGCGGCGCGCCAGCGATACTGGGCGATCTTCGAGACGCTGCGCGCCCAGCTCGGTTACGCGGATTACCTGGGAGCGCTGCAGCGCTACCGGGAAGAGGATCCGGACGACATGCAGCTGCTGCGGATGTCCGCGTTTCTCATCGACTATCCGTTCGCCACCCGGCTCTATCCGCAGGCGCTGCAGGCCCTGGCGTATTGCCGGCAGCTCGGGTCGGTCGCGCTGCTCTCCGACGGCGATGTCGTCTTCCAGCCGCGCAAGATCGAGCGCGCGGGGCTGTGGGCCGCTGTCGAAGGGCGCGTGATGATCTACCTGCACAAGGAAACGATGCTCGACTCGGTGCAGCAGCGCCACCCGGCGCGCCATTACGTGATGGTGGACGATAAACTGCGGATCCTGACGGCCATGAAGAACAGCTGGGGCGCGAGATTGACCACCGTGTTCGTGCGCCAGGGACATTACGCACTGGACATCGCCAATATCAGCACCTATCCACCGGCAGACGTGACGCTCGAGCGCATCGGCGACCTTCGCGGCCGCAGCCTCGCCGAGCTCACTGGAGCAACATGAGCAGCGTCAAAGTGAATCCGCAGGCCGGCAAGCCGGCAACCCCCGACATGCTGACCGACGTGCCGCGCCTGGTGACGGCCTATTTCGCGCTGCAGCCCGATGTGTCGGTGACGGCGCAGCGGGTCGCCTTCGGTACCTCCGGTCACCGAGGCAACGCACTCGAGCGGGGCTTCAATGAATGGCACGTGCTCGCCATCAGTCAGGCGATCAGCGAATACCGGCGCATGCAGTCCATCGACGGGCCGCTGTTCCTCGGTATCGATACGCATGCACTGTCGGTGCCGGCATGCGTGAGTGCGCTGGAGGTGCTGGCCGCGAACGGCGTCGAGGTTTTCCTGTCGGAGCGGGACGAGTACACCCCGACACCGGCTCTTTCACACGCCATACTGACGTACAACCGCGGCCGGCAGAGCGGCCTGGCCGATGGCATCGTCGTGACACCGTCCCACAACCCACCGCCGGACGGAGGGTTCAAATACAACCCGCCCAATGGCGGCCCGGCGGACAAGGATGTCACGGGCTGGATCGAAGCGCGCGCCAACGAGCTCCTGAAAGCGGGCCTTAAAGGGGTGAAGCGAATCCATTACGACCAAGCACTGAGTGCCGGCACGACGCGCCGCTATGACTTCCTCAACCGCTACGTCGATGATCTCGCGCAGGTTATCGACCTCGATGCCATCCGCACCTCGAAGGTCCGGGTCGGCGTCGATCCACTCGGTGGCGCTGGCGTGCACTACTGGGCAGCCATCGCGGAGCGCTACCACCTGGATCTCACCGTTCTCAACACGCAGGTGGATCCGACGTTTCGCTTCATGACCGTGGACTGGGACGGCCGCATCCGCATGGACCCCTCCTCACCGTATGCAATGCAGAGCCTGATCCACCTCAAGGATCGCTTCGATATCGCGTTTGCGTGCGACACCGACCACGACCGCCACGGCATCGTCACTCGCAGCGCAGGACTCCTGCCGCCGAATCATTACCTGGCCGTGTCGATCGAGTACCTGTTCCGGAATCGGCCGCATTGGCCCGCCGCGGCCGGTGTCGGCAAGACGGTCGTCAGCAGCGGCATGATCGATCGCGTCACCGCGCGACTCGGACGCCGCCTGTACGAAGTCCCTGTCGGGTTCAAGTGGTTCGTGAGCGGCTTGTGCGATGGGACGCTGGGCTTCGCAGGGGAGGAGAGCGCGGGCGCCTCGTTCGTCTGCGTGAAGGGCGGCCCCTGGAGCACCGACAAGGACGGCCTCATTCCGTGCCTGCTGTCGGCAGAGATGACGGCGCGCACGGGTAAGGATCCCGGCGAGTTGTATCGCGACCTCACGCGCGAGTTTGGCGAGCCGGCATTCGAGCGCATGGACGCGCCGGCGACGCGCGAGCAGAAGCAGATCCTAAAACGGCTGTCACCGAAGCAGGTCCGCTCGCGCGAGCTGGCCGGTGAGCCGATCACCGCCATCCTGAGCGATGCGCCCGGCAACGGCGCACCCATCGAGGGGCTCAAGGTCCTGACCCAGAACGGCTGGTTTGCGGCGCGCCCCTCGGGCACCGAGGATATCTACAAGGTATACGGCGAGAGTTTCCGGGGACCGGATCATCTGCGGCGCATCCTGGAGGAGGCACAACGGATCGTGAGCGACTGCTTCGCAGCGAACGAGCCCGCATCGAATGGCGCCACCTGAAAGCCGCCGTACTCGGTCAGGCCATGTCAAAAACGTATCCGTCCAAAGTCGATTGGCCCATCCTGCTGCCCGTGCTGGCGTTGCCCGTGATCTTCGTACTCACCAGCATGGGGGCCTCCGCGGCCCACTCTCATGGGCTCGCCGCCGCGTTGCGTGTTCTTTTCCTGCTCACCATCGCCTTCACGCTCTGGACGGTGGTGGGAACCTTCTACACGCTGGACGACAGGACGCTTTACGTTCGCTGCGGTCCATTTCGCTGGCGGATCCCTCTGGAAGAGATCCGATCGGTCACCGCAACGCGCGATAGCCGATCAGGACCCGCCCTGTCGTTCGACCGCCTGTGTATCGAATATGCAGGCGGCCGCCGCATGTTGATTTCACCGCGGGACCAGCAGGCGTTTCTGCGCGACCTGGAGCAGCGGCGGCGCACCTCACCATGACCTCAGGGCCGGGCAGGCCGCACGATCAGTCAGTGCCCAATGAGCGTGCTGTAGCCGTTCCAGACGAACTCGATACCGATGCACATAAGGATGAATGCCGACAGGCGCACCACGACCTCCAGCCCCGTCGCGCCCAGCAGGCGCGCGATGTTTCCCGCGAAGCGGTAGGCGATGTAGATGCTTGCGGCGATGGCAATGACCCCCATGAGCGCGCCGATGGCGTGCAGGGCGACCTCCGTGAGATGCATCTCCATCGCCGGCTTCTTGCTGCCGATGGCGATCGCGACCGAGATCGAGCCCGGTCCGACGGTCAGCGGCATCGTCAGCGGATAGAACGTGCCGATGCGGCGCCCGCTCGTGGGGTCGAGCTGCGTGGAGCCGTGGTCCGACCAGTCTTCCTGGGTGAGCAGCTTCCAGCCGAGGGCTGCGACGACGAACCCGCCCGCTATCCGCACGACCGGCAGCTCGATGCCGAAGATCTCGAGCAGCCACGGCCCCAGCACCATCGAGCCGAGCAGCAGAGCAAACCCGTTGATCGCAATGCGCCGTGCCAGCACGTTGCGTTCGGCAGCCGCCAGGTTCGGCGTCAGCGCCAGGAAGAACGGCGCCGCCTCGAGCGGATTGACGATCGGGAACAGGCCGGCGAACGTCAGCAGGAAGGCGCTGATGATGGCAGTCACTGCAGACCTCGCGGTGGCGGCTTCGGGGAGTGCATTGTAGGGTGCCTACCATGTCCGAAAATGGCTAGTCTGCCGGCGTCCCCGCAGGTATGGTGACGCCCATGCCAGACATCCACGGTCTCGATCGCCGCGCCCTCGACCGGGCCCGCCTCAGCCGCGATTCGCGCTTCGACGGCAAGTTCTTCATCGCGGTGGCTTCCACGGGAATCTATTGCCGGCCGGTGTGCCCGTCTCCGCCTTGCAGGAGCACCAACGTCCGCTATTACGCGACGGCGGCGGCCGCGGCAGAGGCCGGCTATCGACCGTGCCTGCGCTGTCGCCCGGAAGCCGCCCCCGGCACGCCGGCGTGGATGGGTACGTCGGCGGTCGTGCGGCGGGCGCTGCGGCTTATCGATGCAGGCGCGATGGATGCAGGCTCCGTCGGCTCGCTGGCCGCCCGCGTAGGAGTCGGCAGTCGCCACCTGGATCGTCTGTTCCTGCATCACGTAGGCGCCTCACCCGTCACGGTTGCACAGACCCGGCGGCTGCATTTCGCGAAGCGGCTGCTCGATGAGACGGATCTGCCGGTCACACAGATCGCGCTCGCCTCGGGGTTCTCCAGCATCCGGCGCTTCAACTCGGCTTTTCAGTCGACGTACGCGCGAGCACCTCGCGAGCTGCGCAAGCGATCGGCAGCTCAGGCTCTGTGCGATCCGGCGGGCGAGGTCGCCTTGCGCCTCGCCTACAGGCCGCCCTACGACTGGGACCAGGTACGCAACTTCCTCGCCGTGCGAGCGCTTGCGGGCATCGAGCGAGTGGATGATCGAGGCTATGCACGCACGGTCGGCTTGAGCACGGGGCCGGCAATCGTGATTGTCCGGCCGCTGCCGAATGCAGATGCGCTCGAGCTTCGCGTGCGAGGCGCACCCCCCGCAGCACTGTTCCAGCTCTCCATTGCCGCGCGCCGCACCTTCGATCTCGCCGCCGACCCCGCACGGATCACACAGGCGCTGCGGTCAGATGTGCTGCTGGCGCCGCTGGTCAGAAACCAACCGGGGCTGCGCATCCCCGGCGCCTGGGATCCGTTTGAATGCGCCGTGCGCGCGATCCTCGGTCAACAGGTGAGCGTCGCCGCCGGTCGGACGTTCGCTGCCCGCGTGGTGGAGCGCGCCGGATGCCGGATCGACTCCGCGGTGGACGGGCTGTCTCATCTATTCCCAACACCTGCGCAACTCGCGGCCGCCAACCTCGATGGCCTCGGAATCACCGGCACGCGCACCCGCGCGTTGCGCGCGATGGCACACGCCGTCATCGAAGGCAGACTCGATTTCAAGGCGCCTGCGGAAGAGGTGGGCGCGGCGCTGGCCTCACTGCCCGGACTCGGGGACTGGACAGCTCAGTACGTGGCGCTGCGGGCGCTGGGCGAGCCGGACGCTTTCCTGACCGGTGACCTCATCCTGCGCCGCGCGGCGGCCGGCGGCGGCGCACCGCTCAGTGTGCGCGCCCTTTCCAAGCGCGCCGAGTGCTGGCGGCCGTGGCGCGGCTACGCCGTGTTGCATCTGTGGTCTGACGAGCACCGGAGCCGACCGCGCGATGCTTGAGCTCGCCATCACTCTGCCTCCCCGAGGCTCTGGCACCGTGATGCGCGCCCTGCATCGGGAGCTTCGCTCGGCGATTCTCGACGGACGTCTCAAGCCCGGCCTTCGGCTTCCATCCACCCGGGTACTGGCCGATTCGTGGGGGGTATCTCGTAACACGGTGATGGATGCGTACGATCTTCTCCTGAGTGAGGGTTATCTTTCCGCGCGCCATGGAGCAGGGACGTATGTCGCCGTCGCGTTGCCGGTTCATGCGCGCACCACATCGAGCGGTGCAGACGAGCCGGATGCCCGGCTGAACGCGTTCTGGCGTCGTCCCCCTGCCGATCTCACGAGCTGGGCCTCCGATGCGCCGGGTACCGCGCCATTCCGGATCGGCGTGCCGGATGCCGAGACATTCCCGTTTCACATCTGGCGCCGACTGTTGGCCCGCTCGCTGAGGGCGCTGGCGAAATCCCCGGCCGCGTTCGTAGAGCCGGAGGGCAGAGCCGTCCTGCGCGCCGCCATCTCCAACCATGTGTCATTCGCACGTGCGGTGGCCAGCGAGCCCGCTGATGTCGTGGTGACCAGCGGTACCCAACAGGCGTTCGAGTTGCTCGCCAGGATCCTGGTCACCCCCGGGCAGACCGGTGTGGCGTTCGAGGACCCGGGGTATCCGCCCTTGCGGGCCGCCTTCATCGCCAACGGCGCGCGGATCCTTCCAACTCCGGTGGATTCCGAAGGACTCGTGGTCGAGCGTCTACCCGCCGACACGCGCGTGATCTGCGTGACACCCTCTCACCAATTCCCGCTCGGCGTGGCTATGTCCATGCGCCGACGGACACAACTGCTCGAGTTCGCTCGCCGGACAGGCGCGGTCGTGATCGAGGACGACTACGACGGAGAGTTCCGCTTCGGCGCCACGCCCACAGATGCGCTCCAGACCCTGGACCGATCGGGATCGGTGTTTTATGTGGGCACCTTCTCCAAGAGCCTGTTCCCCGGAATCCGGCTCGCATTCGTGGTCGCGCCCCGCTGGGCCCGGCACGCACTCATCATGGCCAAGCAATGCGCCGACTGGCACAGCCCGGTGCTGGAACAGGATGCGCTGGCAGCCTTCATCGCCGAGGGACACATGGCGCGCCACGTAAGAAAAATGCGCAAGCTCTATTCCGACAGGCGCGCACTACTTGTTCAGGGTCTACAGCATCAGTTCGGCCTCTGGCTGGAGCCGATTCCCGCGAGCGGTGGCATGCACCTGACCGCCCTGGCTCGCCGGCCGCTCGACTGGGATGCGATCGCAGCCAACGCCCGAGCCCGCGGACTCGATATCCGCTCCCTGCGGGTGTACTCGCTGGGAAACAATCCCCGATCAGGCCTGGTGTTGGGTTACGGCGCCACGTCCCCAGCGGCCATGCGCGCCGGACTGGCGGAGCTGCTGCGCCTGTTTCACATCTGAGAGCTCGCATCCGGATGGCACATCTGCGGGGCCACCCACATCTGCGGGGCCACATCTGGATCTCACATCTGCGGGCTCCACGCTGAGCACCAGCCGGCGGCCACCACCCGCTTGTCGGGAAAGAGCTGGCACGGGCCCTGTGCGGATCCATAGGGACCCTCGTAGAGGGCGCAGTTGGCGCACTTGTTGTCGGGCGGCACGCCCTTGGCGCTCGCCGCATCCTCGGTGTACTTCACTTTCTTGGCCGCCGCATCGTCAGGATTGAGCAGCGGCTGCGCGGAGCGGGCCACGTCCGCGCCCGTCATGATGAGCGGCAGCAGGCTTGCCCCAAGCAGCCCTTTACGCAGCAACCTGCGCCGGGAAATCAGAGCCTCCGATGGCATGCGATGCTCCTTCGCCTGTTACAGCGCGTCGGCGATATCCTGCATGAGGCCGTTGTCCTGCGGTTTCGTCGGGGGCGGATAGCGCTTCAACACGCGGCCGTCGCGGCCGATGAGAAACTTCTCGAAGTTCCAGCTGATGTCGCCCGCCACACCGGTCTGCGCGGATGTCAGGAACTGATACAGCGGGTGGCGGCCGGGTCCGTTCACTTCTAGCTTGGCGCTCAGGGGAAAGCTCACGTCGTAGCTCGTCTGACAGAACTGCACGATCTGCTGCTCGGTGCCTGGCTCCTGAGCGCCAAACTGATTGCAGGGAAAGCCCACGACCGTGAAGTTCTGATCCTGCAGCTCGCGCTGCAACTGCTGCAGGCCCTCGTACTGTGGCGTGAGGCCACAGCGGCTCGCTACGTTCACCGCAAGCGTGACCTTGCCCTGCAGCTTGCCCATCAGATCCGGCGTGCCATCAATGCCCTTGACCGGGATGTCGTAGAACCCACTCATGACGTGTCCCCTTGCCTGAATTCCCGATGTGGCAGCGTACGTGATCACCCGGCTGGGGTCGACGGACCGCTTGACTGTTCTCGGCAACGCCGGTTCGTGCCATCGGTTCCGACTATCCAGCGGTCGTCATCAACCCAGCCCACCGGATGCGGTGGCGACGGGCTGGCGGTGTCCGCGACGCTATACAATCCACCCACAGGTACTGCCGACTCACAGGAACCGCCGACTCACAGGAACCGCTCATCGGAACTGTGGACTCAAAGCTACCGCCGACTCAACGGCACTGCTGATGTGAACCTCGATGCTTCGATTCTCCGCCAATCTTGGAATGCTGTGGCCTGACAGGCCGCTCCTCGCCAGGGTCGAGGCTGCGGCGCTCGCCGGATTCCACGCGATCGAGATGCACTGGCCGTACGAAGTGCCTGCGCCGGCCATGGCTGAGGCTGCCCGGCGGCATCGCCTCACACTGCTCGGCATCAATACGGCACCCGGGCGATTCGAGGCGGGCGAGCGGGGCCTGGGCGCCGTCCCCGGTCGGGAGGCGGAGTTTCAGGCCACGGTCGATCAGGCCATCGAGTATTGCCGGATCGCCGGTGCGCGGGCGATCCACGCCATGGCCGGGAACGTTTCGCCTGCCGATCGTCCCCGTGCCCGTTCGGTATTCGGCGAGAACCTCAAGATAGCGGCGGCGAAGGCGGCCGCTCACGATCTGACCGTTTTGCTTGAGCCACTGAACCCCTACGACAACCCGGGTTATTTCTATTCCAGGCTCGAGGAGGCATTGGCTTTGCTCGAAGAGTTACACCTGCCCAATCTCAGGCTGCAGTTCGACGTGTATCACGTCGCCCGCAGCGAGGGCGATGTGTTGCGGAAACTCGAGCGGCACCTGCCCCACGTCGGCAACGTGCAGATTGCCGCGGTGCCGTCGCGCGCGGAGCCGGATGAAGGCGAGATCGCTTATCCGGTGATCTTTCGCGCGCTCGAGGCGTTGGGATACTCAGGCTGGGTCGGTTGCGAATACCGCCCGAGGGGCGATACGCAAGCCGGATTGCGCTGGATGCGTCAGCCTGGATTGTTCGAGGGAGCTGCATGAGTCGCAAAGTTGCATTGGTCACAGGCGCGGGCTCCGGCATTGGCCGTGAGGTCGCACTCGCGCTCGCCGGCACGGGCTATACCGTCGTGCTGGCCGGGCGGAAGCTGCCACCCCTCGAGGCGACCGCGGCACAGGCGCGTTCCCAGGCGACCGCGGCACAGGCCCACTCGCCGGCCACTGCGGCGCCCACAGGTTCGCAGGCCACTGCCGTGGTGGCGGATGTCACGGACCCCCGCTCCGTCGACGCGTTGTTTGCGCACATTGCCCGCCACTTCGGGCGACTCGATGTCCTCTTCAACAACGCAGGCATCGCCTCCGACCCTGCGCCTCTCGAAGAGGTGACCCTCGAGCAGTGGCGCAGCGTGCTCGACACGAACCTGACGGGAACGTTCCTGTGCACGCAGGCCGCCTTTCGGCTCATGAAGGCGCAGCAGCCGCGAGGCGGTCGAATCATCAACAACGGCTCGATCTCGGCGGCGATGCCGCGACCTCACATGATCGCCTACACCGCCTCCAAGCACGCGGTGACCGGGCTCACACGGACGACGGCGCTGGAAGGGCGGTCATACGGCATTGCCTGCGGCCAGATCGACATCGGCAATGCCGCTACCCCACTCGCGACGCCCATGTCGCATGGTACGTTGCAGGCCGATCTGTCGATGAAACCCGAGCCGACCATGGACGTGAAGTACGTTGCGGACGCCGTCCTGTACATGGCAGGCCTGCCGCTCGAGGCCAACGTGCTATTCATGACTGTCATGGCTACCGCGATGCCCTTCGTCGGTCGCGGCTAGCCTGCTGTCTCAATGCCCTTCCGCGCCACCGGACTCGTGTGTGCGACGGATGAAGTCGGCCACGTTGTCGTGCAGCGCCTTGAGGTCCGGCTCGTGCGCATAGACCATGTGGCCCGAAGTGTAGAAGTGCATCTCGATATTCTTCTGCAGCTCCGGCTGGATCGGTAGCTGCTGCAACTCGTACGTCGCGGCGAAGAACGGGGTCGCCAGATCGTAGTAGCCGCCGTTCATCATCACCTTCAGGTTCGGGTTGGTCTTCATCGCGAAGGCCAGATCGATCTCGACGTTGGGTGCCTGGGGCAGCTTGATCGGGGAGCCGGGCGGCTGGTGCTGGAAGTCCCAGGTCTTCTCCACGTCAATTCCCTCCTTGTAAGTCATGTTCGCGCCGAACTTGAGCGTCGTGCGGACGTAATCATTGAAGGCGGAGACATACGCCGAGGAGATCGCCGCCGACTGCGGATCATAGTCAGCCTCCTTGCTCAAAGGATCGATCGTGGGCCCGGAGAACCGGCTGTCGAGCCGTCCCGTGGTGATCTCGCTGCCCAGCAGGGTCTTCTCGAACTCACCGACGTTGATGCGCAGGTTGGCGCGCTCGAGGTACTCGGTCGGCAGTCCGGTGTACTCGTGCAGCTTCGCGGCGATCTCGCTCCTGCGCTGCGGCGCCAAAGTGTTACCCGCCATGAGTGCCGGCCAGTAGTCGTGCAGGGCGAACTGCTCCACCTGCGCGAGCAGCGGCTCGAGGGACTGGGGCTGATCGGGGAGCTTGTGGTGATACCAGGCGGTCGCCGTGAAGGAGGGCAGTGCGAGCACGTAGGGCTGGTCGACACCGGGGTTGAATTGCGGCCCATCAGCGTTGTCGTCGAAGTTGAGGATCTGTGACAGCAGGATCACACCATTCAGGTCGATGGACTTCTCGCCCTGCAGGATGTAGGCGAGCAGGGCAGCCCGCGTGGTTCCGTAGCTCTCGCCGAATACGTACTTGGGCGAGTTCCAGCGGCCGTGACGGGAAAGGAAGCCTACGATGAAGTTCGCAAACGCGTGCCCGTCCTCGTCGACGCCGAAAAAGGCCTTTTCCTTGTCCGGTCCGCGCAGATGCCCGAATCCCGTTCCGGGCGCGTCGATGAAGACCAGGTCGCTGGCATCGAGCAGGCTGTACTCGTTATCCACCAAGCGATACGGCGCGGCGGGACTGTGCGAGTCATTGGCCGTCACGACGCGGCGCGGACCAAAAGCGCCCATGTGCAGCCACACCGTCGAGGAGCCGGGACCGCCGTTGAACACGAATGTGATCGGGCGCCGCGGATCTTCGCGCTCGCCCTTGAAGTAGGCGACGTACGACATGCTGGCATGCACCGGCGGGGGAGGCGGATTGTTGTGCTCGTCGTGCGGCGGTGGCGGATCCTCGTCCTTCGGATCCTTCACATAAACGACCTGCACGCCCGCTTCCGCCTGATACGCGATCTTCACGCCATGAGCGGTGATCGTGCCGGAAGTGGTCTGGCTCTCGTCCTTGAGGAAGCGCGGCGAATGCGACTCCTCTACGGCTGGGTGCTCATGCCGGGCTTCCTCGTGATCAGCGTCCTTCGCCTGCAGCGGATTCACCGTCAGGGACAGGCACAAGCCGGCCAGCAGACCCGGGAGTCTGGGGGAGATCTTCATGGGGCTCTTCATCCTCGGCGGCGGATAAAGCGACCATTATGGTGCAAGTGGGCGAGAAATCGAACGCAGATCGGCGCGTCCGTCTATCACATGGGCGCAGCGACCCTCTGCTGCAGCGCACTATCGTTGTGCCGTGTCGTCGCGGCCTCAATCACTCAGCGGATGCATTGGAGCTCCCACGCCTCATGACAGATGCGGTGGAAGCGATGAACGATCGCTGGCTGCCTGTTGAACTCCAGCTCGTACTCGATCTGCTGCGCCTCGATCGGCCGATCGCACAGCGAGCATGTCTGTCCATCACCGGCACCAGCCCACATGTACTGCGGCGGTTGGCCGGGGAGGTGGCCGGCTGCTACACGGCGTCGCGCCTCGGCTCTGAGTTTGTCTTCGTCGAACCACATGCTGTCGGGCATGCGGATGAAACTGCAAGCGGCGTGCCTGAGCCGGCCGCGCTCGGAACCCCGCGCCGCCGTTCAGCGTCGATTCAGTTGTCGCCGGTTGTCACCAACAGGCGACACCGGATCGATTCGTATGTCCGCGCATTCGCTAGGAACAGGGTGCCTTCGCTAGGGGCAGGGTTTGTTGTGATCCGGACGATTACCCTGTGCTTTGGCCTGCGACTCGGTCATGTACTCCCCTTGCTTGGTCTTGCCATACCAGCGGTCACCCGGGCAGTGGTAGACCTTCGAGTTTGAGTTGACCCATACGAGGCCGGGGCCGCCACCAGGGGCCACCGCACCGCTGGCTCCGCCAGTACTGCTGCGCGGAGTTGGTGTTGTATTACGCTGGGCTGGAGCGGCAGGCGCTGCGGGCGTAGTTGCCGGTGGGGCCGAAGCTGCGGGCGGGGCCGAGGGGGACGGGGGAGCTGCGGGTGTGGCCGATGTGGCGGCTCCTGCTGAGCTGCCGGCCGTCTGAGCACCACCGGACTTGTCCACACCCCCGTGATGGCTGCACGCGCCCCGGCCGGTGTGGGTCGAGGTGGTGCCGTCCTTGCACAGGACCGTTTGTGCCGGAGTGTCGGCCGCGTGGGCGAGCGGAAAAACGAGTGTGGCTGCGAGCAGCGCGCCGTGCAGAAATCTAACCTGAGCGCGGATGTCCATGTGTCTACTCCCCTTCTCAACGTTTGGGCTCAAGCATAGCTCAATTCCGGGCCGGATCGCCGCGATCACGGTGTAGCCGAGATGTGTCCTCCCCCTGGCGTCGGCACGTTGCATGCTGCGCAGCGTTCGGAACGTATTCCTCGGACGGACGCGGCGCGCGTCATGGAGAAGCTGATGTCAACACTGAGCGGAATGAAGGTCGCCATTCTGGTGGCGGATGGATTCGAGCAGGTGGAGATGACCGACCCACGCAAGGCTCTGGACGAAGCCGGCGCGCAGACCCGGATCGTGTCGCCCGCCAAAGGGCAGGTGCAGGGCTGGAAGCATTACGACCGGGCCGACCGGTTCGAGGTGGATGTGCCTCTGCAGGAGGCCGAAGCCGAGGACTTCGACGCGTTGTTGCTGCCCGGGGGCGTTGCGAACCCCGATCAGCTCCGGATCACCCCTCGTGCCGTACAGTTCGTGCATAGCTTCTTCGAGACGAAAAAGCCGGTGGCGGTGATCTGCCACGGGCCCTGGACACTGGTCGAGGCCGACGTGGTGAGGGGACGCGCCATAACATCATGGCCCTCCGTGAAGACCGACCTGGTGAATGCGGGTGCGCGCTGGACTGATCAGGAGGTAGTCGTGGACGACGGCCTCATTTCCAGCCGCAAACCCGCGGACATCCCTGCGTTCAACCGCCGGATGATCGAGGAGTTCGCCAAGGCTGTGCGTGCTGCCCCGAGCACCTCGAGATCCACTTCGAAAGGTACCCAGCCCGGCGCCCGTGGCTGACCCTGCATCTACAGCCGGGGGCTAAATACCCGGCTGAAGGCTGACGATGTGGGCGACCTCGGCTGACGCCGCGGGTCGGGCTCATGCTGCGGTCTGGCTGACGCCGCGGTCCGCATAACTTTTACCCTCGGTTTGATCCAGAGCATTATCGCCCTGTGCGCGGCGGTCAAGCAGAAGATATTTTGAGTACGTCACGTAGGAGACCTCTGACATGACACCTGAGCGGAGGGCCCGTTCGGCGTGGCTGGGTGGGGTGTGGGCGGCATTCGTGCTCGTCGCCTGTCTCGCGGCCCGTCCCGCGCAGCCGGCGAGTGCTTTCCCGGCACAGGCTGCTCGGCCCGAACGCCCCGCGGACGCTCTTGCATCGCACGCTGCCTCGACTCCAGTCTTTGCCACTGACGACTCGGCGGTGGCCACCGTGCTGCTGCTCGAGGATCGCCGGCTGGCCCTGATGCCGGCTGTTGCGGCGGTGAAATGGCAGGCACACGCGCCGATCTTCGATCCGCCGCGCGAGGCCGCCGTCATCCGGCGAGCCGCTGATCTGGGAGCCCCCATGGGGCTCGACCGCCACTCCGTGCGCGCATTGTTTGAGCTGCAGGCGCAGTTGGCGCGAGAGGTACAGACGCGCTTGCACCAGCGGTGGTCCCGGGACGGATTCTCATCCTCCGCGCCCGGCCTGACGCTGGCGCAGTTGCGGCCGCATCTCGATGAGCTGACCGTGGGGTTGCTGCAGGCCCTGTACATCGCGACGCCCGCCCTGGGAGAGGACGCGTTTGCGGCACGGTACGCTGCGATGGCCCGGCAACAGCTTCGCGATGGCGATTGGACTGACGATGGACGCCGCGAGTTACTGGCCGAACTGGCCAGGATTCGCCGCCATCCTGCTCCCGCGCTGCAGAGAATCAGAGCGAGTGGCCTCCTGCTTGTTGGAATGACTGGCGACTATGAGCCCTTCAGTCTCGAGTCGGGCGGCCGGTTGAGCGGGTCTGACGTCGATCTGGCGCAGGCGCTCGCCAGCCACCTGGGCACCCGCGCCGTCTTCATTCGAACAACGTGGTCCTCGCTGCTCGAGGATCTGGCGCGGAGCCGGTTCGACCTCGCCATGGGAGGCGTCTCCATTACGCCCGCCCGCGCGCAGCAGGGCGCCTTCTCGACGAGTTATGTCAGCGGCGGGAAGACGATCCTCGCCCGGTGCGCCGATGCACGCAAATACCCCGATCTGGCCGCCGTGGACCAGCCCGATGTGCGTGTGATCGTGAACCCTGGCGGCACCAACGAGGCGTATGTCCGGGCCAACATCCACCGGGCGCGGATCGTGGTCAGCCCGGACAACCGGGCGGTCTTCGGCGCGCTCGATCAAGGCAGCGCCGATGTCATGATCACCGATGATGTCGAGGCGGAGCTCCAGATCCGCCATCATCGGGGGCTCTGCCGCACCTATGCAGGCACGCTCACCCAGGCGCAGAAGGCGATTCTCATGCCTCGCGATCCGGGGCTGGTTGCAGTGGTAAATCGATGGCTGAAGGACGAGCTCGCCTCCGGCGAGCCCGCGCGAGTCCTGCAGACCTATCTCGACAGGTGAGCGCTGCGAGACAAGTCCCACGAAACAAGCCCCGGCAGCGGCTGGCGCTGCCGGGGCAGTCCGGTGCTTTCAGCGGGGGTCGGTACTGGGTATGGCGGTATGCAGGCGCGCGAAGACCTGTGAAACGATGCGCTCAGCGCGCTCGGGCGTCAGCCCGAAGACATTCGACGGCTCCGCCCGCAGGCGTCGCGCGGTGTCTTCTTTCAAACGCTGCTGAGCCCTGAACAGCCGTGTTCGGACCGTGGTCTCGTTCAGCCCCAGGCAGACAGCCACTTCCACGCCACTGAGCTCCTCGACCACGCGCAATACGAGCACGGTGCGGAAGACCTCCGGCAATGAATCGATGGCTTGCTCCAGCATCCGCTGGCTGGCCGCGGCGTCCACGACCCCAGCAGGCTGAGGTTCTGCGCCATGGCCCGCAGCTGAGGATGCATCGGGGGCCACCGGCCGCGCAGCCGCACCAGAGGAGGCGGTTCCGTTGCTGGCTGCTGAATTGCTCGACAAGCCCCGCTCGGACCTCTCGCTCGACCCCGGGGGGATATGTCTGCGCAGCGCCAGCGCTTCATTGAATGCCAGCCGCGCTAGCCACGCGCCGAATTTGCCAGCCGGCTCGTATCGATCGAGGTTGGCGAAGGCGCGCAGGTAAGCAGCGCGAACGGCCTCCTCGGCCGTGTCTGCGCTTGTCAGGATGCTGCGTGCGATGCGATACAAGCGCCGGTTGTACCGGCGCATCAGCGTCTCGAACGCACGCGTATCCCGGCCACGCGTCCGTTCGACCAGCAACAGATCAGGCAGGTCGCCCAGCACGGGTACGGAATCTACGACGCGCTTGACGTGTAGCCCGGGAGTCTCCGGAGAGTGGGATGTTCTTGCTTGCTCCAGCATATGGGTCGGCCCTTCGTTGACAGCGCTGTCATTACCGTATGATCCGATGGAAATGAGAACGATACGGCTCGGCAGGAGAGTGGTTGGGTTTTGCGGTCCGCTGTTGTCGGGCACGATTGTGCCACTGCTCGCAGGGCTCGCGGCCCCCGCCTCTGCAGCCAACTGGACAGTGCCATCCGGGGCTGAGGTGCATCCCGCCGAGTGGCCCAGTGTGCCGCGCGCGATACCGGAGGATCCGGCCCTGGAAGCCCGGATCGACCGTCTGCTTCGCAGCTTGACGCCCGAGCAGAAGGTCGGCCAGCTGATCCAGGCCGACATCGCGCGCATCACACCTGATGACCTTCGCCACTTTCCGCTCGGCTCCGTCTTGAACGGCGGGAATTCTTCGCCCGGCAACAACGTATTCGCTCCACCGAGTGAGTGGCTGGCCCTCGCCGATCGGTTCTATGAGTCTTCGATGGACCCCTCGCATGGCCCCCACGCCATTCCGACTCTATGGGCCATCGATGCCGTCCATGGCATCGCCAAGGTTATCGGCGCCACCGTCTTTCCACATAACATCGGCCTGGGTGCCGCACGCGACCCTGCGCTCGTGCGCGAAATAGGCGCCGCCACGGCGCTGGAGGTGCGTACGGTGGGCCTGGACTGGACTTATGCGCCCACCCTGGCCGTCGCCCGGGACGATCGCTGGGGTCGCACCTACGAAAGCTACTCCGAGGACCCGCACCTCGTGCGCCAGTATGCCAGGGAGGCGGTCTTGGGCCTGCAGGGCGCGCCGGGCACGCCACAATTTCTGGATTCAGTCCACATTCTGGCCACCGCCAAGCACTTTGTCGGGGGCGGTGGCACCGGAGGACGGGACGAGGGCGACAACCGCGACAGCGAGTCCGAGCTGCGTGAGGTTCATTTCGCCGGGTTTCCCGAGGCGGTCTCCGCCGGTGTGCAGGCTGTGATGACATCTCTCTCGAGCTGGCAGGGAGTGCGGATGGCGGCCAACCGCGGCCTGATCACGGACGTGCTCAAGGCGCGCCTGCATTTCGATGGCCTGGTCATCGGCGACTGGAATGCGCACGGGCAGATTCGCGGCTGCTCGAATTGGAGCTGCGCGACCGCCATCAACGCCGGCCTGGATGTGCTCATGGCCCCCGACAGCTGGAAGGATCTGTTCGCCAACACATTGAGCCAGGTGCACTCCGGGCAGATTCCGCCGGCGCGGCTTGATGATGCCGTGCGGAGGATCCTGCGGGTCAAGCTCCGCGCTCGCCTGTTCGAGGAGGGCAGACCCTCCTCGCGTCCGATGGCCGGTCGATTCGATCTCCTCGGCTCCGATGCGCATCGTGCACTGGCGCGGCGCGCAGTGCGCGAATCCCTCGTGCTGCTGAAGAACACCAGACAACTGTTGCCCCTTTCGCCGCATCAGCACGTGCTCGTGGCCGGCGATGCAGCGGACAACATCGCGAAACAAAGTGGTGGCTGGACGCTGCGATGGCAAGGAACCGGGCTCACCAACAAAGCATTCCCGCACTGTGAGTCCATCTATGCGGGCATCCGCTCGGCCGTGACCGAAGGCGGCGGGACGGTCCAGCTCAGTCCCAGTGGCTCGTACTCCAGCAGACCGGACGTCGCCATCGTGGTCTTCGGTGAGAACCCCTACGCGGAAGTCCGCGGCGACCTGTCGACTGTTGAGTACAGTCCCGGCGACAAACGGGATCTGCGGCTGTTACGGACCCTGCGCTTGCAGCACGTACCGGTCGTGTCGGTTTTTGTTTCCGGTCGCCCGCTATGGGTCACTCCCGAGCTTGATGCTTCCGACGCATTCGTGGCTGCCTGGTTGCCGGGAGGTGAGGGGGAAGGGATCGCCGACCTACTCTTCAAGGCGCCCGATGGGACAGTGCGTTTCGACTTTCGCGGCAAGCTGTCGTTCTCGTGGCCGCGGACGCCGCAGCAGGTGGGCGTCTACCGCGGCGACAACGGCGCGAAGCCGCTATTCCCATACGGTTACGGGCTGACATATTCCGAAGACGGCGATTCCACCGTGCGCACCCGTTAGCAGGTGCCGCTGAAAGGCCATGCCGCGCACTTGCTGGCAGGAGCCGTGGAAAGGGCACGCTGCGCACTCGCTGGCAGGCCGCTGGCTCCCTAGTCGCTGCCTGCACCCACGGCGACCCAGGCCAGCTCCGCGTTCGAGACGGACTCGACCTTGAATGACTTGGCCGCGGCTGCCATCCGGATGAGGGCCTGCCCGAGTGGCATGGGCGGCTTCGTATCGCCTTTTTTGATCTTGTGGAAGCGCACGGGATTGATGCGCGCCACGACGTAGTTGCGCAGGTAAGGGGATTTGAAGCCACGCCCCTGCAGTGCGGCCATGAGCCGTTTGGTTTGAGCGTCGATCTCCAGTAGTCGCGCGGCGAAGCTCTCGCGCTCGCGCAAGCTCACGGCCAGAGTGCGATCGCTGAAGCGGTCGACCTTCTTGAGGAAGGCGCCGTACGCGCCGCCCGCGAAGCGCGGCGCCTTCTCGTACACGATGCCCAGTGTCAATAACTCGGCGGATTCAAATTGCGCGTTGAATTGCGACTCGCGCGCACCGCCCTGGGCTCTCGCCAGGCTGCGCGCCATGCGGATGACTTCGAGGCTGCGATCGCGCAGGTTGTGGGCTTTCTCCGTGTTCAGCGCAAGGATCCGGTACGCCAGGGAGTCGTCCGGGGAAATCAGGGCCGTCACCTGCTTCAGGCCCAGTACTTTCGCGGCCGCGAGGCGGTGACGGCCGTTAGGCGTCCACAGTCGTCCGTCCTCGCCGCGTACCACGATGAGCGGGTCGAGAAAGGCGGCGGTCTCGTCGATCTTCTGCGCGAGCCGCTTCGCGTGAGTCGGAGAGAGATCGCGCTGGAAGGGCGTAGGTTGCACGGCCGCGAGCGGCAGGGAAGCCAGCAGCAGCGGCCGACCGCCCAGCGGGTCGTGGTAGGCCCCGATCGGAGCGCCGCCCGCGCCGCGGACGAGCTCGGCGATCGCAGCCACTTCATCGCTATTCATCGCGATCGCGACATCGGCGGCGTCCAGTCCCCGGGCGCTCTTGCCCGGCGCTAATTTTCCGCGGCGACGCTTCGGAGGGCCGCCCTTGCTCCCGCGCGCCGCCGCGCTCTTCGACTTTCGAGTTGCCATGGTGAATAAGGTGCCCCAGGCACCGCTTCCGCGTAAAGGTCGGTATGCGAGAATAGCAAGCTTTGCTGCCCCGCTTGTCCAGCGGGGCAGTCCGTCAATCTCTCGTCACACGCATGGATACCCGCACCCGGCCCACCACTGTTGCAGGAAGACTGCCGGCGCAACGCATCGACGCTGCCGGAGGTGTGCACGTGGACCAGCGCGCGGTGCTGGCGCTCGCGCTGCCCCTGATGGCGAACAGTGCGATCCAGATCGTCCTGAATCTCACCGACATGTGGTTCATCGGCCATATCTCCACCAAGGCGTTGGCCGGCGTCGGCGCCGTTCAGTGGCTGGTGCTCGTGGTCGTGTTGATTCTGGGAGGCGTGGCATCAGCCGTACAGACCATCACGGCCCAATCGTACGGTGCGCGGTGTTACACGAGGGCTTCGCAGGCCGTGTGGACCGCGCTCTGGGCCACCCTGTGCGCGGCGCCCCTGTTCGTCGCCGCCGGGGCGGCACGCCATGTGATTCTCGCCCCCTTCGGTTTCGACCCGAGCATCGAGCAGCTCGCCTCGCAGTTCTGGTTTCCGCGCGTGGGCGGGGCGGCCTTCGGTGTGGCAGTCTGGGGCTTCCTCGGCTTCTTCAACGGCATCGGCCGGCCCCGCATCTCGCTCATCGTGACCGTCACGATGGCCGTGGCGAACGCCGTATTCAACAATTTCTTCATCTTCGATCTGGGCTGGGGGGTCGCCGGCTCCGGCTGGGCATCGACCGTCGCGCAGGCGATCGGCGTGTGCCTGTGCGCGGTGGTCTTCCTGCGTACTCCGTACCGGGAGAGGTTCAAATCCCATCTGACCTGGCGGCCGCACTTCAACCGCCTGCGCGAGCAGCTGCGCCTCGGCCTGCCGACAGGCCTGCTGCCCGCCGCGGACCTGCTGGGTATCTCCTTCTTTCAGATGATGCAGGTCCGGCTGGGTACGGCCGGCGGCGCGGCCACCCAGATGGCCATGCTGCTGACCTCCATCGCGTACATGCCCGGCTATGGGATTGCCTCGGCCGGGACCACCCTGGTGGGCCAGTCCATCGGGGCTGGCGACCGGCTCTGGGGGATGCGGGTGGGCTCGCGGGTAATTCTGCTGACCGCCCTCTATATGGGCGGGATCGGCGTGCTGCTGGCGGTGGCAGGGCCGGTGCTGCTGCCGGTCTTCACGGGCGCACATGATGCCGACGCGGTGGCGGCCGTGGGCCTCGGCCAGCAACTCCTGTGGCTCGCCGCGATCTATCAATTCTTCGACGGGCTGAATATGGGCAGCGCCCTGTGCCTGAGGGGGGCGGCCGACGTGGTCGTCCCGGCCGCCCTGGTGATTCCCCTGTCGTGGCTGGTATTCGTGCCGCTGGCGCACTCCTTCACGTTTGCGCCCGGGCAGGGATGGGTGAATTTCTTACCCCAGTTCGGCTGGGGTCCGATCGGAGGCTGGAGTGCCCTGGTGATCTACGTCATGCTTCTGGGGACGATCCTGTTCCTGCGCTGGCGCTCGGGCGCGTGGCTGCGGATCAGGCTGTGACCCTCGCTCGGCTCACACTCGGGAATGGTTAGCCCCATGCAGATCGCGCGCCTCTGCCTGTACGCCTTGGCCTTGGCTGCGCTCGCCGCGTGCGGGGTCAGCAGCCTGGATCCGGACTCGCCGCACTCCGTCGATCTATCGGGCAACTGGGTGCTGAATCATGCGGCGAGTGATGACCCCCAGAAGCTCTTCGACAAGCTGCGACCCAAGGCGACCACCCACCGTGACATGTCCATGACTGACGACGGGCTGCCGCCCTACGACAGCGGACAGCAGGACGGGCAGAGCGGCGGGCCTCGGGGACGCCGCCAACAGCCCCTGTATCGCAACAACGGCTTCATCACGCATACCCAGGTCATGCGGGCCCTGTCAGCCGATGTGGCGCGGGCCGATAAGCTCAGCGTCCGCCAGACACCCTCGCAGATGACGCTCGATTACGGCAACACGGCCCGCACGTTTACCCCCGGGACCAAGAGCGTGGTGTCGGCGGCGTGGGGCGTCGCCGATCAGAGCTCGGGCTTCAAGGGCAAGGAATTCGTCATCCAGGTCAAGCCACAGACCGGCGTACGCTCAGTCGAATCGTTCAGTCTGTCTCCCGACGGCAAACATCTGATCGAGCAACTCCATCTGGGCGGCGGCGAGTACCCCAGCGTCGAGCTGAAACGCGTATACGATCATACGGACAGCCCGCTACCGCGCGTTCTGCCAACAAACGACTGACATCGCGCCCCCGACACGCGCGTGAGCGACGAGAGTCAGCCTCGTCCGCTCACGCGCCCGCAGTGCTGTTCAGCCGGCAGTCGTATGCTGCGTCCTGCGATGCAGTGCCGTCAGATTCGATGCACCGACCTTTTCCACCGCTGAGTCCACTGCACTCTGGTAACAGCCCTTGAACATGAAGTAGCGCACGAGATCGCGCGGATCAGTGTCACCGCACGCCTCACGTGCTGCTGCCTGGATCCTGCGGTACAGGCGCCGTGCGGCATCGGGGGAATCAAGTGCCGCGGGGGTATAGCGCACCGAGACGGTTCTGGCTTGCGGCTGCGCGGGAGCAGCGAAGGCCGTGGCAGTGGCGAGCGCGCCAAGGGCCAGGATGGCAAAGCCAACATTTCGGGTGATCATGACGATTCTCCTGTTACGCGGGCAGATGAAATGCGCTCGTTTTCATTCCGAGCATGCGTGTAGATGCGGCTGGAGCCGTTTGGGTTTGCTCGTCCGGTCGTGTTCGGGGTTCGTTTCGGCTCAGCTGCGACGAACGCCCCGTCGCACGGCCACGGTTGCGCCGGGCGCGAGCCGGCCTCACGGGACCGGAGAGCACCATTTCCCCGCCGGATCCGGGCGGCGCTCGCGTAGAATGGCCCCGTGAAGCGACCCAAAGCCCGAGAGCTCGACTCCCTGGCGCGCCGGATCGAGAGTCTGGACGCGCGCAGCATCGACAGCCTGTACGGCCTCGAGCCGGTCTATGAGCCCGGCAAGGGGCTGCCGGGGCTGCAACCCGAGGAGTTCGTCGCGGTGCAATGTCCCTACTGCGGTGAGCGGTTGGAAACACGCGTTGATCTGACTGCCGGGGACGAGTCGTCCTACATTGAGGACTGCGTCGTCTGCTGCCGTCCGATCGACTTCGCCATCGAGCGCGAGGAGAACGGAGCGCTGCGCGCGGTCAAAGCACGGCGACTGGACGGGTGAGTCCCAGGTCGCCCACGGCAGCGCGCAGGCTCCTGCCGCACGCGTGGCCCGCCAGAGCGCACCGGTGAGTCCGCCAGGCATCCATGCACCAACAGCCGCTGCGGACGGTTCTGCTGATCCAGGCGATCGAGGAGACTGATCGACTCGGTGAAGTCATTCCGCTTGCGGACCGCGCGGATGCCTCCCGCGCCGCGGTCCGCGAGTCCGGTCTGTCGGGGCTGGACATCAGCGCCGGCCCACTGTCCGGCCCATCCGCCACGTTCATGGTGCGGCGCGCCGAGCGGCTCCTGGACCAACTCTGCGTCCGCTCTCCCGCGGTGGCTCACGCGCTCTCTCTCGCGGGA
Organism: Steroidobacteraceae bacterium; assembly: GCA_036501985.1. GTDB lineage: Bacteria > Pseudomonadota > Gammaproteobacteria > Steroidobacterales > Steroidobacteraceae > 13-2-20CM-66-19. The sequence goes on along the minus strand of DASXZI010000007.1, from coordinate 503,467 downwards.
GGCTTCACCTGGCTCGGCCGCATTCTGCTCATCGCGGCGTTTGCTCTTGGCTTCTCGCTGGCCAATCTCGATGGCAGCCGCCGCATCAACATACTGGCCTTCCCGCTCATGGGCCTCATCGGCTGGAATTTCATCGTCTACGCACTGCTGCTGGTGGCCTGGCTCAGATCGCGCCGAGACTCTCAACCGGCCACTGCGCGCCTCTCCTCGAGGGCCTACGCGCGCTGGATCGCCAGACGGATCGAGGGACTCCTGCGGCGCTCCACACGCTTCAATGTTCCGCTGACCAACGGGCTGCGACGCTTCGTCAATACATGGGGCACGGTTTCGCAGCCGCTCCTGCTGCTCACGGGCAAGCGGCTCATGCATCTGGCGGCCGCTCTGGTGGCTGTCGGGCTCATCGCAGGCCTGTACGTGCGTGGCATCGGGTTGCGATACGAGGCCGGTTGGGAGAGCACCTTCCTGGGCCCGCGGAGTGCCGCGGCGCTCGTTGCGATCCTGTATGGCCCCGCTTCAGCCCTCTCGGGCATCCCACTCGCCTCACTCGAGGAGATTCGTGCGCTGCGTTGGACAGGGACCGGCGGCGGGGGTGAGGCGGCCTCGTGGATCCACCTGGTCGCCCTCACCGCCGTGCTCTACATCGTCATTCCGCGAATGCTGGCGGCGCTGGCAGCAACCTTCGGCCTGTGGCGATTTTCCCGCCGCCCGCTCATTCCATCGTCCCTGAACGGCTATGCGCGCAGCGTGATTCTGAGCGTCGGCGGTGGCACGGTCCGTGAAGTCGCGAGCGTGACGCCATATGCCTACGAGCCGGCCGCCGAGTCACTCGCCGGCCTCGAGCTGCTTCTCGCCGACGCACTCGGGGGCAAACTCAGCGTCAGTGTGCAGAACTCCATCAGTTACGGCGAGGAGGACAAGGTCGGTGCACTGGGCGCAGCCAACTGGAACGTCCTGCTGATGTCGCTGGCCTCGACGCCGGAGGTGGAGAACCACGGAATGTTGATTTCTAAATTGCGCGACTGGTTGACTCACAACGCCAGTGCGACTCCATTGCTGGTTCTCGTAGATGAAGCGCGTTACGCGGCGCGGATGCGTGGCGACGCCGGATTCGAGGAACGCCTGCGTCAGCGCCGCAATCTGTGGAGCGAGTTCATTCGCGGCTACGGTCTGCGCGAATGCATCGTGGACTTGACGCGGATAGTCCCCGGCTCCGACAGCGGGACGCAGGCCCGGGATGCGGCCCGCCAGGCTCTGTGGACAGCGAGCGAAACCAATTGAGCGAAGCTGCCTCGGCCGCGCAGGTCTCGTCTGACATCGCCAGGGTCGATGTCAGCCTGCTGTCGCATACCAACGTCGGCAAGACAACCCTGGCCCGGACACTGCTGCGTCAGGACATTGGCGAAGTCGGCGATCGCGCGCATGTCACGGAGGTGGCGGAGAGTCACGTGCTGATCGAGTCGCGCGAGGGCGATTCGCTGGTGCTCTGGGATACGCCCGGCTTCGGCGACAGCACCCGGGTGCTGAAGCGCTTGCGGCAAGGTGATCGCCCCATCGGCTGGTTCCTGTCCCAGGTATGGGATCGATTTGCCGACCGGCCATTCTGGTGCAGCCAGCAGGCAATGCGTACGGCACGCGAGAGCACCGACGTTATCCTGTATGTGGTCAGTGCCGGTGAGCAGCCCGCCTCGGCCGGGTACGTCGATGCCGAGATGCGCATCCTGGGATGGATCGGCAAGCCGGTGGTGCTGCTGTTGAACCAGCTCGGGCCCCCTCGTGAGGCGGCTCCCGGTCAGGCCGACGTCACGCTGTGGACGGCCTTCGCCGGGCGCTACCCATGGATCGAGCAGGTCCTCCCCTTCGATGCGTTCGCACGCTGTTGGGTCCAGGAAGGGACCTTGCTGGCGCTCATCCAGAAACAATTGCCGGCAGCGCGACAGGCGGCCTTCGGGCGCTTGCGCGACTGCTGGCGGGAGCGAAATCTCGATGTCTTCCGGAAGTCCATGCAGGCTCTCGCCGGGCAGATCGCCGCGGCGGTGGTGGACACGGAGCCGGTCGAGGAGCTGGGTATGCAGGGCAGGGCGCGCGTGTGGCTGGGCGCAGTGGGGGGCGGAGCCTTGCGCGAGGATGCGCAACTCGTTGCGGCGCAGGGTGCCCTGGCGACGCGCCTCGACAGGCAGGTCCGTACCACCACCGAAGAGCTGGTGCGTCTGCACGGCCTGACCGGTAAAGCGACCGATGAGGTGCTGAAGCGAATGGGGAGTGAGTTTGCGGTGGATCGCCCCGCCGATGTGGATAAGGCGAGCGTGCTGGGCGGGTTGCTTTCCGGCGCTCTGGGCGGCCTGGCGGCCGATCTGGGCGCGGGCGGCCTCACCTTTGGAGCCGGCGCGCTGATTGGCGGTGTACTGGGTGCATTCGGCGCCAGGAGTTTGGCCAAAGCCTATAACCTTGCGCGCGGCGCTCAGTCGGCCAGCGTGCGATGGTCCCCCGACTTTCTGTTCGAGCGGGTCGCGGCGGCCCTGGCCCGTTATCTGGCCGTAGCGCATTTCGGGCGCGGCCGGGGAGAGTTTGTCGCCAGCGCTGCACCCCCCCATTGGCAGGAAGCGGTGGTCAGCGCCCTGCAGCGCAGGCGGTCCGATCTCGATTCGGTGTGGGCTGGCCGAACCGAGAGTTCAGCGGCGCCCAGGCCGGCTCCGGCCGCGGTGGCCACCGTGATGTTGCCCATTTTCTCGGCGAGCGCACAGGAGGTGCTCACGAGGCTCTATCCGGACTCGTCCGACGTTTTTTCCAGATGACGGTTTTGCGGAGGTATTGCATGCGGTTTCCGATGTCCTGCGCGCGCGCCACGGTGGCGGTTCTTGTTCTGGTCGCTGCCGGCTGCAGCCGCCAGCCCGCGGCAGTCAAGGCGCCGCCGCCACCGGACCCAAAGGTGACCGCGCAGGCCGCCTGGAGCGAGTTCGCTGCCCGGTTCATCGAGGACTACTTCCAATCCCATCCGTTCTTCGCCGCACAGGCCGGGCGCCACGAGTTCGACGGGCAGATGCCCGACTGGAGCTCAGCCGGGCTCAACAAGGAGGTCGAGCGGCTCAAGCACGTGCGCTCCGCGGCGCAGTCGATCAATCCGGGTCCTCTGGAGGCGGCACAGCGGTTCGAGCGTGAGTACCTGCTCAGTGTGATCGACAGGGATCTGTTCTGGCTGGATCAGGCGCGGTTTCCGTTCACGAACCCGGCCTGGTACATCGAGCGCCTGGATCCTGATGTCTACCTCGGTCGCAATTACGCGCCGCTCGAGACCCGGGTGAAAGGCTACCTGGGATACGCACAGGCCATTCCGCACATCGCCACCGAGATCCGCGCGAACTTGCACACGCCGATGCCCAGGTCTTACATCGAGCGCGGGATTGCCGGCTTTGGTGGGTTTGCGGAGTTCTACCGCAATGACGTTCCGAAAGTATTCGCTTCGATTCAGGACAGCCAGACGCAGCGGGACCTGAAAGAGGCGGACACGGCTGCCGCCAAGGCGATGGATGCACTGAAGGCATGGCTGATCTCACAGCGCTCGAGCGGCACGGATTCCTTCGCGCTGGGCCCGGATCTGTATGCGGCCATGCTCAAGCAGACCGAGCAGGTCGATGTGCCGCTGGCCGACCTGGAGTCGATCGGACGGGCGGACCTGGAGCGCAATCAGCAGGCGCTGAAGGAGGCGTGCTCGCAATTCGCGCCGAACCGATCGATCCATGAGTGCATCGCCCGGATGAACGCGGACAAACCCCGCAGCGGCACCCTCGAGGGGGCGCGCGCGATGCTGAAGGAGCTGAGGGCCTTCATCGTCGCCAAGCAGATCGTCACGATTCCGGGCTCCGAGGAGGCGCTGGTCGCCAAGGCCCCTCCGTACAACCGGGGCAATTTTGCATATATCAACGTGCCCGGGCCCTACGAGAAGGGCGTGGCCTCGACGTTCAACATCTCGCCTCCGGATCCGAAATGGTCACCGAAGGAACGCGAGGAGTACCTTCCGGGAGTGGCGACACTCACGTTCACGAGCGTGCACGAGGTGTGGCCCGGCCACTTCCTGCAGTTCCTGCATGCCAACCGCAATCCCTCGCGGATCGCCTCGCTTTGGGTGGGGTACGCCTATGCGGAAGGGTGGGCTCACTACTGTGAGGAGATGATGTGGGAAGAGGGTTACGGAGATGGCAACCCGGAAATGCACGTCGGTCAGCTCGCGGAGGCGCTGCTGCGGGACGTGCGATTCCTGTCCTCACTCGGCATGCACACGCACGGAATGACACCCGCGCAATCGGAGAAGATGTTTCTGGAGCAGGCGTATGCTGACCCCGGCAATGCGCGCCAGCAGGCTGCCCGCGGCACCTATGATCCCGCGTACCTCAACTACACCCTCGGGAAGCTCATGATCCGCAAGGTGCGCGCTGACTGGGTGGCGATGAAGACCGCCGGGAATCCGGGAGCAGATCCGAAGAAGTACTGGGAGGCCTTTCACGACCAGTTCCTCTCCTACGGCGGGCCGCCGATCCCGCTCGTGCGCAAGGCGATGGTCGGGGATACCGGCTCGTTGTTTTAATTTATTGCTGCGCTGCTTTCAGCCCGCGAGCTGGCGGGTGCCGTATCGTCGCCGGTCAGTCCGAGAGCGCTTTCAGGTCACGCATGAGGGAGGCCCGGCCGCGGTCGAGCTGGTCGAGGCGGGCGGCGGCGGCTCGCAGCGCGATGATGTTCTTCACGGGTGCATCGTGCAGGCGCCGATACGTGTTGCGGGCGGCGAGCCACTGCCGCGTGGTCGTGGCATACCGCTCCGCGAGCTCGCGGCGCATGGTGATGATCGCCAGGGGGCTAGAGTGCATCGGTTCCGAATCCTGCTGTGACCGTCCTGACGGGGCCGGATGGGGCGAAGAATGCCGGCATGTCATGACAGATGTGCGACAAAAACTTCATTTCCATCTTACGGCGCGGTTTACCACACGTCCGCCCGGACTGGTGTGAACGCTCATCACATTAGTGACGCTACCGGCTCGCCGCGGCCTGTGCGCGTCGAACACCACGCGCGGGTTGACGCTACCCACGGACAGGCCTTTTGGCGGCCGGATGCGAGGCGAGGTCATCCGCCAGCAACCCCTCGATCAACTCCGCCACGCCGGCTCCCCGCTCGCCACGAGTGACCAGATCGGCCGACTCCTTGAGGGCGGGCAGCGCGTTCGCGACGGCCACTCCGAATCCGCATAGCGCGAGCATGGCGTGATCGTTCTCCGCGTCCCCGACCGCCACCGCGTTGCTTGGCGAGACACCCATTCTGTTCAATGCAGCCTGGAGCCCGCTCGCCTTGTTCACGCCGGCCGGCAGGATCATGACGGCGCCCTTGTTGAAGATGACCTGCAGCTCCAAGCCCTGCTCGCGGATCGTTTCCAGGACCGTCGTCTCGTGCGGCTCCCACGTGGCGACGATCACCCGGCCGACGGATATTCGTGCCACTCCGCGCTTGCGCAGGGCCGCGATGAACGGGTCGGGGGGACGTGCACCGAGCAATGTTTCGCGCCCCGAGGAGGGCTCATACAGAAGGGCGCCATTCTCGGCCACCACGTATTCGAACAGGCCCAAATGCGCACAGACGCCCTTCAGCTCATCGAGTTCCCGGCCGGTTACGAGTACCGCCCGCCTGCCCGAAGCGAGCAGACGCTTGAGCGCATCGGCTGTGGCAGGAACCACACGGCCGTCCGTAGCGAACGTACCGTCATAGTCAGTGCACAGAACCCTGTAGTGCATAGCCAAGGCGTATCAAACCACTTTGCCGCCGATCGGGCACGCGGAGGAGCGAGCAAGTTGCATACCGGGGCACATTGGGGCCCGGACATGCGCATGTCCGACCCAGGCTTGATGTGGGTGGAACCAGCCCCATGGCAGGAAGGCTACGGCCCGCGCGGCGGTTATGTCCCGTCCTCGACTGGGGCGAGCTCAGTCCAGCTTGCGCTGATTCTCGCGTCGAACCCGGGCGCGTCGCGCCTTGAGCTGCTCGTGCCAGCCCGTGAGGCGCCAGCCCCCGATCATGCCGGCCAGCAGGGCGAGCAGCGACACACCGCTGTCATCAGGCTGAATACTGCTGAGCAGATGCGCGACCGGAGCCGCGAAGGAAATTAAAGTCATTGTGCAAACGCCCCCCGTCTGGGTGAGATGGAACATAACAGTCAGGCGGGTATCTGCGGGAGTCGGCTGGCGGCGACGACGGTCTTTTTTTAAAAAGCTCGAAGTACGTCGCGCATTTCAGGACCGGTATGCGTGCTCCACTAATCATCTGAGCCCCCCGCGATGAGCTTCATGCCACCTCTATCCGAAGGGATTCGGGGATAACTGCGGACCACCAGGGGCAGCCATGGAGGCCAGCCATTACGCGGGGAGGCAGCTCCCTTGCGCCTGAGCCTTGTTCTTCCGGGGGCAACTCCCGCGTCATGGGGCTGGCCTGCTTCCTCAACGCGCAAGGCCGCTCCGACCCCGGGGCACCCCCCCCGCGCCATGGCCAGCCAGAGGCCGGCCCTTACTTCAGGGAAACGACCAGCTTCGCCGAATGGCTGCGCCAGTTGATCGGGATCACGAACGAGCGGGTGCCCGGCGGCAACGGAATTTCCGGCTTCTCCCCCGCGAGCACGCTGGGGACCGAGATGATGAAGTCGCGTCCGAAGTCGCGACGCGCGTTGCCCGAGATCGTATTGGCCACTTCACCCACGAGGTCGCGCATCGTCTCGTGGCTGAAGTCGTTCTCCTGCATCTTCATCAACAGCACCGTGAGCATCGCGCGCGGCGCCGTGAAATACACGATCCCCTCGCGCTTGCCGGAGATGCTGATGATGCCGGTGTAGTCGTGGACCGCGGGAGAGCCTTCGGTGAGGTACGGAGAGCCGATCGAGGCGGGCTGCTGGGCCGCCACCTCGAAGTAGTTCGTCGTACCCTCGACGAACGTCTTCAGCTCCAGTTCCTGCAACATCTGTGGCTACTCTTGGATGAGGTCTGCAATGGCCTCGTTCAATTGTCGATCCGTGAACGGTTTGTTGAGAAAGCCGTTCGCCCCCTTCTCCATCGCCTCGACCGCCGTAGCCTTGTCCGCCAGCGCCGAGATGACCAGTATTCTCACGGCGGGTTTGAGCTCCACGAGCTTCGCGATGCACTCGATGCCATCCATCTGCGGCATCGTCAGGTCCATCGTCACCACATCCGGATCGGTCTTGCGGAACATCTCGATCGCATCGACCCCGTTGGCCGCCGAACCGACCAGCTCAAGCTCATCGAACTGCTGCGAGCGCTCGATACGCCTGCGCATGATATTCGAATCATCGACGATCATCAGCTTGAAAGATCGTCCCCCGCGCCCGTTGGAAGCACCGTTGAGTCCCATGGGAGGCCCGCTAGACGGCCACGGCCTTGCCGGCGGAAACTACCGCCGGCAGGACGATCTTGAAGCGGGTGAATTTGCCCGGGTTCGTGCTCACACCGATCTTGCCGCCCAGCGCGTAGACACCGCGGGCGACGACATCCATGCCCACGCCGCGGCCGGCGTCCATCGACACGTCCTCGTGAGTAGAGAAACCGGGTCGGAAGATCAGGGCCATCGCCCCGCGGGTATCCATGCTCGCCGCTTCGTCCGCAGTCAGGATCTGTCTGCGCACCGCGGCCGCTTTGAGCTGCTCGGGCGAGATACCCGCCCCATCGTCCTCGAAGACCAGCTCGTAGCCGTCGTTCGTGCGGTGGAAATCGACCTTGACCACGCCCACGTCGTGCTTCGTATGGGCCCGCCGGACCTCGCTGGCCTCGATGCCATGCACCGCGGAATTGCGCAGCATCTGAATCACGCAGTCCTTGACCGTAGCGATGTAGGCACCCGGGACATCTGCCAGCCCCGTCATCGTCAGCCTGAAGCGCTTGTGATGATCGTGAGCCAGGCGCTCAGCCATGGCATGCAGGGTGGGCGACAGGTCCTCGGCAGATCGGGCGGAGCCTTTGGGCTCGACCGCTCGCGGCAGATGATCGGCTGCCGCCAGCCGCTGTGCGCGCGGCGAGGGTGCTTCCGCAACCGGTAGGGCGCCGGAATGTTTGAGAGTCGTCAGGCGCGTGGCCATCTCACGCACGCTGCGCAGGTGCGCGAGTAGATCATCGAGCTTGAGGACCATCGGCAGGAAGTCGTTGCCCGAGAGCTCCGCCTTCTTCTTCAGCTCGCTCACCATGTCCTCAAGCGAATGCACCCGATGAGCAATGCTCAGCAGGTTCAGCGCGGAGGCTTCGCCCTTGATCGAGTGCATCTCGCGGAAGAGGCCGTTCAGCTTCTTGCGGAACTCGCCATCGGTGCGCGCGGGCTCCTTGAGGATCGCGTTGATCAGCTGCAGACCCGTTTCCGTCGTATCCAGGAAGGAGCTCAGCTGCAGCGGGTCCACATGCATCATGCCGAGCATCATGTCGAGCTGCGCGTTGGCGTTCTCCTGCGATTCCTGCAGCTCCTTCGCCAGCAGGACGCTGGATGTAATGTCTCCCACGGCGCACAGCACGTGCTTGATGCCCTTGGGGCCCATGACCCGGTGGAAATCGAACTGCAGGTAGCGCGTTTCCTTGCCGCCGTGCCCGCTCTCCATGGTGATCTCGAGCTGACCGAGCGGGTTGATGCTTTTCATCAGGTTCTCGTGCGCCCGGTCACCCCACAGCAGCTTGATGTACTTCATGGCCGTGGCGAGCGTGGCCGAAGGCACCAGATCCTTGAGCAGATCCTCGAAGGCGAGGTTGGCGAAGTCGCTGCGCCCGAACATCCGGGTCAGCGCCTCGGACCATACCGAGCCGATCTGATAGTCCGCATCCAGCAGGAAGAACCCCTCGCGCACCGTTTTCAGAATGTCGCGCGTCTGTTCCTGCGCTTCCCGGGCCGCCCGTTCGTGCCGCGAGCGGGTGATCTGGAAGTAAGCTGCGGCGGCGGCCAGCACCAGCGCCGCGAACACACCGGTCGAGAGCAGGGCCCGCAGCCGGTTTGCGCCCTCTGAAGTCGTCTGCTGCAGGTTGCTCGCGACCGAGGTGAGCTGACTCTCCAGGGCTTTCTGGTTCTCCGTCGCGAACAGCTGGGCCCGCTTCACGTTGGCGTAATGCGTGCGCCCGACTTTCGAGAAGGTGCTCCCGCCCTCATCCGAGTCCACGTAAGGCTGGCCGTCGAAAGTCACCACCGGATTGATCACCGGACCGTACTGGCGCCACAGCGCGCGCGCCTGGTCGAGCTCGGTGGACTGGGCCGTGTCGCTGCTTCCAAGCTTGTTCAGCTCGTAGTCGAAGCGCTGTACCGTCGAGCGCAGATCAGCGAGCGCCTGTCCGGAATAAGCGCGCGATTCCAGGCGGTCCCGCAAGGCGTTGAGCTGCTGAGCAATCGCGCCAGGGTAGGTTTGAAGCGTGCTCGCCGACTGCAGCCCGGTGACGTTCGCGCGCATGTGCGTCGCGAGCCGAAAGCCTGCGATCAGCACGGCGCCCATCACGAGGGTCAGCACCGTACCGATGCCGACCATGACGAGCTGGCGATTGCCGTTCTTGCCTGCCAGATTCATTAATGATTTCTCCTGCGGATCGGCGCTGTCGCCGCGGCCGCTTACTTCGGAAGCTCGAATCGAACCGCCGTGCGGAACGGTACTTCCACCGGCGCACCGTTCACCATGGCTGGCTGATAGCGCCAGCGCTTGATTGCAGCGATGGCCACACGATCGAACACCCCCGGCGGACTGGACTCGACGACGTGCACGTTGCGAGTGTCGCCCTTCGCATCGACGGTGAACTCCACCGTCACGGAGCCCGCCACGCCCTGTTCCAGCGCCTTCTGCGGATACTCGGGCGCAACATAGCGCAAGCGCTTCATGTTTGCCGCCAGCGTCGCCGCATCCTCAGCCCCCGCACGCGCGCCCGCCGACGCACTCTTCGGCGCGCTCTGCAGCTGCTGCACCGCAAGAATATCCCTGGGATCAGCTCCGAAACGCTTCGCGAGCCCCAGGTCCGCATCCGTCGGCTTCCCGCTCTGCGCAGCCAGACGCGCCCGCTCGACGAGCTTGCCCGCGAGGTCGTGGGACACCGCAGCGAGACCCGCATAGTTGGCATCACTCGCTTGCAACTGACCAGCGTAGAAGGCCGCGCTGTCCTGAGCCGGATCGGTCAAACGCCCCTCGCGCAAGCGGTCCCGAACCAGCTGAGCGAGCCGCTCAGATTCCGCAGCCACCGCCTTCTGGCGTGCACCCGCAAGCTCACGCTGCCAAGCCGTAATCTCACCCGCGCTGACCCCGCCCGACCGGGCTTCGCTCAGCCATCGATCGGCCTCCGCGGAGTGGTTGGCGAGCGTCGCCTCGCGCGCCTTGCGCAGATACGCGGTGTTGAGCTCATGGACCAGACGCTGAGTGGTCGCATTACCCGAGGCCTGCTCGCGAAGCTGCTGCAGATAATCCTTTGCGCTGTCACCGGCCGGCTCGAGCAGCTTGCCGTCGCGCACCCGGTCGCCGACCAGTCCGGCCAGCCGCTGGACCTTGCCCTCTTCCTGTCGCCGGGCAATGTCTGAGCGCCAGCGAGTGATCTGATCGGCCGGCACTGTATTCGACTGCTGTGCCGCCCGAATGAGCGCCGTCGCCCGGTCGAGGTTGCCATCCGCCAGCGCCTTGTTGACCTGTGCGGTGGCCAGGCGCAGTTCGAGCGGGGCAATGTCGGCATGGCGGGGCGTGGCCAGTCTCAGGTTGGCCAGAGCCTGGCCGGCTTCATCGTAGCGGCCCCCCGTCATCGCATCCTCGAACCGGGAAGCCAGCACCCCGGCCACCCGCTGCAGTCCGTCGGCCGCTTCCCCGCTGGCAGGGGCTACGGCGGCGGCCGAGCGGTAATAAAGGAGTGCATTGTCGCCGGCCGGCTCGGAATAGTGGCGCTCGCGCATGGCTTGCCGGCCCTTCTCGAGCAGGTCATCGAGCTTGCCCTGCACGAGCGAAGTTTCGATCGCCGGAGCGGCGATGCTCTCCTCGGCCTGCTTGTTGGCCGCAGCCGGCAGTCCCGGCGAGGCAGCGGCCTTGTTGGCCGCAGCTCGCGAGACCGCGGGCGCTGAGCTCTTTCCCAGCAGGAAGTAAGCGCCCACGGCCAGCGCGACAGCGGCGACGGCAGCTCCCGCAAACAGCGGCAGCTTCGATCTGGAGCCTCCATCGGAGGCTGCCTCGGAGCCTCGGTGAGGCCGGAAAGGCTCGAGGCTGATGGCGGCGGCGTGGTCCGCACCCTGCGCGTGAGCATGGGCATGGGCCGCATGTGAATGCTCGGCATTCTGCGAGGAATCCGTGCCGCGCGAGGCTCTTCGGTCCCGCGCCTCGGAGACCGCAGCCTCCAGGACCGCGGCCGACTTCCGTTTATCCAGGGGCACGGGCAGCACGGCGAATACCCTGCTGCCTTTGACGGAGGCCGCCACCTCTTTCTCCGTATCGTGGGCAGCCAATATCAACACGACAGCGTGGGAAGCCTGGGCGTCGAGCTTCTGAACCTCCGCCCGGATGTCGGACACGTCACGCGTATCGATCACCAGTACGTGCCCGCGCTTCGCGCCGGCAAGATGCGGCAGAGCCTCACTCATCGATTCGATCGGGTGCACGGCCGCCTGGCCGCCGAGTGCCTCACCTAACTCGAGGAGCAGATCGTCCCGGGTCGTGACCGCCGTGACATCCACCGCCGGGCGGACGTTGGTCCCGGTCGGGGGTGCGGCGGCAGTGGAGTCTGTTGTGGCGTCAGAGGGCCGGGAGGCGGTCGAAGCGGGGCTTGCCACGGTATGTCTCCATCGTTGGTCATTGGCAGAAAGGTCGCCTGGGCGCTTCCTGCCCGGTCGGAGCGAACGGCGCGGAGCTCTATACCGCGGCAGCATAGTTAGCTGCTGCAGCACCACAAGGCTACAGTTCACAATAATGATAGGGTACCGTCGGTATCCGACGACGCCCCGGAGTCATGTCCTGTGCACTATCTCACGCTTTCCATAAGGGGAGTCCCGTTATGCGCGTAGGCCGGATTGTCGCACTGGGCGCGGCGGCACTCGTTGCAGTGCTCCTCGTCATCATCGTCGCGTTGAAACTGTTCGTACATCCGGACAACTACCGAGGAAAGGTCCAGGAGGCCGTGCGGCGGCAGACTGGCCGCGAGCTGACGATTGGCGGCAAGCTTGAGCTGAAGGTATTCCCGTGGCTGGCGCTTGCCGTTCATGACGTGAGCCTCGGTAACCCCCCCGGGTTCGGCAGCCAGCCCTTCATGAGGCTGAAGACAGCCAGCATCGGCGTCCACCTTCTGCCCCTGCTGCTGTCCCGGCGTCTGGAGGTGAGCCGAATTGTGGTGGACGGCCTGACTGTGAACCTGGTGAAGCGCGGCACGACCAATAACTGGCAGGACCTGACCGAATCGAAGGGGACCTCGGCCCAGACGCCCGCCAATCAGGGGCAAATGGGCGGCTCGGCCACCATCGGGGGCATCGACATCCGCAATTGTGTCGTCATCCTCAAGGATGAGGCCGCCCGAAGCACGACGACGGTCTCCGTGGAGGAGCTGCAGAGCGGCAAGATCTCCGTGGGAAACGAGCCCCAGGCGCTCTCCCTGGAGGACTTCCAGCTCAAGGGCAGCCTGCTGAGTGAGGCGCCTGGGAAGGCCGCCGGATCCGCCCAGCCGCTGCCGTTCTCCCTGCGCGCGCCGCGGATTGCGCTCGACCCCGGGACCCAGGCGCTGGCCCCAGCGCGCGTGGAAGCCCGCGTCGGCGAGCTCGCGGCCATCCTCACCGCCGCGGGACAGAAGACGGCCACCGGTCAGGTACTGAGCGGCCGCATCGAGATCCCGAAGGTCTCGCCTCGCAAGGTGATGGACTCACTGCAGGTCACCGCGCCCCTCATGCGCGACGGCCATGCATTGTCGGTGCTTGCCCTGACAACAAACTACCGGTACAGCTCGAACAAGATCGAGCTGTCCGGGCTGGATCTGACACTCGATGACACCCGCGTGCAGGGAACGGCTGCGATCAATGATCTGGAGCACGATGCGCTGGCCTTCAATCTGAGCGTGAATGCCATCAACCTCGATCGGTACCGGCCGCCGGCCCCGCCGACTGCCCCAGCGGGGCAGACAATGCCGCCGCCGAATTCGAAAGGCTCGCCGGCTCCAACTCCGTTACCCATCGAGACTCTGCGCAAGCTGAACGTAAACGGCTCGCTACAGGTGGGGAGTGCGACGTTCGCGGGCCTCGTGTTCACGGGTGTGCGGACGCGGGTGGTGGCCCAGGGCGGCCTCGTACATCTCGGCCCCAGCCAGGCACTGATGTACGGTGGTACGTACACCGGCGACATCCTGCTCGACGCCCGGCCTGCACAGGCTGAATTGACGCTGAACGAGCACGTGCACGGGACTGACATCGGCGCGCTTCTGAAAGCCGCGTACAACTCAACGCGACTCAGCGGCCATGCGGATGTGAACGTCGCGGTGAAAGGATCGGGCAATACGAACGCAGCGATCATGAGCTCGCTGGGGGGTAAGATCGATGCGAACGTCAGCCAAGGTGCATTGAACGGGATCGATATTGCCTCCGAGCTGGAGAGTGCGAACGCTTTGCTCAAGCGCCAGGTCCCCCCGAAGCATTCGGGTCCCGCGCGCACCGTCTTCAACACCCTGCAGACCAGTGGCACCCTCGACAAGGGCGTCCTGCACACCGACGTGCTGCGGATCGAGACCGATTTCCTCAAGGTGAACGGGGCGGGGACCCTGAACGTCGCCAGCGAGGCCATCGATTATCGTCTGCTCGCGACGCTCTCCCAGGGGGCACCCGCGGCCCGTTCCGGTGCGGCGGCCGCGCCGGCTGGATTCGAAGTCCCGCTGCTCGTGACGGGCACGGCCGCCAGTCCCACGGTGCGGCCGGATCTGCAGGCGCTGGCGAAAGGCCAGTTGCGCCAGAAAGCCGGCGAGCTGGTCAAAAAACAATTGGGCGACAAGCTCAAGGGGCTGCTGAGTCACTAACTCATTGGATTTCCGGAGCCTGTTGCGCAGGGATCGCGATGGGCATGCAATTTGCTCTCTCTTCCCACGCTCACGCACGCGTTGCGTGCATGCGATCACGCGTGCGCGTCATCGACCCTCTTGCGCTAGCATCAGTGAACAATTCGTCGTTGTGACCGTCTTAACGTTATAGAAGGGCAGGGAATAGAGGGCCGTCACACACCGTGAGCAGCGCTGGATCTAAGTTAAGTCTTGCGCGGGACGGGTCGTCCGGCATTCTGTCCGGACAGGTGAACTCAACGGGAGGGAAGGATGATGCAATCGCTCTCTGGTGAATCGGGTTCCAATTCCAACTCGACGTTCATTGAGTCTCTGAGCTCCTTCAGCCGCCTGCACCGCGCCCAGCGCTGGGAAGGCACCTTCGGTGAATACTTGGCCAATATTCTGCCGCCCAATCCGGCCGCGAGGGCGCGCACCAGCCATCAATACATCTGGGACATGCTGCGCTGGCACGGACGTGCTTCGCCGCCCGAGGACGGCACGAACGCGCGCGAGCTGTTCAAGCGCGAGTTGTTCGGCATCGACGAGCCGCTCTCTCGCGTGGTCGATTATTTCAAGGGCGCCGCCGCCGGCTCGGACGTCGGACGCCGCCTGCTGCTGTTGCTCGGGCCGCCCTCCGGAGGCAAATCGACCCTGGCCATCCTCCTGAAGCGCGGTCTGGAGGAATATAGCCGCACCGACGAAGGCGCCATCTACGCCGTCAAGAGTTCGCCACTGCGCGAAAACCCGCTGAATCTCGTTCCCGCGAGCCTGCGTCCGGAGTTTCGCGAGCGCTATGGTGTCGAGATACAGGGCGAGCTCTCGCCTTGGGCGCGCGAGGTGGTCGAGCGCGAGTATGACGGTGATTTCGTACGTGTTCCCGTCGAGCGCGTATTTCTGTCCGAATCCTCGCGTACGGGAATCGGTACCTACGCGCCCCACGATCCCACCACCGCCGATATCGCCGACCTGGTGGGCTCGGTCGATCTCGCCAAGGTCGCGCAGATCGGCGACGAGGGCGATCCGCGCGCCTGGTCCTGGTCGGGCGCCGTGTATGCCGCCAGCCGCGGCATGCTCGAGATGATCGAGATCCTGAAGGTCAAGCGCGAGTTCCTCTATCTGCTGCTCACGATGACCCAGGAAAAGAACGTCAAGGTCTCGCGCTTCCCGCTGATTCACCTCGACGAGACCATCCTGGCACACACGAACCTGGCGGAGTTCCACAAGTTCCTGCAGGAGAAGGAGAACGAGGCGCTGCTCGACCGCATGGTCATCATCAAGGTGCCTTATGCGCTCTCCTATCGCGACGAGGCCCGTATCTATCACAAGCTCGTCTCGGGCGCGCCGGCGTTCCGCAACGTGCACCTCGATCCGCACGTGCTGAATCTGGCTTCGGTCTTCGCCATCCTGACACGGTTGGCCAAGACCGAGCGCGAAGGACTGGATCTGACCAAGAAGCTGCGTCTGTATGCAGGCGAGGCGGTCGAAGGGGTTTCTGAATCCGAGGCCACGCGGCTGCACGCGGAGACCGCGGATGAGGGACTGACCGGTGTCAGCCCGCGTTTCGTGATCAACGCGCTGTCGAACGCCATTACGCGTGGCAATACACACAGTCTCACCAGCATGGAGCTGCTGCTCGCGATCAAGGATTCGATCGAGAGCGATGCGCGAATCGACGCCAAGCAGAAGAAGGGCTGGATCGATCATCTGGTGACCGCGCGCAAGGAATTCTACAACCGCTGGGTCAAGGAGGACGTGCATCGGGCAATGTTTGCCTCGTTCGAGGAGGAGGCGCAGCAGTTGCTCGAGAAGTACCTGGATGAGGTGGAGGCATCGCTCGACCATCGCCAGGTGACGGATCCGATCACCGGCGAGACGCGCCCCGCGGATGAGCGTTTCCTGCGCTCCGTGGAAGAGAAGATCAAGGTGTCCGATTCCGGCAAGCTCTCCTTCCGCCAGGAAGTGGTGCGCAAGGCGATGGTCGCCTTCAAGGCGGGCGAGAAATTCAAGCTCGCCAGTCATGCGCGCATGCGCGAGGCGATTGAACAGTATCTGTTCGAGGAGCGCCGCGACGTTCTGCGGCTGGTCACCTCGACCGCGCGCCCGGATGACGAGGCGCGTCAGAAGATCTCGGTCGTGCAGCAGCGTCTCGTGAGCGAATATGGCTACGACGAGCTCAGCGCCAAGGAGGCGCTGAGCTATGTCACCACGTTGCTCGCACAGGAGTAGCTTTGTAACGGGTTGCACGCGGCGCCTGAAAGGAGTACGAAGAGTGGATGGCCGAGAGCAGCGATAAGCCGGGCTCACCGGATGCGGCAAAGTGGTACGAGCTGTTCTCGCGCGGTGCACGTGATTGGCTGCGACATGATGAGAAAGTGCGCGAATCGGTTCGCAAGCACTTACCGCAGATCGTGTCCGGCGCGGATGTCATCAACGAAGGCGCACGCACGGTCCGCGTTCCGGTGCGGATGCTCGAGCACTACCACTTCCGTCTGCGCCGTCCCGAAGAGCAGCAAGGCGCCGGACAGGGCAAGGCCAAGCCGGGCGACGTGTTTGGCGATCCCTCGCAGCAGCGCGGACCGGGACAGAAGGGTCCCGGAGGCCAGGACGAAGGCGAAGTCCAACTGCTGCTCGAGTTCAAGATCGATGACATCGTCGACTGGTTGTGGGAGGAGATGCAGCTTCCCAATCTGAAGGCGCGGGTCGGGCCCTCCGAGGAGACCGATTGGGTGCGCGAAGGCTGGGATCGCCGCGGCGCGCGCTCCCGGCTCGACCGGCGGCGCTCCTTCAAGGAAATGGTCAAGCGGCGCGGCGCGCCCGGCGCCACCCCGAGCTTCATCGACGAGGATCTGCGCTACCGTCAGCTTGCGCGCCGGCGTCAGCCGGCGGTGCACGCAGTCGTGTTCTTCATGCTCGATGTGTCGGGCAGCATGTCCGACCGCGATCGAAAGCTGGCCAAGACGTTTTTCTTCTGGGTGGTGCAGGGTCTGCGCCGGGAATACCGCTCGCTCGACACGCTGTTCGTGGCACATACCACCGAGGCGTGGGAGTTCAACGAATCGGAGTTCTTCCAGGTGAGCGGCACGGGTGGCACCGTGTCCTCCACTGGATTCAACAAGGTGCGCGAGATCATCGACGCTCGCTACAACCCCGGCCGCTGCAACATCTATCTCTTCTACGCCTCTGACGGCGACAACTCCGTGAGCGACACCGCGGTGGCGCGCGAGAGTCTCTCCTCGATCACCGGCGATGCCTGCTTCACGGGCTACATCGAAGTATCCTCCGGCCTGTCGCGACAGCTGGCGACCGAGACCGGGCGGCTGTTCGCCGAGCTCGCGGCGGCCGGCTGTGCCGCGGGCAGCTACGCGCTGAACGACTTCGACGATGTCTGGGGCGCGGTGCGCCACTTTTTCACTGCGGAGAGTCGGGCGCTGGAGGCCAGTCCATGAAGTCCTTCGCTCTCACCGGCGCACTTCGCGCCGCTACACGTAACCGCTTCGCGATGCAACGAAGCTGGTAGGACCCGTACTCAGCACATGACAGAGGACTGGCAGGATTACACTCAGCGCATCGAGGAGCTGGCGGTCCGCTCGGGGTTGACGTTTCACCCCGTCGATTTCGAGGCGGTCCCCGATTCCTTCATGATGGAGATCGCCGTCTACGGGCTGCCGGTGCGCATGCCGCACTGGTCCTTCGGTGTGCGCTACATCTACCAGTTGATCCAGCGGCACATGGGCCACTCCCGGCTGTTCGAAGTAGTCTTCCCCGGAAATCCCGGCCACGCCTACCTGGCCGCGAGCAACGGGCTCGCGGAGAACATCCTCGTCACCGCGCATGTGCTCGGCCACGCCGACTTTTCCCGCAACAACCTGCTCTTCCGCCGTTGCCAGGGACAGGTGAGCGAACGGATCGTGGAGCATGCGGCAACGCACGCGCGGCAGATTCAACAGGCAATCGAGCAATACGGCGCACAGCGCGTGGAGCTCGTTCTCGATGCGGCCCTGGCGCTCGAGCAGCACGTGGACGTCGACCAATCCCTGCGACGGGAGCGCTATCCGGAATACGAGGCTGAGAGCAAGGCAGTCGTCGATGACGACTTCCGCAAGCGCTTCGCGGCCCTCGATCCGGCAGCCGCCTCCACCGGCCTGGAGATCCGCAAACGAGCGCCCGTCCCACCCCATCCCGAGCGCGATCTGCTCTGGTTCGTGGCGAACTACGCCCCGGAGATGGAGAGCTGGGAGCGTGACATCTTTCTGGCGGTTCGCGAGGAGTCGTTCTACTTCTACCCGGTGTTCGCCACGCAGATCATGAACGAAGGCTGGGCTTCCTACTGGCACGCACGCTTGCTGCGCGAGGCCGACTTCGTGCCGCAGCAGGCCTACCTCGATGCGATCAAGTGCCACTCGGACGTGGTACGCCCGGTGGCCGCGGACCAGCAGGTGGCCCTCACCATCAACCCCTACCACCTGGGCTTTGCGATGTGGGAGAAGATCGTCGAACAGGAAGGCATGGAGGCCGCGCGCGACATCATGCAGCAGGATGACGACTTCGCCTTCGTCCGCAATCATCTGACACGCGAGCTGGCCGACGAGCTGGGACTGTTCCGCTTCAATGCCCGCAGCGATGGCCAGATCAAGGTTCTGGAGAACGACATCACCGGCCTGCACGAGGCCGTGCTCGGCCCGAAATACAACTTCGGGGCGCCGACCGTCTCCGCCGCGCACGTGCGTAATGACGGCACACTCGAGCTGACTCATGACACCGGCACGGACGGGCGCGGACTCGATCTGGAGCGCAGCCGACGCGTACTCGATTACGTGCAGCGCGTGTGGCGCCGCCCGATCACCCTCACCACGGTCAACCAGGCCGGCTCGACCCTCGAGCTCACCGCGCCTTAGTTTATTGCTGAAAGTCGCCTGCGGCGCTTTCAGCCCGCGAGCTTGCGGCTGCCGTGATCATTCGCGCCGCGGCAAAAGGCGTGGCTTTTGCCGCTCAACCCCCCGCGCATGACGCCTCCCTGCTGAAAGTCGCCTGCGGCGCTTTCAGCCCGCGAGCTTGCGGCTGCCGTGATCATTCGCGCCGCGCGTCACTTCTTCGCCGGGGGTTCCGGCTTGTCGATCTCCATCCCCCAGTCTTCCTCGTCCTGGGACGTGACGATGGAAACGGGATCGCTGGCGGGGAAGGATGCGGCGAGCGCCTCATCGAGCTGCCGCTGCACTTTCTTGCGATGGCGCTCGAGCTCTTCCGGGGTGGGTGGGGTCATCGGACGCTCCTGGATGGGACCGGGTCGTCCTTCGAAGACTACTGGATACGGGGGCCTGCCGGAAAGCTCCGGCAGGGCCCGTATTTCTCGACCGTCAAAGCGGTTCGTGCCGCTTCGATCGGGCCCGACCGTCGGGCACCTTCCCCCTCGCCTGAGACCAGACTAGAACTTGTACTTTGCCCGGACGTTCCAGAATGCGCCCGGCAAATCGTAAGTACCGGCGTCGTAGCCGTTCAGCGTGCAGGTGAAGCACACCGGCGGATTGACTCCGAACAGATTGTTGACTCCCACCTCGAGCGTCAGTCCTTTCAGCGTGAACGCATCGGTGTAGGCGAGCTGCGCATCGTTGTACGTCGTTGCCTTAAGCGTGTGGAATACGTGTGCGTTGGGGCAGCCAGGCACCGGGGTCACACTCACCACGGAGCAGTCTTCCTCCACCGCGGACAGGTAACGCACCGTCCAGGTGAACTCGAAGCTCGTGATCCCATAGCCGATCTGGGCATTCATGCGGTAGCGCGGAATCGCGCTGTTCGCAGTCTCGATTCCGACCTGCCTCGCGGCCACGTTGCCGAGCGTATCAACCGCCTTGTAGTTGTTCACGCGCGTGGTCAGCACGGACGTGCTGAAATGCCCGATCGCGGTCTGCGGGGAGCTCCAGTTGAACTTGATGTCCTCGCCGTCCGTGGTGATGTTGCCCAGGTTCGCCAGGAAGTTCTTGGGCGGATTCAGGTTGCCGCTCGGCTGGCGGGTGAAGGGCCCGCAAGTGTTGGGATCGGTACCGCCATTGGCGAGACACGTATTCAGCAGCGACTGGATGTCGAGCGCCTCGATGGCTCCCTTGATCTTGTGGTGATAGTAGGTCGCCTCCAGGGTGACCAGCTGGGTGAACGGCAGCATCTCCGCAGCCCAGCTCGCGTTGTACACGAACCCGGCCGTATAGCTGTCCGACTTCTCCGGCTTGAGGTTCGGATTCCCACCCGTGAACGTCGTGATCTGCGTGTTCGCCTGCTGGAAGCCCACCGGGGCGCCCTGCTTGAGGCAGGCCGCCTGGAGCGCCGGCGATAGGCCCGCCCCGCCCGTCGGTCCGCAGGGGTCGACCAGGGTCGCGCCGAACTGCGTCAGGCCAAAGAGCTCACCGAGGTTCGGGGCGCGGAACCCGGTCGAGTACGTACCGCGCAGTCCGAAGTCATCGGTCGGCTGCCAGCGCAGTCCGCCCTTGTAGGTGGTCGTGTTGCCGAAGTTCGAGTAATCGGAGAAGCGCACCGCGCCGCTCGCCCCGAGAGTGGGCAGCACCGGCAGGCTGAACTCCGCGTAAGCCTCGTTCACCTTGTAGGCCGCATTCACCGGGAAGGCCAGCGAGTCCTGCGACAGGCCCAGCTGCCGCAACGGATCCGGATCGAAATCGCCGATGTAGTTGCGATGCTCGCCGCCGATGGCGATACCGACCGGGCGATCCTGGATGCTGAAGGGGTGACCGGTGATGTTGGCGGACACCACGCGCAGATCCTGCTCGCTCGAGTCGATCTGGATCGCCTGGATGTACTTCAGCATGGCCGGAGTGATCGGCCGGCCCTGGCCGCCGAACAGGTCGAGCGGCGTGCAGCCGGGAACCACGGCGCAGATGGCCGGATCACCGAGCGCGAGCGAGAGGTTGCTGAGGTTGTAGCCGCCGGTGAACTTCTGGTGGGCCTTGTTGGCCGAATCCACGAAGTTGACGTCCCAGTGATAATCCGAGTCCCCCATGTGGAAGTTGCCGCGGAAGCCGCTGCTGAAATACCAGGTGTCCACATCCTGGCTGAAGATACGCGGGCCTCCCTCGAGCGGCCGCCGTGTCACGAAGCCGAGATTCTGGCCCGCAATCAGATCGACGCCGAAGGGATTGAACGGGTTGAGCCTCGAGATCGAGATCGTGTCGGCGAGGCCACCGCTGCCGGTGTTCGGACCGACAAAGATCGGCTCGGGGGCCGCCTGGTTCGCCGAATCCCGATTGTTGTACAGACCCTTGAAATACGCCTCGATGTTGTCGTTGATCTGGTACGACAGGTTCGTGAAGATCGAGCGGCGCTCCTGCGGCGTCAGCAGCAGGTTGAAGGGCGCATAGTTGAAGCGGTCTGCGCTGGTGAAGTTATGGTACGTGCCGGCGGTCGGATCGGCCGGATCCCACACCGGCACCTTCGTGCCGTTGTTCAGGGTGACGTTGTAATAGCTCGACTGATCCGGCGTACAGAAGCCGACCGATCCCGGCGGCCGGGACGGATCGCAGAATGTGAAGCGGCCCTGCGGGACGCCCGAGCTGCCGTCGGCAAGCCCGGCGTAGGGCTCGGGCACGTCCGACTGCCACCACTTCGCGGAGCTGATCGCATCCTGCTTGTAGTAACTCGCAACGGCCATTCCCGAGAAGCGCTCGCTCGAGCCGCCGATCGTCACCGTGCCCTGGGTGGTCCGGCCACCCTTGCCATATTCACCGACGTAGCCGTTGACCTCGACGCCGTCCATCTTTTTCTTGGTGATGATGTTGACCACGCCCGCGATTGCATCCGAGCCGTAGATGGAGGAGGCACCGTCCTCCAGCACCTCGATATGGTCGATGATGGGAAGCGGGATCGTGTTCAGATCCGCGCTGCCACTGACACCCGAGGCGGACGACTCGTTCACCCAGCGGATGCCATCGACCAGCACCAGCGTGCGCTTGGAGTCCAGGTTGCGAAGATCCACCTGGGTGGAGCCCGCGCCGATGCCGCCGCCATCGGGCGGATAGCCGAAGTTACCCGAGGAGTTGAACTTGGCGTTCAGGGCCGAGCCGCCGGTCGTGAGCTGCTGAAGCAGGGTGCCGACATCGGCAATGCCCGTTTTCTCGATCGCATCATTGCTGATGACCGACAGCGGCTGCTCCCGCTGCGCTTCGGACTGCGCTATGCGCGAGCCCGTGATCACGACTTCCTGGACCTTCTCGCTCTGTGCCGGTGGCGCATCCTGCGACCAGGCCGTCCCGGTTGCCGTGGCTCCCAGTAGCACGCACGCAACGAACGAAACTCGCGCGTTCCTATTCTGAATCTTCATGAAGCACTCCCCGAGGTTTCTGCATTAAGGTCGGGAGCCGTTACGTTCCCGCCTGCAGTTGTCGGCCGACTTTATATGTGAATGTAAGTCGAAGTAAAGCAATATGACGAATGGACACCGGGACGGGATGAGGCCGCAATTACGGGTGATTTGGCGTGCAAAGTAGTCGAGAGCAACTGCATGGAACAGCGGGTGTTGCCGTGGAGAGACAGTCCCCGGCGCCTCCCCGGTCCGATGTCGCATCCGTACGAACTGGGTGACGCATCTAGCGGGCGTTCGGCACGGGCGCGACCGCGCACGCCGAGAGACCCGGCTGAAGAGCGGCCGCACTCACTGAGCGCTCCGGCCCGAGGGGCGCAATGGCTCCCGCGTCGCAGCGGGAGTACGCTTTCTCTCAAGTGACCGATCCGGAGAGCATCTGCCATGGGGTACACCACGCAGGACATTCGCAACGTCGCGCTGGTCGGTCACGCCGCCGGAGGCAAGACCCTCCTGCTCGAGGCCCTGCTCCTGGAAGCGGGTATCACCCGCACGAAAGGAAGCCTGCAGCGCGGCACCACAGTCTCTGATTTCGACGAGCAGGAACGCCGCCTGCAGCACTCCCTCGAAGCAGCCATCTGCGGCTTCGATCACCGCTCGACCCACGTCAACATCCTCGACACACCCGGATATCCGGACTTCCTCGGGCGCACCCTGTCCGTGCTGGAAGCAGTCGAAACCGCTGCCATCGTCGTTAGCGCCACGAGCGGCGTGGACACCCTGACCCAGCGCCTGATGGAGTTCGCCAGAGATCGCGGGCTCTGCCCCCTCGTGATCATCAACAAGATCGACAGCCGCGATGCCAAGCCGGCCGATGTGCTGCAGCAGCTGCGCGAAACCTTCGGTGCGCAATGCCTCCCCCTCAACCTGCCCGCGGCCTCGGGGTCATCCGTGGCCGACTGTTTCTTCGAAGCCAAGGCGGCCCCGACTGACTTCTCCTCCGTGGACAGCGCCCACACCCAGACCATCGACCAGGTGATCGAGCTGGATGAGCAGTTGATGGCGCTGTACCTGGAGCAGGGCGCGGAGATCTCCCCCGATCAGCTCCACGATCCCTTTGAGCAGGCGCTGCGCGAGGGCCATCTCATCCCCGTGTGTTTCACCTCGGCGGAAACCGGCGCGGGCGTGCCCGAGCTGCTGCGCATTCTCGAGCGGCTGATGCCGAACCCCACGGAGGGCAACCCGCCCCCTTTTCTCAAGGGCGCCCTCGCGCTTGGCGCGGAGGGGGCCCAGCGCGTGCAAGTCACCCCGGACCCGGAGAAACACGTCATCGCCCACGTGTTCAAGGTCACGATCGACCCTTACGTCGGCAAACTGGGCGTGATGCGCGTCCATCAGGGCACAGTGCAGCAGGGCAGTCAGCTGTTCGTCGGCGATGCACGCAAGCCCATCAAGGTCGCCCACCTGTGGCGCCTCATGGGAAAGGAGACTCTCGAGATCCAGCGGGCGATTCCTGGCGATCTGTGCGCGCTCGCCAAGGTGGACGAGCTGCACCTGGATGCCGTGTTACACGACTCCCATGACGAGGATCAATACCATCTCAAGCAGGTGAAATTTCCCCCGCCGATGCTCGGCATCGCGATTGAGCCCGAGCGGCGGGGCGATGAGCAGCGCCTGGCGGACACGCTTCATAAGCTCACCGCCGAGGATCCCTGCGTGCGCATCGAGCACAACGCGGCGGTGAACGAGACCGTTCTGTACGGCATGGGAGAGTTTCACCTGCGCGTGCTGCTCGAGAGGATGCGCGAGCGCTACGGCGTCCACGTCAAGACGCATCCTCCGAGCATTCCGTATCGCGAGACCATCACACGCTCGGCCGAAGGACACTGCCGGCACAAGAAGCAGACGGGCGGTGCCGGCCAGTTCGGCGAAGTGTTTCTGCGTGTCGAGGCGCTCGAGCGCGGCAAGGGATTCGAGTTCGTGGACGATGTCGTCGGCGGCGCGATTCCGGGTCAATTCATCCCGGCGGTCGAGAAGGGAGTCCGGCAAGTATTGACGGAAGGGGCCCTGGCGGGTTTCCCGCTACAGGACCTGCGCGTGACGGTGTACGACGGCAAGCACCATGCAGTCGACTCGAAGGAGGTGGCGTTCGTCTCCGCCGGGCGCAAGGCGTTGCTGGATGCGCTGCAGAAGGCCGGGCCCATCGTGCTGGAGCCGATCGTACACGTGGAGATCACCGCCCCCGCCAAGGCAATCGGCGACATCACCGGCGACCTCGCGACCAAGCGCGCGCGCATCAACGGAAACAACAGCCTGCCGAACCAACGTGCGACGGTCTCGGCCCTCGTGCCGCTGGCCGAGGTAGCGGAGTATCAGTCACGTCTCAAAGCACTCACCGGAGGCGAGGGCGCTTACGCGATGGAGCTCAGTCATTACGACCCCGTACCCGTGCGCAAGCAGCAGGAGCTGGTGCAGGCCTGGCGCCCGGGACAGGATGCGGATGCCTGAGCCCGAGACGGATAGGACCTCGGTCTTCATGCCCGCCTGCCGCGCCTTCCTCAGGAGTGCCTTCGAGGGCCCCGGAGCGGGCTGATCAGCCCCCGCTGGTACAGCCAGTTGCGCGGTCGCGGAGCTCGGTTGCGCAGGCGCGAAGCTCGGTTGCGCAGGCGCGGAGCTCGGTTGCGCAGGCGCGGAGCTCGGTTCCGCAGGCGCGGAGCTCGGTTCCGCAGGCGCGCCCTCTGGGGATGCCTGCAGCGAGAACCAGCGCGCGAAGTCCCGATGAGCGCATATTTTCCTCCTCCCTGGACTCGATGCTTGCAGACCACCCTGCAGCAATTATAGTCAGTGCTCCGAATATACTGAAAGTCACGCGCATCAAAGCGGGACGGATTCGACAATGTTCCTTCAAATTGACGAGTTTCTGACGGTTGCGGAAGTGCAGACGGTCCAGGAGATCGCCCGGCAGACGAAGTTCATCGACGGCCGGCGCTCCAACCCACACAACATGACCAAGAACAACGTCATTGCCGATCCGGCCGACGGGCCCGGGCAGCAGGCCGCACAGATTGCGCTGGCCGCCCTGCAGCGCAGTGATTCGGCGCGCGAATTCGCCTTTCCGCGCCGCGTCGCCGTTCCCGTGTTGACGCGGTACGGCACCGGCATGAACTACGGCGCCCACATCGACTCGGCGTTCCTGCCGGTTGGAACGGAGCCTCTGCGCTCGGATATCTCCTGCACCATCTTCGTTTCCGAACCCGCCAGCTACGAGGGCGGCGAGCTGATCGTCTACCTCGGCTCGGAGGAAGTACGCATCAAGGGCAAGGCCGGTCTGGCGGTGTTCTACGCCTCGACCTCGGTTCACCAGGTCGCTCCCGTCACCTCGGGTGAGCGACTCGTACTGATCACTTTCATCGAAAGCCAGATCGCCGACCCGATGCAGCGTGATCTTCTGTTCGCTCTGAACGAGGTGCGGGCGCTCGAGGGTCTGAAGATGGACTGGCGCAACCGGACGCGCCTCGAGTACGTGAGCGCAAATCTCCAGCGCCTGTGGTCGCGGTAGCCACCGCACTCCGATTCTGCGGATAGCCCCATGGGGCGAAACACGGTGGCCGATCAGGCGACTCTTCAGGCCGTTCACGCGGCTGCACAGCGGGGCGAGCATGCACACGCGGCAGCGCTGGCCCAGGTTGCGCTCGCGGACGGTCTGGAGCATCCGTTGCTGTTCAACATCGTGGCGCTGGGTCACGAGCAGCGGGGCGAAACAGAGGAGGCCGTGCGCTTGCTCACTCGTGCGGTGCAGGTCGCCCCTGCGGACCAACCGGCGCGCAATGCGTTGGGGCTCGTGCTGCTTCGCCTGGAGCGCCCGGTCGAGGCGCTGGCTCAATTCGAAGTTTTGCTGCGCCTGAATCCGACGCTGCCCTTTGCTCACGTGAGCCGCGGGACGGCGCTGTCGGCTCTGGGCCTGGTTGCGGAAGCGGAGGCGAGCTACAAGCGAGCGCTGGCAATCGACCCTCATCATGGCGTCGCACTGGCGGGACTGGCGCGCGTGGCCAGCAGCCGCGGTGCATATGGGGACGCGCGGACGCTGGCTGAAAAGTCACTGAGCGCGCTGCCCGGCTTTCCCGAGGCCGTGCTGGCTCTGGCCTCGGCAGAGCTCGGTGAACGGGATCCCTACAGCGCGGAGGCCAGGATTCGCGCGTTACTTGCCGACAACCGCATCGGCCCATTGGAGCATGCCTACGCAAACGGGCTGTTGGGTGATGTCCTGGATGCCAAGAACTACGTGGACGATGCGTTCGCCGCGTACACAGCCTGCAACCAGGAACTGCAGGCCATTTACGGTGGTCGCTTCACTGGCGACAGAAACGCACACGGCTACGTCTGCTCACTGCAGCAGTACTTCGAGCGCGCCTCATCAGAGGCCTGGAAACAGAGGCCGCCGGCCGATTCGCGCCGCACAGGGGCCGCACAACATGTGTTTCTTCTGGGCTTTCCGCGCTCGGGTACGACCCTGGTCGAGGTTATCCTCGAAGGGCACCCGAACGTCGTCAGCCTGGAAGAGAACGAGTCGCTGATCGATGCGCTCGAGGAGTTCATGCGCCGACCCGAGGATCTGGAGCGCCTGGTGCGCGCCCCCCTGGAGAGGCTCGAGCAGTTCCGCGCCGCCTACTGGCAGCATGTCGCCGCCGCCGGCATCGATGTGATGGGCAGGATGTTCGTGGACAAGAATCCGCTCAACACTCTGAAGCTGCCGCTGATTGCGCGCTTGTTTCCGGACGCCAAGATATTGTTTGCCTGCCGCGATCCGCGTGATGTCGTGCTGAGCTGTTACCGGCACCGATTCAGGATGAGCGCGCCGATCTACGAGTTGCTCACGCTGGAGGGGGCCACCCGCTACTACGACGCGGTCATGCAGTTCGCCCTGCAGCTCTTTGGAATGCTGTCGTTCGATACCTACCTGGTGAGACACGAGGATGTCGTCACCGGCTTCGGCCGGGAAATGAATCGCATCTGTGCCTTCCTGGGGATTGAATGGGATCCCGGTATGGGAGACTTCGCGCTGCGGACCCGCAACCGCACCTCGCTGACACCCAGCACCGCGCAGCTATCGAAAGGATTGAGCACGGAAGGACTGGGCCAGTGGCGCCGCTACCAGCGACATCTCTCCGGCGTGCTGCCGATGTTGGATCCGTGGGTCAGGCGGTTTCTGTACGAGGAATGACCCGCTGCGCGCCAGCGCTGGGCGGCCGCCGCACCGGATCGGTCACCGCGCTGAGCGGGGCTCGTTGCAGCTGACCGGGCCCGCTGCGCTAATCGGGCCCGCTGCGCTAATCGGGCCCGCTGCGCTTTGACCGCCTCCACGACCTACTCGACTCGCGCGGCTTCAGGATCTCACCGCACGCGATTTCAAGTGCCGTCCGGAAGCGCGAACCATGCGTTCCAGGCCACCGTGATTCGCTCACCTTCCCCCTCGAAGGGCTTCACGTCGTGCAGCACCCAGGAGGGAAACATCACGAGCTGTCCGGGCTCGAGCGATAGGCCGGCAACCTGACCGCCGTACGGGAGTCTCATCCGTTGCACCCCTGGATCCATGTGCATCGCGTTCATCAACATCGGGTTCACGAAGCTCAGCAGGCCGCTCTCTTTTTTCCCCGGATCGTGGCTCCCCGGGTCCACGCAGTACACGCCGCTCCAGGCGGAGTTGGGATGGTTGTGAACCCCGAAAAAGCCGCCGCGGCGGGTCACGTGAAACCAGCAGTCGTTGAAGATCTGCAGCCGGCCGAGCGTGGGCAGGTCATAACCGTTGAGCCGGCCGACCAGGGCAAGGAGCTGGTCCCAGCAGAAGGCCTTGAGCTCCTGCACCGCGGGATCGTTCTCGCGAAAGAGATTGAAATGACTCTCGAACAGTGTCGAGTTGCGCTGAGTCTGCGGCCGGGGATTGGCAGCCGTGCCGCTCTTCTCCAGCGCCAGGATGCACTGCCTCAGCCCGGCGTTGAGTCGCTCTTGCGCGGGATGGCGGCTGAACGTGAAGGGCACGGCGAACATATTGATGAGTTCCGGCGGCTGCATATACGCTCCTTGACTCCCGCATCGGGTGGCGCGCGCAAATACCGGTCTGCGAGGCCAGGGTATACTTTATATATGAATGGACGAAACCGGTGAACGCGAAACCGGACGAGCTGCAGCGGGCTGCCGAAGAACTGCACGAGCGGGCGCGGGGGCTGCTGGCGGCCAACAATCCGGCCGCCGCACGGGCGCTGCTCGAAAAAGTCGTCACGATGGCGCCGCGGCACGTCCCTTTCTGGCTGAGCCTCGCAGCTGTCCTGCGCGCTCTCGGGAAGCGGGAGGAGGAGCTGAGCGCGCTCGAGCGGGCCCTGACACTCGATCCCACCCATGTGGTCGTGCTGTTGCAGAAGGCGGCTGCCCTCGATCTGATGAGCAAACCCCGTGCCGCGGCCGTCGTTTACACACACGCGTTGCAGGCACTGCCGCCGGGTACGCGGTTACCCCCTCCCATTGAAGCTCACGTGCAGCACGCCCGAAAGCGCGTGACGGAAAACTCCGCGCAGCTGTCGACGCTGATCGAGTCTCGGTTGGCGGCGCTGCCTGGAGCTTCCCACGGAACCGGTGAGCGGGCTCGCTTCGACCGTTGTCTCGACCGGGTACTCGGCAGAAGGCGCGTCTATGCGCCCGATCCCACCTTCATGTTGTTTCCGTTCCTGATGAATTTCGAGTTCCTGCCGCAGGACTATTTTCCCTTCCTCGCAGATGTCGAAGCCTGCACGGACGCGATCCGCGAGGAGCTCATCGGCGTGCTGGCCGAGGACGATCGGGATATCCGACCCTACGTTGCCTACGGGGAGGGCGTGCCCCTGAACCAGTGGCGGGAGCTGAATCATTCGCGCCGCTGGGGCGCCTATTTCCTCTGGGACGAAGGACGCCCGCTGGAGGATCATATTGCACGCTGTCCGAAGACCGCCGCGATGCTGACCACCATCCCAGGCGTCGACATCCCCGGCCGCGGGCCGACGTCCTTTTTCTCGATTCTCGAAGGCCACACCACGATCCCACCGCATACCGGTGTCACCAACACCCGGGTGATCGTGCACCTGCCGCTGATCGTGCCGCCCGGCTGCCGTTTTCGCGTGGGCGGCGAGACACGGGAGTGGCGGCCGGGCGAAACATGGGTCTTCGACGACACCATCGAGCACGAAGCCTGGAACGACTCGGACCTTGCGCGCGCCATACTCATTTTCGATGTGTGGAATCCGCAGCTCACGCCAATCGAGCGTGAACTGATCCGAGAGGCCACGATGGCAATCGTGCAGTACCGTGAT
This sequence comes from Steroidobacteraceae bacterium, assembly GCA_036501985.1. Classification (GTDB taxonomy): domain Bacteria; phylum Pseudomonadota; class Gammaproteobacteria; order Steroidobacterales; family Steroidobacteraceae; genus 13-2-20CM-66-19. The sequence continues at coordinate 473,803 of DASXZI010000007.1, read as the reverse complement.
GCGGAAAACGCTCCGTGAAATCCATGCGGCGCAAAATGACCCGTGAAGTCCACGCGCTGCGCAATCCCTTGTGAGATCCACTTGAAGAGCACAAACCTCGTGTTCCGTGAAGCCACCGGCTCGGTACCGCTTCGGGCAGCCTGGCTGCTTCTACTGACCCTGGGGCCTTCACTCACGCCCTGTGTGGCCGCCGAGCCGCTGGCCGGGCTGCTGGCCTGCCGTGCGCTCTCTGATGCGACCGCTCGCTTGGCCTGCTTCGATCGCGAGAGCGCCCGGATCGCGGGCCCAGGAGCAGCCCCTGCGGCAGGCGCAGCCCCGGCGGCGGCCCCAGGAACAGGCTCTGTGGCGGGCCCTGTCGCTGCTCCGGTGGCGGGCGCTGCAGCGCCCTCCGTCGAGCCTCAGAAAACCTTTGGCTTGCCCCCGCAGCGGGTTGTCAAACAGGAGATCGCCGCCGGCACGCGGGCGGCGGACGCATCGAAGATCGAGGCGCATATTTCCCAGCTTGCGCAGGCACCCAACGGCCGTACGGTTTTCACGCTCGACAACGACCAGGTATGGCGGGAGCTCACAGCCGGCGCAGACCTGCTGGCGAAGCCCGGGGAGAGCGTCACCATCTCGCGCGGCCTGCTGGGCTCGTTCTGGCTGGAAACCGAGCACGGGCGCGGCTGCAAAGTCACCCGGGTGCGTTAGTCCGCGGCGACGCGGATTCCCGCGGCCACGAGCCGCTCGCGCACCGGGGCGAGCTCGGTCGCATAGTGCTTCCAGAGGTCCACTGACGAATCGTACAGTGGCTGGCGCACCTGCACCGAGCTGGCGGTGGTGCTGGAATCCGGATTGAGATGGAAATCCAGGCAAGCCGGCTCGAAGCTCAAATCCAGATAGTCGAGGATGCGGCGCGTGGTCGCTTCCTGCGCGCTCACGATGCCCTCATACGCGACATCCAGGATTCTGCCGGGAAGGATCTGATGCCAATGCGCCATCAGCTTCCGGTACCCCACGTAGTAGCTTCCGAGCTCCGAGAGCTGGTAAGCGAAGGGGAAAGTCCCGGGGAAACGCGCTTTGTAAATGGCGTAGCAACTGGCCAGGGGATGGCGCGTCACATGAATGATGCGGGCCGCGGGAAATGCACGGAGAATGAGCGCGCAATAATAAAAGTTGGTCAGAGCTTTGTCGGAGAAGCGCGGCTTTCTGCCGCGTCGCGTGCGTGCCGCCGCCAGGTACTGCCTGGCGATCGGGCCGCCCTCCAGGCCGCCCAGCACACCCGCGTAGCCCAGCCAGGCCCTGGCCTGGTCCGGTGCTACCCGCAGCACCGTGTCGGCAACCGCTTCCGAGAGGGCGGACAGTTCGCCGGCCGAATGGACGGCGGAGTGATTGCCGATAATCCGCTCGACGAGCGTCGTACCACTGCGGGGCAGACCCAGGATGAATATCGGGCTCTCACCGGTCGTGTCTGGAAATGCAGGCTCGACCTGCGGGAACGCCCCGATGATCCGCTCGAACACCGCCCGATCGAGCGCCGGATCGTATTGCAGCTGCGCCCGCTCCAGGGCGTTGCCGCTTTGCAGATGCTTCCAGCTTGCCGCATAGTCCCCTAGATCCTCGTAAGCTTTGGCGAGCCCGAAGTGCAGCGTGGCCGCATCCCGCGAGCCTGCCGGGGCCGCGGACAAAGCTCTCTCCATGGCCGCCACAGCGTTGCGATCACCCGTTTGGCGGCGCAGCTCAGTCAGACCCTTGAGGGCTTCCGCATCGGCTGGCGATGCGGCCAGTACCGCCTCGTGATCGGCCGCCGCCAGGTCGAAATGGCCCAGGAACCGGTGAATGACGGCCCGCTTTGAGAGCAGCGTGGGATCTGCTGGGGATGCCGACAAAGCACGATCGTAAATCTCGAGCGCGCGGCGGTGATCCGCCGCGTGCACGAGAAATTCGCCCACGGCATCGAGCGCGGCAGGGAGGTCGCCGGAGTGGGCCACTGCGCCCTCGGCCGCTGCCAGAGACTCCTCTCGGCGTCCCATCGCGAGCAGGCATTCTGCCCGTTGCAGCAGGCACTGCGCGTCGCCAGGCTTCCTCGCCAGATGCTCCTCGATCAAGGCCAGGGCAGTCGCTTTGTCGTCCGTGAGCAGCGCCACGATGCTGCCCATCAGCCATCCGGTGGCATCCGCCGGCCATGCCGAACGGCAGGCGGCGGCGGCTGCGGCGGCACCCGCCCAGTCTTCCCGGCCCATCCGGGCCCCAATTTCATGGTTGAACTCGGCGAGGGTGGGGGGGCTCATCGGTCCGGTCATATCTGATGTATCTCCGGCGCATCATGCGAGGGAGAGCTTCCGGCGTCCAGAGCGGGGTCCTGTCCAGCTCGAAATGCCAGTGTTGCTCTCAGGCCACAAATCTGGTGCAGTAGCGCTGATGGTAGCGCTTCGGCACGAACCACTGTCGTTCTGGCCCGATTAGAGGGGTTTTTATCCCGCCGCCGGCCCCGCTCAAACTGTTGTGGCGCTCCGACACTGTGTTATATTTCGGCACCGGTGGAAAATTTCAAGAGACGTCCTACGCCCGGAGATACGACTTGTCGCGACCGCGCTACGGGGGCAGCGCCTGAAGGCACTGTTCTGGTGCGGGGTCCCGCTTCCCGGGACGCAGGCCAACCCCTTGGGCCCGCTTCAACACTATTCATTCGTATGGCCTGTATCGCCTACAGGGAGAGCCACGCAATGCTTCATGAGAACTTTGGAAACACCGCTCTGCGGCGCGCAATTCGCGTCGCCCTAACGGGCGGGACGCTTGCCGCAACCTACGGGGTAGCGCACGCGCAGTCCGCGGCCCCACCCGCCGCAGCGCCGGCAGACAACAGCGCCAGCGCCCCCGTCGCCGAAGTTGTCGTCACGGGCTCGCGCATATCCGTGCCGAATCAGGTTTCCATCAGCCCCGTCACATTCGTGTCCGCCGCCGACATTCAGCAAACCGGCGCGACCCGAATCGAGGACATGCTGAACATGCTGCCTCAGGTGTTCGCCTCGCAGGGCTCGAACATCGTCAACGGCGCCGACGAGACGGCTACCGTTGACCTGCGCGGCCTCAACGCGAAGCGCACCCTGGTCCTGGTCAACGGCCTGCGCCTGGGTCCCGGCGATCCGCGTACCGCCGGTGCCGCCGACGTGAACATGATCCCCACGGAGCTCATCGAAAGCGTCGAAGTGCTGACCGGCGGCGCCTCGTCCGTCTACGGCGCCGACGCGGTCGCGGGCGTCGTGAACTTCAAGCTCAATGACCATTTCGAGGGCGTCAAGCTGGTGGCCGACGGCGGCATCTACCAGCACCACAACACCGATAACCAGGGTGTGTTGAGCACGCTGACCGATTTCGATGCTTCCACCGGCGCCACGTTCCAGCCGGCCCCGAGCAATGTATGGGCGGGTTCCACGAAGGCACTGGCATTCATCGCCGGACTGAATTCGGCGGACGGCAACGGCAATGCCACGTTCTACGCCACGTACCGCAACAACAATGCGGTGATCCAGTCGAAGTACGGCGTCAGCGCCTGTACGATGGGTTCCGGTTTCCTTGCGGGCTCTTCCAGCACCGGCGGCAAGTTCGTTTGCGCCGGGTCGGGGACCACCAATCCGGCGCGCTTCTTCCAGCTTGGCCCCGCCGGCAGGCTCAACGACAACACCCTGAACGCCGCGGGACAGCTGACGCCGTTCGGCGCGGCCAACGAGTTCAACTTCGGACCGTTGAACTATTACATGCGCCCGGACGACCGTTATACCGCCGGCTCGTTCATGCATTATGACTTCAACGAGCATGCATCGGTCTACGCCAACACGATGTTCATGGACGACCGCTCGATTGCGCAGATTGCGCCATCCGGTGCGTTCCAGACCGTGTTCAACGTACCCTGCACGAATCCCCTGCTGACGACCCAGGAAGTGTCAACCTGGTGCGGTGCCAATTCCGCGTTGACCGGCGCGGCACCTGGAACGACCAATCTGTTCATCGGGCGGCGCAGCGTGGAGGGTGGCGACCGTCTGGACGACGTGGAGCACACGGACTGGCGCGTGGTCCTGGGCATCAAGGGCAAGATCAACGATTCGTGGGATTACGATGCGAGTTACCAATACAGCATCGTGAATCTGAGCGAAACGTTCGACAACGACATCTCCAAGACAAAAATTGCGGACGCGTTGAACGTGGTGAACGTGGGCGGTGTGCCGACATGCGCGGCGCTGGCTCCGGGAGCTCCGCCTCCGAACGGCGCGGCCACCGGCTGCGTTCCCTGGAACATCTTCAACATTGGCGGGGTCAACGCCGCCCAGACAAACTATCTCAATACGCCGGGCCTGCAGCGTGGCCAGATCAAGCAGACGATCGTGAATCTTAACTTCACGGGCGATCTCGGCAAGTATGGCGTGCAGCTGCCGACCGCGAGCAACGGTCTCAAAGTCAACCTGGGTGGCGAATGGCACGGGCAACGGTCCTTCACGGCTCCCGACTTCGAGTTTCAATCGGGTGACCTCGCTGGCCAGGGCGGACCAATTCTGCCGGTGAACGGTGGCATCACCTCTCGCGAAGGGTTCATCGAGGCGAACCTGCCCATCATCGAGGACAAGCCGTTCTTCCAGTCGCTGGCGTTGGACGGCGGCTACCGTTTCGCGTCCTATTCACTGGACGGCGGCAGCCCCGGATTCAATACCAATACCTTCAAGATCGGCCTCGAGTGGACGCCCGTACAGGATTATCGGTTCCGCGCCAGCTTCTCACGCGCTTCGCGCGCTCCGAATGCGGGCGAGCTGTTTACGGCAGATTCGGTCGCCCTGGACGGCAACACCGATCCCTGTGCGGGCACGAAACCGACTGCCAGTCAGCAGGCCTGTGTCAATGCCGGCGTGCCTGCGAACCGGTACGGTACCGTGTTTCAGAACTCGGCCAAGCAATATAACGGCCTCGAAGGTGGCAATCCGCAGTTGCGGCCGGAAACCGCCCTAACCAGCTCTTTCGGTGTTGGCTGGACGCCTTCGTACGTGCCCAATCTGCGCGTGCAGGTCGACTACTACGACATCAAGATCGAGCAGGTCATCCAGACGATCGGCGCCGATACGATTCTGCAGGAGTGCGTGCAGAGCGATCTGTTCTGTGACCTCATCCATCGGGACGCCAACCTGTCGTTGTGGTTGTCGAACAACGGCTACGTCACCGACGCCCTGGCGAACGTCGGCGAACTCGAGGAAAAGGGCGTGGACATCGACATGTCCTACGCTTACGACCTCGGTGCCATGGGCAGGTTGCACGCAAGCTACGTGGCGACCTGGCTCAACAACTACACGATCACCCCGATCGAGGCGAACTCCGGTACGGCGCGCAACTGCGCCGGTTTCTACGGAGACCAGTGCAGCGCGTTCGTCTCGGGCGCCGGATCACCGGTGTTCCGCTGGCGCAATACTCTGCGTCTGACCTGGTCGACTCCCTGGCAGGGGCTGGACGTTTCGGCGGCCTGGCGCTACTTCTCGCCCGTGCTGCTCGAGAGCCTCAGCAGCAACCCGAACCTGGCAGCGGCACCGGGCCTCACGATCGCGAACGGCGGGATTTCGAATACGGACGCACGCATCCCCTCGTTCAGCTACTTCGATATGACGGCCTCCTACAACGTCAGCGACAAGATCCAGTTCCGCGTGGGTTGCAACAACGTGCTCGACAAGCAGGCACCTGCCATCGGGACGACCAACCAGCCGGGTACTGTGGCGAACGGCAACACCTTCCCGCAGGTGTACGACGCCCTCGGACGATTCATCTTCGGCACGCTCACCGTGCAGTTCTGATCGCAGGCGATTCGGCCTATCCAGGCGGCGGGGTCACACCCGCCGCCTTTTTTATTGGGCGCACAACGCCTGTGGCGCTGTGCGCAGGCCAGACCTATCGGCGGGGGTGCGGCACGCGGGCAAAAGGCGTGACTTTTGCCCGCGAAAAGCAGGCCGGCTGACGAGTAGGGTGGGAGGAGGCGCACAACGCCTGTGGCGCTGTGCGCAGGCCAGACCCATCGGCGGGGCTGCGGCACGCGGGGACCCTGGCGCGCGCGCCCAACCTACGGCCCGACGGAAGCCGCATAGGCGACAACATCGATCATGTCGCCAATCCTCAATCTCTTGGCCACCGGGAGCATCGGCTGTCCGGCCACGCCAGCTCGGGCGCCTGTCTGGAAAGCGAGGAGTTGCCTAACGAGGTAGGTGGGCGACCGGCCCGCAAGCCGCGGAACCACACCCATCCCCTGCAATCGGTCTCCGTGGCAACTGACACACGCGACCGTGCGCCCGTCTGCCCCCGAGCGTGCCATCGATCGGCCGCGCGCGACACTTCCTCGAGGCACGTAGGCGAGGTACTGCATTTCATCGTCGCGTGCCTCGTGCCGTGCGGGGTCGGGAGCGAACTCCAGAAGCCTCTCTCCGAGAAGCTCATCTCCACTTTCAGCAATGGCCGCATATACCCAACCGACAACGTGTGATCGCGGCACGCGATCGCGCTCGACGACGCGAACTCGCCGGATCGGACGTTGCTGAGAAAAATAGGTCGCAGCCGAAGCCACCTCGGCTGCTGTGGCGTGTGTCGCCACAGCGATCATCAGTTCTGCAGGGAGATACGAGTCCGGACAGGCGCTGCGTCGGGCGCCGCTCTTGAAGTCGGCGACCTGTTGAGCAATGTAGGACACGGGCAGCCCGGCCAGTGATGCATTCTCCGGACGCCCCTGACCGCCGGGCGTGTGACAATATCCGCAGGCGTTGACAGCGGGTCTTCGCCCCTTTGCCACGATCTCGGGCATCGCAGAGTGAGACTGCGGAAACCAATCCGCTGCGGAAAACATGTCGCTGAGTTGCGCCCCGGTATAGGTGACACGGCTGCCGGGCACATGAAGGGGCCGGCCCTGATCGAGCGGCGGGGAGCCGGGCGATGGCGGATTTAGCGGGAACACCCACCCGGGTACGACGGCCTGGACCCTGTGACCGGTGTCTGTTGCGGGGTCGGTCGCGGCCCGGCCCATCGTGGCGAACGCCATTGAAAGAGCGGCGACGGACAGGATTCTCCGTGCCGTGACGGACAGTCGGCTCGATCCAGGCACAGGGACGCGGGATCCGTCATTTCCCGGACTGAACCCCGGCAGCCTATCCAATGACGGTCTCACAAATCGCTCATCGAAGTACGGCGATCGCTGCAATATGCTGTCAGTCAAAGTGATGTTCTAATCGCCCGCAGAGCCGACGTTCACCGCCGGATTCGTACGCTAGCCGTCGCGCGGCCTACTACTCGCAGACGAGGTTACCATGGACACGGTGTTTCCTGTTGTTGTGCTTGCGGGAGTGTTGCTGCTCATCGTCGGGTACACACTGACTCGTATTGAGCGGCGGCTGCGCGGGCAGGATCACAAGTTGGATTTGCTCCTGCCTCAGGCGGGAATCGATCCGTCACGGCCTACAGAGCCTTTCGAGCGCGTGAAGACCCTTGCACAACAGCCTGCGCAACGAATCGAGGCCATCAGAGCGTATCGGCAGGAGACCGGAGCAGAGCTGCGAACCGCCGTGGCCGTCATTGACTCATTGAAGAGCTCCGTCGACGGTTGAGGCACACGTGCCCTCGACACAACGCGCCTGGCTCCCGACCGGGCGCGCGTTGGCTGCCCGTCCATGTAATATCGGCGGATGTCCAGAAGCAGGCGCTTTCGCGTTCGTTGGTCGATTTTGGGCTGCCTGTTTGGCTTCTCCATGTTTGGCTACATGCAGCGAACCGGTATCGCCATCGCTGCCGAACCGATGATGCAGCAGCTGGATCTGGATCAAGTGGTCCTCGGCTGGCTGATTACCGTCTTTCTCGCCGGCTACACCGTATTTCAGATCCCCGGGGCGGTGCTCGGGGAGTATTGGGGTCCGCGCCGCGCGCTCACTTGGATGGGTGCGACGACGCTCGTCGCGACTGTCGCAACTGCCCTGACCCCGCGGCTGGCGAGCGTTGCCGCGGTGATCACGATCCTGATCGCCGCGCGCCTGGCCCTTGGCGCCGCTCAGGGCGGCCTGTTCCCGGTCGCAAGCGGTGCGATCAAGTACTGGTTTCCGGTTCGCAACTGGGGTTTTGCACAGGGATTTCTGGTCACGGGGGCCTGGGTCGGTAGCGCCGTGACGCCGCCGCTCGTGAGCGCGCTCGTTCTGCATCTTGGGTGGCGCGCCGCGCTCGCCGGTGTCTGCATTCCGTCCCTGCTCCTGCTTACCTGGTGGCAGATCAACGCGCGCGACCGGCCGGCAGAGCACCGGCGTGTGAGTAACGTCGAGCTTGCAGAGCTCGCCGAGGAGAGCACTGCGGCCGACGAGAAAGTGAGCCTGGCACGCATTGCTCACGTTCTCGTCGATCCCCAGGTACTGCTCGTCACGCTCTCCTACTTCCTGATGAACTACGTCTTTTACCTGGTGACGTTCTGGTCCTTCCTGTACCTGCGGCAAGAGCGGCAGATGACGATGCTCGAGAGTGGCTGGCTCGCGAGCCTGCCGTTCCTCACCGCGGCGCTGGCCACCGCCGTTGGCGGGCGACTGAGTGACTATTTGATTGGGCGCTGGGGCGTCGGTTGGGGTGTCCGTATTCTGCCGCTCGTCTCGCTACCCTGCGCGGGACTGTTTCTGTGGCTCACCGCTACAGCCGACGCGGCCTATTTCGCTGTTGCGGCGCTGTGCCTTGCTTTCGGCTGCTGCGAGCTCATGGAGGGCCCCTACTGGTCCGTAACGATGCGCCTGGCGCCGGACGATTCAATGGCGGCCACTGCAGTGCTCAACACGGGCGGCAACCTGGGCGGCGTTGTCGCTACCCCTGCGATCGCAGCGCTCTCGGCGAATCATCAGTGGCACGCGATCTTCGCACTGGGAGCGGCGGCATCAGTCGCCGCGGCGGTGCTCTGGTTCTGGGTCAACATCGCAGGTTCGCGCACGCAAGCGCAGGAGGTGTGCACATGACAAGACTTCAACCAACGGCGGCACCAGTGCGTGGCTTTCTCGACTGGCCGGTCGCAACGGACCCCGGCGAGTGGTCTGCGGACGTGGCGCTCATCGGCATCCAGCATAGTGAGCCGTATGCGCACGACCCGCGCCCCAATGACCAGGCGCGTGCGCCAGATGCGATCCGCCTCCGTTCCGAGCAGATTTCTTACGGCCGTGATCAGTGGGACTTCGATCTCGACACCCCGCTTGCCGCGCTGCTGCCGCACTGCATCGACATGGGAAACGTCGCTTGGACCGGTGGCAGTTACGATGACTACTCGGCCGCCATCAGTGCCCGCGTGCGCCACGTGTGGAACCAGGGTGCGCAGCTCTTCGCACTCGGTGGTGACCACGGTGTAACGATCCCCGTTCTCGATGCACTGGAGGCCGTCGGCGAGAGGGTCCACATATTTCACGTTGACGCGCATCTTGACTGGCGCGAGGAAGTGGGCGGCGTGCCCCGCGGCTATTCGAGCCCCCTGCGCTGGGCGAGCAGGAATCCGCACGTCGCCGGTATGACGCAAGTCGGAATGCGCCAGACGGGCAGCGCGCGGCGCGGCGAGGTCGAGGCCGCGCGCCGCTATGGATCGCACCTCTTCCCGGCCGACGAGTTGCACGAAAAAGGCTGGGAGCCCGTGCTGGCCACCATTCCTGAGGGGAGTGCCGTTTACATCACGATCGATGCCGACGGGATGGACCCCACTGAGATGCCGGCGGTCATGGCCGCCTCGCCAGGTGGCATCCTGTACCGTGAGATCGCTCCTGTGCTACGGCGCATCGCGCGCACCCATCGCGTGGTGGGCATGGACGTTGTGGAGGTTGCACCCGGCTATGACAGCGCGAACGGCATCACGGCGATCATGGCCGGAAGGCTCATGGTGAACGTGCTGGGCGCCTCGTGGGCTGCGGACGGGGCTATGCGCAGGCGCTAAACCACAGGCAACTCTACTTGGGAGCTTGGCTCCTGGTACTCGAGCAGGCCCGTCTGGAATAGGAACAGCCAGCGGCCGCTCACCTTCGTGTAAACCTTGCATGCACGGCCCTTCCAGTGGAACAAGTTGCCCGTGGTCCGATGGCGCCATAGCGTGTCAACGTCGACCACGGCGAACCCGCCGTCACCCTGGCCCGACACGACCACGCGCAGCGTTTGCCTCCTGTTATGAAGCAGCTCGTGTGAGTCAAACAGCTCCTGCCATGAATTGGCCCAGCGTTCGCGGTCGTACCTTCCCAAAGGCATCACCCACTGGATCGGGTCGTGAGCCGCGGAATGGGGGGGCCACGGCCAGACCGTGTCAGGATGAAAAAGCCTCACGAGAGCATTCGCGTCGCACGCATCCCACGCTGCCGTTTCCGCATCAATCACCGCTCTGATCTGGCCCTCAGCTTCATTCATGATGAAAGGTGGGCATTGGCAAGCCCGTACAATGCGCAGCTTCCTGATGCGCAAAAGCGCTGCTGATTTCGAGGCCTTGGTGCCCTTGGACGCAAGCGAGCTTCGACCTGGTGGCGAGCCTGGCGGCGAGGCCCGTTTCGAGCGCTACATGTATCGCGGCCGCGCCGCCGACTCGATCACGGCTTGAGCCAGCGGGTGTGCCCGGGCCACGGCGGCCAGCCAATCCATGCCCCGCCGGATTTCCGGGCCGTGCTCCCAGTCGGCCGATTGCAGGACCTCGCGGCGCAGGGCGGCATCGTACGCATGCTCCGGCCCCTTCGAGTATTGCCGCATCACAGGGCTCGTGACCAGGGCTTCGATCTCTGAGCTGGAGGGCTCGGCTCCCAGCCTCTGAAAAATCGCCCGCAATTCCTCGTGAGGTTGCGCCAGAAACCGATCGAAATTCACCCACAGCACACGGGAGGGGAATCGCACGGCAGCCTGATGAAGCGCGGCCATTTCGCTCAACCAGTTCAGGGCGATCCACTGGCCCTCGGAGCGCGGCTCAAAACGCCACTCCGGCGTACCGAGCCGACGGATGAGCCGCCGTCGCCGCGGCCCGCTCAGCACCTTCGACTCGGAGCGCGACACCGGGCCACCCAGGATGCACTGCAGATAAGCAAGCGGCGGCGTGTACATGAGAACCGCTGCAGGCTGATGCTCGGCCGCGAGAATGCGCTCCGCCAGCTCACTCACGATGCTCGTGCCCTTGATCACCGGCCGCTGCTCCGGCCTCCACGTTCGCGACAGCAGCCGCAGCATCGTATCCAGCTCAGGGGAGCTCTCCGGCAGGGCGGTGGCTTCATTCGCCGCGCCCCGCAGAAGCGCAGGCTCGCGCAGAGAAAAGAAACCTGCGTGCTCACCCACCAGTCGTGAGATCAACGTCGAGCCAACATGGCCCGTATGAAATATATAGTGCGCCCGCGCAGCCAGCTGCGTGGCAGCGCTGCGCGCCGACGCGAGCGTACAGGTCGACTGTTCGTAGCGGCATTGGAGTAGGCGCTGATCGAGAAAGCTGGCCGCACGGTAGCCCGCCTCATCGAGCCGCACGAGCCTCACGGTGTCCTCGCGGGCGAGCTCCAGCGGGAACCAGACTGGCGACCCGGTCAACTCCGACTCAGTCAACACTCTCCCCCTGCTACCCCATGCCCGTCACCACTCAATCAAAACCCCCGCGCAAGCCCACCCCCACCACCGAGCTCCGTTCTGCGCGGGATACCCGCGCCGTAAAAATGTAATATGGCTCAAATGCTTACAGGAATATGCGGCGGCCGCCAAGCCGTGTTGGGCGGCCTCTGGCTCGCTGGCCGTCCACACTCGCACAGCTTACTGAATTGTTTGCGGCCATCGCGGTCAAGAATAGTGCGCGCGGCGCGCGCTGATCGGAATACCAGGCGGCGCACGGTTCGCGCGCGCGTGTCCGTGATACCGTTCGATGAGGTTCAGTAGCCCGGCAGGCAGGAAACCATCGAGGAGGCGCTTTGGCGATTCCCTGGCGGATGAGCGCTTGGCTGGCGGGCTCGCTCGTCACGGCCGTATCCCTGGCGGCGATCGACACTGCTGCACCTCCGGGCGTGCCGGCTCCACAGATTCAACCCGTCGGACCGCAATTGCCGCCCCCGGCTCTGCCCGGATCGGCCGCTGCCGATTCCGCAGACGCCGCGCTGTTCGCCTCTCCCACGCGCCTCGATCACATCGGGCGGATCGTGGCGCCCGTCATGATCAACGGCCGCGGTCCGTTCCGCTTCATCGTGGACACCGGCGCCACCCACTCGACGATCTCGCCGGCGCTCGCCGCCCGGCTCGGCCTCCAACCCAATGCCGAAGCATCCGTCCAGGTGAACGGCATTACCGGCACCGCGCGAGTGCCCGGAGTGACCGTCGCGAAGCTGCAGGCCGGCGACCTGTCCATCGAAGACACGAATTTCCCGGTCGTCTGGGCACCCCTGATGGCTGGAGCCGACGGCATTCTGGGTGCGGCAGGCCTGCAGTCACAGCGCCTCCTCGTCGATTTCCGGCACAACCGGGTCGTCATCTACCGCGCCTCTCGGCGTAGCACGCCTTCGGGGTTCATGCGCGTTCCGGCCCGACGCCTCGGCGCAGGGCTCGTCACCGTGGAGGCGGTCGTGGGGGGCGTCCCTGTGCGCGCGGTGATTGATACCGGCTCGGAGCGAAGCCTGGGAAATCTCGCGCTGCTGGAGGCGCTGAGAGCCCGGCATCCGCATAGCTCCGAGCGACGGCAGCTCGCCAATGTCTATGGCGCGACGATGGAAGTCGTCTCCGGGGATGCACAGATGGCGCCGACTATCGTGATCGATGCGCTGCGGATCACCGACGCGACGCTCGTGTATGGCGATTTCCACATCTTCAAGGTGTGGGACATGCAGGACAAGCCGGCACTGATCATCGGGATGGACATCCTGGGCACCGTGGACGCCCTGACGATCGATTTCCACCACGCCGATGTGTTCTTCGCGAGCGCGGCTCTTCGGAATGCGGCCCGCGAGAGGGACGGCTGGAAAGTGATCGGCGCGCAATAGCAACCTCTGGTGCGGGCTACCGCGAAGGCTGCGGCCCCACCGCCCGTCGCTTCAAGCGGATCTCGAACAGCTTCGGCCAGTTCTTTCCCGTGACGAACAGGCGGTCGTGGCGTGCATCGTAGGCGATGCCGTTCAGCACGTCCGTCTGGCCGGCGACGTGGTCCGAGGCCGGAAGTATTCCGGCGAGATCGATCACACCGACCACCTCGCCGCTGCCGGGGTTGATCCGCACGATGACATTCGTCTGCCAGACGTTCGCATAGATCTCTCCCTGCACCCACTCGAGCTCGTTGAGGTTGGGCAAAGGTCGGCCGGCGACGGTGACCCGCAGCCGGCCGGTCTCCTGGAGAGTCTGCGGATTGAGGAATCTCAGCTCCGGCGTGCCGTCGCTCATGATGAGCCGCGTGCCGTCCTGGGTGAGCGCCCAGCCCTCCCCGGGATACTGAAATTGCCGCTGCACCTTGAAAGTCGCCAGGTCGCGGACGAAGCCGATCTGCGACTTCCAGGTCAGGCTGATGAGCCGATGTTTCCAGTTGACGATGCCTTCGCCGAAATATTGAGCCGGCACGGCCGTTTCCTGCAGCACCGCGCCGGTCTCGAGCCGGACCTTCCGGATGGAGGAGTGTGCTTGCAGGCCCGTGCTCTCATACAGGTAGCCGTTGAGATAGAACAGCCCTTCGGTAAAGGCATGCGGGTCATGGGGGTACACATGAACCACTTCGTAGTCGTAGAGGGAGATTCCGCCCTGTGCCATCGCCCGCCTCAGCGGCAAAATCACAGCCGCTGGGAAGATCAGAGCCGCCAGCAGGATCGTCGTGATGCTGCGCGCGACCCGACTCCTCACTTCGTCACTCCTGTCTCGGCATCCTCGAAGGTGACGAGTCCGGCGAAGTCGAAACGGCTCACCAGGATGCTTTCCTGCTGCGACACGGAGCTCACCGGTGCGATGCAGAATCCGCGCGCAATGACGCGGTACGAGCGTCTCGGCCCACCCAGCGCGCCCAGTCGTTCCTGCGTAAGTTGGTCCACCGTGCACTTGTCTTCACCACGTGTGGCAAAGAGGCGCGATTCGCCTTCAAAGATCAGCGTCAGGTTCGTGGGCAATGCGCGTCCGGGTTGGCCTTCCGACGCCTTACTCACGCCGAACACCACCCGCAGGCGTCGCCCATCCGAGCGCAAGGGTCCTGCAAAACTGATTCGGAGGCCGCTCCCGTCAGGCCGGGGCCCGCCCTCGCACTCGAGCTCGGAGTTGTGCAGGTCCACATCCAGGACCAGTGCACCGCGAATCTGCGCGCGCAGGTAGCCGCCGCCATTGGCCAGGCATCCGTGCGCGGACTTGCCGGACGGTGCCTGGCCGGAAGGCGCATGCCCCGGAGGTGGTTCCGCCGCGAAAAGCCGGCCTGGGGCCGCCGCCGCTAGGACCATCGCCGCGGCCGCCAGAAGGATCGAATGCATGCACGGAGTTTACCGCGAGCCTCTCCTCACATGCCGGGCTTCACCAGCAACGCTCGGGCGATCACGACCTGCAACCGTCCGATGGAGCGAGCCAGATGCATCAGTGCCGTGAAGACCACTACGCCGAGCGCGACCGACAGCGCGACGCCCGGGCCGCTGGCCAGCCACGCAGGGTGCACTGTCCCGTCTGTCCAGGGCCAACCGAAGACCTGCCCCAGCGCGATGACGGGAGCCACGATGAGACCGCCCCCGAGCGCGATCCCCGCGGTGGCAATCGTGAAGTACACGATTCCCAGCGGCAGCATCAGAACGAGGTAGGCCAGCGTCGTCCAGGTGCGCGAGTCCCGCAGCATCTCCACGATGCGCGCCCACCAACCACTGTCTGCCCCCGGGTGCACCGGACGCCGAGGCATCCGCTCACCCGTGATCGCCTCCAGCAGGCGACCTTCTCCGAGCGAGATCACGCGCGCCATGCCGATGAAGGCCAGGAAGAACGGGATGCCGATGATCAGGAACGCCAGGCCGAAGGACATCGAGAGGCCGGTCACGACGAACACGAAGTACACGATCCCGGTCGCGAGCGTCAGCAGCATATAGAACAGAGATGTGTAGGCCCGAGCATCGGAGTACACGCCGAAAAAGCGGCGCAGGGCGCTGGGGGATTGCGCGGCCCGGGGTGTGGGAGGGCGCAGCGCCTCCTTCACCTTCGCCTCGGTTGCCTGGTAGGCAGCGGCCACCTCGTCGGGGGCGCCATAAGTGGTGGCGATCAGCTCCAGCACGTCCGCTTCCGATTTCCCTGGATGCGCGGCGATTTCGGCTCGCAGATACTCCTCGGCATCGTACAGTGCGTCCTGGATGAGTGCGGGATCCGCACCCTCGAGGGCCTCGCGCAGCTGTTTCAGGTATTCGTCGATGGAGCGAGGGGCGGATCGGCTCATGGTTGGACTCCTGGGCTCATTTCGATGAAGCGATCGACGAAGTCACGCGTCTGGCGCCAGATGGCGCTCCAGTTGCTCAGCACGGCTCGGCCTTCATCGGTGATTCGGTAGTAGCGGCGCGGAGGGCCGGCGTACGAGGGCACCACCCGGCTGGTGAGAAGCCCCGAAGCGCTCAGGGCGCGCAGCACGGGGTAGACGGTTCCCTCTTTGAACAGCGCTTCCCCTTCGTTCGCTCTCTGCAGCCGCTTGGCGATCTCGTACCCGTAAAGGTCCTCGGTGCTCTGCTCCAGGACCGCCAGCAGCACGAGCGCGACCAACCCCGAGTTGAGGTCCTTCTGAAACTTCCGCGCGCTACTATCGTCCACAGGCTAGTACTATGAACTCACTAATACTATGATTCAACTAATACTATGATTCAACTAATACTGTCGACGCCACAGCACCGCTCGTCGCATTCAGTCTCCGAGGTGAGCCGACGCCGCAGCACGAGGCTCCGCCAGCGCAGGGCTTGTTCTTTGGGTCGGCCGGCGCGGCTTGCGCTGCTAGACTGCACCTTTTTTGCGAACTGAAAGCGGAAAAACGGATGAGAAACCCGCTCCTTGAAGTCACTCCCGTGCTCCCGGGAGAGCTGCGGCGCTTGCCGGAGCTCACCAGCAACCTGTTTTTCAGCTGGCATCGTCCCGCCCGCGCGCTGTTCGAGGACCTGGATCCGGAGCTGTGGAAACAGACCGGCGGTAATCCCCGACTCATGCTCCGCTGCGTCAGCCAGAGCACCTTGGATGCGGTCTCGCAGGACTCCGTCTATCTGGCCCGTTACAACCAGGCGTTGCAGACACTCGATGCCTATCTGTCCGCCGCCTCCCCAACCGCCGACGCACCGCTGGTCGCCTATTTCTGCGCCGAATATGGCTTTCACGAGAGCTTCCAGATTTATTCCGGAGGCCTGGGCGTGCTGGCCGGTGACTACTGCAAGGCCGCCAGCGACGCGCGCGCGAACTTCGTCGCAGTCGGGTTGCTGTACGAGCAGGGCTACTTCACTCAGACCGTCGACAACGACGGCATGCAGCATGCCGAGTACACCGAGCGTGACCCGAGAGATCTGCCGGTCGAGCCTGCCCGTAAAGCCAACGGCGAGTGGGTCCAGGTCGTCGTCCGAATTGCCGGCCGCGATGTGCTGGCACGTCTGTGGAAGGCGCAGGTCGGGCGGATTCCCGTGTATCTGCTGGATACCAACTGCCCGGAGAACGCCCCATCCGATCGCGATATCACGCATCGACTGTATGGCGGTGACGAGTCGACCCGGATCCGCCAGGAGATGATCCTCGGGATTGGTGGCACCCGGGCGCTGCGAGCGCTGGGGATCGCTCCCGAGGTGTGGCATCTGAATGAAGGCCACGCGGCCTTCCTGATCCTCGAGCTGCTTCGCGAGCGCCTGATGGAAGGTCTTCCGTACAATGCGGCCCTCGAAGCGGTCGCCTCGGACTGCGTGTTCACCACTCACACGCCCGTGGCCGCCGGGCACGACGCGTTCTCACACGACCTCATCATCGCGCACTTCGGGGATTTCATCCGCGATCTGGGGATCACCATCGAGCGCTTTCTCGACCTGGGACGCTCTCCCTCGGTCCCCGGCCTGTTCAACATGACCCGGCTGGCGCTGAACGCCACGCGGCATGTGAACGCCGTCAGCCGCATCCATGCCGCGGTAACCTCGCGCCTGGTGGCGGATCAGTGGCCCGAAGTGCGCCCCGAGGAGAACGCGGTCGGCTTCGTGACCAACGGCGTCCACGTGCCGACCTTCCTTCATCAGAGATGGGCGGACTTGTTCGACCAGGAGTTGGGGCGTGACTGGCGCGAGCGGTTTCGCGATCGCGAGTTCTGGAACTCCCTCGCGCAGGTCCCCAACGATCGTTACTGGGCGACCTCACAGGAGGTGAAGTCGCGAATGCTGGCGAGCGTGCGCGAGCGCCTGGAGCGTGAGTACCAGCGCAAGGGACTCAGTCCCGGCCAGCTCCGGCACGTCACCCGCTTCCTCGATCCGGCACGGCCGGATGTGCTCACCATTGGATTCGCGCGGCGCTTTGCTACCTACAAGCGTGCCACTCTGCTGTTCAGGGACCGCGCGCGCCTGGCCCGGCTGCTGAGCAATCCCGAGCGTCCCACGCTCATGCTCTTCGCCGGCAAGGCTCATCCTGCGGATGAGCCCGCCAAGCAGGTGCTGCGCGAGGTTCGCCAGCTCATGACGACGCCGGAGTTCCTGGGCCGCGTCGTGTTCCTGGAGGACTACGATCTGCAGCTTGCCCGCTGGCTGGTGTCGGGTGTGGACGTGTGGCTCAACAATCCGATTGCGCCGCTGGAGGCGAGCGGGACCTCGGGCATCAAGGCGGCCATCAACGGCCGCCTCAACTTGAGCATTCTCGATGGCTGGTGGGCGGAAGGGTGGATGCAGGACAACGGCTGGGGAATTCCTCCGGCGAACGCCCAGGACCCCGAACGCCGCGATGCCCTCGAAGCGGAAATGATCTTCGACACGCTCGAGGAGGAAGTGATCCCGCTGTACTACGACCGCAAGAACGGCGATTGCTCGCCCGAATGGGTCCGGCGCAGCAAGCGCGCGATGAGCACCGTCATCCCGCGGTTCAACATGGACCGGGTGCTATATGACTACACGCGCGGCTTGTATCAGCCGGCCGCCCGGCAATACCGCCGGCTCGCTGCCGATGGCTTCGCGGGCGCGCGTCAGCTCGCTGACTGGAAGCAGCGCGTGCGCCAGGCATGGTCCAAGGTGAGCCTGCGCCTGCTGGACGATGCGGCGCCGGACCTGCCGCGCGGCGCGCGGCTGAAACTGAAAGTCGCAGCAGGGCTCAATGGCATGCAGCCATCGGATGTCCGCGTCGAGTTCGTCGCGCGACGGCTGCTGCCCGAGGCCGACCTCGGCTTTCCTCCTCTGTCCGCCTATGGGCACGATGAGCCCGACGGGATCTGGCGGGCCGCGCTCACGGCAACCGGCGAGCATGAGTCCGACGGCGCCGCCGTGTTCGTGCTCGACGTCGAGCCCAAGCAGTGCGGCCAGTTCGCTACCGAAATGCGCATCTATCCCTGGCACGAGCTGCTCTCTCATCCGAACGAGCTGGGCCTGATGAAGTGGCTCTAGTCCCGTCCGAGCTTCCCGGTTTGGGCACGAGAGCCTTGCGTGAGCGCGATTCCTGCGGTTTAGTACCCGCGCCTGCCCCTTCGAGTCTTTTTCCGTAGCCATGCCCCGACAACCCGCGCGAGCCTCTTCCGGACGCTACGTCAGCCGCCTGACCGGCGGGACGCTGGCGGTCATCATGGCCGGCGGCCGCGGCGAGCGGCTGAAGGATCTGACCGCCCATCGCGCCAAGCCGGCGACACCTTTCGGCGGCAAGTTCCGCATCATCGACTTCGTCCTGTCCAACTGTGTCAACTCCGGCATCCGCCAGATCTCCATCCTGACGCAATACAAGGCACAGTCGCTGATCCAGCACGTGCAGCGCGGCTGGAGCTACCTGCGAGGGGAGTTCGGCGAGTTCGTGGAAGTCATCCCGGCGCAGCAGCAGATCGGTCCGGTGTGGTACCAGGGCACGGCGGATGCGGTCTACCAGAATATCGACCTGATCCTCTCGCACCGTCCGAAGCACGTTCTCGTGCTGGCCGGCGACCATATCTACAAGATGGATTACGGTCCGATGATCGCCTATCACGTCGAGAAGGGCGCGGATATCACGGTCGGAGTCGTGGAGGTGCCGAGCGCCGAGTCACGCAATTTCGGCGTGCTCACGGCGACCGAGTGGAACCGCGTGACTCGCTTTGCCGAGAAGCCGGCCGTGCCCGACACGCTCCCGGGGCGCCCGGGTTCGATCCTGGCCTCCATGGGAATCTACGTATTCAACACACGGCTGCTCGAGAAGCTGCTCGGCGAGGATGCGGCCGACGGCGCCTCCGCGCACGATTTCGGCAAAGATGTGCTGCCCAAGGCGATCGGCAACAACATGCAGGTGTTCGCCTACCCGTTCCAGGACGTGCAGACGCGCGCCCAGAGCTACTGGCGTGACGTCGGAACCATCGATGCGTTCTATGACGCCAACCTCGAGCTGGTGCACGTCAAGCCCGAGCTGAATATCTACGACCAGGAGTGGCCGATCTGGACCTACCAGGTCCAGCAGCCGCCGGCCAAGTTCATCCTCGATGAGGACGGTCGCCGCGGCACCGCGGTCAACTCCGTCGTGTCGGGCGGCTGCATCATCTCGGGCGCGGTGGTGCGCCAATCGCTGTTGTTTTCCGATGTGCGCGTCGATGAGCGCTCGCTCATCGAGCGCTCGGTGATCCTCCCGCACGTGGAGATCGGTACCTCGTGCGTGATCCAGGGAGCCATTCTCGACGAGGGCTGCGAGATCCCCAACGCGATGCGCATTGGTGTGGATAAACAGCAGGACAGCCAGCGCTTTCACGTAACCGGGAAGGGCGTCGTCCTGGTAACGCCTGACATGCTGCGCAGACTGCAGACGCAGCAGAAATGAGCTCATCCGGCCGCCTTCCCGTCGTGCTGCTGTGGCATATGCATCAGCCGCATTATCGCGACGCGCTGACCGGGGAATACGTACTGCCCTGGACGTACCTGCACGCGATCAAGGATTACAGCGACATGGCCGCGCACCTCGAGGCTATTCCCAATGCGCGCGCGGTCGTCAACTTCACGCCCGTTCTCATCGAGCAGCTGGAAGAGATCGCGCAGCGGGTGAGTGAGCATCTGCGCTCCGGCGGCCCGCTGCCGGATCCCGTGCTGGCCCTGCTGGGCCCCGATCCGGTGCCGCGCGATCCGGCCGAGCGGCTGGAGCTGATGCGTGCCTGTCTGCGGGCCCAGCGCAAGCAGATGATCGAGCGCTTCGGCCCCTATCTCGAGCTCGCCACGATTGCGGAAACCCTCGCGACACCGGAGCGCGTGGGGTACGCCTCCAATCAGCTCATCCAGGATCTGGCCGTGTGGTACCA
The DNA here is from genome assembly GCA_036501985.1 of Steroidobacteraceae bacterium. Classification (GTDB taxonomy): domain Bacteria; phylum Pseudomonadota; class Gammaproteobacteria; order Steroidobacterales; family Steroidobacteraceae; genus 13-2-20CM-66-19. The sequence goes on along the minus strand of DASXZI010000007.1, from coordinate 453,432 downwards.
CCTCGCCTGGCTGGGCGAGACCGTCCGTCGTAGCGATCCTTTGCCAACCTCTCTCTCCGACCAGGGCCGCGGCTTCACCGCCGAGCAGCGCCGTCAGTTGCTCGCGCTGGTCGGACAGCAGATCGCCTCGATCGTGCCGCGGTTTCGCCGCCTGAGCGAGCGCGGGCAGTGCGAGCTGTCTGTCACCCCCTATGGACATCCCATCGTGCCGCTTCTGGTGGACTTCCAATCCGCTCGCGAGGCGGTTCCGACCATGACGCTGCCGCGACACGCCGGTTACATCGGTGGTGTCGAGCGTGCCGCCTGGCACATGGAAGAGGGCTTGCGCGTGTTCATGCGGGCCTTCGGTGTGCGGCCGGTCGGCTGCTGGCCATCCGAGGGTGCGGTCAGCCGCGCCACCCTCGAGATACTCGAGCGGTTCGGGTTTCGCTGGGCTGCGACCAGCACCAACGTCCTGCGCAACAGTCTCGCTGCGGTGAGCCCGCAATCGGCCGAGGAGCCGCTCGCCTACAACTGTCCCTATCGGCTTCCGGGCAGCTCGGTGACGACCTTCTTCCGGGACGATGCGCTCTCGGACCTGATCGGCTTCACCTATGCGACCTGGCACGGCGATGACGCGGCCAATCATCTCGTCAGCGAGCTCACACAGCTTGCGAGCCGCTATGCGGATTCGCGCAATCACGTCGTGGTGATCGCACTCGACGGCGAGAATGCCTGGGAGCATTACCCGTTCAACGGCTATTACTTCCTCCATGCTCTGTACACCGCACTGGCCAGTCATCCGCAACTCGAATTGACCACCCTCGGCGAATGCCTGAACCGCAAGTTGGAGCCCCTGCCGCTGTCACGGCTCGTGGCCGGAAGTTGGGTGCACGGCACGCTCGCGACCTGGATGGGAGACCCAGCGAAGAACCGGGCGTGGGATCTGCTGTGCGAGGCGAAGGAGGCTTTCGACCGCGTTCTGCAGATTGAATCGCTGCCCGCCGAGCAGCGCGCCGACGCCGAGCGTCAGCTGGCCCTGTGCGAGAGCTCGGACTGGTTCTGGTGGTTTGGTGACTACAACGCGCAGGAAGCGGTCGCGCAGTTCGACCGCCTCTATCGTCGCCAGCTCCTGAATCTCTACCGGCTCCTCGGCCTGAAGCCTCCCGAGAGTCTGTCGGAGCCGATTTCGGTCGGCCGCGGCCTGCCGGAACACGGCGGTGTCATGCGTCGTGCCAACGCCTGATGCGCCTCCCGGTCTTCGATCGGCGGCGGGCGGGTGTGCTGCTGCATCTCGGCTGCATGGATGCGGCACTGGGCCGGGGCGGGCGCGCGTTCGTTGACTGGCTGGCGAGTGCCGGCTTCAGCCTGTGGCAGATCCTTCCCGTCGGACCAACAGGCGCTGACGGCTCCCCCTACTGGGTACGCTCGGACTTTGCGGGCAACTACGCGTTCGTGGACAAGGAAGAGCTCCCTGACACGGACTCGCCACTGTACGAGTCTTTCCTGGCCTGCTCGGCACCCTGGCTGGCCGACTATGCGCTGTACGAGGCGCTCAGTGCCGTGCGCCACGGAGAGCCCTGGTGGCTGTGGCCCGCGCAAGTCCGCGACCGTGAGCACGAGACGATGGTACGAGCGCGGAAGGAGCTGGACGCGCCGATCCAACGCATTCAGGCGGAGCAGTTTGCCTTCAGTGTCCAGTGGGGGCGACTGCGCGAGCATGCGCAATCGCGTGGCATCCGCCTGCTCGGCGACTTGCCCTTCTACGTGGCGCCTGATTCCGCCGAGACGTGGGTCCAGCGCCGACAGTTTCAGCTCGATGCCACAGGCCAGCCGTTCGCGGTCGCCGGCGTGCCGCCGGACTACTTCTCGGAGACCGGGCAGCTCTGGGGCAATCCTCTGTATGACTGGCACGCCATGCGCAATGATGGCTTCGCTCTGTGGCGGGGCCGCGTCGCCGGCCAGCTTGATCGCGTCGACGTTCTGCGCATCGATCATTTCAGGGCGCTGGCAGCACACTGGGCCATTCCGGCCGGGGCACCCGATGCGCGCACGGGCGCCTGGCATCACACCCCCGGCGAGGAGCTGATACGGCTGTTGCAGCGGCAGCTCGGTGATCTGCCGATCGTTGCGGAGGACCTGGGCGTGATCACCCCGGACGTCGAAGCCCTCCGCCGGAATTTCAAACTCCCGGGCATGCGCGTGCTGCAGTTTGCCTTCGGTGGCGCTCCCGACAGTCCCCATTTGCCGCACATGCACGAGCCGGACAGTGTCGTGTACACCGGCACCCACGACAACGACACGACGCTCGGTTGGTATTCGACCCTGGACGGGGAAACACTGCGTCGCCTCGAGCTCTTCCTGCGCCTGACCCCCGAGGCCATGCCCGAGGCGCTGATCCGGGCCGCGCTCGGATCCGTGGGCGCTCTGGCCGTCATACCCGTGCAGGATCTTCTGCGACTGGGCTCCGAGGCTCGACTCAACACCCCGGGGACGGCTCAGGGCAACTGGAGCTGGCGACTGCCGCCGGCCGCGCTGACCACGCCGCTGGCCTCGCAATGCCGGCTTCTCAATGGGATGTACGGTCGTGCGTAGCAGCCGGGTGACGGCCTGGCTGGCCGTGGCGCTGGTGCTGGGTGGCTGCTCGCTGTTTGTCCCGAAGTTGCAGACCCCGAGGCTGTCCGTACTCAACATCCAGCTCCTCAAGGGCGACCTGTGGCATCAGGATCTCAAGATACGCCTCCGCGTCCATAACCCCAACGGTCGGGCGCTGTCTGTGCGGGGCATCACTTACGTCGTGGAGCTCGACGGCGAGGAATTTGCCCATGGCGAGTCGGCTTCGAGCTTCGTCGTGCCGTCCCTCGGCGAGGCGGATTTCGAGATGAGCGCCTCGGCCAACATGGCCGGCCTGCTGGTCAAGCTACTCGGGCAGGGCGGCAATCAGATCGATTACCACCTCACCGGCAAGATCGCACTGTCCGAGGGACTGCTGCGCTCCATTCCGTTCGACGAGCAGGGCACCTTCAAGCTCCAGTAGGGCGTTGCCGCCTGAGCTCAGTGTGCCAGCAACCCGAACACGGCCAGCCCGTTCGTCGTGCCCACAAACACCTTGCCCCCCGCAATCGTCGGGGCGATGAACTTGTTACCCGTGCCGAAATGATCGCGCGAGCCCGAGGCCTGGTTGCTGTTGTAGAGCTCATGCGCGAGGTTCGTCGCATCGTAGGCATGCAGCACGGCGGGGTCCGTGTTCTCGTGCGCCCACACGATCCCGTTGCTGGAGCCGTTCGCCGAGATGGTGGGGGAGGCTCCGGGATAGGTGAATGAGGCGGCCGACTGGGAGGTCGGAGTCGTCGAGAGTTTCGCGTTCGCGATGCTGAAGGCCTTGAGGGTCCCGCTGGCATCACCGTAGTAGAGCCTGGAGTTGAAGTAGGCCGGCGAAGCGCGCACGCCGCCGCTCACCACGCCATCCAGCTCCTGCCAGATGTGGTTGGCGCTGGGGCTGAATTTGCCCATGTTGTCGCGATCGACCACGTAGATGTTCCCGTCTTTCCCGGCACCCACGACCAGGTGCCGGACGGTGCCGGTGCTGTCGGTCAGATCCGGCAGAAGCATCTCGCCGCCGGAGCCCAGGTCGCCATCCTGGGAGGACTCGTCAACCTCGTTCGACATGGCGAAGTAGTCCGCCACGGCGAGTGAGCCGGCCCCACCGGAGATCTTCAGGAACGAATTGCCGAAGTCGCCCTGGTTCGGAAAGCCGTTGGCATCCAGCGTCGGCTCGAACCGGCCATTGCCGGTGAGCAGGTAGACATTGCCGGCGGAATCCGCTGCCGGGCCGTCGCCGCTCATCCAGATCGCCGGCCCGTTCATGTCGAAGTCATTGCCGCCGCTGAGGGCCGCCCCGCTGGAAGGAGCGACGTTCAGCGCCGAGGTCTGCGCCAGGGTCGACTTGTTGAATGCAATGATCCAGCCCCCATACGGCGCGATGTCACAGTGCGAGGTCCACGAAGTGTAGATCACGCCGTTTGCCAGCAGTAACGCCGCCCGTTCCTCGTATTGCCCGGGGCTGAATGTCGTGGTCCCCGAGGCGTTCATGAAGGATCCGGAAATCTCCATCGGGCCGCCAAACAACTCAGCGCCGGTGGTGAGGTCCAGCGCATGCAGCCTCTGGTGATACATCGAGGCCGAATCCAGCGACATGCCCACCACGTACAGCGCGCCATGCGGACCCGCCGTGCGGTCAATGACGGGCGTGGAGGTAACCCCGATCACCGGATCTACCTGCGAGCAGCTGTGATTGCCACTGGTCATCTCGCCCGATTTCAGCAGCGAGACATGCCAGAGAGCGGCGCCGCTGTCGGCGTCGAATGCATACACCGAGTCGTTCTCGGTCGCGACGAATACGGCGTTGTGGCTGCCCCCGGCTGCCGTGAGCTTCGAAAGAAACAGAGGCTGCGCGTCCACCTTGCCGTCCACGGGGATCACGCGCAGCAAGCCGAAAGTGGTCGAGTTGACATTGGCGAGCGTGAGGGTGGTTTCCGCCAGATTTTGCCCCGTGCGGCCCAAGTCGTTCTTGAATGTCGTCACGTCCGTGCCAGTGGTGCCCGCGGGGCCAACCGTGAGGGTCACGGTGCTGCTGGTCACGGTTCCCGCCGCGTTACTGACAATCACCTTGAAAGTCGCGCCGTTGTCACTCGTCGTCACCGCTGCAGTCGTATACATCGCACCCGTGGCACCCGAGATCGCAGTGGAGTCGCGATACCACTGATACATCAGCGGCGTGGAGCCCTGTGCGACAACCTGGAACAGGGCGGTCTGCCCAACCGGCACCGTCGCATTGACGGGCTGAGTCATAATGGAAGGCGCCATGGAGCCGGGAGTGGGCGGCATCGGTGGGGACGGAGAGCTCGGCATGTCCGTCCCCGATGAGGAGCCCCCGCACGCAGCCAGCGTGAGTGCCAGCGCGCAGGTCAGAAGGGTCGCGAGTCGTCGGCTCATGTTGAGTGCCCCGAGTTGACAAGTGCACGCACTATCGGTCGCCGCGCCAGGATTACAGATGTCCGGGCGCCGGCACAACCTTCGGCGAAATGCGACAAACGGTCGCCACCACCGGGAGTTCCAGGTTCTGAAGTCGAGCACTGTTCCTCGGGCCCGCGCGGCGCTCGAAGGGTGCTACAAGAGCCGGTCACCGCGTTCCAGGTCCAGGAGAAACTGCTTGCGCAGCAGACCGCCGCCGTAGCCGCCGAGACTGCCATCCGCATAGATCACCCGATGACACGGAATCAGGATCACAATCGGATTCTGCCCGTTGGCCTGCGCCACGGCCCGCACGGCCAGCTCGTCCCCGATGCGCCGTGACTGCTCCGCATAGGATACCGTCTCGCCATATCCGATCCCGCGCAGCGTGTCCCAAACCCGTTCCTGAAACGCCGTACCCGGGTACTCGAGCGGCACATCGAAGACCGTGCGCTGGCCCGCGAAGTATTCCGCCAGCTGGCGCCGTGTTGCATCCAGGATCGGATTAGCCGCGTACGACCCGGGCGGAGAGCACCGGCCTTCGAACAGCACAATGCGCAAGGCCCGCTCCGTAGCACCCGCCAGCAACCGTCCGACCGGGCTGTCAATCCAGGCGAGCTTCAGCTCAGGATCCTCCGATCGGCTCCTGTCAGCGTGCACGGACTGCTCGGCGCGCCTCATGCCAGCGCACGCTCGTAGACCTCGAGGTACAGCGCCCCCTGGCGCTGCCAGGAGAAGTCGCAGCTCATCCCATTGCGCACCAGGCGGCTCCAGTGCTGCGGCTCCGAATACAGATCGAGCGCGGTGTTGATCGCCCACTCCAGCGCCTCGGAGTCGAAGTCGTTGAATACGATTCCGCTGCCCAGACCGCTCTCGCAGTCGTAGGGCTCGACCGAGTCGGCCAGGCCGCCCGTTCGGCGCACCACCGGCACCGTGCCGTACCGCAGGCTGTACATCTGGTTGAGGCCGCATGGCTCGTAGCGCGAGGGCATGAGGAACATGTCGCTCGCGGCCTCGATCCAGTGCGCCAGCTCATCGTCATAGCCGCGCCGGTAAACGACACGCCCGGGATAGCTCTCCTCGAGCTGAGTGAGGAACGCTTCGTAGGGAGGATCTCCGCTGCCCAGGGCAATGAAGGCAAACTCGCGCCAGTCCAGCACCTGCGGCACCGATTCGAACATCAGGTCGATGCCCTTCTGCGAGGCCAGCCGGCTCACCATTCCCGCCAGAGGCGTCACCGCAGGCACCGTCAGGTCCAGGCGCCTCAGCAGCTCCTTTTTGAGCTGCGCCTTGATCGACAGTGTGTTCGGATCGAAATGTCGGGGCAGGTAGCGGTCGCGCCGCGGGTCCCACTCATCGTAGTCCACCCCATTCAGGATGCCGGTGAGAGAGTCGCCGCGCGCACGCAGAGAATCCTGCAGGCCCATGCCGTATTCGTCCGTACAGATCTCCCGCGCATGGGTCGGACTGACCGTCGTGATGGCATCCGCATACAGGATGCCGTGGCGCAGTGGATTGACGCGCCCGACACGCAGGTCATCCTGATGCAGCAGGTAGGCTTTCTCGCCCAGGGCCAGATCGCCGCTGAAGGCGGCGTTGAAGACGCCCTGGTAGCCGATGTTGTGAATCGTGAGGATCGAGCGGGTTTGCCGGAAGAGGGCATCCCAACTGTAGGCGGCCTTCAGCAGCAGGGGTCCGAAGGCGGTGTGCCAGTCGTTGCAATGCAGGATGTGAGGGGACCACTTCATGTGCTGGCAGCAGGCGAATACGGCACGCGTGAAGGCCAGGAACCGCAGGTGCTCGTCCGGATCGCTCGTGTATAGCACCTTGCGCTCGAACAGCACCGGACACTCGAGAAACAGTACCGGCGCGCTCGAGCCGGGCAGTGCGGCAGTCATGACTGACATCACGTAGCGGTGCGGGCCGACGATCACCTCGAGGTTCTGCAGTGCCTCCACCGGGCTCATCGGATGCGCCTTGCGGTCGATGGAGGAATACAGCGGAGTGAACAACTTCACCTCATGCCCCGCCGAATGCAGGAACTTGGCGAGGGCCGCCGATACATCCGCCAGGCCGCCCGTCTTGGAGAACGGCGCGGCCTCCGAGGCCAGCAGACAGACAGTCAGTTTCATGGGCAATCTGCCGGTTTATGATGTAGCGGCCGTGTCATGCTGGCATGTTGCCTGGGGTTCTGGGGGACTCGCTTCGTCCATGCGCCGTTTTCTCCTTGCACTGGTGCTGCTGCTGCTGCTCACCGTGTCGATCGGCATCGGCATCGTGGCCTCCAGGTGGCCTGCATTGCTGCAGTGCTGGCGCAACGGCCATCTGCTGTGAGGAGCGGTTTCTCAAAGCTGCTCCGCCAGCAGTTGGGGCAGCATGGCGCGCCAGCTGGACCATGCATGGTCGTGCGCCGGGCCCCATAGGTGCAGCCGAAAGGGTATCCGCTGCGCCTCGAGCGCCGCGGCGAGGGCCGTGGACTCGGCGGCCGTCTCGTGGCCGCCCTCCCCGCTGGCGAGCACGATCATCCGCTGTCGCAAAGGCTCGAGCTTCGAGCCCAGCCGTAACAGCGACGCGGCCGAGAATGAGCGGATCTTCTCGCTCGAGACACCGCGAAGTCGGCGCGCGAGATCGTACACGCCGCTCAGCCCCACGGCCGCCCGAAACACCTCCGGGTGCCGACAGATCTCCGCCACCGCCGTGAAAGCCCCCAGCGAGGCGCCCGCGATGATGGGAGTAATCGAGTCGACCTGACAGTCCCGGCAGATGCGAGGAACGACCTCCTTGCACAGGAAGGCATCGTGGCGCTTCTCGAACCGGACGCACTCCTCGGCTGGAGCGTTGCCCAGCCAGGTACGCGCCGGCAAACCGTCCACGGAGTACACCTTGATCCGTCCCTGGCCGATCAGACCGCCGAGCGCCTCGACCAGGCGAAAATGCTCGACCTCCTGGAAATCCCCCCCGGCGCTCGGCAGCAGCAGAATCGGCGTACCGAAGTGCCCCCAACGCGCCATGCGCGCAGGTAGAGGCAGGCGTCGCGTTGTCCAGGTCCAGACTTCTTTTTCCATCGGTCATCCAGTGTAGCTGATGAGTCCGCCAGCCCGCGCCGCACCCTGCCCACCACCGGCCCCCGCCGCGCAAGAATCGGGTCGCTGCATTCCCGGGGTGCTCCGTATCATGCGACACATGACCGCATCCACAGCCAGCTTCGTCGACAGCCGCGATTTCGCGCGGATCGCCTGCGCCATTCGCTATATCGACGAGCACTATCGGGAGCAGCCACGTCTCGCCACCGTGGCCGCGCGGGCCAATCTCTCGGAGTTCCATTTCAACCGCCTGTTCAGGCGCTGGGCCGGCGTGACTCCGAAACAATATCTGGCCTTCGTGACCGGGACAGCCGCGAAGGATGCGCTGAAGTCCCAGCCTTCCGTGCTCGATGCAGCCTACTCGGTAGGCCTGTCAGGCCCCGGGCGCCTCCACGATCTCATTGTCACGCTCGATGCCATGACCCCCGGCGAGCTCAAAGCTCAGGGGCGCGGCATCCTCATCCGCTACGGCTTCAGCAACACGCCCTTCGGCACGGCATTGCTCGCCAGCACCCCCCGAGGAGTCTGCCACCTGGCCTTCGTGGATCCCGGCAAGGAGCGCGCAGCGGCCCGCGAGCTCCAGGAGCGCTGGCCGGATGCCCGGCTGAGTCACGACGACAAACACGCCAACGCCATCGCCCAAAGCATCTGGGCGGAAGGCTCCGCTGCCCAACCCCGCGCACACCCCAAAGCAAAACCCCTCCCGGTTAACGTGGCCGGCACGAACTTCCAACTCAAGGTCTGGCAGGCGCTGCTCGACCTCGGAGGGCAGGGCGGCACCACGTATACGGCGGTGGCCGGCGCCATCGGCCAACCCAGCGGTCCCCGTGCGGTGGGCCAGGCGGTGGGCGCAAACCCCGTCGGATGGCTCATCCCTTGCCACAACGTGCTGAGAAAGGACGGCGAGCTCGGCGGTTACCAGTGGGGTTCCGAGCGCAAGCGGGCGATGCGGACCTGGCAATCGCTCCCCGCGATTTCACAGAATATGTAAAGAAAGCCAGGTCCCCGCCGGCGGCTTGTCAACCACTCTATCTGGCATGTAAGTGTTTGTTTAATAACAATATATTTTTGAACAAAGCCAGCTCGCCATGGCCCCGCTGGTAAACTAGCCGCCATCCCACTCCCGATCCACACTGCCGTGGATCGCGACCCGAGTACCGAACCAATGTCAGCCTCGCCTTATAAGCAACTCGAACAGGAGTTCAAACGCCTGTACGCCTTCCGCGGTGCCCTCTCGCTGCTGCGTTGGGATGCCGCCGTCATGATGCCGCGAGGCAGCGCCGACGTACGCGGTGAGCAGCTCGCCGCGCTGGAGACCGAGCACCACGCGCTACTGACCACACCGCGGATCACCCGCCTTCTTGATCGCGCTCAGGCGAACAGCCAGGGATTGGTGGACTGGCAGGTCGCCAACCTGCGCGAGATGCGCCGCCAGCGAGACCACGCAATTGCCACGCCCGTCACGCTGATCTCCCGGCTCACCAAGGCCGCCTCGCGAGCCGAAGCCCGCTGGCTCGAAGCCCGCCAGCAGGGCAAGTTCGAGCTGTTCGCGCCGCACCTGGAAGAGATGGTCCACCTCGTGCGGGACAAAGCGGCACTCCTCGGGCAGGCACTGAACCTGGCTCCTTACGATGCGCTGGTGGACGAGTTCAGCCCGGGAATCACCACCGGCGACATCGATGCAATGTTCAAGGCGCTCTCGCGCCGCCTGCCGTCGCTGATCCGCGAGGCCATCTCGCTGCAGGAGACTCGGCCGTTGCCGCCGCTCAGCGGCAAGTTCCCGCCCGGGAAGCAGCGGGCACTGATCCTGGAAGTCATGAAAGCGATTGGATTCCCATTCGAGCGCGGACGCCTCGACGAGAGCGAGCATCCCTTCACGGAGGGAGTCTCCGGCGATATCCGCGTGACCACACGCCTGGATGCGAACGAGCCATTTTCCGGCTTGTTGGGCGCTCTGCACGAGACAGGCCACGCGATGTACGACCTGGGCCTGCCGCAGGACTGGCGGGACCAGCCAGTGGGGCGTGATCGCGGCATGGCGCTCGAGGAGAGTCAGTCTCTGCTGATCGAGATGATCATCTGCCGCAGCCGACCTTTCGTGCGCTACGTCCAGCCTCTGCTGCTGAAGCACTTTGGCGTCAGCGGTCCCGAATGGGACGTGGAAAGTCTCTACTCGCACCTGACTCGGGTGAAGCGTGGACTGATCCGTGTCGACGCGGACGAGCTTACCTACCCGCTGCACATCATGTTGCGTTACGAGCTGGAGAAGGACCTGTTGAGCGGGGACCTCGCCGTGCGCGATTTGCCCGAAGCCTGGAACGCCGGGATGGAGCAGCGCCTGGGAATCCGGCCGACCAACGATGCCGACGGCTGTCTGCAGGACATCCACTGGGCAGTTGGATCGTTCGGTTACTTCCCGTCCTACGCCCTCGGTGCCGTCATCGCAGCGCAACTCTACGAGACACTGCGCACAGAGGTTCCCGAGCTCGACGAGCAGCTCGCCTCCGGCGACTACACCGGTCTCTTTGATTGGCTGCGGGAACATGTCCACAGCTTGGGCGCCAAGGTACCCGTGCAGGACCTGCTGAAGAGCGCGACCGGCCGGCCACTGTCCGCCGTGTCGTTCGTGCGTTATGTCGAGTCGAAGTATCTAGAGAGCGCACAGAACAGCGCCGCCGCCTGAGTCAATACTTCGTCAGCCGTCGAGCTTCCACCCGGCAGGCGCTGGTAGGATCACTCCCCGTGAGTGACCCGATCGCAAAGCCTTCGAGAACCTTTCAGCGCCTGCAGGCGCACCTGCGCGGTTGCGTCGGCAAGGCGATCGCGGACTTCGGCATGATCAGTGCCGGCGATCGGGTGATGGTCTGCATGTCAGGTGGCAAGGATTCCTACACGCTTCTCGACCTGCTGCTTTCACTTCAGCGCAGTGCGCCGGTGCGTTTCGAGCTGCTCGCCGTCAATCTCGACCAGAAGCAGCCTGAGTTTCCGGCCCACGTGCTGCCGGCATTTCTCACTCGCCTGGGAGTCGATTTCAGGATCATCGAGCAGGACACCTACAGCGTGGTGAAGCGCGTGATCGGCCCCGAGCGGACGATGTGCGGCCTGTGCTCGCGCCTGCGCCGCGGCGCCCTCTACCGCTTTGCCGCTGAGAATGGCATCACCAAGATAGCGCTCGGCCATCACCGCGATGACATCGTCGAGACGCTATTCCTCAATCTCTTCTTCGCTGGGCGGCTGAAGGCCATGGCGCCGAAGCTGCTGTCCGAGGACCGTCGCCACATCGTCATCCGGCCCCTGGCGTACGTTCCTGAGCGCGACATAGAGCGCTACGCACGCGGCAGAGATTTCCCCATCATCCCGTGCAAGCTGTGCGGCTCGCAGGACAACCTGCAGCGCGTCGCGATCAAGAAGATGCTCGCGGAGTGGGAGCGCGAATTCCCGGGACGCACCGAAACGATCTTCTCCTCGCTCCGGCATGTGGAGCTCGAGCACCTCGCCGACACTCGGCGGTTCGATTTCAAAGCCCTGGATGGGCAGCGCGTAGCGGTCATGACCGAGCGCGAGGAGGAGGCGCTCGAAGAGCGCCTCGACGCACTGGCCACCCCGGCCTGACTTGAAGGATCGCCTCGCCCCATGAGCGCGTCTACCGCCGCACTACCTCCGCTTCCCCTGCGTAACTGTTACTGGGTGCTGCCCGGACAGGTGCTGGCAGGGGAATATCCGGGCGGTCACACACCCGGGCGGACGAAGCAGCGACTCGAGCGCCTGCTGTCTGCGGGCATCGTTGCGTTCCTCGATCTCACCCACCCCGATGAGATGCCGCGCTACGACAAGGATCTGCCGTTCAACATCGACTATCGGCGTAAGCCCATCCGCGACCACGGGCTCCCGGCTGCGCGCGTGCAGATGATCGAGATACTGGATTGCCTGCAGGAAAGTCTGAGCGCCGGCCGGCCGGTCTACGTTCACTGCCGCGCCGGGATCGGCCGCACCGGCATCGTGATGGGCTGCCTGCTGGCGGATCAACGGGGGCTCACGGGCGATCAGGCACTTCGCGAGTTGAACCGTCTCTGGCAACAGTGCCGCCGGTCCAGAAGCTGGGCCTTCGTGCCAGAGACCGACGAGCAGGTCAATTACGTCCGGGGCTGGAAGTCGCGCGCCAAGGAGACGCCAGCGCGTGCACCCTCCGCTCCGGCAAACTCCGGCGCCTCGCGTTCTGGCGCCTCGCGTTCCGGCGCCGCGCGTTCCGGCGCCGCCACATCTTCGGCCGGTGCGCACGCCGCCACACAGCCCACCTCGCGTCCAGGTGCGGGCACTCACTCATCTGCCTCACGCCCATCGGGCACGGACTCTGCCACCGCACACTCCGCCAGGGGCTTGCGCCCTGCCGCCACCACGGGCACGCATCCGTCCGCTGCCGCTCGATCGGCCGCCGCACAGGCCACGGGCACCCACCCATCTGCCTCACGCCCAACGGCCGGCGCGGAGTCTGCCGCCGCCGCCACCATCACCACCACCACCACCACCACCACCACGGACGTAGCCGAGGCCAAGGTCACGCGGACGCCGGCTGATGCGGGAAGTGCATCGCTCGTTTATACGGCTGCTGAGGTGGCCCCTAAGCCGGCGCTTCCGCGAGCGCGTGCGCCATCGTCTCCCGCGGATTCCGACCCGCTCCTGCAGCCGGACACATTGAGCGCGGCGCGTGGGCTGCGGGATCGTTTCATAGGCGCGCTGGTCGGGTTGGCAGTCGGCGACGCCGTTGCGGCTGCGACCCAATACCGTCGCCCGGGCGCGTTCACACCCGTTGGAGACATGCTCGGCGGGGGTCCCTTCGATCTGCCGCGCGGGGGGTGGAGTGATGATACCTCCATGGCCCTGTGCCTCGCGGAGAGCTTGCTGGAAAGCAACGGTTTCGATGCCCGTGACCAGGTGACCCGCTACGCGCGCTGGCAGCAGGATGGCTACCTGTCCTCAGTGGGCCATTGCGTGGGCATCACCGCTAGCACCGCCAGGGCGCTAGCCATGTCCAAGTGGCGCAGGCAGGTGTTCGCCGGCTCCCATGATCCGAAGCTGCTCGACCCCGAACCCCTCTCACGGATCGGCTCGGTGGTTCTGTTCTCTTTTTCCTCCCTCGAGGCGGCAGTCCAGCAGGCGGCCGATGCAGCTCGGACCACCTGCCAGGCGCCAGCCGTGCTGGATGACTGCCGGACCCTGGCGCGGGCCCTGCACGCGGCGCTCTCTGGCCAACCCAAGGCCTCGGTGGTGGCTGGAACCACGTTCCCCTCAGGGTCCGCTGCCCAGAGGACCGCCACCTCCACCGGCTGTCTCCACGCCGCTTTCTGGGCCTTCGCCTCGACGGACAGCTACCGCGACGCGATCCTGCGCGCCGCCAATCTCGGCGGCAACTCCGACGTGGTGACGGCGGTGTGCGGACAGCTTGCCGGAGCCTGGTACGGAGTGGTCGCAATCCCGGCGCCGTGGCGCAACAGCCTGATGCAGCACGACTTGATCGAAAGCTACGGCGATCGGCTGCTCACGCAGTGCCTGCTCAGCCTCGGAAGCTGATTTTTGCGCAGATCAGCCGCAGACAGCGCCCGGGGACTTTGGTAATTTCTCCTGCGCCCGCACTGCCCCCGACAGAAAGCTCTACCCGATGCCGAAGGCCCAGGCCGCCCGCCACCGTGCCGCCTCCGCCGGTCGCTCTGCACGCGCCGGTCGCGGCCGCCCCGCGCTCGCCTGGACTCGCCTCAGCGACGAAGAATTGCTGTCCTTGCGCTTTTGCGACCTGAAGCTTTCGCTCGATCGCTCGCCTCTGCAGCGGCGCATTCGGCGCCTCTACACGGAGCTTCAAGGGCGGGGCATCACCGTCCGCCCCCATGTCTGGTTGTCCGAGGAGTGGTTCTCGCCCGACGGCGTGCCTGGCATTGCGGTTCCTTTCTACCTCGCGCATCCGCGCCTCGAGCGCCTCGAGCGCCGCATCATGCGCGAAGTGGAGGGCGGGAACGATCGGCAGTTCATGCGCATCCTTCGCCACGAGGCCGGACACGCCGTGGACAATGCCTACCGCCTGCGACGGCGCAAGCGATGGCGAGAGGTGTTCGGACCGGCGTCTCTGCAGTATCCCGATCGATACAAGGCGCGTCCCGGAAGCCGCCGGTACGTGCATCACCTGGGTGAGTGGTATGCGCAAGCTCATCCGACCGAAGATTTCGCGGAGACCTTTGCCGTGTGGCTCAAGCCGAACTCGGACTGGCGGCGCAGCTACGCGCAATGGCCGGCTATTCACAAGCTCAGTGCTGTGGAAGAGCTGATGTCCAGCGTGCGGGGACGGCGTGCGCCGGTGCGCAATCAGATTCGGATCGAGCCGATCGCGGGGAACAAGCGGACGCTGGCGCAGTATTACCGGCGCAAGCTTGCGCGTAACCATCGGATCCGCACGGTGTTGACCGACGAGCTGCTGCAACGCGTGTTCGGGTCGGAGCGGTCCAAACGCGCCCCCATGCGGGCCGCCTCACTGCTGCGGTCGGGCAGGAATCAACTGGTTTCGGGGGTCGCCCGCACGCTCGGCATGGAGCACTACAGCGTGAGCCAGATCCTCCTGATGCTCATCGAGCGCGCCGAGTCGCTGAAGCTGTTCGTTCGCGGAAGCCGGCGCGATGCGAAGCACTACTCCCGCTGGATACTGGAGCGGATCGCGCGGCTGTACTCGCAAAGCGAGACGCCACACCTTCCCGTATGAGGAAACTGCGCACGCTCGTCGTTGTGCACGCGAGCTTGGTGCCCCCGCAGAACCTCGAAGGCCATACGGACAAGGAAATCGACGAGTGGCGTACGGAGTTCGACGTGACGACCACTCTTCGCAAGAGCGGCCATGATGTCCGCGTCATGGGCGTGCTCGACAGCCTGACCGAGCTGCGTAGCACGATCGCCGACTGGAAGCCGGATGTCGTATTCAACCTGCTCGAGGAGTTCAACGGCATCGTCACCTACGATCAGCATGTCGTCGCATTCCTCGAGTTGATGCGTCAACCGTACACCGGTTGCAATCCCCGCGGCCTGCTGTTGTCTCGCGACAAGTCCCTGTGCAAGCAGCTCCTGGCCTTTCATCGTATTCCCACTCCACAGTTCGCGGTGTTCCGCCGCGGCGCCCGCATCCAGGTGCCGCGCAAGTTGCGGTTTCCACTCTTCGTGAAGTCCACCGTCGAGGACGCTTCGCTCGGCATCGCACAGGCCTCGGTAGTGGAGGATTCGGCGAAGCTGAAGGAGCGCATCGAGTTCGTGCACCAGCAGATCAGCTCCGACGCGCTCGTCGAGGAGTACATCGAGGGGCGTGAGCTGTACGTCGGGGTGCTCGGAAATGATCGCCTCACCCGGCTGCCGGTCTGGGAGATGGTTTTCGGCTCCATGCCCGACACTCTCGCAGCCATCGCCACCCGCAAGGTGAAATGGGACAAGGGCTACCAGAGCAAATACGGCATCACGACTCGCGCGGCCGAGGACCTGCCACCCGCCGTGCTGGCCAGTCTCGACAAGCTCTCGCGCCGCATCTACCGATCGCTCGGCCTGTCCGGCTACGCTCGCATGGACTTCCGCGTGAAGCCCGACGGGCAGATTTTCGTGCTCGAGGCGAATGCGAATCCTAACCTGGAGGCGGCGGAGGATTTCGCGGAGTCGGCCCGTGCGGCCGGAGTGAGCTACGATGAGCTCCTGGAGAAGATCATGGCACTCGGCTCGTCGTACCGCGCCGAGTGGCGGGCTTTTTATGGCTGAACGAATGCGGCGGTTGGGTGCACGAAGGTCCCGGACCGGGTGGCTTGCGCGCGGATGTCTCGTGCTCGGGTGTCTTTGCCTCGTCGCCTGGGGCAGCAAGGGTCCCAAGCCCGAGGAGGAGCTGGTCGAGCTGCTGCAGTGGTTCCCCGGCCACTATGACAACACGGCCCAGTACCAGGCGGATCTGCATCAGGGGATCCAGCCGCCACACGATGCTCGCTCGATCGACATCGTACCGATCGATGCGCCGATGATCGGTGATCATGTGTTTTATCTGCAGGAGTCGGTTGCCGACGATCCGCGCCGGGTCACCGCGCAGCAGATCATCGTGTTCGGGGTGGTGAAGAAGGACATCGTCCAGACGGCCTGGAGCCTTGCCGAGCCGCGCCGGTGGCGCGACGGGCAGCGCGACCCCGATCTGTTCAAGAGCCTGATGACCGCGGATGTCCGCTCGACGAAGGGTTGCAGCCTGCGCTGGAAACGGGCCGAGGGAAAATTCGTCGGGGCGGATGAGCCCAAGACCTGTCACGGAGCCTCGGGCAGCAGTGGCCTGGCCCACGTCGAGTATCGCGCCGAGCTGGGTCCGGAGGAGTACGCCACGGCAGAGCTGGCGTTTGATAACGCCGGCCATCTGGTCAGAGGCCGCCGCGATGAGCCCTTCTACCGTTTCCGCAAGCAGGCCAGGGATCCCGCAGAAGGCGATCCGGTAGGCTCGGGGGAGTGAATCGGGACCGCTTGTGTCTCGGGCCATATTTTGAGGCATGATTGACCCGGGTGCAGCATGGCGGACCGAATCAACATCAAGCCGGGCGAGACCGGTAACCGGGCCCAACCGTCGGGGCCATCGGGTCGGGTCGTTCACGATGAGCGCGGCAATGCGGTCTGGGACTGGCTCAAGCACACGAGCCGCATCGCCATCGAGAGCACCTCGCGCCTCCTGCGCAAGCTCGAGGCGCCGGAGCTGAAGGTCGAGGAAGAGAAGGATCAGGAGTTGCGCCTGGAGTCGGATCGCGACAAGGGCGGCGGCTACGACCCGTACAACCAGTCGCGCTCGCCGCCGCCGGGACGCAAGCGCTGAGGGCGACTCCTCCTGTAGTGCTCATCAGGCCTGCGAGCACTGTTGTCCCGACGCTCTCCTCAGGCGCTGATCGCGCTACCAGGGCACCGGCGAACCCGCCTACTCCCTGAGGTGCTCATCCAGCCAACCGAGCACCTGGTGGTACCACATCACGCTGTTCGCGGGCTTCAGCACGAAGTGATTCTCGTCCGGGAACAACAGCAGCCGGCTCTCGATCCCGCGCCGCTGCAGCGCCGTGAAAGCTGCGATACCCTGCGTGTAAGGGATCCGGTAGTCGCGTTCGCCGTGCACGACCAACATCGGCGTGTGCCAGCGCGCCACCGAGTTCACCGGGTTGAATTGCTCGTAGCCCTGCGGGCTCTGGTACTGCGGACCGCCGTTCTCCCATTCCATGAACCACAACTCGTCCGTCGAGTAGTACATCATCCGCTGATCGAACACGCCGTCGTGGTTGACGATGCAACGGAAGCGGTCCGGCCAGTTACCCTCGACCCAGTTCATCATGAAGCCCCCGTAGGAGCCGCCCAGGGCGCACGCGCGCTCCCCATCAAGCCACGGATACCGCCCGACCGCGGCGGCCAGCCCCTTCTGCAAGTCAACCAACGGCTTGCCGCCCCAGTCACGACTGATGGAGTCGGTGAACGCCTGGCCATAGCCGCTCGAGCCGTGGAAATCGACCATCACCACGGCGTAGCCCGCACCGGCGAAGGCCTGCGCGTTCCAGCGGTAATGCCAGATGTTCTGCATGCTTCCCTGGGGTCCGCCGTGCACGAGGAAGGCGATCGGATAGTGCTGGCCGGCTACGAAGCCATACGGCTTCATCACGTAGCCGTACACCGTCTCGTCATTCCAACCCTTGAAGCTGTACTGCTCGAAATCGCTCATCCGGCGCCGGCCCATCAGCTCGGCATTCACCTGCGTCAAGCGCCGGGGCGTGCCGCCGGCCGCGGCAATCTCGTACAGGTCGGCGGGCGCGCCGAGATTGGCCCAGGCGAACACCACCGACTCGTTCGTGGCGGCGTAGTCGCTCACTTCCCCCGTACCCACGATTCGATGCGGCGTGCCCTTGGCCGGGTCCACCCAGAAGAGGGCGCTCTGCCCGATATCCTCGGCCGTGGCGAGCAGCCGGTGTCCATCGGGAGTGACCCCGAGACGGATCACAGAGCGGTCCCAGGCCTGAGTGAGCGGCCGCACTTCCCCGGTTCGCGCATCCTTCAGCACGATGTGGAAACGGTCGGACTCGAATCCCGGACGCTCCTGCGCCAGCCACGCCAAATCGCCGTTGTGCAGAAAGACCGGCTGCGCGTCCCAGGCGGGATTGTTCGGGGTCAGGTCTTGCGGCTGCCCGGTCCGATCCACGGGCACCTCGAACAGATCGAAGTTGGTCGACCACGGTTCCGTGTGGCCGGCGATCCGGGCGCAGAACACCATCCGGGCCCCATCCGGACTGAACACGAAGTCCTCGTCGCCGCCGAATGGCTTCGAGGGGACGTCGGCATCCAGCGTCTTCGACAGATCCACCGGCGTGTCGGCTTTGCCGTCCGCATTGATACGCGCGGCGAACAGGTGGGAGCGCGTACCGTCGCTCCAGGTATCCCAGTGGCGCACGAACAACCGGTCATGAACCTGACCCGTGGCCTTCGACTTCTCACGTGCCGCGAGCTTGTCTTTCGTGCAGCGCAGGTCCTCGCAGTCGGGCAGTACGCTCATGCTGATCGCGATGTGCGTGCCCGTGGGAGAGACCTTGAGCGCGTCCACCTCGAGCGGGTAGTCCGTGACCCGTTCGGCATCCCCTCCGGATAGGGTGAGCCGCCAGACCTGCGAGCTGCCCGAGCGGGCCGAGAGGAAATAGAGCGTCCGGCTGTCCGGCGCCCAGCGAGGACTGGAGTCATTGGCCTCGCTCTGGGTGAGCCGCCGCGGCGGCGTGTTCTTTTGACTCAGATCCAGCAGCCAGATGTCGGTGCGGCCCCTGTTGGCTTCCATATCGGTCTCGCGCAGCACGAAAGCGACATACCGACCGTCGGGAGAGATCTGCGGATCGGTCAGACGCTTGACCCTTACCAGGTCTTCGATGGTGAACGGCTTCAGCTCGGAAGGGACCGCGTTGCGCGCGACCGCCTCCGTTTTGACCGTTTTACCCGGCTGAGCCGCGCCGGCGGCCAGGGCGGTCCCGGTGAGCAGCAGTAGACAGAGGCAGGGGACGACTCGATCAGCAGCCAACGGGGCACTCCAGGCGAACATGAACGGCTCCCTCGAACACGAAGACGAATATTGTACCTGCGCCTGTCAGGCCGGAGGCATCAGCCCCCGCCGCTCCCCGGTCGCGTCAGTCGTCGGGCCTGCTTGCCCCCTCGGCGCTTCCGCTCCCGCCACTTCAGCCGACTTCCACGTGAGGCAGGCTCCAGCTTTCCTTCTTTGCATCGAGCACCCACTCCTGGAGCGCCGAATCCTCTAGTGCCGTCGCGACGTACCACCGAGCAGTTTCCGACAAGGGAGCGCAGTAGGTGTTGAAGCGGAGCACGACGGGGGCATACATCGCGTCGGCGATGCTGTACTCCCCAAACAGCCAAGGTCCACCCGAGCGGCCGAAGCGCTGCCGGCAGTCGTTCCACATCTCGTCGATGCGCTCGACATCGGCGTGCAGCCCTGGCGTCATCGCCGTTCGCCTGTTCCGTGCGCGGGCGTTCATCGGCCACTGCGCACGCAAGTTCGTGAAACCCGAATGCATTTCCGCGCAAACCGAGCGTGCCACGGCCCTCGCGGCAGGCTCCGAGGGCCAGCCGCGGCCGGACACTTCCGCCACATACTCACAGATGGCGAGCGAGTCCCAGATCGCCAGCTCTCCATCGAGCAGCACCGGCACACGGCCGCTCGGCCCGTAGCACGCGACCTGCTCCTTGAAATCCCCCTGGTCGAGCGGTACGAGGGTTTCGCGGAAAGGGATTCCAAGCCGCTTCAGGCAAATCCAGGGGCGCAGTGACCAGGATGAGTAGTTCTTGTTGCCTATGATGAGATGCAGTTCGGACATGCTGTCTCCCGCCGCACGGGCGCCACGGTGAATCCATGAAAGAGGCTAGAATCCCTCGTGCCGAGCCTTCGCCAAGCCATGCACGACAGTATCCGAGCGGTTGCCTTCGATCTCGATAATACCCTCTGGGAAGTCGAGCCCGTGATTGTCCGCGCCGAGGCGCTGTGGCTCGAATGGATTCGGGAACATTGTCCGCGCATTCCCGAGCGCCTGTCTCTGCAGGACATGCGGATCGCGCGCCAGGAGCTCGCCGCACGTGAACCGCACAACGCGCACGATTTCACTTACCTGCGGATCGCCTCGCTCGCTCAGCATGCCCGCGAGTGCGGCTATGAGGCGCAGATTGCGGAGCGGGCGTTCGAAGTCTTCTTCGCGGCGCGCAATGAGCTTGATTTTTACCCGGACGTGCGTCCGGGCCTGGACCGGCTGCGCACGCGCTTCGGACTCGCCACCCTGAGCAACGGCAACGCGGACCTCGGCCGCATCGGCCTCGCCGACTATTTCACCGTATCCCTGAACGCGCGCGGCATTGGCGCGGCGAAGCCCGACAGGCGTTGCTTCGAGCAACTGGTCGGGGCGTTGCAGCTCCGGCAACAGGAGGTGCTCTACGTCGGCGACGATCCACTGCTCGACGTCGAGGCCGCCCGGGTCTCGGGGTTGCGGACGGCGTGGATGGATCGCACCGGACTTGGCTGGCCCGACACCGTGGCGCCAGCAGACATCAGCGTGACTGACTGCGTGGCGCTCGCCGTGCGGCTCGGAGTGTAGCAATCCAAGTCCAGGCGCGCTGAGGTCACATTCCTCCACAATTCGGACACCGGTCCGCCGGAATCCGGGACCAGGGCTCACGCAGTCACACAAGCCAAAGACCGATTGGTATCGGCTCCGGCATGAGGCATGAATGCCGGGGAGCCTCGCTACGGGTGCAGCGGCAGCCCTCGTGTCTCGACTATGGTGTACCGCGCGCTCAGAGCGACCGCCAGCGGAATCAGCCCCACCCAGAACAAGGTGTGGTTGATCACCGCGCTGGAGCCACCCGCGCGCGAGGAGACGAAGCCGATGAGGACCGGGCCCACGGCCGCCAGAATCCGCCCGATGTTGTAGCAAAAGCCCGCGCCGGTGGCGCGGATCCGGGCGGGAAACAGCTCCGGAAGATAGAACGGGAAGGTGCCGAACACCCCATAGACGCCCGCGCCAACGAAGAACAGCATGGCCAGCCGGGTCGGCGGGGCCAGGTTGAGACCGAACGTGACGAAGAGCGTCAGGGCCGAGAACAGGAAGTAGATGACGAACATCGGCCGCCTGCCCAGAGGCCTGGCAAGGGCGATGGCGGCGAAGGAGCCGACCAGTCCTCCCAGGTTGAAGGCATTGGCCGCGCGTGCCTTCCACGTTTCGGCCAGAAGTCTGGTGGCTTCGGCGGAAAGTCCGAGGTGCGCCGCGTGTTCGCCGGCAAGGGTGCTGCCCAGCAGAGGCACGAAGGCGTTGCAGGCCCACCAGGTCAGCAGCGCGGTCAGTGCCACCGTGACGCCGCTGACAGTCAGCCTGACAGTGCCAGGAGCGAACAGCTCCCGCGGGGAGGGCGGATTGGCTCGTGCGGCGGCCGCCGACCACTGTGAGCTTTCGCGCACGAAGACCCGTATGAACACCGCCAGCAGAACCGGCACGAGGCCCGCCAGGAAAACGTAGCGCCATGAGGTCTGCGGACTGTCCGCAAACCAGACGCCGGCTATCTGATAATTCACCGCGCTCGCCAGCACGAGCCCCAGCGGCGAGGATGTCTGCAGGATGACTCCCGCCTCGACTCGTCGGTGCTGGGGGACTGCCTCGGCGACCAGTGCGGCGCCGATTCCCCACTCGCCACCGATACCCAGGCTCGCGAGCGTCCGGAAGGCGACCAGGGTCCAGATGTTGGTGGAGGCGGCGCACAGGGCGGTCCCGAGTGCATACACCGCAATCGTGACGAACAGCGCCCGCCGGCGTCCGATGCGATCACCGACCAACCCGAACAGCACGCCCCCGGCCGCCCAGCTGATGAGCAGAATGGAAGAGAGGGCGCCCGTCCAGAAGACCGTGGCCTGCTGCGCTTGCGCGCTGCCCGGTGCCAGATGCAACAGCGCGGGGACACAGTTCGGGGCGACGAAGTTGAACAGCAGGGCATCGAAGACATCGAAGCCCCAGCCGGCCCACGCGGCGGCGATGACCAGCCAGTGGTAGCCGGAAAAGCCGAGGAAAGCCCGGCCTGCGCGATCTGTTCCCGGCACGCGTACCCCCTGGCGACTATTGGCAGTGTAGCGGTTTCGCTGCCAGCCTGTGACCGGGATCGCAGTCCTATGAAACCTGGGCCCGGGACGAGCGTTTACTACTGATTGGCGTATCTCATCACAGAATCCCGCATGAAAGCGGGGTGAACTTTCCGGGCCGGGTGCCGTTTCAGTAGTAGTGGCTGAGCGTAAGGAGGCACAACCCCATGCCCGATGGTCATCGCCCAACACGAGTCGTGCCGGTCGCCAATCTGCGCGAGTTCTTCAAAGACGAGCTGCACGGAGTGCTCGAGAAGCAGCAGGTCGAAGTCGAGGACCAGACCGAGCATTACGTGGTCAATCTGCTGACCGCCTTCGCCCGCTCCGAGGCGCTGTACGAGTCCACCCCCGAGGGCAAGCGGGTCAAGCCGTTGGTCGTCATGCTGTCGGAGGCACTCGAGGCGCCCTGCGCCGAGGATCGCAACCGCGGCCTGCAGCGCCTGGGGGATGTGTCGCTGTTCGTCGCGGGGTTCTTCGCGCAGAGCTTCGCCCGCAAGCTCATCGACATCGACTACCACATTGCCATGGGTGGCCGAGCCTACGCCACGCTCGCCGAGACACTCTGCCGTGGAAGGAGCCGGGTCCTCGGCAACGTGTTTGCGGAGCTGGCGCGGAAATTTCAGCCGCTGGTGGATGCTCTGAACGAAGTCAGTGAGAGCTCCTACACCCATACCGACAAGGACATTCTGCGGTTGTACGAGATCTGGCTGAAGACCGGCAGTCGCCGCAGTTACGAGCTGCTGCGCCGCCTGGGTGTCGAGCCGACCACGGCCGGGGGCACGGCATTCGCCCACTGATCGCATGATCCTCAAGCAACTCCAGGATCTGATCGGCGACATTTATGACGTGAGCATTACTCACGATGTGTATGATTTTCTCGTCACCGACCGTCGGCGGCTGCCCGCCGCCGCATTGACAAATGCTGCGACTGACGAAGAGCTGATCGTCGCGCAACCCACGGACGGATCGCATGACGAGATCGCCATGTCGCTGTACCTGGATCCCGGGTTGCTGCAGCGGCTCAAGCACGCCGACCCGATGGTGAGCCTGCATGACGGGAATGTCGCCGATTACTGGACGGCACTCGAAGGGGTGAGCCACTTTCTGTACGTGGCGTGGAATGCCGGACACGACAAGCCGGTGTCACTTCTGGAGCTGGAGATGCAGGCCGAAGTGGACAAGTACGTGGCCAGCTACTGGCTCATGCGGCGCCAGTTTCCCGATCGATTTCCGGCGGAGCTGTTAAGCCTGTTGTTCGAGCGCACCCGGATCGATCCGCATCTGGCGGCCGGACGCGAGACACTGTATCGGGAAGCGAGCCGCTACGCGCAGAGATTCTGCCGCCGCCTCGAGAGCTCGCTCCGCCGGGCGCCGGGCTCGCAGACAGAAGTGCTGGCTGAGCTGAGGCGATTCTATCGACTCACGAATGCGCGCAAGGTCGCGCACATCGAGCGCACGGCCTGAGCGACAGGCCTATTCGTCCTCGTCCTGGCCTTTGCGCTTGCTCTCCTCGAGCTGGCGCATCAGTTTGATCCAGGCGGACAGGCGCCGCAGGTCCTTCGGGCGCGCGCCGCCTTGGCGGTCCGAATCCGGCACGCGCGCGTAGGGATTGAACGTGTCTTCGTTGTGAATCGACAGCGAGCCTGTGTTCAAGCGTCGCTGCACGGACTTGTCGGGTGGCCTCGCGCCCTCGATCTCGAAGACCTGGCGCTCGTGGTCGGCAGGAGCGTCGTGCCACACCACTGAGGCCGTCCCTTTGTGGTCGTGCACGACCTGGCTCAGGCGCCTGCGTTCTCCGGTTGGCAAGGAATCGCTCTGATCTGGCGTGGCAATTCGGTGTTTGCGCTCGTCCATGGAATAGGTTCGATCGATGCCGGCCCCATCCGGCACGTGTACGGTACCTCCCGTTCCTGCCACGGTCCGAGAAAGCCGTCACGGATTGTCTGCCGCCGGCGACGGGGATCCTCTCACTATGTGAAATGCCCGCAGCAAGCCGATCACCGACTTGGCATCCCGGATCGTCCCGTCCAGGGCCCACCGGTGGGCCTCGGTCAGCGCGATCCAGTGGATCTCGATCACTTCCGCCCGCTCGTGCGCCACGTTGCTCGGCTCCAGACCCGTGGCGAAGTACAGGTGCAAGACCTCGCTGAACACCCCCGGGGAGCTCAGAACGCTGCCCAGAGACTGCCAGTGCTGCGCACTCACGCCGGCTTCCTCCACCAGCTCCCGCTGCGCCGTGACCCGCGGCGGCTCATTGGGCTCGAGCTTGCCGGCGGGCAATTCCCACAGCCAGCCACCGCCGACGTACCGGAACTGTCTCAACAGGCAGACTCGCTCTTCGGAATCGAGCGCGACGACCGCCGCGCCGCCAGGGTGATGGACCACCTCGAGCGTGGCGCGGTGGCCATTCGGCAGAATCACCTCGTCCGTGGTGACGCGGATCACCCGGCCGCGAAAGTGCTCAGTCTGCTTTTCAGGTTTCATAAGGCTGGGTCCATGATCTGCAGGTTAGGGCGCGGCCTGCATGGTAGCGCTCGTAAACTCCCGGTGCGCTGCGCTTGTCGCAGCTCCCCGTGCTTGCGCCGGTGATGTTGGTTGGCCAATGCGCGACATCTGGCGCAATCCGGGTGCAACGAGTGCATCGGAGCAACTCTCTCGGAGCGTGCCTTGACCGGATCCACATCGAGCTCCATCCTCGACAGGTGAGCAAACTTCGCCTGCTCCTCATTACAGGGCTCCCGGGAACGGGCAAGACTACACTGGCCCGTGAGCTGGCGCGCCGTTACGCCATCGCACTCATCGCCAAGGACACGATCAAGGAATCGCTGCTGGATGCGTTCGCTTCCGGTGGCAGCCGCTCGCGCGGGCTCAGCGATGCCTCCTTTGCCATCCAGCTGACCATGGCGGCACAGCTGCTGGGCGATGGTGTCGACCTGATTCTCGAGGGCAATTTCCGTGCACTCGAGCACGCCCCGAGAGTTCTATCCATCCTGCCGCAACGGCCGCTGAGACTCGTCCAGGTGCTCTGCCGCCTCGGCGAGCCGGAGCGCCAGGCCCGGATCGCTGCGAGACAATCCGACCCAACGCGCCATCCAGGCCATGAGAGGGCGCCCCAACTGGGGCGCGTTCCCGACTGCGATGCCTTCCTGGATCTGCCGGGCGAGCGGCGGCTGTTCGACGGCGGGGGGGCAGAGGCGGCTCTGGGCGAACTGATGGCATCATTGGATGCTCTATGGTCCAAAGGGCTGAGATCGGTTCGCGGGAGATCCGGGCTGCCCCCATATGCCGGGCCAGCCCGCGGGTGAGGTATCGCCGAGTTGGTTTGCCGGCTGAGAGAGGTGCGCGCTTGCGCCGGGGATTACTGATTGGCCTGCTAGCTGTCTGGCTGGGTGTGAGTGCCCCCGTCGCGCAGGCAGCACGCACGCCTGCGCTGCCCGAGGTCGACATTCCCTACCAGAAGTACGTGCTCGCCAATGGCCTGACACTCATCATTCACGAGGATCACAAGGCCCCGGTCGTTGCCGTGGACGTGTGGTATCACGTTGGCAGCAAGGATGAGCGCCCCGGACACACCGGCTTCGCGCACCTTTTCGAGCATCTCATGTTCAACGGCTCGGAAGATCATGACGACGAGTTCTTCCGACCGCTGCTCGCCGTGGGCGGCACGAAGATGAATGGCAACACGTGGCTCGACCGCACCACTTACTTCGAGAACGTGCCCGTGAACGCGCTGGACACGGCCCTGTGGCTCGAGTCCGACCGCATGGGACATCTGCTCGGAGCGATCGATCAGAAGAAGCTCGACGAGCAGCGCGGCGTGGTGCAGAACGAAAAGCGACAGGGCGAGAACCGTCCCTACGGCAAGGTCGATGACCTGATCGCCGCCAGCACCTATCCCCAGGGGCATCCCTACTCGTGGACCGCCTACGGGTCGATCGAGGATCTGAATCACGCCTCTCTCGAGGACGTGAAGGATTGGTTCCGCACCTACTATGGCGCCGCAAACGCCGTGCTCGTGATCGCAGGCGACGTGCAGGCGCCGGAGACGCGCAAGAAGGTCGAGCACTACTTCGGCGACATCGCGCCGGGGCCGGTTCTCAAGCGCACCGAAAGCTGGGTCGCCAAGATGAGCGGGCAGAAGCGCGCCCTGCTGCAGGACCAGGTGCCGCAGTCGCGGATCTATCAGGTCTGGAACATCCCCGGCTACGCAACCCGCGACTACATGCTGCTGCAGTTGGCGGCCGATGTGCTGGCCGGGGGCAAGAACAGCCGGCTCTACAAGCGGCTCGTCTATCGGGATCAAAGCGCGACCGCGGTCAGCGCGAACATCGGTCCCTTCGAGATCGGCTCGCAGTTCCAGCTCATCACGACGGTGCGGCCCGGCGGCAGTCCCGCCGTGGTCGAACGGGCCATCAACGAGGAAGTGACCCGCTTCCTGAAGAGCGGACCTACGAAGGAGGAGCTCGACCGGACCCGGATGTCCTTCTACGCGAACTTCGTGCGCAGCACCGAGCGCATCGACGGAGCGGGCGGCAAGGCCTCGATCCTGGGCGCCAGTGAGCTGTACGGCGGCTCTCCGGACTTCTACCGGCAATCACTGAGCTGGCTGCGCGAGGCGACCGTCACTGACATACAGGACATCGCCCGCACCTGGCTGTCCGATGGTGTCTTCGTCCTGAACGTCGAGCCGTTTCCGGATTACCATGCCGCCGGCAACGGCGCCGACCGCAGCCAGCTCCCCGCCGCCGGGCCACCGCCTCCGCTGACTCTCCCGCCCCTGCAGCGCGCCACCCTTTCCAACGGCCTGAAAGTGGCTCTGGCGGAGCGACACTCGGCACCGATCGTGCAGGTCAGTCTGATCGTGAACGCCGGACACGCGGCCGACAGCCTGGCGGAGCCCGGGATGTCCAACCTCACACTCGCCATGCTCACCGAGGGCACGCGACACCTGGACGCCCTGCAGATCGCGGCGCGAGCCGAATCACTGGGCGCGGAGATCGGCGCGGGATCGAGCCTCGACACCTCGTACATCTCGTTGAACGCACTCACCAGCGAGCTCGAGGGATCATTGGACCTGTTCGCGGACGTGCTGTTGAATCCCGCCTTTCCCCGCGGCCAGCTCGAGGTGCTGAAGGTCCAGTCCATCGCCGCCATCGCGCAGCAGAAGTCCCAACCGCGCGGAATCGCCTCGCGCCTGTTCCCCAAACTCCTCTACGGTGTCGGGCATGCCTACGCAAACCCGTTCTCGGGCATCGGCACGGAGCAGAGCGTGCGCTCTATCACGGTCGATGAGCTGCGGGAGTTCTATCAGCGCTGGATCCGGCCTGACAACGCGACGCTGCTCGTAGTCGGCGACACCACGCTCACGCAGATCGAGCCGCTGCTGGAAAAGACACTGTCCACCTGGAAGGCCCCGGCGCAAGCCCCCCCCGTCAAGCAGCTAACGACCGTCTCGTTACCCGAGCGGCCCCGCGTCTATCTGGTGAACCGAACCGGAGCGGAGCAGTCGCTGGTCATGGCGGTACAGCTCGCACCGCCGCGGGCGGATCCGGACAACGCCGCTTTCGAGGCCATCAACATGATCCTGGGCGGCAACTTCGTCTCGCGGATCAACATGAACCTGCGCGAGGACAAGCACTGGTCGTACGGAGCCGGCACGACGCTGATCGAGGCCAAGGCACAACGGCCGTTCGTCCTCAGCGCCATGGTGCAGACGGACGAGACGGCGCGTTCGATGGAGGAGATGGCGAAGGAGCTGCACGGGTTCCTGGGCTCGCGCCAGCCGACGCCCGAGGAGCTGCAGTTTGCCAAGAACAACCTGGTGCTGACTTTGCCCGGCAACAACGAGACTGCCAGTGACATCGCCGGATCGTATGCGGATATTCTCACGTATGGCCTGCCGGATGACTATCTGAGCGAGTTTGCGGGACAGGTGCAGGCGCTGACGGGCCCGAGGCTGCAGGCCGCTGCATCCCGGCTCATCCATCCCGAGGCACTGACCTGGGTCGTGGTGGGGGACCTGGCGGCCATCGAGCCGGCGGTGCGCAAGCTGGCAATCGGGCAGGTGCAGGTCCTCGATCCGGACGGCAATCCGCTGCGCTGAAGGCGAAAATAATCTCCAAGGCGTGACTGTATGCAGTGACAGGCGGGCACCGCGTTCGTATATTCGGCGCTTCGAATGCCAACCACCTCACACCTCGAGAAGTTGAACGGGCCACAGCGCAAGGCGGTGACCTTCGGGTCCGCATTGCCCGAGAGCAAGGGCTTCAGCTCCGGTCCCGTGCTGATCGTCGCAGGGGCCGGCACGGGCAAGACGGACACCCTGGCACATCGAGTCGCGCACCTGGTCATCAATGGCGTGGATCCGGCGCGCATCCTGATGCTCACCTTCACGCGCCGCGCGGCGACCGAGATGCGCCGCCGCGCTCACGAGATCACCAAGAAGGCGCTCAACGACGCCCTGGGCGGTGTCAGCCAGACCATCACCCAGCGCCTGACCTGGGCCGGCACGTTCCACTCCATCGGTAACCGTCTGCTGCGTCACTACGCGCGCCACTTGAAGCTCGATCCGCAGTACACGGTCATCGATCGCGCCGATTCGGCGGATATGCTCGACGGCCTGCGGCAGGAGTTGGGGTACGCCACGAAGGAGCAGCGCTTTCCGCGCAAGGAAACCTGCCTGCAGATCTACTCGTATCGGGTCAACACGCAGAAATCCCTCAAGGACAGCCTCGAGCAACAGTATCCCTGGTGCATCCAGTGGGAAGCCGACCTGACCCGGCTGTTCCGCGCCTACGTCGAGCAGAAGCAGCGCGCGAGCATCCTGGACTACGACGATCTGTTGCTCTACTGGCACATCATGATGTCGGAGCCGCGCCTGGCGCAGCATGTGAGCACTCACTTCGACCACATCCTGGTGGACGAATACCAGGATACGAACAAGCTGCAGGCGGAAATCCTGCACGCACTGCGTCCGGACGGAGCAGGTGTCGCCGTCGTCGGCGACGATGCGCAGGCCATCTATTCTTTCCGCGCCGCAGCGGTGGAGAACATCCTGGGCTTTCCCGATCGTTTCAAGCCGCGCGCCGAGGTGGTCACGCTCGCGCAGAACTACCGCTCGACGCAGGAAGTCCTCGATGTCTCCAACGCGCTGATGGCCGAAGGGCCGCGCCAGTACCGCAAACACCTGCTTTCGATCCGCGGCAATGGGGCGCGTGCGCGGATCGTCACCATCGACGAGCTGCAGACGCAGGCAGAGTACGTTTGCACCGAAGTTCTGCGCCGCCGGGAATCCAACGTGCCGTTACGTCGCCAGGCGGTGCTGTTCCGCAGCTCGAGCCACAGCGACATTCTGGAAGTGGAGCTCGGCAAGCGCAAGATACCGTTCACCAAGTACGGTGGGCTGAAGTTCCTCGAGGCGGGCCACATCAAGGACATCATGGGTGTGCTGCGCTGGGCGGACAATCCGCGCAACACGCTGGCCGCTTTCCGGATCATCCAGATCCTGCCGGGCATGGGTCCGGCCAATGCCCGCAAGGCCATCGAGCATCTGGAGGCGGGAGGCTATGCGCTGCAGTCGCTGCGCGGCTTCACTGCGCCCCCCGCCGCCCTGACGGCTTTCCAGAAGTTGATCGAGCTGCTGCTGGTCCTTGCCGAGCCGCAGCGCCAGTGGCCGGGGCAGGTGCACCTCGTGCGCGAATGGTACCGGCCGCATCTCGAGCGTCTCTACGAGCACTTCCACACCCGGATCGGCGATCTGGATCAGCTCGAGTTGGTCTCGGGCCAGTTTCCCTCGCGTGAGCGGTTCCTGTCCGAGCTCACCCTCGACCCGCCGAACGCCACCAGCGACCTGGCGGGCAATCCGGTGCTCGACGAGGACTTCCTCACGCTCACCACCATCCACTCGGCCAAAGGGATGGAGTGGGATACCGTGTATCTGCTGAACGTCGTGGACGGCAGCTTTCCGTCCGAGTTTGCCACCGGCCGTCCGGAGCTGATCGAGGAGGAGCGGCGTCTGCTGTATGTCGCACTCACCCGGGCACAGAACGAGCTGGTGCTGCTCGCCCCGCTGAAGTTCCACCTGACCAACCAGTCACGTCACGGAGATGCTCACGTTTACGGCGGACGCAGTCGATTCCTGACGGAAAAGGTGCTCAAGCAGCTCGATGCCGTGACCTTTCAGGGGTCCAGCCTCACGGGCAGCGGGACGGCGCTGCAGTCAGGCGTCGAATCCACGCTCGACGTCAGCGCGCGTCTGAAGGAGATGTGGTGACGAGCCGCCGCTCGCCGGCCGCGGCATCTAACCCGAGAACGCGCGCCTGGCCCGAGAACGCGCGCGGCCGTCAGTTCTTGGGCTTGACGAACTTCAACGTGAAGCGATCGCTTTCGCCGATCTGCTCATACTTCTGCCGGTCCGTGTCGCCTAGCCGGTAGGTGGGCGGCAGTGTCCACACGCCTTGTTCGTAGTCCTTCGTGTCCCGGGGGTTGGCATTGATCTGCGATTCACCTACGAGCCTGAACCCCTGTCCCTCGATGAGCCGGATCGCGTAGTCCTCGTTGACGTAGCCGCTCTTGGCCCGCGGATCCTGCGGCATTGAGGGGTTACCCCTGTGCTCGGCAACGCCCAGCACGCCGCCCGGTTTGAGTGCCTTGTACAGCGTGGCGAAGGCCTGCTCGGCGCTGCCGCGCGCCATCCAGTTGTGAATGTTACGAAACGTTACGACCATGTCCAGCGATCCCGGGGGCACGACGTCACTGCCATCCGTCGGGAATGTGACGACACTGACGCGGTCATAGACCTCGGGGTGCGCTGCGAGCTTGTGTTGATACTCATCGAGACGCTGGCTGATATATTTGCTCTGCGGATCCGGCACGATGAGCGCGGCATAATACTTGCCGCGTTCCCGCACCAGGGGTGCCAGGATTTCCGTGTACCAGCCCGGCTCGGGCCAGACTTCCAGCAGCCTCATTTCAGGACGGATGCCGAAGAACAGCAGCGTCTCCTGCGGATGCCGATACCGGTCGCGGGCGCGATTCTCGGCGGAGCGCTGGTTGCCGGCGAGAATGCTGTCGAGAGCCAGCGCGGTGGTCTGCCGGGTGCTCGTGGTGGAGCAGCTCACCGCGATCAGGACCGAGGCGAGCAGCAGAACGGAGGACTTTCGGTTGGCAATCATGGAAGGTCCACGAAAGGTCGCATGGGCGCGTGCCGCAGCCTACTACAGCCGGAGCAAGCATGAACGCTGAGTCGGGTGAGCGCGGGGATCGGTTCGCCGACGGCACAAAAAACCCCGCCCGCAGGCGAGGTTCTTTGCGGCGGGTCGGCGCGACCGCCTGGATCTGGCGAGGCTCAGCGGCGGAACGGCCCTCCGCCCTGGCGCGGCCGCTGCGGCCGTTCCTGGGCTTCGTTGACCCGCAGCGCACGGCCACTCATCTGGAAGCCGTTGAGAGCCTGGATCGCAGCCTGCGCCTCGCTCTGGGACATGTCGACGAAACCGAAGCCGCGCGGCTTGCCGGTCTCACGGTCGTTGATGAGCTTCACCGAATCCACCTTGCCGTGACGCTCGAACAGAGCTTTGACGTCCGCCTCGGTGGCATTGAAGGGCAGATTGCCCACATAGATCGTCGTCATCCGGAAGTCTCTCTTGGGAAAGCGTACAGCGGCGAGCCGCACGAGTCGGTCGCATGTACACGTGATCGGGAGTCAAACAGGCCAAGGCTACCAGGCAGCACACCGGCCAGCTTTTTTTATGAGTTCCATGCGCAGCCCCTGGGGCCCGACGGCCTGCACCTTTGTTCGTGCACGCGTGAACCACTGCACCCGGCGAGGAAGATAACAATCAACATGTTCGCAGCAGGCTCATCCGTGACGGACACGAACGTCACAGGATGCTACTCCCGGCTTTTGAGGGAAGCAAACACCTGGCTGCGCGGCGCGGCACCGGCAGAGCAGCTGCGGCCAGGCTCCGTATCACCTGAGGGACGGGGAGCAACTCGTTGGAAGCATTCCTGATTTCAGCCGGCGTCGTCGCACTTGCCGAGATCGGCGACAAGACTCAACTGTTTGCCCTGGTGCTGGCGGCCCGCTTCCGGCGGCCGCTGCCCATCATCGCAGGCATCCTCGTGGCAACCCTGGTCAACCACGGCGCGGCCGGGGCCATCGGCACGTGGCTGAGCTCGCTGCTGACCCCGACAGTGATGCGCTGGGCACTCATCGTCTCCTTCGTTTCCATGGCCATCTGGATCCTGGTTCCCGACAAGTACGAGGAATCGGGCCAGCCGCCGGCGCCGCGCTCCGGCGTTTTCCTCACCACGCTGGTGGGGTTCTTCCTGCTGGAGATCGGCGACAAGACGCAGATCGCCACCATCGCCCTGGCTGCGAAATACCACGCCCTGCTGGCCGTGGTGGCCGGCACGACCCTCGGCATGATGGCCGTGAATATCCCCGCGGTACTGATCGGTCAGGTGGCAGCCAACCGGCTGTCTCTGAGGCTGGTGCGGGGCTTCGCCGCTCTCATCTTCGTGGCGCTGAGCGTGCTGATGCTGTTTGGAATCGGAATCTGAGCTCGCCGTGCACTGAATCAGGGCAGCGAGGCCGCGGTGAGCGGTGCCAGCCAGCTCAATTTCCGAGCAGCGGCGCGCGCTGCACCAACCGTGTGCAGGGGAGCCTGGCTGCAGCCGAGTCGCCGCCAGCCGGCCATGCTGTCGCAGCATCGGTACCCGTGCAGGGGCGCGATGTCCCCACGGATCCCAGCGTGTCAGGTTGTAGCGGACGCCGGCTCGAGGTAGGCATATCCATCGAGCTCGCTGTCATAGAAGCGCTTGAGCACCTGGCTTTCCGCGATTGTCATCCGGCCGTCACGAATGGCGCGCTCACAATCGCGCGTCAGGGCCGGCGCGAGCTCCGCGACGTCGTACTCCATGTACTCGAGCACCTTGTTGGCCGTGTCGCCCTTGACGATTTCCTCGATCCACCAGCCGCCCTCGTCATGCAGCCGGATGTGGACGACGTGCGTATCGCCGAACAGGTTGTGCAGGTCCCCGAGCGTCTCCTGATATGCGCCGACCAGAAACGCGGCCATGTAGTACTTCTCCCCGTCCAGCAGCTCGTGCAGTTCCAGGGTGCGCTTCACATTGCGCAGCGAGACGAACCGGTCGATCTTGCCGTCTGAATCGCAGGTGATGTCCGCCAGCACTCCGGTGCGAGTCGGCCGCTCCTGCAGACGGTGAATGGGCATGATCGGGAAGAGCTGGTCGATGGCCCAGCTGTCCGGCAGTGACTGGAACACCGAGAAGTTGCAAAAGTAAGTGTCCGAGAGAATGGACTCGAGATCCTCGAGCTCCTCCGGCAGCCTCTCGAGCTTGCGGCAGGCGTCGCGGATGCGGGCGCAGGTAGCCCAGTAAAGCCGCTCGGCGAGGGCCCGGAACTCCAGGGACATGAGCCCGAGGTTGAACATCTGCAGTACCTGCTCCCTGGCCGTCAGAGCGTCGTGGTAACACTCCACGAGGCGCCGCTCGCTCACCGAGCAATAGGCTACGGACAGGTCCTGGACCGGCTGCGGCAGTTCTTCATCGCCGCCGTAGTCGTCGGCCTCGGTGCCCGTCACGCGGAACTTGTCGAGCGCGGAAGAGCCGAGCGCATCGAAGATCAACACGCTGTGATAGGCGGCGACTGCGCGGCCGGACTCGCTGATGATCATGGGGTGGGGGATGTCTCGGGCGTTGCACACGCTTGCCACGCGATAGACGACATCGCTGGCGTATTCGTTGAGCGTGTAGTTCATGGAGGACGAGTAGTTGGTCCCGCTACCGTCGTAGTCCACGCCGAGGCCGCCTCCCACGTCGATGTACTGGAGTCCCGCGCCCATCAGCTTCAACTCCGCATACACGTGGGCGAGCTCGTTGATGGCGTCCTTGACGCGACGGATGTCCTGGATCTGGCTGCCGGGGTGACAGTGCACGAGCTGCAGGCAGTCGAGCATGTCGCGGGACTTCAGAACATTGAACAGCTCGAGAATCTCGGTGATGAACAGCCCGAACTTGGATTTTTCCCCGGCGGACTCGCGCCAGCGGCCCGAGCCCTCGCTGAACAGCTTCACCCGGACGCCGATGCGCGGCCGAACCCCGTACGTCTGCGCATGACTGAGGATGAGCCCGAGCTCCTCGAAATTCTCCACCACCGGAATGATCGTGCGGCCGAGTTTCGTCGCGAGCGTCACCG
The DNA here is from genome assembly GCA_036501985.1 of Steroidobacteraceae bacterium. Taxonomy (GTDB): domain Bacteria; phylum Pseudomonadota; class Gammaproteobacteria; order Steroidobacterales; family Steroidobacteraceae; genus 13-2-20CM-66-19. The sequence goes on along the minus strand of DASXZI010000007.1, from coordinate 418,961 downwards.
CTTCGATGTAGCTGTCGTCCTTGAAGCCGTTGCAGACGATCAGCCGGTCCGGCGCGTTCTCGGTCATGGCCATCACGGCCAGCAGCTCGGGCTTGGAGCCCACTTCGAGCCCGAAGCCGAACTCGCGCCCGTAGCGGTAGACCTCCTCGACGACGAGCCGCTGCTGATTGACCTTGATCGGAAACACGGCCGCGTACCGGTTCCGATAGTCGTTCTCGGTGATCGCCTGGGCGAAGGCCGCATGCAGATGCTTCAGGCGATGCGCGAGGATATCGGAGAAACGCACCACCACCGGTGCGGTCAGGTCACGGGCCTTCAGGCCTTCCACCACGTCGAAGAGATCGATCTCGTGGCCAAGCTGCGTGTCCGGCCGCACCACCACGTGGCCGGCCTGATTGATCGAGAAGTACCCCTTGCCCCAGGCGTTGACCAGATAGAGCTCGAGGGAATCTTCGATTCGCCACGGCTGGGCGGGGTTGAACTTGCGGCTGCCGTCGCCGACGGCAACCTTCGGATCTGAAGCCACGCGTGGTGATTCCCTTGAGTGCGCGGTGACGCAACGAACGTTGGGGCGGACGATAGCAAAAATTGAATGACGAGTAAGAGTCGTCTTCGCGGACTTTCAGCAGCGGGCGCAAGTCAAAATCGCGCATGCGCGCTGACTTCGGGTCCGGATTACCGTGGCGGCTCCACAGGACGGCGCACGTCGCGAATCCACTCGCTCCAGGACCCCGCGTACAACTGCGCTCCGAGCAATCCCGCCACCTCCAGCGCGAGCAGATCGTGACAGGCCGTCACCCCCGAGCCGCACATTGCGATGGCACTGGATGCGGCCCGGCCGCGGAGCGTCCCGAGCCACCTCGCGCGCAGCTCGGCGGCCGGCAGAAATCGGCCCTGCCCATCCAGGTTGCGCGCAAAGGGGTGATTGAGCGCACCCGGTACGTGGCCGGCGACGGGATCCAACGTTTCGTTCTGGCCGGCAAACCGATCGGCACTGCGGGCATCGATCAGAGTGCGGGAGCCGCCCGTGAGCTCGCCCGCGAGCACCCACCTGGCGAGATCCTCGGTTGGAACTACCTGCGACCCCTCGGGTCTTGCCGTGAACCGCCGGGCAGCTCTCACGGTCGGGTCCACGCTCACTGGCAGATCCGCTTGTTGCCACGCGGCGAAGCCACCGTTGAGGACCGCTACGCCAGGGTGGCCCAGCCAGCGCAACAACCACCATAACCTGGCCGCATAGGCACCGTTGCCCTGATCGTATGCGGTGACCTGTACGCGGCTGTCGATCCCCCATCCTCCGAGCGTCTCCGCAAGGATCGTGATCTCAGGCAGAGGATGCCGGCCGCTGTGCGGAGTGATTCGGCCAGAGAGGTCCTGGTCCAGATGCGCGTAGATCGCGCCCGGGATGTGAGCGGCGGCGTACGCCTGAGCACCCCATTGCGGGCGAGCCAGATCGAACCGACAGTCGATGATGGCCCAATCGGGATTGGCGCACTGGGCTGCCAGCTCCGCAGGATCGATCAGCGTTGTGTACATGAAGGCATCCCGGTGACTACGGCACAGACACATTTTCGGCGGTGTGCGCTTGTCGTTACAATCCCGCGAGGACCTTGAGCGAGACCACAATGGCGATCGACGTCTACTGGGGCAGCGGCAGCCCTTACTCGTGGCGGGTACTGCTCGCGCTCGAGCACAAGCGCCTGCCGTACACGAGCCATGTCCTGCAGTTCTCGAAACAGGAGCACAAATCGCCGCAGATGCTGGCCCTGAACTGGCGTGGCAAAGTGCCCGTGCTGAAGGACAAGGACTACGTCTGCTTCGAGTCCCTCGCGATCCTCTACTATCTTGATCTGAAGTATCCGGAGCCGCCTATCTTCGGGCGCACGCCCGAGGAAGCTGGCACCATCATGCGGGTCATCTGCGAGTACCAGGCATACGCGGAGCCGCACGTCAGCACTATCGTGAGCGCCGTGTTCGGCAAGGCGAACCTGAGCGCGGATCCACTGACCGAGGCGATGCACCACGCGGCCAGCGAGGCCCGCACGATCGAGGCGCGGCTCTCCAGGTCCGACTGGGTGGTCGGGGAGAGCTTTTCGGCGGCCGACATGGTGATTTTCCCCGGCTTCCAGTTGCTGCGGCGCGCACTCGAGCGGCCCGAGGCGCGTGAGCTGGCCTCGCGCTTCCACCCGGTCGAGGTCAACTATCCGGCCCTGTCGCGCTGGGTGGGGCGCGTGGAGGCCCTTCCCGGTTACGATCGTACCTATCCACCGCACTGGCGGCGCTGAGCCCTGCGGCGGCGGGGCGCGGTTCGGCAGGGACTGGGGACTTTCAGCAGATGATGAGAGGCAGCGGGCAAGGCCAGCCTGGCCCGCCGGCCACGAGCAGTATCCGCTTAAGATCGCCGCAGGCGAGCTTCAGCCAATGTTAGGAGTGTCATGAGCAATCACAAGGTGTACGTCGATTTCCCGGGCCGGATTCTGATCGTAGGCTTCGGCAGCATTGGGCAAGGCGTGCTACCGCTGCTCCTGCGGCATATCGGGATTGCGCCCGAGCGCATCACCATCGTGACGGCCGACGACAAGGGGCGCGCGGTAGCGGCCGAGTACGGAATCAAGCTCGTCAAGGAAACCCTGGTCCGCGAGAACTTCCGGCGGATCCTCACCCCGCTGCTCGGTCGCGGCGATTTCCTGCTGAACGTCTCGGTCGAAGTGGCCAGCGTGGCGCTCATCAAGCTGTGCTGGGAGCGCGGCGCGATGTATATGGACACCTGCATCGAGCCATGGCCGGGCGGGTATACCGATCCGACGGTGCCGGCGGCCCGGCGCACGAACTATGCGTTGCGGGAGGAGGTCCTTGCGCTGCGCTCGAGCGAGGAGCGCGCCCCGACCGCGGTGCTGACACATGGGGCCAATCCCGGGCTCGTTTCGCATTTCGTCAAGCAGGCGCTGCTCAATATCGCTGCCGACCTGAAAGTGGACGCCGGCGATCCCAAATCACGCGCGGAATGGGGCGCGCTCGCGCGACTGCTCGGGGTCAAGGTCATCCATATCGCCGAGCGCGACAGTCAGGTTACCAACGTGCCCAAGGAGCCGGGCGAGTTCGTCAACACGTGGTCGATCGACGGATTCGTGAGCGAAGGCTCGCAGCCGTGTGAGATGGGCTGGGGCACCCACGAGAGGAATTTCCCGCGCGACGGCAAGCGACATGACTTCGGATGCCTGTCCGCCATTTACATCACGCAGCCGGGAGCCGGTACGCGCGTGCGCACCTGGACGCCCAAGGCAGGTTACTTCCACGGCTTCTGCATCACGCACGGCGAGGCGATCTCCATATCCGATTACTACACGGTGAAGGACGGCTCCCAGCTCGGATACCGGCCGACCGTTCACTATGCCTACCATCCGTGCGATAGCGCCGTGATGTCGGTCCACGAGCTGCTTGGACGCAACTACGTTCAGCAGGAACGCCAGCGCATTCTCATGGGCGAGATCGTGAAAGGCATCGACGAGCTGGGTGTGCTTCTCGCCGGCCACAAGAAGAACGCCTACTGGTACGGATCCCAACTCTCGATCGATGAGGCGCGCAAGCTGGCGCCCCACAACAACGCGACCAGCCTGCAGGTCACCGCGTCCGTGCTGGCTGGCGTGGTCTGGGCCATGGAGAATCCGAACTTCGGCATCGTGGAGCCGGACGAGATGGATTTCCGGCGAACCCTCGAGATCTGCCTGCCCTACCTCGGGCCGGTGGTGGGGCAATACACCGACTGGACGCCGCTGCACGAGCGCGAGCGGCTGTTTCCGGAGGATCTCGACAAGACCGACCCGTGGCAGTTCAAGAACGTCCGGGTTCTATGGTAGCGGCGGGGTATTCGATCTCAACGATGACGAATGTCCGCTGACCCTCCGGCAGCTCGACGGTCACCTCGTCGTCGAGCCCCTTGCGCAGGAGCCCGCGGCCGAGCGGTGAGTCCATGCTGATGTAGCCCGGGAACAGGTCGAACTCATCGGGCCCCACGATCCGGTAACGCGAACGGCTGCCATCGTCCGACTCCAGGACCACCCAGGCGCCGAAAAACACGCGCTCCGGATTCGACGGCGGCTGCTCGACGATCACCATGCCGTCGAGCCTCATCCGCAGGAAGCGAACGCGCCGATCGATTTCCCGCAGACGGCGCTTCCCATAGGTGTATTCCGCATTCTCGGAGCGGTCACCCTGCGCTGCGGCCTCCGCGACCGCCTGAGTCACACGGGGCCGTTCCTGCCGCCACAGCTGATCGAGCTCCTGCCGCAGGCGGCGCGCCCCTTCCGGGGTGATGTATTGCGAGGCGCGGGGTTGCGGGGGTCGGAATCGTCCCATGCATTCTCAGCAGGCGGTTGGTCCAGGGCCGTACTCGCCCCCGGGGCGGTTCTGTGCCGGGGGCTGCCCATTATGTCCAGAATCCTTTGACAAAAATCGCAGGTGTTCTGTGGGCCAATTCACGGACGATCGCGCTGCACGGCCACTAATCTTTCTCCTCAATGGCAACCAAGTACTACACCCACTTCGTCACCGGTCGCGTCAGAGCCCAGACGGTCGCGAACGCCAACGAGTGGAGTGGTGTTGTCGAGCTGAGACATCCACTCGAGCACGTCGGTGGTACACGGGAGCTGAAAGCGCTGCTTGCGCAGAGTTTCGACCTGGACAGTGAGGACATCAAGATCCTGCATTGGGCCAGACTGCACTGAGATCCCCTAGCGGACTTCCTTCCCTTCATCGAAAGTCCGCCTTCTGACCCCAGGCTATGCCTGGGGTTTTTTTTGGGCTTCAGCCCTGGCGCAGCACGCGGCTGATCATCGTGTCTTCGAGGCTCGCGGGCACGCGCTTGGACTCATCCACGACGCGGTGCGGAAGGAGTGTCAGGAACTCGACCGGCGGCAGCGGCGGGCTGCAGTGGTAGCCCTGGTACTGATCGCAGGCGAGTGAGCGCAGGAAGGCGAGCTGCTCGGGTGTCTCGACACCCTCGGCGATGACCTTCAGGTGCAGGCTGTGCGCCAGGGAGATGATGGCGCGGACGATTTCCGCATCATCGCGGCTCGTCACGATCTCGCGGATGAATGACCGGTCGATCTTGAGCTTGTCGAGCGGCAGGCGTCGCAGGTAGCTCAGACTGGAGTAGCCGGTACCGAAATCGTCGACCGAGATCCGCAGGCCGAGGTCACTCAGGCGCCGCATGATCTGCACGGAGACTTCTGCGTCCTGCATGACCGCGCTTTCCGTCAGCTCGAGCTCCAGGTAACGGGGCTCGAGCCCTGCAGCGCTGAGTGCCCCGCGCACCGTCTCGATCAGGCCCTCCTGTCTGAACTGCCGCGCCGAGAGGTTGACCGCCATGCGCAGATGCACGCCTTCTGCCTGCCACTCGCGGGCCTGCCGGCAGGCCTCGTAAAGCACCCATTCGCCCATGGGGACGATGAGGCCGGTGTCTTCGGCCAGCGGGATGAAGCCCCCAGGGGGTATGAGGCCCTTCGTGGGGTGGCGCCAGCGGATCAGCGCTTCCGCGCTCTCGATGTTGCCGGTGGCGATATCCACCTTCGGCTGATAGTGCAACTCGAACTGACGCTGGGCGAGCGCGGCGCGCAGGCCGCTTTCCAGCTCCAGGCGCTCGCGCGCGAAGGTGTTCATCGCCGGCGTGAAGAACTGAAACGTGTTGCGGCTTTTTTTCTTGGCGTGATACATGGCCGCGTCGGCGTGCTGGAGCAGGGTGGCGGCCTCAGTACCGTCATCGGGGCAGATGCAGATTCCGACGCTCGGAGACATATGCACCTGCAGACCCGCGAGGTTGGTCGGCTGTGCGACCTGCACGAGCACCTTGCGTGCGACGGCTTCGGCATCCTTCGCACGCGAGATTCCGTTGACGAGGAGTACGAACTCGTCGCCCCCGAGACGCGCGAGCGTATCTCCGGGACGCAGCAGCGAGCCCAGGCGCCGAGCCACCTCCCGTAACAGATCGTCGCCGGCCAGGTGGCCGAGCGAATCGTTGATGGCCTTGAACCGATCGAGATCCACGACCAGCAGCGCAAAGCGCAATGCCTCGCTGGAAACACGGGTGATCGCCTGTTCCAGGCGCTCGGCAAGCAGTGCGCGGTTGGGAAGTCCGGTGAGCGCGTCGTGCGTAGCAGCGTGGCGCAACTTCTCGTTCGCATCTTCCAGCAGGTCGTTGTAGCGGCGCGCGCTTGACTCGAGGTGCGCATCGTAAATCAGCAAGATGGTCGTGATGGCGAGCAGGCCGATGGCCAGCAGCGCGACGACCATGCCCAGCCAGCGGTTATCGGCGGCCGGCCCGCCAATGCCCGAGCTCAGGCAATAGGCGTTCGAGGCAAACCGCGAGGCGGCCATGGCGGTGTAGTGCATGCCGCTGATGGCGAGGCCCATGCCGAACGCGGAGGCGGCACGGACCATCCGGACACGCCAGGAGCTGCCCGCGCCCAGGTGGGCGAATAACCAGAGGGCGGTGAAGGAGGCGACGACCGCAATGACCACCGAAGCGGCGACCAGATACGGCTCGTACCGGATCATGGGTCGAACCTGCACCGCCGACATGCCGACATAGTGCATGGCACAGATGCCGGTACCCATCAACAGGGCGCCGGTCAGGAGACGCCCCAGGGTCTGTCGGGGACGGCTGGCCAGGGTCAGTGCGAACGCCGAGCTCGCTATCGCGATCGCCAGGGAGGCGAAGGTCAGAGTGACGTCGTAGGAGAGGGGAATCGGCAGGGAGAAGGCCAGCATGCCGATGAAGTGCATTGACCATATGCCCGTACCCATCGCCACGGACCCGCCGGCGAGCCACAGTCGGGCCGTGGAGCCGTGGGCATGGGCCACCCGGGCCGCCAGCCGGAGCGCCGTATACGAAACGACGACTGCGACCAGTATCGAAAGAAGGACCAGGCTGTAGTTATAGGTGCCCGTCATGCTGCACATGCTCCATTCAGGGCATATCCTCTGGCAGGGTCGTCTTCCCTATCGGCCCGGAGAGGCTCTCGCTTGAGGGCATTGGCGGTGTCTGTGATTGAATACCGGCCCTGAGCGGGACCCCGCCCCCCGGGGGGCGGACAGCCTCCCGAGGAGAGCCTGATGCGTGCCCGGATCATTGCGATGGCTGCCTGCGCCATGGCCGGGCTCAGCGCATGCGGCTACAGCTCCCTGCAGCGGCAGGACGAGAACGTCAAGGCTACCTGGGGCAAGGTAGCGAGCCAATACCAGCGCCGCTGCGACCTGATCCCGAATCTGGTCCGGACCGTAAAGGGCATTGCCACCCAGGAGCAGCAGATCCTCGTCGAGGTTACGCAGGCTTGCGCCCGGGCAGGGTCGATTCAGGCCACGCCGGAGCTCCTGAACAACCCGGAGGCGTTTGCCCGGTACCAGGCCGCGCAGGGGCAACTCTCGCAGGCGCTGAAGGGACTGTTTGCGGCGGCAGAGGCGTATCTGCAACTGAGATCGGATGCGAACTTCCGCGACCTGCAGGCGCGACTCGAGGACACCGAGAACGGCATCACTGCGGCCCGCACTCGTTACATCGACGCGGTCCGCGACTACAACATCACCGTGCGCTCGTTTCCCACAAGCCTCACGGCACGCCTGTACGACTTCGAGGTAAAGCCGAATTTCAGCCTGCCACCGCAGGGCACGCCGCCGTCGGGTCCGCGCGCCCCCCCGGGCGGCTCCTCTTCACGGCCACAGCCGCAAGCGGCCAACAGATGAGACGGTGCACTGGCGAAGCTGTGCCGCATCCTGCCCGTGAGATCCGCTTTGCGGTCGAAACGGCCCGCGATCTGGCCCGACTGTGGCACGATGAGCGCACCCGGCTCGGGTGCGGCAGGTCTTCGTGCCAGCCGTGTGCCGCAGTCAATCACCCCGTGCTGCCGTGAGCCGCGCCGTTCCTGCCGCACGATTTTTACGATGCCATAATCCGTAGATCATGAAGCTAACAGTCCATTCGATCCGGGCCGCATCCGCGGCGATCCTATGCTTGTCTCTGGTAGCCTGCTCGCTGCTCGGTCAGCCCTGGGCGAAGCGGCACGCGCCGCCTCCGCCGCCACCGCCGCCCGCGCCTCCAGCAGTAGCGGAGCCGACGGCCACCGAGAAGTTCGAGCTTGCGCCCGATCAGGATATCGTCGGGCTGGTTCAGCTCACCACGACGACCAAGGAGGACACGCTCACCGATATCGCGCGGCGCTTCAATGTCGGCTACGAGGAGATCCTGCGGGCCAATCCCAAGGTGGATCCCTGGCTGCCGGGTGCCGACCGCGAGATCGTGGCGCCGACGCAGTTCATCCTGCCGAACGCGCCGCACGAGGGCATCGTGATCAACATCGCCGCGATGCGCCTGTTCTATTTTCCCAAGCACAAGTCGGGTGAGCCGCAGGTCGTGATCACGCATCCCATCGGGATCGGCAAGGTGGGCTGGGCGACCCCGGAGGGTGTGACGCACATCATCCGGCGGCAGAAGGATCCCACCTGGCGCGTGCCGGTTTCCGTGCTGAAGGAGCACCGGGAGAACGGGGAAATTCTGCAGCCCGTCATCGGGCCGGGCCCCGACAATCCACTCGGGCAGCATGCCTTCTATCTGGGCTGGCCGAGCTATCTGATTCATGGGACCAACAAGCCCGCCGGCGTGGGGCTGCGTTCCAGTCATGGATGCATCCGGCTGTATCCGGAGGACATCGCCCAACTGTTCGCCATGGTTCCGATCGGGACGCAGGTGCGCGTCGTCAATCAGCCCTTCGTCTTCGGCTGGCAGGACGGGCAACTGTACATGCAGGCGTTCGACGTGCTGGAGGACGATCCGAGGGACTGGAAGAAAGCGCAAAAGAAGCTCATTAGCCGGTCAGTGGCCGTCACGCTGCAGAAGCAGCTCAAGAGCCACAACGAGGAGGTGAACTGGGAGCTGGTATCGAGCCTCTCGCACGAGCCTCGCGGCGTCCCGGTGGCAATCTCCGAGACGGATGCCAGCCTCGAGCAGGTACTGGCTGCGGCACCCAAGGTCCAGAATCGGGTGCCCGAGGGCTCCACGTGGGATGGCACGACGGACCTGCCGATGGACGAGGCCACATTCCGGCAGGTGATCTCGGAGATGGAGCCGCCGCAGCCCGGTGCGGCACCGGGGACCCCTGGAACCAAGGGTGATCCCGCCCTGGATCGGCCGAAGACTCAGGACAAGACCGGTGCTCAGCCACCGTCTGCGCCGCCGCCTGCCGCGACGGCACCCACACCCCCTTCGGGAAGCTCTTCCAATGCCCGGGGCGCTCAACCTCAGTAAGGCGGCGTGCCTCGCCTGATGCCCGCACTGTCGCAATGGCTGCAGATCATGCTCGCGGAGATCGTTCGGAAGCGGGAGGCCGAGCTGCGCTCGCGCGAGGAAGAATGCAAACGCGAGACGGAGAAGGCCGCGCAGGGGAAGCCCGGCGAGGCGCACGACCCGCAGAAGCGATGACGCCCGCGCGGCCCCGGGACGCGTGTGCCGCCGTGTGCTAGAGTCCGCGGCGCCTTGGATAACAAGCGGGCACAAGTCGCGGCGCCGACCGCGTTGCCCGCGTCAATGGGGATAACAAGATCCTGGCGCAGACTCATCCGCACATGCGCGGCCTTTGGGGTGACGGCGCATGAGCCTTGACAGCCGCAGATCCGGACTGCCGGACTCAGATTCAGCCACGGCCGAGCGCGCGATCGCTCGCGTCCCGACCGGCATCGCCGCCTTCATCGGGCGCACGCTCAAGGGCCCTGTCAACCGGCCGGTGGCGGTCGCGAGCTTCGCCGATTTCCAACATGTTTTCGGTGGTCTGTGGCAGCCCTCGACAGTCTCCTATGCCGTCGACCAGTTTTTCGAGAATGGCGGCCGCAAGGCCTTCATCGTGCGAGTAACGAACTGCGCACATCCTCCGACGGTCACTTTGCCTGCGGGCGGCTCGAGCCTGCGCCTGATCGGGCGCAATCCCGGGTCGCGTGAATTTCTGCGTGCTTCGGTGGACTACGACGGCATCGCCGAGGGCGACGCCGAGCATTTCAACCTCGTGGTGCAGCGGGTCCGTTCCTCGGGCTCCGAGATGATCGAGGATCAGGAGATCTTCCGGCGTGTCGCGGTGGCGAAGGATTCGGCCCGTTGCGTGAGCGACGTGCTCCTCGAGTCGAAACTCGTGCGCGTGACCGGCGAGCTGCCTGCGCGCAGACCGGAGCGCTCGACGGGCGGCCGCAGCGGCGCCACGGTCGGCTATGCGCTCTCGAATCCCGATGGGGATGATGGCGCACCGCTGACCGACTATGACCTCATCGGATCCGCCATTGACAGTACCGGGCTGTTCGCACTCAACGACGTGCCGGGATTCAACCTGTTGTGTATCCCGCCGCTCGGCCGCGAGCAGGACCTCGGGCTGAGTACGCTCCTGGTCGCGGCCCGGTACTGCCGCGATCGTCAGGCACTGCTCCTCCTCGATCCGCCCGCCACCTGGATCTCGGCTCGCTCGGCGCTCGAAGGACTGCGTAACTGGCCATTTCGCAGCGACAGTGCCGTGATGTATTTCCCACGGGTCCAGTCGTTTGACCGTCTGCGTGGCCGCGCCGAGACGTTCGCCTCCTGTGGCGCGGCCGCCGGAATGATTGCCCGCACCGATGAGACCTGTCCCGTCTGGACCACGCCGCAGACCGAGGAAGCCTTCCTGCGCCCGGGGCTGCGGCCGGCCGCGGCGGTGTCGGACCTGGACCGCGTGCGGCTCGCGCAAGTCGATGTGAATACCCTGGTCTCCACTCGAGCGAGCGGCCGCCAGGGATTGACTCCGCGCACGCTGGGAGCGGGCAGCCGGGGAGTGTCCGACTGGAAGTATCTGGCTGCCCGCCGGCTGTCACTGCTCGTCGCCTCGAGCATCGAGCAGGGCACGCGCTGGGTGCTGCTGGAGCCGAACATCCCCTCGATGTGGGAGCGGGCGCGCGCCGCGGTGGACGATTTCCTCGGGACACTCGCGCTTCAAGGGGCATTCACCGCAGTCGGGCCGGAGGAGAGTCACTTCGTCATCAGTGACGATCGCGTCAATCGCGAGCAGAGCGTCGCCGAGGGAAAATTCAACCTGCTGTACGGATTTGCCACGAGCAAGCCCGGCGAGTTCGATACCTGGCTCGTGACGCATCGGGCGGGCAGCAGCCGCGTGCGGCCCGTGTCGGTCAACCGCGCGGCAACCTCCCGGAACCGAGTCGAGTGGGAGATCGAGACGTCAATTCTGCGCAGCTGAGGGGGCGCCCCCGTAGCCGCCCCCACCTGGAGTTGAAATCACGAGCTCGTCGCCCGGCTGCACGTCGAAGCGGGCTGTGCCACTCAAGTGCTCGATTGCGCCGGAAACGCGCTGAATTCTCCCCTCGCCGCGCGCTCCGTCCTGGCCACCCGAGAGTCCAAACGGCGCGATGCGCCGGTGGTTGGCCAGCAGGGCCCCGGACAGCGGCGCCAGGAACTGCAGCCGGCGGATCGTGCCGTCACCGCCGCGATACGCGCCCGCACCGCCCGAACCCTTGCGCACGGAGAACTGCCTCAGCAGCACCGGAAACTTCGATTCCAGGATCTCCGGGTCCGTCAACCGGGAGTTGGTCATGTGGGTCTGGACGGCATCGCAGCCGTCGAAGCCGGGGCCTGCGCCGGCACCGCCCGCAATCGTCTCGTAGTACTGAACGCGGTCATCGCCGAACGTCAGGTTGTTCATCGTGCCCTGAGAGGCCCCCAGGACTCCGAGCGCGCCATACAGGGCATCGACGATGCACTGTGAGGTCTCCACGTTTCCCGCTGCCACGGCCGCCGGCGCCGCCGGGTCGAGCATCGAGCCGCGGGGGATGATGACTTCCAGCGGCTCCAGGCAACCCTCATTCAGCGGAATCGCGTGGTCTATGAGCGTGCGGAACACATACAGCACGGCAGCCAGGCACACTGCCCGGGGCGCATTGAAGTTATGGGTGTCCTGCGAGGAAGTCCCCGTGAAGTCGATCCGTGCGCGCTGCGACTCACGATCGATGTCGATGCGCACGACGATCACCTGTCCATTGTCCATCTCGTAGCGAAACTGACCCGCCTTGAGTCGATCTATCGCATTTCGCACGCTGGTCGCGGCGTTGTCCTGGACGTGACGCATGTAGTGCTTCACGACCTCCACGCCGTGGCGTTGCACGGCCCGCTCGATCTCGGCTGTGCCCCGTGCATTGGCCGCCAACTGTGCGCGCAGATCCGCAGTGTTCTGGTCCGGATTGCGCGCCGGGTATCTTGCCGACAGCAGTGCTTCACGCAGCGGACGCTCCTGCAACTGGTCTGCGATGACCAGCGGGAAGCACTCGAACAGGACGCCTTCCTCCTCGATGCTGCGGCTGAAGGGAGGCATCGAGCCGGGGGTGGCCCCGCCGATATCGGCGTGATGGGCGCGCGAGGCAACGAAGAAGTCCGGTCCCGAGCCCGCAGTGCACGCATCCTTGCCCACGCAGAGGAATACCGGCGTCACCACGGTCATGTCGGGCAGGTGCGTGCCGCCGTGATAGGGACTGTTGAGCAGCCAGGAGTCGCCGCGGCGCATACGGTCGCCTTGAGCGTCGATAACTGCGCGCACGCTCGCGCCCATCGAGCCCAGATGCACCGGCATGTGCGGTGCGTTTGCAACCAAGCCGCCGCCCGGGTCGAACAGCGCGCAGGAGTAGTCGAGCCGCTCCTTGATGTTGACGGATTGCGCGGTGGCCTTCAGTACCTCACCCATCTGCTCGGCGACATGCATGAACAGGTTGTTGAAGATCTCGAGCCGCGCCGGCTCGGCGGTCTTTCCGTCGGCACGTGCACCTGCTGCGGCCGACGCGGCGGCCACAAGCTCGAGCATCAATTCGCCCCCGGGCAGTCGATGTGCGCGCCATCCTCGCTCGAGCACCACCGTGGAATGCGGCTCGACGATCAATGCCGGGCCGGTTATGGCGGCCTCCAGCGAGGTGCTGGGCACGAGCGGCACGTCGATCCATGAGCCAAACCAGGCACGCGCCGACCGTCCAATACTTGCGCGCGCCGTCTGCTCCGGCATTCGCAGCTCGCTTGCATCGACCGAGGCGGTGCGGGCCTCCACCCGCACCGCCTCGATCACGATGTGCTGAACCGGTGCCGCAAAGCCGAACCGCTTCAGGTGAGAGAAACGGAATGCCGCGAGGACCTCTTCCGCGGAGCCTGTCGGGACGGACAAGGTTGTCTCGCTGTCGCCGGCACGCAGCTCCAGCGAGTACTGGACATCGACCGCGGCTGCCCGGAGGGAGAAGGGGGCGAGCTCAGCCCGCGCCTGGCTCTCGAGCTCCCTCAGGCGGCTGCCCGCGGCAGCCAGGCCTACCTCATCCAGCGCCTGACGGAGGCTCGCGCGCCGCACTGCCAGGCGGTCCGCAACGCCGATTCCAAAGGCGGACAGGACGCTCGCCAGCGGGTGCACGAGTACACGCCGCATCCCGGCGGCCTGGGCCACGCGACAAGCATGCTGGCCTGCGGCACCCCCGAAACAGAACAGGGCGAATTCGCCTGCGTCCAGTCCCTGTCGGGTGGATACCTGCCGGATGGCATTGGCCATCGCTTCGACCGCGACATCGAGGAAGGCCGCCCCGATGGTCTCGACGGCGGTCTGCTGTGAGGTCTGGGCACTGACCTGCGCGGCGAGCGCGGCGAAATCCCGAGCGACCACCTCCGGGTCGATGGGGGAACGGCCGTCGCGCCCGAAGACGGCGGGCAAGGTGTCCGGGCGCAGCCGGCCCAGCAGTACCTGGACGTCCGTGAGTGTCAGCGGGCCATTGCCTCCGTAGCAGGCGGGCCCCGGATCAGCTCCGGCCGAATCGGGACCCGCGGCGAACCGGCCGTCGGTGAAGTGCAGAATCGAGCCCCCGCCGGCGGCGATCGTGTGAACATCCAGCATCGGACTCTGCAGGCGCACGCCGCCGATCGTGTGCTCGAACCGCCGGGGAAGCTCGCCGTCGAGCAGCGAGACGTCGGTCGACGTTCCTCCCATATCGAATCCGATCAGCGAGGACATCCCGAGACGCTCCCCGATCCAGCGCATCCCGATCAGACCGCCCGCCGGTCCGGACAGAACGCTGGACACCGCATGAAAGCTGTCCGCCGCCGCGAGTCCGCCGTTGCTCTGCATCAGCTCCAGGCGAGCGGAACGATCCAGTACCTGCAGCTCGTTCTGGAGGCGCGAGGCATACAGTTGCAATGGCGGCGCGAGGTAGGCGTTCAGGACGGTGGTATCCCCACGGGCGACGTATCGAACCAGGGGCGACAGCTCGTGCGATACAGAAACTTCCTCGAAGCCCAGCGTGCGTGCGATGACCGCTGCTTCCTGCTCATGCCTGGGGTGTTGCCAGCCGTGAAGAAACACGATGGCAACGGCCCGCAGACCCTGATCCCGAGCCTGCTGCAGTTCGGCGCGCAGCGACTGTGTATCAAGTGGCGTGAGGACTGCTCCGGTGACGTCTATGCGTTCCCGCGCCTCGATCACGCAGGAATACAAACGGTCGGGCAGTACGATCCGGCGCGCGAAGATATCGGGCCGGTTCTGATATCCGATGCGCAACGCGTCTGCGAACCCCTCGGTGGCGACCAGGGCGACGGGCTCACCCTTGCGCTCGAGCAAAGCATTGGTGGCCACGGTGGTCCCGACTTTGACGGCGCTGATCCGCAGGCGGGGGGCGGATCCCGGTGTCGAGGGGTGGTCGGCTGGGGAAGCTCCGGCTCTCAGGATGTCGCGGACGCCGTGCACACCGGGGTCCTCGCCGGCCAGTGCTGCCTCGCGAGCCCCAGAAGGGGCCGACAGCACCTTGCGGACATGGAGCTGGCCCGTCGGCGAAAAGCCGATCACGTCCGTGAAGGTTCCGCCGCGGTCGATCCAGAACTGCCAGGCGGCACTCATTACGCTTCGGTCCATCGGGGCATTTGTCGTCGGATCAGCATTGACTGCATTATTCTCTCCCAGTGGAGAGGATCATGCAGGCAACCGGAACCCGGCTTCAAACGACCGTCACCCGCCCCAGCCCGGATGAGCTCCCATGGAAACGCCCATAGCCCGTCACGTCGTTTTCTCGCATGGCCAGGAGAGCGGGCCCTGGGGGCGCAAGATCTCAGCTCTGGCGGAGGTGGCGCGACACGAGGGCTACGAGACGCACTCCGTGGACTACCGGGGCATCGATGAGCCGCGCGCCCGGGTGGCGAAGCTGGTGGAGTTCTGCAAAGAGCTCTCGGGCGACCTGGTATTGGTCGGCTCGAGCCTGGGCGGCTATGTCGCCGTCGCATCCGCGTCCCTGTTGCATGCCAGAGGCGTGTTCCTGATGGCGCCTGCCCTGTACATGGACGGTTTACCGGAGCTGCGTCAGGGACAGCTCGACTGTCCGGCATCCATCGTCCACGGCTGGATGGACGATGTGGTCCCGTTCGAGCACAGCGTGCGCTTCGCACAAGCCTACAAAGCAGCGCTGCACGTACTGGACGGTGACCATCGCCTGCACAACCAGATCCGCGTCATTCGGTATCTCTTCGAGTATTTCCTCATCGCGCTCGACCTGCCGGCAATCGCGTTTCAGTGAATGAACTGGCTGTTGCGGCGGCTGCTCGCACTGTGGGTGCGTTTCAAGGTGAGGCCGGACGAGGCGGTGGCGTACCTGCGCGATCGCGAGCGGCCGGTGTGCTACGCACTCGAGCGGCGCAGCGCTGCGGACCTGGCGGTTCTGCAAAATGCCTGCGTACGCCTGAAACTCGCCAGACCTCGCAAGCGACTCATGCTGCAAACCCGGGATCTGCGTTCGTTCTTCTACCTGAGCCGCCCACGCGGGTTCTGGGACGAGCGGATCGACCGCCGCCCGCCCGCTCAGCTGCAACAGATGATCGCAGCGCTGGCGACCGATCCCGATCTGGACGTGGACCTCGTGCCGGTATCCGTGTACTGGGGGCGTGCTCCTCAGAAGGAAGCCTCCTGGTTCCGGCTGCTGCTCGTCGAGGAATGGGCGCTTGCCAGTCGCATGCGCAAATTCATGCAGGTGCTTTTCAACGGGCGCGACACGCTTATCGAGTTCGACGAGCCGATCTCCCTGCGTAGCCTGTTGGGCGATGAGGCCGGGCCGGCGATTCGAGGGCGCCGTGTCGCCCGCGCCTTGCGCATTCTGTACGCCCGGCAGCGTGCCGCACGCATCGGGCCCGACCTGTCGCACCGCCGGACCATCCTCAATCGGGTTCTGCGCACGCGGGCCGTGCGAGCAGCCGTGGCGCAGGAGATGCGGGAAAAGGGTCTCGAGCGCCGCCAGGTAATGCTGAAGGCGCGGCAATACGCGGAAGAGATCGCCGCCAACTATTCCCACGCCTTCATCCGCTTCATGGAAGCCGCGCTGGCGCGCTTGTGGAACCGCCTATACGACGGGGTGGTGTTTGGGCACGTCGAGACACTCGAGCGCACTGTGGAGGGAAACGAGATCGTTTACGTCCCGTGTCACCGCAGCCATATGGACTACCTGCTGCTGTCGTATGCGATCTACGTACATGGCTTCGCCATCCCGCACATTGCCGCCGGCATCAATCTCAACCTGCCCGTGGTCGGCCGGTTTCTGCGCAAGGGCGGGGCATTCTTCATTCGCCGCAGTTTCCGGGGCAACGCGCTCTACACCGTCGTTTTCATGAAATACCTGGCGGCAATCATGGCGCGAGGCCACTCGATCGAGTACTTCATCGAGGGTGGCCGCAGCCGCACGGGACGGCTTCTGCAGCCCAAGACCGGCATGCTCTCCATGACCGTGCGCAGCTTCCTGCGCGATCCGGCGAGACCGATCGTCTTCATCCCGGTCTACTTCGGCTACGAGCGCATCGTCGAGGGCTCCACCTATATCGGTGAGCTGTCGGGCAAACCCAAGGAGAAGGAGACGGTCTTCGGGCTGATTCGCACGCTCCGACGCCTGCGCGAGCGTTTCGGCCAGGTGCACGTCAATCTCGGCGAGCCCATTCGCCTCGCCGAGCTGCTCGAGCGGCACGATCGGAACTGGCGCACGCGCACGGTGGAGGATGAAACCCGCCTGCCCTGGGTCGCTGCGGCAGTGGACGAGCTCGCCGTCACCATCATGCGCAACATCAATGCGGCGGCCGCGGTGACGCCCATCAACCTGCTGGCCATCACGCTGCTGGCCATGCCTCGCCAGGCGCTGCCCAAGGCCGAGCTGCTGCGCCAGCTTGACCTGTATCGCGACCTCCTGCGCGGCTTTGCGTACAGCAGCCGGGTGACCGTGACGGCGCATACCGCTGGAGAGATCCTGGCCTATGGCGAGTCCATGAACGTCGTCTCGCGCGAAGGGCACGCGCTGGGTGAGGTGATCCGGATGAGCGATGAAAGCGCCATTCTGGCGACCTACTTCCGCAACAACATCCTGCATCTGTTCGCGATGCCCTCACTTGTGGCCTGTGCATTCATCAGCAATGCGACCGTGCGGACAGAGGACATCCAGCGCCTGGTATGGCGCATCTATCCCTACATTGCCGCCGAGCTATTCCTGCGGTGGAGTGAGGAGGAGGTGCCGGGCGCCGTGAACGAGGTACTCGACTGTCTCGAGCAGCATCGACTGATTGAATGCGACGAGGGGAGAACTGTCTGGCAGCGGCCGCCACCGGACTCGACCGAGGCCATGCAGCTCTCGCTGCTGGCGCAGGCGACGATCCAGACGATCGAACGCTACTACCTGGCGGTGGCCCAGCTGGTGAAGGCCGGCAGTGGCATGATCACTCAAGCGGTACTCGAGGAGCGCTGTCAGCTCACCGCGCAGCGCATGGCAATGTTGTACGGACTGAACTCGCCGGAATTCTTCGATCGCGCGATGTTCGAGAACTTCATCGACCTGCTGCGCGCGCGCAAGGTCATCCGGCTATCCGGTGGCGGCAAACTGGAGTTCGACGAGGTGCTGCTGCGGGTTGCGGCGGACGCCCAATTCGTGTTGAGCGAGCAACTCCGCCACAGCATCCTGCAAGTGACGCGGCTGGACGCATGAGGGCAGGCCCTCCCGCCCCCGCCACACGGAGCGATTCATGAGCAATTCACATCCGAGCGCAGGTCCAGGCCTGCTGGTGATCAACAGCCAGGAGGTCCGGCGGGCACTACCCATGGCCGCGTGCATTGCTGCTATCGAGCGGGCGATGCGTGCGTTCTCGCGGGCCGAGGCCAACGTCCCCTTGCGCACCATCTTTGCGTTGCCCAACGGCCGCGATTTTTTCGGGGTGATGCCCGGCTATCTCGGTGAGCCGAGTGCTCTCGGCGCCAAGATTCTTACGGTGTACCCGGAGAATGCGCAGCGTGGGCTGTCCTCGCACGTCGGACTGGTCGTGCTGTTCGATGTGGGCATGGGTCACCCGGTAGCCGTCATGGATGCCGGGATGATTACTGCACTGCGCACCGCCGCTGCGAGCGCTGTCGCTACGCGGGCCCTCGCTCGCCCGGAGGCGGCCGACCTGGCGATCCTCGGCACCGGCGAGCAGGCGCTCACGCATCTCGAGGCTCTTGCCCTGGCACGCTCGCTGCGCAAGGTACGCATCTGGGGGAGATCGCTCGAGAAAGCGCGCAAATTTGCCGAAGAGCAGGGTGCACGCCTGTCACTCGACATCGAGGTATGCGAGAGCGCCGATGCCGCGGTCGCAGGGGCTGACATGGTCTGCACGGTCACCGCGGCGCGTGAGCCGATTCTGCGCGGCGCCATGTTGGCTCGCGGGGCGCACGTGAATCTGGTGGGCTCGAGCCGACTGACGGCACGGGAGGCGGACGATGAGGTCGTCGCGCGGTCGAGATTTTTCGTGGACTCCAGGACTTCGGCCGCCGCCGAGGCCGCCGAGCTGCGGCACGCGCGGGATGCCGGCCTCGTGAGCGAAGGTCACGTGCTCGGCGAGATCGGCGAGGTGTTGAACGGGCGAATCGCAGGCCGTACCGGGCACGATGAGGTCACGGTCTACAAATCGCTCGGAATCGCGGTCCAGGATCTGGCCGCGGCAAGTGCGATTTACGAGCGGGCTGCGCGAGATCACATCGGGACGCGCGTACCCTTCTGAGCGGCCATTCCGAAGGAGATCGACGCGGCATGAACATCGAGGAATTCCGGCGAGTCGGGCACGAGTTGATCGACTGGATCGCGGATTACCGCGAGCGCGCCACGCGCGGCGATTTTCCAGTCACGCCCCGCGTCACGCCAGGCGCCCTGAAGCGTGCAATCCCGCGTTCACCGCCCATCGAGCCGCACAGCAGCGATGCCCTGCTGCGCGATCTGAACGAGGCGATCTTGCCGGCCTGCACTCACTGGGTAGACCCGCGTTTCTTCGCTTATTTCCCGTCCAACAGCTCGCTGGCGGCCGTGCTCGCGGACTGCGTGAGTACCGGTCTTGCCCAGCTCGGTCTGAACTGGCAGGCGAGCCCGGCCCTGACGGAGCTCGAGGAGGTTACGACGGACTGGCTGCGCCAGATGGTGGGCCTCTCGGAGAGCTGGAGCGGGGTGATCCAGGACACTGCCTCCAGCGGGACACTCGTGGGCCTGGTGTGCGCCAGGGAGCGGGTGAGCGATTACGGCGCAGCGCGTGGTGGCTTGCAGGGCGAGGGCAGGCCCCTGGTGATCTACACCTCCAGTCAGAGTCACAGCTCGGTGGACAAGGCTGCGCTGATGGCGGGGTTTGGCCGCGCCAACATCCGCGCAGTGCCCGTCGACGAGCATTTCGCCCTGCTGCCGGAGGCTCTGGAGGATGCGGTTCGTACCGATGAGTCCAAGGGTCTTAAGCCGTGCGCGGTGGTGGCGACGGTCGGAACCACCGCGACAACCGCCATCGATCCGCTCACTGGCGTGTCCCAGGTAGCCCGAGCGCACGGCCTTTGGATGCACGTCGATGCCGCGCTCGCAGGGTCTGCCATGATCCTGCCGGAGTGCCGTGCCCTGTGGGAGGGCGTGGAAGGCGCCGATTCCCTCGTGATCAACCCGCACAAATGGCTGGGCACCTCCTTTGACTGCTCCACCTACTTCGTGCGCGACCCCCAGCACCTGGTGCGGGTGATGTCCACCAACCCGAGCTACCTCAGAACCGCTGACGACGCAGTTGTGAAGAACTTCAGGGACTGGGGTATTCCCCTCGGCCGGCGCTTTCGCGCCCTCAAGCTGTGGTTTCTGATTCGCGAGCAGGGTGTCAGCGGACTGCAGGCGCGCCTGCGCCGGGATATCGGCTACGCCCGGTGGTTTGCGGCGCAGGTGGACTCGACACCCCGCTGGAAGCGTCTCGCCCCCGTGCCCCTCCAGACGGTCTGCGTCCGACATGAGCCGATTGGCCTGAGCGGGGAGGCTCTGGAGGCTCACACGCTCGGTTGGGTGCGCCGGATCAATGAATCCGGACAGGCGTACCTGACTCCGGCGATCCTCGAGGGGCGCTGGATGGTCAGAGTCTCGTTCGGCACGGAGGCGACGCAGCAGCGGCACGTGGCCGAGCTCTGGCAGCTGATGCAGCGCGAAGCCGCACGGGAAGCTCCCTAGCGCAGGACTCCGAACCCGCGTGCCATTAAGGGCGCACACACGAGAATCCCGACGATAGCCGTCAGCTCGAACATGATGCACATGCGTGCACGGCGTACCTGTTCAGGTGTGATCGTCGGAGCGCTCCCCGCCTTGAGCGTCCGATTCCAGGACCGAAACAGCATCGTCGGATAGATCGAGATCAGCCCGGCCAGGATGAACAGCGACAGCTTGGTCAGAAAAAATCCGTTCGTGAAGTAATAGCCTGGTCCCTTCTCGAAGAAAAACACCCGCAGCAGGCCGACGACGAGCACCACCGTCGCCGCGGAGCCGAATACCAGGTCCGCCCGCTGGATCCGGCGGGCCTGCGCTGGGGTCAGCGGCGGCTTGAACAGGACGACTTCCGCCGCGAGGGCACCGACCAGGCTGAAGGCCGCCAGGTGGTGCAGGAATGCCATGACAGCAGGCAGGTACATGTGATCAGCCCTCCCAGCGGACCTTGCCGCGCAACCCTTTGGCGGCACGCCGATGCGCCTTGGTGTCGAGGCGCCGCTCGCGCGCGGCACGCGTGGGCTTGGTCGGCTTGCGCGGCTTCGGTACAACGAGTGCGCGGCGGATCAGATCCTTCAACCGCTCGGTGGCTTCCCGCCGGTTCTGCTCCTGGGTGCGGCGATTCCTCGCGATGATCAGGATTGAGCCCTCGTCCGTGAGGCGCCGCCCGGCAAGTCCGCGCAAGCGGTGCTTGACGCTCTCCGCGAGCGCGGCGCTGGCGGCGAGATCGAAACGCAGCTGCACGGCCGAGGCGACCTTGTTGACGTTCTGACCGCCCGGGCCGGAGGCACGGACGAAGGACAGCGCCAGCTCGGCATCGGGGATCGCAATGTTCTCGGAGATCTCCAGTGGCATGCTTGATCCAGCAGACTGCGCTGTCAGTCGCCGGCTGCGTCTTCCGGTGGGGTCGGCAAGGGCCGTTGGGGCAGGTGTTGCTGAGCAATGGGATCGAGTATGCGAAGCTCCCTTTGCGCCACGGGCATCTTTACGCCGTGTTCCCTGAAGAGCTTCCATATCAGCCGGTTTATGTCCGATCGGACGTTGTTAACACCGTTCATGGGATCGGCGATCCAGAAGCGCACCTCGATACGCATCCCATAGTCCTCGAAGGCCATGAGCCGCGTGACCGGCGGCGGCTCGCGCAGGATGCGCGAGTGGTGGGCCACCGCATCGAAGAGCAATTTGAGGGCGAATTCCGGATCATCGTCATAGCTGATCATGACCGGCAGGCGGATGCGTACCCGCTGATCCGAATAGCTCCAGTTGATGACCGAATTGGTGATCAGGTTCTGGTTCGGGACCAGGGTCTCTACACCGTCACGGTCGCGGACGACGACATACCGGCCGCGCAGCTCCTGCACCCAACCGAAGTTCTCGGTACTGGTCCCGGTGTGACCGGTGAAGCTGATCACGTCGCCGGGCTTGATCGACTTGTCGATCAGCAGCACGAAGCCGCTCACGAAGTTGCTGGCGATCGCCTGCAGGCCGAAACCCAGTCCCAGGCCGATCGCGCCGGTGAGGACGTTGAGGGTGGTGACATCGACGCCGGCCTCGTTGATTCCCAGCATCACGCCGATGCCGACGAGGATGAAGTAGGCGAACTTCGAGATGCCGATGCGGGTGGAGACGGCCAGCTGCGGCAGCCGCATGACCCGCTTCTCGAACGCACGTGCAATCAGGCTCGTGATCACAACGAACGTCGAGACGACCACCAGGCCCTTCAGGAGCGCCCACAGGCTGAACTGGGATTTCCCGGGGATGAGGTTGATGTGGTTGAGAGTGTTCTCGACGGCATCGAGCCACCCGACAAGCGAGAAAGACATCGTGAGCCAGACGACCAGAGTGATCCGGTTTTCCCACGTGCGGATCCATGAGTCCGAGCCCATCATGACCCGCAGCAGGTAGACGCCGAGGCGCACCAGTACCAGTGCCGTGGTCAGCTGCAGGGCGGTGTCGATTCCTGCGGTGTGCGCGTGGAGGGCGCTGAGAGCCCACCTGACCAGCAGCAGCACGATCAGCGCGACCAGGTAGGGCGCGACGATGATCGTGCCCTCCTGCACATCGCCCTGCCACCCTTCGGCGCGGCCTCCGGCCAGGTGCCGTTTTTTGTGCCAGGCGCGCACGATCCGCGCCCCCGCGAGCGCAATGAGGCCGGCGCATGCGATCGCAATGACCTCGGTGAGTATCTGGGGCGACGTCAGGCGGAGGAAGGCACCCATGACGGTGCCATCGGTGGCGCTGGCTACGTGGTTCACGCGTTCAGATCGGGAATCAGCTGGCTCTCCATGCGCGTTATCTGATCCTTGAGCATGAGCTTGCGCTTCTTGAGCCGCTTCAACTGCAGCTCGTTGGTATGCAGGTCCATCGTCAGCCGCTCGATGACCTCGTCGAGGTCGCGGTGCTCGATACGTAGCTGCCGCAACTTCTCGATATTGCGGAACAGCTCCCGGTCGACATTGTCTTCGATTTCCGCCATGGCTGGTGCAGCCCGCGGTCTCCCATCGGATCGGGGGCCCGCTGAAGCGGCCGCCGGCGGCTAGCTTAACGAAACGAGGGCGGGTGCGCCACGGGAGATCTTGATAACAGGCCAAATCGGCCTGATATATCCGAAGGTCCAACCTCGCCCTGGCATCCTGCCACGTGCTCCGGCGCGTCCGCGACGGGTTCTGCGCCAAGTACCGTCCGCGCGGCACAGTGTTCCATCAAGCGCTGCAGCGGCAAGCCGCGCCCGTCAACTTCAATCAGCGGCCTCGTCCCCGAGGTGGCTTACCGCGCCGCCCTGGTGGGGGACGACGCTGGCCCGCGTGGCCGCCCGGGCGGCCGTGTCGCGGCCGATGACTCGAATCCGCGGGCGGTGCGGCCGTGACGGCTGTTGCGAGCAGCTCCGGCCCGATCGGTGCCGCGGGAATCTTGTGGCCGAGGTAGTCCTCGATGTCTGGAAGCGAGACGGCGTACTCCTCGCAGGCGAAGCTAATGGCATCACCTTCTGCACCGGCTCGTGCAGTGCGGCCGATGCGGTGCACGTAGTCCGGTGCGTCCTGCGGCAGGTCGAAATTGAACACGTGGCTGACCTCGGGGATGTGCAGCCCGCGGGAGGCCACATCGGTCGCTATGAGTACCGCCAGATCCCCGTTGTGGAAGTCGCGCAGGAATTTGAGACGTTTGTTCTGGGGTACATCCCCTGAAAGCGCCTGGGCGTGGAATCCGTTGGCGCGCAGCGTGCTCTCGAGCCGCTCGGCGGCACGCTTGGTGTTCACGAAGATCATGGTCCGGCGCGCCTCGAACTGCCGCAGCAGTCCGATCAGCAGCGGCAGCTTCTCCTCCATCGAGGGGTAGTAGATCATCTGCCGCACGAGGTCGACGGTCATCTTGTCAGGCTCGATGCGCACCAGCTCAGGGTTGTTCATGTGCTCGTAGGCGAGCTCCAGCACGCGGTGCGAGAGGGTCGCCGAGAACAGCATCGACTGGCGGTGCTCCGGGTGGGGCAGGCGACGCAGGAGGTAGCGGATGTCGGCAATGAAGCCCAGATCGAACATGCGATCGGCCTCATCCAGCACCACCACCTGCGCATGGCGCAGCTCGAACACGCGTTGCTTCAGGTAATCGATCAGCCGGCCCGGCGTGCCGATGAGGACATCGACGCCATCCTCCAGCTGGCGGCGCTGCTTGTCATAGTCAACGCCGCCGAACACGACGACCTGACGGAAGCCAGTGTGGCGGCCGAGAATTTCCGCGTCGTGGTGGATCTGGACGGCCAGCTCCCGCGTGGGCGCCACGATGAGGGCGCGAACCGAGTGGCGGCCATGTCCTGGGGCGGTTGGGCGCCTCAGCAGGGCCTGATAGAGCGCGACCAGGAAGGCAGCGGTTTTGCCCGTGCCGGTCTGCGCCTGACCGGCCACGTCCCGTCCAGCCAGGGCTATCGGGAGCGTTTGTGCCTGGATCGGCGTGCAGACCGTGAAGCCCGCCTCCCGGATGCCCTCCATGAGGGGAGGCGCCAGACCGAGGGATGCAAACTCAGGGGAATCGGAATGTGGATCAGTCATCAAATCGTTCTATACGTGATGGGGAAGGCTGCCCGGGCCTTGCAAAAGCAGCCCGGAAGCGCTAAAAAGTGGATAAGACGGCGCCAGTGCCACGAGCAAGGGGCCGCACCTGCCAGCCGAAAGGCGATTCCCTGAAAGCTCTAGTTCCATACTCACTTCACGAGTTAGTGTAACCGTTTGACGGGCGATTCTGGCATGGCTTTCGCTGGCCCGCCCGATCCGGCGAATCCTTAAGCCTTCTTATCCGAACAAACCATTCCCACACGCTGCAGTCGACGGAGGTTGAACCGCGTGAGTAGCTCGCACATCGTGCACACTACGGATGCCACATTCTCCCAGGATGTGTTGAAGTCCGATAAACCCGTACTCCTGGATTTCTGGGCCGAATGGTGTGGCCCCTGCAAGATGATCGCTCCCATCCTCGATGAGATCGCGACCGAATACCAGGATCGCATCAAGATCGCCAAGCTCAATATCGACGAAAATCCGCAGACACCGCCCAAGTTCGGCATCCGCGGCATCCCGACGCTGATCCTGTTCAAGAACGGCACCGTGGAAGCGCAGAAGGTCGGGGCGGTCTCCAAATCGCAACTTTCCGCATTCCTGGACAGCAACCTGTGAGGGGCTATCTCGGCAACCAGGGCCGTAATCGGCCCAACAAGGGTCCGCGGCACGGCAATCGTGACGGCAACCGCGGCAACAGCAATGGCGGGGGCCGGCCCGATGACATGATGCACGAGCCGGAGATATTCGACGTCGATGACGCCGAAATCATCAGCCCGGCCGAGCTCACGCAGTCGCGGGCATCGATGAATCTGACCGAGCTGAAGTCCCGGCCGATTCACGAGCTGGTCAAGCTGGCCGAGTCCATGGGGCTGGAAAGCCTGGCCCGCTCGCGCAAGCAGGACATCATCTTCTCGATCCTCAAGGCACACGCGAGGAACGGCGAGAACATCTATGGCGACGGCGTGCTCGAGATTCTGCAGGACGGGTTCGGTTTCCTGCGCTCGGCCGACGGGTCGTATCTGGCGGGCCCGGACGACATTTACGTCAGCCCGAGTCAGATCCGGCGCTTCAATCTGCGCACCGGCGACACGATATCGGGTCTGATCCGTCCGCCGAAGGACGGCGAGCGCTACTTCGCGCTGCTGAAGGTCGGTGAGATCAACTTCGACTCTCCGGACAGCTCGCGCAACAAGGTGCTGTTCGAGAACCTGACGCCGTTCCATCCGACCAAGCGTCTGAAGCTCGAGCGCGGCAACGGGTCGACGGAAGACCTGACCGCCCGCACCATCGATCTGGTGGCGCCGATCGGCAAGGGCCAGCGCGGCCTGATCGTCTCCCCGCCGAAGGCCGGCAAGACGATGCTGCTGCAGAACATCGCCACCGCGATCACTTCCAACCATCCGGAGGTCTATCTCATCGTGCTGCTCATCGATGAGCGGCCCGAGGAAGTCACCGAGATGCAGCGCACTGTGAAGGGCGAAGTGGTCTCGAGCACTTTCGACGAGCCCGCCGCCCGCCACGTGCAGGTGGCCGAGATGGTCATCGAGAAGGCGAAACGCCTCGTCGAGCACAAGAAGGATGTCGTGATCCTGCTTGACTCCATTACGCGTCTCGCGCGCGCCTACAATACCGTGGTGCCTTCGTCTGGCAAGGTCTTGACCGGTGGCGTTGATGCCAATGCGCTGCAGAGGCCGAAGCGCTTCTTCGGAGCCGCGCGCAACATCGAGGAGGGTGGAAGTCTCACCATCCTGGCCACGGCCCTCATCGACACCGGCTCGAAGATGGATGACGTGATCTACGAAGAGTTCAAGGGCACGGGCAACAGCGAGATCCATCTCGATCGGCGCATTTCCGAGAAGCGCGTCTTCCCGGCCGTCAACATCAACCGTTCGGGTACCCGCAAGGAAGAGCTGATCACCGATCAGGGCGAGCTCGCCAAGATGTGGATCCTGCGCAAGCTGCTGCATCCGATGGATGAGCTGGCGGCGATCGAATTTTTGCTCGACAAGATGAAGGACACGAAGTCGAACGGCGAGTTCTTCGAGGCCATGAAGCGCTGAGAGCCTGCGCGTGCAGGGGAAAGCCGCCTGCGGCCTGGCGGGCCTGCGCCGCCGCAGTGTTGCCTAACGGCGACGGCAGCTTCGTGACTTGCCGCAAGCTCGCGCCGGGGCTTCCAATTCTGTGGGGTGGTCTTCAGTCGGGCGTCCCCCGAGGCTGGCATGATCCGCCGGTGAATCAGTAAGATTCGCGCCGCGGCCCGCCGGATTGACCTTGAGGAGCCTCAGTCGCATGCGCATTTGGCCGGCCACTGTCGTGGCAATGGTGGGGATTGCCGCCCTTCCTGCGCACGCCGAGCGTGACCCGCTCACCGGTGCTCCAATCCCCCCCGGACAGAAACGGGAGATCCCGAGCCCGATCACGGATCGCTTCTCGCTGCGGGGAACGTTCTTCGCACCCACGTTCAAGACGACCTTGCGCGTGGACTCCAGAACCAACAACACCGTCGGCACGCCGCTGAGCGCTGAGAACGATCTGGGTATGCCGGCGCACAGGCCGCAGGGACGGATCGAGCTCATGTTCCGACTGCGCAAGCGCAGCAAACTGCGGGTGGATTACTTCGAGACCAGCCGCAACGGCAGCCAGGTGCTCTCGCGCCTGGTGCTGTTCGGCGATGAGACCTTCAACGCTGGCGACCTGGCTACCAGCTCGCTCGACTGGCGCTCTTTCAATCTGACCTATACCTATTCGTTCATCCGGA
This sequence comes from Steroidobacteraceae bacterium, assembly GCA_036501985.1. Taxonomy (GTDB): domain Bacteria; phylum Pseudomonadota; class Gammaproteobacteria; order Steroidobacterales; family Steroidobacteraceae; genus 13-2-20CM-66-19. The sequence continues at coordinate 391,589 of DASXZI010000007.1, read as the reverse complement.
CCGATCGGCTGGAGATTGGAACCGGCCTGGCCGTGCACCTGCTGGAGGCGGAGGCGCGCGGCGCGGTACCGGCCCGACAGTTGCAGCAGGAGATTTCGGGCGCGGGTGCGTTCCCGACCATTCCCCTGGATCTGACCTGGCGCATCTCACGCCGCTTCGCATTCACGGCGCGCGGGCAATACTTCCATGTGGCCCACAATGGCTCGCAGGGGTCTCTGGGCGACTACCACGCGGATCTGCAGTACCGCTGGGCGCCGAACTTCGCGCTCGGAGCCGGCTATTCCGAGCTGCGTTACTCGCTCGATGCCAACGACGCGCACTTCCCGGGCAGCTTCCGGCTGAGCGTCCGGGGTCCGGAAGCCTTTGTGCGCGTCAGCTTCTGAGGCCCTCTTCGCCGGGCATCGGAAATTGGGCCAGCGCCTCGGCCTGTGAAACGTAATCCCGCCACGCGCGCAAGGCGCTGCTGAGTCGGCCAGGCGTTACGCACGCATCCTCCAACAGCTCGAAATACTCGGCGCGTGCCAGCAGGGCCCCGGCTACCGAGGCACAGTACTGTGTCTCGATCCAGGAAGAGGTTCCTTCAGCGGCGCTTACAGTGGTCATTTTTGGATCTCCTTCTTGAGCAGGCGCCGGCTTGCCTGCGATCGCCTCATTTGGTTACCCCGAGAACAGTGCAAGCCTTGTGCCCAGATCGCATGCTTGGGCGTCCCGTTGAATGAGCGCTCGCGGTTGCAGCGGGATTCCCCGCGCGTCTTTGCAGACAATGACGTGTATTTATTACAGGCGCGTTGCGTCCGTCTCGCCGCACCGCACATCTTCGGGTGCGTGGTCTGTCCCTATTTCTTCGGGCGCGTAAGGACCGTAGGTCGGTAAGCGCGCGAGAATGGCTCGGGCATGCGAACGGCTCGGCCGGAATCCAGATTGATGCAGACGTACCCGGTCCGGGCCCGCGCCAGGGTATCGCCGGGGACTTCCGGCTGGGTACCGGCCTGATCAGCACGCCTCACCTGGAAGCGACGCTCGACGCGCAGACGACCATCGCCAGACACGATCCAGGTGCCCACGAACACATGGTCTCCCAGGAACGCAGCCCGCAGGTAGGTCACTTCGGTCCGGTGGGCGGCCATGCCACGACGTTGGCGCACACAGTCATCCAGGGATATTCCCAGTACGGTCGAGTGTGACCAGGCGACGCGATCGAACCATGCCAGGTACACGGAGTTGTTGACGTGGCCGTAGGCGTCTATATCGGTAGCTGCGACTTGCAGTGCTACGACGTGAGGCGCCTCGAAGTCCCAATCAGCGCTGAGGATGCTCACGCACCACGGCCCTGAAACCAACGTCGTGCCGGTACTGGGCTCCAGGCCAGCTCACTTCATCCACCAGCAAGTAGGCGTCACGTTGCGCAGCCCGCACGCTGCTTCCAAGCCCCACGGCGCACAAAACGCGTCCCCCGCTGGTTACCACCTTGCCGGAGTGGAGCCGCGTGCCTGCGTGAAAAATCTTGCCGGGCAGGCGTGCGGCTGCCTCCAGGCCCTGGATGATATCCCCGCTGCGCACTTCTTCGGGGTAACCGGGGGCGGCCATGACGACTCCGAGCGCGGCCCGCGAATCCCACTCGGCTTTCACCGAATCGAGCCGGCCCTCGATAGCGGCCTCGCAAAGCAGCGTGAGATCGCTCCGCAGACGCATCATGATGGGCTGTGCCTCCGGGTCGCCGAAGCGGCAGTTGAACTCCATGACGTTGGGGGTACCGTCGGGTGCGATCATGACTCCTGCATACAGGAAACCCTTGTAGGGCATTCCGTCGGCCGCTAGTCCGGCGATCGCCGGCTCGATGACTTCGCGCATGATGCGTGCATGCATGACCTCCGAGACGACAGGAGCTGGCGAGTAGGCTCCCATGCCGCCGGTGTTAGGGCCCTGGTCGGCATCCCGCAGCCGTTTGTGATCCTGCGACGTCGCGAGAGGAAGAATATGCCGGCCGTCGGCCATGACGATGAAGCTGGCTTCCTCTCCCGGGAGAAGCTCCTCGATGACGACCTCGTGTCCCGATGCGCCGAACTGGCCGGCAAACATGGCTTGCGCCGCCATGAGGGCCTCCGTCGCAGTCTCGGCGATGACTACTCCCTTACCCGCCGCCAGGCCGCTGGCCTTGACGACGATGGGCGTCCGCTGGCCTCGAACGTATTGCTCGTCAAACGTCGCTCGCGTGAAGGTACGGTAGCGGGCCGTCGGGATGCCATGGCGCCGGAGAAACTCTTTGCTGAAAGCCTTGGAGCCCTCGAGCTGCGCCGCCGCGCGGCTCGGGCCGAAGCATCCGAGGCCGGCTGCCTCGAACGCGTCCACGATGCCTGCCACCAGCGGTGCTTCCGGGCCGACGATGGTGAGGTCTATTCGCTCTGACCGGGCGAGCGAGATGAGACCCGGGATGTCACTCACCGGAACGTTGCTATTGCGGACCCCGGGCTCCGTGGCCGTTCCGGCATTTCCGGGCGCCACGATGACTTCGCTCACGCGAGGCGAGGTCGCACATTTCCACGCGAGCGCGTGCTCGCGGCCCCCGGATCCGATGATCAGTATCTTCATCGTTTGGTCAGTGCCGGAAATGGCGCATGCCGGTGAATACCATGGCCATTCCATGCTCGTCCGCTGCGGCGACGACTTCGGCGTCGTTGCGGGAACCGCCGGGCTGGATCACCGCTCGGATGCCGTATTCGGCGGCCTCATCGATGCCGTCGCGAAACGGGAAAAACGCGTCCGACGCCATGACCGCGCCCGACAGCTCGAGACTCTCATCCGCCGCCTTCATGGCCGCGAGCCGGGTCGAATAGACGCGGCTCATCTGGCCGGCGCCGACGCCCAGGGTGCTCCCATGCCAGGCGAACACAATCGCGTTGGATTTCACGAATTTGCAGACTCGCCAGGCGAACACCAGGTCGGCAATTTCCCCTGGCGACGGTTTACGCCGAGTCACGACCTTCAGGTCAGCAACGCTGACCTCGCCAGTGTCGCGCGTTTGTGCAAGCAGGCCTCCCGTCACGCTTCGATATTCGAGATCGCCCAGCGGAGCGCCGCGCAGGTCGCCTACGGCCAGCACGCGCACGTTCGGTTTCGTCCTCAGAACACGCGCGGCTTCCTCGCTCACCGTTGTGGCTGCCAGTACTTCCACGAATTGGCGCTCGACGATCGCGGAGGCCGTCACCGCGTCCAGCTCGCGGTTGAGGGCGATGATTCCCCCGAAAGCGGATGTTGGGTCGGTTCTGTACGCGCGGTCGTATGCCTCGAGCGGCGTTGCGGCTATGGAAACTCCGCACGGGTTGGCGTGCTTGACGATGACGCACGCGGGCTCATCGAACTGACGGATGCACTCGATAGCGGCGTCCGCGTCGGCGATGTTATTGAATGACAGATCCTTGCCCTGCAGAACCCGCGCCGAGGACACACTGGCGCCGCGCAGTGCCGCGTCGCGGTAAAAGGCTGCCAGCTGGTGAGGATTCTCACCGTAACGAAGATCCTGAGCCTTGTCGAAGACGAGCGGCAGAGTCGCGGGAAATCGTTCGGGCTCCACCTGGTGCGCCACGCCGAGGTAACTTGCGACCATGGTGTCGTAGCGCGCCGTATGTGCGAAGGCCTTGGCCGCAAGACGCGACCGCATGGGGAGCGTGGTGCGGCCATCATGCGTGCGCAACTCTTCGAGCAGCGACGCGTAGTCGCCAGGCTCAACGACAACGGTCACCGACTCGTGATTCTTGGCTGCGGCGCGCAGCATCGCAGGACCACCGATATCGATGTTCTCCACAGCCTCCGCGTAACTGCAATTGGGCCGTGCCACGGTCTGAGCGAACGGGTACAGGTTCACGACCAGCAGGTCGATCGGCTCAATGTGATGCAGTGCCATCACTGCGTCGTCCATCCCGCGGCGACCGAGCAGTCCACCGTGAATTCTCGGGTGTAGCGTCTTGACACGTCCGTCCATGATCTCTGGAAATCCCGTGTAGCTCGATACTTCCCGGACGGGCAAGCCGTTGCTCCCGAGCAAGCGGGCCGTGCCCCCGGTGGACAGGATCTCGATATTGCGTGCCGCAAGCGCCCGGGCCAGATCCACCAGGCCGGTCTTGTCGGAAACGGAGAGAAGCGCGCGGCGGACGGGCAACAACATCTGCTAGGCCTCACGATGCAGAGCTGCCGCGCGCATCGGCTCGAGCGGTCTGGCTCCCGTGACGGGGCGACCCGGAACTATGCGTCGCCCGCCAGTCCGAATTGCTTGAGTTTCTTGCGCAGCGTTCCGCGGTTAATTCCCAGAATACCCGCCGCCCGGCTCTGGTTCCCTTCGGCATAGTCGAGTACTGCGCGGAACAGAGGCTCCTCGACCTCGCGCAGCACGAGATTGTAAAGGTGCGCGGGCCTATGCCCATTCAGGCTCGTGAAGTAGTCGCTCAAGGCGCGCTCGGCGTGATTGCGTAGCGGCAGCTCCCTGCTGTTCAGACGGGCGCCGGACTCCCCCCGCGATCGAGTCTTCTTTTTTGCAGTCATGTAAGGTCCCCACAAAGAACTGAACCTTGCTCCGCCCAGCACCGCAGGTATTCGCTCGCCTGCGTGAACTGCGCGGCTGTGGTCACAGCGGCCATCAGACGGCGGCGTACCAGCGCGGCGTCCTCGAACAACTGTTCACAATACCAGCCGAGATGTTTGCGTGCGATCCGGACTCCGCTGACTTCGCCGTAGAAAGCATAGAGGGAATCGAGATGTCCGAGAATGATATCACGCAGCTTCGCGCGCGAGAGTGGTGCGGAGGCAATTCCGTTGTCGAGATAGGAGTTGACGGATCGAAAAATCCACGGAGCGCCCTGACTCGCGCGGCCGAGCATTATTCCGTCAGCACCGGTAAAATCAAGGACCTCGCGCGCTTTCTGCTCCGTGGCCACATCTCCGTTGGCGAATACTGGAATCCGCACCGCGGCCTTGATGTCCCGGATCGTCTCGTATTCGGCGCTGCCTTCATAAAAATCCGCACGCGTTCGGCCGTGAACCGCCAGCGCCGCGATGCCACAAGCTTCTGCCAGGCGTGCAATTCTCACGCCGTTACGATTGTCACGGTCCCATCCGGTACGGATCTTCAGCGTGACGGGCACGCGGACGGCGCTCACGACGGCGTCCAGGATCCGCTCCACAAGCGACTCGTCTTGCAGCAGCGCCGAGCCGCACAGCCGGCCACAGACTTTCTTCGCGGGGCAACCCATGTTCAGATCGATGATCTGCGCCCCGAGATCGACATTCAGCTGCGCGGCTTCTGAGAGGGCTTGCCCGTCGGCACCCGCGAGCTGTACGACGCGCGGCTCTGGCTCACCTTCGTGACTCATTCGCAGACGCGATTTCGGCGTGTGCCACAGACGCACATCGGAAGTCACCATTTCCGAGGCCGCAAGCCCCGCTCCCAGTTGCCGGCACAGAATGCGGAAGGGGCGGTCCGTCACGCCCGCCATCGGCGCGAGCACTACGGAGGAGGGGAGGGAGAAAGAGCCGATCCGGATCATGCAGCCGCATCGACTCAGCGTGAAGCCATGTCGTTCGCGCAGGCGATCACGCCGCCCGGGGCAAGCAGGCAGGCGTCGATCTCGAAGCCGACGGCATTCGCGCCCGGATCAACGAAAGCCATCTCGGCGTCCACGCGCTGACCTGCCGAGAGGTAGGCGCGTGCACGCGCCGCGCCCGGCAGATACGCTCGCGGCGGAACATCCCGAGCCGCAATCCGATTGCCAAATCGATCCTGCAATGTGACGCGCAGCAGTGGCATCGGCTGTGACTGGTCCGCATCATTCTTAACGCTGGCGCGTACGGTGATCTGACCGGGGGCATCCGGCGCGGTGGATGCACCTAGCTGGCGTACTTCATAGGCGCCCAGGTTCCAGCGTGGAATCAGTCTCATACCGAGCGCGGAATACAGCGCCGTCAGAGGCCTGTTCAGGTGCGCGTTGGCGGCCAGGTCGTTGCGGTAGTGATGCACGACCTGCACCAGGAGGAGCAGGGCCATGAGGGCACTCCCGCCGATCCATAGCCTCGCCTGGATGGCGCCGCCGAGCGCTGCGACCGGCTCTTCATCATCTGTCTCGAGCCGTCGAGGCTTTCGAGCCAGCATCGAGCGGATGGCCTGAGTCGTTTCGAACGACGGACGCGCCGCTTCGACTCTCGCCCGCGCACGGGCCGCCATCGGCGTGGAGGATGCGCCCGGTGACTCGCTGGCCTGAGGGGCTTGCGCCGGCGGTGGCGCCGGTTTCACCGCCGATGTTGCTTTTCCTGTCGGCAGTGGCGTGATGGCAGCAAGTGGCCGGTCACCAGTGGTCGCCGCGGAGCGGGCTGCCGCCGGCCCGGGGGGCGATTGCCGGGGCGCACCGCTCTGGGCAGTCGTAGGCACAGCAGCCCGCGTCGCCGATATGTCTGATTTCGCCGTGGCCGGCGATGTTGAATTCTGCGCCGCGATATCGGAGGCAGGCGCGGGGGAATTCGGTTCCCGTGGCCTCTCCGTGCCGAGCTGCGCCATCGTCGCGAGCAGGTCCGGATCGATCTCCACGTCCACCTGGGTATCCACGGGGCCGAGATCAGCGGCGGAGGGGGTATCCTGCTCGGCCTCGAGTGCAAGCTGCTCCTGCGCCCGGGCCTCTTCGGCCTCCAGGCGCAGCGCCTGGAATGTGCCGGTGGCGGCCCTGAACTCAGCGCTGGGGGCCTGCTCCACGAACACCTTGGTGAGATCCGTGGCTTCCGGCTTGAACTCCAGAGCATCATCGGGAATGTCCTCGTCACGGCCGGTGGCTGCGTTGCCGGAAGCGGGAGATTGTCCGTGCGGGGCGTGTGAAGCTGATTCCCGCGAGCTCGGCTCAGCCGGACTCGGCTCAGACGGGATCGGCTCAGACGGGATCGGCTCAGACGGGATCGGATCGGGTGGCGCATCCGCGAGCTGCTGCAGGCGCAGGCTCGTTGCGGAAGTGAGAGTCTGGAATTCGGCCGTTGTCGAGGTGGATGCCTGATCGGTCTGAGCGCCGCGCGCTTCGGGCGAACCCGTCCCGGGGCCGCCGGTACTGTGTTGGGTAGGCAACGTCGGTTCGCGATTCGCGGCGGCCTGCGTCTGCGCAGCCGCGGCCGCATCGCGATCCTCGGACAGGCGTGCCAGAGCGTTGAAGACGTTGGAGCAACGCCCGCATCGCACGTAGCCTTGTGCGACCCGCAAATCAGCGGCCGTTACGACCAGCGTCAACGCGCACTTGGGGCAGACCGTGAACATGTCTCAGTTTCGTCGAATCCGTATGCGCCGTCTCCCCGACAGACCGACCCAACCCTCGCGATCCCCGAAGGAACTCATATCAAACCACGGCCTGTAAGCCTGTGTCACGTCGCCGGCCTCCTGCTCGAGCAGGCCCGCGAGCACGACATGCCCGCCCGGGTGCACCCGAGTGGCGAAGCTGCGTGCAAGCTGGCGCAGCGGGGCTGAGAGAATATTCGCAACGAGGACCTCGACGTCCGCCGGGAGTGCCTGCGTACTCGGGCAGATTGTAATTTGCGATCCGACCGCATTCGCCCGGGCATTCTCACCCGTGGCGAGCAGCGCCTGGGGGTCGATGTCGAAGCAGTGGGCGTGCGCGCCGCCGAGCTTGACCGCTGCGATGGCGAGGATTCCCGAGCCGCAACCATAGTCGATGACCCGCTCAGCGCCGCCGATATGGGCGTCCAGCCATTCCAGGCACAGTGCGGTGGTGGGATGCGTCCCGGTCCCGAAAGCCAGCCCCGGGTCCAGTCCTACGATGACCGCTGCTTCGGCATCACTGATGCGTTCGTGCCAGGGGCAGACCCACAGACGTTCGCCAAAGCGCATCGGGTGAAAATCACGCAGCCACTCGCGCTCCCAGGCGCGGTCCTCGACCTGCTGCATCTCGATGTCGGCGACCGGGATGCCGAGGCGCGTAGACAGGGTGTCCGTGATTGGCCCCGGGTGCACCCCTGCGGCAAACAACGCCTGCACGCGCGTGGCGGGCCAAAGACGCACCTCGCCGGGCAGTGGCTCCAGGACCGGGTCATCGAGGGCATCGAGGAATGTCACCGAACTGGCTCCACAGTCGAGGCACGCCTGCTCCGCGCGATCCGGGTCCAGCGGACCGAGCGCGAATGAGAGTTGCAGAAACTCGCGCGGATGCGTCGTGTATTTACCTCAGGCCCAGTCTTCTCTCGAGGTAGTGAATATCCGTACCGCCTTTCTGGAAGGCCGCGTGGTTGAAGATCTCCTGATGCAGCGGAGCGTTGGTCTTGATCCCCTCGATCACCATCTCCGCGAGCGCATTCTTCATGCGTGCGATAGCCGCTTCGCGGCTGTCGCCGTGCGCGATCACCTTACCCACCAGCGAGTCGTAATTGGGAGGTACGTTGTAGCCGGAGTAGATGTGACTGTCGACGCGCACTCCGGGGCCGCCCGGGGCGTGCCACAGGCGAATTGGGCCGGGGGAGGGCATGAAGGTTTTCGGGTCCTCGGCGTTGATGCGACATTCGATGGCGTGCCCGCGAATCTGCACGTCGCTCTGCACGTAGCGCAGCGGCTCGCCGGCGGCAATCAGCAGCTGCGCCTTCACCAGATCGATACCGGTGATCAGCTCGGTGACGGGATGCTCCACCTGGATGCGGGTATTCATCTCGATGAAGTAAAACTCGCTGTCCTGGAAGAGGAACTCGAGCGTGCCGGCGCTGCGATAGCCCACCGCCCGGCAGGCCTCGACGCACCGTTCTCCCATGACCCTGCGCTGCCGCAGCGTGATGCCCGGAGCGGGCGCCTCCTCGATCACTTTCTGGTGGCGGCGCTGCATCGAGCAGTCCCGCTCGCCCAGGTGAATCACGTTACCCTGACCGTCGGCGAGCACCTGGAACTCGATATGGCGCGGCCGCTCCAGGAATTTCTCCATGTACACCTGGTCATTACCGAAAGCCGCCCGTGCCTCGGCCTTGGTGATTCCGATCGCGTTCAAGAGAGAGGCTTCGCTGTGCACGACCCGCATGCCGCGCCCGCCACCGCCACCGGATGCCTTGATGATGACGGGGTAGCCGATGTCGCGCGCAATGCGCAGATTCTCATCCGGATCGGGGCCGAGCGGGCCGTCCGATCCCGGGACGCAGGGCACGCCATGGGATTTCATCACGCGGATCGCGGAGACCTTATCGCCCATCATGCGGATGGTCTCGGCTTTGGGGCCGACGAATACGAAGCCGCTTTTCTCGACGCGCTCGGCGAAGTCGGCGTTCTCGGAGAGAAATCCATATCCCGGATGGATCGCGACCGAGTCAGTCACCTCCGCGGCGCTGATGATCGCCGGCATGTTGAGGTAGCTCCCGGCAGAGGGCGGTGGCCCGATGCACACCGATTCGTCCGCAAGCAGTACGTGCTTGAGGCTGTAGTCCGCGGTCGAATGCACGGCGACGGTCTTGATGCCGAGCTCGCGGCAGGCGCGCAGGATCCGCAGAGCGATCTCGCCTCGGTTGGCGATGACGACCTTCTCCAGCATGGCAGGCCGCTATTCGACTACGAACAGCGGTTGGCCGAACTCAACCGGGTCGCCGTTGCGCGCCATGATGGAGGTGACCCGGCCGGCCCGGTCGGCTTCGATCTGGTTCATCATCTTCATCGCTTCGATGATGCACAGCACCTGGCCGAGCTTGATCTCGTCGCCGATCTCGATGAACGGCTTGGCTCCGGGCGAGGGCGAGGCGTAGAAGGTTCCGACCATCGGCGCCGTGATCACATGCTCGTTGTCCTTGGCCTTCGGCGCGGGGCTCTCCGCAGCGGCTGGAGCGGCGGCCTTCGCCGGCACCTGCAGGGGTGCGGCCAGGGAGAGGCCGGCGAGTTGGGCTGATAGCGCATGGCTCGCCATTGTGCCGGTCGGCATACGGCTGATCCGCAGCGCCTCTTCGCCTTCCTTGATCTCGATCTCCGCGACGTTGGATTCTTCCAGCAGCTCGATCAGTTTCTTGATTTTTCGGATGTCCATGCTTTGGAACGCTCCCCTTTTGCGATTCCGTGAATGGGAATGAGCTGAGCCCGGTATGAGGTCACGGCTACGCTGGAGTCAGGGCTGGCGTGTGAGTTGACGGATCGCGGCGTGCATCGCCAGCTCGTAGCCAAAAGCACCCAGACCGCAGATCACGCCCAGCGCGATGTCGGAGAAATAGGAACGCGCCCGGAATGCCTCGCGCGCGTGCGGGTTGGATAGATGGATTTCGATGAACGGCAGGCGCACGGCGAGCAGCGCGTCTCGCAGAGCGATGCTGGTATGCGTAAAGGCGCCGGGATTGAACAGCAGGAAGACAATGCCAGCCTGCTGGGCGCCCTGAATCCGGCCGATGAGCTCGTGCTCTGCGTTGCTCTGGAAAGCGATCAGCTCGTGGCCGCCCTGGTGGGCGATCTCCACCAGCTGCTTCTGGATCGAATCGAGCGTCTCGGCGCCGTAAATGCCGGGCTCCCGGGTGCCGAGCAGGTTCAGATTCGGGCCATTCAATAGCAGGATACGCGCCATTCCGGCTCATCACTTTCCCAGGCCAACCCGCGTAGTGCGAAACTCTGAAAAGTCGCGAATGTAACCTAATTCGCCTGGAATAGGGTACATCCTGGAGCGATTGAGTGAGGATCAGGGAGTCTGAGGGCCGGTCGGCTCCGTTGTCCCCGCTGGTGCAGGCGCTCTGTCCACGCCGGTCGCCTGATCCGGGGACGATCCGGGCGGGTTCGCCGTCCGCGGGGCTACATCGCTGCGGGCCCGCTGGCCGGCGAGTTTAGCCACGCCGTCCGCTACCTCACGGCGGGCCGCTGCCAGATCGAGCGTCCCCCGATCGACATCCCTTAGCCGGTCGAGGATAAAGCGGGCTTCCTCCGGGTGCAGCTCGCCGACCTTCAGGGTGAGGATGCGACCCTGCTTGTCCGCAAAAATCGTGAACGGAAAGACCGTATCCATGCCGAACGCCGATATTGCGCTCAGCCCGCCCTGCTCGCCGATGAGAACAGGATAGTCGATGCGCAGCTCGCGCGCGTAGCGTTGCACGGCGTCCCGGAAATCCACGGCGATGCCGATCACCTGAACCCCATCGGCGCTGCGCTCGTGACGCAGGCGCTCCAGGAGCGGGATCTCGCGACGGCATGGAGCACACCAGGTCGCCCAGAAATTCACCACGAGCGGGGAGCCCCGCCAGCCAGAGAGGGAACGGCGATTGCCCTGCAGGTCCGGCAGGGTGATGTCCGGGAGGCTCGCAGGCACCGTACGCGGCCGCGGGGGCGGCTCGCTGGTGTCGGATTCCTCGGAAGCAGGAGGGCGTGCGGTTGCCGGTTCTTGCACCTGGGGCGACGGTTTGACCGCGTAGAGGGTGGGCCGGTGCAGGAGATGAGCAGCGAAGAAGCCACTGACTGCGCCCAGGCAGATCACGCCAAGAGCGAGCAGGAGGCGATGCAGAGTCCTCACATCGTTCCGGAGACCGGCCTGATCGAAGCGCTCAGATCGGTGCCGAGCGCGCGGTGTACGAGCGCGGCGAAGTCGGCGGCCTTCATGTAGCCAACGACCCGGAAATTGCGCCGCTCCTGGCCATCTGGTCCATAAAACGCAATGGTAGGGGGACCGAGAATTCCCAGATGGCGCAGCAACGCCTGGTCCTGCTCATCGTTCCGGGTCACATCCGCATGCAACAGCACGGCGTGGGACAGCGCTACCTGCACGGTTGGGTCGGAGAAGGTGTACTTGTCCATTTCCTTGCAGGAGACACACCAATCCGCATAGAAATCGAGCATGACGGGCTTTCCGGCGGCACTCGCGGCGGCGATGTGTCGCTGAAGGTCCTCGACCGACTTCACGTTTGCAAACTCCAGTGCGGGCTCCCTCATCGAGGCTGCGACGGTGGTGCCCACCCGGAGCGTGCTCAACGGCTGCAGCGGATCCTGGCTGCCCGCCGCGACTCCGATCAGCAGAATCACCCCGTAGACCAACCCCAGCAGTCCCGCTGCGCGGACGGCGGCCGGTGCGGGACCTCCATCGCGCGCCCTGAGGGCGAACACCCAGAATCCGCTGATGACGGCCAAAGCCGACCACAGCAGCATGGTCACCGCCGGGGAGACCAGGGACCGAAGGAAGTAGATTGCCACACCGAGGAAGAGCACACCGAACAGAGACTTCACGGTATCCATCCAGGGCCCGACCTTCGGCAGCAGTGAGCCGGCCGAGGCTCCCACGAGCAGCAGCGGCAGGCCCATTCCCAGGCCCGTCACGTACAAAGCGAGCGCGCCTCGCGCGACCCTTCCGGACTGGCTGATCACGGACAGTGCGGCGATGAGGGCCGGGGCGACACAAGCCGTGACGACGAGGGCCGAGAGCGCGCCCATGATAAAGGTGCCGATATACGTGCCGGTCTTTTGCCTATTGCTGAGGTTGGTCAGGCGAGTCTGCAGTCCGCTCGGCATCTGCAGCGTGTATGTACCGAACATCGCCAGCGCAAGCGCAACGAACAGCAGCACGAAGAGCATGAGGATCCAGGGCTGCTGAAAGAATGCCTGCGGAGCCTGTTTGAAGGCCAGCACGAAGGCGGCGCCGGCGGCGGCGTAGGTGAGAGCCATGCCCTGCACGTAGATGAATGCGAGCGAGAACCCGCGCCCCGCAGTCACTCTTTCACCCTGTCCGACGATGATCCCGGACAGGATCGGGATCATCGGGAGCACGCACGGTGAGAGGGAAAGCAGAGCTCCGAGAGCGAAGAATGTCGCCAGTACAGCGGCGAGGTTGCCGTCCCGCAGCAGGGCGCCCAAGCGGTCCTGCTCCGAGACGAACCCTGCCGATGCGGCGCTTGCAGCGCCGGAGGCACTGCCGCCGGCGGCAGATTGGCCAGGGGTCCCATCCGCCGGCAAGGGTGAGCCGGCAGTCGCAGCGGCTTCCAAGGCAGAGGTGCCGCCTGTTGCACCGGTACCCGGTGGCAGGCTTACGTTGATCGTCTTGGTGATGGGCGGATAGCACAGCCCCGCCGTCGCACAACCCTGGTAGGTTACTTTCAGCGGCAGCGCGAAGGTCGCCCCGCCTGGCCGGGCGACGGTCACCGAGCCGACGAGCTGATGGTGATAGACCTCCTGCTTGCCAAAGTAGTCGTCGATCTTGGTCTCGCCACGTGGCAGCACGAGCTCACCCAGCTGCGCCCGGTCGCTCGTCGTGGAAGCTTTGATCCGGGCGCGATACAAGTAATAGCCGTCAGTGATCTCCCAGACCAGGCGCACCCTGTCCGGGCCGTCGGCTGTCGCATCGAAGCGGAAGGCTTCGTCCGGCGGCAGGAAGTTGTCTCCGGATTGTCCTGTGCCGGGGCTCAGGGCCGCGTCGATCGCGGAGGAAGATCCGGTGGTGGCCGCGTGCAGCTGCGCAGTGGGTAGCAGCGAAGCCGCCGCGAGAGCGGCCGCCAGCGTCACCAGCCGGCTGGCGTTATGTCTAATTGAAGCTCTTTGCATAGGAATCCGCCGAAATCAGAAAGCCCGCCTCGGGACCGCAGATGATTTCCGCTCAGGCGCCCACATGAAACGACCTGGGCCGCATTTTCATCGGTGGGTGGGTCAGCCGCCAAGCGCTTTGAAGTTCCGCGCTGGAATTAGAGGATCAGGCAGGAGCCAGGTTCAGCTGAGCCGGCCAAAGCCCGCTACTGAGGGCCCCGGAACCAGTCGCGGTCGCTGTCGCCGGAGTCCTCGGCCGCCGCCTCCGCCCCTGAGCCCCCCGGGCTTGTCGCACTCACGGGGCGGCTCGACCCCCGGGGCGCCGAAAAAAAGTTCCTGCCCACGCTTGAAATTACCGCTTTGCCCACTATCATTAGCAGCCGCCCAGGCAGAGTGCTAACAAGCTGCCCGGGGGTCAAAAATCCCATTCAATTCAGCAGCTTCAAAGGAGCGATATCCATGAAGATTCGTCCTCTTCATGACCGCGTCATCGTGAAGCGCCTGGAGGAGGAGCGTACCTCTCCGGGCGGCATCGTAATTCCCGATACCGCGGCCGAAAAGCCCGTCCAGGGAAAGATCGTGGCGGTTGGCAAAGGCAAGATTCTCGAAGACGGTCAGGTCCGTCCGCTCGACGTCAAGGTCGGCGACAAGATCCTGTTCGGCAAATACAGCGGAACAGAGGTCCGGGTCGAGGGCGAAGAGTTGGTGGTCATGCGCGAGGAAGACGTCATGGCCGTGATTGAAGGCAAGTAACCGAAGGATCACGACAATGGCAGCCAAAGAAGTCCGATTCAGCGACGACGCACGCCAGCGCATGTTCAAAGGCGTGAATGTCCTCGCCAACGCCGTCAAGGCAACACTGGGTCCGAAAGGCCGCAATGCGGTGCTCGAGAAAAGCTTCGGCGCCCCCACCATCACGAAGGATGGTGTGTCGGTCGCGAAGGAAATCGAGCTGAAGGACAAGTTCGAGAACATGGGCGCGCAGATGGTGAAGGAAGTCGCGTCCAACACATCCGACGAGGCCGGCGATGGCACTACCACCGCAACGGTGCTCGCTCAGGCGATCATTCGCGAGGGCTTGAAGGCCGTCGCCTCCGGCCGCAATCCCATGGACGTCAAGCGTGGGATCGACAAGGGCGTCATCAGCGCCGTCGAGGAGCTACGCAAGCTCTCCAAGCCGTGCAAGGATTCCAAGGCCATCGCACAGGTCGGCACGATCTCCGCGAACTCCGATGAGTCGATCGGCAAGACCATCGCCGACGCCATGGAGAAGGTCGGCAAGGAAGGCGTGATCACGGTTGAGGAAGGCTCCGGTCTCGACAACGAGCTGGAAGTCGTCGAGGGCATGCAGTTCGACCGCGGCTATCTGTCCCCGTACTTCATCAACAACGCGCAGAATCAGACCGCGGAGCTCGAGAAGCCGCTGATCCTGCTCGCCGACAAGAAGATCTCCAACATCCGCGAGATGCTGCCGCTGCTGGAAGGCGTGGCCAAGTCAGGCCGACCGCTGCTGGTGATTGCGGAGGACGTTGAGGGCGAGGCGCTCGCCACGCTGGTGGTCAACAACATCCGCGGAATCCTCAAGGTAGCCGCCGTCAAGGCGCCCGGTTTCGGTGATCGCCGCAAAGCCATGCTGCAGGACATCGCCGTCCTGACCGGTGGCACGGTGATCTCGGATGAGGTGGGCCTGACGCTCGAGAAAGCCTCTCTCAACGATCTGGGCGATGCCAAGAAGATCGTCGTCGAGAAGGAGAATACGACGGTCATCGACGGTGCCGGCAAGCAGTCCGACATCAAGGCTCGCATCGAGTCGATCCGCCAGCAGGCCGAGGAAGCCACTTCCGACTACGACAAGGAGAAGCTGCAGGAGCGTGTCGCGAAGCTCTCCGGCGGCGTTGCCGTCATCAAGGTAGGCGCGGCCACCGAAGTCGAGATGAAGGAGAAGAAGGCCCGCGTCGAAGACGCGCTGCATGCGACCCGTGCGGCTGTCGAGGAAGGCGTGGTGCCGGGTGGTGGTGTTGCTCTGCTGCGGGCGCAGCGGGGCCTCGACAAGCTCGAGGGCGCCAACGAGGACCAGCAGGTGGGAATCCGCATCCTGTCGCGCTCCATCGAGGAGCCGTTGCGTCAGATCGTGGATAACGCAGGTGAGGATGCCGCCGTGATCCTGAACCGGGTCAAGGAAGGCAAGGGTGCCTTCGGCTACAACGCCGCGACGGGAACGTTCGGCGACATGCTGGAAGAGGGCATCCTGGATCCCACCAAGGTGACTCGGCTTGCGTTGCAGAACGCAGCTTCGGTTGCTGGCCTGCTGCTGACGACCGAGGTGATGATTGCCGAGGCGCCGAAGGATGAGGAGCACAGCCACGGTGGCATGCCGCCGGGCGGCATGGGCGGAATGGACATGTAATTCCCCCTCTAAAGGGATATCGATTCTGTAATACAACATCGATAACATATTGCTCGACGGTTAAGGGCTGTTGCCGCGCCCCCTAAGTGCGGCGCGCCCCGAAAGACGCGGAACAAGACCCCCTATTCCGCGCAATATTGAAACCCCGCCTCGGCGGGGTTTTTTTTGGCCGCGGGCCGCAGATCAGCCCGGGAGAGCTCCGCTCGGCCGCCACAGCCAGCCAGCCGTTCCACTCGGCTCCCACTGTTGCCAAGCGTAACAGTGCGTGACCGGTGCTCCTGACAGTCATTGAGCGCGGCGTCCCCGAGCTTGTGCGTCCGCTCCGGCAACGCGCTGGCGCAGGGAATCGCGCTGTTGCTCAACAATTGAAGGCGTCGTGGTATGTTTGTGTGTAGCGCCCGCCCGCGCCGCCGCGGGGGGCGTCGCAGGAGATCGCCATGACGGCTATTGTTAAATCGGCAACGCCGGTTGCGGATCGACGGTTCTTCGCTGGACTGTGGACACCACGGCTTGCCGCCGCGACGCTGACGCTTCTCGCAATCCCGGCCTGTTCGCGGCTGGGTTCCTCCCAGCATCGTGAGATGGACTGGGCTCGCGCGGCACTCGAACGCAACGAGCAGCTTCAGGTGGTGGCATCTGACCCGCAGGCGCGCACCTTCACGGTGCGGCTGAAGGATTCCGACGAGCTTCGCGTGCTCTCGATCGATCAGATCGTAGCTGGGCCTGGCGGCCCGGCCGAGGCGGCGCGGCAATCGGCGGCGGCCCCTGTACCGGCCTCGGCTGGGGCTGCGGCCACCAACGGCGCGGCCACCAACGGCGCGGCCACCAACGGCGCGGCCACCAACGGCGCGGCCACCAACGGCGCGGCCACCAGTGAAGCTGGCACCGCGGGTGCGTCGGCCGCGCAGACGGCTACGCAAAACAATGTGGCTTCAGCCGAACAGGGCGGTGCACCAGCACAGGAAAGCTCCTCCACCGCAGGCGCCACCGACCAGGCAACCCCATCATCGCCGACTGCCGCGGGCCCTCATGCCGAGCGTGCTGCGGATGCCAAGGCCGGCAGCGTGTTGGCCTCGGGCCCGGGCTACACGATCAAGGCGAGTGGTGCGCAACCAACGCCGACACGTCAGGCGACCGGTCAAACCGCTGCGCGCGGTACGCCCCTCGAACGATTGCATGATCCCATCATCTGTCAGGGCTCCCGTCTTCTGCACATAGACAACCGCAATCTGGAATTCGATGGCGATGCGGTCACGGCCGAGCAGGGTTGCGAGATCCACATTACGAACTCGCATATCCGTGCCAAGGGCATCGGCGTGCAGGCGCGGGCGGCCAGCGTGCACATCGAGAACAGCGAGATCGACGGGGATGGCGGCTCCATCGACGCCTCCGATGGTGCACAGGTCTACGCCGAAGGATCCAGATTCAAGGGTCTGACACGCCACATGGAAGCCTCTGCTTTCCATGATCTGGGCGGAAACGTCTGGAATTGACGGGACCACCGCGGGGTGCCACGCGCCCGGATATTTCCTCCACGAGCGGCGAGCTCCAGGCGATTGTCCGCACCGCGCTCGAGGCTCTGCATGCGGTTCCGACGGCCTGCGCTCTTCAGCAAGCGCCCGAGGCCGTCCGCGATTCGCTGCCCGTCGTTTTCGGCGCGAGCGAGTTTGTTGCCCAGGCCTGCGTGCGTGACCCGCAGCTGCTCGGGGAGCTGATCGCCCAGGGCGATCTGCAGCGCTCCCTGTCCGCGGAGCAGCTCGCCGCACGCTCGCCTGCTGTTCAGGGGGATGCCTTCTCGGAGACTCACCTGCTGGGCGAGCTGCGCAGTTGGCGCCGCCGCGAGCTCGTGAGGATCGCGTGGCGCGACCTTGCCGGCTGGGCCTCGGTCGAGGAAACACTTGCAGACCTGACAGCCTTCGCGGATGCGGCCATCCGGGTCGCCTGCGACATCGCAACGCGACCGCTCGTTGCGCGCTACGGCGCACCACGCTCGGCGAACGGAGAGATTCAATCGCTGGTCGTCGTGGGGATGGGCAAGCTCGGAGGCGGTGAGCTCAACTTCTCATCGGACGTGGACCTCGTATTCCTGTTCCCCGAACACGGCGAGACGGACGGCAGCCGACCCATCGCCAACGAGGAATTCTTCACGCGACTCGGGCAGGGCCTGATCCGCCTCCTGGAAGCACCTACGCACGACGGATTTGTGCTGCGGGTGGACATGCGTCTACGTCCATTCGGAGACAGCGGGCCACTGGTGGCGAGTTTTGCCTCTTTCGAAGATTACCTGCCGCGTCATGGGCGCGACTGGGAGCGGTACGCGTACGTCAAGGCTCGCCCGATTACTTCTCAGGAGCGCTATGGGGAGATCCAGGCCTCCTCAGTACGGCCCTTCGTGTATCGGCGCTATCTGGACTTTGGCGTGTTCGAGAGCCTGCGCGAGATGAAGGCGTTGATTGCCCGGGAGGTCGAGCGCCGCGAGCTGGCAGGTCATGTCAAGCTCGGTCCCGGCGGCATCCGCGAGATCGAATTCATCGTGCAGTCTTTCCAGCTCATTCGCGGGGGCAGGAGCCGGCGTCTGCAGGGAGCCTCGCTGCTGAAGACATTGGCGATGCTCGCAGAGGAGCGCCTTCTGCCTGCAACCGTCGTCGCAGACCTGCGTGCGGCCTATCTGTACCTACGCCGCCTCGAGAATCATCTGCAGATGCTCAACGATGCGCAGGTCCACCAGCTTCCGGAGGATCTCCTATCCCGGGAAAGGATCGCGCTGGGCATGGGTGCCTGCGATTGGGCAGCGCTGCTGACGGAGCTCAACGGCCACCGTGATCGGGTCAGCAGCCACTTCCGTACCGTCGTCTTTGGCGGCACGGACGCCGGGTCCGGCACGCTCCGGATCGATCTGGGACGTTTCTGGGATACCCAGGCCGAAACGGCTGCGCTGGTGGAATCCCTGATGCGGGCCGGGTTTGCGCACGCCGACGAGGCGACCCGGTTGCTGCTCGAGTTGCGGGCATCCTCACTCGTGCGTCGGTTGGACGAGGCAGGCCGCAAACGGCTCCAGGCGCTGCTGCCGGTCTTGCTTGCGGACATCGCCGGCGGCGGTGACCGGGAAGCGGACCGGCAGATCGCGGTCTTGAGGCGGATCCTGCGGATGATCGAGGCCATCGGGCAGCGCTCGGCTTACTTCTCGCTGCTGCAGGAAAGCGCAGGCGCGCGCCGCCGCCTCGTGGAGCTGTGCGGGCACGGAGATTTCCTCGCGCAGCAGATCGCTTCACATCCCCTGCTGCTCGATGAGTTGCTGGACGAGCGACTGTTGTCGGAGCTGCCAGGGCGCGTCGAGTTGGCACGCGAGCTCGCTCTGCGGATGGAACAGGCCCAGGATGAAGAGCCGGAGCATCAGGTCGAAGCGTTGTGTCATTTTCAGCGTGCCGCGATCTTTCGCGTCGCCGTGGCCGATCTCACCGGCCGCCTGCCTGTCATGCAGGTCAGCGACCGACTCACGGACATTGCGGAGTTGATTCTGGAGTGCGCGATGGATCTGGGCTGGAGGCAGATGACGGCCCAGTTCGGCGTCCCGTACTGTGGCGAAGCGGCGAGTCGGCGTCCGGTGCGCATTGCCGCGGCCGCCTACGGCAAGCTGGGCGGGATCGAGCTCGGATACTCCTCCGACCTGGACCTGGTGTTCCTGCACGACTCCACGGGTGAGCATCAGGAGACCGACGCTCCACGGCCTATCGACAACCAGGTCTTTTTCGTGCGTATCGCGCAGCGCATCGTGCACCTCCTGACGATGCACTCCTCGGCCGGGCGCCTGTACGAGGTCGATGTCCGCCTGCGACCAAGCGGCAAAGGAGGCTTGCTCGTTACCAGCATCCGTGCGTTTTCGGACTATCAGCGTCGGGAAGCGTGGACATGGGAACATCAGGCTCTGTTGCATGCACGTGCGGTTGCCGGTGCGCCGCAGTTGCGTGCCGAGTTCGAAAAAGTCCGTCTCGATGTACTCTGCAACGACGTGCGTCGCGAGACGCTGCGGTCTGAAGTCAGGGCGATGCGCGAGCGCATGCGTAAGGAGCTGTCGAGGGCATCCGACGTGCAGTTCGACATCAAGCAGGACGCAGGCGGCGTCGCCGACATCGAGTTCATGGCGCAGTTCTGGGCGCTGAACTGGGCCCAGTCACATCCGGCGGTCGCGATGTTCTCGGACGCGATTCGCCAGCTGGAATCGGTAGCTTCGGCGGATCTGATCCCTCAAGAGACGGTCGATGTCCTCACGAACGCCTACCGCGGCTATCGGACCCGCATTCACCATTTGTCCCTGGCCGGCCAGCC
Source organism: Steroidobacteraceae bacterium (assembly GCA_036501985.1). Taxonomy (GTDB): domain Bacteria; phylum Pseudomonadota; class Gammaproteobacteria; order Steroidobacterales; family Steroidobacteraceae; genus 13-2-20CM-66-19. The sequence continues at coordinate 371,382 of DASXZI010000007.1, read as the reverse complement.
GCCCCTCGTGGGCGCGGGCGAATTTGTCTCGCAGCGCGCCGCGGTGATGCGCATCTGGAGCGAGGCGATGGAAGATTGATCCAATCAGCTCTTGAGCGTGTATTCAGCGCCGCAGTAAGGACACTTCGCCCGCCCACTGTCCTGGATCGGAAGATAGACCCGGGGATGGGAGTTCCACAGGAACATCTGGGGCATCGGACAGGAGAGGGGCAGATCCTCGGGCGAAATGTCGTACTGGTTCTGCGCGTTGGGCTGGATCAGCGGCTTGGTCGTCGCGGCCATGAGAGGGGGCTTTCGAGGGATGTCGCAGCGATTATACGGCGCCTTCACCGATAGGGCTTGTACGACTTCTCCTCAACGATGCGCGAGCCGAGCTGCACATTGACCCGCTTCTTGATCGCCGCCCGCTCGTCGTTGGCGCCGTACACGGCGCGTGCCAGCTCGATGAACTCCCGATCGAACGTCTGCACCGCCTCCTTGGCACGAATCCGATCTTCGATGTCCCAGAGGCGCTCGTTGACTTCATGCAGCGCCCGCTCCTCGGCGGGTGCCGCCACCTGGGCGCAGCCGCTGTCGCGCCAGCTATCCTCCAGCAGCCCAAGCTCCAGCCGGATGTTGGCGATCTTGGCCGGGTCGGTGATCCGCACGGCCTTGATCCGCAGAATCGTGATCTTGTCGAGCAACTCGCCCGGGGAGATCGGCACCAGGATGTCCTTCATGCGGCGTATCGTAGAGCAGCGCTGGCGATCGCGCTCGCCTCAGGAGCTCAGCCGGGTCCGCAGAGGTGCCGCCAGCAGCGCGTCGAGCTTGCCCGTGACCTCGCCTATCTCGATGAGATCCATCACCCCGGGCAGCTCGATCTTGCGCGTCCAGGGCAGCCTTTCCGGCGGCACTCCGCAGAACCGACGTGCGGCCCGTCCATAGGCGTCGACACACCATTGCCGCGAGAAGTAGGGGCCGCTGCGGGCCGGATTGGTCGCCGCGTACAGTCCGATGACAGGGGTCCCGACCATAGTCGCCATGTGCGCTGGTCCCGAGTCCGGGGCGAGCAGTACCTGCGCGCGGGCGAGCAGGGCCAGCAGTTGGGGCAGCGTGTCCTGCCCTACCTGATTGATGAGGGCCGGCTTCTGTGTCACCAGGCGCTCGATCTCCGCGCCCATTTGCCGTTCAGTTGCTGTAGGTCCACCTACAAGAACGACGCGCATGCCGTGCACACGAACGGCATGGTCGGCCACGGCTGCGTACCGCTCCGGACGCCAGTTTCGCAGGGCATGACTCGAGCAGGGGCTGATAAGGAGCGTCGGCTGTGTATCGGGAATGAGCCGCTGGGCATAGGCATCTGCATCCGCGGGCACCGGCAGATGCCACTCCAGGGCGCGCTCCGAGACTCCGAGTGCGGCGCTGAAGCCGAAGAAACTGTCCAGCACGTGCTCCCGGGCCCGCGGGGCGATCCGGGCGTTCGTGAACAGCCACTGCAGCTCCCGGGCGCGTCCCCGATCGAATCCCAGCTTCAGCGGCGAGCGTACCTCACGGGCCAGCAGGCTCGCCCGCAAAGCGAGCTGCATGTGAAGCAGCACATCGAACTGACGCTCACGCAGCTGTTTGCGTAAGTCGCGCCAGGCTGAGAATCCCGAGCGCTTGTCCACGACGATGAGCTCGACATCCTCCAGCAAGCTCATGAGCCGTGCCTCCGGGCGACCGATGATCCAGGTGAGTCGCGTCGAGGGCCACGCGTGCTGCAGGGTCCGGATCAACGGTATGACGTGGCAGGTATCTCCGAGCGCCGACAGCCTCAGAATGCACACGCTGCGCGGCGGCGCGGCCAGCGGCAGCGCCGCAGATCGTTGGCGTTCACTCACCAGTCGTGTAATCCTAGAAAATCCGTCGCTGGTGTCAGGAGCATCTGAGATGAAGGGGCGTTGGCCGCTCGGTTCCGAGGTCAAGCACACCGCCCTGCCCGGGGGCGCCATGCTATATGACGGCTCTCGAGTCAGCAATTTGAGTCCTGCGTGGTTCGACCCGAAACACTGGGAGTCCCGTGGCGAGATCGAGGGCGGCGCACGGGGCAGGGGATTTGCACACTACGTCCACAGCGACGGCCGGCGTTTCGTTCTGCGGCATTACCGCCGAGGCGGCCTGATGGCTGCTGTCTCACGGGACCGCTATTACTGGCAGGGCGAGGAGGTTTCCCGTCCGTTCATCGAGTGGCAACTGACCTACCGGCTGCACAGAGCAGGCTTGCCGGTGCCGGCACCCCTGGCCGCGCGCTATCAACACAAGGGGCTGACTTACACCGGGGACATCATCACCGAGCGCCTGGCCACTGTCGGCTCTCTGGCGGAATGTCTGTGTAAGGGAGCGCTCTCGATCCTGACCTGGATCTCCATCGGCCGCTGCATCCGGCGCTTCCACGATCTGGGGGTCTGCCATGCCGACCTCAACGCGCACAACATCCTGCTTAACGAGGATGCGAAGGTCTATCTGATTGATTTCGATCGCTGCCAGCTGCGCCGGGATGGGCTGTGGCGCGATGCCAACTTGGTGCGCCTGCGCCGCTCGCTGGAAAAGGTCACTTACAGCCTGCCGCGCGAGCGGTTCGGGGAGTCCGATTGGCACGGTCTGCTCGACGGTTATCAACAGACCTCCGGGGAGGATCCGGCCAAGGAGGGGACCTGAGGCGCCGCCTCGGGTAACCCGCTGCGCGTGCGCTTTCTCTATATCCTCGCGGTCTACATCGCTGCGCCGATCGTGTGCGCAATGATGCTGGTGCGCGGCTTCCGCGACCGCAGTTACTGGCGCAACTTCGGCGAGCGCTTTGGTTTTGGATCCCAGCTGTCCACCGAGGCAATCTGGGTGCATGCCGTCTCCGTTGGCGAGGTCCAGGCGGCGGCCTCGCTCGTGCAAACTCTGCATGAGCGTCATCCAGCGATTCCGCTGCTGGTCACGACGCTCACCCCCACCGGCGCCGCTCGTGCCCGGGCGCTTTTCAAGGACTCGGCGCAAGTACGCTATGTACCCTTTGACCTGCCCGGATCCGTGCGGCGCTTCTTCGCCCGTGCCCGGCCGCGACTGGCGGTGATCTTCGAGACGGAGCTCTGGCCCAATCTCTATCACGAATGCGGCCAGCGCCGAATCCCGCTCGTGCTGGCGAGCGCGCGCATCTCGTCTCGCTCGGTCGGCCGCTACCGCAAGCTGGGATCACTGTTTCGTCAGGCGCTGGCCCGGGGCACCGTGATCGCGGCGCAGGGCGAGAGCGACGCGGACCGATTCCGCTCACTGGGGGTCGATCCGGACCGGACGCACGTCACTGGCAACATCAAGTTCGATTTCTGCGTGCCGCAGGACGCAATAGTGAAGGGTCGCGCGCTCAGACAGCGCTATGCGCCGTCGCGTCCAGTCTGGGTAGCCGGCAGCACGCACGCAGGAGAGGAGGAAACCGTACTCGAGGCCCATCGAATGGTGCGCGCGAGGCATCCCCGGGCTTTGCTGGTGCTGGTACCGAGGCATCCACCGCGCTTCGACGACGTCGCCGAGCTTCTTCGCCGTTCCGGATTGCGTTACGTGCGTCGAACGCAGGACAGCACCGCGCAGAGGGGCGCGGAGCCCTCGATGAGCCCGACCGGCTCAATTGCGGTGAGTCTGTCCGACGTGCTCCTGGTCGACACTCTGGGTGAGCTGCTGGATTTCTACGCGGCCAGCGACGTTGCTTTCGTCGGAGGCAGCCTCGTGCCCATCGGGGGACACAACCTTCTCGAGCCTGCCGCGCTGGCGGTCCCCATTCTGACGGGACCCCACAATTCCAACAGCGAAGATATTGCGCGCCTGCTGGTTGAGCGTCGCGCCGCGGAAGTCGTGCACGACGCCTCCCGGCTCGGCTCCCGGGTTGCACAATTGCTGGCGGATCCCGAGGAGCGCGCCCGTATCGGCGAGCTGGGCCGTGAGTCGGTCGATGACAATCGGGGCGCGCTGGCGAAGCTGTTGAATCTCATCGAGCCGCTACTGCGCACCTGAGGAGCCGCAGTCTCGGCACGACTGGCCAAGGCGCCAGGATCATCCTGCGGCGCCCGTCTTCCGGCGACGCTCCCGTGAGGCAGGAAGTTCCTCAGCGCGGCTGCGTGGAAGGGGGTGCGGCCGACGGCGGTGGCGGAGGAGTTGGCTCGCTGCTGCCCGAATTCTGTGTCGGGGCAGCGGCGGGGGTCGACGGTGGCGGAATCGCCGACTGCGTCGCGGCCGGCGGCGGCGGCGGCATCTGGGGTGAGGCAGAGGGCGCCGAGCCCGATTGCGGCTCGGGCGGTACGATGGGTTGGGAGGGCTCGGTGGACTCGGTCAAGGCGAGCCAGTTGTTGATCTCGACGACATCGTTGCGGGCAAGGCTGCCGGCGGCGAGCCTGAGCTGAATCACGCTGACTATGTAGTCGTATCGGCTGACGGCATAGTCTGTCTGTGCCTGAACGAGCGTGCGTCTGGCATTCAGCACGTCGACCGCCGTGCGCGTGCCGACTTCGTAGCCTGCTTCTGTCGCCTTCAGTGCAGTCTCGCTCGACTGCAGCGCCTGCCGGAGCGCCTGCACCCGTGCGATGCCACTGATCACTCCCAGGTAGGCATCCCGGGCCTGCCGCTCGGTGGCGCGAGAGGTCTGCACCACCTGCTCCTTGGCGGCAATCCACAGGTACTGGCTTTGCCGGACACGCGACTGGGTAAGTCCGCCGCTGAAGATGGGCACCGTGATCTGCAGCGTGTACTGCCGGTCGTTGATGTTGCTATCGATCGTGAACGGGTTCGACCCCAAGACCGATTCATCCGCGCTCGTTACCGTCCGGGACTTGCTGGCGATCAGATCGAGGGTGGGCAGATGTCCGCCGAAGGCAATTTTGACGTTGTCGCGCGCAACATCGGCCGCCAGGCGACTCGACAGCAACGTCGGGTTCTGATCCATCGAGGCATCGACCCATTTCTCCTCACTGGCCGGCTGCGGCGGCGTGAGGGGCATGTCATCGCCAGGCTTGGAGAGGCGGTCGTACTTCTGTCCAGTGATCTCGCTCAGCTGGTCGCCTGCGGTGGCGAGTGTCCGCTTGGCGGCAATCACCGCAGCAGCGGCAGTGTCCCGCGCCGCCTTGGCTTCCTGAACGTCCGTGATGGCGATCAGCCCGACCTCGAAGCGCTTGTCGGCCTGATCGAGCTGGCGCTGGATGGCCTGCAGCGAGGCCTGGTTCGCATCCAGGCCGTCCTGGGCCGAGAGAACGTTGAAATAGGCCTGGGCGACGCGGAGGATCAGGTTCTGTTGCGCAGCGAGATAGGTGGCCTCGGCTTCGGCGACTTCCTTGTCAGCCTCCTTGAGCGTCATCCAGTTCGACCAGGAGAACAGACTCTCGCGCAGGTTCAGGCTCCAGCTCTTGGCCGTCGAGTTCAGCCCGAATGGCGTCGGCAGTGCGAAATAGGTATTGGTGGTCGGATCAAAGTTCAGGCTGGCCTGCGTGCCATCCTGCTTGTCCTGAGCGCGGGAGGCGAGGGCCGAGAGCTGCGGCAGCAGGTTCGACCACGCCTGCGGCCGTGCCTCGCGCGAGGCCAGTCGGTTGGCGTCCGCCTGCCGGATCTGCGGGTCGTTCTGCAGTGCATCCTGATAGATGCCCACGAGGTCCTTGCCTGGAGAGGCGACCGCGCAGGCGAGCGACACAGCGAGGAAGGTCAGCGTGCGTCTGATCATATCTACTTGAGAATCAATCTGTTAACGGGTCAGGCGAGCGGCGCCGGCGCTCAGAAGGTGAACTCCGGAGCCCGCCGCGCGTTGATGAGAGGGTCGATCACCGTCTCGAACAGACTCTGCGAGGTCCAGCTGTTCTCCGCCGTACGGCGCACAAGGCGTGCATCCATCACCGGCGGCTCGCCCACCACGATGAACAGGCGTCCGCCGATCTCGAGCCGACGTTGAAACCGATCATCCTGAACGGGCAGCGAGGCGGTGACCGCGATCGCCTGGTAACGCGTGCCGGACTCGAGCGTCGCGGCATCGGCAGTCATGACCTGCGCGTTACCGATGCCGAGGGAGGCAAGGTTGGCGTGAGCAAGCGATGCCAGCTCGGGAAAGACTTCCACCGATTCCACGTGAGCGCTGACGCTGGCGATACACGCGGTCAGGTAGCCGGAGCCGGTACCAATCTCGAGCACCCGCTGCGTCCCGGTGAGCTCGAGCGCCTGCAAAAGCCGGCCTGTGACGCTTGGGCGCAGCATGTGTTGCCCCTTGGGCAGCGGGATCTCGAGATCGGCGAAGGCCAGGTAGCGCTGCTGCGCCGGCACGAACTGCTCCCGGGGCACCCTGCGGAAGATGGCGAGCACGCGCTCATCGAGCACATCCCATGCGCGCACCTGCTGCTCGATCATCTGTTCGCGGGCATCGGCGGTCAGCATCGTCACGGTACTCCTTCGATGGCGGCGCGGTGCCCTCGAGGGCTCCTGGCCGCGCAGGGGCGAAGGCCTCACCCTTTGCCCGCTCATGATTGGACTTATTGCATGTCAGCGAATTCGCGGGAGAAGTTAAGGGTTTTCGTCGCCCCTGCCAAGCGGTGTTGCGACGAGATATGGTGAAATACAGCCGGGGCGAAGGTTGCCTACGTTATGCTTCGTCTGTCCGCATCCCCGGCATGACAAGACGAACGAGAGTGATCCGCGGGAGCGCGCCCTTACGGTTGATCGGCTGAAAGTGCCCCTAGGCGGCCCTTGCGGCCCGCGGACACAGGCGTGACTTCCTCCGTTGGAGAGCGTTGCGTCCGAAGGCGCTGGAATCCGGCACGGGCGCGCGAAGCGAGGCAGTAGGAAGTGCAGATGTCGATCGTGGGGCTCTTATGCCTGTTGTTTGCGCTCGTTGCGACGCTTCTCCTCGTGCTTTACTGGCTGCAGCGGCGTGAGATCAAGAGCGTCGAGCAGCTGTCGCAACAGGTACAGCGGATCGCGATCGGCGGACGGCTCGAGGGTCGCGTCGAGTCGCGCAGCGATCAGCCGGAGATCGCAGCGCTCGCCACGGCGATCAATCATCTGCTGACACGCGTCGCTGCCGGTGCCGAACGCGACAGCGCGCGCACCTCGCCGAAGCTGTTTGCCGAGCTGGGCGACCGGATCCACGAGGCCGTGTTGATCCATCGCGACGTCATCCTGTACGCAAACCGTCAGTTCGCAAGTTTCGTCGGCGTGGAGCGGATCGAGCTGGCCGGCCGCCGCCTCGGCGATCTCGTGCCACCCGAGTACGCGGAGCTCGTCAACGAGAACATCCGGCGCCGCTTCGCAGGCGAGCCGGCCGCCGAACGTTACGAGATCGACATGGTGGGTCTGCAGGGTCAGCTGAGCCGGCTGGAGATCACATCCGCGGTGATCGACTATGAGGGCTCGCCGGCGCTGCTCATCACGGGCGTGGAGATCATTCCAACCCAGACCGTGCAGCAGCTGCGATTGCCGGCCGAGACGCAGGCCGCCGCGGGTGCCAGCATGCACCTGCTGGCGCTCGATTCGCTGGCGGAGGCCATCATCGCGACCGACGCTGCCGGCCAGATCACCTATATGAATCCGGCCGCCGAGCGCCTCGCCGGCAGCGCACTCGCACAGGCTCTCGGCAAGACGCTCGAGGCCATAGTGGGGCTCGTCGACGAGACCGACCGCCGCCTGCTGTCCGATCCGGTTCGCCAGGCACTCACGAGCGGTGCGCCGGTGAATCTCAGCCGCCGCACGCTGCTGCTGTCCAGAGCCAACGGCAGCGAGCGCTCCATCGAGCTCTCCGCCTCGCCGATCCGCAACGAGGCCAAGGATCTGGTGGGTTCCGTGGTGCTGCTGCACGATGTCACGGAGCTGCGCGGACTGGCGCGGCAGATGTCCTACCAGGCCACCCATGATGCGCTCACCGGCCTGGTGAACCGGCGCGAATTCGAGGGGCGGCTCGAGGAGGCAATCGAGAGCGGTCATCGCGGCGACGGCCAGCACGTGTTGTGTTATCTCGATCTCGACCGCTTCAAGGTCGTGAACGACACCAGCGGGCACCTTGCTGGCGACAGCATGCTGCGCGAAGTCGCCAAAGTGCTGCGCGATGCCGTGCGCGACAGCGATACGGTCGCACGCCTCGGCGGTGATGAGTTCGGCATGCTGCTCATCGGCTGTCCGCTCGAGAAAGCGCGGCAGATCGCCGACGATGTCTGCAGGGCCGTGGGTGACTATCGATTCGTTTGGAAGGACAAGATATTCAACATCGGAGTGTCGATCGGACTGGTCGAGATTTCCCGGGAGAGCGGCACCCTCGAGGAGCTGTTCGCAGCCGCGGATTCCGCCTGCTACGTCGCCAAGAAGCAGGGATCGGGCCGTGTCGCGGTGTACTCCGCGCGCGATGAGGCTCTGGCGCGCCACACCGGGGAGATCCAGTGGCTGCAGAAGCTGCAAAGCGCCCTGAAGGAGAACCGCTTCCAGCTTTACCACCAGCCGATCGTGCCGGCCTACGGGCATGACGGCGGCGGCCCAGCCATGGAGGTGCTGGTGCGGCTGCAGGACGAATCGGGTCACGAGGTTCCGCCCTCGGAGTTCGTTCGCGCCGCCGAGCGCTACAGGCTGATGAGCCTTGTTGACCGATGGGTCGTGCAGACGACTCTGGCGGCACTGGGCCGCGGCGCGATGCCGGTGCCGTCCAACCGCAGCGTCGCGATAAACATCTCCGGCCAGACCCTTGGAGACGTCCAGTTCCTGGAGTTCGTAGTCGAATGCCTGGACAGCACTGGCGTAGCGCCCTCGCAGGTGTGCTTCGAGATCACCGAGAGTGCGGTCATCGCCAATCTGGATCATGCACGTCGGTTCGTCGGCGTGCTGCACGGCATGGGCTGCCAGTTCGCGGTGGATGATTTCGGCTCAGGCGTGGGCTCATTCTCGAACCTCAAGAACCTGCCGATGGATTATCTGAAGATCGACGGCTCCTTCATGCGCAACCTCGCACGGGATTCGGTCAACCAGGCGATGGTGACCGCGATGATCAAGCTGGCGCGTACCCTGAACTTCAAGGTCATCGCCGAGCAGGTCGAGGACGATGCGGCGCTCGAGGCGGCGCGCCGCATGGGTGTGGACTACGTGCAGGGTTTTGCGGTCGGGCGTCCGCAGCTTCTGGCCCTGGCCGCTTAACGCGGTTGGAATATCATTTAGATCAATAATTTGCATTCGATCGGAGGATCCGTAGGAACACTTCTTCGAGCCCCAGCAAGCGTGTATTCCGGGTTCCCGCCTGCCAACGAGGCGGTGCACGGGTCGTTCGACCGTGGTAAGAAAGGCGCCCGGTCCCAATATCAAAACTACGAAGGGACACGCTGACCATGCAGCTTGCCCGCTTGTGGCGTGAACATCTGGCCGCCGGTTGCCCGAACGAGCTCGCCGGCGTCGAGATCGCAGGCATCGAAGCACGCGCGCTGGATGCCGAGATCACGGCGTGCGCGAGCGCCCTGATCTGCCGTGCTACGACCCTGGACGGGCGCATGGAGCGGCGCCTGCACGAGATCAGCGCGGCTCTCGAGGCGAAACAATCCCGCGCGAACGAGCCGCCAGTAGCCGCCTACTGTGCGCGGCTCAATCAGCTCGTAAGCGCGGTCCTGGTGGAATCGCGTACTTACCGCGACTGACCCGGGCGCAGTCGAGCCGCGGTCCGAGTCCAGCGGGACTTAGGCACTTGCCAGGGGGATTGGCGTGGAATGCCCGGCAAGACGGTCGCACGCACGAATCTTGCTACGGCGCAGTTTTCGTCTTGGGCTTTCGCCGGGACGCCAGGGACTGCTAATGACCGAAGACTTGCCTCATGCTGAGGTTCCGCTCAAGGTACTGGTGGTCGATGACCAAGCCGACTCGGCGGATGCGGTGGCCTTCATGCTTTCCATGATGGGGCACGATGTCCATACCGCATATGGCCCGCGGGAGGCCCTGGATCTGTTCCGGGAGCTGCAGCCCAGCGTCGTCTTCATGGATATCAGCATGCCCGAGTTGAGCGGCCTCGAGGCGGCGGCCCGCATCCGCTCCATGCCCGAGGGTACCTCGACGACCATCATCGCCTTGACGGGACTCGGCCAGGAGCAGGACCGGCGCCGCTCGCACGAGGCCAGCATCGATCACCATGTCGTCAAGCCAGCCTCGCCCGCCGTATTGCACCGGCTGCTGAGCGCCATTCACCCGGTTGGTTAAACTGCCAAAGGCCGCCTGGGGCAGTTTGGGCCCCATCGCGCGCTCATCGCGCCGGTTTCGGCAATTCGATACAGGGTGGCTTACAGCAGGCTCACCAGCAGCAGGGCGACGATATTGATGATCTTGATCAGCGGGTTGATGGCAGGTCCGGCCGTATCCTTGTAGGGGTCGCCGACGGTATCGCCGGTCACCGCCGCTTTGTGGGCATCCGAGCCCTTGCCGCCAAAATTGCCTTCCTCGATGTACTTCTTGGCATTGTCCCACGCTCCGCCACCGGTGGTCATCGAGATCGCCACGAACAACCCCGTCACGATCGTGCCGATGAGCAGGCCCCCCAACGCCTTGATGCCGGCGCCCGGGCCCATCATGGCGTTCATGACGTACACGAGCACGATGGGCACCAGGATCGGCAGGAGGGAGGGAACGATCATCTCGCCGATGGCCGCCTTCGTCAGCAAGTCCACGGCACGCGAGTAGTCGGGCTTGGCGGTGCCTTCCATGATGCCTTTGATCTCGCGGAACTGACGCCGTACCTCGTTGACCACCGAACCGGCAGCCCGGCCGACGGCCTCCATCGCCATCGCCCCGAAGAGATAGGGCACGAGACCGCCGATGAACAAACCGATGATCACGGCCGGATCCGACAGCGAGAACTCCACGAGCTTGCCGGCCGCCTCGAGGTTATGGGTGTAGTCGGCAAACAGCACGAGCGCAGCCAGTCCGGCCGAGCCGATCGCATAGCCCTTGGTGACGGCCTTCGTGGTGTTGCCCACCGCGTCAAGCGGATCGGTGATGTCACGCACCGCTTTGGGCAACCCGGCCATCTCGGCAATGCCGCCGGCGTTGTCCGTAATGGGACCGTATGCATCGAGCGCGACGATCATGCCGGTCATCGACAGCATTGCCGTGGCAGCCACCGCGATGCCGTACAGTCCGACGCCGTGCATTTGGCCGAGGCTGTAGGAGGCCCAGATCGCGAGGCACACGGCGATCACCGGCAGTGCGGTCGATTTCATGGACACGCCGAGTCCGGCAATGATGTTGGTCGCGTGACCTGTCTGCGAGGCGGCGGCGACGCGACGGACCGGGCCGTACTCGGTCGCGGTGTAGAACTCCGTGATCATGATGAGCGCCGCGGTGAGCCCGAGACCCACCAGCGTGCAGCCGAAGAGGGGCGTTGCGTGGCCCGGCATGAGCTGCTGCGTGATGAAGTAGAAGGCGATTGCCGAGACAATTGCCGAGACAATCACACCCTTGTACAGGGCGTTCATGATCTTGCCACCCGGCCGGGCCGAAACGAAGAAGGTCCCGATGATCGAGGACACAATGGAGGCGGCCCCGAGCGCAAGGGGATAGATCACCGCATTGAGCGTCGCGCCTTCGCCCTGACTTGCGAACAGGAGGCCTCCCAGCAGCATGGTGGCCACGATCGTCACGGCATACGTCTCGAACAGATCCGCTGCCATTCCTGCGCAGTCACCCACGTTATCGCCGACGTTATCGGCGATCACCGCCGGGTTGCGCGGGTCATCCTCGGGGATGCCCGCCTCTACCTTGCCAACGAGGTCTGCGCCGACGTCCGCGCCCTTGGTGAATATCCCACCTCCCAGGCGCGCGAAAATCGAGATCAGCGACCCGCCGAACGCGAGCCCCACCAGTGCGTGCAGCGCGCCGTCTTCTCCGATGGCCTGTCGAAGCACCGCGAAGTAACCCGCCACGCCGAGCAGGCCCAGACCGACCACCAGCATTCCCGTGATGGCGCCCCCGCGAAACGCCACTTGCAGTGCCGCGTTGAGACCGCGGGTGGCGGCCTCGGCAGTGCGCACGTTCGCCCGCACCGAAATGTTCATGCCGATGTAGCCGGTCAGCCCGGACAGAAAGGCCCCGACAGCGAAGCCCCCCGCGGTGGGCCAGCCAATGGCGAGGCCCAGCGCGATGAACAGGATGACGCCCACGATGAAGATGGTCGTGTATTGCCGGTTGAGGTAGGCCGTGGCGCCTGCCTGGATCGCAGCCGCGATCTCCTGCATTCGCGCGTTGCCCGCTGGCAGACGCAGGATCGACGTCATCGAGATCACGCCGTAGACAACGGCGAGCGCGCCGGCTCCAATCGCCAGCCACAGCCACGAAGCGGCATCCATCTTCAGTTCTCCCCCAAGATCAACGAGTTGTGGTCCCAAAAAGGTCGCGCACTATATCACGCCGAGCCTTGCCGGCAGCCTGGCGTGCCAAGTGCGGGTCAAAGCGCGAAGTTCGTCTTGAGCTTGCGCCGGACGGGGACGCCCTTGATCCGCACATAGGCCGGCAGGCCATCTTTGTAGGGCGGGTAGGCTTCACCGCCGGCCAGTGGCTCCAGGTAGCGGCGGCAGGCTGCGGTGATGCCGAAGCCGTCAGCGGTTATGTAATCCCGAGGGAGCTTCTTCTCCTTGTTCGCGACCTTTTCCAGCGGGATGTGTCCGATCGCCCACCTGTAGGGTTTCGCGCTCTTGCGGACGATCATTGGCATCACGGCGTTGACCCCGTTCACGGCAAGCTCCACGGCAGCCTTGCCCACGGCGTAGGCCTGCTCGACATCCACCTTCGAGGCGACGTGCCGGGCGGCGCGCTGCAGATAGTCGGCAACTGCCCAGTGGTACTTGTATCCGTGGGCCTCCCGGACCATGTTGGCAACCAGGGGAGCAACGCCACCCAGCTGGGTATGGCCGAAAGCATCCTGGGTCCCGGCGTCAGCCAGGAACTTGCCGTCCCCGTACGCGGCGCCCTCGGAAACGACTACAACACAGTAGCCGTAGTCCACGACGCATTGCTTCACTTTGGCCAGGAATTTGTCCCGCTCGAAGGGGATCTCGGGAAACAGGATGATGTGCGGAGGCTCCCCCGGCGTGCGTCCCGCGAGTCCCGCGGCGGCCGCGATCCAGCCCGCGTGCCGTCCCATGACCTCCAGCACGAAGACCTTGGTGGAGGTTCTCGCCATGGAGGCTACGTCCAGGCCCGCTTCACGGGTACAGATCGCAATGTACTTGGCGACCGAGCCAAACCCCGGACAGCAGTCCGTGTGCGGCAAATCATTGTCGACCGTCTTGGGAATGCCGACGCAGGTGATCGCAAAGCCCATTGCGGCGCCGATCTGAGAGACCTTGAGCGCGGTATCCATCGAGTCGTTGCCGCCGTTGTAGAAAAAGTAGCCGATGTCGTGTGCCCGGAAGACCTCGATCAACCGTTCGTACTCGGCACGGTTCTGCTCAATGCCTTTCAACTTGAAACGGGCCGAGCCGAACGCGCCCGCAGGCGTGTACTTCAGGCCGCGCACAGTCGCGGGGCTTTCCCGGTATACATCGATCAGGTCTTCCGTGAGCGCACCGATGATTCCGTGTCGGCCCGCGTAGAGCCGGCCGATGTGCCGTGAGTGCTTGCGGGCGGCCTCGATGACGCCACAGGCCGAAGCATTGATGACGGCAGACACACCGCCCGACTGGGCGTAAAGAGCATTCTTTCTCACCGGTTTCTTCATGGTGTTGGCGCAACGGAAAAGGAGGGCGGCAAGGATAGCGCAGCGAGGCGAACTCCGGTAACGTGGCGAGCCTTTCGCGGACGCAGGACCTCGACGTACAGCACATCATGCGCATCGTTCTGTTGGGCGCGCCCGGCTCGGGCAAGGGGACGCAGTCGCAGCGTCTGGTCAAACTTCACTCCATTCCGCAGATCTCCACGGGCGACCTGCTGCGAGCAGCCGTTGCCAAGGGCAGCGATCTGGGGCTGCGGGCCAAGGCCGCCATGGAAGCCGGAGCGCTGGTGGACGACGAGATCGTACTCGGCATGATCCGCGAGCGGCTGGCGGAGCCGGATGTGCGCAGCGGCTTCATTCTGGACGGCTTCCCGCGTAATCAAGCGCAAGCGCAGGCCCTCGAGGGGCTGCTACGTGAGCTGGGGCAGCCCTTGGATGCGGTCGTCCAGATGGAAGTCGAGTACGCTGAGCTCACGCGGCGGATCTCAGGCAGACGTACCTGCGCAGACTGCGGCCGCGTGTTCAATGTGTACGACCCGGCATCCGGTCCGACCCCGGCGGAGGCCTGTCCGAAGACAGGCGGCCCGCATCAACTCTTTCAACGACCGGACGACAATGAAGAAACGGTGGCGCAACGCCTGCGGGTTTATGAGGAGAAGACGCGTCCGCTGATAGCCTTCTATCGGCGCCGGGGAGTCCTGCGGACGATCAACGCGCAAGGTGATGTGGACGCCGTGACGCAAAGACTGGAGCAGGCACTGCAGGCCAGCTCCTCCAATGCGCGGCCGCGCCGTGCCACGAAAAGCGCGGCGCTGCGGGTGAGGCGAGCGGTCCGTCGGCCCGCCCGCCGAAAAGCGGCCGGGGTAGGCAAACCGGGGTTGCGAAAATCTGCGACTGGAAAAGCATCCGTGCGACAGGGCCCATCCGGCAGTCCAGCAGGGAAACGGAAGCGGCGGGGCGCGAACAAGTCGGTTGCCAAGCGCTCGCCCTCTCGCGACTCAACATTGCGCAGTCAGGGCAGGCGGATCTCCAGCCGATCCAGGACGGTGGCAAAGGCCGGAAAGCGTCCGCGCAGGCCGGCGGCGACCGGACGCAAGGGAAAAGGCGCCACGCGGCGCGGCTGACGCCGGTCAGTCTGCGCGCGGCGCGTCGCCGTGCGCGGCAGTCTCGTAGGTTGGCCGGTCCGATGGCGGCTGGCCGGAACCGCTGGTGCGCGGAGCGACGCGCGGCAGCACGACAGTGAAGGTCGATCCCTGATTGCAGCCCGCGCTCATGGCTGTGACCGTCCCGCCGTGCAGCTCCACGAGCCGTTTGGCGAGAGCGAGGCCCAGTCCCAGCCCCGGATAGCCCTGTTCGGTCGCCGTGTCCGCCCGCCAGAATCGATCGAAGACGAACGGGAGCTGCTCGCTGAGAATACCCGTGCCCGTGTCGGTGACCGCCACCTCGCAATATCCCCCGTCCGATTTGACGGTGACGAGGGCTAAGCCACCGCGAGCGGTGAACTTGATGGCGTTGCTGAGCAGGTGCCAGATGACTTGTTGCAAGCGGTGCGGGTCGCCGAAGACCAGGCAGTCGGGGATTTCGAATTCCTTGCGCAGCTGAACGCCGTTGCCCTTGGCGGCCGGCTGCAGCATGTCCATGGCCGCTTCCACGATCTCGCAGATATCGGTCTCTTCGGGGTCGACCCGAATTTTGCCGCTCGTGATCGCGCTCAAGTCCAGAAGGTCGTCTACCAGGTGCGCCAGCTGTCGCGCGTTGCGAGCGATGGTCTCGCCGCCGGAGCGGGTTTCGGCTGCATCCAGCCGCCCGAGCTCCATCAGGCGGGACCAGCCGATGATCGAATTCAGGGGTGCCCGCAGCTCATGGCCGAGTGCTTCCAGGAACTCGTCCTTCAGGCGGCCCATCCGCTCGGCCTCGGTACGCGCGACCCGCTCGAGCTCGAGCAACTCGCGCAGATCCGTCGTCGACTCATTCATGGCCTGTCAGCACCGCTGTAGTCTCGACCTTACCCGCATTCCGTCCGACCCACTTTATAATCCATTCGTTCACAGCGCGGCCAGCATCCGTTCGCCGATGACGCCACGGCGCCAGCCGCGCAGCACGGCCACGTCGCGTTGCCCGTCCGCGAGCAGCTCCAGGTCGCGCCGCGTAGCCAACACTTCGGGGCTGATCCCGAGCTCGGCCGCCGTGTGCTGATTGAGCGTGCCGAGCTTGCGGACGAGAGCGCTTTTCTCCGGATCCGGGCGTGTCCGCGTGTTGAGCGGGGGTGCCGGGTCGGGAACCTGGGCGGCCCGGATGCATTCAAGCAACTCCGCGCCGCAATGCTTCAGGAGCCCGGACGGGAACTCCGGCAGTGCCGCCAGTTCCGCAGCCGAGCGCGGCACCCGCATCACGATGTCGCGCAGCAGCGCGTCCTCCAATATCCAGCCGCGCGGGCGATTGCGCTCGATCGCGCGCCGCTCGCGCCAGGCGCCCAAAAGTCGCGCCAGGCGCTCGCGGGACGGATCGAGCGATCGCAATCCTTTGATGCGAAGCCAGGCCTGCTCAGGCTCCGTTGCAACATTGCGACCATCCAGAAACGCATGCATCTCCTCGTGGAGCCACGCGAGGCGGCCGCTACGCTCGAGCTGCTCCTCCAGCTGCTCTCTCAGGGGTAGCAGGTAACGCACGTCATCGAGGGCGTACTCGATCTGCTCAGCAGAGAGCGGGCGCCGCGACCAGTCGGTCCGAGTGTGCGCCTTGGCGAGCTCGCGGCCCAGCAGGCGGCGAACCAAATCCGCGTAGCCGATCTGCGCAGGCAGCCCGGCCAGGGCTGCCGCCACCTGCGTGTCGAACACGGGGCGCACCATCCCGGCGATGGGAAACAGCACTTCGATGTCTTGCCGCGAGGCATGCATCACCTTCGTCACCCGCGGCTCGATGAGCACGGGCGCAAGCGGCGAAAGGTCGGTCAGCGCGAGGGGATCGACGCAGCACGCATCGAGCGGTGAAGACAATTGCAACAGGCACAGCTCGGCCCGGTACGTGCGCTCTCTGAGAAATTCGGTGTCGAGACCCACGCTGGCGCCAGCCTGCAACCGGGCGGCGAGGTCGGCGAGTGCGGTGGATGTCGTGACGAGGGGCTGCAACTGTCTCGGGGATGATCTGTACAATCCGGCGATGCCCATTATGCGAGTCGGACGCCCGTACCGAAAGCCATGAAGGAGCTGATCCGACTGTTCGCGCAGATCGCGCTGCTGCGACGGGGGCCCCAGGACGTACCCGCGTCCGCGCTGTTGCTTACGTTGACGATCGCAGGCTACTTCGTCGTCAACCTGGTGGTCAGCTGGCTGCTGCCGCCTTTTCAGGGACCGTGGCTGGCGCATCTGTGCGTCGACGTGGCCTTCATGTTCACCTGGTACGCGCTTCTGATGAACCTCGTACGACGGCCAGAGCGCTTTCTGCAGACCACCACCGCAGTCTACGGCTACCAGGCGGTGCTCGCGCCTCTGTTGGTCGCATCCGAGTCGCTGACGCGACGCTTCCAGCAGGATCCCTTCTGGCAGCTTCCCGTGACCGTGCTGGGCCTGGTCCTGCTCGTGTGGATCCTGGCGGCCAACAGCCATATCGTGAAAACGGCGCTCGAATGGTCCATGCCGCCTAGCGTGGCGCTGGTCATCCTGCAGACCCTTGCGGGCTATCTGCTGGTGGTGGCCCTGTTTCCCCTCTCGCCGTAACCCCGCCTGGCAATCGGAGCGATCAGGTCGATGCACGTCCACATACTGGGAATCTGCGGCACTTTCATGGGCGGCGTAGCCGCCATTGCGCGCGCTGCCGGCCACCGGGTCACGGGTTCGGATCGCAACGTGTATCCGCCGATGAGTACGCAGCTGGAGGCGCTCGGGATTGAGCTGACGCAAGGTTTCGAGGCCTCGCAGCTGGAACCCGCACCCGACGTCGTTGTGGTGGGAAACGTCATGACCCGTGGGCAGCCGGTCATCGAAGCGCTGCTCGAGGGTCGCGTCCCATACGCCTCGGGACCTGAATGGCTCGCGCGCGAAGTGCTGAGGGATCGCTGGGTGCTGGCGGTCGCAGGGACGCATGGCAAGACGACCACCACCTCGTTGCTGGCATGGATCCTGGAGCATGCGGGACTCGAACCCGGGTTCCTCATCGGAGGCGTACCTGCCAACTTCGGCTCGAGCGCCCGTCTGGGAGCCGCCCCGTACTTCGTCATCGAGGCCGACGAGTACGATACCGCCTTCTTCGACAAGCGGGCCAAGTTTGTCCACTACCATCCCCGCACTGCGATCCTGAACAACCTCGAGCACGATCACGCCGACATTTATCCTGACGTCGAGTCGATCCAGAGACAGTTTCACCACCTGGTCCGTACGGTCCCAGGTAGCGGCCGTATCATCTGGAACGCTGGCGACGCACGGCTGCAGCAGACACTCGAGATGGGCAGTTGGACGCCCCTCGAGGGATTTGCCCGCGCAGATGCGCGGTTGCAGGACGCGCAATGGACTGCACGACCGATCGGCGGGGCGCCGGACTATTCGCAGTTCGAGGTGCTGGAGCGTGGCAAGCCGCAGGGCCGAGTCGAGTGGTCGCTCATCGGGGCTCACAACATGGAGAATGCCCTGGCGGCCATCGCGGCGGCGTCCCATACGGGCGTCGCGGTGCAGCATTCAATCGACGCCTTGCGCTGCTTCGAGGGAATCGCCCGCCGCATGCAGTTGCGCGGCGAGGTCAACGGCGTACGGGTGTATGACGATTTTGCCCACCACCCCACCGCGATCGCCACGACGATCGACGGACTTCGACGGCGTGTAGGCAATGCCCGGATCATCGCGGTGTTGGAGCCACGGTCGAATACGATGCGCATGGGAGTGCACCAGGACGCGCTGGCTGCCTCGCTCCAAGGGGCGGATGAGGTGTGGGTCTATACGGGGGCCGACCTGGGATGGGATGCCTCGGAGGTGGTCGGCGCCCTGGGTAATCGAGGCCACACGGGCACCGATATCGAGGCGCTGGCGAAAACGCTTGCCGGGTCGGTCCGCACCGGGGACCACGTGTTGATCATGAGTAACGGCGGCTTTGGCGGCCTGCACGGCGAGCTCCTCGCGGCGCTGGGACATATGCGCTAGTGTGCTCCGATGGGCGGGTCGGCCATGTCGGCCGCCCGTGCCGAACGCAGGCAATGTCCCGCACAACACACTCCGGCACTTCCGCAGCCACCACAGTGGCCGGCGCGCCGCTTTTTCCCCTCAATACCGTGTTGTTTCCGGGCGGTCCGCTGCCGCTGCGGATCTTCGAGGCACGCTACCTCGACATGGTTCGGCACTGCATGCGCCAGCGCTGCCCCTTTGGGGTGGTGCTGATCCACGCGGGATCGGAAGTGGGGACCGGTGGAGGCGGGCAGACGAGCGAAATCGGCACGACTGCCCGGATCATGGACTTCGATTCGCTACCGGACGGGCTGCTGGGAATCACCTGCCTCGGAGAACGCAAATTCACCGTGGTGAAGCGCTGGCAGCAGGCCGACGGCCTGCATGTTGGCGATATCGAGTTCACTGCGGCCGAGGATCGCGTGGAATTGCCGGGGGAGTTTCAGCATCTGGGGCAGCTCCTGCGCAAGGTCTTACCCGAGCTCGGCGATCTGTACGCGCCGGTGCCCAAGCACTTCAGTGACGCCTCCTGGGTGGGCTGTCGCCTGGCAGAGATCCTGCCGCTCAGCCTGCCGGAGAAGCAGTACTGCCTGGAGCTGCAGGACCCGCTCGCGCGTCTCGCGAGGCTGAGTCCTCTCATCCGCCGGACGGAGGCCTGAGCGGGGACGAGCGCTGCGCACGGCGCGCGAAGAACCTGTTCAGGGCAAAGCCCAGCAGAATGGTCCAGCCGAGCACGAGCCAGCCCACGAACCCGTCGAAGCGGCTGAGCAGAAAGCTCAGCGGCTGCTCTCTGAGTGGCCTGGTCAACTCATGCACCACCAGCATGACCCAGACCCAGCCTGCGTGCAGTCCAATACAGGCGGCGATGTTGCCCGTGATCGCGCGAATGCGTGCCAGCACCACGCCCACGGCGAACAGGCACAGGAACGCGTCGGCGATGTCGAGCGGACGCGCGAACAGGTGCAGCGTGCCGGCCAGAAGTGCCAGGCCGCTCGAGGGGGTCACTTCGGTCGCAGGTATGTGATAGCTGGCAAAAAAATGGGTAGCGGAGTAGATGATCGAGGTCAGAACGATGGCGAGCCTCGCCCCTGACTCGCGCTCGATGGCCGTGAACATCGCGCCGCGAAGGAACGTCTCCTCGATGAGCCCGACCGCGAGGCCGCTGAGGAGTCGGGACAGTGTCAACCGAGCCAGTTGGCTCCCGCTCATTGCCGCCGCGTCTCCCCAGTCAAGCAGGCCCAGCATGGTCATGATCGCTACCACGAGCAGCATGGTGAGCACACCGATGGCCAGGGCGCCGAGGAGCTCGCGCAGAAACTGAGGGCGGGGCAAGCCGTAACCGAGGCTGCGTCGGTCGGCAAGTTGCGCACGGCGCGCGACCAGGACGAAGCCGACGAGTAGCGCGAGCATCCCGATCCGCTCTCCGATGCGATGGAACGGAAAGTCGAAATGGGGGTGCAGAACGAGCCACGCCGGATAGGAGAAGGCACCGATGGCCGCCAGAGCGGCGAGCATCAATCCCAGGAAGAGTGAGAACGCGCGCAATCAGAGCCCCCGCGAGTAGCGCTGCAGCCTTTGTCCGCGTCCGAAACTGTGCAAAGACACAGCCTTTTCGTCTGGGTGAGTTGGCCGTCCCGCCCGCACAATGGAGAAGTCGATCAGCAGGGAGGGTGTACTCATGCAGGAACAGCGCGCACGGAAAATTCTCCAGGCCCTCGTCCAGGGCACGGACCCCCTCACGGGTGAGGAGATTCCCAGCGGTACCGTCCTCCAGCAGGCTGAAGTGCTCAGAGCGCTGCTCGCCGGCGCGGCGGCCCTGGACCAGGTAGCTGCCCGCGCTCTGAGGCGGGCACAGCTTCCGGAGAAAGTTGGACGCCCCTGGACCGCCGAGGAGGAGGGCAGCCTCGTGTCGGCATTCCAGACCGGAGAACCGCTGGCCGACGTCGCTGCGCGCCACGAGCGCACGCTGCGTGCAATCGAGGCGCGGCTCGAGCGGCTGGGTCTGCTCACCGCGGCACAACGGGTCACGAGCAACAGTTTCACCGGATCCCCAGCAGTGCGCGCCAGCGATCCGCAACCACCGTAAGACGGAAGCGCGGGTCGGGGCCCGTGTGCGGCCGCGCTCCGGCACGCCAGGCGCGGATCCTCTCGATGTAACCGTCGAACAGACCCAGGCGGTCCGCGATGCGTGCAGGAGGGCCGCGCCAGTGCGGTGACCAGCTTGAGAGCGCCCATTCATAGGCCCTGTGCCCGAAAGTCACCGGCAGCAGCTGGCTCGGATCGGCGATCACTTCCGCTGCCGCGCCGCAGTCGCACGTCAGGACCGGCGTCCCGAGGGCTTTCGATTCGGCGAACACCAGACCGAAGGTCTCTGGAATCACGAAGTTCGGAAAAAACGTGCACAGGGCGGTGCGGACCTCCGCATGGATCCGCGCCTGGGGTTGCGGCCCGAGATATTCGACGCCTGCGACCGGCGCGGCTCGGCGGACCTTGTAACCCGGGTTGCCGACCTGCATGCGCAGATCCGGCATGCGCCGGCGCAGCGCGCGAAAAGCGTCCAGCGCGAACGCCAGTCCCTTGTTGGGTGAGGAGAAAAACACGAGCTTGCGATCGTCGATGGGGGAGCCGTCCGGTACCAGCGAGTCATCCACGGGGTTATAGATCGTTCGTGCGACCACACAATCGTGCACGCGTATATGGCTGAGGGTTGCCTCAACGCCCCGTCGCTGCGAGTCCGACACACAGATTATCTGCACCGCCAGATCGCGCAGCTGCTGCGCTGTCGAGGCGAGTCTGCGGCCGCGCTTTGATCCCGGGTTAAGCTGGTCGTGTATCCACAGGTACATCCGCGCATGCGGGTAGAGCTCCCGGACGCGAGCCAATGCGCGTGAGTCGCGATTGACGATCACGTGCTCGATTCCCTCGATCCGGCTGGGAGGAAGATACGATCGGAACGCCTCAGTGCGATTGTGCTGCATCACAAATGCGCCAAGCGCATCCGCCACACGCGTTACACTGGCCTCGGTGCCGCCCGTCGCCTGCTCGCGCAACGTGCGGGTGTCATAGGGACTCTGGCACGAAGGATCGAAGAACAACACGGAGCTCATTGCGGCTATTCTAGTTCCAGAGGGAAAAAGCTGCCCGCGGGGCTGGCCGCCCCGCCCCGATATGCACATAGGACCGACCGCCGTTTTCCCCTTGCGAGGCAGCCCGCGCGCCCGGGCGGGAAGTCAGAAGCAACGAGGTGCGCTTGGAAACGTCCGCTCGCGGCCGCTTGTCTGCCTGCATCATCACGTACAACGAGGCCGACAGGATCGAGCAGTGCGTGTGCTCGGTCGCCTTCTGCGATGAGGTCCTGGTAGTCGATTCCCATTCCACGGATGCCACCCGTGACATCGCGGCCTCGCTGGGTGCGCGGGTGATCGAGAGGGACTGGCCGGGCTACCGCTCGCAGAAGCAATTCGCCGTGGACAGCGCCTCCTCGGACTGGGTGCTGTGTCTGGATGCCGATGAGCGTGTGACGCACGCGTTGCGCACCCAGATCGAAGCGCTGCGCGAGAGCGGATTCCAGGGTCATGCCGGCTGGTCGGTACCGCGCATCACGGACTATTTCGGCCGATTCCTGCGCCACGGCAACGCCTATCCGGACCGGCTCGTGCGGCTCTTCGACAGGCGCCTGGGAGGTTGGACAGGGGAGGAGATCCACGAGAACACGCGCGTGAGGGGGCGCGTCGGCCGCTTGCGCGGGCACCTGGAGCATTTCTCATATCGCAGCCTGACCGATCATCAGGATCGGATGCGGCGCTACGCAGACCTCATGGCGCAGGCCCTTTACACGCACGGCAAGCGCGGCAGCCTGCTGAAGATCGTGGTGAATCCTCAGTGGCGGTTCGTGCGGGGGTACCTGTTCAGGCTGGGGTTTCTCGACGGGTGGCGCGGCCTGGTGTTTGCGCTGGTCGAGGCTAACTACGTGCGGCGCAAGTATCTGCAGCTGTACCTGCGGGGTCGAGGCCTGCCCCCGTAGGACTCAGCTCTGGCGGGGCGATCGGGCGACAGGTCCGGTCGGCAGGCGATCCGCCGGGCGGCGCGGTCAGTTGATGGATTCCGGCTTGTAGCCGTCACGTCGCATGAGCTCCAGCAGGCCGCCGTCACCGACCAGATGCAGGGCCCCGACTATCACGAAATAGTCGCGGTCCTCGTGCAGCAGCTTCTCGATCTGCGGCAGCCAATGCCGGTTGCGATCGGTCACGAGCGTGCGATACAGGGTCGGGAAGGTTCTGTATTCGTCGCTCAACAGCGAGCCGAGCTTGGCCGAGTCGCCGCGTCTCCAGGCATCGACTACCGTGTCAGTCTCGCTTTGGACGTCCTGCATCTCGGTCACGACCATATCCAGGAAGCGGGCCTGGTCGGGGTAGGACAGGCCCTGCAGGACCCCGAGCTGCTCGTCGAGCGTCTCCAGGCCCATGATGGGCTTCCCGTCGGCCTGGGCGCGATGCTCGAGCTGCTGCTCGACGCCCTGCTGCGGATCGAAACCGAGCTGTACGTATTTCAATTCCAGCAGCTGCAGGGCCAGGACCCACGGCTCGAGCTGATCGAGCGCTTCCAGGGGCAACCCGAGCTGAGCGGCCTGAGCGCTCACGCGCTTGTAGCGTTCCTCGCCGATGAGGGAGCGCAGCGTGGTGCCCTCCTTGAGCATCCCGTGCTCCATCATCCAGCTCGCCGCTTCCATGGGATCGAGCTTGTCGAGCGCCAGCTCCATCACGAGCTCTTTCGAGTCCGAATAGGCATGGTTGAACGCAGGCGGAAGGCTGGAGTCGGCTGCCTTGAGCAGGTGCACTGATCCGGCGAGGTAAACGGTATTGTGATCGCCGCGAATCGCCCAGACGGGGCTCGCGGCATTCGCGGTCAGGCTGCCGAGCAGGCCGAGCGCGAGGAGCCAGCTGCGTTTTTGTCGGCCCACACAACCTCCGTCAGCACAGAGCCATCCGCGCGCAACTCGAAAGTGCGATAGGCGGGCGGCCGCCGGTCTACCGCAAACTCATCGGCATGCGGTAGAAACTGTGCGCAGGTCGAGGGCGTGGCCAGGAGGCGGACATCCTTGCGCAGACCTTCGTAGGCCTGATGGACGTGGCCCCACACAACCGCACGCACGTTGCGGTGCCGGTCGAGAATATCGAAGAACTCGGTCGCGTTCTCCAGCCCGACCTGGTCGAGCCACCGGCTCGACATCGGCACGGGATGATGATGCAGGGTCACGAGACAGTGTCGCCCCTGTGCGGATTGCAGAGCCTGCTCGAGCTGCTGCAGGGACTGCGCGCTCAGCCGTCCGCTGGCCGACCCCGGCAGGCAGCTGTCGAGCAGCACGATCCGCCAGGAGGCGAAATCGGCCACGCCGCCGAGAATGAAAGGCGCGCCCGCGAGCTCGCGACGCATCGCCTGCGGCTCGTCATGATTGCCGGGAATGCACAGCACCGGCAGACCGAGCGAGCCGAGCAGGTGCCGCAGGTGTGCGTAGCCACGCGGGTCGTCCTGAACGATATCCCCGGTGACCAGCAGCGCGGTCGGGGGCCAGTTGCTGGAGGATCGTGCCCAGGCAAGCGCGGCCTTGAGCGCAGGCAGCGTAGCGATGCCTCGCAA
This sequence comes from Steroidobacteraceae bacterium, assembly GCA_036501985.1. GTDB lineage: Bacteria > Pseudomonadota > Gammaproteobacteria > Steroidobacterales > Steroidobacteraceae > 13-2-20CM-66-19. The sequence goes on along the minus strand of DASXZI010000007.1, from coordinate 346,905 downwards.
TGTCTCGGCCTCGTTGCCATAGAGGTGTGGATCGGTGAATTGAATGAGGCGCAATACGCTCATGATCGTGAATCGCCGACTTGGGTCCTTAACTCAGTGACTGCCCCGGTGCTCTGGCGGTTCCTGGTGACGGGGCCCGGCCATGCCATCAAAGCGTACCAGAGAGGCCCCGGGAGGCTGCAGTGAACTGGGTCATGGGGAACCCGGACGTGGTGGCGAACTTGACGCCGTGCACTGTTTTCAGAGCGAATATTGTGAACGGCGCAGCGCTCCGGATCCGGGGCACAGGTCGTGTTGCCGGTCCGGGTGTCTGTAGCGCCCGACATCTCCTCGGCAGAGGCGTTCGCACAACGCTACCCCGGAAGGTGTGGCGCTGCAGGTGCGCTGTGGCACACTCCTTGTTTTCACCGAGTTTTCTGCCACGAAGAAGCACGTGAGCACGCGACGCGAACGGGCAAATTGCATTCGTGGGCTGCCATGGAGGCCGTTCAGCGTGCCGATGCGGGACATCCCGGCGCTCGGCCGGTGGAAATATGTCGGCAGGGCGGGCCGGGTGCGGGGCCTCGACCCGTTCAGGGCCTCGGGCAACGGGTCGAGCTGGTTCCCCACTTCGGCCTCACAGCCGATAATGTAGAGCGTCCATTGCGCGGCCTTCTCGGGGCGCGCCGACAACCTGACCACTTCTGGAGAGGCGAGGAATGGCAATCAAGGTAGGCATCAACGGCTATGGGCGCATCGGGCGCAACATCCTGCGCGCGGTCTACGAGTCCAAGCGCACATCCGAAGTTCAGATCGTGGCGCTCAACGATCTGGGAGATGCCAAGACCAACGCGCACCTGACCCGGTACGACACCGCACAGGGGCCGTTCCCGGGCGAGGTCTCGGTAGAGGGCAACTCGATGGTGGTCAACGGCGATCGGATCCGGGTGCTGGCCGAGCGCGATCCCGCCAAGCTTGCCTGGGGATCGCTCGGCGTCGAGTTCGTCCTCGAGTGCACCGGCCTGTTCACCAGCAAGGCCAAGGCCTCTGCGCACCTGAAGGATGGCGCTCACAAGGTCGTGATCTCCGCTCCGGGCGGGGAGGATGTCGATGCCACCATCGTCTACGGCGTGAATCACAACGTGCTGAAAAAAGAGCACACCGTGATCTCCAACGCCTCCTGCACGACCAATTGCCTCGCACCGCTCGCCAAGGTGCTGCACGAGAAGATCGGTATCACCGCCGGCATCATGACCACGATCCACTCATACACCAACGACCAGGTGCTGACGGACGTGTACCACACAGATCTGCGTCGCGCGCGATCGGCCACGATGTCGCAGATTCCCACCAAGACGGGTGCCGCGGCTGCCGTAGGTCTCGTGCTGCCGGAGCTCAAAGGCAAGCTGGACGGGTTCGCCGTCCGGGTCCCCACGATCAACGTGTCGCTGGTCGATCTCACCTTCACTGCCAGGCGGCCGACCTCGGTGGACGAGGTGAACAAGGCGATGAAAGAGGCGGCCGCGACGGCCGCCTGGCGGGGCATTCTGGCCTACAACGATGCGCCGCTCGTCTCCGTCGACTTCAACCACAACTCGCATTCCTCGATATTCGATGCCACCCTCACCAAGGTGGTCGACGGCACTCTGGTGAAGGCCTGTGCCTGGTACGACAACGAATGGGGCTTTTCGAACCGGATGATCGACACCACGATCGCCTGGTCCAAGGTGTCATGAGGGTCCTGCGCCTGAAGGACCTGGATCTGCGCAACAAGCGGGTGCTCATCCGCGAGGACCTCAACGTGCCGGTGCAGAACGGCGCCGTGACGAGCGACGCGCGCATCCGGGCGGCGCTGCCGACGATCCGCCACGCGCTCGAGCAGCAGGCGAAGGTGTTCATCCTGTCCCATCTCGGCCGGCCCGAGGAGGGCAGGTTCGACGAGAGCCTTTCCCTGCAACCGATTGCCGCGCGCCTGTCCGAGCTGCTCGGCAAGGCGGTGCCGTTGCGCAGGCAATGGCTCGAGGGCCTCGACTGTCAGCCAGGGGACGCCGTGCTGTGCGAGAACGTCCGCTTCAACAAGGGCGAGAAGAAGGACGACGAGAGCCTCTCACGGAAAATGGCAGCACTGTGCGATGTGTTCGTGATGGACGCCTTTGGCACGGCTCATCGGGCCGAGGCGAGCACTCACGGGGTAGCGCGTTATGCGCCCATCGCCTGTGCGGGTCCCCTGCTCGTCGGAGAGGTCGAGGCTCTCGAGACCGCGCTTCACAAACCGGCACGACCCTTGGCCGCGATTGTCGGAGGCTCCAAGGTTTCCACCAAGCTGACGGTCCTGGAGTCTCTACTGGAGAAGGTCGACCGCTTGATCGTCGGCGGAGGCATCGCCAACACGTTCCTCGCAGCCAGTGGCGTCCGTGTCGGCAAGTCGCTCCACGAAGCGGACATGCTCGATGTGGCGCGGCGGTTGATGGCCAAGGCAAAGGAGCGGGACGCTGAGATTCCGATGCCGACGGATGTCGTCGTGGCCAAGGAATTCGCCGCCACGGCGCACGCGGACGTCCGTGCGATCGACGAAGTGAAGGCCGATGAGATGATTCTCGACATCGGACCGGATACCGCGGACCGGTTCGCGGAGCGCATCCGCTCGGCGGGCACCATCATCTGGAACGGTCCCGTCGGCGTGTTCGAATTCGACCAGTTCGGCGAGGGCACGCGCACGCTGGCGCAGACGATTGCCCGCAGCAAGGCGTTCTCGCTCGCGGGCGGCGGGGATACGCTGGCTGCGATCGAGAAATACGGAGTCGAGGACGGCATTTCCTACATCTCGACCGGTGGCGGCGCATTCCTCGAGTTCGTCGAAGGCAAGACGCTGCCTGCGATAGCCGCTCTCGAGGAGCGTGCACGGGGATCGGCATGAGACGGACCAAGATAGTGGCCACGGTGGGACCGGCGACCGACGACCTCGGTGTCCTGACGGACATGATGCACGCTGGCCTGAATGTCGTGCGGCTGAACGCCTCGCATGGAACGGTGGAGGACCGCCGCCGCCGCTTGAAACTGGTCCGCGAAGCGGCCAATGGCGCGGACAAGTGTGTCGGCGTGTTGCTCGATCTCGGCGGTCCGAAGATCCGCATCGAGGGTTTCCGCGAGGGTAAGGTCCAGTTGCAGGAAGGCCAGGCGTTCGTGCTCGATACGGCGCTGGATTCCAAGTCGGGGACACTCGAGAGCGTGGGCGTGGCCTACAAGGACCTGCCGAAGGATGTGGTGGCCGGAGACACTTTGCTGCTCTGCGACGGGCAGATCGTGCTCGATGTCGATCGGGTCAGCGGCACGCGAATCGAGACCCATGTGCGAGTCGGCGGAGAATTGTCAGATCGCAAGGGCGTGAACCGACAGGGAGGCGGCATCTCCGCGCCGGCCATTTCGGAGAAGGATCGCGATGACATCCGCTTCGTCGCCGAGGAGCGAATCGACTACATGGCCGTATCTTTCGCGCGCGCGGCCGCAGATATCGAGCAGGCGCGCACCCTGGTGCGCGAGGCTGGGGGCGATGCGCGCATCGTCGCCAAGATCGAGCGGCACGAGGCAGTCGCGAATCTGCCGGAAATCATCGATGCCGCGGACGCAGTCATGGTTGCGCGCGGGGACTTGGGCGTAGAGATGGGATACGCCGAGCTGACGGGTCTGCAGAAGACGATCATTCACCAGACGCGGGCCAGGAATCGCATCGTCATCACTGCCACGCAGATGATGGAGTCGATGATTCAGAGCCCCGTGCCGACCCGCGCGGAGGTCAGCGACGTGGCCAATGCGGTCATGGACGGTACCGACGCGGTGATGCTGTCGGCCGAGTCGGCCACGGGACGCTATCCTGTGAAAGCCGTCCAGGCCATGGCGCAGGTGATAGAGGGAGCGGAGAAGTATCAGCTCACTCACTCACGCACGCGGCACCGGGTCGAGGGCCACTTCAAGGGGACGGAGGAAGCGATCGCCATGGCCGTGATGTATACGGCCAATCACATGAAGGTCAGGGCGATCGTGGCACTGACGGAGACCGGCGCGACGCCCCTGTGGATGTCGCGCATCCGGTCCGACATTCCCATCTATGCCTTCACGCGTCACGAAGCTACGCGGCGCCGTGTAACACTGTTTCGCGGCGTGTACCCCGTAATATTCGACGTGACGCAACCGAATTCCATCGACGTCCTGTATCGCGAGCTCTTTGCACGCCTCCTGGAGCTTCAGCTCGTGAAGGCCAACGACCTGGTAATTCTGACCAAAGGTGAGCTCTCGGGGGTGCAGGGAGGTACCAACTCGATGTTGATTCTCAAGGTCGTCCTGGATCAGTGACCGATCGGTCATCGCCGCAGCGCATGAGAATCCGGCTCGTGGTGATCGTGTGCGTGGCGGTGATTCTCGCGCCCGTCGCATTGGTGCACGGCCTGCTGCGGGAGTCGCTGCCCCAACTTGATGGTGAGCTGACCCACATGGGCGTGGTCGCCCCGGTCAGCATCGACCGCGATGAGCGGGGGATACCGACCATCCAGGCCGCCAACCGGGTCGACCTCGCCTATGGCACCGGCTTCGTGCATGGGCAGGATCGCTATTTCCAGATGGATCTGCTGCGGCGGCTCGCCGCGGGGGAATTGTCCGAGCTGTTCGGTGAGACGGCACTGGAACAGGACCGCAAGGCCCGCATCTTCCGCTTTCGCAACGTCGCCCGCGAGTCGCTGCGGCTGGCGAGTCCGGAACAGCGGGCGGTGCTGGAGGCGTATGCTCGGGGAGTCAATGCGGGACTGAGCGGACTGCACAGCAGGCCGTGGGAGTACTGGCTGCTCGCCTCGATGCCGGCCCAATGGAAGCCCGAGGACACGATCCTGGTGAGTCTCGCCATGTGGTGGGACCTGCAGTACGGGGACTTCGACCGGGAAATCGTCCGGCAGGAGCTCAACGCCCGGCTCGGTGGCCCCGAGTGCGAGTCGGGCTGGAAGTGCGGTCTCGGTTTCCTCTATCCCGCACGCACCGCCTGGGATGCGCCCAACTCGGCCGCCTCCGCGACACCCGCGGCCGACAACCGCTCCGCACCGGTCCCGCCGCCCGAAGTGCTGGATGTGCGTGGAGCCGGAAGTGTTGCGCAGGCTGCGGCGCGATTTTCCGGCTCGCGGTATTCCTCCGGCATCGGGAGCAACAACTGGGCGGTGGCCGGACGGCTCACGGCCACGGGCTCCGCGCTCGTGGCCAACGACATGCATCTGAGCCAGCGTGTGCCACCAACATGGTATCGGGCCAGGCTGCGGATTGCCGGATCCTCCATGCAGCCCCCGCTGGATCTCAACGGTGTCACCCTGCCGGGAGCCCCCGTGTTGGTGGCCGGCTCCAACGGACACATCGCCTGGGGATTCACCAACAGCTACGGCGATTGGATTCACGTCGCGCACGTTGCCTGCAGCGCACTCAGTGAGCGTGAGATGCAGACGACCGCCGGTGCTGTGCCTCTCAATGTGCAGCAGGAGCAGATCCGTGTGCGCGGTCGACCGACCGTCATTTTTCCGGTTCTGAGCGGCCCGGCGGGGGTGCTCTACGAGGGCCGGCCGCAGAAACGTTCCTGCTGGTTTGTGAGGTGGCTTGCTCAGCAACCCGGCGCCACCAACATGAACCTGATGGCGCTGGAGCGAGCCACTTCAGTCGCACAGGCGCTCGCGGCCGCCCCTGGCATGGGAATTCCGGAACAGAATCTGGTGGTAGGCGATCAGGCTGGACATGTCGCGTGGACGATCGCCGGGCGCATTCCGGTAGGAACGGGCGTGGGGCGCACGAACGGAAGCGCACCGTGGACCACAGTCGAGACGCATCCGCGCATAGTGGACCCGCCCGTGGGTCGAGTCTGGTCTGCGAACGCACGGGCCACCGATGATGAGACGCAGGAAGCTGCGATCGGTGGGGATGTTGCTTCCGTCGGCGCTGGCTATGACCTGGGAGCCCGCGCGCGCCAGATCCGCGACGATCTGCTGAGTATTCAGGGCGGCGCCACCCCTGCGCAGATGCTGCGCATCCAGCTCGATGACCGGGCGGTGTTCCTGACTCGCTGGCGCGCGCTGCTCCTGTCCCTGCTGGATGCAGGCAGTGTCCGGGATCAGCCACTGCGTACCGAATTCCGGCGCCTGGTATCGGAATGGAATGCGCGCGCCAGCGTGGACGCGGTCGGCTACCGGCTGGTCCGGGCGTATCGAGACCAAACCGAGGAAGCAGTCTGGGAGATGCTGCTGGGTGCGCTCGGTATCACGCATGACGAGCAGACCGGTGTGCCGGATCAATTCGAATCCGCGCTGTGGCAGCTCGTGACCGAGAAGCCGATGCACATGCTTTCGGCAAGGTACTCTTCCTGGCAGGAGTTCCTTCTGAGCCAAGTGGATGCGACGATTACGCAACTCAAGGAGGACTGCCGCGACCTTGCGCATTGCACATGGGGCGCGCGCAGGCCCGTGCGGATCCGCCATCCGCTTTCGCGTGCCCTGCCGTTTCTGGCGGGGCTGCTGGACATGCCGACCGTGGAGCTTCCCGGTGATCATGACATGCCGCGCGTGCAGGACGGGCCGATCGGTGCATCGGAGCGCTTTGCCGTCTCACCGGGACACGAGGAGCTGGGTTATCTGGAGCTGCCAGGCGGCCAAAGTGGCCATCCGCTGTCGGCTTACTACCGCAGCGGATTCCAGGACTGGGCACGCGGCAAGCCGACACCGTTTCTGCCGGGGTCCTCGCAGCACCGATTGACTCTGCGGGCAGAATGAGGCACCGGGACATGACAGAGCGTTTCGCGGGAACCGATCGCTACATCGCCACCGACGAGCTGATGATGGCGGTGAACGCTGCAGTGACGCTCGCCCGTCCCCTGCTCATCAAGGGGGAGCCGGGGACGGGCAAGACACAGCTCGCTCTGGAAATTGCCCGGGCGCTGCGCCGGCCGCTGTTCGAGTGGCACGTCAAGTCGAGCAGCAAGGCCCAGCAGGGTCTGTACGAATATGACGCGGTCTCGAGACTGCGTGACTCGCAGCTCGGGGACGAGCGTGTTCACGAGATCGGCAACTATATCCTCAAGGGCCGGCTCTGGGAGGCCTTCGAGTCGGCGGTGCAGCCCGTTGTGCTGATCGATGAGATCGACAAGGCGGACATCGAGTTTCCCAACGATCTGCTGCGCGAGCTCGATCGGATGGAGTTCTATGTCTACGAGACCCGCGAGCTGGTGAAAGCCCGTCACCGGCCGATCATCGTGATCACGAGCAACAACGAGAAAGAGCTGCCGGATGCTTTCCTGCGCCGCTGTTTCTTCCACTATATCCGGTTCCCGGACGAGACTACGATGGCGCGCATCGTCGAGGTGCATTTTCCGGGGCTGAAGCGCGAGCTGCTCGCCGAGGCGTTGACGACGTTCTTCCGTGTCCGGGAGATGCCCGGGCTGCGCAAGAAGCCCTCGACGTCGGAACTGCTGGACTGGATCAAGCTGCTGCTCGCGGAGGATATCGATCCCGCAGTGCTGCGGTCGCAGGATCCGAAGCAGACGCTTCCCGTAATGCACGGAGCACTGCTGAAGAACGAACAGGATGTGCACCTGTTCGAGCAGCTGATCTTTCTCAATCGCGGCCGGCGGTAGCCCTCGGATGCTGGTCCGCTTCTTCTTCGCGCTACGCACCAACGCCGTGCCGGTCACGGTGACGGAGTTCCTGACGCTGCTCGAAGCTCTGCGTGCGCGCATCGCCTGGTGCTCGGCTCAGGATTTCTACTATCTCGCGCGTCTGTGCCTGGTGAAGGACGAGCGCCACTACGACCGGTTCGACCGCGTTTTTGCCGAGGTGTTTGCCGGCGCCGAGCAGCTGTTCGAGCGGCTGACCGAGGCAGTGCCGGCCGAGTGGCTGCGCACGCTCGCTCGGCAGATCTTTACCGAAGAGGAGAGGAGCAACGTCGAGTCGCTGGGCGGTTGGGAGAAGCTCCTGGAAACCCTGCGGGCACGTCTGCGTGAGCAGAAGGAGCGACATGAGGGCGGCAACAAATGGATCGGGACACGCGGCACGTCCCCTTTTGGGAGCGGGGGCTACAACCCAGAGGGCATACGCATCGGCGCTGCCGGCGGCAGCGGCCGGGCCGTGAAGGTCTGGGAACGGCGCGAATACCGCAATCTGGACGACGAGGTGGAGCTCGGCACCCGCAACCTGAAGCTCGCACTGCGCCGGCTGCGCAAGTTCGCGCACGAGGGCGCAGCGGACCAGCTCGATCTGGATGGGACTATCGACGCAACGGCTCGCAATGCGGGCCTGCTCGACCTGAAGCTCGTGCCCGAGCGGCGTAACGCGGTCAAGGTTCTGCTCTTCCTGGACGTAGGGGGGTCGATGGATGACCACGTTCGTGTCTGCGAAGAGCTATTTTCGGCGGCCCGGAGCGAGTTCAAGCATCTCGAGCACTTCTACTTCCATAATTTCATCTATGGGCAGCTGTGGAGGGACAACCGGCGGCGATTTTCAGTAGTCACGCCGACGGCGCAGGTTTTGCGGACCTACGGAGGCGACTACCGCGTTATCTTCGTTGGCGATGCGAGCATGAGTCCCTACGAGATCACACAGCCCGGCGGAAGCCTGGAGCACTGGAACGCAGAGGCTGGCAGCGTATGGATGCAGCGCGTGGCGGCCGCCTATCCGCGGCTGGTCTGGCTGAATCCGGAGAGTCCTGATGCCTGGGAATCCACTCCTTCGGTGCGTATCACTCGGGAGTTGCTCGGCGATCGGATGTTTCCGCTCACGATCGGGGGCCTGGAGGCGGCGATCGCGCAGCTGCGCCGTTCCCTGCTGTGCGCGCCCGCATCCCCGGGCACGGTCCGCAGAGGCGGCGCGCCGGAGCCGCTTTCGAGGCCCTGACGCAGGAGTGCGCGACCTCCATCACACCCGTTGCGAGAGATCGGAACCCATGATCTGCAGGTAAGCCATGGTGGAAGGCTCCTTCCAGTCCTATCGGTCCTGCAACCGCCCTACCATCGGTCTGGTGCTCACGGGCGGCGGCTCGCGATCGGCCTATCAGATCGGGGTGCTCCTGGCGCTGTCCGAGCTGATGCCGCGGGCGCGTAATCCGTTCCAGGTCATCATCGGGACTTCCGCTGGCGCGGTGGCCGCCGGGGTGCTCGCCGCCGAGGCGCATCAGTGGCGGCGGGCGGTCGTCGGTCTCGAGCGCGTGTGGGGGAACTTCCGTTCCGAACAGGTCTTTCACGTGGACCCGGTGCACATGACGCGCGCCGGGATGCACTGGGTACTTGCCCTGGTCTCGGGCGGCCTGATTCTCTCGCCGCCAAAGGCGATGCTCGACAACTCGCCTCTGCGGCAGCTGCTGGGATTCCATGTCGATGTGGCGGGAATCCGGCGCAGCATTGCCCGCGGACACCTGCGGGCGGTCGCCCTGTGCTCGACCAGTTACGAGACAGGCCATTCGGTCGCGTTCTACGACGCGGTCGAAGGGTGCCACGATTGGGCGCGGGAGCAGCGCGTGGGACGGCGGACCGTACTGAGCCTTGACCATCTCATGGCGAGCGCGGCGATTCCCCTTTTGTTTCCAGCCATGAGACTCGGCGATGAGTACTTCGGAGATGGGGCCATGCGGCAGCTCAATCCGCTCAGTCCGGCGATCCATCTCGGGGCGGACCGCCTGCTCATCATCGGCGTGCGTGCCCGGCGCGCGGCAGGTGTCGCAGCCACCCGCGCTCGGCCGATGATGCCAAGTCCCGGCGAGATCTTCGGCTACATGCTGGACACACTGTTCACCGATCAGATCTATGGGGACCTCGAGCAGCTCGATCGCATCAACCAGCTCGTGGAGGCGGCACCCGAGGCGGCTCACGGAGCCCGCCAGGTCGAGACTCTGATGCTGGCACCAAGTGTGGATCCGAGGGAGATCGCAGGCCGGCATTCAGCCGAGCTGCCGCGTGGACTGCGCGCGCTGTTGCGCGTCATCGGAGGCCGCGACGCCTCCGGGTACCAACTGGCCAGCTATCTGGCATTCGAGTCGGGGTACACGCGCGAGCTGATTGCGCTGGGTCACAAAGATGCCATGCAGGCACGCGAGCCTCTGATGGCGTTCATGAGGGGGGAGAAGATGCCGAAGGTGGTGTCGGCGCCTGGGGTGGTGGAAGCTTCCTAGCCCCGTTCACCCGGCGCCTGCCGCCAATCAGCTCGCGGCCGCCGGATCAGCTCGGTCCGTGAAGCTTGCGGCAGTCGAGCTCGATCGCGGCAAGCTTCCTGTTGATCTCGCCCAGCAGGATCACGGCGCGGGCCAGTAGATACAGACCCGCGATGGCGCATGCCGAAACGATGCCTACGGCAAATAACATTCAGTTCTCCAGTCAGGACAGGCTAGCGCAGCGCTCGCGCCACGAGCCAGCGGCCCGTCGGGGCCGGTTCTGCGCCCAGCCGACGGTGTATTCAGCTGCCCACCAGGGCTGCCCTGACGGGTGTGAACATCTTGGCCCCCGGCAGTGAGCCGTGACGCGCCGTCACGCTGGGATAGCTGCTCGCAAAGTGCTGCGCCAACCGATCCACGATGTACACCGAGCGGTGCTGTCCTCCGGTACAGCCCACTGCAACGGTCAGGTAGCCACGATTGCTGCTCTGGTACTCGGGGATGCGCGCCGACATGAAGTGCACGATGTCGGCAATCAATGCCGCGACATTGGTGTGCGCCTCGAGGAAGCGAATCACCTCGGGATCGCGACCGGTCAGGTTGCGCAGGCCAGGCTCCCAGTAGGGATTGGGCAGCGAGCGCGCGTCGAAGACGAAATCCGCATCTCCGGGGATGCCGTGCTTGAAACCGAAGGACTCGAAAGTGATCGACAGGCGGCCGGCCGCGCGCTGCTCGACACGCTGGTGAATGATGTCCCGTAACGAATGGACACCCATCTTGGAGGTGTCGATGACCAGGTCGGCGGCGTACACGATGGGCTCCAGAAGCTGACGCTCCAGGGCCATCGCCTCGCGCAGGTCGACGTTGCCGCTGCTCATCGGATGCTTGCGCCGGGTTTCGGCGAAGCGCCGCAGCAACTCCTCGTCGCTCGTGACGAGAAAGATTACCTCGCAGTGAATCCCGCTGCGCCGCAACTCATCGACCAGCTGGGGCACCGTTGCGATCTCGGCAGCCGTGTTGCGGGCATCGAGGCCGATCGCCGTGCGATCGTAGGTGGGCTCCGGACTGCGCACGGTGTACGAAATGAACGGCTTCAGCAGCGCAGCGGGGATGTTGTCGATGCAGTAGAACCCCAGGTCCTCGAGCATATGGAGCGCCACGCTCTTGCCAGAGCCGGATAGACCGCTGAGGATGATGATGCGCACGCGCGCGACGTTAGCCCCGTGGCAGGAGGATGCGCAAGGGCGGGGGATTCTGGTAAATCCTGCCCTGGCAGGCGCATCCCCTGCGCAGGTTGCGCAGGGCTGGGGGCGCGATGGTGCCCCGGGGCGGTGTTCCCGCGGAGGCGAGCCGCCCCCGCGGCGGCCGCGTTACTAAATCACGAGTGCCTTGACGGTTCTGCGCGCCTCCGCGGCATGGTGGTCGGTGAGCTTTTCCTTGTGTTTCTTGACGCACCGATCGAGCTTGTCCGTCAGCAGATCGATCGCGGCGTACAGATCCTCCTCAGTCGCGTCCGCATGAATCGCATTGCCGCTGACATGTAGCGTTGCCTCGGCTTTTTGTCGCAGCTTCTCTACGCTTAGCACACAGTGAACGTCGATGACCTGATCGAAGTGCCGCGCGATTCGCTCCAGCTTTTTTTCCACGTATCCTCTCAGGGCCGCAGTGACCTCGATGTGATGGCCGGTGACGTTGAGGTGCATATCCGTCTCCTTCTGGTCTTGTTCACTCGCTTCGTTACATCTGCTTCAATCCTGCGCGTCGGCGCTCGTTGGAGGGCGCAATGCCCATGGCTTCGCGGTATTTGGCGATCGTGCGGCGGGCCACCGGGATACCCTCCCCGGAGAGCAGCTCCGCAATCCGGCCGTCGCTGAGGGGGCTCTCCGTGTCCTCCTCCTTGACGAGCTTGCGGATCTTGGCGCGAATGGCCGTGGAGGAGGTGCCCGAGCCGTCAGCCCCTTCGACCTGGCTCGAGAAGAAATACCGCAGCTCGAACACGCCCCGGGGCGTATGCATGTATTTGCCCGAGGTCACCCGCGAGATCGTGGATTCGTGCATGCCCACAGCCTCGGCGATGTCCTTGAGGATCATGGGCCGCATGTGCTCATCGCCGTGCTCGAGAAAGGCCTGCTGGCGCTCCACGATGGAGCGCGCCACCTTGATCAGCGTTTCGTGGCGGATCTCCAGGCTCTTCAGCAGCCAGCGGGCCTCCTGGAGCTGGGCGCGCATGGTGGCATGGCTGGCATTGCGACCCACGAGGCTGGCGTAGCTGCTGTTGAGCCTGACGCGAGGCAGCGTCGCCGCATTGATCTCGACCGCCCAGCCGTGCTCGGTGCGGCGCACGAAGACATCGGGAATCACATACTCGGCCGATCCGCTGCTGACAGTGGCGCCAGGGCGCGGATGGCACGAGCGCACCAGCGCGAGCGCCGAGGCGATCTCTTCTTCCCCGGCGCGCAGCTCGCGACGCAACAGCGAAAGCTCGCGCTCGGCCACCAGCTCCAGGTGGTGCCGGGCGATCTGGATCGCGGTGTTAAATCCGGGCGTGGCCGGATCCAGCTGACGCAGCTGAAGCTCGATGCACTCGCCGACCGAGCGGGCGCCCACGCCGGGAGGATCGAGCGCCTGTACGGCACTCAGCACAGTCTCGACCTCGGCGGCGTCGCACTCGACCTCGGGCCGCAGGGTATTGGCGATCTCTTCGAGCGGCTCGGTGAGATAGCCGTCGTCGCTGATCGAATCGATGATGGCGCGCGCGATGGCCAGCTCGCGCGGCTCGAGTTGGGCCAGCTCGAATTGCCAGAGCAGATGCTCCTGTAGAGATTGGCCCGCAGCGTCCGCAAACTCCTGCTGCCGCTCGTCATCGTCACCGGCCCACGGGGTATCCGATGGACCTACATTATGTTCACCCCAACCCTCGTCCACGACCTCCACGGTGCTTTCGCGGGGTGGCTCCAGTGCCTCCGCGGAAGACCCCGGAGCCTCGATAGCCTCGAAAGTGCCGGTGCCCTCAGCCTCCTCGGTAGGCTCGAGCATGACATTCGTCTCGAGGAGCTCGCGGATGTGTGCTTGCAGCTCCAGGGCAGGAAGCTGCAGGAGTCGGATCGCCTGCTGCAGCTGCGGGGTCATGGTCAGTTGCTGACCCAGCTTCAGCTGCAGGGAAGGTTTCAGCATGGCTGCACGGCGAGCGGCAGGGGCCTTTCAATCATAAGTATCTGAAAAATCTCAATTTACCGCTCAAGCTATCGGAGAGCTCTAAAGCCGGAATGACTCGCCCAAGTACACCTCACGCACTTGGGGGTTGGCAAGGATTTCTTCCGCAGTTCCCGAGGCGATAACGGTCCCCTGATTGACGATATAGGCGCGGGTGCAGACCCCCAGCGTCTCCCGGACATTATGGTCCGTGATCAGCACGCCGATGTCCCGGCTCGTGAGCTCGCGGATGATCCGCTGGATATCGAGCACGGACAGTGGGTCTACGCCGGCGAACGGCTCGTCCAGGAGCATGAATCGCGGCTCTGCGGCGAGGGCGCGAGCGATCTCCACACGCCGGCGCTCACCACCGGATAGCGACAGACCGAGGCTGCGGCGCACGTGGCCGATGCGCAGCTCCTCGAGCAGTTCCTCGAGACGTTGCTCGCGGGCGCCGCGATCCAGATCTGCGCGGGTCTCCAGGATCGCGAGCACATTGCTTTCCACAGACAGCTTGCGAAAGACCGATGCTTCCTGCGGCAGGTACCCCAGGCCGAGTTGCGCGCGACGGTGCATGGGCAGGGTAGTCAGATCCGTGTCGCCCAGGTAGATCCGGCCGGCATCGCACGGCACCAACCCGACGATCATGTAGAACGCGGTGGTCTTGCCCGCGCCGTTCGGCCCGAGCAGCCCGACGACCTCCCCGTTGGCGACTTCGATGGACAGGTTCTGGACGACCGGCCGCGATTTGTAGCTCTTGGCCAGCCCGTTAGCGCGCAGCGCGGTCATGGCTTCTGGTTGAGCTCGTCTTTCGAGCGCGGATCGATCTTGATGTGCACGCGCTGATCAGTCTCCGCCTTGGAGGCTGCCTGCACCTGCTGCTCGCGTATGTCGTAGACGAAGCGCGGTGCGCTGGTCTCCGTGCGCCCATCCGACAACCAGGCATCACCCGACAGACTCACGGTCGCATCGTTGACATCGTATACGATCTCTTTGGCGTGGCCCCGGACGAGCTGATCCGAGTCCGCACGCTTCTGCTCGAACTCCGCGGGACTGCCATTGATGGTCGCCCGCTTGATCTGGTTGTTGCGGAACTCCACGACCGCCTGATCAGATCGCAGGCTGCCGTGCTGCTCAGCGCTGATGCGAACATTTCCCTCGAAAGTCCAGCGGCTGTTGTCAAAGTCGAGCCCTGTGGCGTGGGCACGATCGGCCTGCACCTTGGTGTCCCCCTGCGAGATTACGATGTCCTTGAAGACCACCGTGTTCGTCTTGTAATCGACCTCCGAGGAAGCCGCGTCGAGCGAGACCGGCAGCTTGCGTGCATCCTTCGGGATATTCGGGACGAGGGTGCGCACCGCCGCCGTCGGCGCAGGGACTGAAGTCCCGGGTAATCCCAGGATCAGCAGGCCAGCGAGCCAGCTAAGGTGGCGAGAAAATGCCATGGACACCCGATTCCAGAAGCAGCCGACGCTGCGTGAGCGCAGCGATCATGCCGTGCGAGGTGAGCTGCCGCCCGCCCCAATTCAGCGTCACAGACTCGTCCGTACTGATCAGGTCCGCACGGCGGTCGACAAACAGCTTCTGCGTCGACAAGTCGGCGGCTTCCGGCGAGCCCGGCAGCAGCCCGTCAACGTGCACATCTCCGGTCAGCTCGACTTTACCCGTCTGCTGGCCCAGCTCGCCACGGTCGGCGCGGGCCTTCCAGATCTGCCCACCCTGGTCGCGGAAAGACATCTGCACCTGTTCGAATTCCACGTCATTCGTGGAACGTTCGCGAATGACCTCGGCATTGACCGTGTACAGCGGCAGACCATCCGGCCCTGTCTCGATGAGCACTGCTCTGCGCGCTGAGTAGCCCAGATCGGTACTGGTGCTTGCCACCGTAGCGGGGGCTGCCGCTTCGCGCTGCTGGCCGCCAAGCCAGATAGAGCCCACGATGATCACGATGAAGAGCGTGGTGGCGAAGATGCGGAAGATCATCGGCCTGTCTGCCTGCGTCCGGCTCGCCTCCTGGCCGGGCCCTGTCGCGCCTCCAGGAGGTAGTCACACACTTCTCTGACGGCTCCGTGCCCGCCCGGGAGCGAAGTCACGACATGCGCCGCCTGCAACGCGGCCCGATGGGCGTCCGCGACGGCAAACGCAAGCCCTACGATCTGCATGAGAGGCACATCCAACACATCGTCGCCAACGCAGGCGCATTCAGTCGCCGATACCCGCAGCCGCAAGCGCAGCTTCTCGAACGCAGCGAGCTTGTCCCGTACTCCCTGCAGGACATGCTGAACGCCAAGCTCGCGACAGCGGAGCGAGACCATTTGCGAGCGCCGTCCCGAGATGACCCCGACGCGCACGCCGGCCTCGTCCAGCTCCTGGATGCCCTTGCCATCGCGGACGTGAAAGGTCTTGAGCGCTTCCCCGCGCGGGCCGAAATACAGCCGCCCGTCGGTCATCACCCCATCCACGTCCAGGATCAGTAGGCGGATACCGGCGGCGGTTTGGCGAGTCATGCGGTGACCGGTTGCTGCGACGGCGTGTACGTCTTCAGACCACGCCAGCGCGGAAAAGATCGTGCACGTTCAGCGCGCCAATGATCCGGCCTTGTGCATCTGCAACGGGGAGGGCGGTAATTCGGTGCGTCTCCATCAGGTGGACCGCTTCCGCGGCCAATGCCCGCGGCCCGATGGTCTTGCAGTTGCGGGTCATGACGACATTCATGGGCGTCTGGTGCACATCGATCCGCTTGTCGAGGGCTCTCCTCAGATCTCCGTCCGTGAAGATGCCCAGGATGTGGTCGGCCGGATCCACCACGACGGCCATGCCCAGACCCTTGCGCGACATCTCCATCAGCCCGTCGCCCAGCGGGTCATCGGGTGAGACCCGCGGGATGGCCGCTCCGGTCCTCATCATGTCCTCCACGTGCAGCAGCAACTGGCGGCCCAGGGTGCCCCCGGGGTGTGACCGCGCAAAGTCCTGCTTGGTGAAGCCACGCGCCTCGAGCACGGACACCGCAAGTGCGTCTCCCATGGCCAGTGTGGCGGTCGTGCTCGCCGTGGGAGCGAGGTTGAGCGGGCACGCCTCTTCCGGAACGCTGACATCGAGAGCCACTGCCGCGCTGCGGGCGAGGGTAGAGTCCAGCTTTCCGACCATCACGATCAGCGGTACACCCAAGCGCTTCAGATGCGGCAACAGGACCACAAGCTCGGGGGTCTCGCCCGAGTTGGAGACGGCGAGCAGCACATCGGTACGGGTAATCATCCCGAGGTCTCCGTGGCCGGCCTCGGCGGGATGGAGAAAGAAGGCTGGCGTGCCCGTACTGGCGAGCGTCGCCGCGATCTTGCGGGCGACATGCCCTGACTTGCCCATGCCGGTGACGACGACCCGCCCCTGGCAGGCGAGGCACACCCGGCACGCCGCGGGAAAGGACGCATCGAGCCTCGGCACGAGCGCCGCCACCGCTTCGGCCTCGATGCGCAGCGCTCGCCGGGCGGAGCCGAGAAGCTGCTGGTCGTCGAAGGGCGGCGGCGTGGAAATCGGGACCCGGGACTGCATGACCGGTGGATTATAGGCGCCGGAACTCCCCAGCCATTAATATCTTGCCCATGAACCCCGAACAGATCGCACAGCTCATCCGGGCCGCTCTTCCGGGCGCGCAAGTCCAGGTGCAATCCAACGACAACACGCACTTCGCGGCCCGGGTCGTATCACGGGAGTTCGCCGGCAAACGCAGCCTCGCGCGTCATCAGCTCGTGTACCGGGCTCTGGGCGAGCGCATGGGGACCGAGATTCATGCCCTGTCGATCGAGGCGCTGACGCCCGAGGAGCTGGCGGGCTGAGATGGACAAGCTGCAAATTCAGGGGGGCGTCCCCCTCGAAGGGGAAGTGCGGATCTCGGGCGCAAAGAACGCGACCCTCCCCATTCTCGCTGGCGCTCTCCTGGCCGACGACCCGGTAGTCGTGGCCAACGTGCCGCACCTGAAGGATGTCACCACGACCGTCGAGCTGCTGGGGCGGATGGGCGCCACCGTGACGATCGACGAGCGGATGCGAATAGAGGTCGACGGCTCGACGGTGAAGGAGTGTTT
The DNA here is from genome assembly GCA_036501985.1 of Steroidobacteraceae bacterium. Classification (GTDB taxonomy): domain Bacteria; phylum Pseudomonadota; class Gammaproteobacteria; order Steroidobacterales; family Steroidobacteraceae; genus 13-2-20CM-66-19. The sequence continues at coordinate 329,500 of DASXZI010000007.1, read as the reverse complement.
CGCTCCTTATGAGCTGGTGAAGACGATGCGCGCATCGATTCTCGTCCTGGGTCCCCTGGTCTCGCGTTTCGGACGCGCCGACGTGTCTTTGCCCGGAGGGTGTGCCATCGGCGCCCGGCCGGTAAATATCCACGTGGCGGGCCTGCAGGCCATGGGCGCCGATATCACGATCGAGGGGGGCTATATCCGCGCGCGCGCCGACCGGCTGAAGGGTACGCGGCTGGTGCTGGACACCGTGACGGTCACGGGCACGGAGAACCTGATGATGGCCGCAACCCTCGCCGAGGGGGAGACGGTGATCGAGAACGCCGCCCGCGAGCCGGAGGTGGTGGACCTGGCAAATTTTCTGATTGCGATGGGCGCCAGGATCCATGGCGCGGGCACGGACAAGATCATCGTGCAGGGCGTCGATCGGCTGCGGGGCACGACCTACGACGTGCTGCCGGACCGTATCGAAACCGGCACCTACCTGGTAGCCGGCGCCATCACACGGGGCCACGTACGCGTGAAGAACGCGCGACCCGATCACCTCGATGCCGTGCTGGCCAAGCTGGAGGAAGCCGGTGCATTGGTGGGAGTGGGCGACAACTGGATCGAAGTGGATATGCGTGGCCGCCGCCCCAGGGCAGTCGACGTGCGCACCGCCCCCTACCCTGCGTTTCCAACGGATATGCAGGCGCAGTTCGCCGCCCTCAACACTATCGCTTCAGGGGTGGGCACGATCATCGAGACGATCTTCGAGAACCGGTTCATGCACATGCTCGAGATGCGGCGGCTCGGGGCTGAGATCCGGCTCGAGGGTAATACCGCGATCATCCGCGGCGTGGACCGCCTGACCGCGGCTCCCGTGATGGCCACTGATCTGAGGGCCTCGGCCAGTCTGGTGCTCGCGGGGCTGGTCGCCGAGGGCCGCACTGACATTGAGCGTATCTACCACATCGACCGTGGCTACGAGGCGATCGAGGAAAAGCTTGCCCAGCTCGGGGCACAGATCAAGCGCGTCCCGAATTAGTTCGACTGGCCCGGCTCAGGCGCCCGATTTCCCGGGGCGCACTTTGCCCGCGCCCGAGTGCGCGCCAGCTTGGCTCACGGACAGGGCGATCGGCCATTTCCCCGCCCATGAACCCGCCGCCTTCTTACAGCGGATTGACATCCACGGCGCGTACAATCGAGGCATAAACCCCTGGAGTACATATGCGCATTGCGATGGTCGGACTCGGGCGTATGGGCGCCAACATGGTTAGACGGCTCATACAGGGAGGCCACGAGTGCGTTGCCTACGATCAATCGGCCGAGGCTGTGAAGACGGTCGTTGGGTACGGGGCCCAAGGTGCCAAGACGCTCGCGGAAGTCGTCGAGTCACTCAAGGCGCCACGCGTGGTTTGGGTGATGGTGCCCGCCAGTGTCGTGGATGGCGTCATCCAGCAACTTCGCGGGCTGCTGAAGTCCGGTGACGTGATCATCGATGGCGGCAACTCTCACTATCACGACGATATCCGCCGGGCGGACGAGTTGCGTCCCTGCGGCATCCACTATGTCGATGTGGGCACGAGCGGCGGTGTACTGGGGTTCGAGCACGGCTTCAGCCTGATGATCGGCGGCGAGAAGGCGATCGTCGCCTCTCTTGAGCCCGTGTTCGCGACGCTTTCCCCGGGAGGCAAGCCGCCGGAGCGTGCCAGGGGTGGCGGCTCGGCAAAGCCGACGCCCGCAGAGGACACCGCGGGCAAGGGCTACCTGCATTGTGGCCCTGGCGGAGCGGGGCATTTCGTGAAGATGGTGCATAACGGCATCGAGTACGGGCTGATGGCCGCTTATGCCGAAGGATTGAATCTGCTGAAGCATGCGGATGCGGGCTTGAAAAACCGCGAGTCCGATGCCGAGACGGCACCCCTCGCCAATCCGCGACTCTTTCAATATCAGCTCGACGTTGCTGCCATCACCGAGGTCTGGCGCCACGGCAGCATCATTTCCTCGCGCTTGCTTGATCTGACCGCCACGGCACTGGCAGCCAGTCCCGCGCTCGAGCGATTCGGCGGCGAGGTGTCCGATTCCGGGGAGGGTCGGTGGACCGTGCAGGCTGCGATCGATGTTGGTGTCCCAGCCTATGTACTGAGCGCAGCTCTGTTCTCCCGCTTCGAGTCGCGCAATCTCGCCGAATTCGCCAACAAGGTCCTCTCGGCCATGCGCTTCGGCTTCGGTGGGCACCTGGAGAAGTCTCCCGCCGGCCCCCAGGCCGAGGTGACGAACCTGCCGGGGCACCAGTGAGCAGCCGCCGCGATTCCGACACGCTGGTGCTCTTCGGCGCCACCGGGGACCTGTGTTTCAAGAAAATCTTCCCGGCGCTCTATCACCTGGTCCGCCGGGGCCATCTTGCGGTGCCGGTGATCGGCGTTGCGCGGGCGGGATGGAACCTCGAGCAGCTGCAGGCGCGTGTGCGCGAGAGTGTGTCTGCGTCCGTGAAGCCGGTCGATGAGGCCGTGCTCCAGAAGCTGACCGCCCTGCTGCGCTATGTCGATGGCGACTACCGTAAGGCGGAGACTTTCTCCTCGCTGCGCAAGGCGCTCGGCGACTCACAGCGTCCGCTGCATTACCTCGCGATCCCGCCGAGCGTTTTTCCAGAGGTCATCGCGCATCTAGGCAAAACCGGCAGTGGCACCGATGCCCGCGTGGTCGTCGAAAAGCCGTTCGGCCGCGACCTGACCTCCGCCCGAAAGCTCAATGCAACGCTGCGCGAAACCTTTCCGGAATCGAACATCTTTCGCATTGATCACTACCTCGGCAAGGAGCCGGTGCAGAACCTGCTGTACTTCCGATTTGCGAATTCGTTCCTGGAGCCGGTGTGGAACCGTAACTTCGTTGCGAGCGTGCAAATCACCATGGCGGAGAAGTTCGGGGTCGCCGGGCGCGGTAAGTTCTATGAGGAGGTAGGCGCCATTCGCGACGTCGTGCAGAATCATCTGCTGGAAGTGGTAACGCTGCTGACGATGGAGCCACCCGTGAACGTGGGTGGCGAGGCGTTGCGGGACGAGAAGGTCAAGGTCCTCAAAGCGATTCGCCCGCTCTCGCCCGACAAGCTGGTGCGTGGCCAGTTCCGCGGCTACCGCCAGGAGCAGGGGGTGGCGCCGGATTCGCGTGTGGAGAGCTATGCGGCTCTGGAGCTCGCGATCGAATCATGGCGATGGAGTGGCGTCCCGTTCTACCTGCGCGCCGGCAAATGCCTGCCAGTGACGGCCACTGAGGTGGTCGTCGATCTGCGTCCGCCGCCCGCCCGCGTCTTCGGGGACATCGGTCCTGAGCAGCCCAACTATCTGCGGTTTCGCCTCGGCCCCGAGACCGCTATCGCGCTTGGCGCCCATGCCAAGCGTCCCGGACCGAGCATGCAGGGACGTGACGTCGAGCTGTATGTCGATCAACAGCAAAAAGACGAAGCCGAGGCGTATGAGCGGCTCATCGGGGCTGCCCTGATCGGCGATACCACGTTGTTCGCTCGCCAGGACGAGGTGGAAGCGGCGTGGGCCGTCGTCGATCCGGTGCTGGGCACGGACTCCACACCGCACGAATACATGCAGGGCTCATGGGGACCGAAGGAGGCCGACGAGCTCATTGCGGGCCATTGCAGCTGGCACAACCCTGGTGCGGACGCTCATACCTGGTCGCGCGCCTGCGGGCCTCTCAAGTTGAGCGCGTTCGCGCCCTAGCCTTCGCGTTGCGGCTGGGTGCAGGGGCTCGTCCTTGTGCAGCAGCGCTACTCGCCTGCCGGGAGACTTCAGGGCGGCGATGCCTGCTCTGGAGCTCAGGGGGCGATCCAGATCTGTACGTTGGGACAGCCCGACACCGCTCGTCGTGCGATCAGATTCGAGTCCCGTCTCAGGAACCCTTCCACGATCGCGTGTTTGTCCGCCCCGGCCACGAGAAATAACAGCTCGCCGATACCGCTGAAGAGCTCGGGGGTCACACTGATTCCCTGCAAGCCGTCGGGTCGCTGCACGGCGATCGCCAGTCGGCCGTGAGCCTCCTCCAGGTCAGTCGCGCTGAACAGCGAGGCGGTGTGACCGTCCGCACCCAATCCCAGCAGGCCAAGCCCGATATGCACGCCAGAGCGCAGCAAAGCGGCGAGCTGCTGTTCGTAATCCGTCGCCGCTGCCTCGAGAGCCAGCTCGGTCCTGACGCGCAGCACGGCACCTTCCGGCAGCCCCAGGGCCTCAACCAGAGGACGGGACTGGAAGTAGTTGCTCGATTCTGATGTGGAGGGGACATACCGATCGTCGGAGTAGAGCAGCCTCAAGCCGGCCGCCGGGCGAGGTCCTCGGCGCGCCAGCTCGTGGTACACCGGCAGCGGGGTGCGCCCTCCGGAGAGCATCAAGGCAGTCCAGCCGGGCTCAGGAGCGCCGATGGCCCGATCCAACCGCTCGATCAATGCCTGCTCGAAAGCGGCCCGCGTGGCGAATCGCCGAGGTTGAATGCTGGTCATGGCTGCTCCGATGTGCAAGTGAATAGGTCCGCGCGGGGGGGGATCGTGAATTTCAGGAATTACGCGGCTGCTCGATTACCTGGGCCTTGAGATCGAACTGCCGCCCTCCACGCAGCCCATGGATCGCAAGGGATGAGCCCGGTTTGTGCATCGCGATCCGGCCCATGGCGTCCTGTGCACCCCGCAGCGGTGCACCGTCGATCGTCAGGATCTGATCGCCCGGTCGCAAGCCCGCCTGCTGGGCGGGGCTGCCGACATACAGGTTCGCGATCAGCACGCCTCCCTGCGAAAGGCCCAGCTGTGCAGCCTGCTGGTCCGAGAGATCCTCCGGCACGATGCCGATCCAGCCGCGGATCACGCGCCCGTTGGCAATCAGCTCACCTACGACCCCGCGCACCATGTTCACCGGAATCGCGAACCCGATTCCCTCGACGCCGAGGTTCTTGGCGACGATCGCGGTGTTGATTCCGACCAAGGCTCCGCTCGAGTCCACGAGCGCCCCGCCCGAGTTGCCGACGTTGATCGGTGCATCGGTCTGGATGAAATCCTCGAGCGCCGCGATTCCGAGCTGCTGGCGGCTGGTCGCACTCACGATGCCATGCGTCACGGTCTGGGAAAGACCGATTGGGTTGCCGATGGCCAGCACCACATCGCCGACCCTGAGTTGATCGGAGTGGCCGAGCACTGCCGTGGGCAGCGGAGACAGGTCGATCTTCAGCACCGCCAGATCGGTATCCGGGTCGCGGCCGACGATGTGCGCGTCGGCGACCCGGCCATCGGCGAGCTGAACCCGGATCGCATCGGCGTCCGCAATGACGTGATGGTTGGTCACAATGTGGCCGGCCTGGTCGATGATCACACCCGAGCCCAGGCTGCGCTCGACCCGCTGCCGGTACCGGGGTAGGAAGCCGCCGAACAGCTCGCCCAGCGACGATGGCGCGACGCGCTCGGTCACCAGGCGCGCGGTGTACACATTGACTACCGAGGGGGCCGCCCGCTGAACGGCTGCCGAATACGTCACCCGCTCGGGCGCCGGCATCGATACCGCTCGGCCGCTCAGCACCGTGACGGGCGCTTTTGCACCGCTTCGGCGGATCAGGTCGGGGCGCGCGGCCACGATGAGGAAGGCGAGGGCCAGGCCGCCCACTACCGATCCGGCAACGAACGTCAGTCCGCGGCCCAGGCGCTCGAGCATGGTTCACTCCGGGAAATTCACTCGGGGCGGCACCTTGCGGCGGCCGCCTGCACGGAAGGTCGAGTTCGTTTGTGTATAATGCGCCGCCCCCCGCAAGCCGGAAACTGCCTGCCGTGCATGCCTCCATTGCGCGCGGTGAGCGATGCGCGGGTGAGAGGAGTACCGTTCGATGACGGAAAACGTTGTCGCTACCGACGACGGGGTCGATCTGAGTCGACGCAAGTTCTTGACCACGGCCACCATTGCTACCGGAGCCGTGGGCGCGGTGTTTGCGGCCGTGCCCTTCGTCGTCTCCTGGCAGCCATCGGAGCGGGCGAAGGCGCTCGGCGCTCCGACCGTGCTCGATGTGTCCAAGCTCGACGCAGGGCAGATGACCATTACCTCGTGGCGCCGGTCGCCGATCTACGTGGTGCGCCGTACGCCCGAGATGCTGGGGAGCCTCAAGGGTCACGATCAGCTGCTGAAGGACCCGAGCTCGGACGAGTCGGATCAGCCGCCTTACACGAAGAATCTCTACCGCGCACGCAACCCGGAGATTCTGGTGCTGATCGGCACCTGCACGCATCTGGGCTGCCTGCCGAAGCAACACTTCACGCCCCACGATCCGGAGATCGGCGCCTACTGGCCGGGCGGCTGGTTCTGTCCCTGCCACGGATCGCGTTTTGACCTGTCCGGACGCGTGTTCACCGGCTCACCCGCCTCGGTCAACCTGAGAATTCCACCGTACGAATTCTCCAACCCGAGCGTGCTGGTGGTCGGGCTCGATGAGACTCACAAAGGAGCCGCGTGATGGCCTCGCTGCACGAGCCCGATGGACGCTCACCTGGTGGCTCGCCTTCCGGCGCCGGCTTGCCGGCCAAGAAGGGCTTCCGGGCCTGGCTCAACAAGCGCCTGCCGGTCGATGAGTTCATTTCCAGCCAGCTCACCGGCTACTACGCCCCCAAGAATTTCAATATCTGGTACTTCTTCGGCTCGCTCGCCCTGGTGGTGCTGGTGCTGCAACTGGTCACCGGCATTTTCCTGACCATGTTCTACAAGGTCGGCGAGGCGACCTCGTTCGATTCGGTCGAATACATCATGCGGGAGGTGGACTGGGGCTGGCTCATCCGCTATCTGCACTCGACCGGCGCATCGGCCTTCTTCATCGTCGTCTATCTGCACATGTTCCGCGCCTTCCTGTACGGCTCGTACAAGGCGCCGCGCGAGCTGCTGTGGATACTCGGGATGCTCGTCTATCTCGCACTGATGGCCGAGGCTTTCATGGGCTACGTGCTGCCCTGGGGCAACATGTCGTTCTGGGGTGCGCAAGTGATCGTGAACCTCTTCGGCACGATCCCGGGTGTGGGTCCGGGGCTGGTGGAGTGGATCCGTGGCGATTACGGCATCGCCGACGCCACCCTGAATCGATTCTTCTCGCTGCACGTCGTGGCGATACCGCTGGCGCTGCTCCTGCTGGTCATGCTGCACCTGGTCGCGCTGCGCCAGACCGGCTCGAACAATCCGGACGGCATCGAGATCAAGGAGAAAATCGGGCCGGATGGCAAGCCGATCGACGGGATTCCGTTTCACCCATACTACACGGTGAAGGATGTCGTCGGCGTGGGTGTGTTCCTGGTGATATTCGCCCTCATCGTGTTCTTTGCGCCGACTTTCGGGGGTCTGTTCCTCGAAGGGCCGAACTTCGGGCCGGCCAACCCGATGTCCACGCCCGAGCACATTGCGCCCGTGTGGTACTTCACGCCCTACTACGCCATCCTGCGGGCGGTGCCGAACCAGCGAATGGGGGCACTACTGATGGCGCTGGCGGTGCTGTCATTCCTGTTCCTGCCCTGGCTCGACCGCTCACCAGTCAAGTCGATGCGCTACCGGGGCTGGATCTCGCGAGCGGCGCTCGCCATCTTCGCCGTGTCGTTCATCTCGCTCGGATACCTCGGGCTGCAGCCTGCCGAGGGCTCCTACGTGCTGCTCGCCAGGATATTCACCGTGCTGTATTTCGCCTTCTTCTGGCTCATGCCGATTTATTCGCGCATAGACCGCGTGAAGCCGGTGCCGGACAGGGTGGTCTACCATGCGCACTAGTGTGCTCATGCTGAGCGCTTTGGTGCTGGTGTCCGGCGCAGCCCAGGGCGCGGAGGAGTCCGGCGCCGCGGCCAACTCGGACTGGAGTCACTGGCACGCGGGGAACGACATCGAGAATATCGGCTCGCTGCAGCGCGGCGCGCGCAACTTCATGAATTACTGCTCCGGCTGCCACTCGCTCAAGTACGAACGCTACTCGCGCATGGCGCAGGATCTGGAGATACCGCCCGACCTGGCGCAGAAGTACTTCCTGCCGCCCGGAGCCAAGGAGACGCAGTACATCCTGACCAGCATGCCCTCCGGGGACGCGGAAACCTGGTTCGGCAAGATACCGCCGGATCTATCGCTCATGGCGCGTGAGCGCGGGGTGGACTACCTTTACCAGTTCCTGAAGACCTTCTACGTGGACCCCTCGCGGCAGACGGGCGCGAACAACATGCGGTTGCCCGCCACGGCCATGCCGGATGTGATCTCCGCACTGGAGGGGCTCAAGAAGCCGGTGTACAAGAGCCTCCAGAAACGGGGCGAGGACGGCAAGGGCAGCACCGAGCAGGTCTTCGATCATTTCGAGCAGATCGCGCCGGGCCAGATGAACGCGGAAGAGTTCGACGGCTTCGTGCGCGATACCGTGAATTTTCTGGACTACGTGGGAGAGCCGGCCCAGGTCGAGCGCCGGGCACTGGGGGTGTGGGTCGTGCTGTTCCTGCTGGCCTTCACCTGGCTCGCGTGGCTCTTGAAGAGAGAATACTGGAAAGACGTTCACTGATCGGCGACGCGAGAGCGGCCGGGGGCGATCCACCCCAAGCATCGCATCCCGGGAGCGGAATCTTGTCGAGCAGACGATCCATCATGACGCTGTTCTCCGCGCCCAACGACCCCTGGAGTCACCGGACGCGCATCGTGCTGGCCGAGAAGGGCATCAGCATTGATATCGTGAGCGTGGAGCCGGGCAAGCTTCCCGAAGATCTTCTGGATCTCAACCCCTACCACAGCGTGCCCACGCTGGTGGACAGGGATCTGGTGCTTTACGACTCGCGGGTCATCATCGAATACCTCGACGAGCGGTTTCCGCATCCGCCGCTGATGCCCGTGGATCCCGTCACCCGGGCCCAGTTCCGCCTGGCGCTCTACCGGATCGAGCGGGACTGGTACACGCTCGTGCAGCAGATCGAGCAGGAGCCGGACAAGAAGCTGACGGTGAAGCTGAAGAAAATCCTGCGTGACACCGTGCTGCAAAGTGCCGAGCTCTTCAAGGTCAAACCCTACTTCCTGTCAGACGAGTTCTCGCTCGTCGATGCGACGATCGCGCCGGTCCTGTGGCGGCTACCCTATTACGAGATCGATCTGCCTGCGCAGGCTCAACCCATCATCAAGTATGCCGGCCTGATCTTCTCGCGCCCGGCGTTTCGCGAGAGCTTGTCGGATACCGAGCAGGAAATGCGCCTCATCTGATTCTTCTGAGCTGAGATGTCTCCCGCACCGCCTCTGCCAGCCAAGCGTCCGTACCTGCTCCGGGCAATGCACCAGTGGATGTCCGATAGCGGTCACACCCCGCATGTGATCATCGATGCAGAGCGAGCGGGAACCGAAGTGCCCAAAGCGTATGTGAAGGACGGGAAGATAGTTCTCAACCTGAGCTCCAGCGCGACTCAGCGCCTGCGATTGGGCAACGAGGACATAGAGTTCGACGCACGCTTCGCAGGTGTCGTGCATCACGTCCGGTTTCCAGTCAGTGCGGTAATGGGAATCTATGCGCGTGAAACGGGCGAGGGGATGGTGTTCTCCGAGCAGGACCTGGGCCCCGAGCCGCCGAAAGGACCCTCCTCGACTGAGGAAGGCACGGCCAACCGCCGTCCCCAATTAAAGGTGGTCAAGTAAGGCGATCCTCGACGGCCGCGACGTGGCACCGCTGCGACTGACGCCGATGTCGCTCGGCAAGCTCAACTGATGCCCTGACATTGATCGGGACGAGGCTTCTGCAGCGCGGGAATGTGAATGCGTTCACCAATCCTTCTGGCTTCAAAGTTCTTGAGATCCGATTTCGGTAAATACGTATCGTCTAGCACACGAGACGGTCGCCGAAATGCTGCTTGGATGGTTCAGCGCGCGTCAGGCCACCCGGCTGGGCGCGGCTCTGGCGGATCAATACCCCTTGCCCCCCCGCGAGGTGGCTGTGCGCGCCAGGCAGTTGAGTGCTCACGAGCGCGCCGTTCGAGAGCATCTGCAACGAGCAGCCCGTGAAACACGGACTTTGCAACTCAATTTCTACAAGCGTGCGCGCTTTGCAAACTCCTTCAAATGGCGCCTGCTCGCGAGGGGTGTGGATCCCAGTGCGGCCGACGATGCTACGCAGGCTCTGGTCCTCAGTCTCTTTTTCCACCGAAGGGAGACCGAAAGCACTCACGAGCCGGGGCCTGTGGCGACCAGCGCACCCGGTGCCGGCAACGCCCGGACTCTGCAGGCACAGGGTGACGAAGCATTCGCCCGTGGGGAATACGATGAGGCGGCAACTCACTACCAGGCGCTGCTCTCGCTGAAACCTGGTCGCCTCGAGGTGCTCAACCAGCTCGCCGGGACTTTCTGCAAGCTTGGACGGCTTGGCGAGGCTGAGAAACACTACCGCAGGGCGATCGGCCGCGAGCCGAGCCACCCGGATGCCCACGGCAGCCTGGGAGCGATCCACCTCGCCCGCGGGTGTCTCATCGATGCTGAGACCTCGCTGCGGCGTGCGTTGAAGCTGCAGCCCGGTAACCTGGATCACCGCAGCAATCTGGGCGTCGCGCTCGCCGGCACGGGCCGCCTGGACAACGCGATCGCGCAGCTCGAGAGGGTGCTCAAGGTCGACCCTCGACACGCCAATGCTCTGTACGCGATGGGCCTTGTTGCCCGCGCTCAGGGTCGCTTCGAGGAAGCGGCCGCGTTTTTCCGGCGCGCGGTCGATTCCGACCCGAGCACGGTACGCGCCTGGGCCGAGCTGGCTGGCATCCGCAAGATGAGCGCCGCCGACGGCGAGTGGCTCCTCAAGGCCCAGGAGATGCTTGCAGCTCCCCTCGCGCCGTTCGAGGAGGCCCGCCTGCGTTTTGCCATCGGCAAGTACCACGATGACCTGGAGCAGTTCGAGGAAGCGTTCGCGAGTTACGAGCGTGGCAACACGCTGTTGAAGACTGTCACCGCACCTTATGAACGTGAGGTGCGGACACGGCTGGTGGATGACCTGATCCGCGTCTATACGTCCGAGACCATGGCCGGTATCGCAGCCGCAGGATCGGGCTCGACCAGACCGGTCTTCGTTGTCGGCATGATGCGCTCGGGGACCTCGCTCATTGAGCAGATCATCGCCTCGCATCCCGAGGCGGCCGGCGCCGGCGAGCTCGACTTCTGGAGCGCCGCCCTGCGAGGCCACGAGAGCGAAGTACGTCGCGACCTGCTCGATGCACAGACGAGAGCCAAACTTGCCGCGGAGTATCTGCGCGCACTGCAATCCTGCTCCGCGCAGGCGCTGCGGGTCGTGGACAAGGCGCCGGTCAACTGCGATTACCTGGGAATCATCCTCTCGGTGTTCCCCAATGCCCGGATCATCTACGTGCGTCGCGACCCGATCGATACGTGCCTGTCCTGTTACTTCCAGCTTTTCTCGACGGCGTTGAACTTCGCACGGGATCTGTCCGACCTGGCGCACTACTATCGCGAGCACCAGCGGCTTATGGCGCACTGGCGGGCGGTGTGCCCGTCCGAGTCGCTGCTGGAGGTTCCTTACGAGGAGCTGGTCGCGGATCAGGAGCAGTGGACGCGGCGCATCGTGAATTTCCTGGACCTGCCGTGGCATCCACAGTGCCTGGAGTTCCATCGCACCGATCGCACTATTCTGACCTCCAGCTACTGGCAAGTGCGCCAGAGGATCTATAACAACTCGGTGCGACGCGCTCGCCACTACCGCAAGTTCATCGGGCCGCTGCTCGATCTGAAGCCCTGAGCGTCGAGCCGAAGTCGTTCCGTTCCCGTGCCCCGGGGCCGGCTCAAGCGCCGAATGCGTGCTGGATCCATTCGATACGTGGCTGTGCACCGCAGGCATCGTGCACCACCAGGACGTCGAAGCGAACACGCAGTCGTGCGAGATCCGCGCGCTGCTGCAACAGCTGCACGGAGGCTCGCAGGATACGCCTCTGCTTGAGCGAACCGACGCTCGCCGCGGCTCCTCCATAACTCAGGCCGGAGCGCGTGCGGACCTCAGCGATCACAAGAAGTGACCCCGCGCGGGCGACTATGTCCAGCTCGCCGAGGCGCCGCCGAAAATTCCTAAGCACAATGACGAAGCCGTGCGCGCGCAGGAAACAGACGGCGGCTTCTTCCGCGGCCTTGCCGATTGCCTGCCGGTCGAGCCGAGCTTTAATGAAGCCCATGTAACACCTCCTTGTGACGGCGATTCGCTGTGACGGCGATTCGCTGTGGCGGCGATTCGCTGTGGCGGCGATTCGCTGTGGCGGCGATTCGCTGTGGCGGCGGTTGGTCGTGCCTGTCTCTTTCCCTATCGAACGGTGTGAGGTCCCGATCCCACTAAGGTGTCGCCGGCGCGGCCTGCGCTGACGCAGCCGGAGCGGGCGTCGGCAGCAAGCGGATCTCCCCATTGTGAATCTGCGCCCACCCCAGCTCCCGGTGAACGCGCCGATCCGCATCGAGTGTCAGGTGACCAGTGAGACCATCGATCTGAACGTTGCTCGCGGTGGCATTACCGCGCAGCGCGGTGGCGAGTTTGTATGCATCGAACCCGAAAGCGAATAGCCGGTCCAGACGTGGGCCGCCACTGGGCCACGCGGCGTGTACAACACCGCGCACGGCGTCGGGGAGCTCTCCCCCGAGCATCCATGGCATGTCGGGGAACATGATTCCCTCGAGCTCTTGATTGTTGCGCGCGTCTGGCTCGAACGCATCGGAGGTCGCATATGTCGGCACGTCACCGGCGAAATGGAAGCGCAGCTGGGGCCGCAGAAGGCGCTCAATGTTGGCCGTCGCCGGGGCAAAGATGAATTCCACATCAGCGCGGCGGCGTGGCTCGAACTGCAGCTTGGTGCCGAGAATGGACTCGAGGCGGTGCCTTCGGGCGTCGCTGTCGTTGATACGCAGAACCCGTGTGATCGCCTCGGAGTAATCCGCCACCGACGGATCGATCGTCGCCGAGGCGAACAGGTTGCCGCCACCTGACTGCAGCTCCTGCGTGAAGGCCGTGAGAACTCGCGTACCCCAATCGCCTGAGGGCACGAGTGCGACGCCGCTTCGGTGCCCATCCGCCAGAACGCGACGGGCGACGATGCGCGCCTCCTCCTCCGGGGAGAGTGCAAACTGGTAGAACGCGGCGGGAGCCGGTCGATCCGGTGGCAGAAAGTTAAGAGCCAGGATCGGTGGGCGGCGCAGGTTGAGGCCCGCCGCCGCGACGACCTCTTCACGAGTCAGTGGGCCCACGATGAACTGTGCATCGTCCTGCGTGGCCTGCGCCACGATCTCCGCGATCCCCGTGGTACCGGTGTCGTAGATGTGGATCGGGGCTCTTTGCGAGACCGGGGTCTGATAGTAGGCGGTGAGGAAGCCATCGCGCACAGTTGTGGCTGCGGCCGCCTGACGGCCGCTGAGAGGCAGAAGCAGAGCAATGTGCGCCTCGACCTGCGCGGGTGACTGAATCTCGCGACCCAACAACTCGCTACGCACCAGCTCGCTCGCGGGGTGATTGGGATAGCGCGCGCGCCAAGCATCGATATCTGCGACCGCCGCGTTCGGATTGCGCGCCGCCGCCGCGGCAATGGGTCCCAACTCGAGCCACCCGCGCACGGTGGCATCCGGCGCGCTGCGCGGATCGATCCGGGCTCCGTGCTCACTGGCATCACGCAGCGAGCGCAGCAGGTTGACCCGGCTCTGACGCAAGTCCTGCGCAGCCGGCAGCCAGCGCTCCAGGGCGATTTCGGCACTCACCGCGTCCGCCGGTCGTCCGGCGGCGAAGGCCGCCTCCTGCTTCAATCCGAGATAGCGCAGCGCTTCAGGCGCCGTTTTGGGCTCAGCTAACGAGCTGATCCGCTGCCACGCCTGCGCCGACTGTCCGCGTGCCAGCGCCACCTGGATATCCAACATCGGCCGCTCGGCGGTCTGTTGTGGCGTGAGGGGCGGCTCGATCGAGGCCAGCACCCGTGCGGCGTCGTCGGCGCGGTGTGCGGCGATGAAGGCGCGAGCGGCGCGAAACAGGTACTCGGTGCGGTCGGCGCCGCTGTTCTGTGTCGCCAGGGCTTCGTACATCCGCGCAGCGCCGCCCTGATCACCCTGGCGCGCGAGTGCCTCTGCGGTGTCGACGGAGGGGGGCGCCTCGGCGCGCGGGCCGAGGCTCGGACAGCCGGTCAGAACGAATACGGCCACGGCGAGCACGGCGAGGCCGAGCGGTTCTTTCAATCGCGCGAGCAGCATCGTCTGAAGAGCCTTTCGTTGCCGGGCAGGAGGAGTCGCGACCGGTGATCATAGGGCATGGCGCGAGGGCCGCTGGCGATTATAGTAAACGATCCTGCAACGGATCGAGCCCGCCGCGGGCACTTGCGTGAAGGGGGTAGGGTGAGCAAAGCACGAGGGCGTCTGGAGGTGATCGCGACTCCGATCGGCAACCTGAGCGATCTCAGCCCGCGCGCGCGCCAGGCACTCGAGGAGGCCGACCTCATCGCCGCCGAGGATACACGTCACACGCTGGGGATGTTGCAGGCGCTGGGCATTTCGCGGCCGCTGCTGTCTGTGCATGCCCACAACGAAACGCAGCGGGTGCCTGAAGTTCTGCGGCGGCTTGCCGGCGGTGAGGTGGTGGCTCTCGTGAGCGATGCCGGGACGCCACTGCTGTCGGATCCTGGATTCGAGCTCGTCAGTGGTGCCGCTCGCGCGGGTCTCGAGGTGCGCGTCGTGCCTGGGCCTTCGGCAATCACCGCCGCGCTCGCGATAGCGGGATTACCTACGGCCCGATTCTGCTTCGAGGGATTTCTGCCTGCCCGTTCGCACGAGCGCCGCGTGCGGCTCGCGGGGCTCGCGGGCGAAACGCGCACGCTGGTGTTCTTCGAAGCGCCGCATCGTGTGGCGGAAACGCTTGCGGAGATGGCGCAGGAGTTTGGTCCCGACCGACTCGCAGTCGTGGCCCGAGAGATGACCAAGGCGCACGAGACTATTTATCGAGCGTCCCTTGGAGAGCTTTCCCAACAGGCAACGACTGATGCCAACTTTCAGCGCGGAGAGCTGACACTCGTGGTGCAGGGTGCCGCCGAAGTTGCGAGCGGCGTTGATACCCAGCTGCTGCGGCGTGCTGTTGAGTTGCTCTCTCGCGAGCTGCCTCCGGGCAGAGCTGCTGCGATCGCGGCGCAATTGACGGGGGCGACACGCAGTCAGGCGTATGAGTTGCTGACACGCGTAGCGCGGGACGAGTGAGTTGCCTGCGTAACTGGTCAGGTTGCTGACACGTGTCCGCAAGGGATGCGGACCCCCAGGCACGGCCTGCTGATTTGACTTCTGGGCCGGGGCCTTTAAGGTGGCGCCCCGGAGAGCCGGCCGGACAGTCGCTGTTCCCATCGGGCCGTCACAGGCACGGTGCGGGATGGAGGAAAGTCCGGGCTCCGGCGGATCGGGTGCCAGGTAACGCCTGGGGGGCGTGAGCCCACGGAAAGTGCAACAGAGAGCAGACCGCCGAAGCTCCGTCAGGCCGTGGCGAAAGCCCTGGTCTGCCGGTGCCCGGTAAGGGTGAAACGGTGCGGTAAGAGCGCACCGCAGCCCTGGTAACAGGGCCGGCATGGCAAACCCCACCTGGAGCAAGGCCAAATAGGGAAGCCGCAGGGCGTGCCGCATTGCGGCCGCTGCCGCAGCACCGATCCGCGTGCGCTTCCGGGTAGGCCGCTTGAGGTCCACGGCGACGTGGATCCCAGAGGAATGACTGTCCTCGACAGAACCCGGCTTACAGGCCGGCTCTCCTTTACATAATTCGACCCCAAATACCGGCCCAGGGACCCCCCTCAGGGCCTACAGCCGAGCCCCGGCTAAACCACTGTATAAACTTCGGCGGACAAGCCGCTGATTGCTAAGACGAATGACCTGTAACGCACTGTGCGCAGCTCGGCAGTGATCGCATAAGTCTTTGTGACTGCGATGAATTTCACACTATTTCAATTGACATAGTGTCCCCCCGATTCCTATAGTGGCGGCCAGTGGGAGAAAGTGGGGGGGAATGGGCGAATCCTCGCCTCCAGGTCATGTTTCGCGGTGCAACAAAGGTCACCTTGGACGACAAGGGCCGCATGGTCATGCCTACCCGTTATCGGGAGCAGATCGGCGAGGCCGGCCAAGGTCATCTGGTGGTCACCGTAGACCGGGATCAGTGCCTCCTCATTTACCCCCTGCCCGAGTGGGAACGGATCGAACGCAAGCTGATGAGCCTGCCTAGTCTGCACGCGCAGGCGAGGCGTCTCCAGCGACTCATGGTCGGGCATGCGACCGACGTGGAGCTCGACGGGCACGGCAGGGTGCTGCTGCCGCCGGAGCTGCGGGAGTTCGCCAAGCTCGAGCGCCACGGGATGCTCATCGGTCAAGGCAACCGCTTCGAGCTGTGGGACGAGCAGCGCTGGGGCGAGCGGCGCGATCAGTGGCTGCGGAGCGAGGAGGCGGCGACCGATCTGCCCTCCGAGCTCGATTCGCTGTCGTTGTGAGCGCGCGCGGTCGGAACCGGGACGGGCGAGGAAGGGGTTTTTGGCGTGTGGCACACGCGGGGTGTGCCGGGCGCGGAGAGGGTTGTGCGCCTTCACGGGCGCGCCTCGGGCGATAACGCGGCAACTCTTCGGGGGGCGGTCCATCACCGCTTCGAACGTGGGTGAGCACTCACCCGTGCTTGTCGATGAGGCGCTCGCGGCTTTGGCCCTCGAAGCGGGCGGTTACTATGTCGATGCGACGTTTGGGCGCGGTGGTCATACAACACAAATCCTCCAGACCCTGGGTAGCCAAGGCCGCGTGCTCGCGATCGACCGTGATCCGCAAGCCATTGCGGCCGGCAGCCGCCGTTTTGCCGACGAAGTGCGGCTTACGCTCGTGCATGCGGCGTTTGCCGATCTCGCCACGCTCGTGCCCGCTCACGCGCACGATCAACCTTGCCGCGGCGTGCTCTTCGACCTCGGTGTTTCATCACCGCAGCTCGAAGATCCCGGCCGGGGCTTCAGCTTCCGCGCCGACGGTCCGCTCGACATGCGCATGGACCCGACACACGGCGAGCCCATCTCAGCGTGGCTCGCTAGGGCGGGCGTCGACGAGATTCGCAAAGTGATTGCGACGCTGGGAGAAGAGCGCTTTGCCGGACGAGTGGCCAAAGCCATCGTCGCGGAGCGGGGCGAGCGCCCCCTCACGCGAACGGCACACCTCTCGGCTGTTGTGGCGAAGGCTGTGCGCACCCGTGAGCCGGGAAAGCATCCGGCTACTCGCACCTTCCAGGCGCTGCGCATGTACATCAACGACGAGCTCGGCCAGCTCCAGGCGGGACTCGAGGCCGCGCTGCAGGTCCTCGCTCCCGGCGGCCGCCTGGCTGTCATCAGCTTTCACTCGCTCGAGGATCGCCTCGTGAAGCGCTTCATGAGGGGTGAGTCGCAGCCCGATCCTGCTCTGGCAGCGCTGCCCGTGCTGCCCGCGAGCGCCGCTCCGAGGCTGCGCCTCATAGGCCGCAAGAGCCGCGCTGCCGAGGCGGAGGTGAGGCGCAATCCACGCTCCCGCAGCGCCCTGCTGCGGGTCGCCGAGAAAATCGCATGAGCTCCCTGACCCGGCGGCTCTTTGTGATCGCACTGCCCGTTCTGTGGCTTGCCGCGCTGGGGTCCGCGGCCGCAGCGGTCTACTGCAAGCACCGCGCGCGCGAGCTGTTCGTGGAGCTCGAGCGGCTGAACGCGCGGCGCGACAACCTCGAGATCGAATGGGGACAGCTGCAACTCGAGCAGAGCGCCTGGTCCACGCACGCCTTCGTGGAGCGCGTGGCCAGCACGAAACTGCACATGGGCATGCCGCCTCCAAAGCAGATCGAGATTATCGCGCCATGAAGGCCCGCAACCTCCGTGATGCCGCACCGCGCTCCTTTCGGTGGAGAGCCTATCTGCTCATGGGGCTGCTCGCGTGCTCCGCGAGCGGGCTCCTGTGGCGCGCGGTGAATCTGCAGCTGGTCGATCACACGTTTCTCGCCAAGGAAGGCGATGCGCGTTTCTCGCGCATCGCGGAGATTGCCGCTCACCGGGGCACCATCACCGACCGATACGGAGAGCCCCTCGCCGTCAGCACGCCGGTGGATTCGATCTGGGTGAATCCGAAGGAGCTGGCGCTCGCGACGGATCAGATCCCCCGCCTGGCGGCTGCGCTGAAGCAGGATCGCCAGGAGCTCACCCGGCGGATCACCAGCAATCTCGACCGCGAGTTCCTGTATCTCGCGCGAGGCCGCCAGCCAAGCGAAGCCGAGCAGATCAAGGCGCTCGGCATTCCCGGCGTGTATCTGTCGCGCGAGTACCGCCGGTACTATCCCGCGGGGGAAGTGGCTGGCCATGTCCTCGGCTTCACGAACGTCGATGATGCCGGCCAGGAAGGCCTGGAGCTCGCTTTCGATCACTGGCTCGCCGGGGAGAATGGCGCCAAGCGGGTCATCCAGGACCGTTACGGCCGCATCGTGCAGGACGTCGAGAGCATCCGTCCGGCGCGTCCCGGGCGCGACCTGGTGCTCTCCATAGATCTGCGCATTCAGTACCTGGCTTACCGGGAGCTGAAGGCCGCGATCCGCGAGCAGCGCGCACGTGCCGGCTCGATCGTCGTGCTGGATGTCACGACGGGCGAAGTTCTGGCGATGGTCAATCAGCCGGCCTACAACCCGAATGACCGCGACCAGATCCTGCCTGATCTGTATCGCAACCGGGCCGCCACCGACATCTTCGAGCCGGGCTCCTCGATGAAGCCGTTCTTCGTGGCCGCCGCGATCGAATCCGGCAAGTACGACGACCACAGCGTCATCGACACCTCACCGGGCTTCTACAAGGTGGGCGCGAAGATCTTCGAGGACGAGCACAACCTCGGAGCAGTCAACATCGCCACGGTGCTCGCCAAGAGCTCCAACGTGGGCATGGCCCGCATTGCGCTCAGTCTCGAGCCGAAATTGATCTGGAACACGCTCACGCACTTCGGCTTCGGCCAGGTCACCACCAGCGGCTATCCAGGCGAGTCGGCCGGGCTGCTGGCCAACTACTCGCAATGGCGTCCTATCGGCATCGCCACCATGTCCCACGGCTACGGCATATCCGTCACGCCCCTGCAGCTCGCGCACGCTTATGCGACTTTGGGGACTTTCGGCGTAAAGAAACCTGTTTCGTTCCTGCGCCTAGATATGGCTCCGGCCGGGGAGCGTGTGATCGATGAGCATGCGGCGCGCGAGCTGGTCGGGATGCTCGAGTCCGTTGTCTTTGCCGAAGGGGCCACCGGAAAGCGCGCGGCGATTCCAGGCTACCGAGTCTCGGGCAAGACCGGCACGGCATACAAGATCATCTCCGGCGGCTACTCCACCGACCGGTACATGGCCGTGTTCGGCGGAGTGGCTCCGGCCAGCGCCCCCCGCCTCGCAGCCGTCGTCGTGATCGATGAGCCGAACGCGGGGCTCCATCTGGGCGGCCAGGTGGCGGCGCCGGTGTTCTCCGCAGTGGTGGGCGGGGCGCTGCGCCTGCTCGCGGTGGCCCCAGACCGTCCCGTGAACGCGCCGGATGATTTGCCGCCTTCGCCCTCACGCACCGACGTGCGCACGGCGGCACTGCAATGAGCGGGGCCGGACAGCGGCTTGCCGATCTCACAGCGGGGCTGGTCGCGGTGCCCGCGGAGCTGCGCGTCAACGATGTGACTCTGGACAGCCGTGCAGTCACGGCCGGCTCGCTCTTTCTCGCCTGCCGCGGGCGAACCCATCATGGGCTGAAGTTCGCGTCCGAGGCCATTGCCCGCGGCGCGAAAGCCGTTCTGTACGAGAGTTCGGGGCCGGGCGAGCCGCTGCAGCCACCCGAGCGGATCGCCGCTCAGCTGGGCAACGGAATCTTCGTCGCCGCCGTTCCGCAGCTAAGTCGCCACGTCGGCGTGATCGCGGATCGATTCTTTGCAGCCCCTTCGCAGGCGCTCACCGTGGCCGGTATCACGGGCACCAACGGGAAGACCACCTGCGCGTGGCTGTTGACCCAGGCCTTACAGCACGTCAATCGCCCCGCGGCCTACATGGGAACACTGGGCTACGGCGTGCCACCGAAACTGACGACGACGGAGCACACGACGTCGGACGCGGTGAGTGTTCACCGCCAGCTCGCGGAGCTTCGGCAGCTCGGAGCCGAATGCGTTTGCATGGAAGTGTCTTCACACGCCGTGGACCAGGAGCGGGTTGCGGGCGTGCGATTCAACACTGCCGCGTTCACGAATCTGACGCGCGACCATCTCGATTATCACGGGACGATGGAGGCCTATGGCGCGGCCAAGGCCCGGCTGTTCGACTGGCCCTCGCTCGCAAATCGGATCGTCAACATCGATGACCCCTTCGGCGCAAAGCTCGCACTGCGCACCTCCCAGGCGCGCCTTGTCGTGACCAGCCGCACCTGCGGCGCAGGCCTTGGCACCAGTGCGCGCGCAGGCGCTGGCTCCATCCCCGGCGCAGACACTAGCACCATCCCCCACAGCGGATTCGTGCGCGCGGTCCGCACGGTGCCTGAGAGCGCCGGGCTGAGGATCGCAGTCGCGTCGAGCTGGGGCGAAACCGAGCTCAAGGTTCCCTTGGTGGGTGAATTCAACGTAGACAACGTGCTCACGGTCCTGGCAGTGCTGCTGTCCTGGGGAATCCCGCTCGGTCGGGCCAGCGGGGCCCTGGAGCAATGCCGGGCACCGAGCGGGCGGATGGAGCTCTTCGGGGGGACCCGCGCGGCGCCCCTGGCCATCGTGGACTATGCCCACACACCCGATGCGCTTGCGAAGGCGCTTCAGGGCGCGCGCCTGCATTGTCGCGGCCGGTTGCGCGTGGTGTTTGGTTGCGGCGGTGATCGCGATGCCGGCAAGCGTCCGCTGATGGGAGCCATCGCCACGGAGCTCGCGGACGAGGTGATCGTGACCGATGACAATCCGCGGACGGAGGATCCCGCGCGCATCGTCGCCGATATTCTCGATGGAGTGACTGACAAGGCGGCGCTGGAAGTCGAGCACGATCGAGCGCGAGCCATCGCACTCGCATTGCGACGCTCCTCGCCCGAGGACGTCGTTCTGATTGCCGGCAAGGGTCACGAGGACTATCAGATCCACGGCGAGTTGCGGCGCGCCTTCAGCGACCAGGCAGTCGTGAGCGCGGAGCTCGCCGGAGGGCATCCGTGAAACGCTCGCTGGCGGAGTTCGCGCAAGCCTGCGGCGGGAGGTTGCAGGGCGCTGATGCTGCCTATCAAGGTGTCTGGAGCGACAGCCGGACGCTCAGCCCTGGCGACCTGTTCGTCGCTCTGCACGGCCCGCACCACAACGGCAATGAGTTCGTCGCAGCCGCCCACACGGCCGGAGCCGCTGGCGCCCTGGTCGACACCCCGCAGCCTGTTGCATTGCCCCAGATAGTAGTTCCCGACACTCAGTCGGCGTTGGAGCGCGCCGCGGTTGCCTGGCGAGCGCAGTTCGATATCCCCATCGTCGGCGTCGCCGGCAGCAACGGCAAGACGACGGTCAAGGAGATGACGGCCGCCATTCTCGGCCAGAGCGGCGAATGTCTCGCGACGCGCGGCAATCTCAACAATCACATTGGCGTGCCACTCACGACGTTGCGCCTCGGGCCCACGCACCGCTTCGCGGTGATCGAGATGGGTGCCAATCGCGCCGGCGACGTGGCGGCGCTGGTCGGACTGGCACGGCCCACGGTCGGACTGATCACCAATGCCGGGGCAGAGCACCTCGAGGGGTTCGGGAGTCTCGAAGGCGTAGCGCGCGCCGAAGGCGAGATGGTGGCCGGCCTCGAGAGCTCGGCCACCGCAGTCATCAACGCCGACGACGAATTTGCCGATCTGTGGCGCAAGCTGACACCGGCCCGCATCACGACGTTCGGCATGGTCAAGCCCGCCGACTTCAGCGCGACTGCGGTACGCACGACAGTCGGTGCCGAGGGCTTTCTCACGTACTTCACCCTGTTGACGCCCACAGGCGCCGCGGCCGTTGAGCTGCAGATGGGCGGACGGCATAACGTGACCAACGCGCTGGCTGCGGCGGCGGCCGCCATGGCTGCCGGGGCGCATCTCAGTCACGTCGTGAATGGCCTCGGTGTGGTACGCGCCGTGCCCGGCCGTCTGCAGTTCAAGCGAACCAGCGATGGCGCCTGGCTGATCGATGACTCCTACAACGCCAATCCGAGCTCCGTGCGCGCCGGTATCGAAGTGCTGGCGGGGCTCGACGGGCGTAAGTGGCTCGTGCTCGGGGACATGGCCGAGCTCGGCGAGTATGCCGAGCGCGCGCACTCGGAGATCGGTCAGTTCGCGCGCGAGCACGGCGTGGAGAGGTTGTTTGCGACCGGTGGCCTGGCGGCCCTGGCGGCGAAGAGCTTCGGCGAGGGTGGGCAGTGGTTTGCCGAAGCGGATGCGCTCGCTCGAGCGCTACGGAGCGCGACTCCCGATGTGCGGATGCTGATCAAGGGTTCGCGGGTCAACAGACTGGAGCGCCTCGTCGAGGCGCTCGTGCGCGGATCCGCTGGACAGGCGGGGAGACCGTAGGTGCTCTACTGGGTGACAGAACAACTGGTGGGCTGGCGGTCCGGATTCAACGTGTTCACGTACCTGACCTTCCGCGCGATTCTTGCCACCGTCTCCGCGCTAGCCCTGTCGCTCCTGGTCGGTCCCTTCCTCATTGCACGACTGTCCAAGTACCAGATCGGCCAGGTCGTGCGGGACGACGGTCCGCAGACCCATCTGTTGAAGGCTGGGACGCCGACGATGGGCGGAACGCTGATCCTGGTGACCACGCTGATCAGCACCCTGTTGTGGGCCGAGCTCACCGATCGCCTGGTGTGGATGGTGCTGGGGGTGACCTTCGCCTTCGGACTCATCGGTTTCTACGACGACTACCTGAAGCTCGTCGTGCGCAATCCCAAGGGACTGATTCCTCGCTGGAAGTACTTCTGGCAGTCGGTCGCCGGGCTTTCCACTGCGGGTACGCTGTACTACACGGCCACGAGCCCCTCCGAGACCACTCTGTTTCTGCCCTTCCTCAAGACGTTCGCGGAGCCCTTGTCCGCGTTCACGTACATCACCATCGCGTATTTCATGATCGTCGGCATGAGTAATGCCGTGAATCTCACCGACGGGCTCGATGGACTGGCAATCATGCCGGCCACGCTGGTGATCGCGGCGCTCGGGATATTCGCTTACGCGAGCGGCAACGCCGTGTTCGCGCACTACCTGCAGATCCCGGAGGTGCGCGGTGCGGGTGAGCTGATCATTTTCTGCGGGGCGCTCGCCGGCGCCGGACTGGGATTTCTCTGGTTCAACGCCTATCCCGCGCAGGTCTTCATGGGCGACGTCGGGGCATTGGCCATCGGCGCGAGCATCGGTGTCATCGCCGTGATCGTGCGCCAGGAGACCGTCGCGCTGCTCATGGGCGGCCTGTTCGTCGTCGAGACTGCCTCGGTCATCCTGCAGGTCGGGTCGTTCAAGCTGCGCGGCAAGCGCATCTTCAAGATGGCTCCGATTCATCACCACTTCGAGCTCAAGGGGTGGGCCGAGCCAAAGGTGATCGTCCGATTCTGGATCATCTCGCTGCTGCTCGTGCTGCTCGGGCTGGCCACCCTGAAGCTGCGATGAGCCTGCCATCCTCCAAGCCCGCTGCGGCAGTCATCGTCGGCCTTGGCCGCACGGGGCTGTCCTGTGTGCGCTATCTGCGCGGGCTCGGTTGGAAGGTCGCCGTGACCGACACGCGTGAGCAGCCTCCCGAGCTCGGCCACCTTCGGGAGCTCGATCCGGCGGTGCCGGTCAGAACCGGCGGCCTGGACACGAGCCTGCTGGAGGACGCGGTGTGTGTAGTGGTCTCGCCGGGAGTAGCGCTCTCGGGGCCGTTCTTCCGTGAGGCGCACCGCCGCGGTCTGGAGATCGTGGGCGATATCGAGTTGTTCGCGCGCGCGGCGGATGCTCCGGTCGTTGGCATTACCGGCACGAACGGTAAGAGCACGGTGACGACACTGGTCGGCCGCATGGCCACGCGGTCCGGCATGGACGTTCGTGTCGGGGGCAACCTCGGAGAACCGGCGCTGGATCTGCTGAGTGCCAAGAAGCAGGCCCACCGCACGAGCCTGTATGTACTCGAGCTGTCGAGCTTCCAGCTCGAATCGACTTACTCCCTCACGCTGGCCGCCGCGGCCGTCCTGAACGTGACCCCGGATCATCTGGACCGTTACCGCTCGATCGAGGACTACGCGGCTGCCAAGGCGCGCATCTTTGCCAGGTGCGACACGGCCGTGATCAACCTCGACGATCCGCTGGTCCTCGCAATGCCGCAGCCGGGTCAGCGGACGCTGAGCTTCTCGCTGCGTGCATCGATTGGCGCGGACTACTCGATCGCCACGCGGGGCGCGCAGTGGTGGCTCATGCGCCGCGAGGAAGCTCTGTTGCCAGTATCCGCGATGCACGTCAAGGGAATGCACAACGCGGCCAATGCCCTGGCGGCGCTGGCGCTCGGGGAAGCGCTGCGGCTGCCGATGTCAGCCATGCTGGCGGAGCTGGCCGACTTTCCGGGCCTGCCGCATCGCTCGCAGTGGGTGGCGGACGTGAAGGGAGTCACCTACATCAACGACTCCAAGGGTACCAATGTCGGCGCCACGATCGCCGCTGTCGGAGGAATGGCCGGACCCTTGGTGATGATCGCGGGAGGAGACGGCAAGAACCAGGACTTCTCACCGCTCGCCGTCGCGTTTCGGGGCAAGGTGCGCCACACGGTGCTCATCGGGCGAGACGGACCGGCGATCGAGCAAGCTCTGCGCGGTGTCTGCACCACCGAGTCCTGTCCCTCGCTGCCGGCCGCCGTCCTGGCTGCGGCGCGTGCCGCGCAGCCCGGCGATACGGTGTTGCTGTCGCCGGCCTGCGCCAGCCTGGACATGTTCCGCGACTACACGCAGCGTGGCGCCGTATTTACCGAGGCAGTACGGGAGCTCGCGGCATGAACAGCACCGCCGCAGGCACTCCCATGACGTATGCGCGCACGAGCCGCGGCGGCGGGGCGATCCATATCGATACCGTGACCGTCGCTCTGGTGCTGGCGATCTCGCTGCTCGGCCTCATCATGGTGACCTCCGCCTCCGTCTCCATCGCGAGCCAGGACACCGGCCAGCCGTTCTACTTTCTCGAACGACAGCTCGTGCTGATGTTGATTGGCGGGGCCTGCGCGGGACTGCTGTTCTGCGTTCCTACCCAGCTGCTGGAAAGGGCATCGCTTGGACTGCTGGTCATCGCTATCGCCCTGCTGACACTGGTCTTTCTGCCCGGGCTGGGCCACACCGTCAACGGCAGCCGCCGCTGGCTGCATCTGGCGGGCATGAACTTTCAGGCCTCCGAGCTCGCCCGGGTGCTGGTGCTGATCTATCTCGCCAGCTATGCGGTGCGCCGCGAGGAGGAGCTGCGCACCACGCTCAGCGGCCTGGGCAAGCCCCTGCTACTGCTGTGCTTCGTCGCGGCGCTGCTGCTGGCGGAGCCGGATTTCGGCGCCGCCACCGTGCTGTTCGCCACTGGCTTCGGAATACTGTTTCTGGCCGGCGCTCGTTTGCGCTACGTCATCTCGATGACGGCCGTCGCGGCCGCCCTGTTCGGATTGCTGGCCGTGAGTTCGAGCTACCGCATGCGGCGGCTCACGGCCTTCCTCAATCCGTGGGCGGATCCGTACAACACCGGCTTCCAGCTCACGCAGTCACTCATCGCAATCGGCCGTGGCCAGTGGTTTGGTGTAGGGCTCGGCGACAGCGTTCAGAAGCTGTTCTACCTGCCGGAGGCACATACGGACTTTCTGTTCGCGGTGCTGGCGGAGGAGCTTGGCCTGGCGGGGGTCATCGTGACCCTGGCGCTGTTTCTGGGCCTGATCTGGCGCAGCTTCTACATCGCCCGGCTCGCCTCCGACGTCGGCCTCAAGTTCCAGTCCTACATCGCCGCGGCGTT
Source organism: Steroidobacteraceae bacterium (assembly GCA_036501985.1). Lineage (GTDB taxonomy): Bacteria > Pseudomonadota > Gammaproteobacteria > Steroidobacterales > Steroidobacteraceae > 13-2-20CM-66-19. Next base: position 303,573 of record DASXZI010000007.1, on the reverse strand, counting down.
CGGCCTGTGGGTCGGCATCCAGGCGTTCATCAACATCGGCGTCAACATGGGGGCGCTGCCGACGAAGGGACTGACGCTGCCGCTGATGAGCTACGGCCGTTCCAGCCTCATCGTCTCGCTCGCGTGGGTCGGACTCCTGTTGCGTGTGTATCACGAAGCCATGCTCGAGAAGCGTGGCTCGGCGACCGTGCGGCAGCGGGGCGCCGTGCCTGGCGGGGCCGCCGGGACAGCCCGCTCGGGAAGCATGTCGGGGGAGGAGCTGTTGTGAGCTCCATCGGCGCCCGACCCATCCTCATCATGGCCGGAGGCACCGGGGGCCACGTCTTTCCGGCTCTGGCGCTCGCGCGTGTGCTGCGGGCGAGCTCGTACGAAGTCATCTGGTTGGGGACCCGGCGTGGCCTGGAAGCGCGGGTCGTGCCAGCAGAACAGATCCCCATCGAGTGGTTGTCGGTCGGAGGCTTGCGCGGGAAGGGATTCGGGACGCTCGTGGCCGCTCCCTTTCGAGTGGCGCTGGCACTGGGGCAAGCCTTGCGGGTGATGTGGCGGCACCGGCCGATCGTGGTGGTCGGGCTGGGAGGATTCGTCACCGGGCCGGGCGGGGTGGCGGCCTGGCTGACGCGGCGGCCGCTGCTGATTCACGAACAGAATGCCGTGGCGGGCTTTACCAACCGGCTGCTGGCGCGCATCGCGCGCGAAGTACTGGAAGCCTTCCCGGGAAGCTTCGGACGCGGTGTCCGGGCGCGCGTCATCGGTAACCCGGTGCGCCAGGACATCAGCGCGATTGCGGCGCCGCAGACCCGCTTCGCCGGGCGCGCGGGTCCGATTCGCGTCCTGGTCATCGGCGGCAGTCAGGGTGCAACGCGCCTGAACGCCGTCGTGCCCTTCGCTCTCGCACGGTTGAGACAGTCGGGCCTTACGGACATTCCCTCGATCGATGTGCGCCATCAGGCAGGGGAGCGCTGGATCGAAGCGGGTCGCCAGAGTTATGCCAGCGCCGGCGTGCGCGCGGACGTTCGGCCTTTCATCGAGGACATGGCGGAAGCCTATTCGTGGGCGGATCTGGTGATCTGCCGCTCCGGTGCGCTTACGGTGTCGGAGCTTGCAGCGGCGGGTGTTGGCGCGATCCTCGTCCCTTTCCCCGCGGCGGTCGATGATCACCAGACTCAGAACGCACAGTACCTCGTCGGTGAGGGCGCAGCGGTGCTCATCGCCGACAGGGAGCTGACGGCAGAGCGTCTCGCGGCCGAGTTGCAGCGGCTGTGCGCAGGGCGCGGGAAGCTGCTGGCGATGGCCGAGCGTGCCCGACTGCTCGCCAAGCCGCGTGCCGCGGAGGACCTGGCGGCTTCGTGCCTGCAAATCGCCCGGAGCGCCGCATGATCGCCGAGCGCAAGAGTCCGGGCGAGCGCCGCACGACTCTGGAGCGGCCGACGGTGGAGCGCCGGGTTGCACCGGACCGGCGCGACCGCATGCGCCGGATCAACACCATTCATTTCGTCGGCATTGGCGGAAGCGGCATGGGGGGCATCGCGGAAGTGCTCCTCAATCTGGGCTACGCGGTGCAAGGCTCCGACACGAAGGCGAACGAGGTGACGCGTCAACTCGCCCAGCTCGGTGCTCGGGTGTCCATCGGACATGATGCGGCGAACATCGCGGGCGCCGATGTGGTGGTGGTGTCGAGCGCGATTGCGAGCGCCAACCCGGAGATCGAGGCGGCACTGCGGCAAAGGATACCGGTCGTTGCCCGAGCGGAGATGCTCGGCGAACTGATGCGCTTCCGTTACTCGATCGCGGTCGCCGGTACGCATGGCAAGACCACGACGACCAGCCTGGTGGCCAGCATCCTGGCCGAAGGCGGCGAGGATCCCACTTTCGTCATCGGTGGACGGCTGCAGAGCGCCGGGAGCAATGCGCGACTGGGCGCCGGCCGCTATCTGGTAGCGGAGGCCGACGAGAGCGATTCGTCGTTCACGCACCTGCAGCCGCTGGTCGCTATCGTGACCAACATCGATAACGACCATCTGGTCACGCATGGCGGTGACTTCGAGCTGCTGAAGCAGAGCTTCGTCGATTTTCTGCACAACCTGCCGTTCTATGGGCTCGCGGTTCTGTGTCTCGATGACCCCAATGTTCGCAGCGTGGTGCCTGCCGTGGGGCGCCCGATCGTCTCTTACGGGGTCACCTCCGAGGATGCCGACGTGCGCGCGGTGAACATTCGCCGCGAGGGACTCAGAACCTCGTACGAAGTGGTCCGCGCCACGGCGCGGCCACTCACTGTCACCGTCAACCTGCCCGGTGCCCACAATGTTCTGAACTCCCTTGCGGCCATAGTGGTCGCGAGCGAGCTGGGCATCCAGGACGAGGCGATTCAGCGGGCGCTGTCGAATTTCCAGGGCGTCGAGCGGCGCCTGCAGCACGTGGCCGACATCGACACGAGCGTGGGCCGGATCACCATCGTCGATGACTATGGCCACCATCCGACCGAAGTGATCGCGACACTCGAGGCGCTGCGCCAGGGCTACCCGGGGCGGCGCCTCGTGTTGGCTTTCCAGCCCCATCGCTACACGCGCGTGCATGACCTCATCGACGACTTCAGCAAGGCGCTCAGCGCCGCCGATGCGCTGCTGGTGACCGAGGTGTACGCGGCCGGCGAGCCGGCCATCCCCGGGGCCGACGGCCGCGCGATCTGCCGCGCCGTGCGCGGGCGCGGGCTGGTGGAGCCGGTGTTCGTGGAGAAGCTCGAGGATCTGGCGGATTCGCTGGCGGATGTGATCCGCGACGGCGATGTGATCGTCACCATGGGCGCAGGCCACATCAGTGCAGTCTCGCAAGAGCTGCCTGCGCGGCTGGCGAATGTGTCTTCTGATCCGGAGGGATCGTGACTGTGGCTATCGCGCCGGAATTCGCACTGCGTATCAGGCGCAACGAGCCGATGAGCCGGCATACCTCCTGGCACGTCGGTGGGCCGGCGGAGGTTTTCTTCAATCCGCGTGATCGCGCCGATCTGGCGGCCTTCTTGCGCTCGCTCCCCGAGGAAGTGCCGATCCACTGGGTCGGGCTGGGCAGCAACCTGCTGGTGCGCGACGGCGGCCTGCGGGGAGTGGTCATCAGCACCCTCGGCACCCTCGACCGGCTCGATCGGCTCAATCAGACCACCGTGTACTGCGAGGCGGGCGTCGCCTGCGCGCGCCTCGCCAAGCAATGCGTCAAGTGGGGTCTGGGTCCCGCGGAGTTCCTCGCCGGTATCCCGGGCACGGTCGGCGGAGCGCTCGCCATGAACGCGGGCGCCTTCGGCGGAGAGACCTGGCAGCACGTGGTCGAGGTACAGACCATGGACCGGCGCGGTCGCGAGCACAACCGGCTCGCGGCCGAATACCAGGTGGGCTACCGCAGTGTCGCCGGCCCGGTATCCGAGGAATGGTTCATCGGCGCGAAGTTGAAATTCGAGCACAAGCCCGGGATCAACGAGGCGCACGTGCGCGAGCTGCTCGAGCGGCGCAAGGCCTTGCAGCCAATCGGGGAGTGGAGCTGCGGCTCGGTATTCACCAATCCGCCCGGCGATCACGCGGCGCGCCTGGTCGAGGCCTCGGGCCTGAAGGGGTTCCGGATCGGGGACGCCTCGGTGTCCGAGAAGCACGCGAACTTCATCATCAACCACGGGCATGCCACCTCGGCCGACCTGGAGCAACTCATCGGTCACGTGCAGGAGACGGTCGAGCGCCAGTACGGCGTGCGACTCAACACCGAGGTGCGCATCATGGGGGCGACAAACTGATGCGGCTGCAGCGCGATCCCGCATCGATGCACCGTGCCAGCGCGGCTGCCGAGTTCGGCCGGGTCGCCGTGCTGCTCGGCGGGGATTCGAGCGAGCGCGAAATCTCGCTGTTGAGCGGCAACGCGGTGCTCGGCGGACTGCAGCGCCGCGGCATCGAGGCGCATGCCTTCGATCCGCGCGAGCGGGCGCTGCCGAGCCTCCTCGAGGAGCGCTTCGAGCGTGTCTGGATCGCGCTGCACGGCCCGGGCGGCGAGGACGGCACGCTGCAGGGCGCCCTCGAGTATCTGGGTGTGCCCTACACCGGCAGTGGCGTCATGGGCTCGGCGATCGCCATGGACAAGCTGCGCACCAAGCGACTGGCGCAGGCCATCGGGGTGGCCACGGCGGACTTCGCAGTACTGCGCGGGCCGCAGGACTTCGAGATCGCGCTGGCGCGGCTGGGCTTGCCGCTGATCGTCAAGCCGGCGACGCAGGGCTCGAGTGTCGGGATGACCAAGGTGGAGCGCGCTGAGGAGCTACCGGCGGCCTACCAGGCGGCGGCGGGAATCGAGAGCAGCGTGTTTGCCGAGCCCTGGATCGTGGGGAAGGAATACACGGTCGCCGTACTGCAGGGGCGCGCTCTGCCGGCGATCCGCATCGAGACACCGAAGACCTTTTACGACTATGAGGCCAAGTACTTCCGCGAGGACACGCGCTATTACTGTCCGTGCGGGCTGTCGGCGCCGGCCGAGCAACATCTGGCGAGCCTCGCCGTGGCAGCTTTTGGCGCCGTGGATGCGGAAGGCTGGGGGCGGGTCGACTTCATGATGGACGCGGCGGGGCGGCCGCTGCTGCTGGAGGTCAACACGATCCCCGGCATGACCAGCCACTCTCTGGTGCCCATGGCGGCCAAGGCCGCGGGTCTGGATTTCGACGAGCTGGTCTGGCGGGTGCTCGAGACCAGCTTCGTGCGGCGCGTGCAGCCGCTCGGGCAGGGGAGCGTGCGCTCATGAGACGAAACCGGCGCAAGCAGAGCGAACGGCGCTGGCAGCTGCCAGCCATCAACTGGCGCGCCTGGGCGATGTCGCTGGGCAGTATCGCCGCTGTCTGCGCGGTCGTGGTGCTGGTGCTGTGGACACTCGACCAACCCATCGAGTCGGTGTCCGTATCCGGACAATTCCAGCGCGTGGCGCCCGCGGACGTCGAGCGGATAGTGAAGCAGCAGGTGCGGGGTGCGGGCCTGCTCAGCGTGAATCTCGAGGCGGTCCGCCACGCAATCCATTCGCTCCCGTGGGTCGATGCGGTGAGCGTGCAGAGGGCGTGGCCTCGTGGGCTGCATGTGCTGGTGATCGAGCAGGTGGCGGTCGCGCGCTGGGGCGACACCGGCCTGCTCAACACGCGTGGGGAGTTGTTCTCGAAGGATGAGCGACACATGCCGCCGGAGCTGCCCGGGCTTTCCGGCCCCGACGGCAAGGAGTCCGAGGTGGCGCAGCGCTATCTGGCCGCGCAGAGCCGGTTGATCCCGCTGGGCCTGCGCATGACCGCGCTCAGGCTCGATGCGCGCGGCGCGTGGCAGTTCGATCTGTCGGATGGGGTGACCGTGAGGCTGGGGCGCCGGCAGATCGAGGAGCGTTTCGACAAGTTCATCAATGCGGCGGCGAAGCTCGTTACACAGCGTGGGGACGATATCGCGTATGTCGACATGCGTTACACGAACGGATTTGCCATCGGCTGGCGCAATGGGGCAACGCACAGTGCTAAAGAAAACGGTGGTCGGGATGCTTAAGCGCTCCGAGCGGAATCTGATAGTGGGCCTGGACATCGGCACGTCGAAAGTCGTGGCGCTGGTGGGCGAGGTGGGGCTCGACGGCTCGATCGAGGTGCTGGGCCTGGGCTCGCAACCCTCGCGCGGCCTGAAAAAGGGCGTGGTCGTCAACATCGAGTCCACGGTTCAGTCGATCCAGCGCGCGGTGGAGGAGGCCGAGCTGATGGCCGGCTGCGAGATCCACTCGGTGTTCGCCGGTATCGCCGGCAGCCACGTGCGCAGCCTCAACTCCCACGGCGTCGTGGCCATTCGCGACAAAGAAGTGACTCACGGGGATGTCGATCACGTGATCGACGCCGCCAAGGCCGTCGCCATCCCGGCGGATCAGAAGATCCTGCATGTGCTGCCGCAGGAGTTCATCGTGGACGGGCAGGAGGGCATCCGCGATCCGATCGGCATGTCGGGCGTGCGGCTCGAGGCCAAGGTGCACATCGTGACCGGCGCCGACAGCGCCGCGCAAAACATCGAGAAGTGCATCCAGCGCTGCGGCCTCGAGGTGGACGATGTCGTGCTCGAGCAGCTCGCTTCGAGCTTCGCCGTGCTCACCGAGGACGAGAAGGAGCTCGGCGTGTGCCTGGTGGACATCGGCGGCGGGACCACTGACCTCGCCGTGTTCGCCAACGGGGCGATCCGGCACACCGCGGTGATTCCGATCGCCGGGGATCAGGTGACCAACGACATTGCCGTCTCGATGCGCACCCCGACCCAGTACGCCGAGGACATCAAGATCCGCTACGCCTGCGCCCTGTCGCAGCTCGCGAATCCCGACGAGAGCATCGAGGTGCCCAGTGTCGGCGACCGTCCGGCGCGACGGCTTGCGCGCCAGACGCTCGCGGAGATCGTCGAGCCGCGCTACGAGGAGCTGTTCGGACTGGTCCGCGAGGAGCTGCGACGCAGTGGATTCGAGGAAGTCATCGCTGCCGGCATCGTGCTGACCGGCGGCAGCGCCAAGATGGAAGGCGCCATCGAGCTGGCCGAAGAAGTTTTCCACGTACCGGTGCGGCTGGGCCTGCCGCAGTCCATCCGAGGATTGTCGGACGTGGTGCGAAATCCGATCTATTCGACGGGCGTGGGGCTGCTGCTCTACGCGCGCGACAACATCATGCCCGCACGTCGCGGGCGAACCCTGGGCGGGAATGCCAAGACGGTGCTGGACCGCATGCGCTCCTGGTTCCAGGGCAACTTTTGAGCTGACAGACGAGGCGAAGTGACGAAGAAACGACAGGAACCTCATCGGGGTTCAACCAATCAAGACTGCGTAAGAGGAGCGCGAAACATGTTCGAATTGATGGACGCATACAGCCAAAGCGCCGTGATCAAGGTGATCGGCGTGGGGGGCGGCGGCGGTAATGCCGTGGCTCATATGGTCATGAGTGGAATAGACGGAGTGGAATTTCTGTGTGTCAACACCGATGCGCAGGCACTCCAGCACGCGAAGGTGAAGACCGCACTGCAGATCGGCTGCAACATCACCAAGGGCCTGGGAGCCGGGGCCGATCCCGAGGTGGGCCGCCAGGCGGCCATGGAGGATCGCGACCGCATCGTCGAGCTCGTCGAGGGCTGCGACATGCTGTTCATCACGGCCGGCATGGGAGGCGGCACCGGCACGGGGGCCGCTCCGGTCGTGGCGCAGGTGGCGAAGGAGCTGGGTATCCTGACGGTGGCCGTCGTAACCAAGCCCTTCGAGATGGAGGGAAACAAGCGCTCGTTCGTGGCCGACCATGGCATCGCCGAGCTCGGCAAGTACTGCGACTCGCTGATCACCATACCCAACCAGAAGCTGCTCACGGTGCTGGGGCCGCAAACGACGCTGCTGGATGCGTTCAAATCGGCGAATCAGGTGCTGCAGGGCGCCGTGCAGGGCATCGCCGAGTTGATCACCCGGCCCGGACTGATCAACGTGGACTTCGCGGACGTGCGCACCGTGATGGCTGAGACGGGCATGGCCATGATGGGCTCGGGCGCTGCGAGTGGCGAGGGCCGCGCACGCGAGGCCGCTGAGGCGGCCGTCTCCTCACCGCTCCTCGAGGACATCAATCTCGCTGGCGCGCATGGCATCCTGGTCAACGTCACCGCCGGAATGGATCTGTCGATCGGTGAGTTCCAGGAAGTGGGGCAGATCGTCAAGCAGTTCGCATCCGAGGACGCGACGGTGGTGGTCGGCACGGTCATCGACCCGGAGCTGACCAACCAGGTGCGTGTGACGGTGGTGGCCACCGGCCTGGGCCGGCCGGCATCGGCCGCGCGGCCCATGCCTGCACAGCAGCATCAGCACCGCGAGATGCCTGCGGCTCGCGAGAGCGCGGTGCATCGCGAGTCCATGCACGCGCGAGCGGAGCCGGCCATGCGAGTCATCCGGCGTGGACCGCTCTCGAGCAGCGACTACGCCGCCCTGGACAAGCCCACGGTCCAGAGACAGCGGGCCGTTGGAGATGGCCTGCGGCCCGAGGGAGAGCCAGATGACCTGCTGGACATTCCGGCGTTTCTGCGCCGGCAAGCGGACTGAGTCGCGGGCGCGAGGCCCGGGCTCGCCAGCTCAGGCAGAACTCTTCGCAGTCTTGATTGGAGTCGTTTTTTCGCCTGTGATACGTTAACGCGCCTTCTTGCGCCGTGGCGGGTGTGCCAGCTCGTTTTCGGGCACACACCCCCACGGCGGCTCCTTTGATACAAGCAATCGCAGCATGGTCGGACAACGGACGCTGAAGAACTCGATTCGTGCCACTGGTGTGGGCCTGCACACCGGCCGGAAGGTTCTGATGACCCTGCGTCCGGCCCCGGCTGACTCGGGCATCATCTTCCGCAGAACGGACCTGTCCGAAGTGGTCGATATCCCGGCGCGCGCCCAGAACGTCGGCGACACAATGTTGGGCACGACCCTGATCCGGGGCGAGGCCCGGGTCTCCACCGTCGAGCACCTGCTCTCCGCCTTCGCGGGTCTCGGCATCGACAACGCCATCGTCGAGCTCAGTGCCGCGGAAGTGCCGATCATGGACGGCAGCGCGGGACCTTTCGTGTTTCTGCTGCAGTCGGCGGGCATCGAGGAGCAGCGCCGGGCCAAGCGCTTCATCCGCATCAAGAAGCGCCTGCGCGCGCAGGACGGAGCGAAGTGGGCGCAGTTCGATCCGTTCGACGGATTCAAGGTCAATTTCGAGATCGAGTTCAATCACCCGATCTTCAAGCGCCGCTCACAGAAGGCCTCGATGGACTTCTCGACGACGTCCTTCCTGAAGGAAGTGAGCCGGGCTCGCACGTTCGGCTTCATGCGGGACCTCGAGACGCTGCGCTCGCACAATCTGGCTCTCGGCGGCAATCTCGACAACGCCATCGTGCTCGATGACTACCGTGTGCTGAACGAGGACGGGCTGCGCTACGAGGATGAGTTCGTCAAGCACAAGATCCTCGATGCGATCGGCGATCTGTACCTGCTCGGTCACAGCCTCATTGGCGAGTTCAGCGGGCACAAGTCCGGCCACGCACTCAACAACACGCTGCTGCGCATGCTGCTGGCGGACACCTCGACCTGGGAAGAGGTTTCCTTCAATTCCTACGCGGATGCGCCCATCTCCTACATCGAAGCGCCCGCTCTGCCCGGTTCCTCGAGCTGACACCGGCACGGCGCGATCGGCTCGGCCGGTGTGCCGCAAGGCCGCCATCCCAGTCAGGCTTTCGGCAGCACCCGGACGCTGATCTCGCGGATGTCCCGCTGGGTTGCACTCAGAGGCTCCTGCAGATCCTGCACCGCAAATCGCAGCCTGGCCGACCAGACAGCCGATTCCGCATAGATCACCAGTGTGCCGTTGGATTCGACGATCCCGGAGATGCGCTGGCATAATGCAGCGGGGAGGTGCCCGGCCAGCCACCGATGCCAGAAGGTCTGCGCGCTGGCCTGATCCGAGACACGGTTCAAAGTTGGGGTCAGACGACCCAGCAGGTCTTTGACAGAATGGGCGGCGCGGAACGATTTTGAGCGGTCCGTCCTCTGAAACCGGGTACCGCTGCGCTTGTCTCGGTGTCGCTTATTGGGCATATTGAAAACAGCTGATTGGGCAAACCCGTCGAAAGGCGGGGACGCAAAGCCACCGGTCTACCGCGAGGAGCCATGACAGCGGGGTTGCCAGCGAGATGCACGCTATTCGATTCGATTGAACGAGAACAGGGCGCATCACGCCCGGGCTACGGCCGTGCAACGATGCAGAGCGGGCCTTCGCCTGTCGAGACGGGGTATCGCACGGATCCGGAGCGCGCGGCATGAATATCATTTTCTTTTCGAAGCGAGAAGGGCTGGCGCGCCAGCTGAATCTTGCGCACCCGTTGACCCTCGCCGTGCTCGCCGTCCTCGTGCTCGGGATCCTGGGAACGGCCTTCGCCCTCGGCATGCAGCTCGGCTCAGGCAGCAATGGCCGGCTGGCGCTCGGTGAGTCGGCCCGCTGGACAGCCATTCTCGCCGAACAGAAACGCCAGATCGCCGATCTCAAGGAAAGCATGAATGAGCGCGTGGACGCCATGGCGATGCGCATGGGCACCGTCAATGCCCACGTGATCCGCCTGGACGCCCTCGGCAAGCGCCTCACCGAGATGGCGGACATCGACAGCCACGAATTCGATTTCGACAGCGAGCCGCCGAGCGGTGGCCCGGAGGCCGATGGCGGAGGCGTCAGTGCCCAGATCCCGGATCTGTCGGCCAAGCTGAAAGACCTCGAGCAAACCGTGGAGCTGCGCGATTCACAGCTGACCGCGCTCGAGAACGTGATTCTGGCGCGTGAGCTCAAGGAACAGACCCATCCGGCGGGCCGGCCGGTCTCGGGGGGATTCATTTCCTCCTATTTTGGCGAGCGCATGGACCCCTTCTCGGGCGAGGAGGCGTACCACAAAGGCGTCGATTTCGCGGGCTCCGCGGGTTCGAGCGTGACGGCCGTGGCCGCGGGTGTCGTGACCTGGGCTGGCGAGCGGGCCGGCTATGGGAAGCTCGTTGAGATCAACCACGGCGACGGCTACGTCACTCGATACGGGCACAACGAGAAGACACTGGTGAGCGTGGGCCAGACGGTGAAGCGCGGCGACCCGATCGCCTTGCTGGGCTCTACCGGGCGATCCACGGGACCTCACGTCCACTTTGAAGTGATCCGCAACGGCCGTCAGGTCAATCCCCTGAGTTTCGTCGGCCGCTGATTCGCTGGGCCATCAGGGCCCCCTCCCGGCCGAGGGCCCGGCGGCCCGAGGACCGCTGCGTGCCGCCGCCGCTGAGGGCCGCAGCGCCCCACCGGCGAGACCCTTGAAAACCCCTCGTCCAGAACCAATTGGGCGCCAGGAGCGTCTATTGCGTAGAATACGCGGCTTTCAAAAGCACCCGCGGGATGCGGCAGCCGTGTAGATAACGGCTTGTCGAGCCAAGCATTTTTCCGATTCAGGACGTCAAGTTGCTGCAATTTCTCACGCGCGTTTTCGGCAGCCGCAACGAGCGGCTGGTGCGTGGCTTCGGGCGATACGTCCGGGCCGCCAACGAGCTCGAGCCGAAGATCCAGGCGCTGAGCGATGAGGCGCTGCTCGCCAAGACCGAGGAGTTCCGGTCACGGCTCAAGGAAGGGACCCCGCTCAACGACCTGCTCCCCGAGGCCTTTGCCGTCGTCCGCGAGGCGGCCCGCCGCACGCTGAAGATGCGGCACTTCGACGTGCAGCTCGTCGGTGGAATTTCGCTCCACGAGGGCAAGATCTCGGAAATGAGGACGGGCGAGGGCAAGACGCTCGTTGCGACACTTCCCGCCTACCTCAATGCGCTCACCGGCGAGGGTGTGCACATCGTCACGGTGAACGAATACCTGGCGCAGCGCGACGCGGACTGGATGAGCCCGGTGTACCGCTTCCTCGGGCTTACCGTCGGGGTGATCAAGAACTCGCAGAGCCCGCCCGAGAAACGGGCCGCCTACGCCTGCGACATCACTTACGGAACCAACAACGAATTCGGCTTCGACTATCTGCGCGACAACCTCGCGTTCCGCCTGGAGGACAAGGTCCAGCGCGGCCTTGCCTACGCGGTCGTGGACGAAGTGGACTCGATCCTCATCGATGAGGCGCGCACGCCGCTCATCATCTCGGGCCCTGCGGAGGAAAGCACGGAGCTGTACCTGCGGATCAATCAGCTCGTACCGCGCCTGAAGAGGCAGCCCGAGGAGAACGCTCCAGGGGACTTTAGCGTCGAGGAGAAAACCAAGCAGGTCCACATCACGGAAGAGGGCCACGAGCACGTGGAAGCGTTGATGTTCGAGCTGGGTCTGCTGCGCGAAGGCGAGAGCCTGTACGACCCCGCCAACATCCGCCTCATGCACCACCTCAACGCGGCGCTGCGGGCCCACGCGCTTTACAAGCGCGACGTGGAGTACATCGTCCGGGCCGGCGAGGTCATCATCGTTGACGAATTCACCGGTCGAACGATGCCCGGGCGCCGGTGGTCGGACGGCCTGCACCAGGCGGTCGAAGCCAAGGAAGGAGTTCGCGTGCGCGAGGAGAACCAGACGGTTGCCTCGATCACCTTCCAGAACTATTTCCGCCTCTACAAGAAGCTTGCCGGCATGACCGGCACGGCCGATACCGAGGCGCCGGAGTTCCTGCAGATCTACGGGCTCGAAGTGGTGGTCATACCCACGCACCGCCCGATGATCCGCAGGGACATGCCCGACTTCGTTTATCTGACGCAAAAGGACAAGTTCCAGGCCATCACCGAGGATATCCGCGACTGTGTCGAGCGCGAGCAGCCGGTGCTGGTCGGTACGACGTCGATCGAGACCTCGGAGTTTCTCGCCGATCTGCTCCAGAAGGAGAAGATCCCGCACGAGGTGCTGAACGCCAAGCAGCACGAGCGCGAGGCGCAGATCGTGGCCCAGGCCGGCCGGCCGGCCGCGGTGACCATTGCAACCAACATGGCCGGCCGTGGGACCGACATCGTTCTCGGAGGCAACCTCGAGGCTGAATTGGCCTCCATGGGCGAAGTAGACGCTGGCACGAGCGAGCGGGTGCGGAGCGAGTGGCAGGAAAGGCACGACAGGGTGCTCGCTGCCGGCGGGCTGCACATAGTGGGCACGGAGCGGCACGAGTCGCGGCGCATCGACAACCAGCTGCGCGGCCGTTCGGGACGGCAAGGCGATCCGGGCTCGAGCCGGTTCTATCTCTCGATGGAAGACAACCTGATGCGCATCTTCGGCGATCCGATGCGCACCAAGCGCCTGCTGCAGATGGCCGGCATGAAGGAGGGCGAGGTTATCGAGAGCGGCATGCTCACCCGCCAGATCGAAAAGGCGCAGCGCAAGGTCGAATCGCACAACTTCGACATTCGCAAGCAGCTGCTGCTGTTCGACGACGTGGCCAACGATCAGCGCAAGGTCGTATACCAACAGCGTACCGAGATCATGGCGACCGAGGATCTCTCGGCGGCCATCGCGGGGATCATGGAGGAGGCGGTGGGCACGCTGATCGATCAGCACATGCCCCGCCATGCCGCGCCGCCCGACTGGAATCTGCAGGGACTGGCCGAGGCGATCCTGAGGGATTTCAACACACGAGTGGATCCCAAGGCGTGGATCGAGCAGGATCCGGAGCTCGACGAGGCTGCGCTGCGCACCCGCCTGGCGAGCGCGGTGCGCGAAGTGTATGAAGCCAAGGTGGTCCGGATCGGCCTGGCGGACCGCGGCGTTCCGATCATGCGTCACGTCGAGAAGGACGTGATGCTGAGCATGCTGGACCGGCACTGGCGCGAGCATCTGGGTGCCATGGATTATCTGCGCCAGGGCATCCACCTGCGCGGCTATGCCCAGAAGGACTATCGCTTCGAGTACAAGCGCGAGGCCTTCGAGCTGTTCGCCGCGATGCTCGATCGGGTGAAATTCGAGACGGTGACCACACTTGCGACCGTCGAGGTCCGTACGCAGGAGGACATCGACCGCGAGGAGGAAGAGAGACGCCAGCGACTCATGCGCGCCCTGCAGGCGCAGCACGCTGAGGCCCAGTCGCTCCTTGCGGCCGGTGCAGGCGAGGGCGCCGCGGAGACGGCCGCGCAGGGGCGTCAGAGCGCGCCGGCCCCAGCCGGAGCGCCGTCAAGAGGCGGAGTGCTGCCCATGCCGCCGCCCGAGGAGCCGGCAGCAGGCACGTTCGTGCGCAGCGAGCGCAAGGTTGGGCGCAATGAGCCCTGCCCGTGCGGTTCCGGCAAGAAGTACAAGCACTGTCACGGAGTGCTGTCGGGTCTCGGGTAGGATCGCCTTGGCTGCCGTGTTGGTTGTGGCCGGGGCTGTTTTCGACCGCGACGGGCGGGTCCTGATCGCACAACGCCCCGCAGGCAAGCACCTCGCCGGACGGTGGGAGTTTCCCGGCGGCAAGGTCGCAGCGGGCGAGAGCGAAGCGGAGGCGCTCGCGCGGGAACTGCATGAGGAGCTGGGGGTCCGGGTCATCCGCAGCCGACCCTTCATGCGGCTGGCGCACGAATACAGTGATCGCACCGTCGAGCTGTCGATGTGGCTGGTCGTGGAGTTCCGCGGTGAGCCCGCCGGACTGGACGGACAGCGCCTGAAGTGGGTGGCCCCGGGGCGGCTCCTGGAGGAGGACATCCTCGAGGCGGACCGGCCCTTCATCGAAGCGCTGCAACGGGGGGCCCGGGAGGAACTGCAGGCGGAGGCCGCCGGCGCTGCCGGGGCAGGGCAGGGGGAGGCCGGGCAGCCTCACTGAGCCCTTGCTTCCTCCGCGGTGGGCCCCCATCCACGCCCTGTGTACAATGCAACACGCATCACGATGCGACGGGATCTTTCATGGCAGCTCAGAACGACCTTCCGGACGTCAGACTCGACCCGGCCGGCCTGTACCGCGAAGAGATTTTCACTGACCGCAGGGCGGGCACGGTCCGGCGTCTCATTCCCGTGACGATCGCCGGCGAGACGGACGCCAGTCGCACGGTGCTTTTTTCGGGACAAACTCAGTTGCTGACACCGGCCGGTGTGTTGCCGCTGGTGTTCGATATCGATGCGTCGACGCTGGATGAGGCGCTGCAGAGGTTTCCCGAAGGCGTCAAGGGCGCACTCGAGCAGGCAATCGACGAGGCGCGCGAGATGCGTCGCGAGGCTGCCTCGCGGATCGTCGTGCCGGAGGTGGGCGCGGGACTCGGCCCGACGCCTGGCGTCCCGGGCGGCGGGAAGATCAAGTTTCCCTGACCCTGGGCTGAGTGAAAGCGCCTGCGGCGCTCTCGGCGGCCGGGCAGCCCATCCGCCTGCGGGCCGCGGCCGAACAATTCAACCTAACATTGCAACCTAACGCTGGTCGCCGATCGTCCGGTCGAAGAATCGCTTGACCATCTCGTAGGCGTGACGGCCCGTGTCCGCGTGACGCAGGAGTCCGTGCTTGCTGCCGGGATAGGTCATGATGTCGAACGGCTTGTCCAGATCCTGCAGCTTCTTGAAAAGCGTCGTGCTGTTCGTGAAGAGCACGTTGTCGTCCGCCATGCCGTGCATGATCAGGAGGGGTCCGCGCAGTGCGGCGGCATGCTGCAGAACGCTGCTTTGCAGATAGCCTTCAGGATTGACCTGCGGCGTACCCATATAACGCTCGGTGTAGTGCGTATCGTAGAGTTTCCAGTCCGTGACGGGCGCTCCGGCAACGCCTGCCGCAAATGCATCCGGAGCCTGCATCAGGCACATCAGGGTCATGTATCCGCCGTAGCTCCATCCGAACACGCCGATCCGGTGCGGATCGACATACGGCAATGTTCGGAGGAAGTTGACCCCCTCAACCTGGTCCTGGACCTCGACCGAGCCCAGGTGATGATAAAGGGCGCTCTCGAAACGCACTCCGCGGGAGCCGCTCCCACGATTGTCCAGCGTGAACACGATGTAGCCGTTCTGCGCCAGAAACTCACGGAAGAAGCCCTCGTTGCTGCGCGGGTAGCCGCCCCAGGCGCGCCGCACTTTCTGGAAGCCTGGTCCGCCGTACACATCGACGACCACGGGGTAGCGCCGGCCGGGCTCCAGGACCCGGGGCTTCACGATCTGGTAGTACAGCGTCTGGCCGTCACTTGCCCGCAACGTGCCGAATTCGATGGGCAGATGATCTGACAGGTAAGGCGCGTAAGGATGGTCGCGGGAGAGCGTATTGGGGATCAGCGCGGCCAGCGACTTCCCGTCGGCCGAACGTAGAGTGACCGACGGCGGCAGATCCGGTGTCGAAAATGTATCGAGGAATAGGTGGGCGTCGCTCGACATCGCGATGGCGTGCCAGCCCGATTCCGGCGTGATGCGTTTCATCGGGATGGCCGGATCGCTCAAGGACACGCTGTAGAGATGGCGCTCGAGCGGACTGTCGGCATTTGCTGTGAAGTACACCAGGCCGGCCTGCTCATCCACGCCCCGCAGGCCGTGTGAATCGTTGTCGCCCGTGACCTGCCACTCGCCGCTCGTGAGCGGCCGTATCAGCTTCCCGTTCCAGTCATACAGATACAGGTGCTGGAACCCCGTGCGCCGCGAGGCCCAGATCAGCTGCTGCGAGCGGGGAAGAAAGGTCAAGGCGTCGTTCAGCTCGATCCAGGTATCGCTATGCTCGCTCAGCAGTTCCTGGGTGGCGCCCGTGGCCGCATCGGCACGCAGGAGTGCCAGAGTCTTCTGATCCCGGCTTTCACGCTGGACGGCGAGCGCGCTGCTGTCGGGAAACCAGCTCACGCGCGCCAGATAGAAATCCGGATTCGAGCCCAGATCCACCTTGACGGGCTCGGTCGGCACATCGGCGCTGTCGGCATGAGTGGGCGCGACACGTGCAGGCTCGCTGCGAGAGCGCGCAGCGTGAGCCGATTCGATCGGGCTGCCTGCGGCTGCCTGCCCGCCAGCCTCGACAGAGGCCACAAAGAGCTGCACATCTGCGTTGGGCATGCCGGCGGCCGGGTAGCGCTGCCGCACGACGGTGGAACGGTCTGCGTATATTTCGAAGCGCTGCACTTCGGGGACCGGCGACTCATCGACACGCGTGAACGCTATGCGCCGATCGTCCGGCGACCACCAGTAGCCCGTGGACCGGGCCATCTCCTCCTGAGCTATGAATTCCGCCACGCCAAAGGACACGGGGCCACCCCCGCCCTGCGTGATGGCATGCTCGGTGCCGGTGGCAAGGTCGTACACCATCAGGTTCTGATCGCGGATGAAGCTCACGTAGTGACCATCGGGCGAGAACCGGGCGTCTGTCTCGTAGCTCGCGGTCTTCGTCAGACGGAGCACCGCTTCGTGGGGTTTGGCTCGCAGATCGTAGACGTAGAGATCGCCGGCGAGCGGCACCAGCAGGTAGCGTGAGTCCGGCGAAAACTCGTACTCGACGATGCCGGAGAGGGAGGACGTACGCTGGCGCTCCCTTCGCTGCTCTTCCTCGGCGGACAACGCGTGCTCTTCAGGCACGAGCCTCGCTGAGTCCACCAGCAGTCGGTGCTTGTGCGCGCCGATGTCGTAAGCCCATAGATCCATGCGGTCCTTGTTCCGCTGTGCGCCGCGCAGATACGCGACGAGACGCCCGTCGGGCGAGATCTGCGGCGAGCGGAGCGTCTCGCCGGAGAGGTCCGGCGCGGCGAAAATCCGCGCGATGGTCAGTTTTTCGGCGTACGCGTGAGTGCTCAGGAGTGCCATCAGCAGGATCGGTATGCCGTGTGCCGGCAGTCGTGAAAACATGCAGTTTGCTAGACTTTGCTTTTCTATGGCCAGGCGTGAGTTTAAGGATGAAAAGTCCGGGGCGCTATGGTGGGACCGTTGCAGCCTTCCTGGCTTTTCCCGCCTGCCTGCTCGTCGCCTGCTCGAGCGTTCTATGGCAGGGAGCGCGACCCATGCCCGGTAATGGACCCCACGGGACACCACTGCGCAATGGCAGTGAGGTCGCGGTAGGCCTGAACCCGGCTCCTGAGCATCCACCCGTGTACCCAGTCACCGTTGCGATCAAAACCCGTGATCGCCACCACGGAGTCGCGGTCGCGGACGACTACCGCTGGCTGGAAGACCTCGACTCCGAGGCTACCCGCAAGTGGGTGGCGGCGGAGAATCAGCTGGCGCAACCGCGCCTGCAAGCCATCCCGCAGCGTGCGTGGATCAAGGAACGGCTCTCGAAGCTTTGGAACTATGAACGCTCCGGCGTACCCATCAAGGACGGCGGACGCTATTTCTATCTGCATAATGATGGCAGCCAGAACCAGAGCGTGCTGGTGGTCAGCGACAGTATTGACGCCCCGGGTCGGGTGCTATTCGATCCGAACGCAGTACGCGCCGATGCGACGGTCGCGCTGTCAGAATTCAGGCCAAATTCGAATGGCGATACCGTTGCGTATGCTCTGTCTGACGGCGGCACCGACTGGCAGACCTGGAAGTTCCGCCGCGTGGCTGACAGCACTGATCTGCCGGACACGTTGCGCCATACCAAGTTCTGGGGCGTTTCGTGGGCACACGACGGATCCGGTGTGTACTACAGCCGCTATGCGGAACTCCCGAACGGAAGAGGTGACGATGCGGGCAGGCCAGCGATCTACTTTCATCGACTGGGCGAATCACAGGATCAGGACAAGCTGATCTATGCCGTCACGGATCATCCGACACGGACTCCGTCGGCCCGCGTTACGCAAGACGGTCACTACCTCGTGATCACGCTGTTTGACGGCTACGAGCGCAATGGTGTCAGCGTGCTCGACCTGCGGCATCCAGGCGCAGCCGTGCAGCCCCTGTTCTATGCCTGGGATGCGCTTTACACCTTCATCGGCTCGCAGGGCGAACAGCTCTATTTTCAGACCACCAAAGATGCCCCTCAAGGCCGCGTGATCGCGGTGGACGCCCGGCGCCCGGCCTGGACGAACTGGCCGACCGTCGTTCCGGAGCAGCGTGCGGCGCTCGAACAGGCCGTGTACGTCGGGGGCCGGGTCTTTGCGCGATATGTCGAGGACGTGCACAGCGTCGTGCGCGTGTACGGGCGCGATGGCAGGCCGGAAGGGGAGGTTTCTCTGCCCGGACTGGGACAGGTAACGGGTTTCGAAGGTAAAGAGAATGACACGGAGACGTTTTTTTCCTACACGGACTACCTGACTCCGCTGCGCGTCTATCGCTACGACATCCGCAGGAATACCGCCACCATATGGCATACGGCGACGATCGCGGCTCCCACGGATGAGTACGTCACTGAACAGGTGTTTTATTCAAGCAAGGATGGCACCCGTATCCCCATGTACATCACTCATCGTCGCGACATGGTGAAGGACGGCAATCAGCCCGTGTTGTTGCATGGGTATGGAGGGTTCAACATTTCGCTCACTCCCGCCTTCCGTCCGGCCGTGCTCGCGTGGCTGGAAATGGGAGGGGTGTACGCCGAGGCCAATCTGCGTGGGGGCGGAGAATACGGGGAGGACTGGCACAAGGCCGGGACGCTCGCGAACAAGCAGAACGTGTTCGATGATTTCATCGCGGCCGCCCAGTACCTGATCGACCAGCAGTACACGCGATCCGAGCGTCTGGGAATTCACGGCTCCAGCAACGGGGGTCTGCTGATCGGAGCGGTCATCACGCAGCGACCGGAACTGTTCGGCGTAGCGTTGCCGGCCGTCGGCGTCCTGGACATGCTGCGATATCAGACCGCCAGTGCCAACGCACGTCAGTGGTCCTCGGACTACGGGCTCAGCGAGGATCCGCAGCAGTTCAATGCGCTGTATGCCTACTCGCCCTATCACAACGTGAAAAAGGGCGTCTGCTATCCGCCGACGCTCATCACGACGGCCGATCACGATGACCGCGTGGCGCCGTGGCACAGCTACAAGTTCGCCGCGGCCCTGCAGGCCGTCCAGGTCTGTTCCAATCCGGTCTTGATCCGCGTGGAGACGCGCGCGGGCCACGGAGCCGGCAAGCCCGTCAGCATGCAGATCGATGCTATCGCCGATCAGTGGGCTTTCGCGGCGAAGGCACTGCGTGTGCCTGTGCCTGCCTCGCCTCCATAGACGGCGGGACGCACGCGAGTTCAGCCGCTGCAGGGGTGCTACTGGAATGTCAGGTGTGAAATTTCGACTCAAGGCGTTTGGACTGCACATAACGGGCAGCGCCACGGCGCTGGCGCTCGTGCTCGGTCTGCTGTGGCTCGGCTGGTACCGATGGCCCGGCTGGTATCTGACGGGCGTTCTTAGCGTTGCCGCCATGATGGCAGGCATCGACGTCGTGCTGGGTCCCCTGCTGACCTTTGTGGTTGCGAACCCAGCCAAGCCGCGTCGCGGTCTGGCGCGGGACATCGCCGTGATCGTCGCGGTACAAGTCGTGGCCCTGATCTATGGAACGACGACACTGTGGCAAGGCCGGCCGTTGTACTACCTGTTCTCGGAGAATGAGCTGCAGGTGACTCAGGCCTCCGATCTGGAGCCGGGGCAGATCTCACTCGGACGGAAGCTGAATCCTGAATTCGCGCCTCACTGGTACAGCCGCCCGCGCTGGGTCTGGGCGCCGTTGCCGCAGGATCCGAAAATCCGGGACGAGATCATGAAAAGCGCGATCACCGGGGGGAATGACGTCATCCAGAGGCCGCGCTACTTCAAGCCCTGGGCGCAAGGGCTGCCGGCTTTGCGCAAGCAGCTCAAGGCGGCCAACCAGTTGCATGAGTTCTCACTCGCGCAGAAGCAGACTCTCCAGCGGCGCATGCTACAGATGGGCTTCAATCCACAGGAGGCGAATGCCGTGCCGATGCTGGGGCGTGCGCGTCCACTGCTGGGAGTATTCGATCTGCAGACGATGCAGATCAGCGCGCTCATCCGGGCTGACTGACGGTAACGGCGGCGGCAGGCGCGCAGCCGGCGGTCACGGGGATGATGCGGAGTCGGTTACGGGGCTGATGCGGAGTCGGCGGTCACGCTGACAGCTACGGCACCGGCGCCCTGCGGGCGGCCGGCCACGTGGGGGTCCTCCACGGAGTGGGCCGTCCCCGTCACGAACACGCCGCCGGCGGAATACTTCATCGCGAGGTCAGGCGCGAACTGGTCCGAGGCAAAGGACCTCTGTGCCACGAAGTCAGGCCACCGTATTCCCATCAGATCCGCCACCGTCGTGAAGACATCGTGGCTGCGGACTTCCTTCGATGAATTGCTCCGCAAGGCTGCGACTTTCTGCGGATGCGCTTGTTCATATGCGGCATTGACCCAGACAAAAGCCGGTATCTCGAACGCGTGCGGGGTGTAAACCGGCGCGCCGTGGCCCACTCGCCCATCGAGCGCTTCGAGGTCTTCGCCGTGGTCGGGGAAGTAGGTGAGAGTGGCGGGCACCCTTAGCGTGCGCGCCTCCTCGATCAGCTCGTGAAGAAGCCAGTCCGTGTACAGGATCGTGTTGTCGTAGGCGTCGAGGATGCTTGCAGCGCCGACACCCCGGCTGTCGAACAGCGACACCATACTGAGCTGCCTGGAAGGGCCGAAGTGCCGGAAGCCAGCCGGATACCGATGTGCGTATTCCCAGTGAGAGCCCATGATATGCAGGCCGATGAAGCGGGGCCGGCCGGCGCGCGAAATCTCGCGGCGGTACGCTGGCAGCAGGCTTTCATCCAGCGTGTAGCGTCCGAAGGGACTGGTCTGAATCTCCGGCGGATACACCAGATGGTCGGGCTGGATGCCAAGCAGCATCGTCATGCCGATATCCTGGTTGACGAGCCAGGAAGTCTCGTAGCCGGCCTCCTTCGCCAGATCGAACAGGCTGCCGTGAATGGCAGCAGCGTCGAATCTGTCTGGGGTAATGCCCGTCATGATGATGGGCACCGACCACGAAGTCAGGTTGGCATCGGCCATCGCGTGCCGCAGGAAGATGACTTCGTGCTTCAGTCCGTCCAGGTAAGGCGTTGTCTGGCGCTGGTAACCATAGGCGGACCATGAGTCCCGGCGCGCTGATTCCCCGACTACGAGGATGTGGACCTCGGCTCCGCCAACCCAACGTGCGTGGTACGGGACTTTCGCGACACTTGCTCCGGACATGTCCGCGCGGGCGCGCGGCAATTCCCCTCCAACAAACATTGCGCTACCGAGCAGTGGGTCGTAGCCGATGCCATCCATGAACTCGCCCGGATCGGCGGCTGCGTACACGGCCGCGGGCACCAGCAGGAGCACCAGCAGCCGGCTCGCCGGAATGCTTCGGCCAGCTATTCTCAGGCGCTGGCCGGTGAATATCGGTTGCGACGGCTGCCGCCAGGCGAGTACCAGATAGACAAGGGCCAGCGCCGCGCCGAGCCACACGACGTAGCTGCCCCGCCACAGTTGCGCGAATCCGGTCAACTCCTCCAACGAAGTCCCGGCCAGCACCAGCGCCAGTGCGCGGCCGGGAGGAACACCGAACACCACGGTGTACGTTGCGAACGGGAGGCTGAGTATGAAAAGTGGGACAGTGAGCAGAAAGAAACGGCGCCAGGTGCGCGTGAGGGCAGCCAGCAACGACACTTCCAGCGCGAGAACCAGTAGAACGGCAACCGTGCTGCGACCGGCTTGAAATCGCGTCGCCATGAGTGCGGTCGTCACTGCCGGGGCTGTTCCCAGGACTGCGAGCAGCAGACGGAACCAGTGATCGCGGGAGGTTTGAAGAGTCACGGCGAGGAGTCCATCTGGCGGCTCGGTTGACCGCCACAGCAGATAATCCGCAAAATCAGTGGCGCCGGGCGTGATCCAGTGCGCACATCGATGGCGCTAATTTTTCGCTGTTCGATCAGTACCTTACACCAGCCGGGATCTCAGTGCGACGATTCCTGGCCATCGGTGTCTGAGTCGGTCTGCACCGGTGCACTGCCCGCAATGGCCCGTTTTTCGGACAGCCAGGCGCCCAGATCCAGCATCCGGCAGCGCTCGCTGCAGAAGGGGCGGAAGGGTGCCGTGGCCCAGTCGATGGGGCGGCGACAGGTCGGGCATTTCACCGCGGGGGAAGTCATATCCGCGGTAACGTAGTCGGACTGCTCGGTCCACGCTGCTCCTGGTGGATCACGCGCCGCGCGGTGCAGCTCAGCCCCATGCACCGCGCACTCATCCGCAACAGCTCAGTACAAACGGCACGTTCGCTTCCGTCTGGGTAGGTCGTGCCGTCAGGCCGTTCCAGGTCAGGAACCGCACGCTGCAGCGGTAGTGGCTACCGCTGATCTCCGGGTAAAGACCGCCCGAGGTGGGCAGCGAGATTCTCAGAAGCTGATACGGCGTGTCGCGCTCGAAAGTGATGTGGAACAGGCCGCCCTGCGCAACCTCCTGCCGCGTGCGGCCGTTCTGGCGCGTCAGCCAGAGCAGCTCCGCAATCGCATCGCACATCGGCCGCAGCAGGGCAAGCCACTGGTTGAACGTGCGGATGCGCGGCTCATCCGGCTGGGCCAGCCAGAAGTAGTAATCCGGCAGGTCGAACTCGCAGGTGCCGCCAGGAATGGCGCTGCGGTGCTTGATCGCGCTGAGAAACTCCGAATCGCGCAGCGGCTGCAGGAAAGCGGAGCCGGCGGTCATCAACTCGCCGCGCAGACGTTGGAGATTCGCGATCAGCGTGTTCAGGCGCTCCGGATCGACGCCTGGCTTGGCCTGAAACTCACTGAGGGTAGCCAGGTGTCGCTCGAGCTCCTTGAGCACATCCGAGCGGACATCGCCTCGGGCAGTAATCGCCAGTATGTCGATGAGGCTGGACATGGCTGCCCGGCTGCCCCACTGGCTGGCAATCTCGTTGTGATACAGCGCCTGGTTGTAGAGGAAGTCCAGGCGCAGGAAGGTGCGCATCCGCTCGTTGAGCGGTTGCTCGAAGATCATGGATCCCGATTCTTCCTGGCTCTCGGTGCTCGAGGCCATCTCCTCAGCCACAGGTTCTGTCATCCGGCTATTGTGCTTGACAGATCAGCCGCGCGTAAACGCCGTGGCGCAGTCGCGCCAGTCAGCTCAAGGCCTCGCTTGTCGCGCGCGCTCCAGATAGCGGGCGTGGAGGGCAGCGACCTGGTCGCGCACGGCGCTCATTTCGCCGTCATTTCTGAGCACGTCGTGAGCAGCCTTGAGTCGCGTCGATCTTGACACCTGGGCGTTGAGGATGGCTCGGGCCTGCTCGACGGTGGTGCCGTCGCGCGCCTGGACACGACGGATCTGCAGCTCCTCGTCGCAATCCACCACCAGCACCCGGTCCAGTTGCGAGCCGAGATTCTTCTCGACCAGCAGCGGGATGACGAGGATCTGGTAGAGGCCGCCCACCTTGGCCGACTGAGCCTCCACGGCCGCACCGATGGCGGGATGGGTAAGCGCTTCCAGGTCCGCGCGGGCCTTGGGGTCCGAGAAGACGATCGTGCGCAGCACCGGACGGTCCAGGTGTCCGTCCGCAGTCAGGATGGAAGTGCCGAAGCGCTCCACCAGCCGCTCGAGCGGTGGTTGGCCGGGCTCCACGACGTCCCTTGCGAGCTGATCGGTGTCGATGATGGGGACACCCAGGGCGCCGAAGAATTTGGCGGCAGTGGACTTTCCGCTGGCGATTCCGCCTGTCAGACCCACACGGAACGGTCTCGCACTCATGAACCTACGCTCGTGGGGTTTGCGGGCCTACAGTGTCCCGGGACAGCGCCCAAGACGCAAGATCAGAGGCGAGGTGCGAACAGTCCGAGGTAGCCGTTCACCAGCTCCGGCCCGAACATGAGCATGAGCCAGCCGGCGGCGGCCAGGAACGGACCGAAGGCGATCGGGGTCGCTCGGTTCTGGCCCCGCAGCACAATCAATCCGACGCCCACGACAGCACCCACCACCGCGGCGACCAGGATGATCGGTAACAGCATCTTCCAACCCAGCCACGCTCCCAGAGCCGCAAACAGCTTGAAGTCCCCATAGCCCATGCCTTCCTTGCCGGTCAACAGGCGGAACAGGTGGTACACACTCCACAGACTCAGATAGCCCGCCAGCGCTCCCACAATGGCGGAGTGCATATCCGCCGGCACCGGGACCCTCCCTGTCTGGGGGCCCCACAGGCTCAGCAGCAGTCCGATCCACAGCAGCGGCAGCGTCAGATTGTCCGGCAGCAGCTGGTGGTCGAGGTCGATGAACGTCAGGGCGATCAGAAACCAGGTCAGCACAATGGCCGTCGCCGTCGGCCAGCCGAAGCCGTACTTCCAGGCCACCGCGGCGGAGAGCACCCCGGTCAGCGCCTCGACCAGCGGATATCGCAGCCCGATGCTCGCGCCACAGCTCGAGCACCGGCCCCTGAGCAGGACGTAGCTGATCACCGGGATGTTCTGCAGGGCGGTGATGGGGGCCTTGCAGGCGGGACAGGCCGAGCGAGGCACGATGAGATTGAAAGGTGCCTGAGGCGGCTGTGGTGCTCCCACATCACTGGTGTCGCTCAGCTCGGCGCTCTGTGCCCGCCACTGACGCTCGAGCATGATGGGTACGCGGTAGATCACTACGTTCAAAAAGCTGCCGACCACCAGACCCAGGACCAGGCACGTGCCGATGAACGCAGCGGGGGAGCTGGCCAGGAGCTCGAGGACGGACATTATTGTTCTGCTCCAATGAAAACGCCGCGCGAGGGCGCGGCGTTTTCCAGTAGTGCCCGAGAGCGCGCTAGACGACCGACCCGAGCTTGAAGATCGGCAGATACATCGCAATCACGAGGCCACCGACCAGGACGCCGAGCACCGCCATGATCAGAGGCTCCAACAGGCTGGACATGGCGTCCACCGCGTTGTCGACCTCCGCCTCGTAGAAGCTGGCGACCTTGCCGGACATCGTGTCCAGGGAGCCGGATTCCTCACCGACCGCGATCATCTGCACGACCATGTTCGGAAACAGTCCCGTCGACTCCATGGCCCGCTGCAGCCGCTGGCCCGTGGCCACTTCGTCGCGCATCCTCATGACGGCGTTCTCGTAGACGATGTTGCCGGTCGCACCGGCGACTGACTCGAGCGCTTCAACGAGAGGCACGCCGGCGGAAAACATCGTCGAGAGCGTGCGCGCGTAACGTGCGATGGCCGATTTATTGAGAATCGGACCGATGATCGGAATCTTCAGCGACAGGCGGTCCAGGGCCTCACGCATTTTGCGCGAGCGTTTCCGGAAGTAGGAAAACGCGAAGATCGCCGCGCCCACGACGATCGCGATACTGATTCCCTGGGCCTGGACGAATCGGGAGATGTTGATGACCATCTGGGTAAAGGCGGGCAGATCGGCCCCGAATCCCTTGAACAAGCTCTCGAACTGCGGGATCACGAAGATCAGCAGGATGATGGTGACGATGACGGCGACCACCAGCACGGCCGTCGGGTAGAAGAGGGCCTTCTTCACCTTTTTCTTCAGCGCCTCGGTCTTCTCCTTGTAGGTGGCCACCTTGTCCAGGAGCGATTCGAGTGCGCCGGCCTGCTCGCCCGCCTCGACGAGATTGACGTACAGGTCATCGAAATACAGCGGGTGCTTGGCGAGTGACTCATGCAGCGACGTGCCGCCCTCGATGTCCGACTTGACCTCGAGGATCAGCCTCTGCATCGCCGGTTTGTCGTGCCCGTTGCCGACGATCTCGAACGCCTGCACCATCGGAATGCCGGCGGCCAGCATGGTCGCGAGCTGGCGGCTGAATACCGCGATGTCCTCAGGCTTGACCCGGCCGCCGGACTTGAATGCCTGCGACTGCTTGCGGATCTTCGAGGCGGCAATGCCCTGGCGGCGGAGCTCGGATCGGAGCGCTGTCTCATCCGGTGCCAGGCTCTTGCCCTTGACGCGAGTGCCGCGCTTGTCCTTGCCCTCCCACGTGAAGGGAATATCGCGCTTGAGCGCACGGACGGTGGTGGTTGCTGCGGGAGCCATAGTGAGTTAGGTCCTACATCATTCGATGGTGACGCTGTTGACTTCCTCGAGACTCGTGAGGCCAGCCTTCACCTTCTCGAGTCCCGCCCGGCGCAAATCCCAGACCCCTTCCTTGGCCGCCTGGTCCGAGATGTCCACGGCACTGCCGGCACCGAGGATGATGCGGGCGATGGATTCCGTGACCGGTAAAACCTGGTAGATGCCGACGCGCCCTTTGTAGCCGTCGGTGCAGCTCTGGCAGCCCTTCGGAACGAATATACGCAGGCCCGTTCCCACATCACTCTCGAGGAAACCTTCCTTCAGGAGCGCTTCCTTCGGGACGTCCATCGGCTGCTTGCAGTGTGCACACAGGCGACGCGCGAGGCGCTGGGCAATGATGAGGCTGACCGATGTGGCGATCGCATAGGGCTTCACACCCATGTCCACGAGACGCGTGAGCGTTTGCGGCGCATCGTTCGTATGCAGAGTGGACAGCACAAGGTGGCCAGTCTGGGCCGCCTTGATGGCGATCTCGGCGGTCTCCAGGTCCCGGATCTCACCGACCATGATGACATCGGGGTCCTGACGCAGAAAGGCGCGCATCGCCGCTGCGAACGTCAGCCCCACTTTCGCATTCACGTTGACCTGGTTGACGCCCGGGAGATTGATTTCCGCCGGATCCTCCGCCGTGGAGATGTTCGTATCTTCGCGGTTGAGAATCGCCAGCCCGGTGTAGAGCGAGACGGTCTTGCCGCTGCCGGTGGGGCCCGTCACCAGGATCATGCCCTGTGGCTTGGCAAGATATTTCGTGTAGAGGTCCTTCTGGAAAGGCTCATAGCCCAGCGAATCGATGCCCAGCGAAGCCTGCGCCGGGTCGAGAATACGCATCACGATCTTTTCGCCGAACAGCGTCGGGCACGTGCTCACGCGGAAATCGATGGCACGATTCTTCGACAGCTTCATCTTGATGCGGCCGTCCTGGGGGACGCGCCGCTCGGCGATGTCCAGCCGGGCCATGACTTTCAGGCGGGCCGATAGCTTGGGCGCAAGCTGAACAGGCGGCTGGGCCAGTTCCTTGAGCACGCCGTCCATGCGCAAGCGCACGCGATAGATTTTCTCGTAAGGCTCGAAATGGATGTCGGATGCGCCGCGGCGGATCGCATCGAGCATGACCTTGTTGACGAAACGGACTATCGGAGCGTCTTCAACATCGTCCCGCGTGACTTTGTCATCGAGCTGATCATCCCCGCCGGAGGTCTCGAGAGCCTCGAGATCGATGCCCTCCTCGTCCGACAGGGCGGACATCTGGTTGTCAACCTGCTCGAGCGCCTTGTCGATGGCCCGCTGCAGCTTGTCGTCCTCAACCACGACCGGCTCGATCCCGAGGCTGGTCTGGAATTTGATCTCATCGATCGCGTGCAGATTGGTCGGATCGGCGACGGCGAGGAACAGCCGCTTGCCGCGACGGAACACCGGTAGCACCCGGTGCTTGGCGAGCAGCTTGTCGTTGACCAGGCGGACGGTCTCGAGGTCCAGGTTGATCGCTTCCAGGTCGAACAGGGGCACGCCGAATTCATTGGAGGCGGCGACCGCAATATCGCGAGCATTGGCAGAGCCGCTGGAAACTAGCTGAGTGACCACGCTCGTCTTGCGTTCCCGGGCGGCGTTCATCGCCTCGAGCATGGCGGCTTCCTCGACAACCCCGTCCTGGACGAGTCGCTGAGGCAGACCCCCGAGGCCTGTGCGAGAAGCGCCGATCGCTAGAGAAGCGTTTTCATTCATGAACTTAGGGGACCCGGTGTGCGTCCGGGATCAATAGTTTACCGAAGAAGCGCCCGTGCAACTGTCAAATCTAGTTCCATCGTCTCACAAGGCGGCGCGATTCCAGCGTGATTGGCTTCCCAAAAGAGGAAGCCCCTCCGGAGAGGGGCTTCGGTAGTCCCGCAGGGGACTGATCGATCAGACAGTCAGCATTAGCCGTGGCAAGCCGCCGGCAAGTACTGAACCGCCACCGAGCTCGTGTCGGCCGGGGGCGCCGTCACCAGGGTGGCAGGGGCTACCGCCTTGCCGCAGATCCAGACCACATCGTTGTTCGCGCTCAAGCCCGGGGAAATATCCAGGATATCCGTGCCGGCGGTCGCAATCTTCGTGTTCGCCTGCAGTCCGTAGGTGATCACGATCTGGCCAGCGGCCGGCCCGACAATGACTCCAGAGACGTATTTACCCGTCGTAGCACCGGCGCAGACCATGAGGCCGGTGGTGGCGCTGCCCGTCGCACTGCAGCCGGTCGGGAAGGTGCCGTTCTGCGCGTAGAACTCGGCGACACCGGTCTTCCAGCCGTCGGCCAGCGACAGACCTTCTGTCACCTGGGCACGGACGGTGTAGTTCTGGTACGCCGGGATGGCGATGGCCGCCAGGATGCCGATGATCGCGACGACGATCATCAACTCGATCAGGGTGAAACCCTTTTGGAGAGACTTCATTTACGTTACCTCGAACGGTTGAGTGTGAAACCAGCGGCGCAAACAGCGCCTGCGACAGTACCAAAGCAAAGCCTGTGCCAACGCGGCCGGATACGATTAACTGATTGATTATAATGATGATTCAGGCATAAATTGACACCCAACATTTGACTTACTTCCGTCACTAGCTGACGACGCCATAGATGGGCCGTGTCACAAACTGACGCTGCGCGTCAATGCGGGAGTTAGCGCTGGACCACCCCTGCGGAGGTAGCCGACAGCGTGCGGGCAGCCTTCGAGGTCGAAGGCCGCCTTCGGTGGCAACACCGTCAGGCTCAGGGGCTCGGACTGTGCGGTCCAGGAGCCAAGGGAGAACTCGTAGGCTTCGAGGCCGATGACGGCGAGCGCGCCTGCCACGAGAAGCGACAGCGTTGCCCTCGAAAGGCTGTGTGCCAGCTCGCCAGCCCAGTCGAAGCGCCTCAGGTAGGTCCAGCAGGCCGCTGTCAGGCCAAGGTACGCGACCACGAGGCCACAAATTGCAACGGCGGACGAAACCCCGACTGCGTCGCTCATCACAGAGGCCTGAGCGAAGAAGGTGGGAATGACGTTCCAGGCGACCACTCCGCCCCAGGAAGCCAGGCCGACCAGCACGATTGCGTAGTACAGGAGCAGCAGCGCCAGGAGAATCGACGTGGGCAGCGCCGCCGCAATCAGCGAGCCTCGCGCGTAACGATGGAGAAGGATACGGAACACCCACAGAGCCAACAGGGGAAGAGCGACCACGATGAGGTGCGGCTCAATGGATGAAACCGGCTCGGAGAAGCTCCGCACGTACAACAGAAGGAAGAGGATGGGCGCGCAATACCAGAGCGCGAGCTCCAGTAACAGCCGCCGCACGATCCGCAAGGCCTTCACGGCAACCTTCGCAACGGGTTACTCGATTCCCAGCTTCTTTATGCGGTAGCGCAGCGCACGGAAACTCATGCCGAGGAGCTTCGCGGCGGCCGTCTTGTTGTAGCGGGTTTTTTCGAGGGCCTTGACGATGGCATCCCGCTCGATGTCCTCGAGTTGCGTTCCGAGCGCGGTCGAGCCATCCGCCGTAGCCGCGACCGCCAGAGGATTGGCCGTGGCGGGCGTGGCTGGGGCGGACTCGGTGGCAGGGCGGCTGACGGAGCGGACCTTGATATGCTCCGCGATGATCTTGCCGGATGTGCACAGCGTGAGGGCGCGCTCGAGTACGTTCTCCAGCTCGCGCACGTTGCCTGGAAACGGATATTCGCGCAGCACTTCGAGAGCCTCGTCGCTCATTTCCGGGGGCTGAATGCTCATTCGCCGGCCCAGTCGCGCGAGGATGGCGTCCGCCAGGTCTGGAATGTCACCGGTCCGCTCGCGCAGGGAGGGGACGCGCAACTCGATGACGTTGATGCGGTAGAAAAGATCCTCGCGGAAGCGGCCGTCGCCGACCAGATCGGCCAGATTCTTGTGGGTCGCCGAGAGGATGCGCACATCCACGGACTCCTCGCGCGACTCGCCCACCGGACGCACGGTCTTCTCCTGAACGACGCGCAGCAGCTTTACCTGCATGTGCAGCGGCAGGTCGGCCACTTCATCGAGGAACAGCGTGCCGCCTTCGGCGCTCTGCACGAGGCCCTTCTTGTCGGCTACCGCACCCGTGAAGCTGCCGCGCTTGTGCCCGAAGAGCTCGCTCTCCATGAGTTCCGTGGGAATGGCCCCGCAGTTCACGGCTACGAAGGGGCCGTCGCGACGTGAGCCGCTCTCGTGGACGAGCCGCGCCACGAGCTCCTTACCAGTCCCCGACTCGCCGTAGATGTGTACCGGCGCCTGACTGCGGGCCACGCGCGCAATCATTTCCCGAAGCTGCTCCATGGTCGCCGAGCGGCCGATCAGACGCAGCGCCGCCGTGCCGGTCGGCGAGCTGGGATCGATACGGTCACTGAGCCGGATGGCGCTGCCCACGAGCTTGCGCAGCACCCCCAGGTCCAGAGGCTTGGAGACAAAATCGAATGCACCGAGCTTCAGCGCACGGACTGCGGATTCGACGTTGCCGTGCGCCGTGATCACGGCGACCGGCAGCGTGGCACGGTTCTCCTGGATCCACTCGACGAGGTCCAGTCCGTTCCCATCCGGCAGCCGCATGTCGGTCAGACACAGGTCGAACTGCTCGGACTTCAGCAAGCGCCTGGCCGTGCCGATGTCGGGAGCGGTGCGGGTCTCGAGGCTCATGCGCCCGAGTGTGAGACTGACCAGCTCGAGCAGATCCGGCTCATCGTCGACGATGAGAACGACAGGCCGCGCACCGGCATTGGTCCGTGTCACGACGGAAGCGCTCATTTGGTCTCCCAGCGCCGCGGGTCGGCAAACACGAGGCGGAAGATGCTTCCGCCGCCTTGCCGAGGCTCGTAGAGGAGGGTGGCGCTGTTGGTCTGGGCGAGCTCGCGCGCCAGAAACAGACCGAGGCCCGTGCCGCGTCCCCCACTGAAGAACGGCTCGAACATGCGCTCGGCGTGCTCGGGTTTGACCCCGGCACCGCGGTCCATGACCTGCAGGTAAGGCCGACCGTTGGTGGTCAGCCGGCCCAGCTGGATATCCACGACCTCATCCTCACGGCCGGCGAGGCCGTGCTTGAGCGCGTTCTCGCAGAGATTCCAGACGATCTGGCGCAGTTGGGAGGGATCGGCGCGAACGTCGATCGAATGGAGGCTCTCGCTGGTGCGCAAGCGCTCGCGGGGCAGCTGCATGGTCTCGCAGAACTCCTCGTGGAACTCCTCGGTCCAGACCTGCAGCGACATCGTCTCCGCATGCGTGTCCTCGCGTTTCGACAGGCGCAGCACGTTGTTGATGATCGAGCTCACTCGATCCGCGTTGGTCCGCATGATCTCGGTGAGACGGCGCTCCTCGCTGCTGCGATCAGGGGATTCCGCGAGCAACTGTGCGGCGTGGCTCATCGCTCCGACGGGATTGCGGATCTCGTGCGCGATGCTCGCACTGAGCCGCCCGAGCGCGGCCAGTTTGGATTGCTGCACTTTCTCGGCGAGCAGGCTCGTATCCTCCAGGAACACGAGGACGGGCGCCGGCGTTGCGCCGCCCAATGGGGCGAAATGCGCCCGGATGATCCGCGCGCCATCCGCGGCGACGAATGTCTGGTCGGGAGGGGGGAAGATGCCGGTGTTGCCTTCGTTCTGGCGCCAGGTTTCCAGCAGATACAGCAGTCGGGGGGAGGCCTCACCGAGCAACGCCTCAGGATAGGCATTGCGATCGCCCAGGATCTGAGCGGCAGATTCGTTGATAAGGCGGATTCGCTCCTGCGTATCGATGACCAGAATGCTCTCACGCAGATGCTGGATGATGTACTGCGAGAGTTGCGCGAGATTCGCCAGGTCGAGGTCCTTGCGGCGTACCAGCGCTTCGCTTTCGCGCAGGCGATTGGCTATGGGCCACGCACACAGGGCAAACACGAAGAGCACCGCGCCCAGCACGCCCGCCGTGGTGTAGTCCGTTGTGGGCGCGCCCTCCTGCAGATCGAACAGAATTTGCTGGACCAGGACTGCAATGGCGGCGACAGCGGCGATCAGCAGCGCGTCCCGATGCGAGGCGAGGACTGCCATGGCCGCCACCGGCAGGATGAGGAGAATGCCGAGGCCGCTGGCCACGCCACCGCTGGCGTACAGGATCAGCGCAATGGCCGCTGCATCCACACTGGAGTTGACGAGTGCCACGATACGCAGGCTCGACCATTCGAGCCGGCGGGCGATGATGAGCAGCACGGCCGCGGTGAAGTACGCAATGCAGGCGGACAGCATCAGGCGCGGACGGCTCGAGGCCAGTGCCCATTCGGAGCCGGCCAGCGTCTCGACCGCAATCAGCACCAGCGGCACGAGCACGCGGTAGAGATTCAACAGACCGATGACACGCCAGGCAAGGTCGCTGGGCGCGGAGGCCGAGGGGACTGTCGCCGCGATTGCCGGCATGCTGGACGCGCCAGGACTAGACCGGCGCGCTCGGCGCCGATGATTGGCTGTTGTGGCTCATGGGACCCCGGACCGTTCGGCGGTGCGCCCCGGAAGGACGCGGGCTGTCAGGCCTGCGCGACTGTACCACCTTGGGGGCCGCTGAAAAGCGATGTGCTTCGCAGCTCCCTCCTTTGCTGGCGAGTTGCGGCAATATTCGCGAAAATGACGGCTTTTCCCGGGACCGGGCCCGGACCGTCGAGTGCGCACCGCAACGTGCGCGCCTCGAGCCGGCCGGGAAAGCTTTGAGTGAGAGGCGCCAGACGATGAATCTGCACGAATATCAGGCCAAGGAGCTCTTCCGCAGCTACGGAATCGCTGTGCCCACGGGCCGCGTGGCCGCCAGTGCCGATGAGGCCGTGGCGGCCGCAAAAGAGCTGGGAGGCACGGTATGGGTGGTCAAGGCGCAGGTGCATGCCGGTGGGCGGGGCAAAGCCGGCGGAGTCAAACTGAGCCGGGACCTGGATGCGGTTCGCTCCGCGGCGGCGCACATGCTCGGACATCCCCTGGTGACCAAGCAGACGGGTCCCGAAGGCCTGCCGGTCGAGCGCGTCTACGTCGAGTCGGGCTCCCAGATCGCGCGGGAGATCTACCTCTCCCTCACCCTCAACCGTGAGCGTGGACGCGTTGCAGTGATTGCTTCCGCCGCAGGTGGCATGGATATCGAGGAGGTCGCCGCGAGTACCCCGGAGCGCATCCTCACGATCAACATTCATCCCGCGGCGGGCCTGCAGCCCTATCAGTGCCGGCAGCTTGCCTTCGGCCTGGACCTGCAGGGCCCCCAGATCGGCGAGTTTCAAGGGATCTGCATGGGACTCTACCGGCTCTACATGGAGAAGGATGCCAGTCTCGTCGAGGTCAATCCGCTCATCGTCACCCAGAGCGGCGCTCTCGTGGCGCTCGATGCCAAGATCAACGCCGATGCCAACGCGATCTTCCGCCACCCGGACATCGCCCGGATGCGCGACCCGAGCCAGGAAGATCCGATGGAGCGGCGCGCCAGCGAGCATGATCTGAACTATGTCTCACTCGAGGGCGACATCGCCTGCATGGTCAACGGAGCCGGGCTCGCGATGGCGACCATGGATCTCATCAAGCTGCACGGCGGTCAGCCGGCGAATTTTCTGGACGTGGGCGGAGGGGCGACCAGCGAGCGCGTGACGGCCGCTTTCCAGTTGATCCTGTCCAATCCCCGGGTCCGCGCGGTGCTGGTCAACATTTTCG
Organism: Steroidobacteraceae bacterium; assembly: GCA_036501985.1. Lineage (GTDB taxonomy): Bacteria > Pseudomonadota > Gammaproteobacteria > Steroidobacterales > Steroidobacteraceae > 13-2-20CM-66-19. The sequence goes on along the minus strand of DASXZI010000007.1, from coordinate 269,528 downwards.
GTGGCATCGTGCGCTGTGACCTGATCGCGGATGGCGTGATCAACGCCGTGAAGCATGTCGGCGTGAAAGTGCCTGTGGTGGTGCGCCTGGAAGGCACGAATGCTGACAAGGCCCGGGAGATGCTTGCCCGCAGCGGTTTGACGATCGCCGCCGCGGTGGATCTGACCGATGCGGCCCGCAAAGTGGTGGCAGCCGCCAGAAACGGCGCGCAGGGCGCGACGTCGGCCAAGGCCGGCGACTCCCTGAGGGCAGGCACGACGCAGCGCGCGCCCGGTACGAGCAAAGCGAAGAGTCACTCATGAGTATCCTGATCAACCGCAATACCCGGGTCATCTGTCAGGGCTTCACCGGGAAGCAGGGCACTTTCCATTCGGAGCAGGCTCTCGCGTATGGAACCCAACTCGTCGCCGGAGTGACTCCCGGGCGAGGCGGACGGACCCACCTGGGTCTGCCGGTTTTCAACACGGTGCAGGATGCGGTGCGGGAGACGGGTGCGACGGCCAGCATGATCTACGTCCCGGCGGCGGGAGCAGCCGACTCCATCCTGGAGGCTGCCGATGCCGGCATCGAGCTGGTGGTGTGCATCACCGAGGGTGTGCCCGTCAATGACATGGTGCGCGTCAAGGCCGTACTCGCCGGCTCGGGCACGCGCCTGGTGGGACCCAACTGCCCCGGTGTCATTACCCCCGAGGAATGCAAGATCGGCATCATGCCAGGCTTCATCCACAAGAAGGGAGCGGTCGGAATCGTCTCGCGCTCGGGGACGCTGACGTACGAGGCGGTGTTTCAGACGACCCACATCGGGCTGGGCCAGAGCACGTGCGTAGGGATCGGAGGCGATCCGGTACGCGGCATGAATTTCATCGACGTGCTCGAGCTCTTCGAGCGCGATCCCGGCACCGAGGGCATCATTCTGGTCGGTGAAATCGGTGGCAGCGATGAGGAGGCCGCTGCGGCGTTCATCCGCCAATACGTCTCGAAACCGGTCGTTGCCTACATCGCCGGGGTCACGGCGCCTGCCGGCAAGCGCATGGGCCATGCCGGAGCGATCGTGGCCGGGGGCAAGGGAACCGCCGCCGATAAATATGCCGCGTTCGACGCGGCTGGCGTGCGAACCGTGAAGTCGCCAGCCGATCTGGGCACGGCCATGAGCGAATTGCTCGGGCAACGGCGTAAACGACTCGCGGGTCGCGTGAAGCGCCAGGCTGCGTACTCGGGCACCGTCCCGGCCCCTGGCAAGCGCCTCCCGGCCCCTGGCAAGCGCGCCCCTGCAACGGCCGCCAAAAAGCGCAAGGCCCATGCCAAACGGTCGAAGGCTGCTGGGCGCGCGGCAAGCGGCAGCAAGCGTCGATCGAGTCAACAGGGCCCGAAGCAAACCTCGAGCCGACGCGTGGCGGCCGCGGGAGGCGCCAAGAAGCGCGGCCGGTTGACAGCACGGCGGCGCAGGAGCGCCTGAGGCCCCTGCGGCCATGAGCAAGTCCCTCCGGATCGCGCTCGCCCAGCTCGACATGCTGGTCGGCGACGTGCACGGAAACGCGAGCCGGGTGATCGAGACGGCGCGACGCGCTCGCGCCGAGCATCAGGCCGATCTCGTGGTGTATCCCGAGCTCACCCTGTCGGGTTATCCGCCGGAGGACCTGCTCTTCCATCGCGGCTTCCGCCGGCAGATCGAGGCGGGTCTGGACAAGGTCCGCCGCGAGGTGATCGAGACGGCCGTCCTGATCGGATATCCGGAGTACGCCGGCGCTGCAATCTACAACTCCGCTGCCCTGATCTCAGGGGGCGCGGTCGCTGCGATTCACCGCAAGGCCGAGCTGCCGAACTACAAGGTCTTCGACGAGAAACGCTACTTTCACGCCGGGGCGCAGCCCACCGTGCTATCCACCCAGGGCGTGCGTACCGGACTGCTCGTCTGCGAGGACATCTGGACTCCCGAGGCGGTTCAGCTGGCGCGCGCCGACGGTGCGCAGCTGCTGATCACGATCAATGCATCGCCCTTCGAGATACACAAGCAGCGCGAGCGGGAGATGGTCGCACGCGCCCGGGTGTTGGATGTCGGGCTGCCGCTTGTGTACGTCAACATGGTCGGGGGCCAGGACGAGCTGGTCTTCGACGGTAATTCGTTCGTCATGAATGCCCAGGGCGAGGTGGTCCTGCGTGCACCGGCCTTTCGCGAGGGCATGTTTCTGGTGGACTTCACGGCCGGCGCCGCAGGGAAGGTCGTCCCTCAGCCGGGCCAGGTCGACCCGGAGCTGAGTGATGAGGCAAGCGTCTACTCGGCGCTCGTCCTCGGGGTGCGCGATTACGTCAACAAGCACGGTTTCCCGGGTGTCGTCATGGGTCTGTCGGGTGGGGTGGACTCGGCGCTCACGCTCGCGATCGCAGTGGACGCACTGGGGGCAGATCGGGTGCACGCGGTGATGATGCCTTCGCGCTACACCTCCCCGATGAGCCTGGAGGATGCTCAGCAGCAGGCGCGCATGCTCGGGGTGACCTACAGCATGCTATCCATCGAAAGCATGTTCGAGGCGACTCTCGCGACCCTGCAAGAGGAGTTCGCGGCCCGCCCGCCGGATGCCACCGAAGAGAACATCCAGTCGCGCTGCCGGATGTTGCTACTCATGGGCATCTCCAACAAGACCGGCCGAATGCTGCTCACGACGGGCAACAAGAGTGAGATGGCCGTGGGCTACGCCACGCTCTACGGCGACATGGCCGGCGGGTTCGCACCGATCAAGGATTGCAGCAAGATGCTGGTCTACCGGTTGGCCGCACATCGCAACGCCCTCGGACCGGTCATCCCCCAGCGCGTCATCGACCGGCCGCCATCCGCCGAGCTGCGCCCGGAGCAGAAGGACTCCGATTCGCTCCCACCCTATGAGGTGCTGGATGCGATTCTCGAGGCCTTCATCGAGGAGGATCTCTCGGTCGATGAGCTCGAGGCGCGCGGCTTCGAGCGGGCGACCGTGGGTCGCGTGCTCGATATGGTGAAGCGAAACGAATACAAGCGGCGCCAGGCGCCTCCTGGCGTGCGGGTCAGCCGGCGAGCCTTCGGGCGGGACTGGCGTTACCCGATCACGAACGGTTATCGACGCTAAGGTGGGGCGCTAAGGGTAGGCCGCGTACGTCTACCAGATCTTCCACCAGGGTTTCTTGATGTCCGCCTGTGCCTGGCGCACCTGGCCGCTGTAGTTCAACTCGTAGACTTTGCGCGTCTGCTTGGCCAGAGGCGCCAGATTCAGGTGGTCGTAGGCCTCAATCATGATCTGCAGCGCCTCCGGGATGGCCGGCGACCCGTCGAACTGCTCGATGCAGGCCTGGGCACGTTGCGCGGCGGCTATGTATGCGCCGCGCTTCAAATAGTAGCGGGCCACATGCAACTCGTAGTTAGCCAGGCGGTCGCGCAGATAGATCATCCTCTGCAGCGCGTCATGGGCATACGCACTCTTCGGATACTGTTCGACCACGGTGCGGAAGGCGCTGAAGGACTTGCGGGCCGTGCTGGGCGGGCGCTGCGAGAGATCGACGCGGAACAGATGCTCGAAGGCATTCGGCGGCTTGTCGAAATCGACGAGCCCCTTGACGTACCAGGCGTAGTCCACGCGCGGGTGCGTCGGATTCTCGCGAATGAATGTGTCGGCGGCATCGGTGGCCGACTCGCCCTCGCCCGCACGGTAATATGCGTAGATCAGATCGAGCCGGGCCTGGCGCGCCTGGTCGGTGAAGGGATAGCGGGCCGTGAGGGCTTCGTAGGTCTTGATCGCGGTCTGGAAGTCGTACGCATCGAGACTCTTTTTCGCCTTCTTGTAGAGCAGCTCGGGACTCGACTTGGTGGCATCAATGCGATGCGTCCGGCAGCCGGCCGTGGTGAACAGGATCAGACAGAGCGCGATGGCCGCAGCGTGCGCAAACCGACCGGGGAGGGAGAACAAAATTGAGGGCCTTTCGTTGGCTTCGCGCCGCGTAAAGTCAGCAAGTATAGGGTACAGCGCCGGATCGCGCCCGAACCGGCCAGCGGGTGACTGTCGCCCATGAGGAAGCCTCATCGCACCCCCGGCAACCCGCCGGCCCATCGGCCGACCCCGGTTCCGACCGCCCAATATGCGCCGGAGTTCCGCGAGCACGCTCTGCAGGTGCCGCCCGAGTGCGCCGGCCTGCGGCTGGACCAGGCCCTCTCGCGGCTGCTGCCGCAATACTCCCGGGCCCGGCTGCAGGGGTGGATACGGGCGGGCGAGGTGCAGGTCGATGGCCGCCGCCTGCGGGGAAAGGATCCGCTCATCGGCGGCGAGGAGGTACGGGTGCTGGCCCGGATCGAGCCGCAGCAGCCCATGGCAGCGGAGGCCATTCCACTCGATGTCATCTTCAAGGACCGGGCGCTGCTGGTGCTCAACAAGCCCGCGGGGCTGGTGGTGCACCCAGGCGCCGGCAACTCAGGTCATACCCTGCAGAACGCATTGCTCGCTCTCGATGAGAAGCTCGCGCTCGTGCCTCGCGCGGGGATCGTGCATCGCCTCGACAAGGACACAAGCGGATTACTCGTGGTCGCGCGGACCCCGGAAGTGCACTCAGCTCTCGTGGCAGCGCTGTCCGAGCGCGAGATCGAGCGGCGGTACATTGCAGTTTGCACCGGAGTCATGACCGGTGGGGGTACGATCGATGAGCCGATCGGCCGGCATCGCAGTCAGCGCACGCGGATGACCGTGCGCCGGGATGGCCGACCGGCGGTCACTCACTATCGGGTGCTCGAGCGCTTTCGCGCGCATACGCTGGTGCGGGCGGAGCTCGAGAGCGGACGGACGCATCAGATTCGTGTGCACCTTGCGCATATTGGGTATCCCTTGGTGGGAGATCCGGCGTACGGCGGGAGGCGGCGCATCCCGGCGGGCAGCAGCACCGGGCTCGTGGCGCAGCTCAACACTTTCAAACGCCAGGCCTTGCACGCCGCGCAGCTCGCTCTGACTCACCCGACATCGGGCCGGCCTATGGCCTGGGAAGCGCCGCTGCCCGCGGATATGACTCGCCTGGTGGCGGCGATGCGGTTGGATCGGGAGGAAGCTGGAGGCCCTTGCCAGTGAGCTCCGTCATCCTTACACCGGACTGGCAGGCACCGGCGAAGGTCCGCGCCGCTTTTACGCTGCGCTCGGGCGGGATAAGCGCGCCGCCGTATGAGTCGCTCAATCTGGGCACTCGCGTCGGTGATGCTCCCGAGGCAGTTGCCGAGAACCGCAGACGGGTGCGCGAACAGCTGCGCTTGCCAGGTGAGCCGGCGTGGCTGCGCCAGGTCCACGGTGTCAAGGTGTTGGATCTGACCGAGCGTCAGCCTTGCCAGGTTGAAGCGACCGCTGCGCTGCCCACAGGTGTTGCAACGGCGGACCCGCCAGCTCGGGTCGATGCGGCGTGCCTGCCCCTGGCCGATGCGGCGCGCCTTCCGGAGGCCGATGCGGCAGTTGCCAGGCGCAGCGGTGTGGTGTGTGCCATCCAGGTGGCGGACTGCCTGCCGGTGTTGTTCGCCGATCGCGATGGATCGGTTGTGGGGGCTGCACACGCGGGCTGGCGGGGCCTCTCGGCCGGGGTGTTGGAATCCACAGTGCACAGATTGGGCGCAGCAGCATCCTGTCTGCTGGCGTGGCTGGGCCCAGCAATCGGTCCGGAGCACTTCGAGGTTGGCGACGAGGTCCGTGCCGCATTCCTGGCGCAGGACCCTGGCGCAGGCATGGCATTCGTCACCAACCCGCGAGGGCGCTGGCAGTGTGATCTCTACGAGCTGGCGCGGCGTCGGCTCGCGGCACTGGGTATCCGCAATGTCTCAGGTGGAGGTTGGTCCACCTATGGGGATGCTGCGCGCTTCTTTTCATACAGGCGCGACGGTGTTTGCGGGCGGATGGCGGCCTTGATCTGGATCGAGGACGGCGGCGCATGAAGCTCCTTGGCCTCATCGTCCTGTGCACCGCGTTCGGGGGCATCGCGAGCGCCGCCTTCGCCGGTGTGTTCCTGCTCGTCCCCGAGCGGACGGGATTGCGGATGCTGCCTCATTTCATCAGCTTCGCAACAGGGGCGCTGCTGGGGGCGGCGCTGCTAGCGCTGCTTCCCGAGGCGATCGAAACCGTCGGCCCGGGTGGGGCGCACGGCATCGGCCTCGCACTCGTAGCAGGCTTCGGCGTGTTTTTCCTCATCGAGAAGGTGGTCTTGTGGCGACATGCGCATTCGCACGGCGAAGAGGTCTCTGGCTCGGCGGAGCACGCCCACGCCGAGGCGCAGCATGGCACGCCCGGACATCAACATACGGGTCACGCGCATTCGCACGTAGGCGCCGCGGGTGTACTGGTTCTTGTCGGCGACAGCATCCATAACGCGCTCGATGGGATTCTGATTGCCGCCGCCTTCCTGACGAGCGTGCCCCTGGGACTCGTCACCACTTTCGCGGTGGCCGCGCACGAGATTCCGCACCGCGTGGGCGACTTCGCGATCCTGGTGCACGCCGGGCTCTCGCGCCCGCGCGCCCTGATACTGAATATGGCGACCGGTCTGGGCTCCGTGCTGGGGGGCATCGTCGCGTGGTTCGGATTGCAGAGGGCGATGGGTGCGCTGCCCTATGCGCTGGCGCTGGCGGCGGCCGGCTTCCTCTATATCGCCGCGGCCGGATTGATTCCCGGACTGCATCGCAGGGCCGATCCGCTCACCAGTCTTCATCAGATTGTCCTGATGGCCCTCGGCGTCGGAGTGATCGCCTGGGCGCAATCCCTGGCCCACTGAGGGACACGGGGCGTAGGCTCGTCCATCATGAGGCCCTGCGGCCTTCGCGGCGTGTCCCGAGCCGTGGCCAGGGCTCATAGAGCCTTGAACCCATTGGGGATTGACCCCATACCGGTCGCAGCCGACCCCTCTTGTGCAGGTCTTTCCGATGCGTACCGACAAACTCACCAGCCGGTTCCAGCAGGCGCTCGCCGACGCGCAGTCGCTCGCCCTCGGCCGGGACCATCAATTCCTCGAGCCTGCGCACGTGCTGCTGGCTCTGCTGGATAGCCAGGGGGGCAGCATCCGTCCGCTGCTGATGAAGGCCGGAGTGGACACCAACCGTCTGCGCTCGGAGCTGCAAGGGATGCTGGACCGGTTGCCGAGGGTTGAGGGCACGCCGGGCGACGTTCATGTTTCCAACGAGCTGAACAGGCTGTTCAACGTCACGGACAAGCTGGCGCAGCAGCGCGGCGACCAGTTCATCTCAAGCGAGCTGTTCGTGCTCGCCTCGTTCGAGGACCGCGGCCTGGCCAAGGCTCTGAAGGATGCCGGTGGTGTACGCGGGGCCATCGAGAAAGCCATCGAGGAGCTGCGCGGGGGAGAGAAGGTGTCCGATCCGAATGCGGAAGAGAGCCGGCAGGCGCTCGAGAAATTCACCATCGATCTGACCGCGCGGGCCACCTCCGGCAAGCTCGATCCGGTCATCGGCCGCGACGATGAGATCCGGCGGACGATCCAGGTGCTGCAGCGGCGCACCAAGAATAACCCGGTGCTGATCGGCGATCCGGGCGTGGGCAAAACGGCAATCGTCGAGGGCCTGGCGCAGCGGATCGTCAACGGCGAGGTACCCGAGGGGCTCAAGAACAAGCGCATCCTCGCGCTCGACATGGGTGCGCTGATCGCCGGGGCGAAGTTTCGCGGCGAGTTCGAGGAGCGCCTCAAGAGCGTGCTCAACGATTTGGCCAAGCAGGGTGGGCAGGTCATCCTGTTCATCGACGAACTGCACACCATGGCGGGTGCCGGCAAGGCCGAAGGCGCCATGGACGCGGGCAACATGCTGAAGCCGGCACTGGCGCGCGGTGAGCTTCACTGTGTCGGAGCCACGACGCTGGATGAGTACCGCAAGTACATCGAGAAAGACGCGGCACTCGAGCGCCGCTTCCAGAAGGTGCTGGTGAACGAGCCCTCTGTGGAGGACACGATCGCGATCCTGCGCGGGCTGCAGGAACGCTACGAGGTGCACCACCGGGTGGACATCACCGACCCGGCGATCGTAGCCGCGGCGACGCTGTCGCATCGCTATATCGCCGATCGACAGCTTCCGGACAAGGCCATCGATCTCATTGACGAGGCTGCCTCGCGCATCCGCATGGAGATCGATTCCAAGCCCGAGGCGCTGGACCGGCTCGAGCGGCGCATCATCCAGCTCAAGGTCGAGCGCGAAGCGCTGAAGAAGGAGCAGGACGAGGCTTCCCGCAAACGCTTGGCGGCCCTGCAGGACGCACTCAGCGGGTACGAGAAGGAATACGCCGACCTCGAGGAGATCTGGAGATCCGAGAAGGCGGCCCTGCAAGGGGCCGCGCAGGTTCGTGCGGATCTCGACCGGGTTCGGGGCGAGCTGGAAGCCGCGCGCCGGGCCGGCGATCTGCAGCGCATGGCCGAGTTGCAGTACGGCCGGATTCCGGAGCTGGAGAAGAAGCTGCAGCAGGCGGTGGATGCCGAGAACCAAGCGCCGCAGCTCGTCCGCAACCGGGTGACGGAGGAGGAGATCGCGGAGGTCGTCTCCAAGTGGACCGGTATTCCGGTGTCGAAAATGCTCGAGGGTGAGAAGGACAAGCTGCTGCGCATGGAGGAGGCGCTCTCGCGGCGCGTAGTCGGTCAGGAAGAGGCCCTGCGGATCGTGGCCAATGCCATTCGCCGCACGCGAGCGGGCCTGTCGGATGCCCGGCGGCCGAACGGGTCATTCCTGTTTCTCGGCCCGACCGGCGTCGGCAAGACCGAACTGTGCAAAGCGCTCGCGGAGTTCCTGTTCGATACCGAGGAGGCGCTCATCCGGGTGGACATGTCCGAGTTCATGGAGAAGCACTCGGTTTCCCGCCTGATCGGCGCGCCGCCGGGATACGTCGGCTACGAGGAGGGCGGTTATCTCACCGAAGCGGTGCGGCGCCGCCCGTATTCGGTGATCCTGCTGGATGAGGTCGAGAAGGCTCACCAGGATGTCTTCAACGTCCTGCTGCAGGTGTTGGACGATGGGCGCCTCACCGATGGCCAGGGCCGGACGGTGGACTTCCGCAACACCGTGATCATCATGACCTCCAATCTGGGCTCCCAGGTCATCCAGGAGTACGCCGGAGAGACCAACTACACGCGCATGAAGTCGGCGGTCATGGAGATCGTGCAGCAGAGCTTCCGCCCCGAATTCGTCAATCGGATCGATGACATCGTGGTGTTTCATCCGCTGGGCACCGTGCAGATCCGCGCGATCGTGGATATTCAGCTCGCCTACCTGCGCAAGCGGCTGCAGGAGCGCAACATGGACCTGACGCTCGATGACTCGGCGCGGGACCTGCTGGGCGAGGCCGGCTTCGACCCCGTCTATGGGGCACGGCCTCTGAAGCGGGCCATCCAGCAGCAGATCGAGAATCCGCTCGCGCAGAGGATCCTGCAGGGCGCGTTCGCCCCGGGGGACCGCATCCGCGTCTCGACCCGGCGTCAGGAGTTGGTGTTCGAGAAGGCTTGACACCCTATAATCGCCGCTGCTTTCCACTCCCGGAACCGATAACGACTGTCATGCCGTTCTACGAATACGAATGCTCGAGCTGCAAGTTCTACACCGAGGTCATGCAGAAGATCAGCGATGCGCCGCTGACCAAGTGCCCTTCGTGCGGCCGCCGCAAGCTGAAAAAGCTGGTTTCCGCCCCGGTGTTCCGCCTGAAAGGCGCCGGGTGGTACGAGACCGACTTCAAGTCCGACAAGGAGGGCAAACGCAACCTGGCTGGCGCGGATAAGGAGGAGACCGCCAAGTCCGAGAGCCCCAAAAGCGAGGATACGGCGGCCAAGGCGGACGCCAAGGGCAGCACCAAGGCGCAAGCCGCGGCGGGCTCGCCCGGGCAGGAGGCCCCTTCCAAGCCGGCGGCCAGCGCCGAGAGCGGCGGCGGCAATTCCAGAAGCTCCCGCACCAAGGCCGCGACAAAACCCGCTGCGCGACGCAAAGGTCCCGCCACGAAAGCGCGGTCGGCGACCGCACGGGGGAAGGGCCGCGCAGCCCGCAAAAAGGCGCGCCGGTGAGGGGGCGCAAGGCGCGGCCCGAGTTTGCCGCTGCCAGTCCCTGGCGGGGCTGAGTCTTGGCCGGTCCCGGCAAAAGGAGGGGTCTGCGGCGCTATCTGGTCGCGGGGATTCTGGTCTGGTTGCCCATCCTGGCGACCATCTGGGTCGTGACCTTCATCATCGGCCTCATGGACCGGACGCTATTGCTGCTGCCCGTCGCCTATCGGCCGCAGGCGCTGGTGGGGTTCGCGCTCCCCGGCCTTGGAGCCGTCTTTGCTTTGGCGGTGCTGCTGGCGACCGGGCTGCTCGTGACGAACCTGATCGGGCGCCAGCTGGTTGCCTACTGGGAGGAGCTGCTGCATCGCATCCCGGTGGTGCGCAGTGTCTATAGCGGCGTCAAGAGCTTTGCCGAGAGTGTCTTTTCCCAATCCAGCTCCTTCCGCAGGGTCGTCATGATCGAGTACCCCCGGCTGGGGACGTGGAGTCTGGGCTTCATGACGGCCGAAGACATGCCAGAGGTAAGCGCCCGCACCGGTGAGCCTCACGCGTGCGTGTACATCTCGAATGCGCTCAACGCGACCGCGGGTTTCCTGGTGATCGTGCCGCGCCGCCAGGTCGTCGAGCTTGAGATGAGTGTCGACGCAGCGATGAAAATGATCATCACCTGCGGGGTCGTGGTGCCACTGGCCTCGACGGCCAAGCTTCCGGTTCAGCCGGTTGCGGGGGTCGCAGGCGCTCCGTAGTATCGCGCGCCTTATGCGCTCACATTACTGCGGACAGGTCGATGACAAGCTGATCGGGCAGGAGGTCGCGGTGGCCGGTTGGGTTCACCGGCGGCGGGACCATGGAGGCGTGATCTTCGTTGACCTGCGCGATCGCGAGGGTTTGCTGCAGATTGTGTTCGATCCGGATGCCGCCGAGGTATTCCGGGAAGCCGAACGGCTGCGCAACGAGTTCGTGGTCTCGGTGCGCGGCCGGGTGCGGGAGCGGCCTGCCGGAACCGTGAACGCGAATCTCGCCTCCGGCCGCGTCGAGCTGCTCGCGAAGTCGCTCGAGCTGCTCAACCGCTCCGAGCCGCTGCCTTTCCAGCTCGACGAGCAGGTCGGCGAGGAGGTCCGCCTGCGCTTTCGGTATCTGGATCTGCGGCGCGAGGAAATGAGCCAGCGTCTGCGTCTGCGGCATCGGATCACGCGCGCCATGCGCCGTTACCTCGATGACAACGGCTTCATCGATCTCGAGACCCCGATGCTGACCAAGGCGACACCCGAGGGTGCTCGCGACTACCTGGTTCCCAGCCGCACGCATCCGGGTAAGTTCTTCGCGCTGCCGCAGTCGCCGCAGATATTCAAGCAGCTATTGATGATCGCCGGCTTTGACCGGTACTACCAGATCGTGCGCTGTTTTCGCGACGAGGACCTGCGCGCGGACCGACAGCCTGAATTCACGCAGCTCGACGTCGAGACCTCGTTCCTCAGGCAGGATGCGATCATGGGGCTGATGGAGGGACTGGTGAGGCAGCTCTTCCAGGAGGTGTTGGGGGTCTCGCTGCCCGATCCGCTGCCACGCATGACATTTGCCGAGGCCATGCGCCGATACGGGTCAGACAAACCGGACCTGCGCATTGCGCTCGAGCTCGTGGACGTCGCCGATCTGGTGCGGGATTGCGACTTCAAGGTCTTCGCCGGTCCGGCGAAGGATCCGCGTGGACGGGTGGCGGCGCTACGCGTCCCGGGCGGGGGCGCGATGCCGCGCTCTCAGATCGACGAGTACACCGCTTACGTCGCTCGCTACGGGGCGAAGGGACTGGCTTACATCAAGGTCAACGAGCGCGCCCGGGGGCGCGAGGGCCTGCAATCGCCGATCGTCAAGTTTCTGAGCGATCCGGCGGTGGCCGGTCTGCTCGAGCGCACGGGGGCGCAGGACAGCGACCTCATTTTCTTCGGCGCGGACACCGCAAAAATCGTCAACGACGCGCTCGGCGCCCTGCGGCTGAAGGTGGGCCAGGATCACAAGCTCCTGACTCCGGGCTGGCAGCCGCTGTGGGTCGTGGACTTCCCGATGTTTGAATGGGACGCTGAGGCTCGACGCTGGGTGGCCGTGCATCATCCGTTCACCTCGCCGAGGAACGAGGATCCCGCGGCACTGCGCGCCGATCCCGAAGGCGCGACCGCCAACGCCTATGACATGGTGCTGAACGGGTCGGAGATCGGTGGGGGCTCGGTCCGTATTCACCGGCAGGAGATGCAGTCCACGGTGTTCGATCTGCTGGGCATCGACGCCGCGCAAGCGCAGCTGAAGTTTGGATTCCTGCTGGATGCGCTCAAGTACGGGGCGCCCCCGCATGGCGGCATCGCGTTCGGCCTGGACAGGCTCGCCATGCTGATGGCAGGCGCCGACAGCATCCGCGAGGTGATCGCCTTTCCGAAGACGCAGACCGCTGCCGATCCGATGACCGAGGCGCCGACCGAAGTGAGCGAGGCGCAGCTGAAGGAGTTGCACATCCGCGTCCGGACGCCGCCGCCAGCCCAGTAACTCAGTACTCGATCTGGTACGCCAACCCGACGCTGCTTCCCGGGTCGTTCTCCGGAGTGGTTCCCTGCGCAGCAGCGCCATTTCCCAGACGGGTCTGCAGCTTGATGTGCTTGGTCAGGTCCACATCCACGGCAAGCTGGCTCGCTCCCGTGGTCGACTCCTTGACGGCAACGAACACCCGACTGGACACGTAGCGGCCGGCTTCGATACTGGCCCCGTTGTTCTGTTGCGTACCGGGTGGTCCGGTACTGCTCGAGCCGCCCGCGACCGATAAGCGATCGAGGCCGAGCGCTTTCTGGATCTTCGCGACCGGGTTGAAAGTGCCGCCGGCGCCTCCCCCACTCAGTGTCGCGAGCGCCGCGCCGATCTGCACGATCTGCAGCGCGGTGAGCTGGGCGGCGGGCACGCCGAACAGCACGCGTGCCAGGATCTCGTCCTGCGGCAGATCGGGAGTGCTGCTCAGCTCGATCTTCGGCGCATCGGCGAGTCCCGTGATCTTGACGATCACCGTGGCGTCGGTCACCTGAGTCTGGGCGGTGAAATCCAGCGTCGGATCGATCCGGTTCTTGAGCCCGGCGCCGTTGAAGGTGACCGTTCCATTGGAGAAAGTCAGCTTGCTGCTGGCCAGGGTGAAGAAACCGCGCTGCAGCTCGAAGCCACCGCTGACATTGGGAGAGTCTGTCGTGCCCCGCACGCGGATCTGCCCGCCCAGCTCGGCATCGAGCCCGCGGCCCTTGACCAGGATCTGCCGTGGCGCATCCACGGTGACGCTCAACGCGATGATCAGCGGCTTCTCGTTCTGCGGGGGCGGTGCCTCGCCCGGCCGGCGCACATCGAGCACGGCCACGTTGGGCGGGAAACTGCTGGGGATCTCCACATTCGCGCGATTCACGTGGACGGTTCCGGCAACCTCCAGCCGCTCCCGGGCCGTGCCCTTCACGGTCATGTCGGCGTTGATGTTGGCCGTGATGATGTTATTGGCGATGGGCTGCGCGTTGCGGGCGGTGATCTGAATGTCGACCGGGATCTTAGGTTGCAGCACGCCGATCGTCCCCTGCATGGACAGATCGCCCGGGGCCGCGCGGGCCGTGAGCTTCTCGATTCGCAGCGTGCCGTGGTCGCCGCTCAACTCACCGTTGATCTCTGCCAGGTTAGTGCCCTGAGTGTAGTCACGCAGACTGGCTTTCGCGATTCGCACGGTCCCGCCGATCTCGGGAGAGGCCGCTGCCCCCGTGATCGTGGTGTCCACGGCAAGCTCGCCCGCAGCGTGGCGGCCCCGCGCCTCGAGCAGCGGGTTGAGCAAGCCCACATCCAGGTTTCCCGTGAGCTTCAGGTCCAGATTGCCACTGGCAGCCAACGGAGCGCGGCCGTTCAGCACCAGGTGCGAGGCATTTCCCGCGGACAGCTTGACGTTGACGTCGGAGGTGCCGCCCTGCAATTGGGCCTGGGCGTGGATATCGGTGGCCGGCAGTCCCCGGGCGACATCGTTGGCCGCACGCAGGCCGGTGGCATCCAGGGTTACGTTGCCCGTCGGGGCCGCGAAACTACCCTGCACCTGCGCGTCCGCCTGGATGTTGCCGCTGGCAAGCAGGTTGGGGATGAAGGTGTTGATCAGTTCCGGCTTGATTTGCTTCAACGAAGCGTGGGCATCGAGCACGGGGGAGAGGCGACCCGCGAGTGAGAGCTCGGCCTGTTGCACTCCCAGTCTGAGACTGTCCACGGAGAAGCCGTCCGCGAAGGACAGTTTCGCGGGAGAGAGCAGTTTGAGCGTCTGACCGCGGTACGAGCCTTCCAGTGTCTCCAACTGCAGCGCCCGCCCGGTCAGATTGAGCCGGGCGCTGCAGTGAGCCTCGGCGGGCTCACCGCCCACCGCGGGCGAGCGCGCAGCAAGCGTCAGGCTCAACGCATCCGGTGTCCCTTCGGCCGTGAGCTGGTCGTTGGTGAGGATTCCGCCGGTCAGCAGGTCATGCGCCTCGATCTGCAGCTCGCCGTGCGATTGCGAGGCGCCCGGCTTCAGAGCCAGGTTGCCTGCGATGCTTCCTTGCAGGGTGCTGCCGAGGATCCGATCGAGGTCCGCCAGCCGAGTCATGCGCATCCGCAGGTTGCCGCTCGCCTGGTTGAAGTCCGGTCCGCTGGCCAGCTCGCCTTCGATGTGCGCGCTCTTCCAGTCCGCATGATGGATGAGGACCTGCATCAGGTCGGCGCTGGTCCGCTCCACAGCAACGTTGAGGACGAGCGGCGAGCCATCGAGGTCGCCGTGGGCTTCCACGGTGCCTTTGGGCGATTCCGGCAGCCCTTGTGCGCGCACGGTCGCAGAGAGGGTGCCGGTCGGCGAGCCATGCACGGAGACCGTGGAGGTCAGCTCCGAGTCGACCGTGAGCGAGCTGCTCGGCCCGGTGAGCTTTCCCGAGGCCCGCAGAGTTCCGGTCAGCGCGGATGAGAGCTTCGCCAGGTTCGGCAGGCTCAGATCGAGGCGGGCATCCAGATCCTGCGGCGCCTTGCGCCCGAGCGTGCCGCTGCCGGTGAGAGATAGGGCCGGCCCTGCGAGCTGCAGACGCTCGATTGCGATCTTCTCATCGCTCAACTCCCCGGCCAGGTGCAGACGGGTATCGCCGCCGCGCAGGAGATTGGCCCAGGCCGCCGCTCCGCCATCGATAGCCGCGTCCGCATCGGCGGACAGGTGAGTCGAGGTGCCATCGCGGGTGACTTGCGCTTTGACGGTCGCGTTGCCGGCGATCTTCTGGCCGCCGACTGCAGCCAGCGGTGCCAGATCCGGTAGTCGCAGGTCGAGCTGTGCGCTTTGTTCTCCGGCGGTGATCGCGTGCGCCTTGAGATTGAACAGCCGATGCGAGGCGGTGAGCTCGACCGGACGCTGGCCGTCGCGCAGGTGGACGGCGGCCTCCAGCCTCAGCGGCGAATCCTGGAAGATCTTCGGTTGCGAGCCCGGTATCAGCAGTCCTTGCACGACGGCCTTGACTGTCAGAAGGCCCGCGTCCGCCGTGAGGTCGGCATTCAGGGCTGCCAGAGCGGTTCCTCCGGGGACTTGAATCTCGGAGGCCTGCAGATGCCCGTCAGCCGTCGGGGCCTTGAGGGTGCCGTGCCATCGGCCCTGCAGGTGCACGCTTTGCCAGGAGAGTCCCGCATAGGGCTGCATGGCGGGGGCGTTGATCGAATAGCGCAGATCTGCGGAGGGTTCGGTCAGATCGACAGTTCCCTGCACGTCCCCGCGCAGTGACCCGGCGCCCAGCAGGATTTGGATGCTCTCCGCTGTGCGGGGACCGTTGATCTTCGCCAGTACCGAGAGCTCTCCGAGCGCGGGCATCTTCAGGATGTTTTCCAGCGGACCATGGGGTGGCTCGCGCAGCGTCAGGGAGGCATCCATGCGCTGGGGGTCGAATTGAAGTTGCACCTCGTAGTCGCCGAATCCGCCAGTGCGCTGTGCTACCACATGGGCCGTCGCATCCTGCAGCGAACGCAGGTGAGCGCTCCCCTGCACGACCAGGGAAACGGCCGTACCCGCCAGCGCCGGACCGAGCTCGAGAGTATCGATGGAGAGGTGGGTGAGGTCGGAATGGGGAATCGAGGGCGTGCTGTGGGGTTTGGGGGGCTTGCTGGGCTCGGGTGCCCGCTCGATATGCAGCAGCCCCACGTGCAGCGTGTCGATCGCAACATGGCGCGCGAGCAAGGCCATGGGCGACCAGCGCAGCGTGATGCGCTGGGCCCAGAGCCAGGGGCCGCGGTCGTCGCTGAGTTGCAGTCTCTCCAGCTCCAGCGCCGCCGGAAACGTCCCGCCGATGCCGGCGAGCCGGACGTGACCGTGCGTCAATTGCGCGGTCAGACGGATGATCAAGGCCCGACCGCTGTCGGTATTGCCGAGGATCAGCAGGGCACCGACCGAGAGAAGCACGAACGCCAGCAGGCCCCCGAGGCTCCATGCGGAGATTTTCAGCGCCCGGCGCATCAGAAGGCCTGCCCCAGTCCGATGTAGACCTCGAAGGAGTCGTCGCCTGGAAACGTGGCCGTTCTCGGCCGCTTGTTGATCGGTACCGCTATGTCCACGCGAATCGGTCCGATCGGCGTGTAGTAACGCACGCCTGCCCCAGTGCCGAAGCGCATGGTGGAGTTCAGGATATTCAGATTCTTGCTCACCTGACCGGCATCCACGAACACGGCGGTACCAAAGCTCATGCCCAGGCGCTGTCGATACTCCATGCTGCCGGCCTGGATCGCGGTTCCACCGACGGGATTGCCATCTGGAAACACCGGTCCGACCGACTGATAGCGGTAGCCGCGGATCGTGCCGCTGCCTCCAGCGTAGAAGCGCTGGTCAGGCGGCAGACTGAACTCGCTTGCCCCGGCGGCGACGCCGGCCAGTGCCCGAAACGCCAGAACGCTTCGGCCGGGGTTCTGGTTGAGGCCCAGCTTCTGCAGATCCAGATAAGTGGACACGCTTGCCTGGGTGATGAAAAAGCGGGTGTTGGGGCGGCCGATCGAAAGCGTCGGCGTCACGGTGAGCGTGATACGCAGACCCTTCACAGCGTCCTCGAGAGGCGAACCGAGGCCGGTCGTGTTGTAGGTTGCGCTGATAGGAAGGTACAACAGCGTGTAGTGGAAAGTTTGCGAGACGCATTGCGGTGGCGTGAAGAGGCTCAGAGGCACAAGCTGGCACACAGTGTTCGCGGCCGGGTTGCAATACTGGGTGAAGTCAGCCAGATCGTTCGATGCGGGCAGCGGTACGCATTCCTGCTGGACAATCCGTTCCGTTTCCACGTTGAAGCCGACGCCGGCGCTCCATATGTTCGAGAGCTTGCGGTTGAACGCGAGCCCTGCCGTCAGGGCTTTCTGGTCATAGCTCACGAGGGATTGGCTCAGCGCCTCGAGCGAGACCTGAAGCGATTGATCACGGCGATGGAAGTCGGGGATCACGTACTTGGCGCTGGTGTCATAGCCAATGCCGTTGCTCGCGGTGCCGCCTCCGAGGTTCAGCGCTGAGGCCGCGAGGGTCAACGAATCCCCGCCACCGGAGACGTTGCGATCGGTCCAGGTAACGCCGGTGCTGCCACCCAGGTCGCTCGAGTAGGCTCCGCTTACGCTCACAGCGTGCTGCAGGCGCTCGCGGATCTGAAACGTGAGGGGGACGCGCCCCTCGCTGTCTGGCTTGGTCCCGACCCGGACGCTGACCGAGGAGAACACACCGAGCGCCAACAGATCCTTGCGGGCCGTCTCGATCCTCGTCGCGCCGTACTGTTCGCCTGTGTGCACGAGCAGGCGCTTGCGCACCACTGACTCCTTGATGCGCTTCAAGCCTCTGACGCGAATATCGCCGATCTTGACGCGCTGACCAGTCACGACGTGAAAGCGCACGTCCAGCACACGATTGGGGGGATCCTCATAGGCCGTAGGAGTGTCTACTTTGGCGAAGGCGTACCCCTGATCCTGGAGCGCTGTCACGAGGCGGTCCCCGGCCGCCAGCACGTCCGAGGCGACCGCCGGCGCGCCGGTCGATAAGCCGAGCGCCCCCGTAGCGCCCTTGGGTACGTCGCCGTCGATGTCGATCTTGCGCAGGTGATACAGCGCTCCGAGGCTATAGGTGATCTTGATGCGCGAATCGTTGTCCTTGGTACGCGCGGTCAGCTCCTCGCCCACACCCGGGTCATCCAATGGCAGGCCGTCGATGGTGATGCCGACATAGCTCTGGTAGTACCCGAAGCTTTCCAACACGGTCTTCAGACGGTCGAGGTCGCCGCGCGCCCGTCCAATGAGCCCATAGGGCCCCACCGGGGCCGACGTGCGCAGTGTCATCAGCTCCGATGTCGCCTTGAGCGTGGAGTTCAGGGCGCTGTCCGGGGTGGAAGCCATATCGACCTTGTAGGGCTGCGGGTCAGCGCCATACACCCGGGGCACATCGCAGAGGATGAGAACGCTCAGGAGCACAACGGCCGTCAGTGCCCGGCGCATGACATCCACTATTGGCAACGACCCCCTCCACCGGATGACCGCCCGCCGACGATCGCGGCCGCGGGACCTACTACTCACTACACGCCGGCAGCCATGCTGCGTAGCGCCGTTTCTTGGTAATGTCGGCCTCCGTAGAGTGTTCCCGGCCCGCCCAGGATTGTCGAGCGATATGGGGGAAGCGGTAGTTTACGTTCACGGCCTGTGGATGTCCGGCGGGGAGTCGCTGCTGCTGCGCCGCCGTTTGTCGCGCGAGTTCGGGCTCGAGGTGCATTCATTCCGTTACGCCGCCGCGGCGGCCGCGATGCCGGAGATCATCGCGCGCCTGCAGGGATTCGTGGGTGGGCTGCGCGCGCCCCGCCTGCACTTCGTCGGACACAGCCTCGGCGGGCTGGTGATCTATCGCTTCCTCGAGCGTTACCCGCAGCAACCCCCGGGGCGAGTCGTGTTTCTGGGGACACCGGCCGTCGCGAGCCGGGCGGCGGTGCAGGCCGGCCACATCCGCCTGGTCGCCTCTCTGATGGGCAAGTCGGTGGCGGACGAGCTGTTGCAGCCCCGGCAAAGGCGCTGGGAGGCCGACCGGCCGCTCGGGATCATCGCCGGAACGCAGCCGCTGGGATTCGGCCAGCTGCTCGCCAAGTTCGAGGAGGACTGCGACGGCACCATCGGTGTCAGCGAGACTCAGCTGCCAGGAGCCACCGACCACATCACCTTGCCGGTCAGTCACCTGGGAATGCTCGTCTCACCGCTGGTCGCCCGCGCCACCGGCGCGTTTCTGCGCGACGGCCGATTCTCACTGCGATAGCGCAAGTGGCGCCTTCAGTTCTCAGCCAGTAGCTTGCGCAGCCTGTACAACGTCTCCAGAGCGGCTTTGGGTGAGAGCTCGTCGGGGTCAATCGCCTGAAGCGCCTCGCGCACGATATCCGGTAGCGGTGCCGGCGGCTCGAGAGGGAGCTCTCCCTGGGCAGAGCGCGGGTCGTTGGCGCGTGGGCCCGGCCGGTCGCGGTGCGATTCGAGCGCCTCGAGGTAACGGCGGGCCTGGGCAATCACCTCGTGAGGAACGCCAGCCAGTTGCGCCACCTGCAGGCCATAGCTGCGGTTGGCGGGGCCTTCCTTCACGGCATGAAGAAATATGATGCCCTCGCCATGCTCCGTGGCATCCAGATGCACATTCGCACAGCCCTCCACTTCGCTCGCCAGCGTGGTCAGCTCGAAGTAGTGAGTCGCAAAGAGTGTGAAGGATTGGAGTCGCGTGGCGATGTGGCGGGCCATCGCCCAGGCGAGCGATAACCCATCGAAGGTGCTGGTGCCCCGGCCGATCTCATCCATGAGGATCAGGCTGCGCGCGCTGGCGTTGTTCAGAATGTTGGCCGCTTCCGTCATCTCGACCATGAAGGTCGAGCGGCCACCGGCCAGATCATCCGCCGCGCCGATGCGCGTGAAGATCCGATCGAGCGGGCCGATTGTCGCGCGATCCGCCGGGACGTAACTGCCCATGTGTGCGAGCAGGACGATCAGGGCCGCCTGGCGCATGTAGGTGGACTTACCGCCCATGTTGGGACCGGTGATGATGAGCATGCATCGGCCCGCGCCGAGGCGCAGGTCATTCGGCACAAACGGGGCGGTGGAGAATCGCTCCACGATCGGATGGCGGCCGGACTCGATGTCGAGGCACGCTTGCGCCACGAGCTGCGGGCGCGTCCATTGCAGGGTGGCGGCGCGCTCGGCGAGCGAGGCCAGCGCATCGAGTTCGGCCAGCGCGGCGGCGGAAGCTTGCATCGGGGACAGGTGGTCGATCAGGTGTGCCAGGATGGCCTCGTACAGCTCCTTCTCGCGGGCGAGTGAGCGCTCACGGGCGCTGAGGACGCGGTCCTCGAAGCTCTTCAGCTCCGCGGTGATGAAGCGCTCAGCCGATTTGACCGTCTGACGTCGCACGTAATCCTTCGGCACGCGCTCCGCATCCTTGCGCGTTATCTCGATATAAAAGCCCTGTATGCGGTTGAAGCCGAGTCGCAGTCCTGAGATGCCGGTGCGCTCGCGTTCACGCCGCTCGAGGTCGAGCAGGAATTCGTCGGTGTGGGTCGCGATCTGCCGCAGCTCATCGAGTTGTGCGTCGTAGCGCGGGGCAATGACATCGCCGTCCCGCACGAACACGGCAGGGTCCGCAGCAATGGACACCGTGAGCAGTTGCACGACCTCAGCGTGCGTGCTGATGCGCTCGCGCAGAGCCTGGAGAAACGGTGATTCCAGCGAGGCGAGCGCTGCGCGCAGGCCCGGCACCAAGCCGAGGGACGTCCTCAGTTGTGTCAGGTCCCGGGGGCGTGCCGATCGCAGGGCGACGCGAGCGAGGATGCGCTCGATGTCGCCAATTCCGGCCAGCACCTCGCGCACACCCTCGAAACGACGGCCGTCGATCAACACGCCGACGGCGTGGTAGCGATCGCGCAGCTCGGCCTGGTCGGTGATCGGCCGATTCAGCCAGCGCCTCAACTGACGCGAGCCCATTGCGGTCTTGCACTGGTCGATGAGGGCAAACAGAGTCGCCTGTGGGTTACCGGACAGGCTGACATCGAGCTCGAGGTTGCGACGAGTGGCCGCGTCTACGATCAGTGCGTCGGTGCGCTCTTCGACATGCAGGGTGCGGATGTGTGGGAGTGCGGACTTCTGAGTGTCACGAATGTACTGCAGCAGTGCGCCGGCCGCGCAAATCCCCAAGGGAAGCTCGTCCGCGCCATATCCCTTCAGGTCGAGCGTGCCGAGCTGATCCGTCAGCAGGCGCGAGGCACTCGCCAGCTCGAAGTACCAGGGCGCTCGCGTACGCAGGGTGGTTCCGTTGCGCGCCAGGCTTTCGTCGCGCTCATTCTCCGATACCAACAGCTCCGCAGGCCGGAGCCGCTCCAGCTCGGCGGCGAGCGCATCGCGTCCCTGCGCCTGTAGCACCGTGAAGCGGCCCGCGGACAGGTCAAGCCAGGCGAGGCCGAACTGCTCACCGCCTTGGTCGTGCCCCATGGCCACGGCCGCGGCCAGCGTCTCCTGGCGTTCCTCCAGCAGCGCCTCATCGGTCACGGTTCCCGGTGTGATGATCCGGACCACCTGCCGCTCGACGGGGCCTTTGGCTTTCGCCGGGTCGCCGATCTGCTCGCAGATCGCGACGCTCTCGCCCTTGCGTACCAGACGCGCCAGGTAGGACTCGACGCTGTGGAACGGGACGCCTGCCATCGGGATGGGCTGACCCGCGGACTGGCCGCGGGTGGTGAGCGTGATGTCAAGCAGAGAAGCCGCGCGACGGGCGTCGTCGTAGAACAGCTCGTAGAAGTCGCCCATCCGGTAGAAGAGAAGAATGTCCGGATGCTGGCTCTTGATCCGCAGGTACTGCTGCATGACCGGCGTATGAGCTAGGTGGTTGTCGTTCAAGAGCTTTTCTGCAGGGGGAGCTGATGGAGAACGGGCCAGGGGCCGGATTGTAGCTGGCGCGGATCCCGGCCGGGACGGGCCGTGAGGTCCGGGGATTAAGTGCCGGTGAGAGCCTTGCGCTGACCAGCGCGAGGCGGTGGCGTGTCAGTGCTTTGCCGGGCGATAGGTGAAATCAAAACTCGGCTTCCAGGTCTTGCCGTGGTCGCTCGAGGCTTCGCCGAGCTGGCGCACGGAGCCGTCCTCGCTGCGGGTGTAGGTCATGCGCACGAGCGCTGCCTTGCCCGGGGCGAGGAAATCCTGCCACAAGCCCTCGAGCCTCATGGAGGTCCCCGTCCATCCACCCTTGAAATCCACTCGGGCACCGCTGGAATCAATCCAGGTCTGACGCCACAGCTTTTCCGATGGCACGTAGATGTTGAGACTGCCACCGGAGTTCTCCGCTTTGAGCGGCAGCCAATTCTCCCGCACCCCACATCCGTTGTAGACGCCCTCGATCAGGCTGTGTGCGACCAGTTGCGCACGCCCAGTTGGAAACACGTCCCAACTGCCCACCCAGAAGTCAAATTGCCGATACTCGGGCGCGGCACACGGCTTGGGCGGCGCGGACTGCGCACTCGCCGGTTGAGCCAGTGCTCCCAGCAGAGAACCCACCACAGCAGCCATCGCTCGAGCGCTCATCGAAGCCTCCTTCGTGTCTGATTGACGCCGACGACGAAGAGGGCGTGACAGCCGCTTCGTCGTCGGTGGGCCAGATCACTTCGAGCCGAGAAACTCCTTGATCTGCCGGACCGCGTAATCGACCTTCATATCGAAGACCTCCTTGCCGAGCTCCGGGGTCGAGCGGCGGGCATCTCCGGAGATACCGTTGTGCGGACTGTTGGGACCCACCTGGGTCTTGCCATCGAGCACCGGATCGCCCAGCGCCGTGGCCACAAGATTTCTGCGCACCCAGGTGTGGTCCTTGTCGAGATACATCATCTCGGCTGTATCGGGAATACCGCCATGCTCGCTCGCCGGGTAGCCGTGCTGAGCCAGGTAATGGTCGAACGCATCATCGGCGGCCTTGTAGACCTGATCGCAGTAATACACGTGGATTGCCTGCGGGGAGTACTTGTCGTTGAGCTTCTTCGCGGCCTCGGCATAGACCTTCGGCTGACCACCGCCGTGGTCGCCCATGAGGATCACATTCTTGAAGCCGTTGACGACCGACTGGTCCGTCAGGCGCTCGAGTATTTCGCTCAGCAGATCGCCGGTGATGCCGATGGTTCCGGGGAGTTGGGGATCGGCGTTGTTGGGGGTGAAGGGCAGCACGGGCATGAACAGAGCATTACCGAGCTTTTCGGCGATCGCCTTGACGGTGGCGTAGGCCATCTGGTTGTGGCCTCCATTGGCGTTCTGCGGTCCACGCTGCTCGACTCCGCCGGTGTAGATCAGCATCGTCGTACGGCCCGCCGCCAGGGCGTCTTTCACTTCCACCCAGGTCATCTTCTCGAATTCCACCAGTTGCCGCTTTTGGCCGTGCGCCGCCGGGACGGGGGTCGAGACCAACAGCAGCGCCGCAGCCGCCGCGCTCGTGAGCCGGGAAGTGGTCGCAGAGTCGATGCGCATCTTTGTCCTATCGCTGAGGAGGATTGGGAACGCCGCCCGGATACTAGTCGCAGCTCAGACACTAGTCCAAGCCAAAGCTTCCGCGCAGCGAATTTGCGGCGTGGACCATCGCCGATTGGCAGCGGCTGGGGTTCCTGCCGATAGCGGCGCGCTTGGCGATCGTCGGTTTACAGAGCTTAGGGGCTTCTGCCGATTTTCGGCGCTGGGCGGCCCTACCGGATGCAGCTTGACCGGAGCTGATATCGCCTCAGGAGCGTCAGCTGCACGATAAGCCGCACTGCAGCTCGATGATTGATAAGGCGATCGGACCGTCAGTGGGTTGTGAAATAGACCCGCCGCGCGAGGAGAAGACACGTGATGGGAGAGAGCGGCGTGCGAGCTAACGCGTCAGTCAGCCGGCAAACCAACGCCGTGTCATCGGCGTGTCATTGCAGAGTCAGCTTGGCAGTTCGTAGCAGCGCCGAGTGTGCGTCACGCGCCCGGTGCGGACGCCAGTCCGGTGTTCCCACCATGCATTCTGGCCTTGACGATGCGCCGTCCGCATCCTAGCGTGCCCGATATCAGCGCGCTCACGTAACAAAACGCGCGCCCATAGGGAGATAACAGTCATGCGTATGTCGCCTCACGCTGGCGCGATTGCGTCAGCCGCCGTTTGTTTGCTTGTAGGTGGTCTCAGCACCGCTTCTGCCGCGCCAGCGCCGCTTGCGTCGGGGTTGCGTGAGTTGGTGGCTTCCTACGACCGCGGTGATCCGCGTCTCTCGCAGAAATTGCAAGCGCACCTCACGAGTCGAGCCGGAGATCCGATGGTGATCATCCGCCTGATGCCCGGTGCGAACGCGAATGCGGTGCTCGCGAGGCTCGCCGCGGCCGGTTTCCGGCTGCAGACGCGGAGCACGATCAATCCCTCGCTCGTCGAGGGTTACATGCCGCTAGCCGCTGCTCAGCGCGTTGCCAACGTAGCAGGCGTCCATTCGATTCATGCCGAGCACCGGCCGGTGAAGCGCGCCGGAAAGGTCCAGAGCCAGGCGGTGGCGCTGGAAAAAGCCGACATCGCGCAGAAGCACGGATTCGATGGAACCGGCATCAAGATCGGCGCGCTCTCGGATAGCTTCGATGACTGCCCGACGTGCATCACGCATGCCAAGCAGGATGAGGCCAGCGGGGATCTGCCCAAGGCCGTGACGGTGCTGCAGGACATCAACGAGAGTTTCGAGAATCAGGGTCCGGGCACGGATGAGGGACGGGCCATGCTGCAGCTCGTGCACGACATCGCACCCGGTGCGGCACTGGGCTTTGCGAGCGCCTTCAACGGTGAGCTGCAGTTTGCGGAGAACATTCTGGCGCTGCGCACGGAATTCGGCGCGGATGTCATCGTCGATGACGTCGGCTATTCCGATGAGCCGATGTATTCCGATGGCCTGCTGTCCCAGGCGATCAACATCGTGAGCCAGGACGGCGCGGCGTACTTCTCCTCCGCCGGCAACAATGGGCTCGAGGCCTTCGAGGATACGTATCGCCCGATTTCCTTCGCCAAGGCGCAGACGCTGGTGGCGAAGGGCCAGTCGAACGTGCAGCTCGATCAGATCCCCGAGGCGATCCGCCCGAAGACCATCCATACGTTCAAGAATGAGGATGGCTCGACGAGCATCACGCAGCGGCTGACGATCGCCGCACCCGACTTCCTCGACTTCCAGTGGGACGAGCCGTTCAACCTCGGGCTGGTCAAGACCGATTTCAACATCTATATCTTCGACAAGGACGGCAACTGGCTGGATCCGAACACGGCTCAGACCGTGGCGTACACCACCGACAACAACCTGCAGACTGATCAGCCGCTCGAGCAGGCCGATCTGGAGCCGTTTCCCACCGACGTGATAGGCGGCGCGAACGTCAGCGACTACCAGGTGGTCATCGGCAACGTGAACGGCGGCCCTGCCAAGCACATCAAGTACGTGATCGACAATGGCCTGGGCGTCAGTCAGCGGCAGAATGCGCCCTCGACGTTCGGCCATCCGAACGCGACCGGCGCCCTGGGAGTGGCAGCGACCTATTACGCCATCCCGAAATTCCCCGAGGACTTCAGCTCGCCTGGCCCGGTGACGATCTACTTCGATACCGCCGGGCGCCGATTGCGCGCGCCCGAGATCCGCTTCTCGCCGCAGATCACGGCGGCCGATGGGGTGGACACGACCTTCTTCGGTGGGTCGGATCCGGATGGCACGGGCTTCCAGAACTTCTTCGGCACGAGCGCTGCTGCGCCGGATGCCGCGGCAGTGGGCGCACTCGTTCTCCAGGCTGCCGGAGGGTCCGGGAGCATGAAGCCGGCGCAGCTCTACAAGCGCCTGGAGCAGACCACAACGCCCATTCCGCTGGCCAACATTCGCTGGATCGCCGGGACCATCGCGGGACCGCTGGCCTTTGCGATCAACGCGGACTGGACCCGCTGGGATCGTGACTTCAGTGTCGAGGTCGGCGGCTCGATCGGCCGGCACTCGATCCGGTCGATCACGTTCGATGTGGCGCCGATCGGCCTCACGTTCAATACGAACCTCAACCGGTTCAGCGTGGGCGACTCGAACGGGATTGCGCCCGATGACCTGATCTGGTCAGTGAGCACGGATGCCACCAAGGGCACGATCACGCCGGCCCGTCCGCTCTCTGGCGGGGATGCCTTCGACTTCGGTGTCTCGGTGTTCGCACCCATCGAAGGCTCGGTCCAGGAGGATCCGGACCGATTCCGCGGCGCGAAGGTGACGGTCGTCCTCGACAACGGACAGAAATTCACCTCGACGATCACGGCGGAGCCCAAGGAAGCGATCAACAACTTCACCGGCTTCGGGCTGGTGAACGCTGAGGCTGCCACGCGCAACCACGGCGGCAAATAGGGCCCTCACTCTCCCGGCACCACCCCGGAAATCGAGCTCGCGATGGGAAGTCCGTAAGGACCGATCATCCAGAGGCTCGATTTCCCGGGGTCCCCTGGGTCGTGCCCGGTTTCAGCCGGGCTCCTGGCGGGTACACTTCGGCGCATGGTGACGGATCAGGAGTTGTCGGCGCTGGCTGCGCAGGTCGCGAAGCAGGTCCTCGAGCAAGGGCAGCGGATCGTGACGGCCGAATCCTGCACGGGCGGCTGGATCGCCAAAGTCTTCACCGACCTGCCCGGCAGCTCGCGCTGGTTCGAGTGCGGGTTCGTGACCTACTCGGAGGCGGCGAAGATGCGCGACCTCGGAGTCTCCGCCAGAACCCTTGACGAGCACGGCGCGGTGAGCGAGGCGACCGTGCGCGAAATGGCCGTAGGCGCTCTACGGGTCACAAGAGCCGCTATTTCGATCGCCGTGAGCGGAATAGCGGGCCCCGAAGGAGGCTCGGATGAGAAGCCCGTGGGGACGGTGTGGTTCTGCGTCGGAAGTCGTGGGTTGCGTGGCGCACCGATTAGGGGTGCCGGCAGCGGGCTGCCCAGCAGTGCGGGCGCCGCCCAGACCGCCGAGGCCTCGGGGCCCTCGCTGGTTACCGATGGGCAACTCTTTGGGGGTGACCGGGAGGCGGTACGGCGGGTGTCGGTCGAGCATGCGCTGAAGCTCCTGGCACGGCTGGATGCCCTGCGCTGAAGGCTCGAGCCGCGAGCAGGAACCGGCCCGGCGGCTGTTCTTCGCCCTGTGGCCGCAGGAGGCCGATCAGCGTGAGCTGGAACGCGCGACACGCGATGCCGTGCGAGCCCTGTTGAGCTCCCCAGGATCATCGCAGCGAACCAAGACTGGGCTTGGTTTGCCGCGCTCGGTGCCGGCGTGCAATTTCCACGTGACGCTAGTGTTTCTCGGGTCCATCCCCGAAGCCCGTCTCGCCTCCGTGCGCTCGATTGCAGAGGCGGTCTCGCACGAGGTGTGCGAGGAGCGTGATCCCGGTGAGTGCGTGACGGCTGGGACGTCACGCCTGCTGGAACTGGTGTTCGAGCGCATCGAGTACTGGAAGAGGGCCAAGGTCCTGTGCGCTCTGCCGAGCGATGTCGCTACAGGCGCTCTGGGCAGTGAGTCAGGTGCATCCGCTGGGCGAGCCACGGCCGCCGCACTGGCCGGCCGACTCAGGGAGCGCTTGCTGGCGGATGGTTTTGCTCCAGATCTCAAGCCCTTCCGTGTACATGTCACTCTCGCGCGCAAGGTCAACAAAGCCCTGGGCCACGCGATGAGGCCCGTGACCTGGCGCTTCCCACAATTTGCGCTCATCGACAGTCGCACGGGCTCGGCCGGCTCGTTATACAGTGCTCTCGATCGCTGGCCACTGTGCGCAGAAAGTGCGCAAATGTCTGGAAAAAAAGCGCAATAACATCGCTCACGCGGTCGCGCTGCGATCGGTTTGTGGGATAATGCGCATCGGAAATTTCACCGCGATCGTTGCCGGGGTCAAACCGTGGAAGAGAACCGCAAGAAGGCGCTTGCCGCCGCGCTGGGTCAGATTGAGAAGCAGTTTGGAAAGGGCTCTGTCATGCGGCTGGGCGATGCGTCCGCCACGTACGACGTGGAGGCCGTATCCACAGGCTCACTCGGACTCGACATCGCGCTGGGTATCGGCGGACTGCCGCGCGGCCGGGTGGTGGAAGTTTACGGCCCGGAATCCTCGGGCAAAACGACCCTGACGCTACAGGTCATCGCCGAAGTGCAGCGCGAAGGCGGCACGGCCGCCTTCGTAGATGCGGAGCACGCGCTTGATCCCGCGTACGCCGAGAAGCTTGGCGTCAACATCAACGACCTGCTGGTATCTCAGCCGGATACGGGCGAGCAGGCGCTGGAGATCACCGACATGCTGGTGCGCTCGGGCGCCGTGGATGTCGTGGTCATTGATTCCGTCGCGGCACTCACGCCAAAGGCGGAGATCGAGGGCGAGATGGGAGAGATGCAGTTGGGTCTGCATGCTCGCCTGATGTCCCAGGCGCTGCGCAAGCTCACCGGCAATATCAAGCGCTCCAACACCATCGTGATCTTCATCAATCAGATCCGCATGAAGATCGGGGTGATGTTCGGCAATCCCGAGACCACGACCGGCGGCAATGCGCTGAAGTTCTACGCCTCGGTGCGCCTGGACATTCGCCGCATCGGCGCCATCAAGAGCGGTGAGGAAGTAACGGGCAACATGACGCGCGTGAAGGTCGTCAAGAACAAGGTGGCACCGCCGTTCCGCGAGGCGGAATTCGAGATCATGTACGGCGTCGGGATCTCCCGGGAAGGCGAGATCATCGACCTGGGCAGTGCCCAGGGGATCGTCGAGAAGTCTGGCGCCTGGTACTCGTACAAGGGCAGCCGCATCGGCCAGGGTAAGGACAACGCCCGGACCTTCCTGCAGCAGAACAAAGAAGTGGCTCGCGAGATCGAAGAGCAGATCCGCACGAAGCTTCTGCCAGTGCGCCAGCCGCGCAACAACGGCAATGGAGCTGCCGAAGCGGATTCGGCAGGCCTGTCCGCCTAAGGCGGGCCGCCGACTCAGCGGGCCCGGCCGGCGGAAGCGGTTATGCGCTCCCGCCGCATACGCAGCAGAATCGATCCGGAGCAGGCCGGCGATAGCGCGGCCGCGCGAGCAAGCGCGATCGGCTTGCTGGCCCGCAGGGATTACGGCAGCGGCGAGCTCCGGAAGCGACTTGAGCAGCAGGGCTTCGAGGCCCAGGTGAGCTCGGAGACAATCGCTGCGCTGCTCGAGACCCATGTTCTGGACGACGCCCGATACGCCGAAAATTACGTGAGCTACCATGCCGCCCGCGGGCAGGGGCCTGTGCGGATCGGCGCGGACCTGCGGGCACTGGGTGTGGCGGAAGGACTGATCGAGGCCTCCCTGGCCACCCCGGATTGGCGGACGCTGGCGCTCGAGGCACGACGCCGTAAATTCGGGGCGGAAGCCCCTACCGCCTGGCCCGAGAAGGCCCGCCAAGCGCGCTTTTTGCAGTACCGGGGCTTTTCATCGGATCATATTCGTTTGGCCTTCGGTGGCGACTACGAACCGGACTGAGCAGTTTTGAGCAAGACCTCGCATACCTCCCTGAGAGCCGCTGGTGTCCCGGTGAGCGCGGCCGCCGTCCGCAGCGCTTTCCTGGATTTCTTCGGCGAGCGCGGCCACACCGTCGTGCCTTCGAGCTCGCTCGTCCCCGTGAATGACCCTACGCTGCTGTTCACCAACGCCGGGATGGTGCAGTTCAAGGACGTGTTCGTCGGCAAGGAGAAGCGCGGCTACTTGCGGGCGGCTTCGAGTCAGCGCGTGGTGCGTGCCGGCGGCAAGCACAACGATCTGGAAAACGTGGGCTATACCTCTCGCCACCACACGTTCTTCGAGATGCTCGGGAATTTCTCGTTCGGGGATTACTTCAAGCGCGAGGCCATCCGCTTTGCGTGGGATTTCCTCACGGTCACCCTGAAGCTCGACCCCAATCGGCTGTGGGCGACCGTCTATCTCGAGGATGACGAAGCGGCCAATATCTGGCTGAACGAGATCGGTATCCCGGCCAGCCGCTTCCGGCGCCTCGGCGAGCAATCAAACTTCTGGGCCATGGGCGATACGGGTCCGTGTGGTCCGTGCAGCGAGATCTTCTACGACCACGGGTCCGAGGTACCGGGTGGACCACCAGGCTCGGCCGATGAGGATGGCGACCGGTATGTCGAGATCTGGAACCTCGTATTCATGCAGTTCGAGCGTTCGGCGCAGGGCAAGCTGACACCGCTTCCCCGACCGTCGGTGGATACGGGGATGGGGCTCGAGCGGATCGCGGCGGTGATGCAGGGAGTGCACTCCAATTATGATATCGATCTGTTCAGGAGTCTCATCCAGGCGGCGGCGGAACTGGCCAAGACCCCCGATTTGACCTCGAGCTCGCTGCGTGTCATTGCCGATCACATCCGCGCCTGCGCCTTCCTGATCGTCGATGGAGTGATGCCTTCGAACGAGGGTCGCGGCTATGTGCTGCGCCGAATCATCCGGCGCGCGGTCCGCCACGGATACAAGCTCGGCATCCAGGAGACCTTCTTCTACAAGCTGGTCCGGGTGCTGGAGAGGGAGATGGGGGAGGCGTATCCCGAGCTGATACGCGGAAGCGCGCAGGCGGAACGCGTGTTGAAACTGGAGGAGGAGCGGTTTGCGGAGACGCTTGCCAACGGAATGGAATTGCTCGAGGGCGTCATCCGGCCGATGAAGGGTGCCGGGGTCATCGACGGGCAGACGGTTTTCAAGCTCTATGACACCTTCGGGTTTCCGGCGGATCTGACGGCGGACGTTGCACGCGAGAGGGGTCTGACGATCGATCAGTCCGGCTTCGATGCTGCGATGGAGGAGCAGCGACGGCGCTCACAGGAGGCCAGCAAGTTCGGCGTGGATCTGACGGCAGGGGTCGACGCGATCACGAGCTCGGGATTCGTTGCGTCGCACGATCACTTTCAAGGCTATGAGGGACTGGACGGCGAGGGGCGCGTGGTCGCGCTGTTACGCAATGCCGTCTCCGTCGATGCGTTGAATTCCGGAGAGCAGGGCGAGGTGGTGCTCGACCGCACGCCGTTCTATGCCGAGTCAGGCGGTCAGGTCGGGGATGCGGGCGAGCTGTCCGGCCCGGGTATCCGTTTCATGGTTCAGGACACGCAGAAGCGCGCTACCGCTCACTCCCACGTCGGCCGCGTTGCAGAGGGCCGGATCAGTTTGGGAGACACATTGCAGGCACACGTGAATGCGGAGCGGCGCCGCTCGACGGCGCTGAATCATACTGCGACGCATCTTCTGCATGCGGCGCTGCGGCGAGTACTGGGCCCTCACGTGCTGCAGAAAGGTTCGCTCGTCGCACCCGATCGATTGCGTTTCGACTTCTCGCATGTGCAGCCGGTCACTGCCCAGGAGCTGCGGGAAATCGAGCGCCTCGTCAACACGGAAATCAGGCGCAATACCGCGGCGCAGATTGATCTGATGGACT
Organism: Steroidobacteraceae bacterium; assembly: GCA_036501985.1. Taxonomy (GTDB): domain Bacteria; phylum Pseudomonadota; class Gammaproteobacteria; order Steroidobacterales; family Steroidobacteraceae; genus 13-2-20CM-66-19. The sequence continues at coordinate 238,087 of DASXZI010000007.1, read as the reverse complement.
ACGACACGGCCGTGGCCTCGGGCGCCATGGCGCTGTTCGGAGAGAAGTACGACAGCAACGTACGGGTGCTGCGGCTCGGGGACTTCTCGATGGAGCTGTGTGGTGGAACTCACGTGGAACGCGCCGGCGACATTGGCTTTTTCAAGATCATCAGCGAGGGCGGGGTCGCCTCCGGTATCCGTCGCATCGAGGCGCTGACTGGCGATGCCGCGCTCGATTACGTGGATCGGAACGACGAGTTGCTCAAGGATCTTTCCGGTCTCGTGCGCGGCTCGCGCGAGGACGTCAAAGAGAAGGTCCGCGATGCGCTGGAGCGCATGAGGCAGATGGAAAAGGAGGTCCGCGCGCTCAAGGACAAGCTCGCTTCCGGCCAGGGAGTGGATCTTGCCGCGGGCGCCGTCGATGTGCAGGGCGTCAAAGTCGTCGCCACGAAGATCGAGGGGGCCGATGCAGGCGCGCTGAGAAATGCCGTCGACCAGTTGAAAGGCAAGCTGAAGAGCGCCGTGATCCTGCTGGCTTCGGTCGAGAATCCCACCAAGGTGCTCCTGGTCGCCGGTGTGACCGCGGATCTGACTTCGCGCATCAAGGCGGGCGAGGTAGTTGGTGCGATAGCCGCACAAATCGGCGGCCGCGGTGGTGGGCGGCCCGACTTCGCACAGGCCGGTGGCACGAATGCCGCCGCGCTCGATGCGGCGCTCGGCTCGGTGAGCGCGCTCGTTCGGATGAAGCTCGCGCCGGGGTGAGTTATACGGAACAGGTATGTCGCGTGGGTTCTGTGATCCGGTCGCAAGCGGGCAAACACGCTGTTTGAGTCCGGCTCTGTCCTGTCAGGATGGCCTCCTTTCCGCGGCAGTGCCGGGTTCTCAGGCTCTTTTCGTATTTGACACTTATCCTAGAGATGCCGGCGGCCGCACGCGCTTGTGCCCGGCATGCGTGGTTTCCGCAGGGCACTTTCAGGGTTTCTCTGATGGGTCTGTCAGGGGGGAGTCCGTAGATTCTTCCGTGGATTCTTGCGGCCCTCCATTTCCGGGTCGCCCAGGATCAAGGAGGAAGAATAATGCTGATATTGACAAGACGGGTGGGTGAGACGGTGATGATCGGCAACGATGTCACGGTCACCGTCCTCGGGGTGAAGGGAAACCAGGTGCGAATCGGTATCAACGCGCCGAAGAGCGTTGCCGTCCACCGGGAAGAGATCTACGAGCGAATCAAGCGCGAGCAGCAGGGGGAGTCTTCGGGCGAACCCAAGCCGGACGCCGAGTACGCTTCCGTCTGATCTGATGCCTTTCGGCCCCAAGCGGAACCGCTGCCTCGCGTAGTGTGAGGCTGGCCCGGCTTTTCCTGCAGCCGCTATTCGCGTACCTCTTGCGCGCCTCCCCACGGCCCCGCCCATCGCTTACCTTTTCCAGGGTGCTTGAGTATCATGGCCGCCCGCATGAGCCGGTGCCGCCGCCGCTGGGTTTCAAGCACCTGAAAGCTCAAGGTTTTCCCGTGCGGAGAGATGGCCGAGTGGTCGAAGGCGCACCCCTGCTAAGGGTGTAAGGGTCAAAAGCCCTTCGAGGGTTCGAATCCCTCTCTCTCCGCCAATAATTCGTCGGCTCAAGGCATTCACCACCTTGGAATGGCCCTTGGGCCGAGCCGCGACGGAGAGGGATAACGCCCGGAGGGTCCGTCTGTCGGGCAAGCTTCGTCTTGCGCCTTTATTTGGCCGAATGGCCCACCTGATCGGCGACGCTAACACCCGAAGGGCGGCCCCGAAGGGGCGAGGCGCGTGAGCGCCGATAATCCCTCTCTCTCCGCCAAAATTCGTCGGCCCAAGTTATGCGCCGGCTGGCAATGGCCCCCAGGCCCGAACCACGACGGAGAGGGATAACGCCCGAAGGGTCCGTTCCTCGGCAGCCTGATCGCTACGGCCTTGTTTGGTCGGATGGCACACTGATCGGACAACGCCAACACCCGGAGGGCGGCCCCGCAGGGGCGAGGCGCGTAGCCCCGAGTAATCCCTCTCTCTCCGCCAATACCCCTTTCTCAGATGGTTTCAAGTCGCCTCAAAAGATCACAACAAGCTGATAAACATAGAATTTACCCTCTCGCGTCGTCTCACCCGGCCTGTGCGGACCAAAAGTACCAACAGATGCTCACCGATTCCCTGGTTCGCAGCGCCAAGCGCTCCGATCGCCCCAGAAAACTCTCCGACGGCGGGGGGTTGCACTTACTCGTGGTGCAGAACGGGCGCCATTACTGGCGTTATAGCTATCGATTTGACGGGAAGCAGAAGACCCTCGCTTTGGGGGTCTACCCGGACGTCGGCCTTGCCAAGGCAAGGGAGCGTCATCGTGAAGCGAGCCGGCTATTGGTCGATGGGATTGACCCAGCTGCAGAGAAGCGGGCGTTGGGGAAGACCTTCGAAGTCATCGCGCGAGAATGGCACGACCACTGGAAGGCGGCGCGGCACGAGCGGCACGCCCATTACGTGCTGAAGCGCTTGGAGGCGGACGTCTTCCCCGAGATTGGATCGCTTCCGCTGGCGGAAATCCCGACCTCGGCCTTTCGCAACGCGGTACAGAAGATCGAAAAGCGCGGCGCCGTGGATGTAGCCAAGCGCGTCCTCCAAACCTGCAGCCAGATCATGCGCTACGCAGTGGCCAATGACCTGACGATGTGCAATCCCGTCGCCGACGTAAAGCCGGGCGACGTACTGAAGCGACACAAGCGGCGCAATTTTCCGCGCATCGATGCCAAGGACCTACCGAAGCTTCTGCACGCGATCGACAGCTATGTAGGCGCAGAGCACACGCGGCTGGCCCTTCAGCTCATGTCATTGACGTTTGTGCGCACCTCAGAGGTGATCGGCGGTCGTTGGTCAGAGTTCGACAAGAAGGCTGCGCACTGGAATATTCCGGCTGAGCGGATGAAGATGAAGACGCCGCACATCGTCCCATTGAGCAAGCAGTCTCTGGAACTATTGGAAAAGCTGGAGAAGATCTCATTCGATCGCGAGCTGGTATTTCCGGGCGATGTGAATCCGGCGAAACCGATGAGCAACAACACGATCTTGTTTGCCCTTTACAGGATGGGATATAGGGGACGAATGACCGGACACGGCTTCCGGGGCGTTGCCTCTACGATCCTCCACGAGCAGGGTTGGCCGCACGAACACATTGAGCTACAACTAGCGCACCAGGAGCGAGACGACACCAGCGCGGCTTACAATCACGCACTGCATTTGACGCCTCGCGCTGAGATGATGCAGACATGGGCCGATCATCTGGACGCACTTCGCCGCGAAAAGCAAGAGCAGCCGCAGGAGCGCGCTGCCTGATCCCCGAATGCGGGGTTGCTCAGTATGCGGGATACTTGCGGGGGCGGCCCCGTCTGCGAGGGACGATCGTGTCTGAAGGCTCCGGAGCACAGTAGCCGTCGGGATCGTCGATCCAAGTCTGCAACGCCGCAGACGGCCAGCCGCACGCGCGGCCGCCTAGGTGCACTGGGGGCGGGAACTTCCGCGCCGCGATTCGGCGATACAGCGTCGGGCGGCTCAATGCTGTAATTCGCAGGACATCACCAATTCGGAAGAAGGCCGGTGCCACACACTCAATTCCTTCTCCTGGTGCGGGACCATGTGTACTTTTCTGGCCGCAAGGCGAGCGGGCAGGTGCGCATTCCACGGGACGGCGCGCTCGATGCGGATCCTGTCCGGTGCACTGCGGTGCGACAGCATCGCCCGCCGCATGCTTCCGCCATCATAACCGGCAGGAAATGCGCACGTCCCGTGTAAGAGATCACGTGCTGAACTCTCAGCCCGGTCTAGGCCAGCTGACACCATGTGGTATCGCGATCGCAAGACAACTCGGGAAGTCGATACTGCTGCAACATGCTCCGCCCTGTTGGTGGAGAGGTCATTTGGAGTTTCCAGGCTGTTTGAGGCAAAACCCCGAACGTCCACCAGCTTCTTAGAGACTCGGCTGTCAGGGAAAGGCACGGAAAGCCGAAAAACTAGACTCGGATGCCGTAAACTCAAGCTTGCTCGATACTCGTATCCAAGGCCCATGGCACCGATGCACTGACGCGGCGGCGGAACACCCCGTGTGGTAGCAAGGAACTCTCATGCCCAGCTCAACGCTGCATGTCCTGTTACTGGATGATAATCCACACGACCGCGAACTCACGCTACGTGAGCTGCGCAAGGAGTACCCCGGCCTGAGTGCGATCGAACCGCTCGACGAAGGGGATTTTCGTCGCGCGCTCTCGAGCGGCGAATTCGAGATCGCTATCACCGACTACAATTTGAGATGGTCCAACGGTGTAGACATCGTCCGCGCTGTCAAGACCGCGCGCCCGCAGTGTCCCGTGATAATGTTCACAGCTACCGGGACACAGGAAGTAGCCGTCGAGGCGATGAAAGCCGGGCTCGATGACTATGTTATTAAGAGCGCAAAACATTACATTCGGCTTGCTGTAGCGGTGCGCTCGTGCTTGGATCGGGCGGAGATTCGCTTGCGAGCGTTGCGCTCGGAAACGCGACTCCAGACGTTGCTCGATCGGCTCAACGTCGGCGTATTGCGCTTAACGATCGATGGCCAGGTCGTCGATGCCAATCGGGCCTGCAAGGCGCTCATGGAGCGGTTTGATGGCGACCCTGAGAGCAGCGCTGCACACGCTTTACTCGCGGCGGTACGCGAGGTCTTTCCGCGACTGAGAGCCCGTAACGATGCCGCAGAACGGGAAATTGAGCTCGTCGCGCGCGACGGGCAGTCCGTGTGCGTCTACCTCTCTTTGTTGCGTGTCCGAGTGAATGGTCATGATGCAATTGATGTGCTCGTGGAAGATGTTACTAAGATGCGCCGTTCGGCTGAGCGCAACGAAGAACTCGAACAGGCCAACCGGGCGCTTGAGGCGTTCGCGTTCACGGTCTCGCATGATCTGCGGGCGCCGCTGCGGAATCTTCAGGGCTATGTCACAGCCCTGATCGAGGACGCCGCGAACGCGCTGGATAAGAACGGCCGAGGTTACCTGCGGTCAATCGAGGAGATCGCCGTGGGCATGGATGCGATGATCTCGGACATCCTGGAGTTCAGTCGGCTGTCCCGGGTGGAGGTACCGCCCGAACGGGTCATGCTGCGGGTCGCGCTCGACGAGGCACTTGCACATTTGGAGAGCACCATCGCCGAGCGAGATGCTCAGTTAGAGCTGAGGGTCGACTCAGAGCTCGCCGTACTCGGCCATTACCAGACCCTCGTTCAAGTCATCACAAATCTCTTGTCAAATGCCTTGAAGTTCGTGGCGGAAGGCGTTCAGCCGAAGGTTCGCGTGCGGGCAGAGCTGCGCAACGCGACCCGACTCCGATTGTGGGTAGACGACAATGGAATTGGCATCGATCCCTCGCAGCAACAGCGAATATTTGAAGTTTTCCAGCGCCTGCATGGCGAGGAGAAATATCCAGGGACGGGCATCGGTCTTGCTCTTGTCCGCAAGGGAGTGGAACGGATGGCCGGCCAGTCGGGGGTGGAGTCGCGTCTCGGATCAGGCAGCCGCTTTTGGATCGAGCTGAAGTGCATGCCCGATGCGGCACCCTCAAGGTCGTAGAGGAAGTAAGGCTAAGCGTGCTTCGGATTCGCGTTAGACTGGCTGGCATCAAACGATAAAGCGTCGTATCCCGGGGGCCAGTCAGGTTGCCGTGCACCTTTCCGCATCGAAGGTCCGCATCGGTCAGGTGAGCGGATGAACGCAGATCTTTCGGCCCGCAGTCCGCGCCCCCAGCCCATGCGCCTGCTCCTGATCGATGACAACCCCCATGATCGGGAGCTGTTGGCGCGCACGCTTCGACAGCGCTTTGCCAGCGTGACCATCGAGGCGGTCCGCGACCAGGCGGAATTCGAGCGTGCAATGACCCTGGGTAGGTTTGATGCGGTCGTTGTGGATTACCAGCTCGGCTGGTCCAACGGGATCGATGTCTTTCGAAAGGTCAGACAGTCGTGGGAGCACTGTCCAGTGCTCATGTTCACGGCCTCCGGCAGCGAGGAGGTGGCCGTCGAGGCAATGAAGGAAGGCCTCGATGATTACATCACTAAGACGGCCAAGCATTATGCAAGGCTCCCGTTCGCCCTCGAGGCCGCGCTTGAGCGCGGCGAGCAACGCCGCTCGCTCGAACTGGCGGAATCGGAACGCGTCGCTCTGAGGCAGGAGGTTCACCTCGGCCAGCTGCACCTGCAGCTCGCGTTGAAGGGCGCCGGAATGGTGGCCTGGGCCCATGATCCGGGAACCGGTCAGATCCGGGTCTCCGCTAACGCGGCGGAGGTTGTCGGCGTGCAATGGCATACCTTTTCCGACGTCCTCAACTCCGTGCACTCCGAGGATCTGGCGGTCTTTCGCGAGGCCTGCGCACGGTGCTGCGAGAACAGAGAGCTGTTCGCCTGTACGGTGCGGGTTCTGGACCGCCACCGTGACCCTGAACAGGAGCTCTGGATGGAGTTCCGCGGCCAACCGCTTCGGGATGCCACCGGGACGTTGACTCATGTCATGGGGGTCGCCATGGACGTCACCGCACAAGTGTGTGCGGAAGAGGAATTACGGGCGGCCGACCGGCGCAAGGATACCTTCGTCGCGACGCTCGCCCACGAGCTCCGCAACCCGTTAGCCCCCATTCGATACGCCACACGGCTGCTCGAACCCGACGTGCCACCGCACGTCGCAGCCGATGCCCGCAAGGTGATCAATAGTCAGCTGAGGCACATGGCGCGGCTACTTGATGACCTGCTCGATGTCTCGCGCGTCACCCGAGGTACTCTGGAGATTCGGCGAGACCTCGTCGATTTGAACGAAGCGATCGATATCGCCGTGCAGGCGGCCCGGCCATTGGCCGAAAGTGCACAACTGACTCTCAGCCTGGAGCTTCCGACGCATCCGCTGCTGGTCTGCGGTGATGCTGTGAGACTCTCGCAGGTCATCGGAAATCTTCTGAACAATGCCATTAAATTCACCAATGCCGGAGGGCACATCCAGCTGATGGCCACAGTCGAGGGCGCAGAAGTGGTGGTGCGAGTGCTCGATGACGGAATCGGTGTCGCTGCGGAAGTGTTACCAACCATCTTTGATCTATTCGTTCAAGGTCAGCCGCGTGGCGCCGGTGCCACCGAGGGGCTTGGTATCGGATTGTCCTTAGCACGGGATGTCATCAAACTGCACCGCGGAAACATTCACGCGCACAGCGCGGGCGTTGGTTTGGGGAGCGAGTTTGTCGTGCGCCTGCCGCGCTCACCCGAAGGCTTGGCGGTCACAGGGCCACCGGCTTCGGCGCAACCGGTAGCCGTGCCGGGCGCCTCAAGCGGAACCGTACTGGTGGTCGACGATAACGTCGACGCCGCAGACACACTCTCATGGGTGCTCAAGCTCGCAGGTTTCCACACCTCGGTCGCGCACGACGCGAACGCCGCGCTTGAGATCGTCGAGCGCGTGCGGCCGGACGTGGCGCTTCTGGATATTGGGCTGCCGGATATCTCCGGGCACGAGTTGGCCCGTCGACTCCGCGGGCTACCCTGTGGCCGCACAATGCACTTGATCGCTATCTCCGGTTGGGGGCAAGAGAACGACCATCGCAAGAGTCTGGAATCGGGGTTCGATGAGCATCTGACGAAGCCAGTCGATCCGGAGCGGCTGATGCAGCTTATGAGTCGGCACAAGGGGCGTGCGGGCTAAACCCGTGTGTGTGTTATCTAACGCCCTGCAGAGGTAGCCAGATGTTGGCTCGTGCAGTCATCGTAAAACTGCAAGGGGCAGAGTTCGCCGAGATCGCGGCGCGATCGGCGCTGATCATGCACGTCTCCAAGGGCAACTTAGCGAAATTATCGTGACGCACGTATCGTGCTGTATGCTGGATGCCTCGCGCCGAGCTGGATCGACGACACCAGACTTACAGAAGCTACCGAGATGGCTGGGGATGCCGCGGCCACCTGGCCCTTTCCTCCTCCTGTTCCGCAAGGAGACCTGCAATGGGTGCCGCGGCTTCCCATGCCCGGGCCATCTCTTCCACATCGGGCCGCGCAAAGAGGACGCGCACGTTCTGTTAGCGTCCGCGACAATGGAATTGGTCGTGCTGCGCAAGTAGCTCGTCATGGAGCTGCGCACGAGTGTCTCCTAGCCCAAGGCCCTTCCTCAGCAGGAGCGCCGCTTGAGTGCTGGGGTCGGAATCGAGTTTGAGGTGCTGTTCGGGAAAGTTCCTCGCCCGTCCGGTGACCTTCTAATCAGCGCTGCGTCGCGGGAGACCGATCCGCCGAACGGTAGGACCGCACCACTAAGACCGCTAGAACCGCTGGATGGGCAAGTTCGCGCCACTCTACGCCAAAACCACCACTCGCGATGCGCACGATCAGGCCTAAATGCGGCCGGCATATGGGGGGATTAGTTGCCCGTTGACTTTGAATGGCAAGGCAAAAATGGTGCGCATTCAAGCAAACTTGCAGGCTGAGGAGGGCGGGATAGGCGGGGTGTTTTTACGCAGAAGCGCTCGACCCGCAGACGGTGATCATGCGTGAGATAGACATCCCAAACCTGTAGTTATCGTTCAGATTCATGCGTCCGGATTCGTCCCGACTGAGATGGCGTTGCCCTCGACCTGGACAGATCGCCGCAACCGTGACCGAATACCGTCGATCCCCGGCCACGAGCTGGCTGGAGTGGTCACCGCCCTCGGCTACGGCACGAGGGGACTGTCGGTAGGACAGCGCGTGTTCGGCCTCTCGGACTGGCATCGCGACGGGACCCTGGCCGAGTATGTGGCGATCGAGGCACGCAACCTCGCGCCGCTGGCGGGCGACTTGGACTTCACAGTGGGCGCGAGCCTGCCAATTTCGGGTCTCACCGCGTGGCAAGGACTGTTCGAGCACGGCCGCCTTCGGGCGGGCCAGAGCGTAATCGCGCACGGCGCGGCCGGCGCAGTCGGGTCGATGGTGGCGCAACTCGCACGATTGGCCGGCGCCCACGTGATCGGCACTGGACGCGCCGCCGACCGTCAGAAGGCGCTCGACTTCGGTGCGCAGGAGCTTGCCGACCTTGACAGCGACACGCTGGAAGACGTCGGCAGAGTCGATCTGGTGTTAGGTGGCATCGGCGGCGACATCGCGAAGCGGTCCGCGCGCCTGATTCGACCCCGGGGGAACGTTGGTGTCCATCGTCGGGCCGTCTGAGGCGCGGCGCGTTGACTCATGCTCTTGCACTCCTTCTCGGCTCCCAAGAGTTGGAGTGATTCCGGTTTCCGTCAGGACTCCAACTTCTACTATCTGACCGGGCTCGAAAACCTGTACGACGCGATTCTCGCCCTCGATGGAAGGGCCAAGGAAAGCTGGCGTTTCGTGATGGCGCCGACAGAAAGACAGCAACGTCGCTTTGCCGGTATGAACGGGTGGGCTTCTGTCTACCTCAGGCCGGATCATCAGACGGAAGAGGCTTTGGGCATCGACCACATCGTCGCGTGGGACGGATTCCCGGATTTCATCGAGACACGCCGCAAGGCGAATCCCGAGGCCGTGCTTTACCTCGACCAGGCGGGGAGGGCAGGATGGTTGCGGACGTCAGCAATCCGCCGGGTTTCGCGCCAATCGAAAATCCTTACCTCCTCTGGTCGGCAGCGATCAAAATCAGGTGGCCGGATGCGCCGATCGCGGACGCATCGCCCATACTGCAGAATTTCCGCGCGCTCAAGAGCCCGGCCGAGATTGCACTCATGAAGAAGGCGCCGCGTATACCGATGCAGGTTTCCGCGCGGCGATGGCCGCGATCGCTCCCGGACGCACTAACCGCGAGATTGAAGGCGCTGCCATCGAAGCAGCACTGCGAGCCGGCGCGGACGGGGTTTCCATGTGGCCAGTACTCAAGACCGGCCCGGTTTCGAGCAGGACTATCTTCCAGAAGTTCTACGATTATCATCTCCTGAACCGGACAGTGCAAACCGGCGAAACCGTGCTGATGGATCTCGGTTTCAACCATGAATTCTACAAAGGAGACATCAAAGGAGACATCGGGCGAATTCTTCCCGTCTCCGGTCATTTCACCAGCGAGCAGCGCGAGGTCATCGATCTCATGAGTGGCGCTCATCGCAGCGGCTTGCGGGCACTGCACGACGGCGTTAGCGCGGCCGAGATCATCGCCGCCTGCAGTCGTTATGTCGAAAATCGCCGATAAAGGCTCCATTCGGAGCTCGCCAGACGCGCCGCTTTGGAACTCCTGAAGCCCGGCACGTGGATCATGTACACGCATGACCTCGACATGGTGGAGATGTTCCCACTGAAGGAGTTGCATTCTGGCACTACGGTGGCGTTCGGACCCGATTTCGACGTCGATGGACAGGGTTCTACGAAGAGGACGTCGTCTTGATCAGGGCCGACGGCTACCAGCTCATCAATCCCCCATTGCCCTATTCAGCGGCTGACATCGAAAAAATGATGGCACGCGTGAAGCGATCGAATCAACATCACGCTGCTAAGATCCGGTGAGCGCCAATGGCGGCGGACCGACTGCTGGGTCGAGAGGCTCAGCGACCCGGCTGCAGACTCATTCTTAGAGATCTCGACGGACCTGTGGATATAGTCCTGGGCGTCGACCAGCGCCTGCCGATTGTCGAGAGTTGCGCGATATGTGGACAGAGCCTGTTCGGTTTCTTTCAATGCCCTGAGAATTATCGAATCGAGTGCGGCCGCCTGCGCCGCCTTGGCCTGACGCACACGCGCCCGCGCGCCCGCCTGGTTTGGGAACCACCAAAACCCCAGCGCGTGTTGGCGGATACCGGCGGGCTGATTCTGAGCGATGCGCTCAACATCCTCGGCACGGGCAGGACGATCTGTATCTGCACCCCGAGCTGGACGAGCCCGCCTGCCCCGCGGAGCTCCAGGACTCGCAAGAGGCCGTGGAGCAAGACGCCGTGGAGGGTATAGGCCGTCTTTATAACCGCGGCTGGGAGGTTTGGACTATTCCGCACCGCCGCCCTCCGGTCGATGATGCGCCCCGTTGCAGATAGACCGGACGGCCGGCAACGCTTCAGTCTGCAAACGGTTCAGTCGTCAATAAGCTTCAACACGCGGAGAATTCTCCATGCTGTCAAACTTCTCGCAATTTTCGCAACCGGGGCAATTTTCGCAACCCGGGTGGTTGCCGCAGCTTCCCACTCAGTTCCTGCCGGCGCCGGGTCAGCCGCAGCTCGGGCCCGGCCAATTTGCGCAGGCCCCATTTGGAATGGGGCCGTTCGGTCCGCCGGCAGGCTATGGCGGTAACATGCCATTCGGCCACGAGATCGGAACGGCTGGGTTCAGTCAACAGCCGTATTCGCTTGGCGGCCAGCCGAATCAGCATTGGTTCGGCGCGCAGGCGAGCCCGTTCCCGCAGAATCCGTTCGCACCAGGGCCGGCGCACCAGTTGATCCCGGTGTCGCAGCAGATCGTCTCCGTGCTGGGACACCTTGTCCAGCAAATCGCCGTCCAGAATGCCGTGACGCAGCAGATCGGCGTAGCGCTCAATCAACTTGCTACGCAGATCGCGCAGACGCAGCAGGGCACTGGGTTCGGGGCTGGGCCAGCATTCACTGGCGCTGGCTATGGCGCATTTAGCCCCCAAGCCCAGGTCTGGAACGCCAATCGCGCACAGACGATTCAGTAGCCCGGATAGCGGCTCAAACACCGGCCTTGGCGGCGCAGCGCAGGAACGAGCGCCAGCGCCGCTGAGGCGGGGTGCAACTTCGAATGAAGGAGATTTCGATGGCTCAAGAAAAAGACGAGCGACCCAACGCAACCGTCAGGAAGGCGGGCGAGGTGGGCGAGGATTCGACCCGCAAGACGGACGATTTGAACCGACGGACAACGCAAGGCCGATCGGTCCCGCGGGACTCGGGAAATGGCGGAGACGGGGGGCTGACGGCAGCAGCTCCTGGCATGCGGCGCGAGCGGTATCTGATCGGTGTCCGAGCTGCGCCCGTTGGTCAGCCGTATGCCGTCGTGCCGCAATCCATGGACGAAGTGGTCGAATACCTTAACCACCAGGAGAATGTCGAAGTCATCAAGCGAATCAAGCTCGGTGGCACGCAGCCCTTCACACTGGATGGCCGCAGCGTCAGCGAGGTCGTGGTCGCCCGGATCGACGAGAGCAGGGCCCGGCGGTTGCGGGCGATTGCGCCTCCTCATCTGATCATCGAGCGCGATTTCCTCTTGAGATGCGCCGACCACCTGTCCATTCCTGTACGCGTCGGTCCGATCGGGACGTTGCTGCCGCTACGCTCCGTTACGACCGAAATTGGCATACGCGTGATTGGTGAGCGCGATCAGCCGCTCGCGCGAGCGACAGTCGTCATTGACGGAGGAGGATTGCCGGCCCAGGGGCTCACGGACGAGTCCGGAACGGCGCGGCTCACGCTCTTCGGAAGCTCGCTCGAGACCATTCATACGCTGTTTGTCAGGGCCCCCGCCAACCACTGGGATCGGCTGATCCCCGCGCCTCGCCTGAGTTCTGGGATCAACACGATCAAGCTGCGGCCTCTCTCGGAATCCTATCCCACGTTTCCGACCGAGCGCCTGTTCGGCTGGGGGCAGCGCCTGATGGGCATCGATCTCAACGGTGCGCGTCTCTCTGGACGGGGTGTGCGCATCGGCATCATCGATTCGGGCTGCGACAATACGCATCCCTTGCTGCGACACGTTACGCAGGGAAGGGATTTCACCACGGGTGGTATCGAGACGAAGACGGGCGTAACGGACACGACCTGGGCTGCTGACCCGCTGTCACACGGCACACACTGCGCTGGCATCATCAGCGCATCCAGCGTAGGCGCCGCGCAAGGGATTGCGGGTACCGCTCCGGAGGCGGAGCTGCATGCCCTCAAGGTGATGCCGGAGGGTCGAGTCAGCGATCTGCTCGCCGCGCTCGATGAATGTATCCAGCGGGAACTCGATCTCGTCAGTGTCAGCGTGGTGAGCGACGGATTCTCCGAGCTGGTGAGCCAAAAGCTGCAGGAGGTGAGACAGAAAGGTATCGCCTGCATCGTTGCGGCCGGCAACACGGGCGGACCGGTCGCGTATCCGGCAACACTGCCATGGGTCATGGCAGTGGCCGCAGTTGGCAAGCTCAACGAGTTTCCAAGCGACAGCTCTCACACTCTAAGCGTCATTCCGCAGCTGATCGGCAGCGATGAGATCTTCTCGGCCAGCTTCAGCAGCGCGGGGCCGCAGGTTGGGGTTTCCGCGCCCGGTGTGGCGGTCATCTCGGCGGTGCCCGGAGGGTATGCGGCCGCCGACGGCACTTCCGGGGCGGCGGCACATGTGACGGGCTTTGCCGCTCTGATACTGGCTCACCATCCTCTGTTTCAGGAGGACTCGCTCAGGGCGCGTGGAGAGCAACGCGTGCATGCGCTGTTCGAGCTGATTCGCGCCAGCGCGGTGCCGCATTTCCCCAATCCACAGCGCGCTGGCGCGGGCGTGCCGAATCTGGCTCGGGTGCCCGGGGTCCAAGGCTACCCGATGGGAACCTCGGACAGTCCCGAGCGGGTGGTGATGCCAGGGCAGTGGCCCGCGACGATGCCGGGGGTCCAGGGATGGCCGGCGTGGCTGCCAACGCGAGCGGTCGCGGCTCCCTTCTACTGAGACTAAGCCCTCAGCCCGCCTCGAGTGCCGGATTCCGATTCGGCACGCCGGCGGGCAACGGGGTCCGGGCGTGCAGAAGGGTCCGAATCTGCGTGCCAACTTCACCGCGGCGATGCACGTTCAGTTTCTCACACATGTTGTGCACGTGGTTCTTGACCGTGGCAGATTCGATCCCCAGGCGGCGGCCAATTTGCTTGTTTGTCAGGCCACACTCGACCAGCTGCGCGATCTGGAACTCACGCCGCGACAGCGGTATATGACAGGGTTGGCCGTCAATAGCAACTAAGTCGGTGCCGCTCGTTTGTGACAACGTGGCCACACGATGATACAGCGATGCCGCGGCTCGTGGTGAGCATGGGAGCTCGTCGCACATCACCCTCTCCAGGATGCTGACAACATCGTCTCGTCCGGCACCGTCGCGTATGTAGCCCGCAGTTCCCGCCGCTGCCAGCGCAAGAATCTCTACGGCAGTCTCCTTTACCCCAAACGCGACAACCTTGCAGCGCGGCGCGGAAGCAACCAGCTCCTTCACACGCTCGACGCTGTCTTGTCGTGCGGCGTCGAAGAGGATTACATCGGGGTCGAGCCGTGAGCTTAGCTCGGGGGCGTGCAGCATGTCCGCAGCGCTGACGATCTCGATTCCGTCACGCTGCACAAGGATCGACTGCAATCCTTGCTGGACAATTCGGACATTGCTTACAAGTAGCACGCGCAGCGTCATGGGGCCTGCTTGCGGGAGAATCCCTAATTATGGCCCTTTGGGCGCGAGGGTGGAAGGGAGACCGCTCAATCGCCCGGACGCTCCACAGGAGTGGTGAATTTTTTGTGACCGGCGCCCGACTCAGCCGAGGGGCTGGCCGGTGGGTCATCTGTTACCGGAGCCCGTCGTCAGGACAGCCTGTACGTGGGCGGGAGAGTCGCCGCCAGCGGACAGCATCAAGACGGTAGAAATCAACACCGAAGGCAAAGTGCTTTTGCGTAAAAACGTTGTTTGCTTCCTTCTTACTAGGCTTTCGTTCGTGGACGTGTCGTTCGCTCTGCTTTAAATCCTTCCACGCGACCGGAAAGTGTCAATGACTGTGGAAGACCTGGTGTCATGAGATTAGAGAGCGCGTGGGTGTGATTGAGGTCGGTGACGACTTCTTTTTCGGCGGATTGATCCAGGCGGCGGTTGGCAAGGTGCGCGGCTTCGGTGCACGCCCCTTGAAGCGGATCGGATGAGCGGTGAAGGCGGTATTGAGCGTGAGGGCGCGCCGGGCGGTGAGCGCCGCGGCGGTGCCCGCATGGACGACGACTGGGGCCATCAAGCCGATCCCACCATGGCGATGTTCGTGGTTGTACCAGCGGAAGAACTCCTGGCAGTGAGCGCGAGCATCCTCGATCGAGCCGAAGCGATCGGGGAAGTCCGGTCGGTACTTCAGAGTCTTGAACTGTGTCTCCGAGTACGGATTGTCATCCGAGACGTGCGGGCGGCTGTGGGTCCTGGCGACCTCCAGGTCGATCAGCAGAGCGGCGACCGGCTTCGATCGCATGCTGGTGCCACGATCGGCATGCAGCGTGAGCGTCCCCGGAGCGATGTTCTCCTTCTCCACAGTATCGGCGATCAGTGGCTCGGCGAGCTCGGCCGACTCTCGATGCGCGATCATCCAGCCGACGACGTAGCGGCTGTAGATGTCGAGGATCACGTACAGATGGAAGCAGGTCCAATTTGGCATTCTCCGCTACCTCCCGTAGCCGCGTTCGGTCCGGTTTGACATCCGCGAGTGTCCCCGTGAACGGAGTGCGCCCCGACGTCGTAGGTCGGTCCACGCCCGTGAAAGCCCGCTCCACGCGAGCGCGTAGTACGGGTCCAGCTGCGTCGCCTGACTGTAATACTCGATCGCCTTGCGATAATCGACCTCCGTTTGGCGCAGAAAATAGAACTGGCCCTGCAGCACGGCGTTGTAGGCCTCAAGGCTCCCGCTTGGGGGCCGCTCGCTCTGCGCCGCTGCGTTGCCCCTGTGGTTGACGCGACTGAGTTCCGCCGAGGCCTCCGGACTTGGCAGGCGTTGTGCACCGACTGAGCTTTCGAATGCGGTCCCGTCTACGTTAGGCGTTCGCAGAGGCGGTCGCGACCCGTCAATGGTTCATGGTATGGAGGATTGGCTTGACGGATGACATTACTTCCACTCCGTCAAACTCACAATGCGCCCCTTCGCGCGCGCTACACGCAGATAGCGCTCGTCGCCGGTACCAAGTACGCAGTCAGGAGTTTCCAGCGCGACTCCGTGATAGTAGGTATCAAAGAGATGCTGATTTAGTTCCATTGCAAGCTCCACTCCCCGCTGTAACACGCTAATAATTCATCCGTCGATGGCAATTCCAAGGCGGTCAACATCCCAACGTCGTCTGCCGCGGTGGCAGGGCTCCCGCGAGCAAGTACTGCGCCGACTTCCACGATCCAATGTGTGGGCTGTAATACCGGCTGGTCACCGTTTGTTACGCGCTCCATTAGCAGAGTTGCTTTGTCTATTCGCGCTTCGCGCTCCGGGTCCTGCAGCAACCACTTGACGATTACGCTGGCATCGACGACTGCAATCACGATCTGCCCGCTGTGCGGGAAGCTCGGATCTGAGCGTCAGACAACGATGGTCGTTCCGATCGCCTCTGTGTTAGGAGCCGGAAGACGACATCTACCCGGCGTTTGCGCAGCTTTACGTCTGCAACTGCCTTGCGCATCAGGTCCGCAATAACGGCGCTCTTGTTTTGCCCCCCGAAGGTCTTATCGAACTCAGCTTTGACATCATCGGGGACGCTGAAATTGACAGTGGCCATATAAACCGATCCGTTGTTGAAGATTTCAACAACACTAATGATATCCGGAGTTGGATGGCGGTCAAACCCTATAAGTCTGGCGGAATTGCCCCATTTGTAAGTACATGATTATGTTGATGTTATTCGGAGCGGTGGATACTGAGCAGAATGTCCGGCCGGAACCCTGACTGAGGCGCAGCTTGTGCGGCTCAAGGCGCAGTTGCGGCTACATTTCGTCAGCAATACGGAGTCTGAACCGCGTGCCCGATTCTGGATTGTATACATGCATGCAAAAGGTGCAATGGGCATGGCGCACCCATATACTTGATGGAAGGACCGGCCCTTCTGGCCTGGAACACTGCGCACAAGCACTTGCTGTCCTCAACGCTGGGTGTCCGAGGACACTCGAAATTCGTATCGTCTGACGAGGAAAGATGGTCACTGGCCGGCCCGTGGCAACGCGAAAAGACGTTGCAAGGAACGTGCACCTTGGGTTGCTCGTCCTGCGTGGCGCCGCGTTGTTTCTGCTGCTAACTTATGGCTGGCAGAAGTTCTGGGGTTACACCCAGCTCGCTCGCGCTGGCGGTTCCTGGGATTCCGCCGGCTTAGCACCCCTCGTTCGCTCGATGGGGTTTCCCCTACCCGTGCTGCTCGGGGTTTACGCGACATTGTGCGAGTCGGTGGCGGCGCTCTTCGTCGCTTGCGGAATCTTCACGCGGCTGATGGCGACACTGCTGCTGTTCAGCACGGCGGGTTCCTTCTACGTCAGCATGCGCCTGCCCGAAGAGCCGGTCCGCGCCCTTCTTTACGTGTGCATTTTTGCTGGGCTCGCTCTGACCGGGCCGGGTCGATTTTCCGTGGATCAATGGTTGTGTTCTCGACGTCATACATAGCCGGGGAGGTGCGCCGTGATGACGCGCCCTGAGTCGAACGCTCAACGCCGGGCAGGCGATGTCGCTTTGCTCGTTCTGCGACTTGGCGCGGGACTTTCGCTGTTTATTGTCTTTGGACTGCAGAAGGTGCATGACTTGTGGCAATTCCTGCATACTGGACAATGGACGTTCGTTGATTTCAACCGACGGGTTGGCCTTCCGGTACCGGTGCTCGTGGCTGTTCTGCAGACTCTGAACGAATCGGTACTTGCCGTGCTGCTGGCAGTAGGGCTGCTGGGTCGAGTGCCCGCGGGCTTTCTCACGCTAGGGTTCGCCGGAGCGACTTATTACAGCTTGAAAGCCGACGAGCCCATATGGATGCTGGCAGCGTACTTTTTCCTCATGTTTCTCACGCTGCTCGTGTCGGGACCAGGCCGGTTCTCGCTTGATTCGCTACTACGTTCGCAGCTGGCCAAAAGCAAGTCGGACCGGGACGCAAAAGCGTCAGCTGCGACATGAGACCGACCGGCAGTCCGCAGCTCGATATTGGTCTGCTGGTGCTCCGGTTAGGCATCGGTGCAGCCCTCGTCTTGCTGCTTACGTTGAAGCAGGCCGCTGGCGGCGCGGAATTCCTCGCTTGTTTCAGTCGCGCGGGGCTGGCTACGTTACTTATCGCCGGAACGGCCTCCGTGGCAGTCGGCGTTCGCACTCGCGGGGTGGCCGCTTTCATGGCGTTGATCTGGGCATCGCTGCTGGGCGCCGAGCTGTACACGGGAGAGCCGCTTTATCTGTTTCCCGTTCGAGCTGCCCTCTTCCTGATTCTCTTTGCCGCCCTTGCCCTGACCGGAGCGGGACGGTTCTCGGTCGATCACGCCCGGGTGTCAAAGGCGATCAGCGCGGTAGCAGGGAATGCACAGCCGACCCGAAGGTGAATCGTGAAGCGTCGATCATTTGTCAGGCACGCTGGAGCAGTGACCCTACTTGCGGCGGGTGGTCAGATGTGGCGCGCATTCGGCGCGGCCAGGCCTGAAATTGGAGGTGGGCCGGCCTTCGACCTCTGGCGCAATTGGCAAGCCGATTCGCATAAAGGGACGCTTGCACTGGTGCATGCCGCCATTCTAAGTTCGAATGCGTTCAACACACAGCCTTGGCTCTTTAGGGTTAGCACTGCAAGAATCGAATTGTATGCGGATGCCAAGCGAAACCTTGGAGCCTTTGATCCGTATCTTCGTGAGATGTATTTCAGCGTGGGCTGTGCACTCGAAAATCTATTGCTCGCAGCGCCGGCGAACGGCTTCCGCGCGGCACTGACGTTGATGCCCGGCAAGTTGCTTCCGCCCTTCCCACAGCCCAAGCCAGAATTGGCGGCGCTAGTGGATCTCTCACCCGGTAAGCCTATCAGCAGTGCACTGTTCGCTGCCATCCCTCACAGACACACCAACCGAACCTTGTTCGATGGGGCTAGGGAGCTTCCCACGGATTACGTCAGTGCCCTCGAGAATGTGGTTCGCGATGATGAGGAGGACGTCAGGCTTTTTCTTTTCAGGCGCGCCAGCGAGCGCAAGGCGATTACGGACATCATTTGGGACACCAGTCGCGCACTCCTTTCCGACCCTGAAGTGAGGCGCGGCACTCAGAGGTGGTACCGCACTACCCCGGACGAGGTCCAAAGGCTTCGGGACGGTGAATACGTAGGTGAGCCTGACCCCGCTTCGTATGTCGATTTGATGACGAGTGGTCGCCTCTTCGGACTGATCGCAGTACGGGACCGCTACGATCGCGCACAAACGATACGCGCGGGACGCGTCTGGCAGCGAGCGCACCTGCTTGCGACCGCTCGCGCCGTCGCAGCCCGCCCCGCCAACGGAGCGGTCGAAATCATCGATCACGAGCGGCGACTAAACTTAGAACCGAAGACGGCGGCCAGACTCGCCCGCCTCACGGGTGATGCATCGTGGCAGCCGACCTTCATGTTTTACATGGGATATGCAACTGTCCCTGGCGTTGCGAGCCCTCGGAGGTCGATTCAGGAAGTGCTGAGTTGATCCGCGGGCAGGCCAGCTGGCGTGCGTTCAGTGGCAGCCAGGGCTTTCCCACGGGGGCACTACAGCTTTCGGGGCCGCACAGCTCCGTCGCAGTCGACGGCGGCCATTAGGCGCAGGGCGGCGCCTCGCTAGCGGTCCCGGGACTGATCGCCAATTCTGTCCCTTGTACTCACGAGGAATTATCGGGGGCAAGAACGCACCAGCGGTGAACACGAGGGGCAATGTCTTGGCTCGGCGGCTCTGCTGCCATCAATGATCGCACGGAACTTCAATCGATCGTTCAGTGACCATTGCGGAGTCGCGCCAAAGTTCGTGACGCTTGATGTATACCCCGGATTCGGTCCGAAGGGTGTCCGCGTGCTTATCTGATAGCTCGCACCCAGCGGCAACTGAAGCTCGCTCGAAACCGAGGGCAGATTGCCGTCGATGCTCAGCCCGCGGGCCTCGAACGGGCCGAGGCTTGCGACGAGGGTCGCACTCGGCGAACCGTTGCCGGGGTGCCTCAAATCATAATCGACGATGCCGGTAGGGGCGGGAGAGATATACCCGATTTCGCTCAGGCCGACGCGAATTGTGGAGCCTTCGACTACCCGATTGGACAAGGCACCCTGCTGATCGAAATAGAGACCATCAATGCGCACATTCCCGGCCGCCTGCGGATTGAAGCCCCGAAACGTTGAACGGCAGATAGATGCCGACCGTTTCCAGCCCCTGTGTCGATCCATAGGCGTCTTCGGCTGAGGCGACGGGGTTGTCGGATGCTGCTGGGCCCGCGCCGTGTATGGCGCGATGGCCGACGCAAGAGCGATTGCAGCCCACAATAGCCGCCTGGCGCCGGCGCCTGGTCCCACGCGCCGAACCCAGGTCTGAGAACACAAGCGCGCGTTATTGCAGTAGCCAGATGTGTGCCATCTGCCGCGGTCTTCAGCTGTGGCATACGCCGCGGCCGCGTGAATGACGGCAGGGAGCGGATTCGCTCACCGCCGCGATGGCCGCCCCGCCGATGACGAGAGCAACCGTCTGATACCACGCGGGTGCGAGAGTACTGCCCGTAACCTCGATCAGCTTCTGAACGACAAGCTGCGTCGAACCACCAAACACTGCGATTGTCACTGCATAGAGCATCGCCAGCGAACCCGAACGCGCCGCTTTGGGCAATGACTCCGCAACCATGGTGATCGCCGGGACAGATATGAGTGTCCCCAGCGCGCTTAACGCAAAAGTCAGCGCATAGATGGTGAGCGCAAAGTGAGCGTGGCCCATGGCAGCGAAAAGCGGGATGCCAAGTACCACTGAGAGAGGCAGCGCACTGAGAGCGACGGGCTTGCGGCCGAATTTGTCCGCGAGCAGGCCTGCTAGTGGCGCTGCGCAGAGCGTGCCCAGACCCTGACCGATCGTGGCGCCAAACGCGAGATTCGTGGCGAGCTGCAGGGTATTTTGCGCGTACGTCGTGATGTACGTCCGTACGTAATTGGCAATCGTCAACGCTCCGACAATAAGGACGCCGGCTACGATGACTCGCAACGGGGCTTGCACGGGAGATTCGAGCTGCAGGCTCGAATCAGCAGCGTCGTGCGTCCTCTCGGTAACGTTGCGCCGGACGTAGAAGCCAACAGGCACAATCAGCGCACCCATTAGGAAGGCAATGCGCCATCCCCACTTCTCAAACGTCGCCGAACTCAACGCGCTTGTCAGGCCAAAGCCCACCACGCCGGCTGCCAGCACCGCGAGGCCTTGGGTTGCCGATTGGACAGAGGCGTATAGGGCCCGTCGATCAGGTGGGGCGGCCTCGACCAAAAATGCGATCGCCGGACCCAGCTCACCGCCCACGGCAAAACCCTGCAGCAGCCGGAAGATGAGCAGCAAGACCGCAGCCGTGGCGCCGATTGTGGCTGCTGAAGGCGTAAGCGCGAGTGCCACCACGCCCAGACCCATGAGAGCGAAGGACAACTGCATTGCCGGCTTGCGTCCCGCGCGATCACCGTAGGTGCCGATCACGAGCGCGCCGAGCGGCCGGGCGGCGAACCCGGCGCCGAAAATCGCCAGTGAGAGGAGCAATGAGTGCCCGGAGGGAGAGCCTGAGAAGAAAGTGTGACCGATCTGGACTGCGAAAAATGAAAACGTCAAAAAGTCGTAGAACGCGAGTGCATTGCCGGCACCGATGGCAGCCATTCCTCGGAGGGACAGGAATACGGGAGCAGGCTCCTGAGCCTTGCTCACGGAAGTGACCTCTGGTCGCAAGAGCTGACTCACCTAACGGTCGATCGGCAAACGTCTGAAATACACGTCCGGCGCGCCACCCGTCGCCTTTCGGAAGCATTCACTGGGGACGGGCGCCCTCGAAAGAGATCCGCAGAGGAGCATCCGCCGCGCGTTCAACGCGGCGGGGGAACAGCGTGACTTAGGGAGCTATCGTAATTCTCGTATACGTGTATACAATCAGCGCTGACCGAGGTCAAGAGACGATACCGGAGGCGCAACCACCACCTATGCGAATGCGCCCTGTGCTGAGCTTGTGCGGCATCGTGCTGAGCCTATGGTGCGACTGCGCTACCGCACGCGCCGCAACCGCGCCGCCACAGCTTGGCCTCCACATGGCCGATTGCACCATAGGCCAGCAAAACTATCCCGCTCGCTGTGGAGCATTCACGGTGCATGAGGACCGCAATTCCTCCTCAGGACGCACGATTGCTCTTCCGATCGTGGTATTGCCCGCCAAGCACCCGACGCGCAGCGCCATCTTCTGGAACCCCGGGGGCCCAGGCGCCAGCGCAGTGGCACTCGCACCGTTCATTGCGGCGGGGCTGTTTGCAAAGGAATTAACCGAGCTTCGCGAGCGGTATGACATTGTGTTTGTGGACAATCGCGGAATCGGAGGACGGTCACAGCACTGCGAGCTCTCGCCGCCTGACCATCCCGAGTACTACTTCCTTCAGATCTGGCCCGACGGGTTGCTCAGGACGTGTCGCCAACGACTTGCCGCGGGCGCCGATCTAAGTCTTTACACGTCCAGCATGGCGGCCGATGACCTGGAAGACATACGTGATGCCCTTGGATATCTGAAAGTCGTGTTGGACAGTGACTCCTATGGCACGCTCTTCTACCTTGCTTATATGCGTCAGCATCCCGAGCACGTTGAAAGCGCCATCCTCGATGGTGTTGCACCTCCGGGCCTGCTGATCGTCCCGTTGGAGGATGCCGCCGGCGCCCAGCTCGCCATGGATCAGCTTTTTGCAGCCTGTGCAAACGATGCCGACTGTGCTGCGCGCTTCCCAGACCTCGCGGAGCATTTTACCAACCTGGTGCATCGGTTCGATCCGGGTCCGCTCTCGGTCAACATTCACAATCCTATGACCCAACGGCCGCAGGTAGTACCGCTATCCAAGGAAGTCTTTGCCGAGCGGCTGCGCCAGACGCTGTACGTCTCAGCCGCCGCGGCCTACGTCCCCTACATCGTTGAGCGCGCGTACCTGCAAGATTACCTTCCTCTGGGGCAGATGATCGATGCTACAACGCGCGGACTCGCCAGTGTGGTGGAAATCGGCGCAAACCTTTCCGTAACCTGTGCGGAGGACATCCCGTTCATAACGGAAGATCAGGTGCGACGTACCAGCGCAGGCACCTTTGAGGGCGACCTCCGCGTTCGTGCCCAGCAGCGTGCCTGCGGGATTTGGAGCGTCAGGTCGGTGACTGCAGCCTTCAACGTTCCGGTGCGAAGCAAGGCTCCAATCCTGATGATCTCGGGCAGCGATGATCCGACCACCCCGCCGAAATACGCGGCGCTCGCGCTGGCTTACATGCCGAACGCCAGGCGGGTCTTGGTGCAGGGCGCCGCGCATGTGACCGAGACGCCGTGCACCGATCGCCTCAAGGTAGAATTTGTGTTAGCCAGAAGTGCTCGTGGCCTGAACGTCTCATCCTGTACCGGTGCGTTTCACCGGCCACCCTTTGCGACGTCGATGAAGGGTTTCGAGGACGCAGATCCGGTACGATGACGCTGGCGAGCCCGATATCCATTGGCTTGGGCATCGGCACCCGCGTGACGGGCGCAAAATAGACCGAGCCTGCGGGCGGTATCCTTTCACGAACTTGAATTTTGGCAATGACACTTGATGTTCGCAGCTCCGTGGAAGCACTCGCGCAATGTCTGCGCGATGACATCTTCGCCGGACGATTGACTCCCGGCCAGCCGATTCCGCAGGAGGAGGTGTCAGCCCGATATGGGATGAGCCGCAGCCCTCTGCGCGAGGCGCTGCGGCAGCTCGAGGCTGAAGGGATGATCGAGTACCGCGCAAACCGTGGTGCGATCGTAGCCTCCATAGACGAACAGAAAGTGCGTCACATCTACGAGGTTCGGCGCATGCTCGAAGCCGGAGCCATGAGACTAGTTCTGGCGAACATCCACGATCAGGCAATGGCAGAATTCAAGCGGTTCGATGCCGAGGTTCGCGCAGCCAAAGACGCGGCTGCATTCATCCATACTCATCACGAATTCCACCGACGGATATATGAGTCGGCGGGTAATCCACTCCTGGCCAAGGCCATTAATGACCATACCGTCAAAGCTCTCCTGGTTCCCAAGGTGCAGGAATTGGTCAGGGCGATCAAAGGCTGCTCGGAATCCGACCATGCACGGCTGCTCG
The DNA here is from genome assembly GCA_036501985.1 of Steroidobacteraceae bacterium. Lineage (GTDB taxonomy): Bacteria > Pseudomonadota > Gammaproteobacteria > Steroidobacterales > Steroidobacteraceae > 13-2-20CM-66-19. The sequence goes on along the minus strand of DASXZI010000007.1, from coordinate 214,118 downwards.
AGGCATTCCGGCGCCGTGACCTGAGGGCTTCGCGCAAGGCAACACTCGAGCACCTCGATCACGTCGAGGCCGTCATTCTCGGTGCGCTCCGATCGAGGGCATCGAAGTCATGAGGCGAGAGGGCGGTGACATTGGCTGGTCTTGAGCTCGCGCACGCCATCCGTATGGGCTGAGTGGCGCCCGCTTGCGTGGAGAGGAATGTATTGGCGCGCAAGTCACGTCACCCCGATTTTTCGTAGGCGTTTAGAACTGGAGTAAGGTGCTGAGCCGGGTCCTTGCGAAGCGAGGAGCGATCAGCGATGAAGAAGTCCAGGTATACCGAAGAGCAGATCCTGTACGCCCTGAAGCAGCTCGATGGTGGGCAAACGGTGGGGGATGTGTGTCGGCAGATGGGCATCAGTGAAGGGACCTACTACATGTGGAAGAAGCGGTACGCGAACCTGGGGCTGTTGGAGGTCCGTGAGTTGAGGCAGCTGCGGGATGAGAACGCACGCCTGAAGCGCCTGGTGGCCGACCTGACGCTCGATCGGCATGTGCTGCAGGAAGTGATTAAAAAAAGACTTAGGGAATCTCTTATATGGACGCCTCGCCGGGAACAAGCAACCGCCTCGAGACGAGGACAGGTAAGGACTGCGGTCTTATATCCGGCCTGTTTAAGCAGGCCAGAAAGCCTGCGGCCCTGATGGTGATTCGCTGACGAGGGCCTCATCTGATTTTCGAACATGATGTTCCGATTCCCTATCAGGCTCATCTCGTCCCGGTCTGACCTGTTAACCCATCTCGCTTTGGTTACTTGCGCGTCTTGGAAGCTGTTTACTCAATGAGGTTGCGTGCCCGTTCAGGTAAACTCCCGGTGCAGATGCGGCTGGTAGGGCTTGCCGTGAGCCAATACGGCCCAGATCGTGCGCGCCAGCTTGTTCGCCAGCGCAGCGACGACCACGTTGAAGGGGCGCCGCTTCAGCAGTTCGGTGAGCCAAGTCGAACTCGGCCGACGGATAATGACCGGCAGGATCAACGAGCTCGAGAAGGCCAAGAACCGCAACAAGTCGGGGGTACGCGCGAAGGTCGAGCATGGGTTCGGCGTGATCAAAAACATCTTCGGCTTCCGCAAGACTCGCTACCGGGGTCTGGCCAAGAACCTGCACCGGCTTGAGGTGACCGCGGCGCTCACCAATCTGTACATGGTTCGATGACAACCGCTCAGAACGTAGGAGACGTGTCGGTGAAGATCGGGAAAGGCCAGCTATCGAAGCCCAAAACGTCCAACCGACGCCGGAAAGTTGCGTGTTCTGCAATCTCGACACAAATCCGCTGTCCTCGCCCGTTCTCATGACCAGTTCTTCAGACCTTCCTTAGCCACGCGACGGCGCCGAGATATCGCCCGATGGATCCGAGGGTGCTTTCAGTTGAGTATCCGCCTCTCCTGCCGGCTCAGCAGCCTGAGAGGAGCGACGTGGTACTACCACTTGCAGGCCCGCGACAGCAGCGGGTTGCTCCAACGGATGCGCGAACTCGCCACGGCGCGTCCCCGCTTTGGCTACGAGCGCCTCCATATCCTACTCATCCGCGAGGGCTGGCGGGTGGGCCGAAATCGGATTCATCGGCTGTACAAGCTGGAGGGACGCTAGGTGCGGATGAGAGTGCATCGGCGCAAGCGCATCAGCCTGCATCGGGGACCGGTTCCGCTCGCCACCCGGCGGGGCGAGTAGTGGGCAATGGATTTCGTGCACGATCAACTGCTGAGTGGCCGGAAATTTCGCGTCCTCACGGTCATCGGCAAGTGGCATCGGGACTGCGTGGCGTTGCAGGCAGACTTTGCTTTGAGTGGACACAGCGTCGTCGAAGCGCTGGAAGCGATCGCGCTGAACCAGGAGCTGCCTACGCGATAACTGTCGATCACGGAACGGAATTTACATCCAACGCGCTCGATGCCTGATGTTACCAACGTGGGGTGAAGCTCGACTTCATCCGCCCGGGCAAGCCCACCGAGAACGGCTTCATCAAGTCTTTCAACGGGCGGCTACGCGACGAGTGCCTGAACGTGAACGAATTTGTGCCGCTCGAGCACGCTCGAGCGACCCTGAACAGGTGGCGGGGGGACTACGATCACGTCCCGTCCGCATGGATCGCTCGGCCGTCTGACCCCGAGCGAGTTCGCCCACAGAGGTCAGAAAACCGATCCCGAGGCACCGCGTCTCTAGTTCTAAGTTGTTCGAAAATCGGGCCAACCTCAAGGAAGATTAGACTCTAAAGCCGCGTGCTACTCAAAACCGGGGGGACGTCACCTCTGCTAGCAGGGCGCACTCGGGCGTGCTGAGTCGGGGGATATTGTTGGGGGAATTTTCAGATGGACACACCGCATAGTTGCCGACGGATCAGGCAGTTAGTCATGCAGTTCGAGTCCCTCCCTTTCCACCAATTGGATCGAAGCGCCTTGCATGCACGCCATAGCTATTTGTGCCGTTCGAGGAAGGCGCGCGCACGCTTGACCTCTGCGCGGTCAGACGAGGGGCAGTTCTCGGCGAGCATCGCATAAAGCTGCACCGCCCTCGGTGAGTCGCCGGAGGCCTCGGCCGATTGCGCCGCGCCATAGAGGCTGTTGAATCGGTTGGGCGCCACGCTCAAAGACAACTCGTACTGCTGCAGCGCCTCGCCCGGCCGCCCCACGTCGCGCAACAAATCGGCAAGCAGCTCGCGCGCGGGCAGCACGGCCCCCGGCGTTACCGCGTGCTTTCCCACGCGATCCTCAAGATCGGCTGCATTGCGTGCGAGATCGACGGCCTCGCTCTGGCGGCCCTCGGAATACGCAAGCCACGCCGCGGCTGCCAGCCGCATGGAGTCCACCTGTCCCGCCCAGTCGTAGGGACCTGGAACAGGTGACTTGAGCAGCGCTGCATGGATTTCTTCGAGGTTGGCAAGTGCCGCGTAAGCGCGCTTCGGCTCGCCGCCGCGCAGCGAGCCCAGCGCTTGCGCGAAATACGTTATAGCTCGCGCGTAAGGGAAGTTCTCCCAGGGGAGGCTGGCATCAGGCACCTCGAGCTTCGCAGCCTCGTCCCAGCGACGACGCTCCAGGGCGAAGCGCGCCGGGATGGCGGCGAGCGCGTAGCCGGCAACGAAGCTTGGATCATCGAACCTCCTTGCAGCCGCCGCCTCGTCGCGCACCTGGCGTGCCTTTGGCTCGTCGCCGGTCTGCAAGTACGCATACCCCAGGTAGTCGAGCGCGTGCAGAGCGTCGAATGAGGTGGCCCCCGGATAGGTCCTCGCAACCAGACGCCGCGCGGCGTCGGCCGAGGCGAGGTTTGACTCGATTGACTCCGACCACAGCCCGAGCCGTGTGAAGATGTGTGACGGCATGTGCAACGCATGCGGCGAGGATGGCGCAATCTTCGCGTACGCCCGCGCCGCCGGCAGTGCCATCGCAGCGAGCGAGGGGTAGTCGTAGGCGTGGATCAGGTAGTGGATCGCTCCCGGATGCTGCGGTTCCTTCATGAGAAGGCCGTTCAAGATATCTGCCGCCTGCTTTTGAGCGGCAAAGGTCGCATCACCAGGTGGGGCCGTTCCAAGCAACGCGAGCGCGTAAAAGGCCGACGCCTCGTGATCGTCGGGATAGCGGCGCGCCAGATCCTGCATGGCCTCCTTGTAAACGAGGGCGCGCGTGCGGTGATCGACCCGGCCGAAGTCGCGGTAGAAGGCGCCGATTGCCGTGATGTAGTGCTTTTCCCGATCGCTTCTGGCGCCTGCGGCATCCGCCTTGTCAGCTGCGGCCGCTCCGGCTGCCAGCTCGGCAGCCGTCGGCGCGGCCCAGATCGGATGGTAGTAGGTCATGGCAATCCCCCAGGATGCCATTCCGCAGCGGGGGTCTTGCTCGGCAACCTTCGCGAAGGACTTGCGGGCCTCTTCGTAGCCAAAGGAGTGGAGAAGCGCCACCGCCCGCGTGAAGGCCGCCTGCACCCCCGCCTGGCAGGTGACCGGAAAATGCACGCTCCCCAGCGCTTCGCTCTCGCCGTGATGAGAGTGCTGCTCTTGCGCGCCCGCGCCAGAAACGAGAGCTGCGCTGACGCAGACAGCTGCAAGCGTTCTCTTGTGCGTCATTGAGTCTCCCCCGCCGGGCCGAGAGCGGCCCATCAATCGTCGAAGCCGAGCGCGAATGAGGTCGCCGCGCCAGCCTCTTGCATTTTCTGCGTCGTTAATCGGGCGATGCGATCGCCGATATTGCTCTTGGGCACGGTCTGGAGATTGTCGAAGTTCGCCGCGCAGGTGGTCGGCAAGCCGTCGGCCTGTGTCAGGACGACCTCAGTGGGGATACTACGGATCGTCGAGGTGATCGGTGCAACGGTGACCGAGTGCAGGACGGCGATCGCGGAATCACGTGTGAGGATCAGTACCGGCCGCTTCTTGTCTGGTGTCTTGAACGTGTACCAGCAGACGTCGCCCCGATTCACGACGTACCCCAGTCCTGTTCGCTCAGCCAGATATCGAACTCACCGGGCGCAACTGGCTTGTGCGCGTAGCCCGCAGCGTGTCGGGCCTCGTCCTCGCGAGCTCGCTGTCGCCGGATCTCCGCCTCGAGAGCATCGCGAATGAACGCCGATCGGGTGGTTTTTCGGGCTCGGGTTAACTTGTCGACGGCCTTCAGGAGACGTTCGTCGATGGTCATCTGGATCGTCTTCACTGCTGTGGATTTCAATGTGGATAGACATCCACATTGTACACCACATCCGGTCGTTGGCATCCGGGCAGATTCCTGCGGGAATTTTGCGGGAATCAGTCTGTGCTCAGTTGGGCTTAGTGGTGCCAATGGCGACGGGCGCCCCTCGGCAAGTTGTTGAAGTTACAGCTAGATTTCCTCATAACGCCGGGGTCGAGGTTCGAGTCCCTCCCTTTCCACCATTAGAATCAGCGTGATGCGCGGCGGTGTCGAATTAGGCTGTCCGCCATAAGCGCACGGTAAGCGCAAGAATCGGCCCTCTTGTGTTTTCGATCGGGAAATCCAGGCATTTTCTGCTGCGCTTATAAGCGCACGCCAAGTGGTAGCGCTCATTTGCGCATTCTCACGAGTCGCGACACGCAGTATCGTGTCATCACGCGTCCTGGCCTACTGGAGTTGCCCCTATCCGACCGGACAGGCTGCGAGTTGTAGATGACTGCGGATGAACTCGCGGGGCGACTTCAGCTGCGGGGCTTTGTGAGGGTGTACCTCGTTGTAATCCTCGAACCAGGCGGACAGTTGTGACAGGACAGTCTGCGCATCAGGACGATCTTGGACATAGACGTAATCGCGCTTGAAGGTCTTCACGAACGCCTCAGCCATTCCGTTGGATTGCGGGCTGCGGACTGGAGTGAAGCACGGGACCAAGCCCAGCCGCGCCGCAAACTCAATCGTTTCGTAGGCTCTATAGCAACTGCCGTTGTCGGAGAGCCATTGGATTGGGTATGGTGGCACCGCGGTCCCGAAGCCCGCTGATGCCACCGGTACCAGCACACCAGGCCATGACCTCGCGATCGCAGGTATCCAGGGCAAATGCGATCCGGACGACCTGGCCATTCCAGCAAGCGATTTCAAAGCCGTCGGAAGTCCAGCGAAGGTTGGGTCGGATGGTGATGATCTGACCGTCGTGCGCCCGCCCTGGCGGCTTTCCGGTGTATCGCCGGATCGGCGCTTTGCTGAACCGTGAACGCACGAAATCCGGGCTTCCGAGGTTGAACCACAAACGCTTTTACCGGGTCATGGCGCAGAACGGACTCCTGCTGCAGCGGTAGCCATACGTGGGCCGCTCATCCACGAGCCGCCGCACGGCTTGTGATAGTGGACCCGCGCTTGAGGCCTCGGCGCAGCCGCTCGTCGAGCTGCGAGCCCGAGACTTCCAAAACCTCAGCAACCCGCCTCACGCAAGATCTCATTTTCCATGGCTCCCCAGAACGCGCTCGAGCTCCCGAATGCGTTTCTCCAGCGCATTGAGCTCCATCCGAACAGCAGGGAGGGAGAAATACCATGTCTTCGGGCTACGCAGGAAATCGACCTTCCGGGCTGGGATGCCTCGGCCACGCCGGCTAGCTGTGTTCCAGGGTGTATCGCCGCCGGCGCTGGATACCGGCAAAGACTTCAACTCGATCAACGGTGTTAGGCATAAGCGTATGACTAGGCTTACACCTAGTCCCTCGCTATGCAGCTATGGTCCGGTCGAAATGGGGGCCGCTCCAGCATAGGACTCCGTTCCGGCCCACATCGAGAGTCCGCGTGGCTTCGCCCACGCCGTCCCTTGAACCGAAAGCTTTGACCCAACCCGGCACAGCGTTTGCGTTCCTCTTCGCCATCCTGGTGGGCTAAAAGCGAGCGCGTAATGGGGAAGATGTCACTCCGGCTAACCGACGGGTTTTTGGTTTCCACTATGCGCGGGAACGGCAAGCAGCTGCCATGCGTTAGTTGCAGATGCTCTGAAATCTAACCGTGAATAGCTTGACGCCGAATGCAGCCGAGTGTGCGCACATCACCCCGCCGAATCGCGCGTCAACCGCGAGAACCTCATGCAGCTGCGCGATCCCGACAGCAATCTTGTCGCAAGGTTCACAGACGGGACTACGATCATGCCACAGACGATACCTGACACGATGCGCGCGGCCGCGATCAACCGGTTCGGAGGCGTCGACGAATTCAAACTGCAATCCATCCCGATGCCCGAAATCGGCCTGGACGACGTTCTGATCCGGGTCGAATCCGTTGGTGTCGGCGTCTGGGACCGATGGGAACGCGAAGGCGCCTTTGCCGCGCTCTTCCGCGAGCGGCATGGCGTGGAGCCGCGGTTTCCCTATGTGATCGGGTTCGATGGGGCGGGCGTCGTCGCCGCCGTGGGAGCAGATGTCTCAGGTTTCAAGGTGGGCGATCGCGTCTACGCTGACCGGCACATTAATCCGAAAGGCGGGTTCTACGCTGAATACGCCGCCGTGAAGGCAGATTTCGTCTCCCCCATCCCCGGCAACCTGACCGTAGAAGAAGCGGGGGCCATGCCGGTGGACGCAATAACCGCGCTTCTGGGCCTTGATGAAACACTGAGGCTCTCTCAGGGTGAAACGCTTGTAATTTTCGGCGCTGGCGGCGGCTTGGGGCATTTGGCGGTGCAATTGGCGAAAAGAATGGGCGTTCGCGTCTTTGCCGTGGCCTCTGGCGAAGATGGGGCGGCATTGGCCCGGCGCCTGGGCGCTGACGCGGCGGTGAACGGACGCCAGCAGGATGTAGTCAAGGCAGCGCGCGACTTTGCGCCCGGCGGCCTGGACGCCGCGCTTCTCACTGCCGGCGGTGAAGCCGCCCAGCACGCGCTAAAGGCGGTGCGCGACGGCGGGCGTGTCGCTTACCCGCGCGGGGTCAAGCCGGAACCCAAGGTCCGTCCAAGCCTGACTGTCAAAGAGTATGTCGGCGACGAGGCAGACCGGGGGGTGTTCGAAATGCTCAACCGGCTAATCGCCGCTGACCCCTTCACGGTGCACGTCGCGCGCACGTTTGCCCTGGCGCAGGCTGCCGAGGCCCACCGCGCCCTCGACGAGCACTATCTGGGCAAGCTCGCCCTGCGGCTGCCGGGTGGATGACCTTGGGAACGGCCGGACGGGACGCGCCTTTTCAGCGCTTCGGAAGGGGCGGCTGAACCTGGCCCGGCAGACTTGCCGATCTCAGCCAGCGATAGAGGAACCAATCGTGCAAAGGAGACAGCGTCATGCAGAAGATGAGTCGCGTGTGGTTCATCACGGGCGCATCGTCCGGCTTCGGCCGAGCGTTGGCGCAAGCCGTGATCGGCCGTGACGAGAAGGTTGTTGTTGCTGCACGGCGGCGCGAGGCGCTCGCCGAACTGGCCGCCATGGATGAAGGCCGCGTGCTGGCGATGCCACTTGATATCACGGAAACGGGCGCACTCAAGAAGGCCATGGCTTCGACGGTAGAAACATTTGGCCGCATCGATGTCCTGGCAAACATCGCCGGCCGCGGTTCGCTCGGCGCCGTGGAGGAATTTGTGCCCGACCAATTACGCGCACAAATGGAGTTGAATTTCTTCTCCGCCGCCGAATTGACGCGAGAGGCCCTTCCCCATATGCGCCGTCAGGGCAGCGGGCACATCCTGAACCTGACCAGCATCGGCGGACTGATCTCCATCGGCGGCTTCGGTGCCTATTGTGCCTCGAAGTTCGCCCTCGAAGCATGGAGCGAGGCCTTGGCTGACGAGGTTGCACCCTTCGGAATTAAGGTCACGCTAGTCGAGCCGGGAAACTTTCGCACCGAATTTGCTGGCGATGCCAACATGCGACCGAAGACGCAACTGAAGGCGTATCGTCCGGTGATCGCGCCGATCGAAGATTTTCTATACGGACAAAACGGGCGGCAGCCCGGTGATCCAGCCAAAGCCGCGGAAGCGATGATTGCCGTGGTCAACGACCCAAGGCCGCCGCGAAGGCTGGTATTAGGGGCCGACGCCTATGATGTGTTGGATCGCGCCATGGCGTCGCGAATGGCAGATATTTCCCGCTATCGCGCCCTGGGTGAGAAGACCGGCTTCGAAGGCGCGGAGGTCAGAACGATTGGAGCAGCATAGGCGCTGCGAGGCGATCAGGTTCCGGCGCCACGGCTGCCACCGGTGTCGCTTCAGCGAACCTCTATGCTGCTTTCGGCGGTAAGGAAGTCTGGTGCCGTGAGGTAATCAGCCAGTACGAGGCGCCGAAGGTGGGTTTGCCTCCAGAGCGTTGGATGAGGAGCCGACCGCCTATCGTGCAATCTCCGAGTCGGTCGGGCTGCGGCGAAACTGTGTCAGCTTGCTTCTGCCTTGATCGCCAGGCTTGAAGAACCAAGGCAGCCCATTCGGCAGTGCCGAATACTTAGCTCCCCAAGCTGGTCAAGGTGTGTCCGGCCCCTCCAGACTTCTCCATTCTCTGCCCGAGCGGGTTGTACAGGTAGCTTGTCGAGCTAACGCTCGTGTTAGCCGCCTCGCCACGCTCGTTGTAGTTGAAGGTGCTTTTACCGGCTCCTGATATGTCGCCTGCCGCATCATAGCTGCATTTTTTGACATCGACATTCCTAAGGCACCTTCAGCGACAGCCACTCCATGGGTAAGCGCCGCAGGTCTGCAGGTTCATCGATGTCGTTGCACATGGCGGCCACATGTAGCGACCATTGCAAAGCATCGACGCGCTGAATGGTTTGTTGCGCTACAGTGCTGGTGCTCCAAGCGATATCGCTGAACAATCGCGGGTGAAATCGACGCAGGCCCAGTAGAGCATAGCCTCCATCGACGGTGGGATGCATGACGGCATCGACATCTCCCAGTGCCTGCGCCGCTGCGCGCAGAGCCGGAGAATCGAGCTCAGGGCAGTCAGAACCGATGAGCATCACCGCTGCATTGCGTTCAAGACCGCATCGTGCCGCATACGCGAGTCGCGCACCCAAATCGCCTTCCGGCTGATCTCTGATCTCGACGCTGCTCGGGATTGGAAAATCGTGCCAGGCAGGATCGCCGATGGCAGGCGTTACCCACAATTCCACAGGGCCCACTTGCGCATTGAGTGCTTGAACGAGCGTCATCTCGAGCATGCGCCTTGCAAGTGCCGCGGCACGCTCGGCACCGAGAGTTGGAATGAGCCGTGTTTTGACCAACCAAGGTTGCGGCGCCTTGGCGAGAATGATGATCCTGATTCCGCTCATTCGTACATGCTTGCCAGCACGCTGGCCGGTACACCGCGCCAGTACGCCCAGCGCAGCCGCCACATCAAGATAATCGTGTGCCACACACCGCGACTTTCCCATCGACGACCGGAAGTCACTGCGCGGGCGCGCAGACACGCGGGAGGCGACAGGACCCGCAGCCGTTTGCATAGCTCGATATCTTCCATCAATGGCTGATCAGGATATCCGCCTACCGATTCGAATGCGCTTCGGACAACGAATATCCCCTGATCTCCCGTTGCGATCGCACTCACTCGTGAGCGCCAGTTCATCAGCGCGGCGATCACTGTCAGCATCCATGAGCGCCCTCGAATGTCCACATCGAAGCGGCCCCAGATGCGGCGGCGGTCCCTCATCGCAGTCTCGATCAGTAGTTCGGCATTCTCGGGCAGAACCGTGTCCACGTGCAGAAAGAGAAGCACTTCGCCGCTTGCAATCCGTGCACCCGCGTTCATCTGTCGTGCCCGACCCTTCGAGCTACTCACGAGGCGAACACCCATACGCCCGGCGGCTGCTGCTGCTTCATCCCCACTGCCGCCGTCCACGACGATCACTTCCACTCCGCGCGCTCGCACCGATGCAAGAGATTCCAGGGCATGCAGCAGTTGCTGTGCTTCGTTGAGTACTGGAACGATGATCGATAGCTTCATCGACTCATGTCCACATGCAGGTGGGCTAGGTACGTACCGCGCAGCGGGCGACAACCGATGAGCAAGTGCGTATACAGGCAGCGCGGTTAGTTCGTGAGTGCGCCGCCGCAGCTGCTGCCCTGACCGGCGGTACAGCCGTAGCAATGATCTGCAACGATGATCGGATCGCCTTCGATGCCTCTACTCAACAAATCCCGGAGATGTGCGCCGTGCTGCTCGGCGCGTCGCAGGCCGAGCTGCTGGTTGAAGTCACAGTCGTACAAAGTGCCGCGCCAATCGACGCTGATCAGATCTCGGCACATGACGTGCTCGAGATTCGCCGCCGCGAAGTTCTCTTTCAGCAGTCGCACATAGTCGCCGAACTGGCCCTTGGAGATGAGCGTGCTGCCAAAGCGCTGGATTGGCATGTTAGCGAGTGTATAGAGTCGGTTGAATTTCACGCCGAAATGCGCGAATAGCTCGGACTTGTAGGTCGATTCAAGCATGACTTGCGGTGGCGGCAACGTCGGTCCGAGCGGGTTATAAACGAGATCGAGCGTCAGGTCACTTTCCGGCTGTCCGTAGCCCAGGGCGTTCAGCCGACGCAGCGCTGCGATGCTCTTGTCGAATACGCCTTCACCGCGCTGCTGATCGACATTCCTGGAGGAATAGCACGGCAGCGAGGCAATCACCTCCACGGCGCGCGTGGCAAGAAATTCCGCCAAGCCTTGCTGACCTGGCTCCAGGAGAATGGTGAGATTGCAGCGGTCAATCACCTTCACGCCGAGCTGCTTCGCCGCCTCAACCAGCATGACAAATGCCGGATGCAGTTCGGGTGCGCCGCCTGTGACATCGAGCACGCCGATTGCGCATTCGCGCAAGACTTGAATTACGAGCTCGATGGTCGCGTCATCCATCATCTCCCGACGCGTGGGGCCGGCGTTGACGTGACAGTGCACACAGGTCTGATTGCAGCGATAACCCAGATTGACCTGCAGCGTCTGCAGTGCGCGCCGCTTGGGCGCGGGAAAATCGGTGTTCTGGAGGAGGGGTAAGGTCGGGTACATGAGGATGCAAAAATGGATCGATTAGATTGATTATAGTCCCTCGCTGCGCCGACGAGCATGTTTCCAGGTGCGACCATTGCATCGAGGACTTGGCAGTGAGACAGTTCTGCGGGCTATGCTATTGCTGAAAAGTACGCCGTGGCTTCCGGGTGGAGCCGGCTGCTGACGCGCAAGCACTGAAAGACTGGAATCGGCTCATGCTGCAGGCGCTTCGCATACAGCCTGGGTGGCGCAGTTGTATCTGACTTTACTTCCGGATTGGCCATGGAACCCATAATGACGAACACGGCGATCGGAGTCATCGGCGGCAGTGGACTCTACGCCATGGAAGGCCTAACTGAAACACGGGAACACCTTGTCGAGACGCCTTTCGGCGCCACGTCCGATGCCGTGGTTACCGGCCGCCTTGAGGGTGTGCCCGTCGCCTTTTTGGCCCGGCATGGGAAGGGCCACCGTTTGATTCCGAGCGAGGTCCCTTACCGTGCCAATGTGTACGCGCTCAAGAGCCTTGGCGTTCGCTACCTCATCTCGGTGTCTGCAGTCGGTTCCCTGCGCGAGGCGATCGAGCCACTCGACCTGGTATTGCCGGATCAATTCATCGATCTCACGAGGCATCGCGAGAGCACTTTCTTCGGTCAAGGCGCCGTGGCTCATGTTTCGATGGCAAAGCCGGTGTGCGCAGCACTAAGGGGCGTGCTCGCCGAAGCGGTAGCCGATTGCGCACTCAAAGTGCGCCTGCATCGAGACGGGACATACGTGTGTATCGAGGGTCCGGTATTTTCGAGCCAAGCGGAATCCAACTGGTATCGATCGATGGGCGCTGCTGTGATCGGCATGACGAGCATGCCGGAAGCCAAGCTCGCCCGGGAGGCCGAGATTGCCTACGCAACGCTGGCCCTGGTTACCGATTACGACTGCTGGCATCCGCATGAGGCACACGTCAGCGCAGAGCTGGCGCTCGCAAACCTGCAAAAGAATGCGGCCAATGCACAGATGATCATCAGGCTGCTTGCGCAGCGATTGCACCGGGCACCGCCGCAGTCCGCTGCGCACACTGCGTTGTCCACGGCGCTGGTGACGCGGCCCGAGCAAATGAGCGCTGAGACGCGTGTTCGTCTGCGGGCTCTCATCAGCATGCGCACAGGTTGAGTCACGACCGACGCATGAGACTCACGAGCGCGTAATGCGAAATAGAGTTGCCGATACACTGCATTTGCAACTCACCCCCTGAACGGCATCAATAAAAGCCAGATCAGGCGCACGTGCTCGGGAGTCGCCTTCCCATCGGGGAGGCCGATCGACTTTGGGAAAGCCGTGCCGAGCGGCCGACGGTAACTGCCCAACAGACGGTCCCACCAGGAAACGCTGAATCCAAAATTGCGGTTCGCGTCCGCAGGGTTTGTCGAATGATGAATGCGATGCATATCCGGAGTCACCACAATCCAACGCGCCCAGGGTTCCAAGTGATACGGGAGCGAGGCGTTCGTGTGATTGAACATCGCCGCGCTATTCAAAATCATCTCGAACAGGAGCACTCCGATTGCAGGCATCCCAAAGCAGATCACCACAGCTGTCTTGAGTAACATCGAGAGCACGCTCTCGAGCGGATGGAATCGCAACGCCGTGCTGACATCTATTTCCGGGTCTGCATGATGCACACGATGAATGCGCCACAGCCAGGGAACCGCATGGAGCAACCGGTGCTGCAGATAGATCGTCAGATCCAGTAGCAGAAGACTCGCCACGATTGCCTGGTATCCGGTAACGGGCACATGGTGGAAGAAACCCGTGTGCTGCTTCGTCGCAAACAGTGCCGCGCCGACTGCACCGGCCGGGAAAATGAAACGCAGGAGGAGGGTATCGAAAAGACCGATTCCAAAATTAGTCGACCAGCGACGCGCGCGAGATATGTGGATCACGCGAGTTGCAGCCCATCGCTCCCAGAGGATGAGTAATCCCAGGAGGATGGCGAATACAATCAGGCGCGTGCACGCCTCGGCGGGAACGATTGTGCTATCGGCCATTGATCTGGCGCTATCCTGCGGGAACCGTGCCGCTGAGGTTGCTATCCCACGTTCTGTCTGTGCAGCATACAGCGCCATAGTATTCTCGGGTCGCATGCACGAGGGGCTTCCATGAGCACAACCGCGAAAGAGGGCCCGCGCTTCCCTGTAAGGATGACGAGGTTTGCATTCTTTACCGGCGTCTTGGCCATTGTCCTGCTCGCGATCGCCGGACCCGCCTACAGATTGCACGTGCTCTCGCTCGGGCTCGCATTGCTTGGAGCTGCCAGTGGTTTTCTGCTGTTCGTCGTCACGTTCATCATTGGAGCCATCGGCCTCCTTGCGGGCGGTAAGGGAGCGCTCGATCGGTCGCGAGCTGCGATCCCGGTCATTGCGCTGTCGTTGATATTCACCATCGTCGCCGGCGTGTGGATTTCTCGAGGAAGCGGGACGCCGCCCATACATGATGTGACGACGGATCCGCAAGATCCGCCCAAGTTCAATAACGTCGTGTCGTTGCGCGCGGCTGCGGGCGCCGTCAACTCGTCAGCGTACCAGCGCACGCAATTGATCCACGGCAACCTATTGAAGGTGCCCGATGCGCAACGGAGTGCTTATCCTGACATTCAACCGCTCGCGCTGACGCAACCGGCGCCGCGCACCTTTCAAATGGCGCAGCAGGTTGCGCGCGACATGGGTTGGGATATCGTGGCAGTGGCGCCCTCAGAAGGGCGGATCGAGGCGACCGCCACGACATGGTATTTCGGTTTCAAGGACGACGTAGTGATACGTGTAGGGCCGGAATCGACCGGCAGCCGTGTCGATGTACGATCGGAGTCCCGTGTGGGCGTTGGCGATGCTGGAACCAATGCGAGACGTGTGCGCGCCTATTTGGCAAAGCTGCGTGAGCTGGCGGCCAAGTAGCGCTCGGCTTGAGCCGGCAAGCAGCCGTGCGCGGCATCGCGGTGCCGCCCAGGGGACGGCAACCATCGCGGATTTCGCCGTGACAGGGGTTTTCGTGCCGCTGACAATGCTACCCAGGTGAACAATGCATGAGCAGCTCGGGCGCAGCGAAGCCGGCCTCCCCAATCTGGAAATGGGTCGTCGGCGCGGTGGTATTGATCGCATTGATCGTGGGATGGTTCCTGCTGCCGGTGAAGGAATGGAGCGACTCGTTCCAAAGCTGGATCAAGGATCTCGGCGCGAGAGGAATGCTCATCTTCGGCGTCGTCTACATCGTCGCGACGGTATTCCTTGTGCCAGTGTCCGTCCTGACGATCGTCGCCGGGCTGGCGTTCGGTCTTGCGATCGGCTTTCCTCTGGTGGTCATTTCGGCGACCATCGGCGCGACGCTCGCGTTTCTCGTCGCGCGCTATCTGGTGCACGAGCGCGTCGAATCGCTGGTCGCCACGCGGCCCGGATTCAAGGCGGTGAAGGCTGCACTGAGCGAAGGGGGCTGGAAGATCGTCGGCTTGCTCAGGCTCAGCCCGGTGGTGCCGTTCAACCTTCAGAACTACTTCTACGGCGTCACCGATGTAAAGCTGGGTGAATATGTTCCGGCCACTTTCTTCGGCATCATGCCGGGCACCCTGCTGTATGTCTATCTCGGTGCGGCTGGCAAAGTAGCGTCGGGGGGAGGCGGCGGTCCCTTGCAGTGGACGTTCTTCGCCGTGGGGTTGACCGCGACTGTGGCGGTCGCCGTTTTCGTCACCAGGAAAGCCCAGGAGAAACTAAACAAACACGGCGTCGGCAAGAAGAAGTGAATCATGAAGAATCTTGATGTGGACCTGTGCGTCATTGGTGCCGGCTCCGCCGGTCTCAGCGCCGCCTCGGTCGCCGCGCAGCTCGGTGCGCGCGTCGTGCTGATCGAACGCGGCGAGATGGGCGGTGAGTGCCTGAATACCGGATGCGTCCCCTCCAAGGCAATGCTCGCCGCGGCGAAGAGGGCGCACGCCATTCGCGCCAGTGCGCCGTTCGGAATTGAGGCGGCCGGGCCGCGGGTCAATTTTGCTGCGGTGCATCGCCACGTGCACGAGGTCATTGCTGCGATCGCCCCGCACGATTCGGTCGAGCGTTTCGAACGGCTGGGAGCCCAGGTCCTCCGCGCCGAGGCACGCTTCGTCAAGCCGCGCGTGGTGATTGCGGGCGACACCCAAGTGCGGGCGCGCCGCGTCATCATTGCCACGGGCTCGTCGGCCTCGGTGCCGCCAATCGAGGGCCTGAGCGGCATTAACTACTTCACCAACGAATCGATCTTCGCCAATGAGATCTTGCCCGAGCATCTGCTCATTCTGGGTGGCGGCCCCATCGGCCTGGAGCTTGCGCAAGCGCACCGGCGACTGGGCGCGAAAGTCACCGTCGTCGAGACCGTCAAGGCGATGGCGCACGATGATCGCGAGCTGGTCGATCGCCTTCTCAAGGTGCTGGCCAGTGAGGGCGTCGCAATTCGCGAGCGGGTTAAGGTCGAAAATGTACGGCGCAACGGCTCGAACATCGTTCTTTCACTCGACGAGAACGGGCAGAAATCAGAGCTCAAGGGCTCGCATCTCCTGGTGGCTGCGGGGCGAAGCGCGCGCGTCGCCTCGCTCGACCTCGAGCACGCCGGCGTTGCTTACACGAAGGACGGCATCATTGTCGATCGCAAGATGCGCACCAGCGCACACGGCGTCTTTGCCATCGGCGATGTCGTCGCAGAGGCTCCGCGCTTCACGCACATCGCCAGCTATCACGCCGGCATCGCGGTGCAGAACGCGCTCCTCGTTCCGTTCGCGACGACCGATTACAGGTCGCTGCCTTGGGTCACCTACACCGACCCGGAGCTGGCCCAGGTTGGCGCAACCGAGGAGAAAGCCCGCAAGGCGCACGGCGATGACATCCAGGTCGTTCGTGTTGAGATGAAGAGCAACGACCGCGCACAAACAGAACTCAACACCGGTGGGGTCGTCAAGCTCATCGCGCGCAAGAACGGCAAGGTGCTCGGTGTGTCGATCCTAAACACGCACGCCGGCGAGCTCGCGCATGTGTGGGTGCTGGCGATTCAGTCGGGTACGACCCTGAAAGCGATCGCGCAGATGATCGCCCCGTACCCGACCCTGGGCGAGGCGAACAAGGCGGCCGCTGGGGAGTTCTACAAGCCAAAGCTCTTCAGCGATCTGTCGCGCCGGGTCGTGCGACTGTTCTCGCACCTGCCGTGAGTCAGAGGCGATGACCGGCCATCCCCGGGCGCCCTCAACGATAGTGCCCGGCGCGCGAGGGCACGGGGTGCCCGCCTTGGCGCTCACCGGTGTGCCACCGAAGTCACACCCGCCCCCAAAAGCCTATTGTCTCTTAACGGTCCGGCCCCTCATTACTGAGCTCCCGCGCCGTGGGTGAGCTGTCTCCTCGTTCGGGCCTCACGTCAGAGGTCTCCGGGCCTTCTGTTCGCGGCAATGACATCGCATAGCTCAGCAACGGAGCGACATCCCATCCGCAGCCTTCGCGTTCGCTTGGTCGTTCTCCTTGCGACCCTTCTCGGAGCCGGCGTTTATTGCCCGGCTCTGCATGCGGCAGGTGAGGCGGCCGCGCGTGAGGAAGTGGTGGTCCAGGCGAATAGAGAGCTAGCCGACGAGCAAGTCACCCTGCACCTGCAGCAAGTCTTATCGGATGACCGGTGGATCTACGCCGAGCACGTCACCATCACGACCGAGAATGGCGTCGTCAGGGTTGAGGGAGTCGTCGCAGATAGTCTGGAGCTGCTGAGGGTATTGCACCTCTGCAACAAGATTCCGGGCGTGAAACGGGTGGACACCAGCAACTTAGAGATAAACGCGCAGCTCCCGGACGGCGGATAGTCCAAGCCTAGGGCTCGAACAGGGACGCGGCGGGGCGCCCAGGGCGAACAGGATGCCTAGGGCGCTCCACAGGAGCAGCGCGGCGATCCAGACGGCTCAGCGGTTCTTGATTTCAAGTTCCAGAGCAGGGAGTGAATGCGGTCGGGAAAACGGCAGGCGCCCGCAAAAGGGCGCACGCCCCGGGGGTCTACAAGGCGCCTATTCCCGATCAAATACCAGAATGTCTTTGGGCTCCTTCTCACCGACCTGGCTTATTCTCATCGTCAAGGTCTTTAGATCTATGGACACCTCGATTTGCCGGGTGTCCGCAATCTTGCCTTGGTACGTGTTGGTGATTTCCAGGCTGCGCTGGTTTACGCGGCGGCCGGAAGATGCAGACCCTGGCGGCACATCCGGACCGGTGCCCGGGTAATCCTTGCCATCGAACCTGAGGTTCTTAGCTGCCCGTTGACCGGTATTGCTAAATGAAAGGCCGTCACCCGCGTACGGCCGGATCTCAAGCTCGATGCTCGAGTCCAGCTTTGCGCTCACACTATCCCATGTGCCCGGAAAACCTGAGCTGCCCGCAGCTCGCCGTGCACGTTCATTGGCGAACCGTTGGGCCGGTACCCCGTGAAGGCGTCATCGAGAGTCTTGCCATCCGCGGAAAGCGTCCAGATAGCCGAGATTACGGTCCGTCCCTCCTTCTTGCGGACGACCTTCCAGTTGTTCGGCCCCTTCACCGTAACGGACAATGTGGTTCCCTGCAGGGCGGGTTGATCAGTCCCGTCGGCCACGATCGTGTCGACTGCGCCGGGGCCAAAGGTGATGGCATATTTGTTCTCACCTACGACCTCAACCTGCATTGCGTCCGTGATCCTGCTCTTGGAGGGGTTAACCTTCCACTTGCCGACGAACGGATCGCTGGCTGCCGATACCGTGCCGAAAGCCAGACAAACAACCGGCAGCGACAGAAGACTACGCAGTAGCATTCGCATTCCGGAATCCTATCCGCAGGCGCCGCCTATGTCGTTCGAAATGTTGTAGAACGGACTAGCCCGTTGCGAAGCGGCCGGCCTGTGCATCGGCTCGGCAACCTGGTTGGAGGGTAACTGCCTGCGACCCCGTTGCAGAGCTTTGGCGGCAGCATGCCAATATCGATATCGATCGGCCATGGATTACTTTGGCCCTGTTCACCGGATGAGCCACGAGGTGGACAACGAGCTACAAGTTTCGCTACAGCGCCGGGAGCAAAGAGTTGGGGGTGGAGGGAGATCGTGGCTTCGTGCTGGCTCTCATCAAACTCAGTCACCGCGGTGCGGCATACACTTCGCGTCCGTCGAAATAGGTCAAGTCAACGCGGGTCTCGTGCAGGGTGAACGGGTCGATCGCGAAGATATCCCGATCGATCACGATGAAATCGGCGCGCTTGCCGCTCTCAAGGCTCCCGGTGAAGCGCTCCTGCTTAAGCGCGTAGGCTGCATTGACAGTGTACGCATCGAGGATCACCTGCAGTGGAATGCTCTGCTCGGGCAGGAGCGGCTCGCGGCCGCGCGCCTCGCACCGGGTGACGCCGTGCTCCATCGCTTCGAAGGCATCGAAGCTGCTCACGCTCCAGTCGCTCCCGCCCGCGATCAATGCGCCTGCATCCAGAAGCGAGCGAGCCGGATAGAGGTGGCGCGAACGGTCGGGCCCGAGATAGGCGAGTGTGGCCGTGACGATGTAGGCGTCGCGCTCGGCCCATAGGAGCTGGAAATTGGCGATCACGCCGAGCGCTTTGAAACGCGGGTAGTCCTGCGGGTCAACGAGCTCCAGATGCGCGATCTGATCGCGGTCGTCGAGCGTTCCATTGCGCTGTCGAGAATAGGCGAAGGCATCGAGCGCGGAACGCACCGCACGATCGCCGATCGCGTGTACGTGCACCGTGAAGCCAGCGGCATCCGCCGCTGCGACGACGCTGTTCAGGTGCTCCTGGGAATAGTAAGTGGGACCTCGATCCTCAGTCGGGCGGCCCGCGGCATCCAGGTAGGGTTCAAGGAGCGCGGCCGTGTGCGAGGGATACTCGATGACCCCGTCGGCGAAGATCTTGATTGCATCCGCGCGCAAATGCTCCGGATCGATGGCCCATCGCGTGCGAAATTTGATCGCCTCGCCGATCAAGGTCTCCGTCGATCGGTCGGTACGCTTCAAGCCGAAGCTGGCGCGCACGCGCATGTCAAGTCGATGCTCGTCATAGAGCCTCTTGTAGAGCTGCATACGATGCTCATCGGTATCCGCATCCTGCACGGAAGTGATGCCGGTGGCGCGCATCGCCCGGAGCGCCCTATCGAGCAGTCCGGCCTCGAAGTCGAGGCTTGGTGTGGGTTTCGCGGCGAAAACGATCTCGGCCGCTGCATCGCGCAGCGTGCCGGTGGGACGGCCATTCGCATCGCGCTCGA
Organism: Steroidobacteraceae bacterium; assembly: GCA_036501985.1. Classification (GTDB taxonomy): domain Bacteria; phylum Pseudomonadota; class Gammaproteobacteria; order Steroidobacterales; family Steroidobacteraceae; genus 13-2-20CM-66-19. Next base: position 194,472 of record DASXZI010000007.1, on the reverse strand, counting down.
TGTGCCCCCCGACGGGGTCCTTCGTGCGCGCATCGATCGCGGCCGCGCGGAGCGCCGCCGAGTTGGCCCAGGCGGTGTGCCCATCGCCGCTCTCCAATAGAAGCGGTCGTCGCGCCAACATCCCATCGAGGTCTCGTTGCGTGAGCGTCAAGGCCGACGCATTAACCATGACGACCTCGAACCAGGGAGCGTGTCGGACCGGCTCCTCCTTCAGGCAGTCGGCTACATTCCGCTTGATGTCTGCGGGTGGCAGCAATTCATCGTGCATGCTGCACTTGTCGCGATCCTGTGCACTCTCGGCCGGATGGGTATGCGCATCGATGAGGCCGGGGAGGACAACTCTGCCGCGCAGGTCGACCGTGCGAGTGTTAGCCCCGATGAAGGAGCTCACCGACCTATCGGCTCCTACGGCGATGATTGTGTTGCCGCGGACTGCGAGAGCCTGTGCGATGCCCCGGCTTGCATCCTGGGTGTGGATCTTCCCGTGCAGCAACACGAGGTCCGCCGGTGTAACGGCCAGGGTCGGGACGGAGAGGGCGCCCATCGACCCTGCAAGGAGGGAAGCGACCCCGATCAGTGCTGGCCGAAATACGCGCTCATGCTTGGCCCCCATTCGTCAGTACCCCTCAAACTGGCTTGATCGTCTCTCGTGGTTATTCTGTGGGCGGCCGGGGCCCGGACAGGGACTGTTGACAGTAGGCGGCCATTATGCGCGGCCTCGTGCCAGACGTCTGCGCGTCAGCGATTGACCGTGCCTGCTGCCCCGAGGGGATTGCCACAGGGTCGTGTGCTCCGGCCTGAAGTTCCCTGTTATGTACACGCGTTGCGGGTACGCGTGTCGTCGTGGACGCGGGCTCAGGAAAAGAGCGTGCCGCCGTTCACCGCGATCGTCTGACCGGTGATGTAGCCATTACTCACGATCAACAGGACAGCTCGCCCGATATCTTCCGGGGTTCCGGGCCGCCCGACGGGAATACGCGCGGCGACGCCCGACTCGAGCAGCGGCTTGCCCATCTCGGTGTCGGTCAACCCTGGCGCCACGGCGTTGACCGTCACGCCTTCGGGTGCGAGCCGCAGTGCGTAGCCGCGCATCAGACCCTCGAGCCCGGCTTTCGATGCGGCGTAGCCGATGCTGATGGAGCCGGAGCCCAATCTTGCTCCGATCGAGGAAATGTTCACGACCCGCCCCCAGCGCCGAGCACGCATGCCTGGCAGGACAGCCTGCGTGCAGAGAAATGCCGACTTCAGATTGACCGCGATGTCGCGATCGAAATCGGCCTCCGTGATGTCCTCGAGACCGCGCGCCACGGCTATGCCGGCATTGTTGACCAGGATGTCGATCGGGCCGAGCTGTGCTTCGATCTCATGAACCATATTTCGCACGGCGGTGCCCATCGAGACATCGGCGCGGAAGGCCGCAGCCGAGCTTCCTCTCTTACGCAGGGATTCGACGACAGCACGCGCCTCATCGCCACGTTCGCGGTAGTTCACAGCGACCGTCGCACCTGCCTCGGCCAGCGCCAAGGCAATGCCCATGCCAATGCCGCGCGAGGCGCCGGTGACCAAAGCCACGCGGCCCTTTAGTTCCTGCATGGTAAATCCTCCTGGTGGCGTGGGTAGCGAACGCTCACGGCCTGGCGCGGTTCCCGGCCTATTGGCCCGAGACACCTCCAGCTTGCACCGCTGGTCCGGGGAACGCTGCGTCTAAGGTCTGAAGGCCTGGGATGCCCGGACCATCGAGAGCGCTGGGCATTGGTCTGACGGGCCCTGAAGTTAGCCAGGAAAACTCAACGCCTATTGAAGTCTATTACGAGGACCATGGCTCCGTGTCGCCGGTGGTCCTCATTCATGGCTGGCCCCTGAGCGGAGCCTCGTGGGAAAAGCAGACAGCGGCGCTGCTCGCCGCGGGTCATCGCGTTATCAGTACGACCATTCACCCTCCTGGGGCTTCATTTCGTTGACGAAGCCGCGTATTCGTCGTGGCGGCGGGGCCACTCGGGATAGCCTGACTCGTTTCGGCCCTCCGGTGTGAGGTCCAGGTAATGATGCGTACCCAGCAGCATGTCGAGCCCGCGAGCATACGTGGAGTATGTGAGGAAGACGTCGCCCGCTTCGTCCTTCAAGAAAACGCTCAGACCGGGAAGCTCCTCGCTGATGTATCGAGCGTCGCTCGTGATCGTTCCGAAGTTATAGTCGATCCGGCGCTGGTCGATCTGCTCCTGCGTGAACGAGACCTGGAAGTCGTAGTTGAAATCGCTACCGAAAGACGAGACCCACTCGAAGTGCCATCCCATGCGCGACTTGTACGCGAGAATCTTGGCGAGCGGCGCGCGGGAGACCCCTACGATGGTCACGTTGTGATGGGGCAGGTGCTGAGCCGGTCCGTCGATGTGCTCGGCCTGAAAGGAGCAACCAGGACAGGCGGCGTTCCACTCGGGCACGTACATCAGATGATGAACGACGAGCTGGCTGCGATCATTGAAGAGGTCTGCGAGGGTCCTGCGGCCCTGCTCGGTTTGGAAAGCATAGCTCTTCTCGATCTTCAGCCAGGGAAGACCTCGTCGCTCGGCGGCGAGCCTGTCCCCTTCGCGCATGTGCGCCTTTTCCTTCTCCAACAGTGCTTTCCGTGCGATGAGCCATTCCTCTCGCGAAACGATCGGGTTCGGTTGCATGGCGTCTTCCTCAAAATTGCAAATAGTACGACGGCTAGCTCGAGCGACGCATTTTGTTACCGCCGATCTTGCTCGCGCCCGATCTCGCCCCCGATGCAGCATGTCTCGAGGCCAGGAGGACTCTAGGAACTTGCGACGCACTCCGGCGAGACTCGGCCGGTCGTCATTTACGCCGACTATGGGCCTTGCATCCGCATATATGGCGTAGACGTTGGCACCGGCGGTCGAAATGGCGGCTGCGAGCAGGAACGCGGCCGAGCATGTGCCCGTGATGTCGATGAGCTAGCCGATAGTCGCAACAGCGGCGATCCCCGGAATCGCAAGTCCGGAAGATGCTCGTCGGCCTCGGTTGGGGCCCCCTGACAATCGCCTTGGATGGGCCTTCCCGAAAGACCTGGATGGCCGGATTGCGCGCGGCAAGGGGTCGGCTTTTGTGGCTCGCTGTCGCGAGCACAGTTCAAGCGCTCCATAGTTCAGGTTCGCCTTCGGGAGCCCCTCCTGGGCGGGCCAGCCAGGGGCTCGAGTCGGTGATCCCGGGCGGACACGCAGCCATGCGTTTCCGGTGTACCCTGGCGGTTGAATCTCCGCCGGGAGACTCCTGATGAAAGCCGAAACGCACCCGTCGCTCCTCGGCCTTGTGGCTGGCCTGGGAGTCGGCGCCGGGATTTTCTACTACCGATCCCTGGTCCAGGCTCACTTTGCTCTCGGACTCTCCCCGCGCCTTCTGATGGTGCACGCGGACGTCCGGAAGGCGTTGGGCCTTGCGACCGCGCGTGAGACTCGCCAACTGGCTGACTATCTGGCCGGTCTGCTGCGCCAGCTCGCCGGCGGCGGAGCCGAGATCGCAACCATTCCTGCATTCGCCCCACAGGTCTGCGCGAAGGAGCTGGCGGAAAGAACCCCACTTCCGCTCATCAGCCTGCTCGACGCCATCGTGACCGAGGTCGAGCGCCGCCGCCTTTGCCGTGTTGCAATTTTGGGGGCCCGCGTCACGATGGAAACCAGCCTCTTCGGAAGTTTGAGAAATGTAACCGAAGTCGTCTCCCCGAGGGAGCGGGAGCTCGCGCAGGTGGGGGCTATTTACGCAAGAGTGGTCGAAAACGAGCGGGCCTGCGCCGAGGACTTTGCAGCTCTGCGGTCCCTGGCGCATGCACTCATCGAGCGCGAGCACCTGGATGCAATTTTGCTCGCAGGGACCGACCTTTCCCTCGTCTTCCATCCAGGGAACATCGACTTCCCGCATTTGGATGGGGCCCGCACGCACATCGAGGCCATCATGCAGGCCGTCACGGGTGGGCTGGATCCCCGTTTCAACCCGAGCACGACTGGCTCCCAGGCATTGACCCCAGGGTTTGCGGATCTGGCGGCCGCCTGAGGAATCACCCACCCTTTACGCCTACTCGAGCGCGTACAGGTTCCCGTCCGTACTGCCAAAGTAAACGACACCGTCCACCACAAGTGGCGAGGAAAAAATGGCGCCGACGCTCAACTGCCGCTCAGTTGCCACGATCGGCGCCTCCCGCCAGGGCGAACGAAAGATCATCTGCTGGTTGAATCGACGGTCGGCCGTGAGCATCCAGCCGATATTGCGCTTCGAGGCTTCGGTCGCGTACTGCCACAACACCCGGCCGCTCGAGAGATCGCGGGCCACGAGCGTTCCGTTGAGCACTCCGTGCAAAACCACGTCGCCTGCCACTGTTGGCGAGGAAAAAATGTAGGCCTTGTCCTGGATCTTGAGGATCGGCTGGCCGGTGGCGGCGTCGACGACGTAGTACAGACTTGAGTCGGAAGTCGCGAAGTAAACTTTGCCCTCATGCACGGCCGGGGAGGTGATCACCCAGCTCGAGTTGGTGCTGAATCGCCAGCGTTGCTTCCCGGTAGCGGCATCGAGTGCATACAGGCTCGAGTCCCGGCACCCTACGTATACGATCCCACCGGCAACGGCAGCCGATGACTGAAAGCCTACCTGATTGTGGATCGCTGGATCCTCGCCGCCGTGGAAGCGCCACTTGAGCTTGCCCGTCTGGGCATCAATTGCGTAGAAGTAGCTATCCCAGCTCCCGATGTACACGACACCGTCAGCGACAGCCGGAGAGGCGTGGACAACATCACCGGTCTGATATTTCCAGCGCAGGGAGCCCGAGGCGGCATCGAGTGCGTAGATGTTGCCATCCCCACTGCCAAAATAGACGACTCCGTCAGCGACGGTTGGACTCGAGAGGTAGATGTCGAAAGGATCCGCAATGGTCTGCGTGGCCGGTAGCATGCCGTGCAGCCCCCGGGCCTCGAAGCGGCGCTCGCCGCCGGTCGAAATCTTCCAGCGGGTCGCTCCCGTGCGGGCGTTCAGTGCATAGAAGCGTCCGTCGTAGCTTCCGGCATACAACACTCCATCGGCGATCGCCGGGCTGGTCGGCACGGGTCCGCCAGCGGAGTGCTTCCAGCTCTGGTGGCCGGTCGCCGCCTCCACTGCGTAGATATTGCCGTCGTCCGCGCCGAAGTAGATCAGTCCATCCGCATAGACAGGGGACGATACAAGGCGGTCGCCGGTCGGAAAGCTCCATTTCACCCGATGAAACTCACGCGGTCCTTGGGCCGCAAGTACCCCGGAGTGAGCGTTGTCACCGCGAAAGACCGACTGCGATTGGACTGCGCCCGCAGCCGCGATGGCCAGAAAGATCAGCCCGCAAGCCTGCCGTTTCACTGTGCGCCCGCCGTGACGCGTTTCAGCACGATGGGTGCATCCGCCGCCCCCTGCTCGATCGTGCCGCGCAGCTCCTCGGGCTGCTGCAGCCGGCCCTCGAAGGCGATGCCGCCGAACTCACTCGATTCGATTCTCAGCAGCCCTTCGTCCTCGCGGATCAGCTCCACGACTAGTGCGTGAGGCTGCTTGCCGACGATCCCGAACTTTGCCGTGGCGACCGCGCCCGGATGGTTGCTCAGCTCCAGCGTCACGTGCCGCGCGTATCCGCCCATCTCGTAGTCGCCGGTCCAGCTCCCCTGCAGCGCGGCGTCAATGGACGTACTGGCCGGAGGTAGCTCGACTTGCGCCTGCCCGGTGCGGTGAAGCGAGAATGACGCGCGATTGCCACCCTGCGCGAAGATTCCCGCGAGTGTGCCCGAGCTCTGCACTGTTCCCTCGATGGTGGCCGGCCCGTCCGGAGGCCCTCCGAAGACCGTTGGAAGAATGAAGCGCGTCCGGGGTCCCTCGGAGGCGATATCCGACAGAGGAGCGCCTTTGACATCCAGCGTCGGTAGGGTGATCGACCCGACCCAGGCTCCCGCCCCCGAACGATCCAGGTCGACGATGATGCGGATGTCCTCGCCCGGCAGCCGCAGCGATCCCTCCCAACGACCGGCGAGCTCACTCGCGGGTGCAGTGGTCTTCCGGCCCAGGTCTTTCGCTGCCTGGACGGGTACGACTGCGCTGAGACACAACGCGACGAGGAACAATCGCATGGTTCGCCTGCCGATCCCACGGACTCCCGCTGGAGCTGCGCCATTGCGCATCTCCAGTGGACCATAACAGCGGCGGCGGGCACCCAAGCAACCGCCGGGCGCGCTCTTGCCACCCTTCATCGCATCGGCCGATAGGGGGATTGCTTGGAGTCACCACCCAGGGCATTGCTTGGCACGGCGGTCAGATGCACCGAGTGACCGTTCTCCGGCGGGTCGCAGCCCTTGTCGATCGGACCGATGGATCGGTAGGCCTGCGAGCACGCGCTGCAGAGCGGCGAAGTCCACGGGCTTGACCAAGTGAGCGGCAAAGCCCGCCGCGCGCGTGCGCTCGCGATCCCCCTCCTGTCCATAGCCGGTGATGGCGACCAGGCAGACTGGGTGCGGGTGTGACTCCCGGATCCGGCTGGCAACCTCGTGGCCATCCAGCCCCGGGAGTCCGATATCGAGGCTGTCGCGCCTGCATTCACGGCGCGGCGGCCGACCGTCGCGGAGCCCCATGCATGTCCACCAGGTGTTTCACGATTGATAGGCCGACCCCCAAGTCCGCCCTGCGCCCCGTCGAGCGTACGCTCGCCCTGCACGAATAGATCGAACACCCGTGGCAGCAGCTCGGGCGCGATATCGCCATGCCATGGATCCGACGGCCGCCGGGCCTCAGACCCTCCACCTTCACGGCGGCGACGGCTCCTGCGGCTGGGAAACGTTCCGGTGTTAGTGGAGGGAAGCGGGCTCGAGAAGCGAGTAACCGGCGAAGCGCCGCATTGCTTCCAGGCGCTGCCTGCTCATGAAAAGCCGCGAAATAGCGATGATGAGCTTGAGCCTGCGTTGCATCGGCATGGGCCGCCGCAGGCGCTCGGACTCGTCCAGGAAATACCGGATATCGTGAAGCTGCCAGCCGTGACGGCTGAAAAACCCGAGCCAGTCTCCGGGCTTGAAGCGAAAGGGAGCGTTCTGCATCGCGCGGTTGATGCGCTTGCGTTGGCGGTACTGCTGGGCCGCTTCGGAGAAGTAATCCATGATCCAGTAACGAGCCCGGTCCATCGCGCGCAGATCCTGAGCCAGCAGGCCAACCTCGTCGTTGGTGAGATAGGGCACCACGCCCTCGGTCAGCACCAGAATGCCGTTCGCCTGCTCATTGATAAGCTTCAACAGCTCCTGCCGCGCACTACGATCTGCCAGGTCGATCTTTACGCGCTCAAGACGGCAACGCGGCGTTGCATCCTGCAAAAGGCCTTCCTTGTATTCAATGATGTGCGCGTAATCCGCCTCGATCCAGTGGAGCGAGGCGGGCAAGCTCATCCGGTATGGCCGCGCATCCAGTCCCGCGCCCAGATTAAGGACCGTGTTGATGCCGCCCTTTAGCGCAAAGGCGATGAAGTCATCGATGATGCGGGTACGCAGGACCACCGTCCACGCCACGATCGTGGAGGTGGGCATCGCCTCGGAGATGATTTTGCCGCGCTCTCCGGCGAGTCGGGCGGCATAAGGATCGTGAAAAAGCGCATCCGCTCGCGCGCTCTCGAGCGCGCGATGCCACGCAATCCAGAATGCGGTATCCGAAACGTTTTGGATGGGCGAGCGCATGCCGGAGATTCTAACTCCGCTGCAGGCTCAGGACGGATCGTACTCGAGCTGGGGGTACCAGTGGCTGCCACGCCCCTCGGGAGTCGAATCGAGAAGGGTCCAGATCGGCATCAGATCAGGCGCTCCGCGCGGATCCTGGCCGGGGTCGGCGGTGGCGGGCCCCATCTCCCCACTCCAGAAATGCCGGATGGAGCCGTCCCGCCGCGTGAACACGTGGAATCCAGGCATATCCTCGCCGTCCGGCGTGACGGCGTGATAGTCGCGGCTGAAGTGGCCGGTCGGGTCCGAGTAGAGCCTGAGATCTCGCCAGCCGCGTTCCTTCTTGAACGCGAGCAGTTTGGCAATCGGCGCGCGCGCGACCACCGCGAGCGCGACCCGCTGTTCGATGTCGCGCGCCTCGCCGTCCCAGGCATCCAGGAGCGAGGTGCACATTGGGCAGGGTCTTGGTCGATCAGGTCCGAACATGTACGTATAGATGAGCAACGATTTCTGATCCCCGAACAGATCGGTCAGAGTGACAGATCCCCGCTCACCTTCGAACCGATAGTCTGCGGTGACCTTGCCGCCTGGAGGCAGGGCGCGGCGCAGCTCGGCCACGCGCTCGATATGCCGGCGAAGCTCGATCTCCTCCGCGAGCAAGGCGTCGCGTGCGCGGCGGTATTCCTCGCCCTCGTTCGGGTATCGGAGTGCGTTTTTTGCCGCCAGCGTCTTCGCAGGGGTGAGGGTCAGGGATGTGGGCATCGGTAATCTCCTTAAAATGGTGATCAGCTCCCGAACAGCTCCGCGTGGCGGGCCATGATCGCCGGCCAGAGGGTCGCGGCTTCCGGCAGATCGAGGCCGAACGTCACCCGCAGCGTCGCCACGAATTCCTCAGCCGAGTCCAGCACGTGCCTCTCTACGCCGGATGAGTACAGGGTCGCAAGTATCCGGCCACGCAGAGAGACGTGTGTGTCGGCCCTGCGGCGCTGAACGACCAGATTCTGCACGAAAGAGGACGCAGGGTCGGTCTGAAGGAAGCGGCACTTGGCCTCGAGCACGGGCTCGTCCGCCGGCATCACCCGGAAGTCGAAGGTAAAGGGGTCGCCGTGGGCCGTCTCGGTAAAGCGCCAGTACCCATCGACGGTCTCGCTGAGGCCGAGGCGATAGGGCTCGTCCCGGCGCTCGAGGGCGCGCAGCGGGAACGGCTCGAGGAGGCTGCCCCCGAATCCCACATCCACGAGCCAGGGCTCCTCCAGGCGGACCAGGAGGCACAGATGATTGCCGAGCTGTGCATCTCCCAGGTGACCGCGGTGCACGCCGCCACTGAGGCGCAGGACATCGAAGCCGATCTGGGTCAGAGCCCATCCCATGACCGAGTTGAGCTCGTAACACCAACCGCCCCGGCGACGACGCACAATCTTCTCGTAGTTAGCCTGGATATCAAGTCCGACCGGACGCCGGAGGTGGACGTCGAGGTTTTCGAACGGGACCGTGTATTGGTGCGCGGTATGCAGCGCTCTGAGGGTCGCGAGATCCGCGCGGGGCGTGCCCCGGAATTGAATGCGTTCGAGATAGTCCGTCAGGTTCATCATGCGAGTGAATGCTTACTCCGCTCGCGTGCCGAGGTTTGGCGCCGAGTCTGCGCGCAGCGTACCCATTTTCCCCGCGGCCGGCCTCTTGCTGGGGGCGTGAACTCCTCCTGGCGCAAGAAGATAAATAAATTCAGATACTTAGAGACTAAAACGACTGCAACATTCGCGGCTGAGCATGGCATCCGCGGGAAAGGTGACCCAGGGGTCGGCAGCCTCCGAATTCAACTCCGTGCGCGCTGCCGGGTCGCATGACAGATGTGACGCTGTCGGCGAAATCATGCGGCCCGGCTGCAGTTCGCACGATCGTACTGGTATAGGACATCGGGTAACACGACTTCCTCACGAGCAGTGGCCGCGAAGACGTCGGTACCGGAGGTAATAGGATGAGTGTATCGACGCCCGTGCCATCGTCCGCCGAGGATGATGACGATCGTGCCCTGAAGCCGGCGCTCGCGCGCCGCCTCGATCGTCTGGGCCTGTCCGGCCACCCGGATCAGTGGACCGAGCGCTACCTGCTGTGTGAGCACCTGGTTGATCCGCAGGTCGCCAAGTCCCGGCAGCGCTTCGAGGCCACCAGTCGCTTCATCCGCGACCTCGTTGCCCATCGGTGGGTCAAAACCCGCCGCGCGCGCGAGCACGCCGATCCCAAGCGAATCCATTATCTCTCGATGGAATTTCTCCTCGGCCGGACGCTGCGCAACAACATGATGAATCTCGGTGCCGATCCGCTGGTACGGCACGCGCTCGAGCAGCAGGGATGGGATCTGGAGGCGCTCATCGAGGAAGAGCCGGACGCAGGCCTCGGCAACGGCGGACTGGGGCGGCTCGCGGCGTGCTTCATCGATTCTCTGGCGACACTGCAGTACCCAGCCATCGGATACGGCCTGCGCTACGAGTACGGCATCTTCCGTCAGTCGATCCGCGAGGGCTCCCAGATCGAGCAGCCAGACAACTGGCTGCGTAACCCGGATCCCTGGGAGATCGTCCGGCCTGGCAAGGTCTACGTCGTGCCGCTGAATGCAACTTTCGAGCTGCGTGGCTCGGCTCTGCGGTTCACGCCCAACCGGCCTTCGAGCCTGCTCGGTATCGCCTACGATCGGCCGGTCGTGGGCTACGGCGCACACTGCATCAACACTCTGCGGCTTTGGGCCGCGGCGGCGCCTCACTCCTTCGACTTCGCCGAGTTCTCGCACGGGGACTTTGCAGGAGCGGTCATCGACAACGTGGCCGCCGAGTCCGTCACACGGGTGCTCTATCCCGATGATTCCACGGAGGCGGGCCGGTCCCTGCGCTTCCTGCAGCAGTACTTCATGGTGAGCTGCTCGCTGCAGGACATCGTCGCACGCTTTACCAAGGACGGTCATACCGACTGGTCGGCTCTGCCGGATCGCGTTGCCGTGCAGATGAACGATACGCATCCGGCGCTGTGCGTGGCCGAGTTGATGCGCATCCTGCTGGATCAGGCGCATCTGCCCTGGGACCAGGCGTGGGGAATTACCCAGCGGACGCTGGCCTATACCAACCATACGCTGCTGCCGGAGGCGCTGGAAAAGTGGCCGATCGATCTGTTCGAGGTGCTGATTCCGAGGCATCTGGAGCTGATCTACGAGATCAACCGGCGTTTTCTGGATCACGTCCGCCGTCGCTATCCGGGCGACGAAGCGCGAGTGCAACGGGTCAGCCTGATCGAGGAGGGCCCCGCGCGCCGCGTGCGCATGGCCAATCTGGCGGTGGTCGGCTCGCACAGCACCAACGGCGTGGCGGCGATCCATTCTCACCTGCTGCGCTCGCGGGTGCTACGGGATCTGGCAGAGCTGTTTCCGGAGCGCTTCAACAACAAGACCAACGGCGTCACACCGCGTCGCTGGCTGCAGCAGGCCAATCCGGCGCTGTCGCGGCTGATCACCGAGGCAATCGGCGACCAGTGGATCGCGGATCTGTCGCATCTGCGGAAGCTGCTGCCGCTGGCGCAGGATGCCGCCTTCCGAGAGCAGTTTCGCGCCGCCAGGCATGCAGCCAAGACGGCGTTTGCGCGCTGGCTGCGCGCCACCAGCAATGAGATCGTGGATCCCGATACGATCTTCGATAGCCAGATCAAGCGTATTCACGAGTACAAGCGGCAGCTCCTCAACGTGCTGCACATCGTCATCCTGTACAACCGCCTGCGGCACAATCGCAACCATCCCATGAGGCCGCACACGTTCTTCTTCGCAGGCAAGGCGGCTCCCGCCTACCACTTCGCCAAGCTCGTCATCAAGCTCATCAACCACGTCGGTACGACGATCAACGCCGACCCGGCCGTGCGCGGCCGTCTCAAAGTGCTGTTTCTGCCGGAGTACAACGTCAGTCTTGCCGAGCGCCTGATTCCGGCGAGCGACGTCTCGGAGCAGATCTCCACCGCCGGCTACGAGGCGAGTGGTACCGGTAACATGAAGTTCATGATGAACGGCGCGTTGACCATCGGTACGCGCGACGGAGCGACCATCGAGATGGCTGCGGAAGCCGGCGAGGAGAATTTCTTCCTCTTCGGTCTCAATGCGCAGCAGGTGAGCGATGGCGCCGGGTGGTACGACCCGAAATGGCACTACGCCCACGATCAGGAAACGCGGGAGGCGCTCGACCTGATCTTCTCCGATCACTTCAGCCCGGGCGACCGAGGGGTATTCGGTCCCATCCGCCGCGCGCTGCTGGACTACGGCGACTACTATCGCCACCTGGCGGACCTGACGGACTATTCGCGCGCGCACGGCGAGCTCGATGTCTGCTATGCGGATCGCGAGACGTGGTCCCGCAAGGCAATCATCAACGTCGCCTGCTCCGGCCGGTTCTCGAGCGATCGTACGATCAGCGAGTATGCGCAGGAGATCTGGGATCTGAAGCCCTCACCGGTGCTCTGACTCGCCACCGGGAGGGTCGGGGAGTGAGCCGCCGGTAGCCGCGAGGCTCAGGCTGTCCGCTCGCGCAGCCCGGACAGCAGCAGCCGGGCGAACTCCGGGCCCTTACCGGCTTCCTCGTGTTTGAAGTACACGTAGATCTCGCGGCACCGGCCCGTCTGAGCGCGAATGATGCTCGCCCAGCTCAGGATGTCATCAGAGGTGTAGCCCTCGTCGCGCAGGCGAAAGTAGGCGTAGTCGGCGGTTGGCTCGACAGGTGTCGTGACCTTCTCGCCATCCGCGACACAGAGTGCGAGGTTGCGTGACTTCAGGAGGCCATAGACTTCATCGTCTAGCCACGAGGCATGACGAAACTCGAAAGCCGCGCAGAGGCCGGCGGGTAGAAGGTGTACGAAGGCCTCAAGTCGCGGCAGGTCCTTTCTGAAATAGGGCGGGAGCTGAAATAGCAGCGCGCCGAGCTTCGGTCCGAGCGTGTCAGCTACCTTGAGGAAGTAGCTCAGGGAGTCCTCGCAGTCGCGCAGGCGGGCATCGTGCGTGATCCGCTTGGGAGCCTTGAGCGTCAGCTTGAATCGATCCGGTGTCTCCCGGCTCCAGCCTGCGAGAATCTTCTCGTTGGGCATGCGATAGAACGTGTAATTGATTTCAACGGTGTCGAAGCGCTCCGCGTAAAAGGGCAGCATCTTCGAGGTGGGCATCTTCTGCGGATAGAAGCTGCCTCTCCACTCGGGGTAGTTGTAGCCCGAGGTGCCTACCCAGATGCTCATGGACGCGGCCCTCAGTTGCCGGGGCTGATCAGCAGGCGACGGTACTGTCCGAGGTGTCGGATCGCGTGTTGAGGCTGGCCGAGGGCCTCGTACAGGCGCGCGAGGTTGTAGTGACAGTCGGCGAGCGTGGGGTCCTCCTCGATGGCTGCCTGATAGGCCTCGAGTGCCGCGCCCGTTTTGCCCAGATCCTCGAGCAGTACGCCGCGGTTGAACATCAGCAGTGCATCGGGTCCACACTGATCGAGGGCGCGCCGATAGACATCGTCGGCTTCCCCCTTCCGGCCCCCCTCATGCAGCAGCCGGCCCAGGTTGATCCAGGAGGCCACATGATGGGGGTCCAGGCTGACCGCGTGCTCGTAAGCGCCGCGCGCGGCGCCCTCGTCGGCATTTTCAAGCTCCAGCGCCTCGACAAACCACTGTTCCGCCGACTTTGCCGCCAAGTCGTACGCCGCCGCGGCATCCTCGCGCGCCGTTTCGGGTCGCTCCACCATATGGAGCACACCATTCTCGAGCACCACATCCAGACCGAGCAGGTACTGGCCATTGTCTGCCTGCCATCGCGTCTGGCCATCGCGCACCACTACGCGGTCGCCTACCGCGCAGATGCTCAGGCCGGAAAGCGGCATCGTCTCAGGCAGATGCCGCCGCAGGTCCTGCAGCGAGCGATGAATGCGCTTGCGGGGCACCTTCGCCTGAATGAGCGCGCGCGCGGCGCGCAAGACGATCAGATCCCGGAACGAAAAGCGGTACTCGCGGCGTTGACCGCGCTCGGGCTTTACGAAGCCGGCATCGATCAGGCCGCGAATCGTACTGCGCGGGAGCCGCAGAACCCGCTCCACATCGCCAACGCCGTAGGAAGGCATCCGTCCTTCGTCAACCACCTGCCAGACCTATCGTTTGGTCGCCTTTCGCGCAACCTTCGTGGGCTGCTCGACGCGCTTCGGCGCCTTGCGTGGCCCGAGCTGGGATGCCGAAGCCCGCGCGCTCTCGGTCTTCTCGAGGCTGGCGCGCAGCGCTTCCATCAGGTCGATGACCTTGCCTTCGCCTGCGGGGGCAATCTCGGAGACGGAGATCTCCTTGCCTTCCACCTTCTTCTGGATGGCCGCTTCGATGCGCGCGCGCAGCTCGTCCTGGTAGGCGCCCGGATCGAACTTCCCAGAGGTCTGCTGGCTGATGAGCTGTTGGGCGAGTTTGAGCTCTGCGGGCTTCACATCCGGTTTCGGCACATCGATTTCCGAGGCGCTGCGGACATCGGCCGCGAAATGCAACTGTTGCATCGTCAGGACGTCCCCGACCGGGCGCAGCAGCACGATGTAGGCTTTACCCCGCGTCGCCCAACGGCCGACCGCGCACAGTTGTGACTGCTTCAGCGCCTCCGCGAGCAACCCGTAAGGCTTGCCCGCTCCCTTGTCGGGGGCGAGGTAGTAGGTCTTGTCGAAGTAGACCGGGTCGATCGATTCGACCGGCACGAACTCCGAGATCTCCACGGCATGGGTGCCTGCTTCCTCGAGGGCCTTGATCTCCTCCGGGGTAAAGGACACATATTGATCCTTGGCGAACTCGTAGCCCTTCACCATCTCGTCGCGCTCGACGATGCTGCCGTCTTTCAGGCAGACATACTGCTGCCGCAGGCGCGAGCCACAGTCCTTGTGCAGCAGGTTGAAGGAGATCGCGTTGGCGGACTGCGTCGCGGTGTAGAGCTTCACCGGTATCGCGACGAGCCCGAAGGAAATCGTCAAGGATCCAATAGAGCGCGCGGCCATGATCCACCTGCTGTTATGTGTTGCGGTCCGGGGTGCGACCGAAAGCCCGGGTCAGACTGTACTTGCCAGATAGCCCATCTTGCCACCGGTCGCCGGTCTTTTCCAACCGGGCCGGTACGGTGCCGATTGTGAAGTCCATCACCCCGGCGGCCTCCAGCTCCTCCCAGGTCAGGGGCATGGATACCGGTGCCCCCGGCTGGCCACGCGGGGAGTAGGCCACGTTGAGCGTCTTGCCGCGGACATTCATGTTGTAGTCGATGAATATCCGGTCCGTACGTTTCTCCACCGCCCACTCCAGGGTGATGTCCTTCGGATGGGCCCGCATCAGGTGCCGGCCGACCGTCTCGCAGATGTGCCTCGCGGCATCGAAGGTCACGCTACGCTCGATCGGCACGAACACATGCAGCCCGGTCTTGCCCGAGGTCTTCACCAGGGCATCGAGAGACATCTCCCTGAGCAGCGCGCGCAGCCAGAATGCCACGCGCCGGCCGACCGCAAAGCCCCTTGCATTGAGCTCCGGCTCGGCGCCCTTGGCCTCTTTGCCCGAGTAGATGTAGGGATCGATGTCGAACACCAGGTAGTCGGGATAGTTGAGCACGGACTCCTCGAGTGAGCTCACGGAGCTCGCGTAGTCGGTGCTCTGACTCACGCAGTCCGGTCCGGGCTGTGCCCGCGAATGCCAGATATGGAACTCGAGCGTTCCGTTCTGTCCGAGCCACAGCAGAGTCGGCAGATTGTTGGCCAGCAGATAGCGGTGCTTCTCCTCCTTGTGGCCGGAGTAGACCGTCACGGTCTGGACGAAGTCCGGGAGCGCCTGTTCCCAGTGCTTCTGAAAGAAGCGCTCGCCATGAATTCCCTCCGGCATGCGGATCATCGTCAGTGGCCGGTCGGTCAGGTGCGGCAGCATGTACGGGGAGACCCGCGCCAGATAGCGGATCAGGTCACGCTTGGTAATCGCTGCTTGGCGCGTGTCCGGCACGGCCGGCCAGTAGGGCCGGTCGAGGTTGGTCAAGCGGATCCGCGCGCCGCCGACCCTCAGATCGACTTTCGCGGACGCATTGTCGAGTTGACTCGCAACGGCTTCGATCTCGCTGGCGGGCGTGCCGACCGTCTTCGCCGGCGCTGCTTTGCCCCGTGCGGATCGCACTCGCCGCATCGAGCCCGCTGCTGCCGGAAGGGTTGCCTCCAGAGGGTCGTGCTGCGGCGCTCGAGAGCGGCTTTCCTGCGTCGCAGAGCCTGCCGAGTGCTGTGAGCCAGCGCTGACGCTTTGCGGGGAAATATCCTCGCGCAGACGCATGAATACCGGTGCGCGCAACATTCCATCCGGGGTCCAGTCGGCGAAGCTGACCTCCGCGACGAGTTCCGGCTCGAGCCATCGCGTGGGGCGATGCAGCGGGACCTTGTCCGCGAACGGTGAGCTGCGTCGGCCCAGGCCCGCTGAGCGCTTGCCGATGTCGGCGATGACCGGCTCCGTCAATCCAGATCCGGCGTGGCCTGCGTAGCGAAGCTTGCCCTCGGACCAGAAGCCGAGCAGCAGTGCGCCGAGTGTCTCGCGCTCCCCCTTGCCTTGTGTGTAGCCGCCGACGACGAACTCGGCCGTGCGCGTCGTCTTGAATTTCAGCCAGGAGCTCGAGCGCTTGCCCGGAGAGTAGATGCTGTTCTTGCGCTTGGCGACGATACCCTCGAACCCGCTCGCCGTCGCCGCCGCATACAGCGTCTGCGCCTCGGCAGAGACGTGGACGAGCTGAACGCGCGCGGACGGCAGTAGGCATTGTGAAAGGTAACGCCGCCGATCCACGTACGCCGCGCCGCGCAGACTCATGCCGGCGAAATGCAACAGATCGAAGCAAACCAACACAGCGGGGGTCTCGCGGACGGCGTTGGCAATCTCGGCTGTCGTTTTGAGTTGTGCTCGGTTCTGAAGGGCATTGAAGCAAGGTCGGCCATCCGGCCCGAGCGCGACGATCTCACCGTCGAGGACCAGGTCCGATCCCGCCTGTTGTGCCAGGTCGGCTGTGATATCGGGAAAGACACTCGTCAGGTCGATCCCCCGCCGGGACTGCAGTCGCACCTGTGCGTCGCGCACGAAAGCAATGACCCGGTAGCCATCCAACTTGGGCTCGAACAGCCAATCGGCGCCGGAGCGCGGAGTGTCTCCGGTCTCTGCGAGCATCGGACTGAGCTTCCCGGGAAAAGTCTCGGCGGTCCCAACGGGTATCAGCGAAGCGGCGGTGGTCCGCTCGACGGACTGGAGAAATGCCCCGTCCTCCACCGTCGCGCCCGACAGGACCGAGCGGCTGCGGGCCAGCAGTTCACCGCCGCCCACGAAACGATCCCTGTGCTTGATCAGCAGCCACTGCTTCGCTTCCCGGGTCCGCACCAGAGCGAACGAGCCCTTCAGTTTCTCGCCCCGCAGGAACAGGCTCAATTTGCCGTCCTCGAGTGCTTGGCGCACTCGCGATTGCGCTTCCGCTCGATCCGCAAAGGAGTAGCGCTGCTCTTCGTCGGGCGAGTAGACACCGCAGTCCCACACGATCACATTCCCGGCACCGTACTGTTTGGACGGAATCACGCCCTCGAAGGATGCATAATCGAAGGGGTGGGGTTCCACCTCGACGGCCATGCGCTTGTCACCTGGGGTGAGGGACGGGCCTTTCGGGACCGCCCAGGACTTCAATACGCCGTCCAGCTCGAGCCGAAAATCATAGTGCAGGCGCCGCGCGGCGTGCTTCTGCACGACAAATAGCAGGGGGCCGCGACGGGCAGAGACCACTTCGGCGGCAGGCTCCGGGGTTCGGGTGAAGGAGCGCTTGGCGGCGTAGGGGTCGAGGGGCCGTTTCATGAGCTCATCGCCGCCAGGAGCCAGTCGGAGAATGCGTTCGCGAGCTCCTCGATGAGTTGCGCGTCATTGCCCCCGCTGCGGGCAGGTACATGGAATGAGTGATTGGCATCCGGCATCAACTTCAGTGTCGCTCGTGGGCCGAGCCGGTCGATCACTCCATGGAGCAAACTCAACTCCGCGAGCTCATCACGGGTCCCCTGCAGAAACAACATCGGGAGAGCGACGCTGTGCAGATGATTCGCTCGAGCGTCGGAGGGGCGCCCGACGGGATGCAGAGGGAAGCCGAAGAACGCCAGGCCCCGGACTCCAGGCAGGGCAGAGGCCGCCTGCGCCTGCGAGGTCATGCGTCCACCGAAGGAGCGGCCACCGGCAATCAGAGGCAGGCCGGGGCAGCGGCGCGCCGCTTCCTGAACGGCCGCCCGCACGGTCGCATGGCAGAGGGGTGGCACATCCGGCCTGCGCGAGCCGGACTCCATGTACGGAAACTGGAAGCGTAATGTAGCGATCTCCCGCATCGCCAGGGCGATGGCAACAGCTTCCATGAACGGATGCTTCATCCCGGCACCCGCGCCGTGGGCGAAAACGTAGCTCGCGCGGGGCCGCAATGGCAGCGTGAGCAGGGTGGAGATTTGGCGCTTCGCGTCGACCCTGATCGTGGCGGGCTCTGTATTCGGAAGTGACACGTTGTAAATACTACCCCAGGGGGGTGCATGAAGTGGTCAGGCCGACGGATTCTGGTATATGTTCCGATGTCGGAGCCCACGTGAAGACCCGCCAGAAATGTACCGACCCTGAGGGCGCTGTGCGCTACGACGGCGCATGTCATTGCGGCGCGCTCGGCTATTCCTACTACACGAGAGTCGAGCCGCGGAAGTGGCCTATACGCGCTTGCCAATGTTCGTTCTGTCGCGCCCACGGTGCCCGTACGACCTCTGACCCGGCAGGGTTGGTGGAGTTTCGCGTGCGGGAGGGAGCTCATGCGGAGCGCTATCGTTTCGGGCAGCGCACCGCGGACTTCCTGATCTGTGGCGGCTGTGGCGTGTATGTCGGAGCCGTTATCGATACCGATCAAGGCTGCTTTGCCGTCGTGAACATCAACGCCCTGGATCGGTTCCCCGACGGGCTGGAAGCGTCGAAGCCGATGTCTTACGACGCAGAGACAACAGAGCAGCGAGTCTCGCGAAGAATCGCGCGCTGGACTCCCTGTCGGCGCTAGGAAATCACCCTTGGGGGTCCCCGGTTCGCGAGCCGCCTCCGCGAGCGCTCAGAGGTGCGTCGATCCCTTCTCGCTGTCCAGATGCTTGAGCTGACTTTCCGGGTACCGACCGCCGGAAAAGGCATCGGGTGGTACCGCGTCCGTGAGGGCTCGAAGTTCCTGCGGGGAAAGCTGTACTTTCAATGCGCCCAGTGCCTCGCTGAGGCGGTCGCGCCGCCTTGCGCCGATGAGTGGGACGATGTCAGGCCCCTGAGCGGCTACCCACCCGATCGCCACCTGGGCCACCGAAGCGCCGATTCCTCCGGCGGCAGCGCGCAGTCGCTCGACCACCGAAAGATTTTGCGTCAGGTTCTCGCCCTGAAAGCGCGGGCTGTTGGAGCGAAAATCCGGCTTGGCACCGCGTGTCGGCGACCAGTGCCCGCTGATCAGCCCACGCGAGAGGACCCCGTAGGCCGTGATACCGATGCCCAGGTCGCGGCAGGTTGGCAGGATCTGTGCCTCGATTCCCCGCGACACCAGTGAGTATTCGATCTGCAGATCGCTGATGCGATGTACTGCGCTGGCCCGGCGCAGGGTGGCCGCACCGACTTCCGAGAGCCCCACGTGGCGGACGTATCCCGCCCGGACCAGATCCGCGATCGCGCCCACGGTGTCCTCGATGGGGACAGCCGGATCGAGGCGCGCAGGCCGATAAATGTCGATGTAATCCACGCCCAGCCGGCGCAGCGAGTAGGTGAGGAAGTTGCGCACCGCCGCCGGGCGACAGTCGTAGCCCGCCCAGCCTCCCACCGGATCGCGCAAAGCGCCGAACTTGACGCTGATGAGCAGAGTCTCGCGCGCACGCGAGGCAATGACCTCCCGGATGAGCAGCTCGTTGTGGCCCATGCCATAGAAGTCGCCCGTATCGAGCAGGTTGATGCCGGCATCCAGTGCCGCATGAATCGTTGCGATACTCTCGGAGCGGTCGGCGGGCCCGTAGAAATCGGACATGCCCATGCAGCCAAGACCCAGGGAGGAGGTCGGGGGTCCATTCTCACCGAGCGGACGGTAGTGCATGCTCTCTCCCAATTGACTCAGCGCACAGGTTCGCGCAGAGAATACGACTTATGTCCCTTTATCGTCTTGCGTTTCTCGGTGACGGAGTCGTGGCTCGAGCGTTGCATTCGATGCTGGCCGACCGACGCGAGGCACTGGCGCGCGAATACGGAATTGACTTTGTGGTAGTGGGCATTGCGAGTCGAAGCTTGGGCTGGCGCGCGCAGACCCATGGAATGCCGGAAGATGCCCGGCTGGCACCTGATCGCGGCGACATGGATGCGTGGCTTGCCGATGCCCACGCTGATGTCATGTTCGAGGCCATCGCGCTCGATCCGCATCAGGGGCAGCCCGCTTTGAGCTACATCGAGCGGGCGCTCGAGCGTGGCGTGCATGTCGTCTCAGCCAACAAAGGACCGGTCGTGCATGGCTATCGCGCGCTGAGGCAGATCGCACGACGCCGGCGAAAGAGCTATCGCTTCGAATCGGCGGTGATGGACGGCGCGCCGGTTTTCTCGCTGGCGCGTGAGTGCCTGCCGCAGGCACATCTGAGAGGCGTCAGGGGCGTGTTCACATCGACCGCCACGATTGTCCTTGAGGCGATGGAAGCGGGCTTGTCGCTTAGTGAAGGAGTCCTGCGTGCACAGCAACTCGGAATCGCGGAAGCCGACCCCTCCTACGATGTGGACGGTTGGGATTCCGTCGTCAAGCTGTGCGCGTTGGCCAATGTAGTTCTGCACGGCGATCTGCGGCCGGCGGATGTGGCCCGAACAGGATTGCGCGCGCTGGAGGTCACCGAGATTCGCTCCGCCCAAGCGGCGGGTACTCCATATCGGTTGGTCGGCGAGGTCTCGCGTGGCCAAGCCGGAAGGCTGAGCGCCCAGGTGCGACCGCTGCGTTGTTCACCGAGTGATCCGCTGTTCGGGGTGACTGGCACGACGCTGGTTACCCACTTCGAGGCCGATGTTTTCCCAGGCGGACTGACGATCACATCCCGGGACCCTGATCCTGCGACGACCGCTTACGGAATGCTCGCGGACTTCATTGGCATCGTCCGTGGCGCCGAGGGGGCGCAGTCCGGGTCGTCCTGAGGGAACCGCGGAAAGCCGACCTCCCGAGGAAGTGAGCAGAAGCGCTGCAGCGCCGCCCGAGCGTCCATTTGAGTTCCCGGCCTGCGCTTCTCAAGGTTACTTGAAAGGGGCACGCTTGCGGTGGGCAACCGGATCGGAGCAACATGGCGCCCCCCAAATATAACCTGTGCGAGCCTGGGGCTCGCGCTCACGGCCGGCGGAGAACAACGATGGGCGACCGGGAATCGATCCAAGACATGACCGAATACAACCTGCGTTCTGCGGAGCTGTCGCGGCGCACCTTCGGTGCGCTGACACTGGGAGCGGGCCTTGCCAGCGTACTGCCTCAGACCGCGGCCGCCGCGGACTTGAGGGAGTCCGAGGTCACAATCAAGACGCCGGATGGGACCGCCGATGCCTATTTCGTGCATCCAACCAAGGGCCGGCACCCCGGCGTGCTCACGTGGCCGGATATCTTTGGGTTGCGGCCGGCCTTCCGGGAGATGGGCAAGCGGTTGGCCTCCTCGGGCTACTCGGTGCTGGTGGTGAATCAGTTCTACCGCACCAAGAAGGCACCGACGGCTCCGGAGCACGCTGACTTCAACGATCCCGATACCCGCAAGGCGCTGATGAGTCTGGCTGGATCCCTGAATGCCACCACGACGGTGACGGACGCCAAGGCCTTCGTGGGCTGGCTGGAGAAACAGCCCGCTGTGGACAGGAAGCGGGGCTTGGGCACCACGGGTTACTGCATGACGGGTCCGTTCACGATGCGAACGGCCGCAGAATTTCCTGACCAGGTACGCGCCGGCGCTTCCTTCCATGGAGGAGGGCTGGTCACCGACAAGCCGGACAGCCCGCATCTGCTCATCCCCAGGATCAAAGCGCAGTATCTGTTCGCCATCGCCGAGAATGATGATAAGCGTCAACCCGAGGCCAAGGACGTGTTGCGCGAGGGGTTCGTGAAGGCTCACGTCCCCGCAGAGGTCGAGGTCTATGCGGGTACCACGCACGGATGGTGCCCACCCGACGCTCGCGTTTACAACCACGACCAGGCGGAGAAGGCCTGGAGCCGCCTGCTCGCGCTGTTCGACCGGGCGTTGAGTTAGGAGCGCTCGCCGGTCCTGCCAAGCCCTGGACACGGCACGGTACTTGCTCCGATAAGCCCATCGACGGGCTTATCGGAAGCGCTCAATGAACATTTTCAATCGGATAGTGCTACTGGCCACATTCGGAGCAGTTCTCGGCGTCTCGGGTTGTATCGTCGAGCGGGATCACGGACCTTATCGGTACGATCACGGAGATCGGATCGATCGCTACGGGCACCACGAGGCGCATTGGTGCGATAACCATCGAGACGACGAGCACTGTCGCTACTGAGGGAACATCGGCGACGGATTCGCGTTGAGCTGCCTGTCTCCGCCCGATCCGGGGCGGAGACAAGTCGTGCCCGTTACCCCGGCTACATGAAGAACTGTTCCGAGGTGATCTTCCCGTCCTTGACCTCATAGACGCAGATCTCCTCCATCTTCACGCGCCCGCGTCCCTTCATCGTCGCGTCCAGCGTCAACGCGAAAGTAATGGCGTTGCCGGCCACGAGCGGTGGCGATGTCGAACAGCCGTGGATCTTCTCGACCATGGTTTCGAATTTATGACCCTTGTCGATGATTGCACGCAGGCCGCGTGTCTCCTTGGCGAACGCCTCGGTGGGAAACGGCTCGATGCTCACCGCGTCTTCGGCAAACAACTCTTTCTGGGCGGCCTCGAACTTGCCCTCACGGCATAGTTCCGCCAGTCGGTTGGCGATATCTTGTGTGGACATGGCAGCGCTCCTGTGGATCGTGTTGGTCGGCCCGGACGATGGGCCGCCGGACATACGTATCTACACCAGGTGCGTGAACATTGCGATCACGGACATGGGCTGAGGCATTTGCGCAGTGCGATGGGCAATGAGGCGCCCTGCTGGGGCGGTTCGGAGGCAGTAAGCCAGCTGTCAGGTACGGCCGGCTGGCACGCTCGGCGCGTGGCGATGGCCGAGGATCAGGGGGCGGGTGCGACGGCTCAGGGAGTGAGCTGATCGGCCTGCAGGACAGGCCGGCGCCGCGCGGACGTGAGCATCAGAGCGGCGGCGTAGAGAACCACGAGCACGACCAGCCACCGCAGCCAATGCATGGGCAATGATTTGACCACGTATGCGGCGATGAGCACGCCCGGGATACCGCCCAAAGCGAGTCCCAACGCCGCACGCAGATTGTAACGACCCCTCTGGATGAAGCGCACTGCACCAACGGGCATCAGGAAGGCACACGATCCCATCATGATCGGGAAGGCCGTGAGAGGATTCATGCCGAGCAGGCTCACGAGAATGAGGCAGGGCGCGTAGAGCCCGATGCCCAGCATCATGAGCGCCCCAAGCACGAAGCTGACGCCGATCGCGAATGCCAGAAGGCCGCCCTGCAGGCCCACGGCATCCCCACCGCCGGGCATCAACTGCAGATTCTGAGCCACGAACAGCCCCGCGGAGACGAGCAGGGCCACTCCCATACCAACCTGGATTGCCCGCCGGGGCAGTCGTGCGACGATGCCGCCTCCCAACCATGCACCGAGGACGGAAGCGCCGATCATTCCAATGAGCGTCACGGCGTCGACCCGCACGGCGGATATGAAGATGAGCGCCTCGACGAAGGTCGGGGGCGCATGGCCTGCGTTCAGGGTGCCGGGGATATCTTCATCCGGCGGGCGATGCTGCAGCTTGAAGACCGCAGTGGTCGGAGCAAAGGATCCGATACCGAGTGTGTCCAGCACATTCGTGACGAAGCCAAGGAAGAGGTCGTTCAGGTGCGGGTGGCGCGAGCCTCGCACCCCATCGCCTCGGGTCCGCTCGATGAACCACCAGCGCCACGTGAACCAGGCGGCCAGCGCGAGTAGAACGGACAGAAGGGCGGTCGTGCCGATGGTATTCGCTCCGGGCCTGTGGACAAGGGACCTTTGCTGCGATGCGTCCGGATTGTAGCGCGCCGTCGGAGCAAGCGGTCCGGCTTTTGTTTTCCGGCGTCCTCGTTCAAGAGACGGGCCTGGATCCCCACACCCTGCGCAAATCTGCGACGCGTATCACGGGCGGCGGCTACCGTTCCGCTGCGCGCGACCGAATTTGAGATATCCGGACGCTAATCGGCGGCCGAATCCATTTAGCTTTCCTCCGTGAACATACGACTTAAAGCGACGATCCTGGTCGCGTCCCTGTTCGTGGTTCTCGGAGCGGCGGAAGTGCTCGTTGACAGGAGCGTTCTGACGCCCAGTTTCGCGGAGCTCGAGCGAGCGGATGCCCGTATCGCCATGCGGCGCATCACTTACGCGCTGGATACAACGCTGGACAGTCTTGCCCTGTCGGCAACCGACTGGGGTAATTGGGCCGACACGTACCGCTTCGTCGCGGACCGTAACAGGCAGTACGTCTCCGACAATCTCACGACGGTGGCTCTCAAGCAGCTCAATGTCAACGCGCTGCTGATCGTCGATCCGGAAGGCAACATCATCGAATCCAGAACGCAGGAGCTCAAATCAGGGCGTCCCCTGGGGCTGGATCTGCTGCGCAACAAGTCACTCGCCCCGGGATTTCCCTGGAGAGCTCACCTGCGAGAAGGCCGCCCTGCACGGGGAATGCTGCAGACCAACCTGGGTATCCTGATGCTGGCCGCGGCGCCCGTACTGGATGGCAACAGCGGCGGTCCACCCCGAGGGATGGTGATGATGGGGCGCCTGCTCTCGGCAGCCGAAGTCGCGAAGCTGGGCGCGCAAGCTCAGGCTCAACTATCGTTGTTGCCCCGACAGGCCGGTACTGAGCGCGAGCGACTGGTCGAAGCGGGCGAGCTCACTCAGGTATACCGATCCTTCGATGACCTGTACGGTCGGCCCATCATGGCACTGCGCGTCGATGTGCCGCGCCAGATCACCATGCGCGGCCACACCGCCATCCTTTACGCCTCTGCGTACCTCGCAGGCGCTGCGGTGATTGTTCTGGCGCTTCTGGTGATTGCGCTCAATCGGATCGTGCTCGAGCCCCTGAGTCGCATCACGCGGCATGCGGTCGCCATTGGCGAGAACCGGGACTTGGATTCCCGGCTGGATTTGCGCAGCGAGGACGAGGTGGGCGTCCTCGCGCGGGAATTTGATCGCATGGTGATGCGGGTGGGCGAAACACGACGGCAGCTCGTGGATCAGTCTTTCCAGGCGGGCTTCGCCGAGCTCGCCAAAGGTGTGTTGCACAATCTGGGCAACGCGATGACGCCCGTGGGTGTGCGCGTCGCCCGACTGCGTCAAAGACTCCGAGAGGCCCCTGCGGATGATGCGAAGCAGGCGCTCGATGAGTTGGCGGGCGCCCGCACGGATGCGCGCAGGCGGGCCGACCTGGAAGAGTTCGTGCACCTGGCCTGCAAAGAGCTGGCGAGCACCGTGAAGGCAGCCGAGGAGGACGTGGAGGTCATGAGTCGGCAGACTTCGATCATCCAGGGCGTCCTGGCCGAGCAGATGCGCTCGGCGCGCAACGAGCACGTGGTCGAAGCGGTGAGGCTGCCGGAACTGCTGGCGCAGTCCATGGAGATCGTGCCGGACTCGTGCCGGCAACGTCTGGTGTTGAAGGGCGACGACTCGCTGAGAAAGCTAGGTGCCGTGCGCATCGCGCGTACCGTGATCCGCCTGGTGCTGCAGAACGTCATCATCAATGCAGCCGATGCAATACGTGAGGCGGGAAAGGAAAAGGGTGTATTGCAGGTCGCCGCGGAGATCGTGCGCGATGGCGATCTCGAGCAATTGCATCTGCATTGCCGCGACAATGGCGTTGGCATTGCCGCTGACCATCTGAGCCGCGTCTTTGACAAGGGCTTCTCCACCAAGTCGAAGGAGACCAATCACGGCATCGGCTTGCACTGGTGTGCAAATGCGATCGCCGCCCTGGGCGGGCGAATCTGGGCCAGCAGCGAGGGTCCCGGCACGGGCACCTCGATGCACCTGATGATCCCGCTGGATGAGCGTGAATCTGTGCCGGCTGCGGGAGCAGCCTGAGGTCCTCATGAAGGCTCAGAACCGGACAACGATTCGAGTGCTGGTCGCTGACGATGAGGCGGACGTGCGCGATGCCTATCGGCAGATTCTTCTGGAAACGGACGTCCGGCAGGAGATCGCCGGATTCCGGGAGTTGCGCAGCCGGCTCTTCAAGAGGGGTGAAGCGGAAAGCTCCAGGTCGAAATCGCAGGCACGCGGTGCCACGTTCGATCCCGTATTCTGCGATCAGGCCGAGGCGGCCGTTGCCGCGGTGAAAGAAGCACTCGAGCGGGATCAGCCGTTCGCGGTCGTGTTTCTCGACATGCGCATGCCACCCGGGCACGACGGTGTTTGGGCGGCGACCCGGATACGAGAGCTGGACCCCGCCATCGAGATAGTAGTGTGCACAGCGTACTCCG
Source organism: Steroidobacteraceae bacterium (assembly GCA_036501985.1). Taxonomy (GTDB): domain Bacteria; phylum Pseudomonadota; class Gammaproteobacteria; order Steroidobacterales; family Steroidobacteraceae; genus 13-2-20CM-66-19. The sequence goes on along the minus strand of DASXZI010000007.1, from coordinate 168,146 downwards.
ACGCGGATCCCTGCGAGATCGGGGGCATCGTGCCGCCGGAGGACAAACTGTCGTATTTGCAGAAGCCCTTTCATCCTCATGAAGTCCGCCAGATGACGATCGCGCTCGGGAGCAAGTGGCGCGCCGAGAGGCGGATCGTGCATCTCGCTTATTTCGACACGCTCACGGGCTTGCCCAATCGGGAGCAGTCGCGCAATCGCCTCATCGGGGCCATCGATGCGGCGAAGGAGCACGATCGCAGTCTCGCGGTGCTGTATCTCGACCTCGATAACTTCAAGCGGGTCAACGACACGCTGGGCCATGCGGTGGGTGATGAGCTGCTGTGCCAGGTTGCTTCCCGTCTGCGCGAATCGCTGCGCTACGGAGACTCGATCGGATCGGAGTCGGGCGTTAGCGCTCGACCGGGGGATCTCGCCCGGCTCGGAGGAGATGAATTCATGGTCATGCTGCCTACGCTGCGCTGTCGCGAGGACGCAGGTGTAGTGGCGGAGCGTTTGATTCACGCGGTTCGCGAGCCGCTGCAGATCGCCAACAACTCGCTCGTTGTCACCCCGAGCATAGGAATCGCGACGTATCCGCAGGATGGGGAGGACGCCGAGACGTTGCTGCGCAACGCCGATCTGGCCATGTATTTTGCCAAGCGCAAAAGCGCGGGTACCCACGCCTTTTACGATCCCGAAATGAACACCGCGGCCCGCCACCGCTTCACGATCGAAGATCGAATGCGTGGTGCGCTCGGGCGCGAGGAGTTCGCGGTGGACTACCAACCCCAGTTTGATATCCGCACCGGCAGCGTCTCCGGCATGGAGGCGCTGCTGCGCTGGAACAGCCCGGAACTGGGAGTCGTGGCGCCCGCGGACTTCGTGCCGATCGCCGAGGAGACGGGGCTGATCTATCCGATTGGCGAGTGGGTTCTGCGCAATGCGTGCCGGCAGGCGAAGACCTGGCTCTCGGAGGGGCTGCCGCTGGGAAGGATGGCCGTCAACGTGTCGGGGCGGCAGTTCGCACTCCCGGAGTTTCCGCAGCAGGTGGCCTCCGTGCTGCAGGAGACGGCGCTCGAGCCTGGCCTGCTCGAGCTGGAGATCACCGAATCCGTGGTCATGGCCGATGAGGATTGGGCGGAGCAGGTGCTGCGTCAGCTCAAGCAGCTGGGCGTTTCGCTCGCCATCGACGATTTCGGCACGGGGTACTCGAGCTTCGGCCGCCTGCGCCAGTTTGCGGTGAACCGACTGAAGATTGATCGATCGTTCGTGACCAGCATCACTCAGGGCGGGGACGACAGGGTGATCGCGGCGGCCATTATCGAGATGTCCCGCTCTCTGCGAATCAACGTCACCGCCGAAGGTGTCGAGAGCCTGCCGCAGCTGATGTTTCTGCAGGAGCATGAGTGTCACGATGCCCAGGGACACCTGTTGAGCAAGGCACTCACCGCGGAAGATGCCCACAACCTGTTGCGGCGCGCGGGCGCCGTCAACGAGGGCAGCCGCTCTCAGCGGCTCAAGGCCATCATCGGCTGAGGGTCCTTCCAGCGGTTGTCGTTCAATTGCCCTTTCGGCATGCTGTCCGGCGTGATCGAAGATAGCATCGCCCGGCGCGCCCGCTACGTTCTGTATCTCCTGGGAGGCGCCTTCGTCGCGCTCGGCTTCTCGCTCGAAATGGTACCGGCACTGGCTGCTGTGGCGCCCGCGGTTGCGGGGCGAATCTGTGCCGGGATCGGTGCTGCGATCCTGTCGATTGGGCGGTTCGGCTCAGACCGATTGATGCGGCGCTGCGAGGCGCTGTTGCGTGGCCGAAGCTGAGCGAAGGACGGGTGGAACCTCCAACGTCATTCTTGGGCGCGGCACCCGGCGGCGCCATTTGCTGCCACGGTCAGCGGCTGTTCGCTCCGGCGCCCGTTCCTATCTGGCACGCCCGTCGAAATGCTTGATGGGCACGGCGGCCAGGTCCATGCCTTCCAGCGATCGGATGTTGATCGCTATCATGGGTTTCCCATCCGGGCCCATGCCTTGGGCAAATGCGTGAACGCCGCAGTTCTTGCAGAAGCGATGTTTGAGCACGTGCTTGTTGAACGTGTAGTCCGACATCGCCTCCTCGGTGGTGCGCAGCTGGAACTGCGCCCTGGGTACAAACCAAAGAAGCGAGCCTTTGCGAACGCACATCGAGCAATTGCAGGAGAGGGCCTCTTTGATTTCCCCTTCCACGTCGAAGGCGACGTTTCCGCAGTGACAGGTCCCGTGATACCGCATGATTCACTCCCCTTCAATGCAGTCTCTCGTGAGGCAACACTTCGTTCGTCCCCAGGTTCCGGTCGGCGCCGGTCCATCAGCCTGAGGACTTGCGGCACGCAGACCGACCACGGGTTGCCGCCATGATGCCATTTCGCGAGCCGGCTTGGCGGCGGGGGGTGGTATGGTAAGATCGCCAGCCCTCGCGCCGGCAGGCTCTGTTCCTGCGTTACTTTCGACATCTGCTGTCCGGGGTGTCGCTGACCCCGCGGCGGATGGGTCGATTTTCACGCGGCGCGCCCGTAGCTCAGTTGGATAGAGTACTTGGCTACGAACCAAGGGGTCGGGAGTTCGAATCTCTCCGGGCGCGCCATCTCCTTGAATTTGTGTGATTTTCGGCTGCCGGCCCAGCGCCGTCACTCATGCCGTCGCGATCATGGCGAAGGCCTGCAGCGGTCCGGCACCGCGGCCTCGGGTGCGGCCTTCGCGCGGTGGTTACCAGGCTTAGATTTCCAGGTAGCTCGTCTCGAAGGTGATCGGGAAATTCACCGATCTTGCTATGAAGCAATACTGGTGCACTTCCCGATGCAGGGCATCGGCCTTCCCGAGATCGGTCCCGCGTTCTACCGTGATCCTGGGCCGCAGAATAGCCTGCACAAAGCGGCCTTCGCCGCGGGGCCCGGTCTCGCCCACGCCGAGCGGCGTGTCTTCATAGGCGCGTATCACGATCCCTGCTGCACTCGCCAGATGCAGGTACCACAGCATATGGCAGCTCGCCAGACTCGACACGAGCAGATCCTCGGGATTCGGCTTGCTCGGGTCGCCCCCGAGCAGAGGATCGTTTGAGCACTCGATATGCGGTTTGCCCTCGGTCGCAATGCGCCAAGTGCGGTCATAGCCCCTGTAATGCTTGGTCCCCTGCCCACGGTCGCCAGTCCAGACGATATGGGCAACGAAGTCGTGCGTCTTGATCATGTTGGGCTGCAATTGTATACCTTGGGTCCGGGGTGCGGATCTCTCGCCCCTCCTGCTCGCCGAACGTTTTGGCGTGAGCCGGATTCCAGTTCGGGATGCCCTGCGCATTCTTGCTGGCGAAAGGCATCGCGGCGTTCCGAAGCCTGTGCGGATTTGTCGTTCAGAAAGCGCGTCCGGGCTGGGGCTGACTCGACGATCGTGACCTTGATGCCCAGGTGGGCGACCTCGCCGGCAAGCGACTCCGAAAAGCCCTCGATCGCAAATTTGCTGGCGGTGTAATAGGCGCCTCCGCTGAGTGGCTCGATGCCGTTGAGCGATGACATCTGCACGATGTGCCCCGCACGTTGTCTGCGCATATGAGGGAGAGCTGCACGGGTGACGTTGATGACGCCGAAGAGGTTCACATCGATCTGCTGACGCCGCTGCTCGTTGGTAAGCTCCCGCTACGCTGCTCGCCGCTATGCTCGGTGGGTACATGGCTTGCAGACCTGTTACGGGTACACTCCGGTGCGGAGTGCTGCAAACAGGCCAGGAGGAAACCAACATGGCGAAAAGCACTGACACGATGAAGGCCGCGGCCATTGACCGATTCGGCGGCCCCGACGAGCTCACGCTCCACACGCTGCCCATGCCACAGGTCGGCGCCGATGAAGTGCTGATCCGCGTAGACACCGCAGGCGTAGGGGCTTGGGATCCATGGGTGCGCGAAGGAGAGTTTGCGCAGATGAGTGGCGAGAAGCCCCGCTTTCCGTATGTTCTGGGTGCCGATGGCTCGGGCACTATCGTCGCGCTGGGCTCGGGGGTGAGGCGTTTCAGTGAGGGTGACAGGGTCTATGGGTACAACGCGCCCAGCGCGAAAAACGGGTTCTATGCGGAATATACCGTCCTGAAGGCCGATGCTACGGCTCTGCTGCCCAAGGGACTCAGCCTCGAGGCCGGGGGCGCGATGCCGGCGGATGCGATTACGGCGCTCTGTGGTCTGGAGCTTCTAGGACTGCAGCCGGGCGAGAGTCTGGTGGTCTTTGGCGCAAGCGGCGGCATTGGACACCTTGCCGTTCAACTGGCCAAACGCATGAAAGCACGCGTGTTGGCTGTCGCTTCAGGCGAGGACGGGGTGGCACTCGTGCGTAGCCTCAGTGCGGATGCCGCGGTGGACGGCTACGCAGGTCATCTCGGCAAGGCGGCGCGTGAATTTGCTCCCGAAGGCATTGATGCTGCGCTCGTTACGGCCGGTGGGGACGGGCTCAACGAGATGTTGCAGGCGCTTCGTGTGGGCGCACGGGTGGCCTATCCGCACGGCATCGAACCGGAACCGCAGCAACGATCGGGCGTCACTATGCAGGCTTACGATGGCCGGGCCACACCCGAGCTCTTCGAGCGGCTCAACCGTTGGATCGAGGCGGCACCGTTTACAGTGTGCGTGGCCGGCAAGTACTCATTGGATCGGGCGGCGGAGGCGCATCGGGCACTCGGTCAGCACCATCTCGGCAAGCTAGCCCTCAAGGCCTCGGCTTCCTAAGGCGGAAGAGGTATTAAGCCGGAAGAGGTATTAAGCCGGACAAGGTGTCAAGCGGTCAGGTTCCGGCCAAGCGGACTGAGCCGTCGCCACTGCGGACGGTCAGGAGTGGCCCGCCACCGTTCAACGTGCCACGAATCTTCGATTGACTGTTGATACCTTGAACGGTGACGGGCAGGTCCAAACTGATATGCCCATTGTTCGCGCTCACGTCGAGGTTGGCTCGCAAATCAGAAGGTATGCTCATCCGAAGCGAACCGTCGTGGGTCTGCACGCTCCAATCAGACGTCATTTTGGAGCCCTGCGCGACACGTGCGGTTACGGATCCATCTCCTGAGGTGATCGTCAGGGAGTCAAATCGCCCTTCGACGTGAATCGAGCCATCGTTCGTGGACGCCTCCAACTTGCCGTCTATCCCGCCTGCTCCGATCGAGCCGTCACCGCTGTGCAGCCGGGCATCCCCTTTCAGGCTCTGAGCGTTGATGCCTCCGTCCGAAGAGTGCAGATCGATTCGCCCTGAGAGCTGCGTTGCCCTGATTGCTCCGTCCTTGGTGTGGACGGTGATGTTGCCATTGACCGCCGACAGTTCGACTGCTCCATCGTGCGTTTCGATCAGCAGATCGGCGTTTTCGGGCATCTGAACTTCGGTCTCGAGCCTCCTGTCGTTGAAGCCGATCGTAAGGGCGGGAGTGGTCTTCACAACCAGCTCCACTCGATTGCCGCTTTGTTGAGAATCGACGCTCACCTGGCCACCGAACCCGATCGCCACGCGGACCCCCTGGGAGCGGACTCGGAATTCAACTTGATTGGTATCCGAAGTGGTGACGCGCACGCTGCTGTCGCCTGCCTGGACATGCACTTCGGGACGACTCGCAACTGCATACGTTTTCGCATATTCGTCTGCGTTCGCACGGGGCACCGCCGCAGCGGCCAGCATGACGAGGGCCGATGCCGAAAAGCTTCTGTGTTTGATGCTGAGCACGTTGATCGTGTTGCCACTGCAAGCGCTAAGCTATGCTAGCAGGGTTCAGCGCCCTTCGGAGCACGGCTAGGCGCACCAATGAGGCGGGTCGGCCCGCGGCGAAGCGCGGGAAGTAGGTAGAGGCCGACGAGGCGCGTACGTCCCTGCGGGTAGAAGAGACGCACTCGGGCAGCAGTGTCGAAACTCGCGCGGGTGCTCCGCGTTGCGACGTAACCGTGAACGGGCCCGTGCTGCTAGCGTCAGTGAAGCGCCGACGAGCCGGCCGGTCCACCCGGTCCGTTCCGTTCGAAAAGAAATTGAGCTGCCTGCCGAATTGCGCCAGAATGCCGCTGAGCCTCGTTGCGTTGACAGTGGATGTTGAAGTGCGATGGCAACCTTCTTTCTGCGCTCCAAGCACATCTCTCGGGGAACGGGTGCCCGGGTTACGCGAGCCGCCGCCTATCGCGCGGGGGAACGGATCCGCGACGAACGCACGGGCGACATCTACGACTTCTCCGGTAGACAGGGTGTCGCCCACCAGGAGATCGTTCTTCCTTCGCAGTTGGCCGGGCACGCTCAGGTGGACTGGGCCCGGGACCGGTCCACACTCTGGAACGCGGCGGAGCGGGTTGGGCAGCGCCGAGATTCCCGCCTGGCCAGAGAGCTCCTGGTGTTCCTTCCCGTGGAGCTGACGCCGACCGAGCGTATCCACTTGGTTCGTAGTTTCTCGCAGGAGCTGGCCGACCAGTACGGCAGCGCCGTCGATTACGCGATCCACGAGCCTCGGCCAGGCGCCGACCTGCGACACCATCACGCACACGTCCTCATGACCACTCGAGAAATCACGCCCGAGGGTCTGGGTCCCCGGACGACTTTCGAGCTGGGCGGCCGGGAGCGGCATTTACGGGGCCTGGGCCCCAGCAAGGAAGACTACTTACACATCCGTGAGCGCTGGGCACAAATGACGAATGATGCGCTGCGCCACGCGGGCCTCGCCGCGCGTGTGGATCACCGAAGCTACAAAGACCAGGGCATCAACCGCGAGCCCGCGCCCACGATCCCGGGAAAGGTCTTCTACGCTGAACAACGCTCAGGTGCCCCCACTCCGGCGGGTGAAGCCATCCGGGCGAGGTACCGGGAGCGAGTGGAGGCGCGCGCGAAGGGAGGCGAAGAGCTCGAGCGCGTTTTGCAGAGACAGAAACAGGAACTTCGGCAACGAGCCAGCGAAGCCCTCAAGCGGGAGGCCAGTCAACGGAAGCAGGTGCCGTGGGGCGCCCTAACGAGGGAGGAGCGGAATCAGAGACGACGCGAGCAATACCGGACGAACAAGCTTCTTGCGCTCCGCCAGGTCGCGGTCCCCGGTGCCGGCAAATTGACCTCGACCGCGGAAGAAGCGATCCAAAACTGGAAGGCATATCGCGCTACCCACGGCCCGGGCCCAACCTCCGCGCAGTCCGTCCGAAGCTGGCAAGCCTTGAGCCAGACCCGGAACCAAGCTCCCGAGGCGAAAGCCCCAACCAACCAACACCGCCAGCTCCCCCAAACTCCTCTCAAGACTGGCGCAGACGCGCACCAGAGTGAGGAAAACGGCCGGAACAAACACCGCCATCGCAGCCTTGGCCCGGACCTGGGGCTTTAGACAGAGGAAACGCCCATGAACCCATCCGCTCATGCGCTGACTCATGGCACATTGGGTCTGATGGCCACTTTCACGTGGGTGCTGGTGTTCGTCATTGCGGGCCTTGTCCATGGACGATCACCCGTCCAAAGGATTCTGTTGAGCCCCCTGATAGCTATCCCGGCGACTCTGATCGCCACGCTGGTTTTGGCGCTGGGCCATGCGATCCTCGGCTCAGCAGCAGGCGGCGAGGGAGTTTTCACGCTGGGCTTCGGTCTGTTGGTGTGTGCTGCGACCGGATACGCCGCCGGACGGCTGATCGCAGCCTCCCCACAATCGACGGACACCCGATACCGGCGCGGCGCGATCGTCTCGGATGTCCCACCGCCTTCGGCGCGGACTTCCCGAGACACACAATCCAAGCCTGGCAGGCCACCCAATGGCGGTCGGTCATCCGATCGGCGCGTGCCGGTCACGCTCGCCGGCATTCCGATCGCGCTGGAAGATGAAACCAAGCACTTCAAGCTCATCGGCACCACCGGCACGGGCAAGAGCACCGTCATTCGCGAGATGTTGGCCGCCGCCCTGGCGCGGGGGGATCGTGCAGTGATCGCCGATCCGGACGGTGGTTATCTGCGTACCTTTTACGACGCCGGCCGAGGCGACGTGATTCTCAACCCGTTCGAGCATGACGCCGCAAAATGGAACCTTCTCGATGAGATCACCAATGATTACGACGTCGATCAGCTCGCCCGATCGCTCATCCCGGACGGTGGGGAGTCAGATCGGATGTGGAGCGAGTATGCGCGCACGTTTCTCATTTCCGTGACCCAGCGCGCCATGGCGGCCGACATCAAGGATGACGCTGAGCTTTATCACTTGCTGCACGTGGCACCGGCAAAGGAGCTGCGGATTCTGCTGGCTGGCACCTCGGCCGGACCATTCCTGGAAGAAGGCAACGAGCGGCTGTTCGGATCGGTGCGATCCGTGGCGAGCTCCGCCGTGCGCGCGCTCAAGTACACGACGCGCCAACAGGGAACTGCCTTTTCCGTGCGCGAGTGGGTCAGGCGGGGGAACCCTCACCATACCGGCGAGCACACTGGCAGGCGGGGCGGCGTGCTGTTCCTTCCCTACAAGGCGGGCGAGATCGCGGCGTTGCGCTCGACCATCTCCGCCTGGATGCGGCTCGCGATCTTCGAGGCTATGAACGGGGGGGACGGCGATCAGCGCCTGTGGTTCATCGTCGATGAGCTGGACGCGCTCGGCGAAATCGATGGCCTGAAGGACGCCCTGGCGCGCCTGCGCAAGTTCGGCGGCCGATGCGTGCTGGGGTTTCAGTCCATCGCGCAGGTCTCGAGCACCTACGGCAAAGGGGCGGCCGACACGATCGTTGAAAATTGCGGCAATACACTCATCCTGCGCTGCTCGGCCAGCGAGCGAGGCGGAACCTCCGAGTTCGCCTCCATGCTCATCGGCCAGCGCGAGATTCTGCACACGACCCACTCGCGGTCCCGGAGGCCCACCGAGTGGCTTTCCTCCACCACGAGCACCGAGCAGATTCGAATCGAGCCGGCCATCATGGCCTCCGAGATCGAACGGCTCCCGGATCTCGAAGGCTTTCTCAAGCTTGCCTCGGTTCCCGACTGGAAACGCGTGACCATCACGCGCGCGACCGACCCAAGCGTTGCGAGCAGCAGCAGGCGGCCCGGGTCTGGCGTGGCACCGCCGGCCGTACCTTCACCGGCGGCACCCGTCGCCACCGCGGTCCCGTCCCGCGAGGTAAGATCCCAAGCAGAAGAGTCGCGGGAGTGACTTCGAGAACGTCATGAACCCCACGGATCATATCGACGAGGATCAGGAAGAGTACGAATTCACGATTACCTCGAGCGACGCCTACGTGGCCGCTGCCCTGATTCCGTGCGGCACCTGCCACGCGAAGACCGAGGTCATCTGCATTCACTGCGAGACGGGCACCGTCTCCGGCGAGGCCCTCAGCAGGTTCACGATCTCAGACGTTACCGCAATCGACAAAGCTCTGGCCCGTCAGCTCGAGCCTTGGCCCACCTTCAGAAAGGTGGGTGGCTCCGATGTACCAGAAGGTGATTACGCCAATCACTGCCGCCACTGCGGCGCTGTGCTGGACGATATGTATTTGCACTCCGAGCCGGACGAGCCTTTCTTCGACGTCCCGGGCGCTCCTCCGGGCTCGATCAAGCTCGCACCGCTCGAGGGAACGATCCGCCTGAGCGGCGACGAGCACTTTGACCTCGACTGACGGCGCCCGCCCCATGACGAAGCTGCAACTGGACGAAATCCCAACGCCCCGCCTGGTGCTCGATTCGCCGCGCCTGGACCGCAATATCGCCAGGATGAGCGCCGCGGCTGCGCGTCCTGCCGATTCACGCCTGCGCCACTTCGGCGATGCACGATTTCCTATCACGTCGCCAATGAGCGGGGAGAGGTCACGGATCGCTGGATGCGAATGAGGGGCTGATAGGCGGGACTGAAGACACCCCGCACCGCTCCCCGAAGTGCGCGCCCCTCAGAGCGTTTGGGTCATGGCCGCAGGCCGCTGTTCTCACCGGGCTGGCCACGCCAGGGACTCCGTAGTTCCTGAGTATGGTGTCGATTGTGGATTTCTCTCGGGCCAGTAGCACGTCGATCTGCTGGCGCAATGCCGGGTCATCCCGCCGGACTCCCACGGAGATGTCATAAGCCATGGGCCATTGGGGCCCATCGAGTGCGGGACTGACCGGCTCGAGACGCAGCGCAACCGGTGATCGACTGGCGAAGTATCCGGCAAGCGGTCCCCACACGAGCGCCACATCCACTTCGCCATGCGCAACGGCATCCACAATGGCGGACGGTGGATTGGGATGCTGATAGTTCCCATAGAGCATGTAGCCACGCACATTTCGAACGATGCCGCGCCGGGACAAGGCATGCGCGGGCGGGGTATTCATCGCGTCGGCTCCGACCATCTGCACGCCGATCGTGAGGGATTTCAGCCGAGGGTCATCGAGCGTCAAGCCGTCGAGAGATCGGTCGGCACGCGTCAGGAACTGATACGAGGAGCGGTAGTAGGGTTGCGTCGTCGCAAGAGAGTCGACGCCTTTGGCCACGCCGGGCCAGATGTCACAGCGGTCCTCCTTCAACGTATGACGAACAAAGCCTCTGCGCTGAGCCCACCAGACATACCGGAGCTGTGCATGCAGGTCCGCCGCGAGGAGCGTTGCGATTTTGTTCTCGAAGCCTTCGCCCGCCTGGTTGGAGAATGGCAGATTGTTCGGATCGGCGCAGACGGTAAGCTCCCTGACCTGCCCGGAGGCTTGCGCGTTCGGCCCGCGAACGGTCGTGTACTCCGAGTGGTCTGCGGGAGCCGAGTGGTCCGCGGAGCCCGCAGGTTCGTCGGTGGCGGCCCAGGCATACGCAGCACCGCCAGACAGCAGGCCCGCCAGTACGACCACCGCGGTTCCACAACGCCTGGCGAACAGACGGATACTCACTTTGGGCCCGTCGTCACCGATGTGTAGTCGTTGGTGGTGTCAGGAGGGGGCGACCAGCCATTATCCTCATCCGCCTCGCGCGGCACTGGCGCTGGGGATTGCGACGGCGTATTTCCGTGCTGAGCGGCGAGGGTGGCCGGCAGGGACATGGATCTGACATAGGCAGCCAGCTCCCATAACTGCTGATCCGGGATCTTGCCTCCCCAGGCGGGCATGCCATTGGGCCTGCCTTCCACGAGCGTCTGATGAATCTGCTCGAGGCGTCCGCCGTAGATCCATTCGTCATCCATGAGGGAGGGTCCCATCCCGCCACCGCCGTTGGAATGGCAGCCCGAGCAGTTGTACTGCGAGAAGAGACGTTTGCCCTCGACCACAGCCTGGGCGTTGTCGTAGTAGGCCGCCGCCCGGGGATCGACGCTCTTGAGAGGGTGATTGAGTCCGGGTGCGAGGCCCGAGTCCACGACGCTCTGCCGCTCCGAATTATCCTGCGGCGTAGCCTGCGAGGCGTTGCGGGAGCAGCCTGCGACCGCCAGCAGACAGCACAGTGCCGTCAACTCAATGCGGAAGCGCGAATACATAGAGCGTCCCTCCGGCAGTCGTGTATTTGGGCAGGTCCGACATCGCGTTGATCATGCCGAGAGCCGCTGACCCATCGCGTGGATCCACCGGACCGGACACGATCGCACCGGACCAGCCTCCGACTCCCGACAGCACTGCGATGTACTGATGTCCATCGGGACCGCGATAGCTCACGGGCTGACCTATGATCCCGCTGTCTACTTTGTATCGCCACAGCAGTTTCCCGGTACTCGCGTCCACGGCTTTGAACCAACCATCCATCGTGCCGTAGAAGACCAGGCCACCGCCGGTGGCAACCGTGCCCGACCATACGGGAAAGTTCTCCTTGGCCTCCCAGCTCGCATGGCGGCGGACGGGGTCCCAGGCCGTGACGGCACCCCGATTGCCACCGGGGCCCGGCTTCATGTGCACATCCGCTCCGACATAGGGCGTTCCGACGATGTAGCTCACCTTCATGTTCATCCAGTCCATGCACATGTTCTCGTGCGGGATGTAGACGAGGCCGGTCTGCGGGCTGAAGCTGCTGGGCTGCCAGTCCTTGGCTCCGGAAGCTGTGGGACAGATGTCCGTGACCTGCTCGCCGAGCTTGGTCTGCTTGGCGGGGTTCACGATCAGACGGCCGCTCTTCAGGTCAACCCCCCGGGAGGAGTTCACGGCACTGAACGGATCCGCGGACAGGACCTGCCCGGTCTTGCGGTCGATCACGTAGATGTAGCCGTTGCGATCGAAGTGGACGAGGACCTTGCGCATCTGCCCGCCGAAAGGCATGTCGAGCAGGATCTGCTCATTGACGCCGTCGTAGTCGTGCTCATCGTGCGGCGAGAACTGATAGAACCAGCGGGCGCTGCCATTTGCAGGATCTCGCGCAAAAATCCCCGCGGTCCACTTGTTGTCGCCGGGCCGTTGCTCGGCATTCCAGGGACCGGGGTTGCCGGTTCCGTAATAGATCGTGTCGAGATCGGCGTCATAGTTGGGCCAGCCCCACACACTTCCCCCGCCGATCTTCCAGGCCTGCGGCGGCCAGGTCTTCACGCCGAGATCCGTGCCGCGATCGGAAGGATAGCCGGGCTTGAACTCCTTGCCGATCAAGACTTCCGAGTCAGGGCCCGTGCTGTAGGCTTTCCACAGAAGCTTGCCGCTGCTCTCATCGAGCGCGGTCAGCCATCCGCGCACACCCATCTCGCCCCCCGAATTGCCGACATAGACGTGGCCCTTCGCTACGAGAGGCGCCATCGTGATCGACTCACCTGTGTTGATGTTGGCCAGTCGCGCGCGCCACACGGGCTTGCCCGTCTTGACGTCCAGCGCGATGACCTGACCATCCAACGTGGTGAAGACATATTTTCCCTCATCGACGCTGCCGCCGCGATTGACGACATCGCAGCAGGCCACGCCCTGACTGGCCGGCAGTGGCTTGGGGGCGAATTTCCACTTGAGCGGCGCGCCCGGCTTGGTCAGATCCAGGGCATAGACATAGTTCGGATAGGCGGTGACCACGTACATCGTGTTGTCGGCCACGATCGGCGCGGCTTCCTGACCCTTGTTCACCGCCAGTGAGAACGTGAGGAGCGGCTGCAGATGCTTCACGTTGTCCGGTGTCAGCTCCGTGAGTGCCGAGAATCGAGTCGAGGCAAAGTTCTTGGCGGGCATGGTCCATTGACCATCGTCTGGCGGCGCGTTGGCGGCACTGGGCGCCGCGCGGCCAGCATCCGGTGTCGGCGCCGCAAGCGCATGTCCGATCTGTTCGGGGCTGAAAACCTCATCGGCCGGGACGGGCGCCGGTACCGTTTGCGCCAGTACGGCGCAGGGGACCAGTGACAGTGAAATGAGGAGATACAGAGGTTTCATGAGTACATCCCGTTGGTCAGCCGGCGCATTGCGGCAACACGATGAGCGCCACCGCTGTGAATGCGACGGCAATCGCAAAGCCGCCACCAGCAGCCATGCCCCACATCGCCAGGAACCGTGTGCGGCAGACGGCGATCGGTAGCTCGCCCGCAGCGGTTGCGCGCCGTTCATTTTCCGTGTGTTGCCAGATCTTCCGGGAGACGACCAAGGCCGCCAGAGCCATCACAAACGCAGCGATGCAGATGATGACGACCACTGTCCAGGTCCATCCGTAGCCTTCCAGGGGCGCAAATCGGCGTTGGTCCTTGGGGAAGCACGCCCAGCTCGAGAAGGCATATCCGGCGCAGGATTCGACAAACCAGGCAAGCGGCCCTCCGAGCAGGCCGAACGCACTCAGCGGCGCAGACACGCCAGGATGTCCGGGAGTCAGGGGTACGCGCAGCGCGGTTTCCGGGGTACTCATCGGCCGAACCCGAGGTACGGCGTGATGTAGTACGTCGTGAAGATGAACAGCCAGATGATGTCCACGAAATGCCAGTAGATCACGCCGGCCGACACACTGAGGCGTCGCCGTGGGCTGAAATAGTCGAGCGCGGTCCAGAGGAAGATCGCCGCCAGGACCAGAAGCCCGATAAGGACGTGCGCGATGTGAAGCCCCGTGGTGATGTAGTAAAGAGATGCGTAGCTCGAGTCTCCAAGGCTGAATGGCCTCTGTTGCCACTCGAATCCCTGGATAACGGCAAAGAGCGTGCCCAAAACGAACGTGAGGCCGAACCCCACCAGAGCTCGATAACGCCGCTGCCGCAGCACACCGGTCTCGCCGTACCAGGCGAAACCGCTCGAAACGAGCAGAATGATGGTGTTGGGAAGCGCCAACCGGAGCGTCGGATGCGGCTCGAGAAGCCAGCCCTGCGGCGCCGCCGCTCCGGTGTAGTAATACGCGAACAGCAGGTATGCGAAGAGAGCGGCTTCGGTGGCAATCAGGGTACCGACACCCCAGAGGCCCAGACCGCTGCGGCCGATGGGGCCAACGGGCAAGTCGCGCGGCTGGGCCAGCACTGATGACCGCCCCTGCAGTGCATCGTCCATGGCGCGATCTCCCTGGCCGACAGCGGCATCGATCATGACCGTGCCTCGCGCTCGCGCAACTCGCGACGGGGCCATAGCCAGGCCAAGATGGCCGCGGCTAGCAGAATGAGCCCGAGGGCTGCAAGAGTCCACGTCTTGACGAGCAACCCGATGAACAGCAGAGCCGTTCCGATCGTGAGCACGAAGGGGGCGCTGGTGTCGTGCGGCATCTCCACGATCATCTCGGGCATTGCGTCCATCGAGCTCGTGGCGATCGTCTCCTTGCCGGATTCAAGCAACATCCCTCGATCCAGGCTCGAGACCGCGCCCGTCCCGCCCAGCCGGCCCTCCCACAGCGGGTAGCGCGAGGCCACTGTGGGAATCACCGCGAAGTTATACGGCGGGGGCGGGGAAGGCACCGACCACTCGAGTGTCGGGGCGTCCCAGGGATTGGTGTCCGCCACTGCGCCGCTGCGCAGACTCTTCAGAACATTGAAGATGAACAGCAGGACGCCCGCGGCCAGCACGAAGCTGCCAATCGTAGTGATCATGTTGAGACTGTCCCAGCCCATTCCCTCTGGATAGGTGTAGATGCGTCTGGGCATGCCGAGCAGCCCCGTCAGATGCATGGGCAGGAAGGCGAGGTTGAAACCGATGAGGGTAAGCCAGAAGTTCCACCGGCCGAGCCGCTCATCCATCATGCGTCCAGTCATCTTCGGGAACCAGTAATAGACCGCGCCCAGTACCGGGAAAACATTGATCCCGATCAGCACGTAGTGGATGTGTGCGACGACGAAATAGGTATCGGTTAATTGCCAGTCGACCGGGACGCTCGCGGTCATGAATCCGGAAACGCCCCCGATCACGAACATCAGGATCATCGAGGAGAAGTACAGAAAGGCGGTGGTGATCACGGGCCGGCCGAGCCAGATGGTGGCGAGCCAGGCGAACACCGCCACCGCGGAGGGAAATACAATCGCGATCGACGCTCCGGAGAAGAAGGACAGACCGAGGCCGGGGAGGCCTGTAGCAAACATATGGTGCACCCACACGCCGAAGCCGAGCACCATCGTCGCGACGGTCGACAGAGCCACGCTTCCGTAGCCCACCAAGGGGCGCCGGCAGAAGACCGGCAGTCCCTGCGAGACCATTCCCATCGCCGGCAGGACGATCGCGTAGACCCATGGATGGCCGAAGATCCAGAACAGGTGCTGCCAGAGCAACGGCTGGCCCCCGCCCGCCGGATCGAAGAAGTGAGTGCCGAACTGCCGATCGAGCCAGAGCATGAAGAACGCGAGGCTCACGGCGGGTACGACCACCAGGTTGGCGGCGCTCGCCGTCAGGGTGCCCCAGACGAGAATCGGGAGGCGATTGAGCGACAGCCCGGGGGCGCGGGCGCGCAGGGCCGTCACAATGAAATTGGCCGCGCCAACCGTGGTGGAGATGCCCAGAAAAACCATGCCCAGTGAATAGAAATCCTCGTTGAGGCCCGGGTTGTAGTCGCGAGCCGCATACGGAACGTAGTTGAACCAGCCGTCGTTGGGTCCATTGCCCGTCAGAAAGCCGACATACAGAAAGATGCCGCTGGCGAGATAAATCCAGTAGCTGAGTGCGTTCAGACGTGGAAAGGCCATGTCGCGGCTGCCGAGCAGCAACGGCCACAGGTAGTTGGAAAAGCCGGAAAGGATGGGCGCCGCATACAGAAAGATCATCGTCATGCCGTGCGTCGAGAACAGCTCGTTGTACTGTTCCGGAGTCAGCAGACTGAGGTTGGGTCCTGCGAGCTGCAGACGCATGAGAAGCGCTTCGATTCCACCCAGGGCGAGGAAGATGAAAGCGGTGACGATGTAACGGATGCCGATCTGTTTGTGATCGACGGTGCCCAGGAATCCTTTGAGACCCGGAGAGGTCTCCCAGAGCCGCGCGAGCCTGGCCTCGTGCTCGAGGCTGTGCGGTCCGATGGCCGGGGAACGGAAATCCGCCGCTCTCATTGGAGACTCTCCAGGTAGGCCTGCACATCCGACAGCTGCTCACCCGAGAGTGCCTGGTTGGGCATGAGGGAGCCGGGTTTGATGTCCTGGGCATTCTCGATCCAACCGACGAGGTTCCCCGGAGTGTTCGGTAGCAACCCCGCGGCGAGCGTGCGCCGGCTCATGAGATGTGTGAGATCCGGCGCCGCAAGAGCGCCTGCCTGCGTGCCCCGCACCTCATGACAGAGCCCACAGCGGTATTCGACCACTGCCAGCCCGCGCTGCTCGGCGGCCGTTTGCGGCGCACGGGCCGGCAGCAACTGTGCCGCTCGCCAGCGATCGAAGTCGGCCTGCGGTTGTGCCACGACCTCGAGCCCCATGTGCGCGTGCTGAAAGCCGCAGAACTCGCTGCATTGTCCGCGGTAGCGTCCCGGGTGACGTGCTTCAATCCAGCTGAAGTTGGTTTGCCCGGGGATCGTGTCGGTCTTGCCCGTCAGGGCCGGGACCCAGAAACTGTGAATGACATCGGCGCCGTGCAGGCGGATGAGCACGGGTAGCCCGACGGGAATGTGGATTTCATTGGCCGTCTCGAAGGACTGATCGGGCTGGCTGGCGTCGTAGCGTATCTCCCACCACCACTGGTGGCCGGTCACATCCAGCGTCACAGCCGGATGAGCCGGTGGCCCGGAAGTCGCGGCGATCGCCACCATGGTCCAGATGAGCGTGGCGAGCAGCGGCACGGCCGAAATCAGCAGCCCGATGCTGATCCACCTGCCTCCGTCAGCACCCGCCTCGACGGGCACCGAACGGGTTTCCGCTGCTCCACCGCCTACACGGGCCCGCCGGATGCCGATCCACAGCAGGGCTGCGATGATCAGGCAGACCACTATCGACACGATGAGCGTGAACCAAGTGAGCGGCAGTATCGTGGCGGCCCGCTGACCGGCAGCGCTCAGATAGCTTAGGGGTGCTGCGCTCATGCAGGCCGGGCTCGCTCCAGTGCGCTCCAGAGCCGGCTCAATGAGCGCACAGCCGCCCATAGGAACAACGCGATGCCCGGCACCCACATGAACACGCCACCGAGTTGCTGATCGTGAAGCGGCGTAAGGCCCCAGGCCTCGGTGGTCGTCATGTGCCAAAGAAACAGAGGATGACCGGCGAAAGTGAGCACGGCTCCGAGCAGCCCCATTTGCATTGACGTGAGCGCCCCGGCGGCCAGGACCTCGACAGTTTTCTCGGGAGCGTGATGCAGGAGTTGCCGCCACAGCAGAACAGCGGATCCAAACAAACTCAAATGCATCGACCAGTAAACGGTGGTGGAGCTGAAGGTGGTGTCGTACGGCACTGGCATGTGCCAGAACCAAAGAGCGACGAAGAATGCGGCCGCGCTACCCCACAACCCCTTCGTCCCCGCGTGGCGGGCGGCTCGGGGCCAGCCACCGGCAATCAGTGGCGCAGCCAAAAGGATCAGGATCATGTGCTGGGCGACGCGCGCGCTGAACAGCGAGACCGACAGTGCACACAGCGGAGACACGAGCGCTGCCGTGGCAATAAGCCAGCCTCCCGCACCGAAGCACCGGTGGTGCGGGCGGCTCACGAAGCAGATCTGCGCAGCGGCGAGCAGAGTGAGGACCAGGATGAGAGTTGGGTCGATGTTGAATCGGTTGAGGAGCTCACCCGGAACAGGGGGCAAACCGCAGTAGGGCAGTACTTCTGACATCATCGACACCTCGCGAGGCTGTACAACGCGAAGGGAACGTCGGGTATCCAAAAGTGCCAAAATAATCATTTCCATGAATTGAGAGAATCCTGCCCCGGCTGGGGGGTCCGTTCGCCCGCACTAAAGTCACCCGCCGATGCAGTCCGCGCCGTTTCTTCACGACAGCCAAAGGTCTTCCCGGGTGGATGCCGGAACCAGATCGGAGCCCGGTGTTTATTCTTGCGGGAGGACCTTATGAGTCGCATCTTCGAGGCCCCGACCCGCATGATCCCGCCTCCGAGCGCTCGCTAGTGCCACGGGCCCCCTCGACCAGAGAGTCGGTGATTGCTGCGCTGATCGGAAACGTTTTGGTGGCCGCCACCAAGATCGCGGCGGCCATCTGGACCGGTAGCTCGGCCATGACTAGCGAGGCGCTGCACTCGCTGGTGGACAGCATGAACGAGGTTTTGCTGCTGTACGGCCAGCACCGGGCGGCGCGCCCGGCCGATCCGTCGCACCCACTGGGCCATGGACGGGAGCTCTATTTCTGGAGCTTTATCGTCGCATTACTGATTTTCGCGGTCGGCGCCGGCATCTCGATCTATCAAGGCTTTGTTCAGATCCGCGAGCAGCATCCGATTCGGGATGTGTTCGTCAGCTATATCGTGCTTGCGCTGGCCTTCCTCTTCGAGGGCATCTCATGGACTGTTGCTTTCAAACAGTTCCGCGCGCGACGGACGCACCGGGAGCGCAGCCTCTATGAGGCCTTCCGCCACAGCAAGGATCCGCCCGCCTTCCTGGTGCTCTTCGAAGACACTGCGGCGCTGATCGGTGTCCTGATCGCCGCCCTGGGCATCTATGCTTCGAGTGCCCTGAAGATGCCGGTGTTCGATGGCATTGCGTCCGTTCTGATAGGACTGGTGCTCGGAGCCATCGCCATCCTGCTGGCCCGGGAGAGCAAGAGTCTGCTGATTGGCGAGACGGCGAGTCGCGAGCTGTCCGAGTCGATTCGAACCATCGCTGCAGCGGATCCGGCGGTGTCACGTGTGAACGGGCTGCTCAGCGCGCAGCTCGCGCCGGACCAGATTCTAGTGGCACTCAGCCTCGAGTTTGCCGATGAGCTGAGGGTGCCCGAGATCGAGGAGCACGTGCTGCATATCGAAAGCAATATTCGCGCCAGGCACCCGGAGGTCGTTGCGCTATTCGTGAAGCCTCAAACACCGCGTGCCTTCAGCGAAGCCCGCAGGCGCCGCTTCGGAGAAAGGTTTCCCGATTAGTGCCGGATGCGCATTGGGCGGTTTGCTTTGTGCTCAGGTCACGGTCGCGCACAGAGCGCATAGGTCGTACAGAGCGCACAGATCGCATAGGTCGTACAGAGCGCAAGGCGATCGGGCCAACACTGGATAGCGGTCAAGGCTGAAAGCGTAGGACGTCACCTACGAGCTGGCGCGCACTGCAGTAATGGTGCCTGGTGAGTAAATGGGCCATCGTCACTGCATGGGCTCACCGGGAGAGGGCGTCGCGAACAACCAACCGGCGCCGGCGACTCGCACGGGCCAGGCCGATTTCCCATTGTCTCGTGCCGAGTTTGAGCAGCGCTTTCGCGAAAGGTATCGCGATCCACGATACGACCACAACAGCGAGGCCATGCGTGAATTACTCGAGGTGGCCTGGTATGCGTACCTCGATGGACGCAAGAGCCCAGTGACCCGCAGGGCGGGGAAGGGTTTTGCCGATCCGGAGTACGAAATCAGCGTGGACTGGCTTGGAACCCGCGAAGCTATCCGGGTTGCGCAGGCAGAACACGATGATCCGGCGGGCAAGTCGCGCATCCTGCTCATCTGCGGCTCGCCGCGTAACGACCAAAGCTGTCCGGGAGAGATGTCCAAGACCTACCGGATGCTGCAGCTGGCAGCCGGGGAGCTGGCCACCCGGGACGTTGAGGTCGACGTGCTGGACTTGAGCCTGCTCATTTCCGAGTACGGGAAAGTCATCTATCCGTGCAAAGGCTGCGTATCGACCGCCATGCCTCTGTGCCACTGGCCGTGCTCGTGCTACCCCAATCATGGACTGGGGCAAGTGAACGACTGGATGAGCGAGATCTACCCGCGATGGGTTCGTGCGCACGGCATTCTGCTGATGACGCCCGTGCACTGGTATCAGGCGCCGGCGGCTCTCAAATTGATGATTGACCGCCTGGTCTGCGCCGATGGAGGCAATCCGGACCCCTCGTCCACACATGGCAAGAAGGCCGAGGAGGCGAAGGCTCTGGAGCTGCGGGGCTGGAGCTATCCACGGCATCTTGAGGGACGGTCGTTCGCTGTCGTGGTGCACGGTGATACGGCGGGGACCGAGGCACTTCGTCGCTCCCTCGTGGATTGGCTCAGTGATATGGGACTGGTGCTGGCAGGCACCGCCGCCGCCTTTGACCGGCTGGTCGGCTACTACGAGCCCTATGCGACCAGTCACGAGACCTTCGATCGGGAAGAGGCCCTGCACCAGGAAATCCGCAATGCCGCCCAGGCTCTGATGACTCAGGTCGAAAGGCGCCGGGCGGGTATCCGGGAGGCGCGGGAAGATCTCGTGAGCCCGAGGCCAAAGTAGCCGCTTTTTCTTGACGCACGGAGATTGCGCGCGGACGCACGGAGAGTGTGTGCGCGCTGTCCGTCCCATGGTACGGCCCCCATCACGCGGTCTCGGGCTGCCCTGCCGTTTATGCAAGGCCACCCGCAGAGAAGTCGGCCCGCGGGAGCTGCTCTTGACGGATTTGCATCGGGCGGATAGGTTAATGCGAGTGAGAACTATTCGCAATTAGCTCTGCGGGAGAAAGTGAATGAGTGCCGCACCGTCCGAGACTGTCTTTCGCACCAGCCTGGGGCTGACGGCGTTGACGTCGCTGATCGCAGCGAACAGCGCCGAAGGCGCGGCGACGGAGGCAGACACCCGTGCCACTGATTCCCCCGCAACGGTTGTGGTCACCGGACAGCGCCCCAGCCTGGAGGTTCTGCCCGAGACCATTCTCGACACTCCTCAGTCGATCAATGTCGTGAGCGGCGAACTCATCGGCAAGCAGGGCGGAGCTTCCCTGGCCGATGCCCTGAAGAATGTCCCGGGCATCACCCTGAACGCAGGGGAGGGCGGCACGCACGGGGATCTCGTCAATCTGCGTGGCTTCTCCGCCGGCGACGACTATTTCATGGACGGGCTGCGCGACACCGGTCTGTATGACCGCGACGCGTTCAACTACGAGGCCCTCGAAATCTACAAGGGGCCGGCGTCGACTATTTTTGGCCGCGGATCCACGGGCGGCGTCATCAACCAGATCGAAAAGGCACCCCAACTGCAGCCTTTCCAGAATTTCACGGCCACCGCAGGCACCAACTCCGAGGCGCGCGCCACTGCGGACGTGAATGCACCGCTGGCCGAGCATGCGGCGCTGCGCCTGAACCTCATGGGCATGCGAAATGAGGTCGAAGGGCGGCCCTTCACGCGCAATCAGCGCTGGGGTCTCGCACCGACCGTCGGAGTCGGGATCGACACCGCCACCGCCCTGACGCTCAAGTATCTGCATCAGACCGAGAACAATCTGCCCGACTACGGCATCCCCTTCCTGTTCGACCGGCCGGCGCCCGTGGCGCGGGACACCTTCTATGGGCTCCCCGCCGATGACCGCTTCCAGAGCAGAGTCGATGTCGGCACGCTGAAGTTTCATCATGCTTTCGGTTCGGTGTGGTCGGTCAGCGATACCGCGCGATATGGAAATTACTATTTTCTCTCGCGCGAGACCGCCGCCATCTACGGAAGCGGCAATTGCTTCACTTCGACATCGAGCGCAGGGTATTTCGCCGGAGCCCCGGTTTGTGCTGCGACAGCGAGCAAGGGCGAAGTACCCGTGGCCTCCAACAATCCCTACTTCCCAGTAATTGGGACGCCCATCGCCTCGGTCCAGGTGCTACGTGATCGTCCGAGTGGCAGCGGCACGATTAAGATCGCGATGAACGATCTGGACTTCACGGCGCGCTTCTCCACCGGCCCGCTCAGCCATGCGGTGATCTTTGGCACGGAATACGATGACGAGCGGGCTGAGCTCGTGCGCTTTGTCAATCAGGATACCCTCATCACCCCGGTCGCATTGCTGGCGCCGGATCCCTTCGAGTCTTTCCCGGGCACTCAAACGGATGTGAGTCAACGGCCTTCGACCCGCACCCATACGGTGGGCGTCTACGGGACCGACACGGTTGGCTTGGGTCCCCATTGGGACCTGACCGCCGCGATTCGCTACGACAGCTTCCATGCGGCTTTCGATCAGCCGGTAGGACAGGCAGCGCATTTCGACCACACCGATGAGATCTGGAGCCCGCGCGCAGCGCTTGACCTACAAGCCGAACGAGCAGGCGAGCGTGTACTTCTCCTACGGAACATCCTTCAACCCGTCGGCTGAGAATCTGGCGCTGTCTGCGAGTAACCGGGCTCTGCCTCCGGAGAAGGACCGAACTTTCGAGCTGGGTGCCAAGGCGCAGGTGCTCGCGCAGCGCCTGTCTGTCAGCGGGGCACTGTTCGATACCGAGATGATCAATGCCCGCATCACGGATCCTTTGCAGCCCACCGTACAGGCGCTGGCGGGCACGGAGAAGGTCAAAGGCCTCGAGATCGGTGCGCAAGGCTATCTCACCCAGGAGTGGGAGATTGTCGCGGGATATACCTACCTGGATGCGCATGCGGTCGGGCTGGCCGCTCCCGGGGTGGAGGGTCCAATTCCTAACACGGCGCGGCACCAGGCGAATCTCTGGACGACCTATGAATTCACCGGCGGCTTCGAGGTCGGCAGCGGCGTGAATTTCATCGGCGAGCGACAGGCCGGCACCGATACTCAATTCATTCCGGGCGCTGTCAGCGTGCCGAGAGTGCCGGGATACCTCACCTGGGATGCCATGGTGGGCTACCGCTTCAGCAAGATGTTCAGCCTGCAACTGAATGGCCTCGACCTCACTGACAGGTTCTACTTCGTCAATTCCTATTTCACGCGGCCGAACGAGAACCACACCGTCCCCGGGGCCGGCAGAACGCTTCTGCTGACGGCACGCGCCGACCTGTAGTTGATTCGAGCGTGCTGCAGGAGTCTTGCCGCGAGAAGACGGTGTCGGGCCTGCTTGGCCGTCTGAGCAGGTCCGAGCTGGTCGCGCTGCTGGGGCCGGATCCGGCACACGCGGCTGCGTGGATCCGACTCCTCGCCCTGGATGGGGTCCCCGAGGCCCAGTTGTGCTACGGCCGCATGCTCCTCGAAGGTACGGTGTTCGCCCAGGATCGCGCAGCGGCTCTGAAGTGGTTTCGCCGCGCCGCGGCGCAGGGCCACGTTGGTGCCATCAACATGGTAGGACGCTGCCTGGACATGGGCTGGGGCACCGCAGAGGATCCTGCTGCTGCCGCCGGGTTTTTCGAGCACGCCGCCGCGGCCGGTCACGCCTGGGCGCAGTACAACCTGGCACATTTGTATCTCGACGGTCGTGGTGTATCCCGTGACAGGAGACGTGCGTACGCAGGGTATCTGCGCGCTGCCGAGCAGGGGCATCCTCGTGCGATGAATCTACTCGGTCGCTGTTATGAGGAGGGGTGGGGCGTGGCAACCGATCCGCGGGCCGCTCTGGCGTGGTACGAACGATCTGCACACGGCGGATACTTTCGCGGTCAGTTCAATTGGGCAACGTGCCTGCTGAAGTTGCGGCGCTTCGATGAGGCGCTCCCCTGGCTCGAAAAGGCGGCTGTGTCCGGTACTGCGTCGGTCCGATCGGCCGTAGCCGCAGCTGCGGGGCGGATCGCCTCGCACGCGGGTCTGCGAGCCCTGGCGGCGGCCCTGCGCCCAGCGCTGAGCGTGCCACGCCACGAAGCGGCCGGCCGCGAGACTGAGAGCGATTTACCCTGATACCAGCCCGGCCTTGCGAGGTTGCGCTGTTCAACGAGGAACGAAGAGATGCTCCTGCACGTGCCCAGGCTGCTCAGTCCCGAAGAGGTCTGCGCCATGCACGCGCGACTGACGGCAGTCACGTGGGGCGACGGGCGGATCACAGCAGGGCACCAGTCGGTACGCGTCAAGCATAATCTGCAACTCCCGGAAAGCGATCCAGTGGCGCGCGAGCTCTCCTACATCGTTCGCGCAGCGCTGGGCCGCAGCTCACTGTTCATCGCTGCGGCTCTGCCACTGCGGATCTTCCCTCCGCTCTTCAACTGCTATCGGAGTGGGGATAGCTTCGGGGACCATGTGGACAACGCCCTCCGCCACGATCGGCCTGCAACAGGAGCAGACGAGGCTGGCCGACCTCTCCGCACGGACCTGTCGGCGACGCTGTTTGTGTCATCACCCGAGGATTACGCCGGCGGCGAGCTCTCGATCGAAGATAATTTTGGGCGTCGGCGCGTGAAATTCGCAGCCGGTGACATGGTGCTTTACCCCGCCAGCAGCGTTCATCGCGTCGAGCCGGTGACCCGTGGCCGGCGGCTGGCTTCGTTCTTCTGGATTCAAAGTCTGGTCCGCGACGCTGGCCAGCGTCAGACGCTGTTCGACCTCGATACGGCGATTCAACAGCTCGAGCGTGACCACGCTGGCCATCCTGCTCTGGTGTCCCTCGTGGGGATCTATCACAACTTGTTAAGGCGCTGGGTCGAGACTTGACTGTAAAATCGTCAACGACATGGCAGTGCCACGTTCCCGGCAGATCGGATCACGAGACATCCCCGCTCAGGGCCTGCTGTGGCGGTGACCTTCATGCAGCGTACTGCCGCGTTGCCTGGACCACCGGCCTGCTGCTGAGATGCTCGCCAGCTCTGCGACAGTGCTCTTCTGCGTATCGCTTGCCACCAGTGCTCTGGGAGGAGCGCTCGGAATGGCGAGTGGCATCTTCATTGTGCCCATTCTGACGACGGTGCTGGGGATAGACATCCACACGGCCATCGGAGCCGGCCTGATCTCCGTGATCGCCTGCTCCTGTGGCAGTGCAGCTTCCTTTCTCCGATCGAGACTGGCAAACGTGCGGCTCGCGATCGTGCTGGAAGTCGCCACGACTCTGGGCGCGGCCAGCGGTGTACTGCTGTCAGGTGTCGTGCCGGTTCCGGTTCTATATGCGATCTTCGCGGCAATACTGGTGATCTCCGCCGCGCAGATGCTGATGCGTCGCCGGGAGCCCAAGCACCTCACCGAGGCGCCCTCGGCTCGGAAGGGCTGGGCGAGGAGGCTGGACAGTGTCTATCGAGACTCCGATGTCGGTCATGAGGTGGCCTATACGGTCGAACGGTTGCCGCTCGGCGTAGGGCTGATGTACGGGGCGGGCCTTTTGTCCGCGCTGCTCGGCATTGGAGGCGGCGTATTGAAGATTCCCGCCATGGACTCCGCGCTCCGCTTGCCCATCAAGGTGTCATCAGCCACTTCGAATTTCATGATCGGCGTGACGGCCGCTGCAAGCGCGAGCGCTTACTTCTTCCGCGGCACGATGCTTCCATCGATTGCGGGTCCCGTTGCCGTCGGTTCCGTCGTAGGCGCCGTTCTGGGGGCTCGCGTGCTGATGCTGACATCCAGCGAAGCGCTGCGTATTTTCTTCGTTGCTGCGCTGCTAGTGCTCGCCGCCCAGATGCTCATGAGTGCTTTCGGGATTCATGTAGGTCTGTGATGGAATCCCGCGTGCATGCGAGCAAGGATCTGGACGAGCTTCTGGCCCGCTTGTTGAGCCTGGGAACCTGGGCCTCGTGTGTGCTCATCGTGGCAGGTCTCGCGTGGCCTCATGCGACGGCGACAGCGGGCTCTTCAGGGGCGCACCTGGTTGCGCTCGGCACGCTTCTTCTCATCGTTCTTCCGGTCATGCGGGTTGCCGTGATGGGAGTGTGGTTCGCCAGAAACCGCGAATTCACGTTCGCGGCCGTCGCTGCCATTGTCCTGCTGATCATTCTGATCTCCGCCGTACTCGGCGCCAGTACCGCAAGCCACGCGATGAGGTCAGATTGACTTCACCTCACCTCCGTCCATTCGCAGGGCCGAACCCGTCAACCATCTCGCGCCCGGCGAAACGAGAAACGCCATCAGCTCGGCGAGCTCCTCGGGAGCTCCATAGCGGGCGATCCCGGCTTGCTTCGGAAATTGCGCGACCGCTTCCGTGACGCTCATGCCGTGCAGCGGTGCCCAGTGCTCCAGATAAGACTGGCGGCGGCCGGTCATGACTGGCCCCGGTAATACGCTGTTCACCTGCACGCCATCCTGGATTCCGCGGTCCGCGAAGGCTTTCGCGAGCGCCACGATCGCGGCGTTGATGGTCCCCACAGCCGCATAGGGCGCCTTCGGAAACGGAGCCGAGTTCCCGGACATCAGCACCACGGACCCCTTGGCCTGCTTCAGAGCGGGCCACGCACAGAGCGTGAGACGCCGTGCGCCGTGCAGCTTCAAGGCGAGGCCCGCCTCCCACTGTGCCTCGCTCATCTCGAACAGGTCGATCTGCGGAACGGCTCCGGCGATATTGAGCAGCGCGTCGATTCTGCCGAGGAGACCTCGCCCAAGTCCGTTTCAATGACCAGGGCCTCGGCGCCTGCGCTGCGCACGAGTGCGGCTGTCTTCTCCAGTTTGGCGCGGTTGCGCGCCACCAAGGCCAGGGCGGAAAACTCGCGTGCCAACCGCACGGCAGTTGCCTGCCCGATGCCTTGACTGGCTCCCGTGATATGGCCACTGAGCTCGTGATTTACAAACTCCCTGTCGGGCTGGCGTTGGCCCTGTGCAGCGGCGTGGCGAACACGGCGCGCGAGGGACGGTCCGCGACGCACACTCAGAGAACCTTGGCTGAGTGCGCCAGAAACTCGCGGATGGCGGCGGCGATCTCCTGCGCATGCGTTTCCAGAGCGAAATGGCCGGTATCGAAGAAACGCACCACGGCCTCTGGGATGTCGCGCTTGAAGGCTTCGGCTCCCGGAGGCAGAAAGAAGGGGTCGTTCCTGCCCCATGCGGCCAACAGGGGTGGCCGATGTGCGCGGAAGTACTCTTGGAATCTGGGATAGAGCGCGACATTGCTCTTGTAGTCACCGAACAGGTCGAGCTGGACTTCGGCGACACCCGGGCGGCTCAGATAGAAGTTGTCGAGTGAGTAGCCGTCGGGGGATACCGCCGTCGCATCCGGTACCCCGTGGGTGTATTGCCAGATCGTCGTCTCGGGGCGCAGGAGCTTGCGCAGCGCTTCGCGGTTCGCCGGCGAGCTGTTTTCCCAGTAAGCGCGGATCGGACTCCAGCCCTCGCTCAGCCCTTCCTCATAGGCGTTGCCGTTCTGCGAAATGATGGCGGTGATGCGCTCCGGGTGTTTGACGGCAAGCCGAAAGCCGGTGGGCGCGCCGTAGTCGAATACGTACACGGCATATCGATCAAAACCGATCCCCTCGGTAAAGCGATCGATGCTCTGGGCGATGCGCTCGAACGTGAGTCCTCGGGCAGGCAGATCGGACAATCCAAACCCCGGGAGGTCGGGAGCGATAATGTGGAGCTGGTCGGCCAGCAGCGGGATCAGGTCGCGAAACATATGACTGGAGGTGGGGAATCCATGCAGCAGCAGCAGCTTGGGGGCGCCGCTGGAACCGGCCTCGCGATAGAAAATGTCGGCGCCATCAACGGGAGTCTTGCGATAACGGATGCGAGTCATGCCGAGCTCCTTTCGATCAGTCAGCGTATGACCAAAAAAACGGAATGAGGGCGACAGCTCCATAGCATCGCCGTCAAACGTAGTAACCTCCAAAAAGGTTACAATCAGGTTATCGAAATGAGTAATAACCTGTCAAATAGTTTTAAAGAGGTTATCTGACCAGCGCGATGCCTATGCAGCAACCTCCTCCGATATTCATCGCGGATGCCCAGGCCTTGGATTTCCTCAATTCAGTGGCCACGCCGGTCGATGCCCCCATCGAATGGCTGGGTGATGGCGAGGGGCTGTTGAGCTGGTTACGCCAGGCCCAGCTCGTGCCTGCGCCGGTTCTCGAGCAGGCGAGCCTGCAGTCCGTCCCGGGAGAGCTGGACAAGGTCGCCGAGCAGGCTCGGAACCTTCGCGAATGGTTTCGCGGCTTCGTGCGCAAACATCAGGGACGCCCCTTAAGCAGGGATGCCTTCAAGGAGCTGGAGCCGCTCAATCGTCTGCTCGAGCGAGACGAATCCTGCAGTCAGATCGCGGTCGCGATGAGCGATGACGGCGACCCTTTCGAGCTGCGGTCGATGCGCAGATGGCGCTCGCCGGAATCGCTGTTGTTTCCAATTGCTGAAGCGCTGGCGCGTTTCGTGTGCCGCGAGGACTTCAGGTACGTCAGAGCCTGCGAGGGCCCGGCTTGCACGCTGCTGTTCGCGGACCATACCCGGAGCCGGGCGAGACGTTGGTGCAGCATGGGCTTGTGCGGGAACCGGGCGAAACAGGCTGCTCATCGCCATAGGGTCAGGGCCAGAGGCTCGACGGTGTCCTGAGAAGTCGGTTCTGGGCGAGGCGGCAATTCGCTGAGCGCGATACTTCCTTTAACATCCAGCTCAGCCCTGTACGTGACAGGTCGAGTCCCGGCCAGCCGGGGCGCTGCAAGAAGACCTCATAGATGACGGACTCCGGCGGAAAACCGACCGATGCGGACAGCGAGCAATTGCGCTCGCTTGGGTACGTGTCGCACTTCGAGCGCAGCATGTCGCTGTGGCAGAACTTCGCGCTCGGATTCACCTATCTGTCTCCGGTCGTGGGTGTCTACACGATCTTCGCGGCCACGTTCGCCGACGCCGGGCCGCCGATGTGGTGGACCTACCTCATCGTGGGGCTCGGCCAGCTTCTGGTGTGTCTGGTCTTCGGCGAGATCGTCTCTCAGTTCCCCATCTCCGGCGGCATCTACCCCTGGGCGCGACGCCTGGTAGGTACACGATGGGCGTGGATGGCCGGCTGGATGTATGGCTGGTCGCTGTTCGTCACGATAGCCGCCATTGCCACGGGGGCAGCTCCATTCGTGGCACAGCTGATCGGTATCGATGCGGGTACTGGGGTGGCGACCGGCATCGCAATCGGTCTGATCGTCATCACCACTTTGCTCAATCTGAGCGGAACGCGCCTTCTCGGCCGCGTAGCGGTGTTTGGTTTTGCCTGTGAGCTGATCGGGGCGCTGGCGGTCGGGAGTTATCTGTTGGTCTTTGCGCGTCACCAGCCCTGGAGTGCGCTGGTGGACACGTCCTGGCCGCAGATCAATCGGCCGTATGTCGCCGCATTTCTCGCTTCCGCACTGGGCGCCATGTGGTGTTACTACGGCTTCGAGGCTTGCGGCGACGTGGCGGAGGAGACTCCGGGGGCGGGCCGCCTCATTCCCAAGTCCATGCGTCTCACCATCTACGTGGGCGGGGCGGCGGCCCTCTGGGTCTGCCTGGGCCTGGTACTTGCCGTGCCGGACGTCGGTGCAGTGCTGTCCGGCAAGGACAAGGATCCGGTTGTCACGGTGCTGGTGAGCGCGATGGGACACACCGGTCTGCGCCTCGTCATTCTCATCGTCTCAGTATCGTTCCTCTCGGCCCTGCTGAGTCTGCAGGCCGCGGCGAGCCGGCTCCTGTTTGCCTACGCGCGCGATGAGATGATCGTCTGCAGTGAGCAATTGCGGCGCCTTTCGCCCGGCAGGCATATCCCGGCGAAAGCACTGCTGGTCTCGGGCGCGATTCCGGCCCTGATCGCCCTGTCCGCGCCCTGGCTTGCGAATGCGATCGCCACCATCATCAGTTTCGCATCGGTCGGAATCTACATTGCATTCCAGATGATCGTGATCGCGGCGCTCCTCGCCCGTGCTCGCGGCTGGCGTCCCTCCGGCGCATTCAGGCTCGGGCGCTGCGCTTGGCCCATCAATATCGCAGCCCTGGTGTATGGACTCAGCGCCATCGTCAACATGTCGTGGCCACGTAGCCCCTCGGATCCGTGGTATAGCAACTACGGGGTCATGGTGACGGCGGCAGGGGTGATGGCGCTCGGCGTCCTCTACATGGTGGCCTTGCGGCCCTACGACCACGGAAAGGCGCCCGCCGGCGATGCTCATCTGGCGCAGCAGGCTGTTGGGGCGCCGATCGGTGACTGAGTCTGTTCGGAAACCCTCCGGAGAATCGCCATGAAGCATTTTCTGTCCGCGGCGTTGTGGTCCTCGCTGGTGGCTGCCGCCACCGGTGCGTCGGCGGCCGAGGTGTTGCATTTTGTAGAAAGACCGATACACGAGACGACGACCCACCTCGGTAAAAGCGGCGACTCCGCCGGTGACCTGTTGACATTCGCCAACCCCGTGTTCGACGCGGCCAATAAGCTGCAGGTTGGTACAGACCAGGGCTTCTGCATCCGCGTCGTGCCCGGCAAGAGTTGGGAGTGCTTCTGGACCCTGATTGCCCGGGAAGGCCAGATCACGGTAGAGGGCCCTTTCATGGACAGCGGTGACTCGCATCTCGCCATCACCGGCGGTACCGGAAGGTTCGCGGGTGCGAAGGGTACCATGACCCTTCATCCACGGGACTCGCAGCCGACCGGTTACGACTTCAGGTACGAATTGCTTTGAATTCCCGCGACGCGGCTGCACGCAAGCTTCCAGCCGCGTCTGTGCGGCCGGGCTGACCCGGTGCCCTCATTCAAACGGCACGCCGGCGCGCGTCCGCGCCGGGGGCCTGGTTACTTCGTCACATCCCTCGCAGGCGCGTGCCCGGATTTTGGCATATTGCCACGGCTGAACGCTGCGGAGGCATCCGCAACCGACATCATGCCGTCCGCGCCCTTCATCTTGTTGAATTTTTGCGCCGCGTACTTCATGAATTCGTCCTTGCTGATCGAGCCATCATGATCGGCGTCCATGGCGCGGGCATTGAAGCGCAGATTGCCTTTTGCGAAATCCTTGGCCGCATCGGCCACCGAGATGCTCGAGGTGTCCTTGGCCATCATCGTCCACATCTTGTCTCCATAGGTCATCATCTCATCCTTGGTGATCTTGCCATCATGGTTTGCGTCCATGTCATTCGCGTCGAAGTGCATGTTGGCCGTCGCCAGGTCATTCGCCGACTGGGCGCTGACCGCGCCAGCCAACAACATGAGTGTCGTGAAGACCGACGTCCTCAAGGCGTGTGATCCCCTGGTGCGAACTGCGATACCCCGATGTCTTGCGCCCGGCTGACCCGCGTGAGCCTCATATCCGGTAACTGATGTGCAGACTGTTGACTTTCCCATCGGTGGACTCCTTCAGGATTGCATTGCGAGGGGACCCCCTCGAGTCGGAAAGGACGTATTGAACTCTCACGAGGCAGACCGTGCGGCAGGCGAATTTATTGCAAGTAGCCATTTGGTGGCGGCCCTTGTCGGTACACGCCTCGGATCAGGGTAGCACGGCGTTGCAGTGTACAGAGATCCGCAGCGCAGCAAAGGGTCGGTGTGTTAGCCCGAGTCGGGCCGGCCGTGACTCCGTTGCGCGGGTTTTGCGAGCATGTGGACCCCAACCGGAGGGCTCGAGACAGCTTTGTGCGAGGCAGCCCGAGATTTGTAATGGGGCGGCTATCTCTGCCAGCATCTTTGGCCGCGAGCAGCGGGCGCACGAGGGCGGTTGGATGAATTTCACACAGGCACGGGCCAGGACTGCCGGGGGTCGTCATCGATGAGTAATGTGAAGGCGGGGGAGATCTTGTTGTGCCGGACCGCCCGGATGTGGCTGACAGGCACGGTCATTGCCCTGGTGGCCGCCCTCGCCATTGCAGCGCCTGCGACTCGAGCGGCCAGCGTGCAGGATTCCGTGCAGGCGTATCGCGAGGCTCATGAGAAACGGATTCTTGAGCAGTTCACCGCGCTCCTGGCGTTGCCCAATCTGGCCACGAATATCCCCAACATCGAGGCGAACGCTGCGTTCATCCGGCATGAGCTGGAGAAGCGTGGGTTCATGACGCAGTTGTTGTCGGCGGGTACCGGGACCCCGCCTGCTGTCTACGGGGAGCTGAAATCCCGTGGAGCTACGCACACGCTGGTTTTCTATGCCCACTACGATGGTCAACCGGTAGCTCAGCCGGACTGGCGCTCGCGGCCGTGGTCGCCGGTCATGCGTGCCGGGACGCACACCACAGACTCGCAGGACGTGGACTGGCGCAACACTGGCAGGATCGACCCGGAGTGGCGCATTTACGCCCGCTCGGCGAGCGACGACAAGGCGCCCATCCAGGCCATGCTGTCGGCTCTGGATGCTCTGAAGGCCGCCGGCCGGCGGCCATCGGTGAACGTCAAGGTCTTCTATGAAGGCGAGGAGGAGCAGGGGTCGCATCATCTCACCGAGATCCTGCAGCCCAATCGGGACCTGTTGCATGGAGACGTATTCATTCTCAGTGACGGCCCGCGCCATCAGTCCGGACGGATGCAGGTCTTTTTCGGCGCACGCGGCGTGGCGGGACTCGAGCTGACGGTGTATGGCCCGATGCGGCCTCTGCACAGCGGCCACTATGGGAATTGGGCGCCCAATCCTGCGGTGTCGCTGACGCATCTGCTGGACTCGCTCCGCGACGAGGATGCGCGGATCCTCATTCCAGGTTTCTATGAGGACGTACGCCCGCTGAGCTCGGCTGAAGCGGCGGCCCTGGCCGCCCTCCCGGATGTGGAGACGGGACTCAAGCAGGAGCTGGCACTGGGGCGGACCGAGGGGTCGGACCGACTGGCCAATGCGATCGCACGTCCCGCGCTGAATGTGCGCGGCATCCGTGTCGGGCAGGTTGGCGAGGATGCGGCAAACGTGATCTCGACGCAGGCGCGCGCCTCGATTGACTTCCGTCTCGTCCCCGACGAGACGCCCGAGCATGTCCGCGAGCGCACCGAGGCGTACTTGCGCAACCTGGGGTGGGAGGTGCTCTCTCAGGAGCCGGATGCCGCCACCCGCCTGGCGCACACCAGAGTGGTCAAGGCCGAGTGGAGTCTGGACTACGCCGGCTATCGCGCGAACATGGATTCCCGGGAGGCGAAAGCCGTGGTCGCGGCGATCGAGCGCGCGAGGGGTGGCCCCGTCCTGCGAGTGCCGATGCTCGGTGGAAGCGTGCCCATGGCTATCTTCGCAGAACTGCTGAATATGCCGATCATCGGCGTACCGCTCGCGAACTACGACAATAATCAGCACAGCTCCAATGAGAACCTGCGACTGCAGAATCTCTGGGACGGCATTGCCATCTACGCCGCACTGCTGACGGACGTGCGACTGTAGCGTTCGGAGGGCGCAGTCCCGAGCGGAGCTGCCGGCAAGAGCCGACGCGAAAGGTGCGTTGCTGTAAGCCGGTATATGAGAATGCATATAATGGACGAGCCTATCCATCCACGAAAGAGCACCCGACATGGCCGACTTCCCAGCTTTGCGCAGAGAGTTCCCGGTTCTGGAGCGCAAGACCTACCTGAACAGCGGTTCCTACTGCGCCCTGGCCAACGAGGTGAAAGCAGCATTCGAGGCCTACATGGATGATCGGCTCGCGGTGGGTGCAAACTGGGATGTCTGGGTGACCAAGAATGAGGCGGTCCGCTCCCTGGTCGCCACCCTGCTCGGAGCCTCTCCCGAGGAGATCGCGGTCACGGCATCGGTCTCAGCCGGGCTGAACTCCCTGGCAAGTGCTCTCACCTTCGAGGGGCCGCGCAACAAGGTCGTGGTCAGCGACTTCGAGTTTCCGACCAATGCCCAGATCTGGCATGCGCAAGCACCGCGAGGAGCGCGGGTGGTGCACGTTCACGGAGCCGCCGATGGATACATCCCGCCGGAGAGCTTCGCATCGGTCATCGATGAGCAGACTCAGCTCGTAGCCATCACGCACGTGTGTTTCCGGAACGGGGCGCGGTTGGACGTCCCTGCGATCGTGCGATTGGCTCGGGCGAGGGGTGCCAAGGTACTGCTCGACTGCTACCAGTCTGTTGGCTCGTTGCACATCGATGTCAAAGCGCTCGACGTGGACTTCGCAGTGGGAGGCATGTTGAAGTACCTGCTGGGCACTGCCGGGATCGGCTTCATGTATGTCAAAAGCTCGCACATTCCGGCGCTGTTACCGACAAACAGCGGCTGGTGGGCCCAGGCGGATGTCAACGCAATGGACATCACGGCCAACCGTCCGGCAGCGACCGCGCGCCGCTTCGAAGCCGGTACGCCGGCCGTGCCCAATTGCTATGCGTCGGAGGCAGGCCTGAAACTGCTCCTGAAGGTCGGTACGCGCACAATCGAAGCTCGGAATCTGTCGCTCGCGCGGCTGTGCATGAACCGCCTGCAGGAGATTGGCTGGCCAAGCATCACTCCGCGCGAGGATACGCGTCGCGGAGCCACTGTGTGTGTGCCATCACGGGATGTCGGGCGTCTGTGCGCCGAGCTGCTCAAGCGCGATATCGTCACGTCATACCGCGACAACAACTTGAGGGCAAGCCACCATTTCTACAACAACGAAGAGGACGTGGAAGTCTTCGTGGCGGCCATGAAGGAGCTGCGCCGGGACTACGCCCCCGCCTGAGTCGCGAGGCGGCAGGCACGCACCGCCCATGCGGAGCAAGTCACGACGGGTTGCAGGCGGGATGCTGTTCGACGATTTTCTTCCGCACCTGATCGCAACGCTCGCCCATCGGCTGCATCTCGATCTCGTTGAAAAGCTGCGCCACGAGGGGATCAACGCGACGCGCTGGCGCATCCTGGCTGTTCTGGCGATTGGCGATGGTATCAGCGTGAACGAGATCACCGAGCGGGCCATGCTGCAGCAGCCAGCTCTGAGCCGGGTCTTGATCAACATGGAAAAGGAGCGGTACGTCCTACGCCGCGCCAGCCGCGGCGATGCTCGCTGCGTGGAGGTATTTCTGACTCATAAGGGGCGGAGCCTGTTCAACAGCCTGAATGTAGTGGTCAGGCGCAGGCAGGATCGGCTGTTGAAAGGATTCTCTCGCCAGGACAAACGGACGGCCTTACGGATCCTGCGGCGCCTGGGCCGCAACATGGCTGCTTGAGGCAACCGCCACAACTTCGGCCGCTCGGGGTCGACAGCTGCTGAAGAACCTCACCATCAGCGTGAACGTCACCATAGCTGCAGAGTCCGCTCGAGCCGCGTATCGCAGGCTGCCAGATCGAATGCCCTGAGGGTTGCGCCTGCGCGAGCGCGCAGAGTATTTTCCCAAGCTTCATTGCCGCATCACGCAAGCAACGTGACATGAACGCTCGGGTGGCGACCGTCGTGCGCACCGGCTTGTGCGCGCTGTTCTGCGTCTGCGCCATCAGCGCGCGGGGCGAAAACGATGCGAGCTTTCGATTGAGCGCGCACTTTGCCGATCTACCCGGCTACTTTCCGGGCTATCTGGGGAACGGCTACATCTCGAGTTTGAGCACTCCACGCGGCACGGAGGTCTCTCCAGCCTATGTGGTCGGACTCATGGAGTACGCGCCGGGAGATGTGTCGCGCCCCGCCGCTTTGCCTGGTTGGAGCGAGCTCGACTTCAGTGCGGGCCCGGCCAGCTCGGACTTCGCATGGCTGAATCGGGTACCGCTCGACCCGCAGCACTTCAGCGACTATCAGCAGACCCTCGACTTGTACGAGGCCACGCTCACGACCCGCTACCGCTACCTCGATCGGGGCCGCGAAACTCAGGTTGAGGTCGTGTCATTCGTCAGCCAGGCCTCGCCGCATCTCGCGGTCACCCGATTCCGAATCACGCCGCAGTTCGACGGGCTGGTGCGGTTGTCCTTTGCGCTCACCCCCTGCGCGCCTCACACGCCACGATTTCCGCTGGCGCAGTTAAGCGGACCGCAGATGGAGCAGGCCGTTGCCGCCAAGGGCCTGTCTGTGAAGCCCAGGGCGCCCGCCACCGCCGACCGCGCCGCCATCTGGTATCCAGGCAACCTCAGGATCGAATCGAGCGATGCCAACGGTGCTTCGCTGTCATTGTGGTTGGGCGGCCAGGCACAGCAGGGACTGACCACGGCGATGGCCGCGGCCGTCTCACTGCCCAAAGCTCTGCAGCCCGTATCAGTGGCCGTGCATCGTGGCGGCGACCGGCTCGCCCTCGATGTGAGCGCCAAGCTCGAGCACGGCCACACGTACGCATTCACCAAATACGTGGCCATCTCGCGAGAGGGGTGGGGCGGCAGTGCCACCGATGACCGGGCTTTGGCCGAGCGCGCGCGAGATGCAGGTTTCGAGCACCTGTTGGCCAAGCAGCGCGGGGCCTGGCATGAGCTGTGGCGCGCAGACATACAGATCGACGGTGACGCAAGGGCTCAGCAGACCGTACATTCGGAGCTTTATTATCTGCTCGCGAGCTCAACCGCCGACACGGCATGGGCACTGGGCGCCTGCGGTCTCACGACCGGATACTCGGGTCACATTTTCTGGGACAGCGATACGTGGATATTCCCCGCGTTGCTGTTGCTTCATCCGGAACGTGCCAAGTCTCTCGTGACGTTCAGGGAGCGCACGCTCGGGCCGGCTGAGCACCGGGCACGCGAACACGGTTTCGCGGGTGCGATGTACCCGTGGGAGTCCGATTCCGAGAACGGCACGGAACAGACGCCGTATTTCGCCCACGTCCTCGGCGAGAGCGAGATTCACGTCAACGCCGATGTGGCGATTGCGCAGTGGCAATATTTCCTCGCCACGGGCGATCGCGACTGGTTGCGCTTGCGCGGCTGGCCCGTGATCCGCGAGGTTGCGCAATTCTGGGCCAGTCGTGCGAGCTACGACCCCACCCAGCATCGATACGAGCTTGCGCACGTCACGTCCGTTTCCGAATCCCACACCGACATCACCAATGACACGTTCACGAACGTATCGGCTGCGAAGGCGCTGAGCATCGCGCTGCAGGCATCCCGCCTGCTTGGCGAGCAGGCGGACCCCCTTTGGGCTCGCATCGCCCACGGCTTAGACATTCCCGTCGCACCGGGTGGGAAACATCATCTGGCCTTTGAGCCGGTGGTGGTGGCACGCCGCAATGATCCTGGCGGAGGCCCGCTGGCGCTCCTTTTCCTGCCCTCGCTCGATCTCCGATCGGATCCCGATCTGCTCCGCAATGACTACGAGTATGCAATGGGCTCCGAGTCCCTCGCCGAGGTGGGTAGGTTCAGTATGGGCATTGCCCCCCGGGTCATTGCCGCCGCGGCGATCGCCCGTGGCGCAGATGCGGCGGGCTGGTTTGCTTCCAACTTCAGTGGAGGCACGCTCAAGCCGCCGTTCAATGTCCGCACGGAGACTGCAGCCAATGACACGGGATATTTCCTGACGGGATCCGGTGGATACATTCAGAGCATTGTTTACGGCCTCACCGGACTGCGTATCCGGAACAACGGCCTGATCGAAGCGTATAGGCCAGTGCTGCCCAATGAGTGGAGTGGCCTGACGCTGCGTAATGTGTCATTCCGTGGGCGGCACATGGACATCCGGATCGCGCGTGACCGCAGCGGCCTGGCGCACCTGTCACGCGATGTGCATTGAGGGCAAGCATGGATCTCAAACAGGCTTTGAACTGCATCGCTCAACCTCTGTGCTGCATGGTCGCCGTTGGACTGCTGGGCGGGTGCGCAAGGGCCGAAAGTGGCTCGACCATTGTTTCAGGGAATGCCCGCTTTGAGTTCCTGACCCCCTCGCTCCTCCGGATGGAGTACGCAACCTCCGGCACCTTTGTCGATGCGCCCACCGCGGTCGTGCAGAAGAGGGACTGGGCGCAGGTCCGGGCCACGACAATGCAGAAAAATGGCTGGCTGATCGCATCCACCCGTGAGATGACTGTTCGATACCGAGTGCAGTCCGGAGGTTTCTCGGCTGCCAATCTCGAAGTGATCTGGAAAGACGCCACCGGCACCCCTCACACCTGGCACCCGGGTGACAAGGATCGGTTGAACCTGGGAGGGCTGCCTTATTCACTCGACAACCTGAGTCAGGACAATCTGCCGCCGGGACAGCCCGATACGCAGACACCGGTGCACGACACGATCCCGGGCATTGATCTGGAGTTGGCCGAGGCCAAACCCGGCCTGCTGAGCCGCGCCGGCTATGCACTCATCGACGACAGTCACACGCCAGTGTGGAATGCGCAACGCAGCTGGATTGAGCCGCGAGCCGCTGCGAATGCGCAAGACTGGTACCTGTTCGTCTACAACTCCGACTACCAGCAGGTGCTGCGGGAATATGCGCAGTTGTGCGGCCCCGTGCCGATGATTCCCCGTTACGTGCTGGGTCCCATGATCACTGACCTCAATTTCGAATATTTCCCCGACAGCGAGGGGTCGCGGACGCAGGCGTTTCGGCGCTACGACCAGCGGTATCTGCAGGATGAAGTCTCACGGATGCGAGCGAGTCACATCCCGTTCGATACGCTCGTGCTCGATTTCGCATGGCACAACTACGGTTGGGAGGGGGGCTATGACTGGAGCCCGCTGATTCCGCGCCCGCAGGAATTCTCGGACTGGCTGCACCGCGAGGGCATCCGGTTGAGTCTCAACGATCACCCGGGGTACGTGAACACTGAGGAGAGCATTCTTTCATTCAGCGATAGCCACACGCCTCAGGTACTGAAGGATCTCGGCCGTGCGCCGCCAGCCGCGGCCGCATTCAACCTGGACCTCTCCGGGCAGTGGTCGTTCGCTCCCGACCCCGATCAGGTGGGCCTCGCCCAGCGCTGGTACCAGGGCAACGTGGCCGCGGCGCATTGGAAGCCGATCCGCATCGGACCGACGTGGCAGGAGCAGGGTTATGCAGGCACTCGGGGCGCTGGCTGGTATCGGACCTCGGTCCGGCTGCCTGCGCGCCTCCCCGCGAAGCTTTACCTGTACCTGGGGGAGGTCCGGAAAACCTACCGCATTTTCGTGAACGGACAGGAGGCGGCACCGAGCGGGATTCACTGGCCGCAGAGACTGACCTATACGGATCTCACGCCCTACGTGCGGGCGGCTCGCGAAAACCTGATCGTGCTGCGTGTCGAGCCAGACGAGGACGGTGGCGGCCTGTTGCTCGCGCCAGTGGCGATTCGGGATGTCGCGCCCCCCCAGCGCATCTACTTCGACCTCTCGAACGAACGGGAGGCCGAAGTCTTCATGCGCGACCTGCATGGACCCCTGATGCGTGAAGGGGTGGACTTCTGGTGGGTGGACGGCGGCAGCGGCGCCGTGGACATGCCCGGGCTCAACAAGCAGCTCTGGACCAACAAGATCTTCTTCGACTACACGCAGCGGCAAAGCGGCCACAGAGGGTTCATTCTGGGTCGCTATGGCGACTGGGGCAGTGAGCGCTATCCCGGCTTCTTCACCGGCGACACGTACTCGCAGTGGCCCGTGCTTGCGTACGAGGTAGCTTTCACGGCTCGTGGCGGCAACGTGCTGGTGCCCTACATCAGCCATGACATCGGGGGATTTCATGGCCGCAAGATCGATTTCGACCTGTATGCGCGCTGGATCGAATTCGGGACGTTCAGCCCGATCCTGCGCATGCACAGCGCCCACGAGAACCCGCTGGAGGGCAACGTGCGCATGCCTTGGGTCTATGGCGACCAGGGTATCGCCCTGATGAGGAAATACTTCGCTCTGCGCACACAACTCATGCCTTATATCTACACCTATACGTGGCTCGCCCACGTGGAGTCCATGCCGCTGTTGAGGCCGCTGTACCTGGAGTACCCGCAGATGGACGAGGCCTATCGCCATTCGCACGAGTACTTCTTCGGGGACGAGATGCTGGTCGCGCCCGTGCTCGAGGCAAACGGCAACCAGACCGTCTATCTGCCACCAGGGGAGTGGATCGATTTCTTCACCGGCAAACGCTACGACGGCGGCACAACGTTCACCGCGCACTATGAGGTGGATGACACCCCGGTGTTCGTTCGTGAAGGCGCGTTGATTCCGGAGCAACCCGTGAGTGACTACTCGGACGCCCGGCCGCTGAATACGCTGATCCTGAACATCTTTGGATCCGGAGAGGGCAGCTTTGACCTTTATGAGGACGACGGTCTGTCGATGAATTTCGACAAGGGCGCCTATGCGGTGACTGCGCTGCGCTACGCCACCGGCCCCGATGGTGCGCATCATCTGAAGATCGGGCCAGCCGTGGGCTCGTTCCAGGGCCAGGTGCAGGAACGCGCTTACGAGCTGCACATTCATGCCAGCGAGAAGCCTGCAGCAGTGTCCGTGAGCGGCCGGCCGGTCGAAGTGACGAGCTGGGATCCCGCCAGGGCGGTGGCCGTCGTGCAGCTGGACAAGCGCTCCATTCGAGAGCGCGTCGATGTGAGCTGGCGGTGAGCGGGGCACGCCGCCAGTGCGCCGTCAGATTGACGGAGCCGCTCTCGGATCCGGCAGGTCGTATTGAGAATTGCCGGCGTCGAGTAGCACACTGCCCGCTACTCATGAAGCATCTCAAGGCCTGCCTGGCCATACTATTCTGCGCCGCGGTTCCCGCGCTGGGCTCGGGTCTGTCGCAACCCGCTGAGAGCACGCCGGAACAGCCAAGCTCCGCTCAGGGTCCGGGCTACATTCACTGGCTCGAACAGCGATCGATGCTGCATCAGTCGCAGGAGCTGGCCAAGCGCTACTCGGGGAGCTCCAGCCAGTGGCAGCATCCCTATGGGACGCCCCAGCCCCGCGCGGCAGTCGCGCGGGCCTCCGTCTGGTTCACTGCCTACCCTGCCTCGACCATCGCGGCCGCTCCCGGTCAGTCGGTGCTGACTACCCTGGCGGACGAGCGGCTGTGGCGAGCCTTCCAGAGGATTGGCATCCAGGGTATTCACACTGGGCCCATGAAGCGCTCGGGCGGGATCCACGATTTCAGTTACACCCCTTCAGTCGACGGCAATTTCGATCGCATCAGCTTCGACATCGATCCGGACTTCGGTACGCAAGCGCAATACAAGGCGATGGTGGCGGCCGCCAACCGCCACGGTGCCGTTGTCATCGGTGACGTCGTCCCCGGGCATACGGGCAAGGGCGCTGACTTTCGACTGGCCGAACGGGCGTACGCTGACTATCCGGGCATTTACCACATGGTGCAGATCCCGCCGGCCGACTGGGGACTGCTGCCGCCGGTCGCCCCGGGGCGCGACTCCATCAACCTGAAGCCGGCCACGGTGGATGCGCTGCAGGCAAAGGGGTACATCGTCGGCCGCCTCTCATCGTCCATCTTCTACCAACCCGGAGTGAAGGAGACGGACTGGAGCGCCACCGATCTCGTGCGTGGCGTCGACGGGGTGGAGCGCCGGTGGGTCTACCTGCATTACTTCAAAGAGGGGCAGCCTACGCTCAACTGGCTCGATCCATCGTTCGGCGCCGAGCGGCTCGTGATCGGTGACGCCGTGGACGAGCTCGGGGTGCTCGGCGACGGTATGGTCCGCCTGGATGCCAACGGGCTGCTCGGGATCGAGCGCGATCCGAGCGGGCACGTGTGGTCCGAAGGGCATCCGCTGTCGGTGACTGCCAACCAACTGATTGCCGACATGGTGCGTAAGCTCGGCGGATTCACATTCGAGGAGCTTGCCCTGCCCTTGGATGTCATGCGCGAGATGTCCCAGGGAGGTCCGGACCTATCCTACGATTTCGTCACTCGGCCGGCTTACGATGAGGCCCTGTTGACGGGCGATGCGGAGTTTCTGCGGCTGGTATTTCACCTGATGCGCAACTACAGCATCGACCCCGGCCGACTGATTCACGCGCTGCAGAATCATGACGAGTTGACGATGGGGCTGGCGCATTTCGGCGGCCATGCGGAGCAGCTGTTTCCCTTTCGCGGCAGCCAGTTGACCGGCAAGCAGCTGCGCGACCTGGTGCACCAGGAGATGTACGGCCAGCTCATCGGGGCAGGAGCTCCCTACAACCTGAAGTTCGGTGACGGCATCGCCTGCACGACGGCCAGCTTCATCGCTGCGGTCCTGGGGATCCAGGATCTCTCCAGGTTGAAGACCTCGGACATCGCCCGGATCAGGAAGCTGCATCTGCTGCTGGCCTTCTACAATGCGATGCAGCCGGGCGTGTTCGCGCTCTCCGGCTGGGATCTGGTCGGTGCGCTGACGCTCCCAGCTTCGACCGTGCACGACCGGCTCGCAGACGGCGACACCCGTTGGATCAACCGGGGTGCGTATGACCTCCTCGGCTCCAATCCGAAGGCGACCCGCTCGGCGGCCGGCCTGCCGCGTGCCGTCGCTCTCTATGGCCCACTGCCCGAGCAACTTCGCAGGCCCGACACCTTTGCGTCGCAGTTGAAACGCATGCTTGAGGCGCGCGCAAACATGCACCTGTATGCCGCTCGTCTGATGGACGTACCGGATGTCCAGGCAAAAGGCCTCCTGGTGCTGGTGCACGCGCTGCCGGACAAGGGCGGCACCGAGGTGACCGCAATCAACTTTGGAGACCACCCGGTCGATGAGAGCGTGCCGATACACGGGGCCTCACCGGGTGCAAAGGTGCTCGACGCTCTCGACCCCGCGTCCCCTGCGCTGAGCATTGGTCCTGAAGGAGCCCTGCGGGTGCACTTGAACGCCTTCCAGGGCAAGGCCCTGCGCATCGGGAGCTGAAGTGCGCGGGCGTCGCAGATGAGCTGCAGAGCACTCGGCGCCTGGCTCCTGGGTTGCGGCCTGTGCGCTGTGACAGGCGTGGCAGGCGCGGACACGGATTCAAGCTTCCTGTTGACGGCCACGAGCAGGGACTTTGCGGCGTATTTTCCCACCTATCTGGCCAACGGCTACCTCTCGACAATGACGGGGCCACGTGGCACGGAGAGCAACCTTGCCTACCTGGTCGCTTTCATGGACTACACGAGGGAGGACATAGCCCGGCCGGCGGCGATACCAGGCTGGAGCGGAATTGACTACAGCACCGGCCAGAGCAGCGCGGGCGAATTCTGGCTCAACAGCGTGAAGCTCGATGCGAAGAGCTTCTCTGACTATCGCCAGACGCTGAACATGCGCGATGGCACTCTGACCACGAGCTATCGCTACATCGACGACAGCAAGCGAAGCACAGGCGTACGGGTCATCACTTTCGCGAGCGAGGCTTCCCCGCATCTGGCCGCTACGCAACTGGCCATTACTCCGGCCTTCACGGGTGTGGTGCAGGTGGAGCTGTGGTTTACCCTCTGGGCCCCCCATCAACCCCGCTTCCCCATTCGCACCATGACCGGCGATCAGATGCTCGAGGCGCTCTCCGCCAACGACATGAGCGTGCTCGATCCCGTCAATCATGCGACAGCAGACCGCGCTCCTGTCTGGTACTACGGGTACACGCGCGTGCTGTCTCAGGGCGCGGATGAGCATGCGCTGACCTTCTGGCTGGACGGCAGGGCCGAGCAGGGACTGACCATGGCGGAGGCGGCAGCCATCGGACTACCCGCAGGCCTGCAACCCGAGTCCGTCCAGGTCGTGAGGACACCGTACAAGCTGGGGTTTCGCCTGAGCGTGCCGGTACGGCAGGGGAAGACCTATGTGTTTACCAAGTACGTTTCGATCTCCCGGCAAGGTTGGGGGGGTGACTCGCGCGAGATGCTGACTGCGGCGAAAGCGGCTCGTCAAAGTGGCTTCGAGCAGCTCCTCGATGCACACCGGACTGCGTGGAATGCGCTGTGGCAGTCAGATATTGAAGTGGATGGCGACCCGAAGGTGCAGCGCGCGCTGCACTCAGATCTCTACTATCTCCTGTCGAACTCCACTGTGGGCACTGCCTGGCCGATGGGTGCTTGCGCATTGACACCCAACTATGCGGGCCACGCATTCTGGGACAGTGACTCCTGGGTGTTTCCGGCCTTGCTCCTGCTGCACCCGGACCGGGCGAAACCCATCGTCATGTTCAGGCATCGGACAATGCAGCCGGCGCGCGCGCGGGCGCGTCAATACGGGGCCAGAGGCACGATGTATCCGTGGGAGGCAGACCCGGAAACCGGCGTGGATTACACACCGCATTTCGCCTACGGCGTGTATCGGGAAATTCACGTGAACGCCGATATTGCCATCGCGCAGTGGCAGTATTACCTCGCCACGGGTGACGAGGAGTGGCTGAAGAACTATGGATGGCCCGTCATCCGCGCCATCGCCGAGTTCTGGGTGAGCCGCGTGACGTTCAACAAAGCGATGAACCGTTACGAGATCGACCACGTCACCTCACCCGATGAGGCATACGAT
The DNA here is from genome assembly GCA_036501985.1 of Steroidobacteraceae bacterium. Lineage (GTDB taxonomy): Bacteria > Pseudomonadota > Gammaproteobacteria > Steroidobacterales > Steroidobacteraceae > 13-2-20CM-66-19. The sequence continues at coordinate 124,082 of DASXZI010000007.1, read as the reverse complement.
GACGTCCCCAACGATTCATTCACGAATGCGGCTGCACGCAAGGCGCTCAACATTGCGGTGGCTGCCGCAAGGAAGGTGGGCGCTGTTGCGGACCCGCAGTGGACCGAAATCTCCCGGCTTATGTACATTCCATTTTCGCAGGCGGAGCAACGCCATCTCGATTTCGACGTCAGCGTTCCCCATGACAAGGTGACGTGGATGGGCTCGTCGTTGTCCTGGCTGGCGTATCCCAATCTGGATCTGCCGATGTCCCCGCGGGTGCGCCGCAATGACTTCGAATTCCAGCTGCACGAGCTCGAAGTGCACGGTAACGATCCCAATGAAATGATGATGGTCATGCTGGCCGTGCACGCTTCCGAGCTGGGCGAGGGCAGCATCGCGGGGCGGTGGATCGACCGCAATCTGATCGGGTTTCTGAAGCCCCCGTTCAATGTGCGCAGTGAGACCGCATCGAACAACGCCGGGTACATTCTGGCCACCTCTGCAGGTTTCGTGCAGAGTCTCGAGTATGGCCTGACGGGCCTTCGCATAGATGATCGGGGCCTGAGCGAGGCGTATGCACCGGTATTGCCGGGCGCCTGGAAATCGGTGACCCTGAAGAATGTCGCCTTCCGGGGCCGCCACTTTGATGTCGCGCTCGACCGAGATGCACAGGGCACAGTGCGCCTGACTCGCCGGGCGCACTGATCCCGCGGTCTACCGATGCCGCGGGGGAGTAAACGCATGAGCAGTGATGATATCGGCCGATCGCCGCGACGTCTCCGGGCCGGAATCGTCGGTGGGGGCCGCGGTGCGTTCATCGGGCCCATTCACCGAATTGCGGCCGAGCTGGATGCTCAGGCGCAGGTGCTCGCCGGTGCGCTCTCCTCGGACCCGCGGATTGCCCAACAGAGCGCGGCTGACTGGCTGCTCGAGCGGTCCTACACGTCCTATGAGGAAATGGCCGCTGCCGAAGCGGCACACGAGAAGGGGATCGACTTCGTCATCGTTGCAACGCCCAACGATCTGCACTATCCGATTTCCAGGGCCTTTCTTGCCGCCGGTATCCATGTCATCTGCGACAAGCCGCTGGCGTTGACGCTCTCCGAGGGCCAAGCCCTCGCTCGTCTCGTCGCAGGCAGCAACCGGCTTTTTGCGCTGACGCACGCGTATCTGGGCTATCCGGCCGTGCGCCAGGCACGTGAGATGGTGCGCGATGGTCAGCTCGGGGAGCTGCGCAAAGCGATGGTGGAATATACCCAGGACTGGCTGACGGAGCCACTGGAGAGGCGCGGCAACCGGCAGGCGGCATGGCGAACCGATCCCAGCCGGGCCGGCCTCAGTGGCTGCGTTGGCGATATCGGGACACATGCGTTGAGTTTGCTCGAATTCGTGACGGATCAGCCTGTGGAAGCTCTGTGCGCGGACCTGAGCTCATTCGTGGCTGGGCGGCGGCTCGATGATGACGCCAATATCCTGTTGAGATTGCGTGGCGGAGCGAAAGGCACGCTGGTCTGCTCCCAGATTGCATGCGGGGAGGAAAACCGGCTGTCTCTGCGGATCTACGGAACGCGGGCGGGCCTGGAATGGCATCAGCAGGAACCCAACACACTCACCTACAAGCCGCTGGGGCGCGCGTGGCAACTGCTTCGAACCGGTCAGAGTTATATGGGGCCGTCGGCCAGGGCGGCGATCCGCACGCCAGCCGGGCATCCCGAGGGATACCTCGAGGCCTTTGCCAACATTTATCGTAGCTTCCTGCAGGACGTCCGGCGGGTCCTGTGCGGCGAGGCGCCCATTCGGGACTACCCCGGAGTGCGCGATGGCGTGCGGGGCCTGGAGTTTGTTGCCCACGCCGTCGCAAGCTCCCAGGCTGGGTCTGTATGGCGGCCGATCTGAGAGTGATGCCCGCTCAGGAGGGCCGCGCCTGGAGCTCGACCGCGAGGCTGGCCGAGGAATGATCCCGTGAGCAGCCTGACCAGAGTTCGGCTTTGCGTCATGATGTTCCTGGAGTTCTTCATCTGGGGCGGCTGGTTCGTCACCATGGGCAGCTATCTATCCTCCACTCTGCATGCGAACGGAGCCCAGAACGCGCTGGCCTATTCGACCCAGTCCTGGGGTGCCATCCTTGCGCCATTCATCGTGGGGCTGGTGGCGGACCGTTATTTCAATGCCGAGCGTCTCCTGGCGGTCTTCCACATCGTCGGCGGCGGACTTCTCTACCTGCTGTTCAGCACGCGGGAGTTCCACGTCTTCCATGCCTGTCTGCTGGCATACATGATCCTCTACATGCCGACGCTGGCGCTGGTCAATACCGTCTCGTTCCGGCAGATGGAAGACCCAACACGGCTTTTCTCCGCGGTCCGGGTCTGGGGGACGATCGGCTGGATCGCGGCCGGTCTCATCATCAGTTATGTGTTTGGCTGGGACTCCAGTGGCGCCATGGCGCGTGGGCTGCTCAGAAACACCTTTCTCATGTGCTCGATCGCCTCGTTCGCGCTGGGTCTGTACAGCTTTACCCTGCCACGCACTCCACCTTTGCCGAAACCGCAGCAGCAGCCGCGCATCGGGGACCTGCTCGGGCTGGATGCGCTTGCGTTGCTGCGTGACCGGAATTTCGCGTTGTTCTTCTGTGCATCAATCCTGATCTGTATCCCGCTCGCGTTCTACTATCAGAATGCGAACCAGTTCCTGACCGAGATCCAGGTTGCCAGTGCGACCGGCAAACAGACCCTCGGTCAGATGTCGGAAGTCCTGTTCATGCTTCTGATCCCGCTGTTGCTGAGCCGCTTCGGCATGAAGGCGACGCTGCTGGCAGGGATGCTGGCGTGGGCCTGCCGCTACGTGCTGTTTGCCTTCGGCAATGCCCACACACTCGTGTGGATGCTCATCCTGGGCATCGCCCTGCACGGAGTCTGCTACGACTTCTTCTTCGTCTCCGGCCAGATCTACACCGATTCGAAGGCAGGAGCCCGGCACAAAGCCGCCGCCCAGGGAATGATCACGCTGGCGACCTACGGAGTCGGCATGCTGGTGGGTTTCTGGGCCGCAGGCATTATTGACGACAGGTACTCCACGGCAGGCGTGCACGACTGGCGCTCCATCTGGCTCTATCCGGCCGCCTTTGCGGCGTTGATAGCCGTGCTCTTCGCAACCACTTTCCGCAATGAGCGGGTCGCCCATGTGCCCGTGCGCTGAGGCGAACATGCGCTCCGCTGCGGCGGTCCGCCATCGCAGGAGGCCATCTTGATCGAGCGCGCCAATTCGCCGTCGCCTGAGCATTCCAGCAGGTTCCGGCCCCGACCCATGCGGCTCAGCATTCTCACCGCTGCTTTGCAGGAGCTGACCTCTCGCGAGCGACGCGAGGCCGACCCTGACCTGGCCATCGAGGAATGGCTCGAGTTCTCGCGGCAGATTGGCTGCCCGAATATCGAGCTGTCCGCGGCCCTGCATCCGTCGGAAGCCGAGGTGCCGGCGGCCGTCCTGCTCGATCCCGTGGCCAACACATTGGACTTACGGCGCCCGTTCAGCGCCGAGCGCGCAGCTCGTGTGCTCGGAGCGATGCGGTCGACGGGAGTCGGCCTCTCGGATCTGGCCTATTTCGATAACATGCTGTCCGCGGATCGCGCGGTGCGTGATCGCAAGCACCGGCTGATGCTGCGCGTCCTCGATGCGGCGGTCTTGCTTGGCGCGGATGCCGTGACAGGCTTCGTCGGCCGCAATCCGCTGTTGAGCATGGATGCGAATCTCGTGATGTTCGAGGAGGTATTCGTTCCGCTGTTGAAGGAAGTCAAGGCGCGCGGACTGACGTTCCGTGTTGAGCAATGCCCCATGCCCGGCTGGACGGTCACCGATACCTGGCACAACAATATCGCCTATGCACCCGGCCCCTGGATCGCCTTGCATAGGATCTGCGAACGGCACGCAGTAGGGGACCAATTCCGGATTCACTACGATCCCTCGCACGCAGTCCTGATGGGTCAGGATTCGCGCTCGGTGTTCCAATACCTCAAGGACACGGGATACAACTTCCTGATTGGCGGATTTCACGTCAAAGGGCAAGTCATCGACGCGCGCGGGATCTCCGCCTGGGGCTATGGCGGCCAGACGATGCAACGCGGGGACTGGCACGCGGGGCAACCAAGTGCCGATCCTGCCGAGCAGCGCAGTGCCTGGAAGAAGCAGACGGTTTTCTGCGAGCATGAGCTGCCCGGTACCGCGCGCCACGACCCGATCGCGTACCTGCAGAACCGATCGGTCGACTGGCTGGACCATCAGCTTGCCGCTCGCGAGCTGCTGAGTATCGCGCCCGAGACGACCTACCTCGTCGTGGAGCACGAGTATCCGCAGGCGCGCAGTCAGGACAAAGCGCGGCTCGCGCCCATTCTGGCCGGCTCGATCGCCTTTACCCGAGCGATTGACGAGGCCGCGGCGGCGATGTATGCCCTACAGCATGAGGTGCTCGCGGCGCAGGGCATCCCCGCGCAGGGTGTCGGTCGTGAGGCGTATCGGTCGTGAGGCCCGTGGGTTCCGACTGCGAGCGCCGTCGCTGACATGCCATTCGTGACGCCGAAGTCGCAGAAGAAGCGCTACGACGTGATTGTGGTCGGCTCCGGAGCCGCAGGAGGGCAGTCGGCCTACACTCTGTGCATGGAAGGCGCGAGCGTGCTGATGCTCGAGGCGGGTCGCCGCTACTCGCCGGAAATCGAGACACCCATGTTTCAGACTCCGGACATGGCCCCACTCGGAGGGGTCAGTACGCCCGAGAAGCCGTTTGGCTTTTACGACGCCACAGTGGATGGGGGATGGCAGGTTCCAGGTGAGCCGTATGTGCGCACCACGGAGCAGGATTCCGGGCGGTTCGACTGGTGGCGCGCCCGCATGCTGGGTGGCCGAACCAATCACTGGGGGAGGATATCGCTGCGCAACGGTCCGTACGATTTCAAGCCCCGCAGCCGGGACGGCCTGGGGTTTGACTGGCCGATCTCGCATGACGATGTAACGCCGTACTACGACAAGGTGGAGCTGCTGATCGGGGTGTACGGCACAAATGAGGGCTTGGAGAACACGCCCCATTCAGCTCCCGGGTGTCTACTGCCGCCGCCCCAGCCGCTGGTCAGCGATCTGTTGATGGCCAAACGGGCAAAGCGACTCGGCATCCCGGCAATACCCGGCCATCGCGCCGTCTTGACCCGGCCGCTCGATTTCAGGAACTCGCCGCGGCGTCTTCATCCTGGAAATCCCAGCGCACAGAAGATCCTGGCGCAGGACATGCGACGGCGCAGCGCCTGCATCTGGGCAACATCCTGCGGGCGTGGCTGCTCGATTCGTGCGAACTATCAGTCCACGACCGTTCATTTGCCGCCCGCTCTCGCAACTGGAAACCTGGATATCACCACGGACGCGATGGTTTACGAGATCACGGTCGGGGGTGACGGACGCGCCAGCGGTGTGAGCTTTATAGACCGGACGACGGGCAAGCAACAACACGCGCGGGCCAGGGCGGTCGTACTGGCTGCGAGCGCGTGCGAAACCGCGCGCATTCTGTTGAACTCGCACAGCGCGCAGTTCCCGAACGGCTTGGCCAACTCGAGCGGCAAGGTCGGACGGTACCTCATGGATACCGTCGGCAGCACGGTGACTGGACAGATCCCGTTGCTCGAGAGTCTGCCGCCGTTGAACGAGGACGCCGCGGACGGGCACCAGGTCTACGTCCCCTGGTGGCTCTATCCGGAGCAGTTGCAAGGCAAACTGGGATTCGCTCGCGGCTACCACATCGAATATAACGGCGGCCGCCGGATGCCCGGCTACTCGACGGTTGCGGGGCTCGAGTGGCTGACCGGCGGCAGCTACGGCCAGCAGTTCAAGCGCGATGCCAGGCGCTATTACGGCTCGTTCGTCACTTGCGACGGCCGTGGCGAGATGATCCCGAACGAGCATTCCTACTGTGAGATCGATCCACGGGTGAAGGACAAATGGGGAATACCCGTGCTGCGCTTCCACTGGCGCTGGTCCGAGCACGAGTTGCGCCAGGCCGCCCACATGCAGAGGACTTTTGCGCAGATCATCGAAGCCATGGGCGGCAGGACCCATGGCCCCATCCAAAGCGACGGTGCCCGCGCCATCGCTCCCGGGGGCTCCATCATCCACGAGGTCGGCGGGGCGATCATGGGATCGGATCCGAAGAGCTCTGTCACCAACCAGTGGTCCCAGGCCTGGGACGTACCGAATCTCTTCATCGCCGACGGGGCCGTGTTCGCTTCGAATGCCGACAAGAATCCGACACTGACGATCATGGCCCTGGCGTGGCGCGCCGCCGACCACATTCTGATGCGCATGCGGCGCAAGGAGCTTTGATGGACCGGCGCACGACGATCCAATGGGTCTTGGCGGCGAGTGCGGCGTGGCCGCTCGGTGCGCGGCGCGCACTTTCGGCTAGCCCAGCGCACCCAGCATACCCGGCGGACCCGGCACACCGGGCGCCAGGCTATGGAACGGATCCGGACCTTGTTGCCAGCTACGCTCCCGGCCAGATATGGCCTCTGACGCTGACACCCTCACAGCGCCGGCTGGCGGCATGCCTGTCCGATCTGATCATTCCAGCGGATGAGCACTCGCCCAGCGCCTCGGCGGTCGGCGTGGTGGACTTCATCGATGAATGGCTGAGCGCGCCGTATCCGAACAACCGGCAGGACCGCACTACGGTCCTGGAGGGTTTCCAGTGGCTCGATGCCGAGTCCACGCATCGGTTCGGCAAGGAATTCGGGATGCTTCCGCCCGCTGGCCAGATGAGCCTCTGCAATGACATCTGCAGCGAATCGCAGGCTGCGCCCGAGCGGCGCAAGGCGGCGCAGTTTTTCGCACTTTACAGGGATCTGACTGCCGGCGGATTCTATTCAACGGCCGCCGGACGCAAGGACCTCGGCTACATCGGCAACGTGGCTCTCCAGAGCTTCGCCGGGCCCCCCGCCGCGCTGCTCAGGAAGCTGAATCTGTCCTGATAGAGACTCTCCGGCAGGTGAATCATGAGTCGAGCCACTGTGTACACAACCATCACTCTCATCTGCGCCGCGGCCGTGCCGCTGGCTTGCGCAGATGCGGCTGGAGCCGCCTCAGGTTCCTGGCGATCGTTACTGGAGGAGCACAGCGCGCCCGCGTGGCGGGGATGGAAGGAGACCGGCTTACCGGCAGGCTGGCACGTCGCCGGTGGCGTCCTCTCGAAAGAGGGCCCTGTGGATGACCTTGTCACGAACCAGAGTTATGGCGATTTCGAGCTGGAGCTGCAATGGAGGGTAGGCAAGGGAGGCAACAGTGGCATCTTCTACCGCGGAACGCGCGAGTACGATCACATTTACTGCAGCGCGCCTGAGTATCAACTCCTGGATGACGCGAACGCACCGGATGGCCGAAACCGCCTGACCGCAGCGGGGTCGGCGTACGCGCTGTACGGCTCGACCGCGGGCATCGTTCATCCGGTCGATCACTGGAACAGCGCTCGATTGGTGGTCAAAGGGTCGCATGTGGAACATTGGCTCAACGGGCAGAAGGTCGTGGAGTACGACCTCAACACCCCCGAGTGGAAGAGCAAGGTTGCCGCAAGCAAATTTGCCGCGTATCCCCACTATGGCCTGGCAAGCACCGGGCTCATCGGGATACAGGGCGATCATCCCGGTGCCCTGGCGGTCCGTCACATCCGGATACGGCAACTGCCCTGACCGAGCGGTCTGCTGACCGAGCGGCGTGGCGGCCTGCTGAGCGAGAGGAGCGTGAGCGATGAGCGGAAAATTCAACCTGACATTTTCCGTCGGCGAAATGCAGCCGGTGTCCGGGCCGATCGACCCGGTGACCCCGGCACTGCGGCCCGCGGACCTCTTCCCGACGAGAGTCTGGCAGGCGAGTCTGGATCGACTCGCGCCTCATCTGCAGGGTTGGGTGGAGGAAGTACTGAGAATGAGGGCTGCCACTCCCGAGGCCGCCGGTCGAACCAATCGGCAGGGATGGAACAGCAAGGACATGAGGATTCTCGAGCAAACCTGCTTCGCACCCCTGCGCCACGCGATTCGGGCTGCGTGCGGCAGCGCCCTGAGCGAAATGGGCGTGCCACGTTCTGACTTCGAGCTACAGTCCTGGATCAATCTGCACGATCGGGGTGGCTTCAATTTCCTGCATCTGCACGAAGGGTCGCTGCTCTCGGGCAGCTTCTATCTGAAGGTCCCTCCAGGGTCGGGTGAGTTCGTGTTCCGGGACCCTCGCCCCGGCGCCATTCATGGCTCCGTGAAAGGCTCCGTACCGAACGGGCACTGCGACATCCATCTCACCCCGAGCACCGGCCTGCTGGTGTTGTTCCCTTGCTGGATGGAGCACTACGTCGAGCCGCACGCGAGTGACGAGCCCCGTATCACGATCGCTTTCAACGCAAACCTGCCGCCCAGCGACAAGGCGGGCGATCCCATCTCCGTCGGGTGCGTTGACAACCAATCCTGAGGACGTCGCCGCATCCGTCTCAGGCGCCTGGCGAGCGTTCGATCGGAAGAGCGGCCGCACCCAGCGCCAGGATCACGGCGGGCTGCGGCTCGACCGGCTACTTCTCGGGTACGGCGTCGAATGCGACGGTCAGGCGGGACTGGCTGCCGGAGAATGGCACCGTGCCGTGCCAGAAGTATGAGGGGAACAACACGAGCAGGCCGGCACAGGGTCGCACGGAATATTCGGCGCCAAGCGGCGGCATCGTTGGGATGCTGGGCTCACCGAACCTCAGCACGCCCTCCTGAGTCCGTGTGTCGCGCATGCTGTCCGGTAGATCAATGTAGCAAGCGGAGGAGAGCCAGCCGCGAGGATGAACGTGGTTGGTGTGAAAGCCTGAGGGCTGCAGGCGGACCGACCAGCTGCCGTTGAAGCGCCAGCGCCCTGTGTTGCGGCGACGCAGTGGATCACTGCCCCGGCCCAGCCCCTCGATGTAGCGCCCAATAGGATCGGAGAATGCACTGAACAGCGCCCGGATCGCCGGGTCGGTGCTCCGCGAGAGATCCTGGGTCGTCTCGGTTCCACGGCGCAGCGATTGAAACAGCAGGGCATGACCGCTCGGGTTGTGCAGCGGGCCGAGGCTGACTTTTACCGCATCGAGAAAGCTCGCGATATCCGGCCACCCCGCCGGGACATCGAGCTGCAGCGGCACCACGAACTGCCGATAGTCACACAGTTGCCGGTACCGATCATCGCCGAGCAGGCGCCACGCAGTAGTCTGCAGCGCGACGAGATATTGATCATCCGGGGCGCCCGTCAGGAGAATTTCGCAATCATTCAGGGCACCCCGAGCATCGCCGACTCCCAGCTTCGCAGCCACCAGCAGCTTCCGCGCGGCCGTGTTGGTCGGCAGGGCGCTCACGGCTCGCTCAGCCAGCTCCGTTGCCATCCCGGCATCAAACTCCAGTGCCGCAAGCCCCGCACGCACCAGAAGCGTGGGAGAGGCCCGGATCCGCCTGGCACGCTGTGCCAGGCAGTCATAGGCTGCGCGTGGATTTCCAGCACCCTGCAGGATCGCAGCCTTGGTAGCCCAAAGTGCATCGTCGTTGGCGAACCTCTGCAACGCCTCATCGAGTACAGCGGTCGCCTGGGAGGCCTCTCCCGTCCGCAGCCAGATGAGTTGTGCGAGGTTGTTGTGCGCATCCGCAAGGCCGGGTTCCATTTTCAGGCAGTCGCGCAACGCGGTTTCGGCGCGCTCGAGAGCGCCCTGCGCGATCAGGCTGCGCGCGTACGTGCCATAGAGCGACGCCGATCTGTATCCACGCGACAGAGCGTGGTACGCGAGCCGCTCTGCCTCCTCATACTGCCCCGTTGCCGCCAGCGCAACGGCCAGCGCATGCGTGGCAACCGGATTGCCTGCCGAGCCTGCCGCGATCTTGCGGTACGCGGCTACGGCTTCCTCCTGACGGCGCAATGCAACGAGTGCGGTGATGTGCTGTGAGGCGAGGTCCGGGTCCGCCTTGCCGCTGAGACAGATTGGCGCGGCCACGGCGAGCGCTTCTGTGGGGCGGCCGGTGTCGTTGTAGTGGCGCGCCAGGAGTAATGCCGCGGGCGAATAGGGTCGTGGTCCGGTGGCGGCGCGTTGGAGCAACGGCTCGGCCTCGCCGCTTCGACCACTGCCCAGAAGCAGCTCGCCCAGCGTCGCGAGCGTGGGTGGCCAGTTCGGGTCCAGGGCGAGCGCGCGGCGCAGCAGCTCCTCGGCGGCGAGCGGATCACCCAGTGCGAGCTTCGTGCCTGCCAGCAGCCGCAGGGCTTCGATGAAATCCGGATGGACTGCGACAAGGCCTTGGAGCTGCTCATGCGCGGATCGGAAGTCTCCTGTGCGCAGCAGCTCGCTGATGCCCCGCATGGTGTCGATGAGCGCGGGAGTCATCACGGTCATCGACCTGACCTCACAAGGGTCCCCTCGCGCCAGCGGCGCGAGGGGATTCGCCGTCAGAACTTGTACTTGGCCGTGAAGTTGACTTCCCGGCCCTCCAGAGGCCGTCCGAGGAGCACCCCGCCAACGCCGGTATCCACTCCAAAGTTGCGCGCGTTGCCTTCCGTCAGCGCTATCTGGTTGGTGAGATTCGTTCCCTGTATGCGGAATTCGTAGTGATCCATGACGTTGGCCACGATACCGGCGCCGAGCACGTAATACGATCCGAGCGGCTGCAAGCCGGACTGATCCTCGAAGCGCTGACCGGAGTGCTCGTAGTTTACCCACAGGGTGATGTCGCCCCACGAACCCGGCACCAGCGTGTAGCTGGGTGACACGATGATGTGGAACTTCGGCTGCCGTTGCAGCGGGTCCCCGTCGATGCCGATGCACTCCGCGTTCCCATTGATATCCGTATGCGGCAGACAGGAGCTGTTGTGCGAGTAATGTCCGTTCATGTAATTGCCTATGACCGACACATTGAAGTGCTCGATCGGCGTAATGGTGGCATTCAGGTTAATGCCCTTCGAATCGGCGCCATAGGTGGAAAACGCGCCCGGGATCGGCACACCGGTGAGACCCACGGTCTCCTGGAACTGCAGGCCCAGGAAGGTTCTGTGGTAAGCGCTGATATCCAGGTAGCCGTAGGTCGACTGAAGCTTGTATCCGAACTCGAAGTTCTTGTCCGTCTGCAGCGGAGCGAAGTGCCCGTTGGCGCTGGCTCCGCGGATGCCATTGTCGAAGTCATCAAAATGCACGCCGGTATTGGCGCGCACGTAAGCGCTCATGTTGTCCGTGATCTCGTAATTGGCGCCGACGGTATATACGGGGCGCGTCCTGACGTAATGCTCGAAGTCCAGCGTGCCGTTGCAGGTCGGCACCGCGTTATCCCACAGGTCAAATGTCGAGCCCAGCTGCTGCTTTGACGTGTTACAGGTATGCTGGTGTGCGTCGATGTGCTCCAAGCGCGCTCCCGCATCGATCAGCCACCCGTCGATCTTCCAGGAGTCAGACAAAAAACCGGCAGTGTTCATGGCATTGCCGTGCTCGGTAAAGCCGCCGTTGCCGTTGAAGCTGACGAATCCCTGCGGACTGGTCACGAAGTACGTGTGGCCGCCCTGCACGTAGTTCAACGTGATCGGCCGCGCGTTCGGAGTATTGGTCATCAGCATCTGGTTGCCGAGCGACCAGTTGTCATCGTCACTGTATCTGGCCAGATACACGCCGCCGGTCAGAGTGTTGCCGTCAAAGATCGTCTTACTGACACGAAACTCATCGGTGATGTTCTGCAGTGTCTTCTGGATGTACCACCAGCCCTGCTGGATCACGCTTTGACTGAGCGGCACAGTCGCCCCGCTGCCGGCATAGGCGGCGTTGATGTTGAGCACACCGGTGGGGATGTTGCCCTTTCCAGCGTTCGCATCGTAAGTCACGGCTCCGGGCGTGCCGGGATTGACGGTAAAGCTCAGGTTGTTCGAGTCCACCGGGCTGCCGCCCTTGCAGAAGCCTGCAGCCTGGGGCACCTGACAGCCGTAGAGATAATAGCCGAGTGTCCGCGGGTTGGCGCCCGAGAACAGGGCGTTGGTGTTCAGGTCGCCGCCGTCGAACAGGAAGTTGTTGATGATGTTCCAGCCGCCATCGAACTTCTGCTCGTACTTGCTGCCGAAGTAGTACAGGTTGCCGCCGCGGCCGTTCGCCAGATCTGCGTCCTCGAATCCACCGGCCGGGTTGGGCAGCGTGACGTTCTGGATCGCCTTGCTGCCATAAGTGCTGGTGAGCGGATTGAAGCCGGGATAGCCGGAGAAGGATCCGTTGGCGTTCTGGACCAGCGCGATCGGAGTGAGGAACTGGTTCTTGTCGTTGAGCGCGCGGCCCCAGAACATGAGCGAGCCATCGTCGAGGTCGTGGCTCAGGGTGGCCGTGAACTGGCCGCCCTGGTCGGCGGGAAACTGGGGTGAGCGGACGCCCGAGGAATCGCGGTAGAAGCCGCCGGCGCTTGCGTTCCAGCCGTCCACGACCGGGAACCCGAAGAACGCATCGACGCGGCGCGAGCCCTCGCTGCCGTACGTGGCCGAAACGGATCCGCTGGGTTGCGCCGTGCCCCGGCGCAGGATGAAGTTGGCCGTCGCGCCCATCTGCCCTGGACCGAACACCGCGCTGGGCCCTCCCTGCACGACTTCAACGCGCTCGGTCGTGTCATCCAGGCGGAACAGCGAGCTCGAGTCCATGAAAGACAGGTTGGGCATGCCGTATAGCGGCAGACCTTCGATCATGTTGGTGAAGTAGGGTGAGTCGCCGCCGCTCGGGAACCCAGCTATCTCGATGTTGGCGCCAGTCTGGCCGCCGGAGGATTCCGGCCAGATCCCCGGGGAAACCTTGAGGATATCCGCCGTGCTCGTCGGGTTCATCTGCTTGATCTGCTCCGCGTCCACCGACACGATGTTATAGGATGCGTCGAGCCTTCTGACGCCCTCCGTTGCGTTCGCAGTGACCACAACTTCCTGCAGTGGCGCGGCCGGCGCCGCGGAAGTTGCCGCGGGCGGTGTCTGATCCTGCGCGTAAGCGCTGCCCGCGCAGGCATAGAGGATTCCGGCCACGGCGGCCGCCACAGTGTTGGTTGCTGTACCAGACCAGCCGGTCCGGGAGAATGGTGCCCACGAGCGGCGGGTGATCTGTGAATCGGAAACCTGTGTCTTCGACTGTGCAGTCCGGCGCAACGCCTTGTTGCTTTTCACTCTCATGGACGGTCCTCCCTACAAAAGTGCAGGTTGAAGCAGGCGATCGGTGTTGAAAAGACGTCAGTGCAAGGAGGCGAGCTCCCGGACTCTCGAGCCTTCGCCGCAACAGCGTCGCGGACTCAGCGTGCACGGACGCCACACCTGACCAAACTTTAATGCGAACGATTGGCTATAACAAGCTTCGTTGTCAGTATGCAACGCGTGCTGCGACGCTTGAGAGCAAACAGGATCGAATGGTCCTGTCAGCGTTGCAGCTTGCAGTCGGTTTGCTGAGAGTCAATCGCCATCATCGCGGGAGTAGCGTATGCGTGGACTTAAGCTGTATCGTTTACGCGGAGCGCATCATGTGGAACGCGGTCTTCGTCAGGTAGTCCAACGGCTGAAGCACCATCCAGGTGGAGGTCAACATGCGCGTCAGGGAACGCTCGGTGGGCGGAGTGCTCGTCCTCATTGGTGCCACAGCCATATTGCTATGTGAGCTCGCGTCAGCGGGCGGAACGGCTGAGCCTGCTCTGGCTGCGCAGGCTGCCGGCAACGTGGGTGCACCGGCCGCTGCATCCCCTCAGCGTGCTATCTGGGCACAAAAGAAAATGGAATTCATCTATCGCGGCGTCACCGCACTCTACACGTGCGACGGCCTGCGAAGCAGAGTGAAGAACATACTGCTCGCGCTGGGGGCGCGCAGCGACGTTCGGGTGCGTACCTGGAATTGCACCCAGACCCATGCACCTGCGCGGTTCCCGGGGGTGAGTATCTGGATGAGCGTATTGCAGCCTGCCGATCAGTCGGCGGAGCGTGCAATCTCAGCGCACTGGCGGCAGGTCGACGTTCTCGCCCATCGGGACCCGCTGCAGGCGTCGGCGGATTGTGAGTTGATCCAGCAGATCGGACGCCAGGTGCTGCCGTCCTTCGCGGCCCGGAACGTTGATTACGCTGCCACCTGCCAGCCGCACGGCCTGCTGGTGGGCTCGACGAGGTTGAGCGCAGAAGTTCTCATCCCGGATGGGAGTGCGACGGCCCAGTCTGCATCCCGCTAGCGGCGGGACCGGCTGCGCCGGACTAGGCTTGTAATGGTGAGTCCCTGCTGCCGATCCCGTTCCTGGCGTCGATTAGAGCGCCGCGTTCCCGGGGAGCGCATTCGGGCAGGTATCCGGCCGGCAGATTTGCGTGCTGCGCCCGCGGAACGTTCCCCTGGTGCGTGATCCTGTTCACGGATGACTGCCGGCCTGGCCCGCAGAATGTCCCCCCCATCTGCAAATACGCGCCAGCACGGTATCTCCAGTGAGCATGTTGCGACTCGTGATCGGCACGGCTTTGGGCTTCATGGTCGCCCAGGCCGTGCTCCATGTCCTCAACAGGATCGCTGGATGGGTCCGATACGCAGACATCGGCCTGCGCCTGCGGAAGATCAGCCCCGTGCGAGGGTCCGCTTTCCTCGGCGGATTCATCAAGTATGCGAGCCTTCTGGGAGGCAGTGCCGCGCTCATCACCTTTGGGGTGTGGTCCGTGGAGGACTACATGGCCGCGAAGGCGACCCGCACCGCAGCCACCCTCAAGGTACCCGATATTTCAGCGGTCGCACCCGAGCCTGATCCGAAGAATTTCAAGCCGGCAGTGGCTGTGCTCCCGGAGCCGCCGGCTGAGGCCGATGTGGCCTCCGATACTGAAGTCGACCCGTATGGGGACGCCCAATTCAAGGTGAAGCACGTGCGACGTCGGGGGGGCGCGCAGCCGAATCTGAAGGACGCTCTCATCGAGCGATCCGAAGCAAAGGCTCGCGATGACCTGTTGCAGCAGACGCGTCAGCATGCGCTGCGCTCGCAGTACGACTGCGAGGCTGCTGATCGGGCGGCCCGTTACGTTAAGGCTGGTCTGGACGTATGGGGTTTCACGGCCTGGCAGCTCAAATACTTCCCCACCGAGAATTACAAAGGTGCCCGGCTCGAGGCGTGCAAGGACATCAGGAGTCTGCTCGATCCCGGCTCGGCGCCCACGCAGTCAACGGTAGCGCAGCAAAATCATCCCTGAGGTCGGGTACCGAGGCCGCCGCGGCAGACCGACGTGCGGGGCGCAACCGCCGCCGCACGTCGGGTAAAGATCGACACTGTCCGGACTATTGAACCTTCAGGTCGTTGTGGACGTCCATGACACCCTTGACCCGCTTGGCGTCCTTCTCAGCCAGCTCCTTCTCGGCAGTCGAAGTAACAGTGCCGTTCAACATGACCACGCCATCCTTGGTCATGACATGGATGTCTTTGGCGCTGGTGCCCTTATCCTTCGCGAGCTCGGCTTTCACCTTGGTGGTGATGTAGGAATCCTTCACCGGCTGGTCGCTCTTGACGTTGGCAGTCTCGTCGGCCATTGCAACACCCGCCGCCAGGGCGAGCGAAGCCGCTGCAACGAGCGCCGATGCGTAGTTTCTTTTCACAGCTATCATCCTCCGCAGAACTACATGGTGCTCAAGACAACGCCCGCAGAGGACCGGAGTTCCCGATGCGTCGGCTGGATCGCCGGGCTCGCCCGGGGCGGCTCGGAGTCCCACTCGCCAGGCGAGGCTGCTGGGCGCGAGCCGGCCGGGCGTGAGCGTCAGCGTAAGCGTTACGCGAAAGAGGGAGGTGCACCCACCGGGAACTCCGACGGCAGGCGTCCGTTGCTTTGGCCTCTACACAGCGGGGGAGCCACTCGTGTCCACACACCGGTCCGGCCGGATAAGGGAAGGCAGCGGCGCGGCCCCCGGGGCCATCTGGGATGGCAAAGGGACCAACTTCGCGCTGTTCTCGGCTCATGCCACCCGCGTGGAGGTCTGCCTCTTCGACTCGCAGGGGCACAGCGAGTTGGAAAGGATCACGCTGCCGGAGTACACCGATGGGATCTGGCATGGCTACATAGAGGACGTTCATCCCTCGGCCGTATACGGATTCCGGGTGCATGGTCCCTATGAGCCGCAGGCCGGGCACCGCTTCAATCCCAACAAGCTGCTGCTGGACCCCTACGCGCGCGGGCACATCGGAGAGCTGAAGTGGACGCCGGAGTGCTTCGGTTACACCATTGGTGCGGACGGCGATGATCTGAGTTTCGATGAGCGCGACAGCGCGTCATTCGTCCCCAAGTGCGTGGTTGTTGACCCAGGCTTTGACTGGAAGGGCGAGCCTCGGTCGCGCGCCGTGCCATGGGATCGGACGATCCTCTACGAGGCGCATGTGCGGGGCCTGACCCGTCTGCATCCGGCCGTGCCGGAAAAGCTGCGGGGTACCTACGCCGGCCTGGGTACCACGGAGGTCGTGCAGTACGTCAAATCGCTGGGAATCACCTCGATCGAGCTTCTACCCATCCACACCTTCATCAATGACAGCCACCTGCTGGAGAAGGGGCTCACCAACTACTGGGGCTACAACAGCATCGGTTTCTTTGCGCCCGATCCGCGTTACGCCTCTGAGCCGGAACAGTCGTTGCGCGAGTTCAAGGAGATGGTGGCCCGCTTTCACGAGGCGGGTCTGGAAGTCATCCTGGACGTGGTCTACAACCACACCGCGGAAGGCAATGAGCGCGGTCCGACGCTGTCGTTCAAAGGCATCGACAACGCGACTTACTATCGACTCATTCCCGACCAGGAGCGCTATTACATCAATGATACAGGTACCGGCAACACGCTCAATCTGTCGCATCCCCCGGTGATCCAGATGGTGACCGACAGTCTGCGTTACTGGGTCACCGAGCTGCATGTGGATGGCTTCCGATTCGATCTCGGGACCATTCTCGCGCGTGAGCCGGATGGATTCGACAACCAGAGCGGCTTCCTCAAGGCCTGCAATCAGGACCCGGTGCTGCGGACAGTCAAGCTGATCTCCGAGCCCTGGGACTGCGGGCCCGGGGGCTACCAGGTTGGCGGCTTTCCACCCGGGTGGGCAGAGTGGAACGATCGATACCGGGACACGGCCCGGGATTTCTGGCGGGGCGAGGCTGCAGCCAGCCACCTCGCACCGCGGCTGTGTGCCTCAGGTGACATCTTCAATCGTCTGGGACGCCGTCCGAGCGCGAGCGTCAACTTCGTCACGGCTCACGATGGCTTCACGCTTGGCGATCTGGTGAGCTACAACGAGAAGCACAACGAAGCCAATGGGGAGGACAACCGGGACGGCACGGACAACAACCGCTCGTGGAACTGCGGCGCCGAAGGGCCGACGCAGGACCCGGGGATCCAGGAGCTGCGCGATCGGCAGATGCGCAATTTCATGGCGACCCTGCTGCTGTCGCAAGGTACGCCCATGATGGTCGCGGGCGACGAGTTCGGCCGCACCCAGCAAGGCAACAACAACGCCTACTGTCAGGACAACGAGATCAGCTGGCTCGACTGGGAGCTGTGCAAAGCACGGCAGCCCCTGGTCGGATTCGTGCGCAAGCTGACCTCGCTGCGACACCGCTACCCCATCCTGCGCCGCAACCGATTCCTGACGGGCGCCTATGATGAGGAGCTGGAGGTCAAGGACCTGACCTGGATCAACGCTTCGGGCGATGAAATGCGTCCAGAGGATTGGTCCAACGGCGATATGCGCTGCTTCGGCATGCTGATGGACGGACGAGCGCGCCCGACCGGACTACGCCAGCGGGGCACCGAGGCGACCATGCTGCTGGTGCTGAATGCGCACCACGATGTGGTGCAGTTCAAGCTGCCGGAGTACGCGGAAAACAGTCCCTGGCAGCTATTGATCGACACCAATATCCCGAATGCGGAAGGCTCGGCTCAATTTCCGTGTGGCAAGGCGTACGCCGTCACAGCCAGATCGCTGCTGCTGTTCGTGCAGGCGAAATGAGCCCATGAGCGACCGGCGCTTTCCGGGATCAATGAGCGCGATGCTTCGCCGGCTCGGTCCACGCCGTGCGCGTGGCGCGGACCTCGAGCCGGTCGATTCGCTCAGTGATGGGAGCACATGGCCAGCAGCAGAATGATCGGAATCGGTACACCGAGCAGCCAAAGCAGAATTCCACGACCCATGATGATCCCTCCTCACGCCTGCTCGCCGTGTGCGGCGCCGGCACCAGATGTTTGATGTTGCCAAATACTCGACTTTCGCCGTGCGCAAACCCATTCAGTGCATAGCCCTTTATCGGTGCCCGGCCCTCAAAGGTCAGTGCGCGAAGCGTCCCAGGATAAATGGCGCGCGCAGCCGAAGGTTCCGGCCGGTCTAAGGTCAGCCAGGCGGAATAAGGCTGCAGGGAATGTCATGAGGCGAAATTCCCGCCGCTGTCAGGCTGACGGGGGCGCGCTGCTCTGACACGCAGCGCGCTGATGTCCTACACCTGAAGTCGAGCCACGAGCTGACTATCTGGCGATGAGGACATCGCCGCTTTGCAGCGGGCGCGGCAGGTCCGCCCAGGGAATCTCGATCTGCTTGAAAGCGATCGGAATTCCAGCGCACTGCAGGGGCGCCGGACGGTCGCAGAGCTGAAAGTGCAGGTGTGGCTCGGTCGAATTGCCGGAGGAGCCGAGACGCCCGAGGGGCTCGCTTTCCCGCACGCTCTGCCCGACCCGCACCAGCACGCTGCTGGGCTTCAGATGAGCGTACAGTGAATACTCACCGTTGCCGTGGTCCAACATCAAGTAGTTACCTGCGATGCCGCCCAGACCGGTTTTCAGCCGCGTTTCCTGCTCGGCCTGCAGCCTCTTGACGTACATCTCCTGCGTCTCTGCGGGCTGTCTCATCGCCTTGGGGTCCTCCTGCTCGCCGTCGTGCGCGACGATGACGCGACCGGCCGCTGCCGCGTAGACCGGTGAGCCGTAAGCGTAGTAGTCGGAGAATCGCGTTCCGTTTCCGGCATGAGTCAGACCGCCTTTGCCCAGCCTGGCGATATCGAACGCAAACTCCTCGGGGAGGACCCAGCGGTGACCGGTGTGAAAGGTCGGTCCGACACCTGCGTACCACACGCCACGCAGTGGGAAGCGGTAAGTGATCTTGGACAAGTCCGAGCGGATCGGCAGATCGCCGCTCACCTCGACCGGCTTGCCATCGACGTCGCCGGTCACGTGGACACGCAGCGTGTCTGCCGGTGCATTCAAGGCAAATACCTGCTGCATGACCAACAGCGCTTCGTGCTGCGCCAGCGTCTGCCCCGCCGGCCGCTCGCCCGGTTCGAGAAGCTCCTGACCGCAGAATTGAAAGGAGATCAGCGCCATCGCCCCGGACTCGCCCAGCTGCTGGCTGCGGCGCGCAATCCCGGCGATCTCCTGCGTTGACAGGAACCTCTGTTCCTGGACAGCACCCGCGTGCAGCAGCGCCACCGTGATGGCATCAACTCGCAAGGCACTGCGGTCCGGATTGATGATGGCAACATTCTGCAGCAGCAGGCCCTGGATCTCGCGCAGGCTCTCCAGGGGATAGGTGCGGACCTGGGCAGCAGGACAGAAGCGAATGAGCGGGGACGCCAAGGCCAGCTGCGGCACCAGAGGCAGCAGTGCAGCGGCCACGTATGCCACGGCCACGTATGCGAGGGCGTCGGGCCGCCCTCTGAGCGGAACGGGGTGTTTCACAGGGGGCATTGCGCCGGTTGAGCCGTTCTGCTCGGCGCACACGGGAGGCGGCTCACTGTCCTCTGGTCGAGTGCTCGTGGGCGGCCTTGTAGTTGACGAAAATCGATTTCGGGATCATGCAGTGCACTCCCTTGCGGATGTCCACGACCTGGGTGACGCGGCAGTCGCCCACGATGGAGGTGAGCGAGTAGGCTTCCTCGCGGCTCATGGGCACGATCTTCTGAGTGGACAGCCAGGCGACGCTCTGGCGCACAGCGATCTTCATTGCCTCATTCAGATCCTCGTCATAACCCATGAAGATCCAATGCGTGCGCGTCTCGGCCCAGGGCCACTCGGTCTTCAGATCCTTGCGCACGATGGCCCGGATCTCGAATTCCTTGTAGGCGCACTCCAGCGCCGTCAGGTTGACCTCGCCGTTGCCTTGCCGGCAGTGCGAATCGCCGGTCCAGATCAGGCCGCCCTTGAGAAAGACGGGCAGGTAGAGCGTGGAGCCGGCCTGCAGCTCGTTGAGATCCATGTTGGAACCGTTCTTCCACGGCCGAAGCGTGCTGGTGCGTCCCTTGGCGTCGTGAATGGGCGGCCCGGCCTTGGCCGCCGGCTCGTTCGGATCCACGCCCACGGTAAGGGTGCCTGGAAAGGGCTTCAGGTCGATCATGATGCCCGGCTTGAACTCGGTGCGCATATGCGTCAGATCGAGTTTGAAGTAGCGCACGAATCCCTCGGGGAAGTCCGCAGCCAGCAGGCCGACCGCGGGGAAATCCTTGCCCGGGAGATTGAAGTTGAATGCATCCTCCTTCGGAACGATCTTCAGAATCTGGATCTCCAGAGTGTCACCGGGCTCGGCGCCCTCGACATAGATCGGTCCGGTGATCGAGTGTGGGCCGCCGCCGTCATTCTCCTTTCGCAGCCTCACCAGATCGGTCATGCCCACGCCTGGTTTGATCTGACCGAGCGAATGCGACAGCGTTTCGATCGACACCGTGTCGCCGGAGTGAATGCTCAGGCGGGGCTGCTCCTTGGGGTCATACCAGCCCCATTGCACGTTGTCGGGCGAGGCAGCCAGCGTGTAGTGCCTCGATGGACCCAAGGGGGAGGACCCGGATGGAGGCTTCGACTGTGCCTGCGCATCGGCCGGCGGCGACCCTGCGAGGCTCAGTCCGAGGGTGCCCGCCAGTGCGAGAAGTGCGAATCGGCCGGTGTCGGATTTTTTCATGATGCGCATCCTGTGGGCCGTGAGAACGCTGACAGGCACCACGCTACTTCCGGAGGAGGCAAGCCGCGGTGGCCGGCACATTGTAGCCAATGTCAGCACACGTCGCGCGGGCGACACCGGGCCAGACTGACATCCGCTGTCCGGTCCCGGGGGCCATCAGACAGAAGCTTAAGAAGCGTCAACCCGATTTGCTGCCCTTCGTTATTTGAGATACCCGTCGCCCTTGCGCGAGCGGACTCTGTACAAGGCGCTCGGACTGGCTTTAGCCTTCGCGGCGCCTGATCCGCAAACGTTGACAGGGCGATGATGGGCATTCTCATCCACCGATTGGAGGTTCCATTGAAAGTCCGTACCCGAACCGATCGAGCCGCGCGCAGCAGCGCCGGCACCAGGACGATCCTGGGCCGTCTGGCTGTGTCTGCCGTGGCCGCAACGATGCTCCTGGGCGCCGCACTGCCGACCGTCGCGGGAGTCGGGATTGACATCCAGATCGCCCCGCCCGCCCCGCGTGTGGTGGAAGTGCCGCCCCCGCGTGCAGGCTTCGTGTGGGCTCCCGGTTACTATCGCTGGGATGGCCGTCAGCACGTGTGGGTTGATGGCCGATGGCTGAGAGAGCGGCGCGGGTCCCACTGGGTGCCCGAGCACTGGAACGAACGCCACGGACGGTACCACTTCGAGCCCGGTCATTGGGCTCGCGGCTGATCTGAAGCTGACAGTACGTGCGATGGAGAGCGTGCGCAGGTGCGCTTTCCATCGCCCTCTGCGCGGGCAGGCGCGTAGCTCAATCGACACCTTGGCAGCTCCTGTGCCGTGGTAGCCCGGGCACGGACAGCGATCTTTGTAGGGCAACGCCCTACGTTCAGGTAGGCGAGCGGCCGATAGTCACACGCGGCGATTCAGTCGACGCTCCCGTCCATGCCGCGACGCACGCCCATTGTGGCCATTGCTCCCGGATTCGCGCGGGTCATTCCCGGCGGGTTCACGTCGATCCTGGTGGTGACATTCCTGATGGGGCCGGCGGATGGCCTCGCGGCTGACACCCCACCCGAGGCTCCCCGGCAAACACCGGAACAGAGCGCGCCGCTGAGGGCGCTAGCCGCCTCCGAATCGGGGCTCGACTCCAGCCAGGCGCCTCAGGAGCAGAGCGCGGCTCCGACCGCCTTTGCCGCCCCTGCACCAAAGCCCGTGCTGCAATGGGGTGCGGGGGAGGCCCGCAGCTTCTGGGTTCCGGCCTACGAAATTCCCGCCTACGAGCTGCTGCTGAATCGCTTCGATCATTACGCAGTCGATGCGGCGACCTATCCCTCGCCGATCACCAACTTCAAGAACAACCTGCACCGCAGCTGGGTGGTGGACAATGACACCTTTGCCACCAACCAGTTTCTGCACCCGTACGAGGGCGCGGTTTATCAGGGATTTGCGCGCTCGGCAGGCCTCACGTTCTGGCAGGCCTCCGCTTACACTTTCGCCGGCAGTCTGCTCTGGGAGGAAGCTGGCGAGAACACTGCCCCCTCGATCAATGACCAGGTGGCCACCGGCATCGGCGGAAATTTCTTCGGCGAGCCCCTGTTCCGGATGGCGAGCCTGCTGCTCGAGACCGATTCTGGAGATCGCCCAGCATGGTGGCGTGAAGTAGCCGCCACGATCATCGCCCCGTCGATGGGGTTCAACCGACTGGTCTACGGCAAGCGGTTCGTGCCCGTGTTTCGCAGCTACGATCCCGCCGTTTTCACGCGTGTGGACATCGGCGCGAATCTGAGCACCCACTTCTCATCGAACGTCAACGTGAACGCTGATCCAAGCGCTCCCCCGGCGGGGCAGACTCTGGATGTCGGCAAGGAAGTAGCCAGCTTCACCATGAGCTACGGCCTGCCCGGCAAACCGGAGTACGAGTACACGCGTCCCTTCGACTATTTCGATTTTCAGCTGGCGCTGGACACCTCCAACGCAGTGGAGTCGGTGTTCTCGCGGGGCTTGCTGTACGGGACCGATTACGGCGCGGGTAACTACCGAGGTATCTGGGGACTGTACGGTGTCTACGACTATGTGGCGCCCAACATCTTCAGAGTCTCGAACACCGCGGGCGCTCTCGGCACCACCGGCCAGTGGTGGCTGTCACAAAAGGTCGCTCTGCAGGGGAGCGCGCTCGCCGGCGTTGGCTACGCCGGAGGCGGCGTGATTCATGGATCGGGAGTGCGGCCGCCGGGGCCACTGGGCGACGGTCAACGCAACTATCATTACGGTGTCGCGCCCGAGTCGGTCCTGGATATGCGGCTGATCTTTGGCGACCGTGTGGCGCTGGACGCGAGCGCGCGGGGTTACTACATCAGCCGGGTTGGCGCCACTGAGAGTCAGGGCAGCGAGACCATCGACACAGTGGATGTAGCACTCACCGTGCGGGTATTCGAGCTGCACGGCATCACGATCCGATACCAGTCGTCGCATCGGGATGGCCGTTATGCCGCAGACCCCGATTCGCAGCAGCGTGTGTCCACGATAAATATCGGCTACACGCTGCTCGGGCACGCGCGCTTTGGAGCCGTGGACTGGCGTCCGGGCAGTACCGTCAGTTCCGAGTGAACGCCTCAGCCGCCGCGCCCTTCCGTGAGAAGAACGTTCCCGGCATGACCCGCTTCAAGTCCAGCCCGGGCAAATGCTAAGGTTGCTGCCCGATCCCAACTTCATGCCTGCTGGATAGGGCCTTCATGAGAACGAAAAGCGAAATTTCGACCCTCCCGAGACCTGAGTTGCTCATACGGTGCACGGCTCTAGTGCTGCTCGTGTGCACGGGCGTCCCCGTCCTGGCCCAATCCTCCCAGAGGGAAGCCGCAGGCGGCAGGGCAGCCACAGCCACTCAGTCTTCCGATTGGCGCAAGACCATACGCGAGTTCTCCCAGGAGCACTTCAAACAACCGGCCTGGGGCTATTCGCATTGCATGCGCGACTATGCTCTTGCGCGTCAGCTTGCTCAGACCGACCACGCCAAGGTGGACGATGACGTGCTGTTCGCGGCCGCCTTTCTGCACGACATGGCAGGCTTTCCGCCGTGGCAGAAGCAGGGAGTGGATCATGCCGATCAGGGTGCGCTCGTGGTGGATACGGTCCTGCAGGGCACGGGCTTTCCGATGGAGAAGATCGACGGCGTTCGAGCAGCAATCAGAGGCCACAACTACGATCGGACGCCCGTGGGACCTGAGGCTCTGTATCTGCATGATGCCGATGCCCTGGATTGGCTGGGGGCCATCGGCGTGGCGAGAATCATCGCACTCGTCGATCCGAATGGCGGCAAGCCGGACGGCCCCAAGGCCGTAGCGATTCTCGAAGACAACCTGGCCCACGTGCCCGAGCACGTGCTGTCCGCCGCGGGGCGTGCACTCATGCCCGAGCGCAGAGCCGAGCTGGAGCAGTTCCTGAAGAATCTGCGCCGGGAGACGGACGACCTTCGCACCCTGTAGCGGCTCAGTCGCGGTCCACTGCGCCTGTGGCGGGGGCTGTGCCTCCCACCGAGTAGCGGATTCCCAGCCAGATGCCCAGCGGCGCCCCCGGACCTCGGAACTGCTCCTCGCGCGGATCGACGCCGGCCGTCGGGCCGAATGTCCGGTCCGGGCCGGTGAAGAAGTTCTCGCCGAGAATCCCAAAGTTGGAGTAGCGACGATCGAAGAGATTGGACACGCGCGTGAAGATCTCGAGGGTATCGCTGGGTTGCCAGTGAGCGTCCAGGTTCACGAGGGTATAGCCGGGTACCTGGCCGCTGATGTCCCGATTGTTCTCATCACCTCGCGGGTAAAGGCTGCTGCTCACGAGCACATTGGCACCGATCGAGAGGCGACTGGAGATTGCGTAGTCGAGTCTGAGCTTCAGGGCGTGGACGGGGATGCCCGGAATGCGATCGCCCGGTACCACCTGAATGGCCCCATCGGCATCGGCGGTAGAGTTCGTGGGGCTGCTCTCGCTGAAGGATGAGCGAAACGTCGCGTCCGTATAGGTGTAGTGGGCGGCCAGGGAGAGAGCCTGCACGCGAGTGCTCAATGAGAGCTCTACGCCCTGACGGCGGGTCGTGCCGACGTTGGCGAAGTAACCGGCGTTGCTCGCACCGGCAGCGGAGCTGATGAATTCGATATCATTGTCCAGGCTGGTGCGGTACAGAGCCGCGCTCCAACGCTCCGCGCCCATCCAGGTGCCGCGCGCGCCAGCTTCCACGGTGCGCGAGACGATCTGCCTGAGCGAGGGGTCTGCCAAAAAGTCATTGGGGAGCTTGCACGGCGCGTTCGGGTCCGCGCACGTCAGCTCGATCGCGGTTGGCGGCCGCACGCCCTCGTTGTAGGTCACATACGTGGTGAGTCGGGGGTCCGGATTGAAGTTGAGGCCGACGGCAGGATTGAAGCGCGAGAACGAATGATCGCCGTCGAGCAGCGGCGCCAGTCCGGTTCGATCGTGAATCGAGACGTCCGCGTGGTTGTAGCGGCCAGAGGCCGTCAGCGTCCATTGCGAGGCCAGATGATAAGTATCCGTCGCGAAGACGCCGAGATAGCTGCTAGAGGTATCGGCGTCCGTCTCGAGTGAGAAGTCGTCAATCCCGACCGTGTTCCGGTCCGCCGTGAACTGTGCGTCCTCGGAATCCTGGGTAAAACGCGCGTGGCCCGCATCGATGCTGGCACCCAGCGTGAGCTGGTTCTGATGCGCGGGAGCGCCACCGTTCAGCACCAACTGCAGTCCGCCCCCGTAGCTTTGCTGGTCGATCGTCGAGCGGTCGTTGGTAGCTTGAATCTGATCGAGCTCGCCGGTGTGCGGGTCGACGGACCCATAGTCGTCGTTGACGTCACTCGCGACACTCTGGTTCTTGTATTGACGATAATAGGCGTTGCCACCCAGCAGAACGTGATCGCCGAGGAACTGGCTGCCCTTGAGCGTGAGGAAGGCAAGCTTGTTGGTATTGAGGTCGGGAAACGTATAGCCCTGGCGGATATCATCGAGGAATGACAGCGGCAGCGTCTGCGTGCCCTCGAGGCGGTTATTCGCGCCGGTAAAGCTCAGATCGAGGTCGGTCTTCTCGTTCTGCCAGCCGACCTTGCCGAAAAACTGCTCCACGCGGCTCGGATTGTGCTGCGCCCAGCCGTGATCGTCGAAAAATTCGCCCGTGGCGAAGTAGTCGAGCGAGCCGGCGACTCCGCCCCACTGTGCCTGGGCGGTCCTGCGGCCAAACGAGCCGCCCGAGACCTGCACGTCACCGCCCGGGTACTCCGAGCCGCTCTTGGTGTAGATGGCCAGCGCACCGCCCAGCGTGTTGAGTCCGAACGCCGGGTTGGATCCCGGGATGAGCTGCATGCCGGCAATGGCTGACTGCGGGATCAGATCCCAGTTCACGATGTCCCCGAAGGGCTCGTTGATGCGCGCGCCGTCCTGGAACACCGAGATCCCCTGGGGCGTCCCCAGCAGCGGAGAGGCCGTGAAGCCGCGAAAGTTGATATCCGGCTGAAACGGGTTCCCCTGCGCAGCATTCGCGCTGATGCTGCCGGCGTTCTGCTCGATGAAGTCGGTCAGATTGGCTTGCCCCTGATGTGTGATGTCCTTGCTGGTGTACACCTGAACGTTCGCGGGGACATCCTGAATGGGCGTACCAAGCCCAGGCAGCGGCGTCGTCCCTATGACCACGACCGTGGGCATCTCGAGCGCCTCGGCAGGGTTGGCCGCTCGTGCGGCGTCCCTCTGGGCGGTTGTCTGAGTTGGCGTTGGGGTCGGCTGCTGAGGCGTTGGGGTCGGCTGCTGAGCCAGCCCCGGAACGGGGACCGGTATGCACAGGCCGAGTGCAGCGAGCGCAGGGAGGGACCTCGCCGTCAGGGAGTCACTGCGTGGGAGGTATCGGCGCAGCCAGCTGCCCCGGCGCCCGCGCTTCAATGCTCACCCCGCATCAGCTGTCCCCTGGAGTTCGTTAAACTCGAGGCGCAGTCTGAGCAGCGGGCTTTGCAGGCGTCCAGGGAAAAACTCCCGATCATCGGGAAAAACTTCCGATCACCCTCCGGAGCGCATCGGGGAGAGCGGGGCATGTATCTACACACTCGTCTATTGTTCGGAATCGGAACGGTTACGCTGATCGCGCTGATCATCAGTGTGCTTGTGCCGCTTGTCTATGTGCGGAGCAATGTCTCCCGCGAGACGGACGCGTCCATGCAGTTGGCGCAACTCCTTCTGGATGTACACAGCGCCGTGGCCTCTGCGCCCACCGCCGCGCAGGCCGTCCTTGCAGCCAAGAATGAGATCGGACGTGCAAGCGATTTGCGCCATGTCAGGATCTCACTGGTTGACGATACCGGCTCGCTGCTGGCAACGAGCCCGGCGGAAGCGGCACCCTCCAGCGGCCTGACGCATCTTCTGCTCTCCGCCGACCTGCCCACCACTCTCACTTACCCGATCGCGTATCGCTCGGTCCCGATCGGGCAGCTGCGTGTTTCCTCCAATCCGCTCTCCGAGCTCACCGAGATCGAGCAGCGCTTCGGCGATGATCTCGCGCAGCTCGCCCTGGCCATTCTGGCGATGGGTGCGGCCATCTATTTCATGGTCCGTCAGGGCCTGCGGCCCGTGGCACAGGTGCAGGCGGCCCTGGCGAGCCTGCAGGCCGGCAACTTCGAGACTCGACTGCCACGCTTTCCACTCAAGGATATCGATGACATCTCGGCGCGGTTCAACCAGTGCGCCGCGGCGATGCAGGAGGCGGCGGTCCAGCGTCGCGACCTCAATCGGCGCATCATCCAGGCCGAAGAGGAGGAGCGCCGGCGACTGGCGCGCGAGCTCCATGATGAGCTGGGTCAAAGTCTCACGGCGATCAAGGTCGACGCTGCGTATATCGAGCGGGAGGCGGCTGGACTCTCCGCCAAGATCGCCGGCAGCGCCCGTGGCATCGAGCGCCTGACCAGTGAGATCATGGAGCTGATTCGCAGCATGCTGGCGCGGCTGCGGCCGCACGGACTGGAGACCGTCGGTTTGCGGGAAACCCTGCGGGATCTGGTCAATGCATGGCAGGTACGGGTTGCCGAGCGATTCCAATGCACTCTCGGCATCGAAGGCAATGTGGACGCGCTGGCCGCCGATCTCAACATCACGGTGTATCGGTTGATACAGGAGTGCCTGACGAATGCCGTACGCCACTCGCGTGCGAGGCTCATCTCGATCCGGCTGCGCGTAACGGAATCGGCCAATTCAGCGGCGGCGACCGACGGGCCCCGCATGCCCTGCGTCTCGATCGATGTGTATGAGTCGGAAGTGATGGACAACGGCGAGACGATCGGTCCCCATGGGGCCGGGCTTCTGGGAATGCGGGAGCGGGTGGAGGCTCAGGGCGGGGAACTGAGAGTCTCCATCGACTCCTCGGGTGGGCTGTCGCTGCACGCCTGGATGCCGATAGAGCGGCAAGCCGAGGCAGCGCATGCGTAGCCCGGGACCGATCCGTATCCTGTTGGTCGATGATCACGTGGTGGTGCGTGCCGGGTATCGACGCTTTCTCGAACAGGAGCCGGATTGCCAGGTCCTCGCGGAGGCCTCCTCCGGCGAGGAGGCCTACGTGCTGCTGCAAACTGTCACGCCGGATGTCGTGATTCTCGACTTGAGCATGCCGGGGCAGGGCGGTCTGTCCGTGCTGCGGCGTGTGAGATTGCGCTGGCCTCTGTTGCCGGTTCTGGTATTCAGCATGCACGACAACGTGCCGTTCGTGGTGCAGGCGATGCGCGCCGGGGCGACCGGTTACATCAGCAAGAGCAGCGAGCCGGAATTCATGGTGAAGGCGGTGCGCAGCGTGGTGTCGGGGGCCCAGACGTTCAGTCCTGACATCGAGCACAAGATGCAGCTCGCGGCGCGCTCGGACATGGCGCAGCCGACGCTGGGTCTGTCAGTGCGCGAGTTCGACATCTTCCGTCTGGTGGCCGGGGGCCGCACTCACGAGGAGATCGCCGGGCTGCTGAATCTGAGCGTGAAGACCGTGGCCAACAATCACTCTCTGATCCGCCAGAAACTCGGAATCAGCACGGACATCGAGCTGTATCGACTCGCCTGTGATTGCGGCGCCGTCGAGCCGGTATCGACACAGCCCTGAGCGCATCGGACCGGTCCGTGGGCTTGCTTCGGATCAGGCTTCCACACCGTGCGGGATCGCGTGTCCGGTGCGAGGCAGCAGGATCTTCGGCAGGGGACCGGTCGTGATAGTAGTCACGACGGCCATGATCACCAGCATCGTGAAAACCTTCTGCGGGATGAATCCCAGGTCGTAGCCGATGTTGAGTACGCTCAGCTCCATCAGGGCCCGGGTGTTCATCAGGCAACCAAGAACGCATGACTGGTCGTGATCGAAGCCGCACATCCGGCTGCCCAGATAGACCGGCAGCACCTTGCCGGCGATCGCGGCCAGCAGGCTGATCCCCAGCCACTGCCCGTCGCTCCAGCTCCTCAGCCCGAGGATATCGGTGCAGCAGGCCGGTGTAGGTGAAGAATACCGGCAGGAAAAAACCCCAGCACGAAGCGCCCAACCTGACGATGCCAGGCGTTGACGAAGGCGTCGAACCGGTGGAACAGAAGGCCCGCGGCGAAGCCGCCGAAGATGGCGAAGATTCCGAGCTGGTAGGTGCAGATCCCCATCGCGAACATCGGTGCGATGACGCTCGCCATGAGGTTGGGCGGGACCTCGCCTTTGCGGAACTGCTGCCGGGCGACCAGCCAGGCGGTGAGAGGTCGCAGCACGAGCCAGGTGCCTGCGGCGAACAGGGCGAGCCCGGCGATGCACCAGCAAGTCCGCTCCGGAGAAGCGCGCCGCCGCGAAGGCCGATACGCCGGCCAGCAGAACCCAACCCACCACGTCATTGATCGCGGCAGCGGAGATGATGGTCACGCCGATCTCTGTGCGCGTCAGGCCGTGTTCGCGCAGGATCCTTCCGAGCACGGGCACGGCTGTGATAGCCAGCCCCACGGCGAAGAACAGGCTGTAAACCAGCGGATTCCATCCCGGGGGCGAGGTGGGCGGCCGACAGGTGCCCGATCAGCAATCCCAGCAGGAAGGGCACCAGGATCGAGGCAGCGCGACCGAGATGGCTGCCCGTGTATTGCGGCGATCCTTAAGATGTCCAAACTGGAAGTCCATGCCAATCTGGAACATCAGCAGGATCGTCCGATCTGGCTGATGAGAGGGGCCGAGCATCAGACCGGCCACGATCTCCCCGATGACGCCGGGCTGCAGGGTAACCCTGTGTCCCGCAATCCGCGCCCGCGCCGCAGAAACCTCACTTGGGGCTTCCCGGACCGGTTGTGTACGGGATAATGGGGTGAATACAACTCGCAGGTCAGCGTCCCCCTCGCAGGATGATTCCTCGCTCCTCCATGGTCCGGCCTAACCCGGCTCGGTCGCAGGCACCGGCAGGGAGGCGGCTCGCCCTGAGCCGGCTGCTGAGCATCGCGGCGCTGGCCACGGCCTGCTCAGCTTCGGTGGCCAGTACCCAGCCGGCCGCAGCGGTGGCTCCTTTTGCGGCGCATCCGGCGATGGCACTCATCGAGCGCGGCGTCATCGAGATGCGCACGGACCCGGAGGCCAGCCGGCGGGATGCCGAGGCGGCCCTGCTGGCTCTGCAGCGTCAGCCCGATGTGGATCTGGAGATCCAGGCCCGCCTGATCCTGTGCGACTACCAGGCCGAGCGGGATACGCACGCGGCGCAGGAGCAGATCGTGGCAGCGACGGCGCTGCTGCCGGACGCGCATCGCAAGGGAATCCAGGCTGGGCTGCTCGACTGCCGCGGCGAGATGTCCGAGACCGCCGGGGATAACTCCAGGGCCCGCGAGCTGTACGAACAGGCGGTTGCGGTCGCCACGCATACGCACGACGACGAGATGCTGGCCCAGAGCCTGTTCTCCCGCGGGTATCTGCTCGGCCTGCAGGGCGAATATGCCGCCGGCCTCACCGACCTCAAGCGCGCCCAATCTCTGTTCGACCGGCTCAACAAGCCGCTGCATTCGCTGACCACACTCAACAGCATTGCCATCCTCTACAACCGCATGGGCGATTACGTGGAGGCGCGCTCCATCTACTCGCGTGCGCTCAAGGCACAGCGTGAGGCCGGGATGAAGCGTGAGATCGTGGTCACGTTGCACAACCTCGGTCGGGCGAGCGAAAACCTGCACGATTGGGACAGCGCGCGCCAGTCGTTCACCGAGTCGCTTGCCGTGAGTCGGCAGCTGGGCTATCCGCGGGGCGAGGCGTACGCGCTGCGCGGGCTGGCCGCGGTGGCCAATGCCGCGGGCGACCCCAAGGGGGCTCTCGAGACGCTCGATCGTGCGACTGTGTTGCAGCAGAAAACTCCCGATGCCCGCCTGCTGGCACAGATCCAACTCGCCCGGGGAATCGCTTTCCACAAGCTGCAGCGTCTCGCCGACAGCGCCGTCGCGCTCGAGAGCGCGCTGCAGATATTCCTGCGCGCGGATGCTCTTGGAGAGTTGAGCGCCACCTACTCGGAGCTCGCGGAGGTGTACTCCGAAAGCGGCAACTGGCGCGCCGCCTTCGAACGCCAGACCCAGGCCAAGCAGATATCCGAGCGGCTGCTGAGCAACCAGCTCGATCAGCGCTTTGCCACCTTGAAAGTGGAGTTCGACACCGCCGCCAAGGAAAAGGAAAACGCTGCGCTGATGCGCGAAAACGAGGTGAACCAGAAGGCCCTGGCGCAAGGTCTCGCGGTCCGAAGGCTCCAGGCCGCCGTGATCGTCCTGTCCGCCACGCTGGTGCTCGTCCTGGCCCTGCTTGCTCTGTACCAGCGCCGCAGCACGCTGCGTATGCGTTACCTTGCGATGACGGATGAGCTCACCGGCGTACCTAACCGGCGCGCGGTCCTGACGCGCCTCGAGCCTCTGTTGCGGGATCCGCAGGGCGGGCCCTGCTGCGCTCTCATCATCGACATCGACCACTTCAAGAGGATCAACGATCAGCTCGGCCATCCCACGGGCGATGAGGTGTTGAAAAGCGTGGCGGCCAAAGTCCGCGCGAGCGTGGTCGAGCCGGCATTCTTCGGGCGTCTCGGCGGAGAGGAGTTCCTGATCGTGCTGCCGGGGACCGAACTCGCGCAGGCTCGCGAGGCGGCAGAGCATCTGCGGGAGCAGATCCTCAGCGTGGATACGGGGCGATGGTTCTCGGACCGCCGCACGATCACTGCGAGCATCGGTTGCACTATGTCGACCCCGGGTGTCGACACGCCGAGCACGATGCTGAAGCGGGCCGATGCCGCGCTGTATTCGGCCAAGCGAAATGGCCGCAATTGCGTCCACACAGAGCCCCCCGTGCAGCAGGAGCTCACTCCGCTGCTCATCGAGACGCAGTGACGCAGGAGCCGGACCGCTGGGGCGAGCGCCTGCCGCGGCGAATCGGCCTGCTCAATGCGGTCGCCGTGTTGGTCGGGGTGACGATCGGCAGCGGCATTTTCAGGGTGCCGGCGACGATTGCCGGGCAGCTGGGCCATCCGGGCCCGGTCATCCTGTGCTGGATCCTGGGAGGACTCGTGGCCCTGTTCGGCGCGCTCACCCTGGCCGAGCTGGCCGGCGCGCTGCCTCGCTCGGGGGGCATCTTCGCCTATCTCCTGGAGAGCTTCGGGCCGCTGCCCGCTTTCATGTTCGGCTGGACCGAGCTGGCCGTCGTGCGCGCCTCGGCGCTGGGGGCCACCGCGACGATCTTCGCCGAATATCTGGGCTACTTCGTGAAGCTGAGTCCCACCGATGTCCGCCATGTCGCAGCCGCCGCGATCATCGTCATCGGTGCGCTGAACTATGTCGGTGTGCGGCGTGCCGCCGTGGTGATGACCGTTGCCACTGCCGCCAAATACGCGGCGGTGATGGCGCTGGGCGTACTGGCATTCACCGCCAGCCCTGCCGGCGCCTCGCGGTTCAGCCCGGCGTGGGGCTCCGGATTGCACCCCTCCTTGCTGGTCTCTGCGCTCATCCCGGTGATGTGGACCTA
Organism: Steroidobacteraceae bacterium; assembly: GCA_036501985.1. Classification (GTDB taxonomy): domain Bacteria; phylum Pseudomonadota; class Gammaproteobacteria; order Steroidobacterales; family Steroidobacteraceae; genus 13-2-20CM-66-19. Next base: position 91,214 of record DASXZI010000007.1, on the reverse strand, counting down.
TGATGGCTGGGCCGACCTGTCCTTCATGGGAGGGGAGGTTCGCAACCCCCAGCGCACGCTGCCGCTGGCACTGATCATCGGCACCGTCTGCGTGATGCTCGTGTACCTCGTCATCAACATCGGCTTCATGTACCTGTTACCACTGCCACAGATGGCGCAGGCGAAGCTCATTGCAGCTACCGCGGCCGAGCACATTCCGCTGTTCGCAGGCTCCGGCGCCGGGATCATCGCCGCCGTGGTGCTGGTCTCGACCTTCAGCGGTCTCAACGGCTCGATGATGACCGGGCCGCGAATTTTCTTCGCCATGGCGGACCGCGGCCTGTTTTTCCGAGGCGTCGCGCGCGTCTCGCCGCGGTTTCACAGCCCCTCGGTTGCCATCTGGCTGTCCACCGCGCTGGGTGTCATCTACGTGCTGCAAAATGATTTCGCGCAGCTGGCGGACCGTTTCATTCTGGGTATCTGGCCGTTCTATGCGCTCGCCGTGGCGGCTGTGTTCGTCCTGCGCCACAAGCGCCCGGATCTCGAGCGGCCGTACCGGGCATGGGGTTACCCGGTGGTGCCGGCGCTTTTCCTGCTCGCCTCACTCGCCATGGTGGTGAACGCGCTCGTGACCGATCCGGTGAATACCGGCATCACTCTCGGCATCATCCTTCTGGGAATCCCCGCCTATTATCTGTGGAGCCTGCGCCGGCGGACGCCCGCGTGAGGGACCTCCCGGCCGGTGTGAATGCGCCCGCCGCCCGGTTGGTTTAACATTGACGGTTTCGCGCCCCGGCGCCCCAATTTGCCCTGTTTTCTCAAGGACTCACGCATGGACCACTGCATCCGACGGGCCTGTCTGCTCACATTGGCAACACTCATCTGCGCCGGCGCCACGGCTGCCGGAATGACCGACCCGCACGGCTCAGGCTCGCCCGGGGAGATTTTCGGCTTCACCGCCGGGGAAGCGCCCGATGAGCACGCAGTCGAATCCCGCTTCGATGGCGATATCAATGCCTCGGACCTGGATGCGTGGATGAAGAGCATGTCCTCGGAGGCCAACAATGTCGGTGCCCCGCATGACAAGGCCAATGCGGAGTTCGTGCGCGATCAGTTCAGGAAGTGGGGCTGGGATGCTCAGATCGAGGAGTTCTATCCGCTGTATCCCACGCTGAAGCAGCATACGCTCGAGCTGGTGGCGCCGACGCGGTTCGTCGCCACTCTCAAGGAGCCACCTATCCCCGGGGATGCCACCTCCACGCGTACGGACGGGATGGGACCGTACAACGTGTATGGAGCGGACGGTGATGTGACGGGGGATCTGGTCTACGCGAATTATGGCATGCCGGATGACTACAAGGACCTGGCGCGACGGGGTGTGGATGTCAAAGGCAAGATCGTCATCACGCGCTACGGTGAGGGATGGCGCGGTTTGAAACCGAAGCTCGCGCAGGAACACGGGGCGATCGGCTGCATCATCTATTCCGACCCGCACGAGGATGGATATGCGCGCGGGGATGTGTACCCGAAGGGGGGGTGGCGGCCGTCCGAGGGACTGCAGCGCGGTTCGGTTGCCGACATGCCGATCTACTCGGGGGATCCGCTGACTCCGGGCGTGGGGGCCACGAAGAATGCCAAGCGGCTGCCACTCTCGCAGGCCAAGTCGCTGCTGAAGATTCCCGTGATCCCGATTTCCTACGGGGACGCCCAGCCGCTGCTGACGGCGCTGGCCGGGCCGGTGGCACCGCCGTCCTGGCGCGGAGCTCTGCCCATCACCTATCACATCGGCCCGGGACCTGCGAAAGTACATCTGGCGATCAGCTCCGACTGGGGCCAGAAGCCGCTCTACGATGTGATTGCCAAGATCGCCGGATCGCAAAGACCGGACGAATGGGTGGTGCGCGGCAATCACCGCGACGGCTGGGTGTTCGGCGCGTGGGATCCGCTTTCCGGTCACGTGGCCATGATGGCGGAGGGCAAGGCGATCGGCGCACTGCTCAAGAGCGGCTGGCGCCCGAAGCGCACCCTGGTGTATGCGAGCTGGGACGGCGAGGAGCCGGGGCTGCTCGGCTCGACCGAGTGGGCCGAAACGCACGCCGATGAGCTGCAGCACAAGGCCGTGCTCTACCTGAATTCCGACACCAACACACGCGGGTTCCTGCGTGCAGGCGGCAGTCATTCGCTGCAGCACCTGGCCGACGAAGTCGGTGAGGGCGTGGCGGATCCGGAAACCCACGTCAGCGCACTCGCGCGCGTGCGCGCCCGCGAGATGGTCGAGGGCTACGAGAAAGGTGCCTCCGAAAGCGAGAAGAAAGAGGCCAAGCTGGCCGCCGCCGGGGGCGATCTGCCGATCGGAGCGCTCGGCTCGGGCTCGGATTTCACGCCGTTTCTGCAGCATCTGGGCATAGCGACGCTGGATGTCTCCTACGATGGCGAAGACGACCAGGCCGGGGTCTATCACTCCAACTACGATTCGTACGATCACTACATCCGCTTCGGCGATCCCGGCTTCGTTTACGGGGTCATGGAGGCCAAAACCGTGGGCCATATGATCCTGCGGATGGCCGATGCCGATGTTCTGCCGCTGCAGTTCGGCGGTTTCGCCGATACCGTGAGTCGCTACGTGAGCGAGCTGCATGAGCTCACCGATCACAAGCGTCAGGCGGCGCAGGAGCTGGCGAAGCTGTTGGACGCCAACGCCTTTGCGCTGGCGACCGATCCCACACGCCCAGTTCAGGCGCCGGAGCGCGCGCCGGAGGTTCCGAACCTCGACTTCGCGCCGCTCGACACCGTGGTGACGAGGCTGCACCAGAGCGCTTCGCAATACGATGAGCAGTACGCCAGGTTGCTTTCCGGAGGGCTGAAGCTGAATGCAGCCCACGGCCGGCAGCTCAACGACCTGCTGCGCGGCATGGAGCAGACACTGCTGGATGCGCACGGCCTTCCGGGCCGTGAGTGGTACAAACATCTGGTCTACGCGCCGGGCCTGTACACCGGGTACGGTGTCAAGACATTGCCCGGCGTGCGCGAGGCGATCGAGCAGAACCAGTGGGAGCAGGCCAACCGGTACGGCTCAATGACCGCAGCAGTGCTCAACGCCTATTGTGACCGGCTCGACAAGGCGACGGCGTTGCTGAGGCAGGGCTCGTGATGCAGCTCAGAGGCGCGCTCATCGTAGCTGCCGCCGCGTTGCTGCCTCTGTCGGTTGCCATCGGCGCCAGACACGACGAGACGAAGGCTGCCCAGGCTGGGGCGGACTCGCACGCGCTTGCGCATGGTGCGGCCGCACAGGCCGGCGAGCCGGGGTTCATCCGGCACGTGTTCCTGATCGTGCTCGAGAACCAGACATTCGATGTGACCTTCAGCAAAAGCTCGCCGGCACCTTATCTGGCGAAGACTCTGCGCGAGCAGGGCGCGCTGCTGCGCAACTACTACGGCATCGGTCACTCGAGCCTGGACAATTACATCGCGCTCATCAGCGGGCAGGCGCCGAACGAGCAGACACAGGGAGATTGTCCGACCGTGACCGAGTTCCAGCTCAGCAAGCCCGGCCTGAATGGGCTGGGGCAGGCACTCGGGACCGGGTGCCTGTATCCGGCGATGGTGCCGAGCCTGCCCGACCAGCTCGAGGCGGCGGGACTGACCTGGATGGGCTATATGGAGGACATGGGCAACGTACCTGCTCGCGAGAGCGCCACCTGTGCTCACTCGCCGGCCGGCACCCAGGAGAAGTCCTATGTCGCCGTTGCCGGCGACAAATACGCGGCACGCCACGACCCATTCATCTATTTTCATCGGATCGTGGACGATGCCCACCGCTGCAATACGCATGTCGTGAATCTGAAGCGGCTGCCGAAGGACCTGCAGAGCCTGGCGACGACGGCCAATTTCTCCTTCATCACACCCAACCTGTGCAATGACGGCCACGATGCGCAATGCGTGGACGGCAAGCCCGGTGGCTTCCAGGGCATCGATTCCTTTCTGCAGGCGTGGGTGCCGAGAATCCTGGACTCACCCGCCTTCAGGCAGGACGGGTTGCTCATCATCACTTTCGACGAGTCCGACAGCGCGGGACCGGAAGCCTCCACGGCCTGTTGCAACGAGAAACCGTTGCCGGGTGCCCGCCAGGCTCCCGGGTTCAATGGACCGGGGGGCGGCAAGATCGGCGCGGTGCTGCTGTCGCCCTTCATCAAGCCCGGCACCACCTCCACCGTTGCCTACAACCACTACTCCCTGCTGCGCTCGATCGAAGACCAGTTCGGGCTCGGGCACCTGGGATACGCCGGCCAGGAAGGCCTGCGCGCTCTGGGCCGTGATGTATTCACGGCGCGGAACGCCGCCGGGAGTCAGTCCGCGCCCTGAGCCGGACGCACCGGGCCGGCCCCGCCAGCCACAGCCCTACGAGTGACCGGCTGGCTGGGACGCGACCGCTCCCGGGGAAGGCTCGTCCAGCTTCTCGCCCATCAGCCTGCGCACGGCGACGAAGCAGACCGGGATGAGCAGGACGCCCAGCAGCGCGGCGCTCAGCATGCCGCCCACGACCGCGGTGCCGATGGCGCGGCGCGCGTTCGCTCCGGCGCCGCTCGAGATGGCCATTGGAAAGACGCCGAGGATGAAGGCGAACGAGGTCATCAGGATCGGCCGGAAGCGCAGCCGGGCCGCCTCGAGCACGGCCTCATGCAAACTCTTCCCCGTTTGCCGCTGCGTGACGGCAAACTCCACGATCAGGATGGCGTTCTTGGCTGAGAGCCCGATGATCGTGATCAGTCCCACCTTGAAGAACACGTCATTGGGCATCCCGCGCAGCAGGGCGGCCACGGTACTGCCGATCAGTCCGACCGGGACGGCCATGAGAACCGCCGCCGGAACGCTCCAGCTTTCGTACAGCGCGGCCAGGCACAGGTACACGACCAGGATCGACAAGGCGAAGAGCATCGGCGCCTGCGCACCCGAGAGCAGCTCCTGCAGTGACTGGCCCGCCCAGTCGTAGCCGAGTGTGTGAGGCAGGTTGCGGGCGACGATCTTCTCCATCGCGTCCATGGCCTCGCCAGAGCTGCGGCCCGGCGCGTTGGAGCCCGTGATCTCGACTGCAGGGTAGCCGTTGTAGCGGGTGAGTGCGGGGTAGGCGACGACCCAGTCAGTCTTGACGACTGCCGAGAGTGGGATCATCGCGTTGTTGGCACCGATCACGTAGAAGTGATCCAGCGCCTCGGGACTCATGCGGTACGCAGCATCCGCCTGCAGCAGCACGCGCAGAACCCGCCCCTCGTAGAGAAAGTCATCCGCGTAGACTGGTGCCAGCATCAGCTGAATCGCCGTGTACACATCGCTCACCGAGAGCCCCATCGACTGAGCCTGAACGCGGTCGACCGTCAGTCTGAGCTGCGGCGCCGCGTCGAGCGTGTTGAGCCGCACGCCCGTCAGAGTCGAGTCATGCGCGGCCGCGCCCAGGACCGTGTCCTGGGCCCTGGTCAGTGCCTCGCGCCCGAGTCCACCCCGATCCTCGAGGAAGAAATCGAAGCCCCCGAACTGACCGAGGCCGCGGATCGTCGGGAGGTTGAACACGGAGACGCGCGCGTCGCGTAGTTTCTGCGGCAGCGTCGCGCTCGCCCAGGCGATGAAGTCGGCCGCCGTGATGCTGCGCTCATCCCAGGGCTTCAGGTGCACGAAGGCCCGGCCGACGTTCTCGCCGGTGCCCGTGAAGCTGGAGCCCGCCACCAGGAACGTGAAGCCGACCGCCGGATTCTTCTTCAGCACGGCATCGAGCTGCTGCAGCACCTCACGCGTGCGCTGCAGGGAGGCGCCGGGTGGTAGCTGCACATCGATCAGCCCGTAGCCCTGATCCTCATCCGGCAGAAAGCTGCCCGGCAGCTTGATGAACAGGAACCCGCCGACCACCAGCATTGCAATGAAGGCGACCATCCAGCGCGGTGTGTGCGACACCGACTGGAACACACGATGCACGTACGATCGCTGCGTGCGCTCGTACGCACGGTTGAACCAGCGAAAAACGAAATTACCGCGCAGATGCTCCGGTCGCAGCAGAGTTGCGCACAGCGCCGGCGTGAAGCTCAGAGCGAGAAATGCGGAGAATCCCATGGACAGGGCAATCGTCAAGGCGAACTGCCGGTAGATCACACCGGTGCTGCCGGTCTGCAACGCGCTTGGGATGAACACCGCGGCGAGCACCAGCGTGATGGCGACGATGGCCCCCGTGATCTGGCCCATGGCCTTGCGGGTGGCTTCCTTCGGTCCAACATGGTCCTCGCGCATGATCCGCTCGGCGGCCTCCACCACCACGATCGCGTCGTCCACGACGATGCCTATGGCGAGCACCATGGCAAACAGGCTGAGCTGATTGATGGAGAAACCGACCGCACTCATGCCGACGAGAGCGCCCATCAGGGCTGCCGGCACCACCAGCATCGGGATCAGCGTGGCCCGGAAGCTCTGCAGAAACACCAGCATGACTACGAACACCAGCGCCACCGCCTCGGCCAGCGTGATGAGCACTTCGCGAATGGCTACGCGGATGAACGACGTCGAGTCGTACGGGAGGAACCAGGTAACTCCAGCCGGGAAGCTGTGCGCGAGCTCGCCCATGCGCTTCTGTACTGCGCGCATGACGTCCAGCGCATTGGCATTCGGCAGCAGCTGGATGCCGAATGCGGCCACCGGCTTGTCGTCCAGCTGGGACTCCGAGCCGTACTGATACAGTCCGAGCGAGATGCGCGCCACGTCCTTCAGGCGCACCGAGGTCCCGTTCGGCTCGGTCCGCAACAGGATGTTCTCGAACTGTTCCGGTGAGGTGAAGCGTCCTTCGGCTACCACGGAGGCATCCATCTGCTGCCCGGGCACGGCGGGCTCGGCACCGATCGAGCCGGAGGCCACCTGCACGTTCTGCGCGCGCACGATGTCAAGAACCGTCGAGGCTGACAGGCCGTAGGCGTGCAGCTTGTCCGGATTCAGCCAGATCCGCATGGCGTACTCGGAGCCGAACTGAGTCGCAGAGCCGACGCCGGGCAGGCGCTGGATCTCATCGAGTATCCGCGAGGCGATCAGATTGCTGAGTTCGTCCGCGCTGGGTCCACCCGGCGCCGACCTCAGGGCGATTGCCGCAAGGAACCCTGCGTTCGCCTTGGCTATCCGGATGCCCTGCTGAGTGACTTCTGCTGGCAGGCGCGGCTCCGCCAGTGACACCCGGTTCTGGGTCTGTACCGCCGCGATGTCCGGATTCGTGCCATTGTCGAACGTGAGGCTGATCTGCGAGGAGCCGTCGGAGCCGGACTGGGAAGTGAAATACAGAAGGTTGTCGATACCAGTGAGCTGCTGCTCGATGACCTGCGTGACAGTGGACTCGACCGTGCTGGCGTTGGCCCCCGGATAGCTGGCGCTCACGACGATCTGCGGCGGCGCGATGGCCGGGTATGCCTCGATGGGCAGGCGGGTGAGCGAGATGACGCCGGCGAGAGTGATGAGAATGGCCAGCACCCACGCGAAGACTGGGCGATCAATGAAAAATTGCGGCATGTGGGCTGAAAGTCGGGATTGGGTCGCAGAAGGTTATGGCTGGGCCGCTGCCGGTTCCTCGTTCCCGTTCGCCGCGGCTTCATTCTGCGGGGCATAAGGTAGCGCTACGACGGTCTCTCCGGTACGTGCATTGGGGATGCCGGTCACGATGATCCGGTCGCCATCCGTCAGCCCCGCAGTGACGATCCAGCTCTGAGCACGGCTGGTGTCGGAAGCGACGCGCTTTTGCACCACCTTGTCGTTGGCGCCGACGGTCAAGACGTACGGCCCCTCGTTGTCCCGCTGCAGGGCGGCCATGGGAACCAGGTAGGCGTGATTCAGAGTTCCCAGTGTGAGGCGTATGTTGACGTACATTCCCGGGAGCAGCTGCTCATCCGGATTGGGGATGAGCGCACGCAGGGCAACGGCGCCCGTAGTCGGATCCACGGTCACGTCGGAGAAGTCGAGTAGACCGGGGTGCCCGTATGGAGCGCCATCGGGCAGCGTCAGTTGGACGGCGGCCTTGTTGGGCTGAACGAGAGTGATGTGGCCGGAGGTTTGCGCACGTCTCAGACGTTCGACTTCCACGGCGGGCTGGTCGAAGTTCGCATAGATGGGATCGAGCTGCTCGACCGTGGTGAGCAGTGTTGGTGTGCCCTGTCCTACCAGCGCGCCCTCGGTCACGGCTTGCTGGCCAGCGCGGCCGGCAATGGGTGCCGTCACGCGTGCGTACCCCAGGTTGATCCGCGCCGTTTCGACGTTCGCCTCGGCCTGCTGTACGGCCGCTGCAGTAGATCGCTCTGTGGCTGCCGCGTTGTCCAGGTCTGAGCGCGACACGAGGCCACCCGGCAGCAGCTCACGCGCACGCTGAGCTGCAACGTGTGCGTTGATCGAAGTTGCCTGCGCCTGGGCCAGAGCCGCGGTGGCGGCATCGAGTGCAGCCTTGAGGGGCGCAGGGTCAATCTGAAACAGCGCCTGGCCCTGTTTGACATCCGTGCCCTCCTGGTACAGGCGCTTCAGCAGGATGCCCGCAACACGCGCGCGCACATCCGACACGCGGGTAGCGGACAGCCGTCCCACGAGATCGCGCGTCAGCGGGATCGGCCCGGCATGCGCCGTGATCACTCCAACCTGAGCGGGCGGACCGGCGGTCTGCTGGCTCTGTTTCGTCCGGCTGCACGCCATCGCCACCAGCGCAACGCCCGCTGCCATGGCCAGACGCCCGGCAATTGAAAGCCTTCTTCTTGACAAACGGACCCCTTCCGGTCAGAAATAACTGCCGAGGCAGTCATCTTACCGACAGCCATCGCATCAGGAAAAGGGCTTCATGCGTCGGCAAGGCTTCGTCCGCAAGCCAATCCTCCGCCGCATGATCGAACCAAGGTAGCCCACCGCACGCGAGGAGACAGGTCTTGAGCAGGTTGCAGGCCGCCTGGGCGGCGGGCGCGCTGTCGTGCGTATGTGCGACTGCTTGCGTCCCCGGCGGCGGATGGCAGGGCGTGCCGCAGATTGCACCCGAGAAGCTGGCAGCGAGCGGCACTTTGAGCCCCGCCCACATCGATGCGGCGGCGTGGCCGACAGAGCAGTGGTGGGCGGCGTACCAGGACCTGCAACTGAACTCTTTGATGCAGGAAGCTCTTGCCGGCAGTCCGTCGCTGCAAAGTGCGCAGGCCCGCCTTCAGGCGGCCCAGGCGCGCGCGCTTCAGGCATCGGGCGCACGCCTGCCCGCAACCACTCTTGCGGCAGAGCTGCGGCGGCAGCGTTATTCGCAGAACGGACTATATCCACCGCCTTTTGCCGGGCACGTCTTCACCGATGGCGAGCTGGCGCTCAATTTCAGCTATGACATCGACTTCTGGGGGCGCAATCGGGACATTCTCCAGGCAGCGCGCGCCGATGTGCGCGCTGCCGAGGCGGATCGGGCAGCGGCGCGACTGGCGCTGACCGTAGCGCTCGCACGGGCGTACTTCCAGCTCGATCTGCAATTTGCGCTTCTCGATGTGGCACAGGCGAGTCTCGAGCAGCAGAACACGATTCTCACTCTCACCCGGCAACGCGCCTCATCCGGTCTGGAGAACGCGGCCCGGGTCAGCCAGTCGGAAGCTTCGGCGGCATTGACGCAGGCAGGTGTGCAGTACACGCAGTCCCAGATCAAGATGCTTCGCGCGCAGCTGGGTGATCTGGTGGGCGCGGGCCCGGACAGAGGAGCCACGCTGGATCGCCCGCATCTGCAGGGGCCGCAACAGCTCGCGCTCCCATCCGCTCTGCCGGCCGAGCTGCTGGGGCGCAGACCCGATGTGACGGCCCAGCGGTGGCGGGTGGAGGGCGCCGCTCGCGGGATCGCCGCCGCCGAGGCCGATTTCTACCCGAACGTGAATCTCGCGGCATTCGCCGGGTTTCAGAGCATCGGGCTCTCGAAGCTGTTGGATGCCGCAAGCGCGGTCGCCGGAGCTGGGCCCGCGTTGAGCCTGCCGATATTCAACCGCCGCCAGTTGCGCGGTGCCCTGGCATCGCGCCAGGCACAATATGACCAGTCGGTAGCCCAGTACAATCAGACGCTGATCGATGCAGTCAACGAGGTCGCCGACGTGGTAACCAACTGGGAGGCCCTGATGAAGGAGAGCGATGCAGCGCGGGTCGCCGAGGAGGCAGCGCAGAGAGCCTATGGCACGACCCGCGAGCGTTATCGTGCCGGGCTCGACAATTATCTCAGTGTGCTATCCGCTCAGAACGAGCTATTTCTCACCCAGACGGTCCGCGCTCAGCTGCTCGCGCGCGGGCTGAGCCTCACAGCCGATCTCGTGGAGGCTCTGGGCGGCGGGTACTTGGGGCAGGCGCCGACGCAGACGCTGATAGGGAACTGACCATGGACCACGACGTGGACAACAAAGCCGCCTCCGCGGCCGAGGCGCCGCATAATCGCCGCAATCGCTGGCTCCTCATCGTCACGGTGTCGTGCGTGGTAATCGGGCTCATCGCCGTCGCCTGGTGGTGGCTGTACGCGCGCCATTACCAGAGCACCGACGATGCGTATGTCGCCGGCGACCTGGTAAGTGTCATGTCGCAGGTAAGCGGTACGGTCGTCAGCATCAACGCCGACGAGACCGACCTGGTGAGGTCGGGCCAGGAAATCGTCAGGCTCGATGAGACCGATGCGCAGATTGCATTGCGCGACGCCGAAGCGAGGCTCGCGCGAGCGGTCCGCCAGGTCCGAACGGTGTTTGCAACCCGCGACCAACTGGAGGCTCTCGTCGCGCAGAGACGGGCTGATCTGCAACGCGCCCACGCCGATCTCGAGCGGCGCCGAAACCTGACCGCCAGCGGCGCCGTATCCTCCGAGGAAGCGGCTCACGCGCACGATGCTCTGAATGCCGCTCACGACGCGCTGCTGGCGGCGGAAAAGAATCTGGCAGCGAGCGATGCACTGACCGGACAGACAGGGGTGTCGGATAATCCCGACGTCCAGTCGGCCTCCACGGAGGTCGAGCACGCATACCTGGTGACTCGCCGGACGAGCATTCGCGCGCCGGTGTCCGGGTACGTGGCCAAGCGATCGGTGCAGCTGGGCGAGCGGATTGCCCCGGGGGCACCGCTGCTGGCGATCGTGCCGCTCGATCGGCTGCGCGTCGAGGCCAATTTCAAGGAGGTCCAGCTCAGCCAGATGCGGATCGGCCAGCCAGTTCGGGTCATCGCCGATCTGTACGGCGGCGAGGTCGAGTATCACGGTACGGTCGCCGGCCTCGGCATGGGAACCGGTGCCGCATTCGCCCTGCTGCCCGCGCAAAATGCTACCGGCAACTGGATCAAGGTGGTGCAACGCGTGCCCGTGCGCATCATGCTCGATGCGCAGCAGATGGCCGCGCATCCGCTGCGCATCGGATTATCGACCCGGGTTCGCGTGGACGTGCGCAACGCCTCCGGCGAGCAGCTGGCGCAGTCTGCGCGCAGACGGCCTGTGCTTGCGACCACTGCGTACGACATCGATCGGGGGGAGATCCAGGCGCGGATCGCTCAGATCATCCGGGAGAACTCGCTCGAGCCGCCGCGCCAGATCGCTGCCCGGCAGCGTTGAGGCAGCCGCGCCGCCCGGGCGTCCTCAATTGGCGACAGTGCACTCGACGGCCAATCAAAGACTTGGGTCCGCCAAGCCGGCAGACGTCTGCGGCGGGCGACATTTCCGAGGGTCCCCAGCTCACTCACCCCGTCGGACCCGCGCTGCCCGAGGAGTTGGTTTGGGTCACGAATCAACAAGTTGAGTCAGTTGAGCGTATGTCCGTGCATGGATGGCACGGGCTTTGCTCTGGCTTCCGCCGCACAGGCTGTCGAACGTACAAGCCTGCAGGGGGGAGTCATGAGAGCACCGCACACCACGGCCGCGCGTGCCGTCGTTTTTTCGGGGATCACCTTCATCACGCTGACTGCAGCAGTGAGCGCCGCGACCGACCCGGGCGTTCGCGCGGGAGTCAGCGCCGGCGATCCGCTGCCGGGCCTGACCGCTGCGCAAACCGCGATGTTTCTCGCGGGCCAGACCGCCTTTGCCGAAGCGGAGGGCGTCGGAGAGGGGCTCGGGCCGAGATTCAACCTCGACAGCTGTATCGGCTGTCACGCATTTCCGATCCACGGCGGCTCCTCGCCGCCTGTCAATCCGCAGGCCACCGTCGCTACCGCCATGGGAGCGCACAACTCCCTGCCGACGTTCATCAGTGCGCAGGGCCCGGTCCGCGAGGCGCGGTTCAAATTCACTGCGGGCGGCGCGCGCGATGGGGGCGTGCATTCGCTCTTCGTGATCAGCGGGCGCACGGACGCCACCGGCAGCGCCAGCCAGTGCACTGCCGTGCAGGAGGATTTCAACACGCAGTGGCGGCGAGGCAATGTATCCCTGCGTATTCCTACTCCCACTTTCGGTACGGGACTCATCGAAAGCATTCCCGACACCACGCTGGTCAACAATCTGGCAGCCAACGGCAGGCTGAAGTCGCAACTGGGCATCACGGGACACCTGAACACGAATGGCAATGACGGGCGCATCGCGCGCTTCGGCTGGAAGGCGCAGAACGTCTCGCTGCTGATGTTCGCCGGTGAGGCCTACAACGTGGAGATGGGTATCACGAACGAGCTCTTTCCGACCGAGCGGGATCTGAATCCGAGCTGCCAGACTGCCGCCACGCCGAATGATGTCACGGGCAAGAACGATCTGGCGAGCATGAGTGACATCCTCGGCGATATCGACAAGTTCGCTCTCTACATGCGATTCCTCGGTCCACCGGCCCCCTCGACGACTGCCCCGGGAGGCACGGTATCCATCACCCGAGGACGACAGGTCTTCGCTGCGGTGGGCTGTGGCATGTGTCATACCCCCACCCTCAATACTGACAGCACCGCGCTCGCGGCTCTCGCCAACAAGCCCGTGGCCCTGTACTCGGATCTCGCGCTGCATCACATGGGAGCGAAGCTCGCGGACAACATCCTGCAAGGCGCTGCGGGACCTGACGAGTTCCGCACTGCGCCGCTGTGGGGGTTGGGGCAGCGGGTGTACTTCCTCCACGACGGCCGCACCAGCGACCTTTTGCAGGCCATTGCAGATCACGCAAGCTCGGGTGTCAGCGGCGGATCTCACGCCCCCGGGGCGCCGAGCGCCGCCTCTTCTACCGCGTCGGAGGCCAATGCCGTTGTCGCAAACTTCGAAGGCCTGAACGATCGCTCGAAGCAGGACCTTGTCAACTTCCTCAGAAGCCTCTGAGCGAAGTGCGGTGTGGGCGCGGGCCCGCCGATCAGGAAGTCGGCGGAGCCTGCGGCCATCGGGAACGTGGCATTCGCCGAAGTCAGGCGCAGGGAACGTGCGCCCCGCAGCTCCACTGCTTATTATCGTAGGGTCCCGCACAGATTCATGCGCGGGCACTCTGGCTGTGCGGGGTCCGGCGCACGATCGCTGCAGGAGTAAAGTCGTTGAAGCAATGGGCGGGACTGATGGCGCTCGCCATGGCGGCCGCACAAGCGGCCGGTGCTGGGCAGAGCGCAGCCTCGCAGGACCAATGGCCCGGATATGAGGTCACCCCTTTTCTGGGCCTCGGCCTGGGTGGCGGCTTCAACGTGGACAATGGGCCGCCCGCCAGCGATGTGAGCCAGCACGTCGATCTGGACGATCGAGCATCGTTTGCCATTGCGCTCGATTTGCGGGCGGACGATAGCGCCCAGTACGAGTTGTTTTACGGACGGGAATCCACGGTCCTGCGTGGCGATCCACCCTTTTCCTCCGCACCCGTGGTGGTCGAGTATCTGCATCTGGGCGGCTTGCTGCTGCTGAACCAGGAACTGCCCCTCAAGCCCTTCATCGATGGAGGCCTCGGCCTCACGAGGCTCAGCCCGGAGGCCCCGGGCACCTCTGATACACGCTTCTCCGGCTCGGCCGGGTTGGGGTTGCGATGGCCCGTCAATCGTCACCTCGCTCTGCGCCTGGAAGCACGGGGTCTTGCAACGCTCGTGAGTGCGGACACTTCGGCATTCTGCCGCTCCGATCAGAGCGGGCTTCTGTGTCACGTTCGAGGCCGCGGCCAGGCTTTCTTGCAGGGCATGCTGCTGGCCGGAGCAGCAATCACCTTCTGATCACTGCCGGGGAGGTGCGCGGAGGCCGGCCTCAGGTGAGTTTCAGGTAGCCCAGCGGCAGGGCGGTCGTGTACTTGATGGTCTCCAGTGCAAAACTGGCGCTGACGTCCTGAAAATCAACCGCCGCAATCAGTCTCTTGTAGACGACATCGTACGCATCGATGTCCGGCACCACGATGCGCATCAGGTAGTCGACGTCGCCGCTCATGCGGTGGATCTCCGTGACCTCGGGAATGTCGCGGACGGCTTGGACGAACCTCTCGAACCAAGCCTCGCTGTGGTTGCCCGTCTTGAGCGTGACGAAGACGGTCGTGCCGACGTTCAGGGCGCGGGCATCGAGCAGGGCGACCGTCTGCTTGATGATCCCTTCCTCTTCGAGGCGTTTGATGCGTCGCCAGCAGGGCGCCTTGGAGAGGCCTACACGGTCGGCGAGCTCCGCAGCGGTCAACCCCGCGTCCTTCTGGATCAGATCCAGAATCTTACGGTCCAGCTTATCCATGAAATATTGTATCTGTATTTTTGATATATACGAAACAATATTTCTCAATCGATCCCTTTCCGCCTGCTCTTCGCAACCCTGTCGCGGCGCTCAAGAGCTAAGCTGCAGGCATGGCAATCGCACGGCTGTTCACGGACCACCCCGCCTCGGTCGGTGAGAGTTATGGCGCTCATCTGCTGCGGGCAAGCTGGTTCGGCGGTCGCCTGATGCTCGCTGGCGGAGCCTGCCTCGTGCATGCGGTGTTCCCGTTCCTGTTCGTGAGGACGGGCAGCAAGGCGATCACTGAGCTGCACACCGTCATGGTGACGGGACGACGCGCCTCAGAGCCAACCCTCAGCGAGGGCCGACGGGTTCCGAGTTAGGACGCAGCGTTCTACGTGCTCCTTCCTCCGGGGCAGTGCCCGCGAATGCGGTCAGCCGCTCTCCACGGTACTGTGCACGACATACCCGCCTGACTTGTCATCCCGCTCCAGCGTTATCAGTCTGCGCTGGGCCGCTTCCTCCAGCAGCTTGTTGAAGGAACGGAATCCGTAGTAGCTCTCGTTGAAGCCGGGGCGGCGGCGCTTCAGGGCCTGCTTCACCATCGAACCCCAGATCTTGTCCTCGGCGCCGCGCTCGGAGAGGAGCGCATCGAGCGTCGCAAGAACCAGGTCGAAGGCCTCCTGCTGACGGTCTTCGTCGCGGTGCTCCGCATCACGGGGTTCCGCGGTTCGCGTGGTGCTTTCCGAGGACTGCGCGGACTCGCTGGCCGCTGCCTTCTTGCGCGGTCGCCGCGAACGCGGCTGTTCCCTGACGAGATCGTCGTAGTAGATGAATTCGTCGCAGTTGGCGATCAGCAGATCGGAAGTCGAATTCTTCACCCCCACGCCGATGACGTCCTTGTTGTTCTCACGCAGCTTGCTCACGAGCGGAGAGAAGTCCGAGTCGCCGCTGATGATGACGAAGGTGTCCACGTGTGTCTTGGTGTAGCACAGGTCGAGTGCATCCACCACCATGCGAATGTCAGCGGAGTTCTTGCCCGACTGCTTCACATGCGGGATCTCGATGAGCTCGAAGCCGGCCAGGTGCATGCCGGATTTGAATTCCTTGTAGCGCTCCCAGTCGCAGTAGGCTTTCTTGACTACGATGGAGCCTTTGAGCAGCAGCCGCTCCAGTACACGGTTGATGTCGAACTGCGCGTAGCGTGCGTCGCGCACTCCGAGGGCGATGTTCTCGAAGTCGCAGAACAGAGCGAGATTGGTTGTTTCGGCCCCAGAGGGCATGACGCAGTATCCGTCGCGGCGACCCGGTATCCGGCGGTGCATTCTGACAGGACTGCAACCGGGCGTGGGGATTTATCGCCGCGAGATGCGCCAGCGCGGCGGTCCAGGCTGTAGGATATAACCCGTGGACCTAATACCACAGCAGGTCGAAAGATGCTGCGCTGATGGCACCGGAAAACATTGCGGCGATCTTCGGGAAGGTCCTGCGGGAGCAGCGTACTGCGAGAGGCATCTCACAGGAGGCGCTCGCGCTGAGCGCCGACGTGGACCGGACCTTCGTCAGTCAGATGGAACGCGGAATCCGCCAACCGACGCTCACGACCCTGTGCAAGCTCTCCGAGGCGCTCGAGATCCAGCCTTCCACTCTGGTCGCCCGAGTCGAGCGGATGATGCGTTAGCACGCAACTGCCCGCGGGAGCTCGGCCCGGTTTCACCCGGGAACCTTGCCCGCTCTTTCCGGCATCGCTAACCTGCGGTGCCTGGATTCTTCCCAACGCAGTGAATGGCAAGAGGGATGGATGGCGGAAAAACATCGGCGAAGAGTCTCCCGCAAGGCGGCTGAGGCGGCGGTGCGCACGTTGCTGCGCTGGGCGGGCGACGATCCGGACCGGGAGGGACTGCGCGACACGCCCAAGCGGGTCGTGAACGCCTACCGCGACTGGTTCTCAGGCTACGACATCGATCCTGCGGCCTATCTGGCGCGCACCTTCGAGGAAGTGGGCGGCTACGATGAGATGATCGTGCTGCGTGACATCTCGTTCGAATCGCACTGCGAGCACCACATGGCGCCCATCATCGGGCGGGTCCATGTGGGCTACCTGCCGACCAACAAAGTCGTCGGCATCAGCAAGATCGCACGAGTGGTCGAGGGCTATGCACGGCGCCTGCAGGTGCAGGAGAAGCTCACAGCGCAGATAGCGAACTGCATCAACTCCGTACTCAAACCCCGCGGCGTCGGTGTCGTCATCGACGGCTCCCACGAGTGCATGACGACCCGCGGCATCCACAAGCGCGGAGTGTCGATGGTGACCAGCCGGATGACCGGCACGTTCCGCGAAGACGCACGCACGCGAATGGAGTTTCTGCAGTTCGTCGATATACGCGGGGCCCGCGAGGTCGGATAGCAGGCAACTTCCCTCAGAGCGCCGCTACTGCGTTTTGAGCTCCCGTTTCTTGAAGTCCGCCGGCACGACGAACGCATCGGGACTCGCCGCGTCCGTGGTCACGGAGACCAGCTGGGAAGTGATGGTCATCATCACGACGTCCCCTGCGGGAACCGGAGGCGGACTCGCGGTGGCTGTCTGAGCGGGCGGGGCGTCCTGCTCGTCCTTTTTCTTGTGGAACAGCGAGCCCAGCTTGCCGGCGACCTGGTTGGCGAGGTTGCCGCCGCCGGCTGCCGAGGAATCCTCGTTCGAGTCGGACTTGGCCTGCTGGGCGCCCTTGCATTGCTCGCCGCCGAGCGCGAGCGTGAAGCTCGACTTCACCGGGTAACCCTTCATGCCCTGCATCTTCGAGACGATCTCGCTCCAGAGGCCCTTGTAGCGGCCGAACATCGCCTGCGCACGCTGGGAGAAGTCCTGGGAGGATGCGACGTCGAAGCCGATTTTCTGCGCGTAGGCCTTGTGGAACTTCTGCGCCTCGGCGCTCTCGGTGAAGCCGCTCGCAAGCCACTCATCGAGCGCCAGCGTGATCTCGCAGATCGCCCCGGTTTCCTTGTCTTTGCATGGCTGCGAGGCCACGAGCGTCATCCGCTCGGCCTCGTAGCCGGCGATCTGGGTTTTCTCGCCGGACTTGTTTACCTGAACTTTCGGGGGCAGCCACTCGCACTTGGACTCATCGACCGCGGACGGCGTCTGCTCCTCCTTACGGTCCGACTTGTTCATCTGATCGTTCATCCGGCTCATCTGCTCGCGCATCTGCTCGAAGGTCGTCTCGGTGTACTCCTTCTTGTTGATGTTGAGCCGATAGATCTCGTCGTCGCCAAGGCGCACGATGGTGGCGCTCGGGCCGACTGCGTTGTGCGCCAGCATCCGCACCAGTCGCGATTTCATCTGGATGTCACTGTCGGTGCGCGACTTGTCACCGGATATCGTGGTACGGGTCGTACCGGTGAGGTTGCCCATCGCCATGGCGCCGGCGCCCTCCACCGCGATAGTGTTCTGGACGGTGACATCGGCGCGCGCGATGCCCGCGGCGAGGGTCAGAAGCCCGGACAGCGCGCAGAGCGCGGCCGGGCGCGATAGCCTGCTGATCATGCGTTCCCCTGAGTGTTCGGTTGTACTTGTGTGCGACCGGGCCGCACTGTTCCCGCACGATGCTACCAAGCCGCGCCGCTCGTGGGTAACTAATTGATTGTATTGCGGTAACCAGCGGTACCGGAACGAGTCTGGCGCACGCACGTTGCGCCGGCGCCCGGTGCGCGGGTCTCAGGCTATGAGCACCGTTTCGCTTCGTGCGGCTCGCTTGCGCTCCTGCTCGCGCAGGTACCGTTTACGAATGCGGATCGAGATGGGTGTCACTTCGACGAGCTCGTCATCCGCGATGAACTCCACCGCGTACTCCAGCGTGAGCGCGATGGGCGGGGTGAGCAGGATGGCGTCATCCTTGCCAGCGGCGCGGATGTTGGTGAGCTTCTTGGTCTTGATCGGGTTCACCACCAGATCGTTATCGCGGCTGTGGATCCCGACGATCATGCCTTCGTAGAGCTTCTCGCCGGGGCTGACGAACAGCCGCCCCCGCTCCTGGAGATTGAACAGCGCGTAGCCGACGGCTTCGCCCGCTTCGTTGCTGACCAGTACGCCGTTATGGCGGTCGGGGATCTCGCCCTTCACCGGGGCATAGCCATCGAAGATATGGCTTATCAGGCCGGTACCGCGCGTCAGGGTCATGAACTCGCCCTGGAAGCCGATCAGTCCGCGCGCCGGGACGCGATACTCCAGGCGTGTACGGCCATTGTTTCCATCAATGGCCATGTCCGTCAGGTCGGCGCGGCGGGCGCCCAGGGCCTCCATGACCGCTCCCTGGTGACTCTCTTCGATGTCCACCGTGAGCGCCTCGTAGGGCTCATGGACCTCACCGTTCACCACTCTCGTGAGCACCTGAGGCCGTGACACGGCAAGCTCGTAGCCCTCGCGCCGCATGTTCTCGATCAGGATAGTGAGATGCAGCTCGCCGCGCCCGGAGACGCGCATGACATCGGGCTCATCGGTGTCTTCCACCCGCAGGGCCACGTTGCTTTGCAGCTCGCGGTACAGCCGCTCCCGAATCTGGCGGCTGGTGACGTATTTGCCTTCGCGACCGGCCAGCGGTGAGGTGTTGACCTGAAAGTTCATCGCAAGCGTCGGTTCGTCCACACGAATCGGCGGCAAGCCGTCGGCCGATTCAGGATCGCAGACCGTCAGGCCGATGTTAACTGCCTCGATCCCGGTGATTGCCACGATGTCACCCGCCGTAGCCTCGTCCACCGGCGCACGCTGCAGCCCCTTGAAGGTCAGCACCTGGCCGATCTTCGCAGTGCCGCGATCCTCGTCGCCAAATCGCAGTGCTACGAGCTGACCCGGGTGAACCGAACCGCGGCGGATGCGCCCGATGCCGATCCGGCCGACATAGGAGTTGTAGTCGAGGGTGGAGATCTGCAGCTGCAGTGGTCTGCCTGCTTCGGCGGCCGGTGGCGGCACGTGCGCCAGGATGGCCTCGAACAGCGCGGCCATGTCCGGGCGCCGTTCCGTGTAATCGGTGCTGGCCCACCCCTGCAGGGCGGACGCATAGATCACCGGGAAGTCCAGCTGCTCATCGCTCGCACCCAGCTTGTCAAACAGCTCGAACGTCTGGTCGATGACCCAGGCGGGGCGGGCCCCCGGGCGGTCGATCTTGTTGACGACCACGATGGCCTTGAGCCCCAGCGCGAGCGCCTTGCGCGTGACAAAGCGAGTCTGAGGCATCGGGCCTTCGACTGCATCCACCAGCAGCAGGACCCCGTCCACCATGGAGAGCACGCGCTCCACCTCACCGCCGAAATCGGCGTGGCCGGGCGTGTCCACGATGTTGATCCGGGTGCCGCCGTACTCGATCGCGCAGTTCTTCGCCAGGATCGTGATGCCGCGCTCGCGCTCGATGTCGTTGGAATCCATGATGCGCTCACCCATCTTTTCATGGGCGGCAAAGGTCCCCGACTGCTTCAGCAGGCAATCGACCAGCGTCGTCTTGCCGTGATCGACGTGGGCGATGATCGCGATGTTGCGAATCGGGCGGTTCATGGGTGTGCGAAAAAAAGGACGCGCAGGGTAACAGATTCCACGCGGCGCTGCCGGACTTTACCTGGGCTATAAGTCATTGATTTGACGAGAACCCTGGCGATTGCGCCCAGCCAGCTTCAGCGTTACCGGCCCGCGCCAGGGGGCGGGGACGCTGGACCGCGAACGCGCTCGGGCATCTCCCGTGGCGCGGATTCGCGCCTTTCGCCCACCGACCCAACGGGCGGGGCCCGTCAAAGCGCTATTGCTGCGGTCCGATGCGCAGATGCGACGTGGCGATTCGCACCTCGATCAGGAAAGCGAGGTATGCCCCGGTGATGAAGACCATCGCCCCGACGAACAACAGCGCAATGGTGGCAGCGAACCCCGAGCCGAAGAACGCGTTTGCAAACAGAGTAATGACGACAAGAGCGATCAGCACTGCCGAGCAGCCGCACATCGTGATTGCTGCATTGATGCAACGCGCCCGCCTCGCCAACACTCGAAGATCCGCATGTATCTGGCGGATATCCGCCGGATGATGCATGAGCTTCTCTTCCAGCGACCGTGCTCTGTCCACCACGCGGGTGAGCCGTCCCGTCATGACGCCCAGGGTCACGCCGACGCCGGACAGGAGGAATACGGGTGCAAGCGCTGATTGGATCAGGTGTGCGATGTCCATAGATTCACTGTCGTGGGCTGGCATCGCTATGATGCCAGTCATATGAGCTCTGTTACGAGACGTACCGTGGTGCGGGCGCTGCGGGGCCAACCAGCCGGCGACGTACGTGAACCCGAGGCACTGCTGGCAGCCTGCCGGGATCGATCGCTGGAGCTGCTGCGCCGAAACCTGACACCCGGGGGAATCCTGGCGGCCACGCCCGGTGAGCGGTCCGAGCAGCGCGGCTACACGGCGATCTTCGGGCGCGACGCGGCGGTGTGCGCGATCGGCATGGCCCTGTGTGGCGACCCAGACCTGGCTCGCGGCGCCCTCACCGGGCTGCAGACGCTTGCGCAGCACCAGGCGCCGAATGGACAGATTGCGAAATTCGTAGATCTGCAGCGGCAGGAGGCCGACTTCTGGTACCTCGGCTGTATCGATTCGACCCTGTGGTGGCTGATCGCGCTCGCGGTGCTGGATCGACACGGCCGCCGGAGCGCCCCTGGCGGGCTGCGGCGGCGTTACGCGCGCCCGGTCCGCGGTGCCCTTCAGTGGCTCCTGGCGCAGGAGCATCAGCGCTTCTTCCTGCTGCAGCAGAACGAAGCCAGCGACTGGGCCGATATCATGCCCCGGTCGGGATTCGTCCTGTACTCCAACGCTCTGTGGTATTGCGTGAAGCGGCTGTACCGCCTGCCCCACGCCGCCGACACCCATGAGAATTTCAACGGACTGTTTCATCCATTCTCGGCGGGGATAGCGCGCTATCGGCGCGCCCGGCTGCTGAGTGACTATGTTCTGCGGCGCGGACGCGACCGCGTCCTGTATCTGAGCTTCGTCAATTTCTCCTTCTTCGGTGAGGAAGGCGACGTGTTCGGCAACGTGCTCGCGGTACTCATGGGCCTGGCCGACGCGGGAGCGACCCGGCGAACACTGGGGGCCCTGCGGCGTGCCCACGCCGGCGATCCGTATCCGGTGCGGGCGGTCATTCGACCCATCCGCCAGGGCAGCCCACTGTGGCGCTCCTACATGGCCCGGCACAGGCAGAACCTGATCTGGCAATACCACAACGGCGGGGTCTGGCCGATGGTCGGCGGATTCTGGGTCACGGCGCTCGTGGCGGCTGGCCGCGCCGCCCAGGCGCGCACTGAGCTGGTGAAGCTGGCGCGCGCCTGCAGCCTGAACGACTGGGCATTTACCGAGTGGCTGCATGGCAAAACGCTCGCGCCGCGCGGGATGCCCGGTCAGTCCTGGAACGCGGCGGCTTTCCTCATGGCCCAGCATGCCGTGGACACGGGCCGCAACGTGTTTGATTTAGCCGGTTGACTTCGCCTGCCGGTCCAAGAGTGAGTAGACTGCAGGGTGATGCACAATCCACTGCGAGTACTGGATTTCCCCTCGCTCCTCAATGCACGGGACCTGGGGGGCTATCCAACCGTGGACGGATCCCAGACCCGCTGGCGCTCGCTGCTGAGGTCCGACGACCTGGCGCAGCTCACCGCTGATGGGCTGCAGGCCCTGGCGCAATACGGGGTCGAGACGGTGTTGGATCTGCGCTGGGATGAGGAGATCGCACTGAATCCCAGCCCGATCGACGAGCAGTGCGCCGGCATTCGTTACGTGCACGTCTCGCTTCTGGCGAGTAACTCCGGGCAATGGCGCGAGTTGAGTCAAAGTTGCGAGAAGGAGCGCTGGAAGTGCCTGGTCCTGGAGCAGGCGCGTCCGGAGCTGCGGCAGGTCTTGCAGGCCATCGCGGCGGCTTCCGCCGGGCCTCTGCTGTTTCATTGCGTGGCCGGCAAGGACCGGACCGGGTTGATCGCGGCCCTGCTTCTCACCCTCGCCGATGTGCGGCCCGAGGCAATCGCGTACGACTACGCTGCAAGCACACGGATGCTGAGCAGCGCCTACCTGGAGCGCTACGCGAACAGTGATCCGAATGACATCCTCGAGAGCGTCCGATGCCCGGAGGAGGGCGTACACAACATGCTGGGATACCTGCAGCGCGACGGCGGAATCCGCAGCTACCTGCAGAAGATCGGACTTGCTGCGGATGAGATCGGCAAGCTGAGGGCGAGGTTGCGAGAGGGATGCTGACGGTCCTGGTGACCGGCGCGACGAATGGCATCGGGCTCGAGACCGCCCGGGTTCTGGCACGGCTCGGACACTCGGTTCTACTGCACGGCCGGGATGCTGCTCGCGGTGAGGCGGCTGTGCGGATCGTGCGCGCCCAGGGCGGCGCTGACGTACGGTATCTGCAGGCCGATTTCGCCTCCCTCACCGAGGTGCGCAGGCTCGCGGACTGCGTGCACCGCATCGTGCCAAAGCTCGATGTGCTGATCAACAATGCGGGTTGCGTATGCTTCAGGCGCGCCGTCACGGTCGATGGGTACGAGCGAACGTTCGCGGTCAATCACCTGGCGCCATTCCTGCTGACAAATCTGCTGCTGCCGAGGATTCGACAGCATTCACCCGCGCGGATAGTTACCGTGGCCTCACGGGCACATCGTGCTCAGCAGATCGACTTTGCGGATCTCATGAGCGCCCGCGGCTACAGTGCCAGAAGCGCCTACGGACGCTCAAAGCTCGCGAACATCCTGTTCACGCGTGCGCTGGCTGCCCGGCTGACGGGCAGCGGCGTGACCGCGAACAGTCTTCATCCGGGCATCGTCGCAACCGGGCTTGGACAGACCAATGCGCTTGCGAGTCTCGCTGTCAGGTGGATCCAGGCCCTGCGAGGCGTCCCGGTCGAGGAAGGTGCGAAAACCACCCTCTTTCTGGCTACGGCCCCCGAAGTGCAGCACCTCACGGGTGGGTATTACAGCGACTGCCGTTCGGCGCCATTGTTGACGGCACCCGAGGCGGTGGATGATTCGGTTGCCGAGCGACTCTGGCGGGTGAGCGAGGAACTGGTAGGGCTGAGGTGTACTACTTCCTGAAGGCACTGGCGAACTCACTGCTGCTGCCGCCATCGGGTCCACTGCTCGTCAGCGCCGTAGGGGCGGTGTTGATCCGGCGACGTCGCGGGCGGCTCGGCTGGACACTGCTGGTGGCGGGGCTGATCAGTTGCTGGCCGATGGCAACCCCGCTCGTTGCCGATACCCTGTCGGCGCTCGCCGAGCACTACCCACCCCTTGATCCGAACTCGCGGACGGGTGCGCAGGCAATTGTCGTTCTTGGTGGCGGAGGGGAGCGAGGCGAAGCGCCCGAGTACGGGGGCCCCGCCGCCGGCCTGGTGCTGCTCGAGCGGCTGACATACGGCGCATTTCTGGCGCGTCGCACCGGGCTGCCGCTGCTGGTGACCGGGACTCCTCTCGAGGCCAGGGTTATGCGGGTGACTCTGTCGCGCAACTTCGGCCTGCCCACGCATTGGGTCGAGGACCGGTCACGTGATACTTACGACAACGCTCAATACTCACTCGAGCGGAGGAATACGACTGTTGCCCGGCCCCGTGGCCCAGCTGCGCGCGGACGCGGCGATCCACGAGCTGATCGGCGAGCCCGTCAGAAAGCTGCTTCGCGCGCTGGGAGCGCGAAAGCACCTCGGCGAAGTCGTGCCGGCCAGCGGCCAACCTGCGCAAGCAGACGCCCAATCCTGCGCAAGCGGACGCCCCATCCCGCCCAGGCGGCGCCCATCTCCCCTCAGGCGGTGCATGAACGGCGTTCAGATCGCACTGAACAGGCCCTGCAGCTTTTGCTTGATGAAATGCAATGCATCGGCACGAGTCGCGAGCGTCTCAGGGGCCGCCGATATTTTGTCGCCAGTGGGAGCAATGACGGGCGCCTGCGACAGGTGTGCGATGTGCGCGTTGATGACAGCGGTGGCGTTCGGCGTGCCTGACAGATCGGGCAAATGTGCCGCGAGCCGGGTCAGTGCAGCCTGCATGCTGTTGACGGGCTGCTGGCGGGCGCGAGCAACCTCTCCTGGACTTGGCGTGTAGGGGATGGCGTCGATCTGCGCCGGGCCGCCATTGTCCGGTGTCTGCAGGGAGAACGCGCCTGAGAGATCGGGTGCGGCGGCGTCCCGGGCGCTGAGCGCGGCCCCCAGATCGAAGCGCCTGCGAAGCGTGGCAATGATCGAAGTGTGATCGAAAGGTGGGGCTCCCGGAGCCGCGCGCAGGATCGTGCCGGCCCGGATGTACGGCGAGATGATCACGGCAGGCACACGCACGCCGTACCGGTCGAACCCGAACGCCTGACCCGCAGCCGCTGCCTCAGGTGCCGCGGCCGCCGGCGGTGGCATGTGATCGTAACATCCGCCGTGCTCGTCGTACGTGATGATCAGCAGCGTTTGCGTCCACGCCGGACCGCTCCGGATGCAGTTGTAAACATCCGCGATCAACTGCTCACCGAGGGACACGACGTGCGGCGGATGTTGGTCGTTGGGCAGCTCGACGTCCGGAAAATACCGCGGCTCGATGAAGGCGTAAGCCGGCAGACTGCCCGCGGCCGCATCGTCACGGAACTGCGCGTACAGCCGGAACCGCTCGAGATGACTCCACAGGTCGGAGAGCGTCAGGGACTGGGGTACCTCGTGGAAGTAGACCCGCCATGCATCGCCCATCCCGGCCTGATCGAAACGCGTGAAGATGGTCGGCATGAGGTACGGGAAGTGAACGGGCGAGTTATTCTCGTAGCCGCCGGCCGTAGCGGTGTGGACAAAGAACCGGTTTGGCCAGGTCTGGCAGGGGGCAGAGGCGTGCCATTGGTCGCACACCGCAAAGGCACTCGCCAGCTGACTGATGACCGGCACCTGTGAGGCGCTGTAGAAGTGCATCACCGAGCGGAGGTCATAGGTCTGCCCAGGGTTCGTGCTGGCCTGAGCGAGGTAGCTCTTCACGAACCCATCCATCGTCGCGGTGGCAGTGCCGATGGGAGTGGGTGTGCCGAAGATCTGCGTGTTGATATCGGTGAACAGTTCGCCCGGGTCGGGAGAGGGGATCGTCATGGTCTGCGGATCGTTGCCCGGGAGGTTCCAGGGGCTCACCGGGTTGCCAGCCGGGTCGAGGTTGAGCTCCATGCCGGTGAGGCCGTGAAAGGCGGCGGATGAGGGGTAAAGCCTGCCGAGCAGGCAATCGAAGGACCGGTTTTCAAGCATCAGCACGACCACGTGCTGAATCTTGTCCATGAGAACGTCCACAGCCCCCCTCCTGCCGCAGCCTGCCTGGGCACATTGAGAAACCTCGGCCGCGATGTCAGCTGCCGAGCCGGTCGATCCAGGCCTCGCACAGCGACACGGCTTCCGGCGGCTCGAAATTATCCGGATCCAGGCACCACTCCAGCCACAGCCCATCGATCATGGCCGTCAGTCCGATAGCGGCGAGCCGCAGGTTGAAGCGCAGCTCCCCGGCCTCTCTTTCGAGATCCGCCAGCATGCCTCTGAGCAGGTCCACGTAGCCATGATACGTCTCGCTCTGCACGCGCTGAATATCCTTCGAGTGCCGGTAAAGGCCCCAGAACACCACCCAGACGGCCAGCACGTCACTGTCCAGGTTGGGCGGTGAAAAGGACGCCTCGAAAAAGGCGCGCAGGCGGGCGCGAGGTGCGGGCGGGGCACTTGCTACCGCCTGGCGCAGGCCACCCACGAGCTCATTGTTGAAGTAGCGATAGGCCTCGGCGACCAGGGCATCCTTGGTCGGGAAGTGATGGTTGATCAGCCCGATGGAGACCCGCGCCTGGGCGCTGATGCGGCGTATCGAGAGACCTTCGTGGCCGAACTGCTTCAGCGATTCTATGGTCGCCTCGACCAGCGCCTTGCGGCGCGCCTCGGGCAGCTTTCGCTCGAAGCGCGGCTCGCCGTTTTTCTTTCTGGTGCGCTTCACTCAGGCCGCCCGCTTGAGCCGCCCCCGTCTGAAATCGGAGAGGATCTCGCGTGCGGCATTGTGACCGGGCGCGCCGGTCACCCCGCCACCGGGGTGCGTGCCCGCCCCGCACATGTACAGGCCGGGCAGGGGACCGCGGTAATTTCCGTGACCCAGCATGGGTCGCGCGCTGAACATTTGATCGAGCTGCAGTGCGCCGTGCATGATGTCGCCGCCGACCAGTCCGAAGGTTCTCTCGAGGTCCAGCGGACTGAGGATCTGGCGCCCCAGCACCGCCGCCTTGAAGTTAGGGGCGTGCTGGTTCACGGTGTCGATCATCAGATCGGCCACTGTCTCACGGTGCGCGTCCCAGGACTCGCCGTTCGGCAGCTGGGGTGCCACATGCTGACAGAAAAGGCTTGCCACGTGCTGTCCGGGGGGGCTCAGAGAGTCATCGAGCGTGGAGGGAATGAGCATCTCGACGATCGGCTGCTTCGACCAACCCGAAGTGCGCGCATCGAAGTAGGCCTGCTCCATGTAGCGCAGCGTCGGGGCGAGGATGATTCCCGCGGTGTGATGGTCGCCGCGCGACCTGCCGGGCAGACAGGTGAAGTCCGGCAACTCGGCGAGGGCGACGTTCATGCGAAAAGTCCCGGAGCCGCAGCGATATTGAGCAATTCGGGTGCGAAATTCCGCGGGCAGCGCACCGGGATCGAACAGATCCAGATACAGCAGCTTCGGATTGAGGTTCGAGATGACCGCGGAGGCGCGCATGACTTCCCCGGATGCCGTGACGGCACCGACGGCCCGGCCACCTTCGACCAGGACCTGCTGCACCGGGGTCGCCAGGCGGATATCCACACCGCGTGACAGGGCCGACTTCGCCATCGCCTGGGTGATGGCTCCCATGCCGCCGATCGCATGACCCCAGGCGCCTTTCTTGCCGTTGACCTCGCCGAACACGTGATGAAGGAGCACGTAGGCGGAGCCTGGCGTGTAGGGACTCGCGTAATTGCCGACTATCCCATCGAATCCATACACCGCCTTGATGGGATCGCTCTCGAACCAGCCGTCGAGGTAGTCGCCTGCGGAGGTTGCAAACAGACTCAACAGCTCGCGGCGCAGGCTCATGTCCAGCTTGCGCAGGCGTCCGCCGACCCGGCTGGCGCGCAACAGCTCCGGCAGCGCCGAGCGCCAGTCCCCCGCAACCACGTTGGGAGGCGTCTCGAGCACGAGATCGCGCAAAACGTCCGCGATCGCATCGAGCCGCCCGCCGTAAGCATCAAGAGCTGCCGCATCCTTCTGCGAGAATCTGGCCACGTCCGGCCGGGTCAGGCCGCCGCCGGTCCTCAGGTACCGGCCGTCCTGCGTCGGCAGAAAGTTGGACACCAGCCGCTCGACGACGCGCAGTCCATGCCGCGGCAGCTCCAGGTCGCGAATGACCTTCGGATTGAGGAGCGACACCGTGTAGGCAGCGACGGAGTTGCGAAACCCCGGATGGAACTCCTCGGTAACGGCCGCGCCGCCCACGATCCCGCGCCGCTCGAGCACAGTCACTTTCAGACCACCGGCTGCCAGATACGCCGCGCAGACCAGGCCATTGTGTCCGCCGCCGATGATCAGCGCGTCACACGGCCTCGATGAGTCAGACATCGGTGTCTCCCCGGAAAGAACGGCCGCCGCGCGGGCCTCAGGCGACTTCTTGTGGTACGAGGTGCGGGGTGAACGGCTGCTGCGGCGCTTCGGAGCCTGAGCGCCCCTCGCTCCAGCCCTTGGGCGGCGCGCGCAGCAGGCGGGTCTCGGGAATCAGGCTGCGCATGCGTTGCCCGAAACTGCGCAGGCAAACTTCATCCTCGCTCAATGGACCGACCGTATAGCCGCTCGTCCCCATCCCCGACTGCACGCGCTCGATCAGCGCCTTGTCCTCGAGGCTCACTCGACGGTTGATGCGCCAGTTGAGATAGCGAGCCGCCCGCATCTGCGGGCGGCTGTCCGGATGGACGTACACGATCTCGCGGATCATGGTCTCAGTGGGAGAGACCGGTAGAAATTGCATGAAATCGATCTGATCCGGGTAGATATCGAACGCCACGTTGGGCCAGAGCTTGAAATAGGTCCATAGACGCTGGCGCTCGGGAGGCAGGTACTGCACCTCGGGCAACAGGTTCTGGTAGAGGCGCTCCGACCAGTTGTTAGAGGGCGTCTCACGCAGCGCGCCCCACATCTTGTCGATCCAGGGCTTGGCCTCGATCCCGTAGCCGCGGCCGAACAGCCGGGTCAAACCGGGGTGCGCGACATTGATGTGCAGCCCGTCCGAGAAGTTGTCCGCGACGTTCTTCCAGTTGACCATTCTGGGTCGCAAGCTCACACGGCCGTGAGGCTTCAACTCCTCCATCCGGTACGGGGTCAGCTCGTGCGCGTAGGGCGCGGCCATTTCGCGGACACTGGGCAAACCCGGAGCAAACCGCACGAAGACGAAGCCCAGAAAGATCTCATGTTCCAGCGGCACCAGTCCGAAGCGCCCTTTGTCGACCGATTTGAAAGACTCACGCTGAGGAATGGTCAGCAGCCGTCCATCGAGTCCGTAGCTCCACGCATGGTAGGGGCAGGTGATCCGGCGGCCGCAATGTCCCTGTGGGCCATCGAGGAGTTTTGCCGCGCGGTGCCTGCACGCATTGTTAAACGCGCGGATCTCACCATCCTCGCCCCGCAGCACGAAGACGGACTCACCCATGAACTCGAAGGAATGGTAGTCGCCGGGCTCCGGCACGTCGCTCTGATGACAGACGATCTGCCACGCCTGACGGAAAATCATCTGCTGCTCGAGCTCGAAGAACTCCCGATCGTGGTAGATCCAGGCCGGCAGGCTGTATGCGTCTTCGTCCATAACGGCGGATTCCAGGCGAGAGGACACTATTGAACGATCGTACAACAAGCCGGACGTTTGGGCAAACCATCCCCGACTTCCGTCCGTGTCGCCGCCACCAGACCCGGCAGCACAATACAGGCCTTCATAGGGCCGATATCCGGATCGAGCGACTGGAGTGTCCCCACGGCGCATGGCCGCGAGATCCGCCTCGAGGTTATCCATATCGTCCGCGGTGCCCGCGCAGGGCATCTCCCATCCGGCTGTCGGCGCACGCCACGCTGAACACATTGCAGATCTCTTCAACCGCTATCACGCTGGACTCGTGCGGTCACTGGCCGCGCGGACGCGCTCATGGGACGACGCTCGCGATCTCGCCTCTCAGGCCTTCACCGAATTGCTGGCGCTCGAGCGACCGGCCTCCGTCGGCTCGTTCGGCGCCTACCTGTACGGCACCGCACGCAATCTGGCCACGAATCATCTGATCCGCCAGGCCATGCGCCTACGCAAGGACCGCTTGGCCGGCTACGAGTCCGAGCAAGTGAGCCCATCACCCGAGCCCATGGTTGCCGTGCTGCAGCGGCATGCGCTGGTGCAACGGGCCCTGCAGCGCTTGCCGGCCAACTGGCGGATGGCGCTCATATTGCGGGTGTGGGATGAGCTGCCGTACCGGGAGATTCTCGCCAGGTTTGCCGACGACGGTATTGAGGTCACGGAGAGAACTGCCCGCCGGTATGTCGCCGCCGCGCTCGAGCAGTGCCGGCGCGAGATCCTGGCCGCCGAGGACTGTCTGGAGCCGGAGATTGCTCCTTGAGCAGCCGGTCCGAGTGCTGCTCACCCGGCCAGAAGGGAGGCGGTTCCCAGGCTGCCCACTGGTTCAGTCGGCATGAATCGGCGGAGCCATTGTCCCCCGATGAGCTGACGCACTGGGAAAGCTGGATCGCCGATCCCGATAATCGTGCGCAGTACGACGGACTGGTCAGCACCCTTTGCGAGCTCAAGGCTCACCCCCGGCCCTGCGTGCCCACTGACGAGGAGTTGCATTCGAGCGTTGATCACGAGGCAGCCGAATTCGGACTCGGAGCGGGGTCGGCGGGTGCAGGCATCGAGAGCTCGTGGCGCACACCTCCTGTGCGCGGAGGGCCACTTCAGGGAATTTCGCTCGCCGCGGCACTGGTCGCCGCCGTCAGTGTGATGCTGCTGATCCGGATTCATCATCGGCCTTCGCCCGGCAGCGACTCAACCGTGTCCGCTACCTACGCAACCGCGAGAGGGGAGCAGCGTGATTTCGCCCTGCCAGATGCCTCCATGGTGACGCTGGCCGGTGAGTCACACTTGAGCGTGAGGTTTACCCGAACGCAACGTATCGCCGTGCTGGACCATGGCGAAGGCAGATTTCAGGTGCATCACGACGCGCAGCGCCCCTTCAGCGTGATGGCCGGTCGCGGCAGCATCACCGCCGTCGGAACGGTGTTCGACGTTCGTCGGTACTCCGACCGTATATTCGTTACCGTCACCGAAGGCGTGGTTGAAGTCGTGCCCGCAGCGGAGAAAAACCAAAGCGACCCCTTGAGTCTGACGCACCCATCCGAGGCCGCCGCACCTGTCATTCCTCTGCGAGTTGAGCGGGGTCAGGAAATCGCCTATGACCTGCGTGGAGAAGCGAGCGCCGCACGCCGTGTGGACACTCGGATTTCCGAGTCCTGGGTCCAGGGCACACTAGCCTACCGTGGATGCCCACTACGTGAGGTGATCGAAGACGTGCAGCGTTATTCGATCCGCCACATCGCCCTGGACTCACGCGTCGCTGACTTCCAATACACCGGGACCTTCGTCGCAGGCAACCTGGAGCAATGGCTGCGAGGCCTTGATCATATTTTCCCTGTTGAGGTCGTCGAAAGCGGCGCCGATCTCATATTCATCGGCCCCAAGTCGGCCGCGATCGTGGCTACGGACGCTCAATATTGACGCCGAGTCAGGCGTCGATGTCTACGTCAGATGTTGATGTGTGGACCAGGCGTGACTGAATAAGCCAGAAGTCAATCGCGACACCGCACTCAAGGGTCATTGAGTGGACATCGGATGTCCGATTTGCGCAGCCCATTTGTCATTAGCCCAGCCTGTAGGCTATAGCCGACAAGACGCTGATCTTCCACAGCGCGCCTGTCGGCAGGGATGTCCTTACACCAGGGGGTTTTGATGATACCAACGAATAGCGCAGACACCGAGCGCGCCGGGTTGCAGCAACCTGTAGCGCGAGGAGCTGTTGGTTCGACATTGCGGTTCGCCGCGGTGTTGATGGCAGGACTGCTGATCGCCTCGATGGCCACAGCGGCCGATCTGGATCGGAAGATTCAATTCGACATCCCGTTGCAAACCCCGCTCGACCAGGCACTCATCGAGTGGGGCCGCCTCAGTGGCATTCAGGTGATGATCGCCGCTCGCACGGTTGCCCAAAAGAAGAGCCAGGGGCTGCATGGATTGCTGACCCCGCGTGAGGCTCTCAGGGCCCTGCTGCAGGATACCGGGCTGACTTACACGATCGAGGGTAGGACGCTGAGGGTGGCAACGTCAACGGGCGAGTCGAGCCGCCCGCCCGATTCAAGAACTGGACCGCCCGCTGCAGCGTCGGCCGATTCCGCGGAACAAGCGACAGCGCGGGGGAGAGTGGCGACGCCCGCTGAATCCTCTCAAGCCACCGGTCGAAGAGTGCTGGAGGAGGTCGTCGTCACAGGATCCAACATCGGCGGCGCCGTGGATCCTGTCTCACCAGTGAAGGCCTACACGAGGGCCGAGATCGACCAGACTGGATTGGGAACCGTATCCGCATTCATCCAGTCTCTGCCTCAGAACTTCAACGGCGGAAAATCGGATGCCACTGTCGGAGGTCTCACCGGTGGCATAGGCGTCAACGCCACAAATGGCACCGCGGTCAATCTACGAGGCGTCGGCAGCAATGCCAGCCTGGTGCTGATCAACGGGCGCCGGCTGTCGGCAGCGGACCTGGATGGCGACTTCATCGACATCTCCATGATTCCGCTGGCCGCTCTGGATAGAGTCGAAGTAGTGACCGATGGTGCCTCGGCAATCTACGGCTCGGACGCCGTGGGGGGCGTGGTCAATTTCATCATGCGCAGGGACTTCGACGGTGCCGAGACCCGTCTGCGCTACGGTTCGGTCACCGACGGCAGCCATCACGACACGCAGCTTGCACAGACATTCGGGCACGTGTGGGGTGATGGTTCGGCACTGATCAGCTACGAGTATGAGAACAGCACACCCCTCAACGCGAGCGACCGAGGTTATACCGACATAAATCGCGCACAAGGCCCCTTCACGCTTCTCTCCGAGCAAAATCGGGAAGGAGTCTTCATCTCGGCGGAGCAGGCCGCAGGCAGCGTCGTGAGTGTGTTCGGCGATGCGTTGTTCGGGCATCGCAATACCTTTTCAGAATTCACCGCCGACGGGCTCTCGCAGAAATCGCCCGCATCGACCAGCGGCGTCAGCGCAACAGTCGGCCTGCGAGCCGATGTCCTGACCCACTCGCGCCTCGAAGTAAGCTCAACCTTCGGCAGGAACTTCGTTGACGTCGAGACCTTGAATCTGGAAGCAAACGGTGTCGCTACGTCCGATCTGAGGACTGACACCGGCATCTGGTCACTCGACGGCAAGTTGAACGGCCAGCTTGGCACCCTGCCGAGCGGCGCGGTTCTCTATGCTATCGGAGCGCAGTTCAGGAAAGAGTCGCTGGATGCCCTGGACCGGCTGGGAGAAACGCGGTTCGAGCGTGACCGCCGTATCTCGGCCGCCTTTCTCGAGCTACGGATCCCATTGCTCGGTCCGCGCCCCAGGGGCTCGGGCCCCGAGCGGCTCGAGCTGTCTTTGGCAGGTCGCAGCGAGCACTACAGCGACTTCGGCGAGGCAAACAATCCGCAGCTGGGCCTCGTATGGCATCCCCTGACCGATCTGAAGATCCGAGGAACCTACGGCACCTCCTTCAAAGCTCCGGTCCTGTCGAGCCTGAACCCCCACCTCGACACCGTCATTCCCCTTCCCGAGCCCGACCCGTTGAGCCAGGGCACAACTAACACGCTGGTGCTGTTTGGTGGCGGAAATCCGCATCTCAAGCCGGAAAAGGCGCGGACGTGGACGACCGGCCTGGACTGGGCACCCGATAGGCTGCCGGGGCTGCGCGCCAGTCTGTCCTATTACGGAATCCACTACACCAACAGGATCGTCAGCGCATCGGACAGTGTAGGTCTGTTCAATCTATTGCAGGACGCGAGCGTGCTCGGCTCCTCCGTCGTGCAACGCAACGTCCCCGGCGCTCAGATCGAGACGCTCGTGCACGATCCCAGTTTTCTGAACCCCTTCTCGATCGACCCGGCGAGCATATCGACCGTGGCCAACTACACGATTCCCGAAAACCTGTCTGTCGTCACGACGAGCGGCGTGGACGTGGATCTAGCCTACGCGCACCGATTCGGCAGCGTGCAGACCGAGATGGGCGTGGAAGGTACCCGGATATTACGCTTCAGGAATCAGTTCACCACCAACTCGCCGGCGCTGTCGGTTCTGAATACCGTGTTCAATCCGCTGGATCTGCGCACGCGTCTGCGATGGGTGATGCAGGTCGCCGGCCTCAATGGTGCCGTGTTCCTGAACTACACCGGGTCGTACACGGATGATCGGTCTGGGACGCCGGTGCCGGTAGCCTCCTGGGCGACGGTCGATCTGGCGGCGTCCTACACATTCGCATCTCCCATGGAACCTCTGCACGGTGTGTCGCTCACGCTGAGTGCCATCAATGTCGCGGATCGAGATCCGCCTCACATCATTGGCAACGCAAACACGCAGGACATAATCAACTACGACGGCGCGAACGCCAATCCACTCGGGCGGTTCGTGTCACTACAGGTGTCAAAGCGATGGTAGGGGCGCTGATGAAGGGTGCACTGGTCGCGGTTGTGCTGACCACGCTCTGCGATCAAAGCTGTTACGCCAGCTCCGTGAATGAGGTGGGTGGATCATTGCATGACCCAACTGCTCTGAGCGTGCGAGACCTGGTCTCCATGAGCGACGTGGGAGGAGGCGTGGGCACTTTGTCCCTCTCACCCGATGGCAGGCGCGTTGCCTTTCAACTGGCACAGCCCGACCTGGCTTCAAACTCCATTCGCTTGAGTTGGTGGATCGCCCCGGTCGTGGATTCAGGGTCGGCCATCCGCGTGGGAGACGGAGGAGCGCCGATACTGAACCTTGGGCCTCACGGATATCCAGTCGGCACCGTGGCAGACGTGACCGCGCAGTGGTCGCCGGACGGCAGGTGGATCGCCTACCTCAGAGGCGACCGGGAGACTACCCAGGTGTGGCTGAGCGGCGCGGATGGTGCGGTTCAGGAGCAAGTCACGAGCAATGCCGCCGAGGTGACCGAGCTTAAATGGAAGGACGCCGATTCGATCTATTTCGAGGTAGGCCGCAGCAGCGCGCTGCAGGAGAGCGCGGACAGTGCCGAAAGTGATCGCGGCTACCTCCTCGATGATCGTTTCATATTGGACAGCCTGCGACCTCTGTGGCAACCCTGCGGACCTGATCCGTGGGGGATGCCCAGGCCTTCCGATCAACGGTGCGAACCGCAGTTGTGGATCGCTCAGCTCCATAAAGCGCAGCGCAAGGCCAGTCCCGCTGAGTTGTCAGCCTGGCGTGCGCTGAGTGACCCGGGTCGGCCGAGCGCAGTGGCCGCGAGCCGTAGCATCAAGAGCATCTCCTGGAATGCAAGTCACACGCATGTGGCGTGGCTTGAGAACGAAGATCCCGTGGACGCTCCGGGCTTCGCGGCTCCGCTGACTGTGTTCGCGGATGCAAAGCGATGTGGCCGGCCAGAATGTCACGGGCAGCTGAGACAGGTATGGTGGAGCGAGGGAAAGGTATATTGGCTGCGCCAGGAAGGCCCGTCGTTCAGCGTGCCTGCCATTTACGAGTGGCGTCCAGGATCCCGAAGTGTCCGCCGCGTCTACCGCCAGGATAGCGTCCTGGAATCCTGCGTGCCGTTCGACGCAAAAGTGATCTGCATTCGCGAGACTCCCGCTGCTCCCAGGAAGATCGTGTCGATCGAGCTGCACGCGGGGCGCGTATCGGTAATTTACGATCCGAATCCGCAGTTTGCGCGTTACAAACTGGGTCGCATCGAAAAGTTACAATGGACAGATGCATTCGGGCACGATGCCTTCGGGCATCTTGTCTATCCGAACGACTATCATTCGGGGCACGCTTATCCGTTGGTGATCGTCCAGTACCGGTCACGCGGTTTCCTGAACGGCGGAACAGGCCGCGAGTACCCGATTTTCCCGCTGGCTGCTCGCGGGTTCATGGTGCTGAGCTTCGATGAACCGGTTGATTGGGAAAGTCTCGCGAAGCTTCCGGATGGCGATCTGCAGAAGGTGGTGGCGTACGAGGCCCGCATGCGCACCGACAGCTACGAAAGTCGTATGGCGCTCTCTGCGCTCGACAACATCCTGGATCGGCTCATTTCCGAGGGTCTGGTTGATGCTGGAAGGATCGGGATAACGGGCCTCAGCGAAGGCGCGAACACCGTCGCCTATGCGTTGTTCCATTCCCACCGGTACGCCGCGGCAGCATTCAGTGGCCTCTGGTCCCCGACCCATTACTTCGAGATCGCGAATGAAGGGACGCGTGCGCTCGTCAGGGCAAGCATGTCCGCAGGCAACTCCGATGAGTTGATGCGGCGCTACAAATCCGAGGCGTTGATGTTCAACGCGGACAAGGTGGCGACGCCGTTACTGATTCAGGTTTCCGATGCGGAGCTGCTGGAAGTGGTTCCGACCTTTGTGACCCTGAAGGAAGCCGCGGACCCCGTCGAGGCATACGTCTTCCCGCACGAATACCATATAAAACGCCTTCCGCGGCACAAGCTGGCCGTCGCTGAGCGGGCCATAGACTGGTTTGGATTCTGGCTGATGGGAGTGGAGGATCCTGATCCTGCCAAATCAGCTCAATACATGCGGTGGCGCTCCCTGCGCGCTCAGGCACAGTGTGTTGCGCGCGAACGGGGAGCGGCGCACGGTGACGTCCGAGCGACGGCCTGCGGTGCGCTGCCATGAAGGACTATCCGGCGAGGCGCATGCCGCGCATTGCCCAAGTGCGTGCCCACATCTCGGCCGAGAGGCAGGCGAGCAGGGGCCGGCAGTCTGCAATGCAGAGGCGGTCGAGGTGCGTCAGGATCTGCTCCACGGCGGGGCGGGCGAGTACACCCTGTTGCATCAACAGGCCCCCCAGCAGATGCTCATGCAGGAAGTCGTGGCTGCCACGCAGGATATCCATGACGAAGAGGCCGGCGCTTCCTTTGGTCTCGCGAGCGATGATCTCCTGTGGCACGACCGCCTTGAACGCATCCCGGGCCAATCCCCGTCGTCGCCCACCCTGGGTGAGGCAGTAGACGGGGATCTGCAGACAGAGCTCAACGATCGGTTGTGACAGCAGCGGGTTCAGCTGAGGGATACTGTCAACTCCCAGCAGTGGTCTATGGCGGTTCATCACATCCCGCAGATACAGGATCTGCATCTGCTTGCCCTGTGGGAGTCTCTCCAGGGCCTGCGGCGCTGCGAGCTCACGCGACCGCCCCTCCGACAGCCTGTCTGGAG
The DNA here is from genome assembly GCA_036501985.1 of Steroidobacteraceae bacterium. Lineage (GTDB taxonomy): Bacteria > Pseudomonadota > Gammaproteobacteria > Steroidobacterales > Steroidobacteraceae > 13-2-20CM-66-19. Next base: position 54,150 of record DASXZI010000007.1, on the reverse strand, counting down.
TGAGAAAGTGGTCGGCCGCCAAACGCTCGGCTTCGGAGGCTAGGTAGCGAACTCGCCGCCGAGAGGCCCATGACTCGCGTGCGACGGTGGCGAACGACTTTCTCGTAAGCGTAGCGGTGTCAGCGATGACTCTCAGCAAGCGGCGTCCAATCCCATGTGTGGCGATATAGTCGCTCGCCGCAAGGACGGTATCGAACTGAAAAAAAAGGTGATCGCCGCCTTCACCCGTCCAGAGGCTGTCCGCCTTGATTTTTCGACTGAGTTCATTGGACGAGTCGGCCCGCAATGCAGTCGCAACATATTGCAATGCGGGCTTGGGCGTTCGCGGCAGACCGAATAGTCGGTCGCTCAGCAAGTGATCCTGCGCATCCACAGTGCGCTCGATGAGTCGCACCTGGGCCGAGCGCGCTGCGATTCGCGCGTAACGGCGTTCATCAGAACGTGGGTCAGAATACAGGTCGTTCACGCAAATGACAGTCCGGGACCGCGCTGGACCGCGCAGGCATCCAAGCACGACGGCCGAATCAAATCCGCCGGAGAGGCTCAGCAGGATCGCGGTGAACGCCGAGGACCACGCCGTGATACAGCTTTCGCACGTCTCTCTGAGCTCGGCCATCGCCTCGTGTCGATCCTCTCTGAGCCGCCCTTCGCTTATCTGCACCGGATCCCACAGGGCGAACAGTCTTGTGCTCCCGCGCCCGAGTTCCCAGCACTCCCCAGCGAGCAGCTCTTGAACCTCCTTGAGCCCGCAGCGATTGGATTGGGTACTCTCCCATCGGATGAACGCGGCAATCTCCGTCCAATCCACGGTGAAGGACGGCAAGCCGAGCTCGCTCAAGTCCTCCACGTCCGCGAAGAAGATATTGAGGTGCTCGTAAGGGGTCACATAGCATGGAATGTGGCCTGACGGATCCCGGATGACCCATGATCGTCTCCCATCCGGTGCTCTGAGCATGGCCACGTAGGTACCCCAGTAGTCCCGTGCGAAGAGACGGCCGCCATTTTCGCGGTACGACAGGGCTTGCTGGGGCGAGATCCGTGGGTGACCGGAGACGGGGGTCCCTGCGCGCAGGGATGGAAACAATCGTCCCAGAACAATACCGCTGTTTTCGGCCAGCACGTAGGCCGTCATGGCGCGTGTGTCCTGAGGGCGCGCGAAGACGGCTATTCCTTCCAGCTCTAACAGCGAGCACCACCCCCGGCCCGAGTGGCGCAGCAGTTCCGACAGTCTTGCTGCAGTTTGGCGCCCCGAATCATCGAGCGCGTCCCAGATGAAAGCCACGTAACTGTACATGCCCGCGTTGGCCGACTAAATCACCATGATTGGCGTGTAAAGAGAGGTGACCTCGACGCTCTCATTGAGCGCGCAATCGGCGTGTTGAACCCAGCAATGTGCCTGAAAGGGGTCATCTGTGACGCCGAACACGAAGTCCGGGCAGAGCCCGTGGAGTGCAAGGAATTCCAGGAGTGCCAGCGAGTCGAAGAGACACAGGTAGTCCCGCGGATAGAGCGGCCGGAGTTTGATAAACCTCAAGGCCAGGCGTTGGGCCTTCGCCAGATCGAAAGCGGGCAGGCCGGTGTGGGCCCATTTACGTGCCCGGAGTCGGCAGAAATTCTCGAGCAGCGTGCACTCTGCCAGAGCTCGGCTCGCCCGTCGGCAGGCCCTGAGAAAGCGTGGAATCGCAGTCAAACGGCCTGCCAGGCCACGGCTGGCGCAAGTGACGATCGACCTGGCTGGCAACGCGGTCGCCGCCTGTCGGGGAGTATGCACATTGACCGCAGTGTTGGTGAGGATACCCCTGGACTGGAGCTGCAACGCGAGCTCCAGAGCTGCCACTGACTCATCCGCAGATACCTCAGCACAGATGTTCCGCAGTGCTTCCCCGCCGTGAATCAGGGGCAGCATCGCTTCGAAGGCTGACCGGTCAAGCCGCAAATAGCTGTCATGGGTGAGATCAAGCACATACCAGCTGCGACCTGCGCGACAGGTGAATGCACGATCGGAGAGATAGTAGCGGCAGCAGACGCAGGCCCCAGGATCGCTCGTGCCGGCGCCCGAGGTATCAGCAGTGGAGATGGCAGCTAGCACGATGTGTTGCTGAAATGGGGCGACGATGCACGATCGCCGGCCGCGTATCGTCGCCCCGTGAGGCCCTACATCAACTTCACCGGCTGAACGATACTCTCGAACGTGTGTCCGGTGGGTCCCTGCGTCTGCTGCGTCACTTTTCCGAGTTCTACGATCATGTTTGCGATCTCCATGTGTGTGGACGTTGAATGCCACCTTCCCCGGAGTTGGCCCTGTGAACGCTGCTCCAGTGATGTGCATGCGTCAACGTTGAATATTTCGAGTGGAACCAGAGGGTGCAACGCAGAAAACAGATGCGCCTGCTGAAGGCGATGCCAGCGTCGTCGGATGCCGCGTTTGCCGACCCTCTCAAAACTCCCGGACGCTCAAATACTTGTCAGGCCCCTGCGCGTGGCTACGTGCTGCGATCCGCATGCCGCAGCCGGTCGCACAGTTCATGACCGAGAGCGTGAATGATAGCGATGATGTTTGCGTTCCTGCCTTCCCGGTCATTCCAGACGTGGCAACACGAAGCGGATTTTTGGTGACAGTCCTAAAAGTCAGAAAGCTCTCGCGGGCGAAGTGTTGAATAACTGGCGTGGGCGCAGTAGCGTATGCGCAAGAGAGCAGCGGTCAGGGCACTGCGAACAGCGTAGCTCCGGCCGTTTCTGTTGGTAATAGGGATTCTGTTTGTGAGCCGGCGGAAAGCCGCTCACGGGAGAAGGAATGTCCCGCCTGCAGCGACTCGAATTTCAGGGAGCGATCCACTTGATACGGATTCGGGGGCGCGCCGGGGAGTCTCTCTTTTTCGACGCAGCGATATTGCGCGCCGCCCTGGATGCGCGGATCTGCGGGTGGCCACTCGAGCTGCAACATTTCCAGCGGCTGGCCTGGGGAATATTCCGCGAATCCTGCGCGCGCCTGCACGGCTATGTCATCGAGCCGGACTCCGGGCTGTTTGTTCTGCAGACATTCGGCGCTCCACTGCGGGCCATAATGAGGCGGGTGTGCGGCGAATACTCGCGATTCGTGCATCAGCGACACAACATCGCAACAGGTCGGTCGGCTTTCGCAGCCCGATATGAGTCCAGGATCGTGGCGCCCGGCCACCTGCCGCACGCAGTCCGGCGGGTGCAGCGTAGTCCGCAGGCAGCAGGGCTGGTGAGCGAGTATGCGGACTATCCGTTCAGTTCCGACCGGGTATACGCCGGCCAGGAGAGCCCACAGGCGCCCATGGATACCGCGCTGGTGCGCAGATTGCTGGCTCGGCAGCGGTTCACCGGTGTAAAGGGTTATCGCAGGTTCATGGAGCAGCCGGAGAGCGCCCATGTGGCGAGCCTCTTCAACCACGGATCGCCTCTGGACGCCCGCATCGTGGGTGAGCGGGGCTATGTGGCGAGTGTCCGGACCATGGCGAAGCGCTTTCGCGCGGCACCTTCTGCGGAGCGGATCATCCAGACGGTCGCACAGATAACTCAGACCTCGGTGGAGCAGATCCGCCTGCATCGCTCTGGCGCGATGGGCCGGGCGCTGGTTGCCTGGTACGCCACTCGAACGGGCGCAGCGAGCTCGCTGGCGGAGGTTGGACGATGGTTTTCGGTCAGCGGAGCGACGCTCGGCGTCGCCATCCACCGCTATCACGACGATTCGCAGTACGCGCACTTGTTTCGCAGGTCGCCCGAGGCCCTGTTTGGTCTTGATGATCGGCCCACATGAAGGAGCTGCTGACATGTCTGTGGCAGGACGCGAGCATGTTCGTCAAAGTCCGCGTGGCCTGGGTGCTCGCGCTCGTCGTCGCTGCTTCTGTCCTGGGGGCTCTGGGGCCGGTGGCCCTAAAAGTTGTCGTGGACGCGCTGGTCAAGGGCCCGGCAGGAGTCCACCCTGGGGGAGTCGCGGTTCTGGTGGCCCTGTATGTCGCCTGCCAGTGGCTGGCCCGCAGTGCGGGAGAGCTAAGAGGCCTGATATTCGCTCGGGCCGAGCGCCGGGTGCTGCGCTCAGCCAGCGAGCGGCTGTTCGGGCACCTCATGCGTCTGCCAATGCGGTTCCACCTGGAGCGCCGCACCGGTGCGATCAGTCAGGTTCTTGATAATGGCCTGCAGGGCTATCAGCTGATCCTTCACCATGTGATCTTCACGCTCATTCCGGCGGTTGCCGAACTGGCGACGATCGTCACGGTACTGCTGCATCTCACACAGCCGATTTTCCTGGCGTTGTTCTGCGGAGCACTGCTTGCCTACTCAGCGGCGTTCGCTTTCGCGGTCTCCTCCGTCTCCCGCCTGGCCGAACGCGCCTCTTCCTCCAGCATCGACTCGACTGCGGCCATGGTCGATGCACTGCTATGTGTCGAGACCGTCAAATGCTTCGCGGCCGAACCCATCGCGGAACAGCGGGTGAGCCGTTCCCTGGCGTGCTGCGAGAGTCGGTGGGTGGAGTTCTATCGCTGTTACTCGCTCAACGGACTGGGTGTGGCCGGAATCTTTGCACTGTTCCTCGCGGCCACCATGGGTTATGCGGCGCGCGAGGTTTACAGCGGCAGCATGACGGTCGGCGGGTTCGTACTGGTCGGCACGTACATGCTGCAGGTCGCCACGCCTGTCGAAATGCTCGGATCTGCGGTCCAGGGGCTTTCCCAGGGCATGGCCATGTTGCGTCGGATGCTGGAGGTGTTTCGAGAGGCGCCCGAGCTTCAGCTCGACCGAGCCGGGGCACCAGTGGTGGCCCCTGGCCAGCGCACGCAAGCAGCCCGGGCCCGTGGCGACATCGAGTTCCGCAACGTCAGCGTCTCGTATGGGCGGGATCGGAAAATCCTGGACAACGTGAGCTTCAGGGTACCGCCCGGGGCCACCCTGGCTATCGTCGGCGCCAGTGGCTGTGGGAAATCGACCATTGCCCGGCTCCTGGTGCGGTTGCTGGAAGCGGATGCCGGCAAGGTGATGCTCGATGGCGTCTGGATAGGATACTGGCCGCTCGAGATGTTGCGTGGTCTGATCGCCGTAGTACCGCAGGACACGGTCCTGTTCAATGACACCATCGCCTGCAACATCGCGCTGGGCAAGCAGGATGCGAGCATCGCGGAGATCGAGCGGGCGGCTCGCCGTGCGCACCTTCATGAGTTCATCGAGGCGCTGCCCGATCGATACGAGACCCAGGTCGGCGAGCGCGGCTTGAAGCTCTCGGGCGGCGAGCGGCAGCGCATCTCGATCGCCCGGGCCGCGCTGCGCTGTCCAAGAATCTATGTTCTTGACGAGGCCACCTCGTCGCTTGATTCATGCAGCGAGCGGGACATTCTGCGTGATCTGGCCGAGCTATCCAGGCAGTGTACGACGATCATGATCGCCCACCGGCTGTCCACGATCATTCACGCCGACGAAATTGTCCTGCTCGAACGTGGCTCAATCGTGGAACGGGGATCGCATGCCCAGCTCGTGTGTCAGGGAGGCCGCTATGCCGCACTTTGGGGGGCGCAGCAGCATGGCTCGCAGGCAGCATAGGTCGTGAAGCAGGGGCCCGCCAGAGGGGCACCCGGGCTAGTCTTAGTTGTCCGGGCCGGGGAAGAGGCGGATCTCATCTGGACTGCGCGCCGCCTGGATGCCGAATGAGCTCTGCAGGGCGGCCGCGAAGCCAACCGGATCCCGTGCGAGGAAGATACCGCCGACCTGCAGGCGCGCAATGGAGCGGTCGCCGATGACCAGTTGCAGTCGGTTGTAACGATTGAACTCCCGCGTGGCCTCCTCGAGGGACTCACCCTGGAACGACAGGTGCCCACTGGTCCATGCGAGTCGTCGTACCAGCTCGTTGGCTTGCAGAGGTATCACGTAGATGCGAGCTTGTTCGGCCTCGGCACACTCTCCGGCGGAGACCTCAGTCGGGCGGCCCGCAGCCGCTCCCGAGGCCTGAGGCAGGCCTTCCTCATCGACCTCCACGCGGCCATCTGCAACCAGGACGTCGATATGACTCTCGTCGCGTACGCGGACGGCGAACTCGGTTCCGAGGGCTCGAACCAGGGTGTGGCCGGCTGAAACGTAGAACGGCCGCCGTGGGTCGTGCGCGACGAGAAACAGCGCCTCGCCGCGCAGCAATGAAACGTCCCGACGGCGACCCGTGAGTCGAACGCGCAGCGCGGTGTCGGTGTTGAGTTGCACTTTGCTGCCATCCTGCAAAGTCACTTCATCACGACCGCCCACGGCCGTGTCATAGGTTCTCCAGGAAGGTCGGCCGACGAGCCACGCCATAACGCCAGCGGCTACCGCGGCGGATGCTGCGGCCAGCCACCGCCCCCAGGAGCGCGCCTCAGCCTCGCGTGGCATGTGCTTCCGGTCACCTTTGAGTGGACGGGCTCCGTCCAAGGCCACCGAGGAGGGCGTCACGCGTGCTCTGGCGAGCAGATCCGAGTCGACCGTGCCATCGAGGGGGCGCATGTTCTTGAGTGCATCCACCCGGTGCCAGGCGACCCGAATGCGCACGAACGCGGCCCGATGACGCGGGTCCGCATCCAGCCACGCCTGCATGCCGTCCCATAGCCCGGGCGTGGATGCTGTTTCCAGGCGTATCAGCCAGTCCGCTGCCTCGTCCGAAATCCTATCCGCTGCGCTCATGCGCTCTCAGGCGAAGGCGGAAGCGGTCCAGCCAAGTCCGACGTTGCGCAAGGGTGCGCGGGCCGAACACGACCTGTGCACAGTGGCGCGCGGCCTGTGTCAGGTCCTCTGCCACGATCTGTGCGGGCAGCTCGAGCCGCGAAGTAATCTGAGCCAGCGAGTAGCCGTAAACCTTTCGCAGGGTGAAGACTCGACGGCACCGCCTGGGAAGACCCTGAACGGCAGTCACCAGTCTGCCCAGCTCCTGGCGTCGTCTTACGATTTCTTCGATCGGCTTACCCGGCTCGCCGAGCTCCACGGCTTCCAGCTGCGGGTCGACCCCGACCGGCTCCCTCTGCCTTTGCCGCAGCCACTCGTCCGCGACACCACGGGCGATGCCGAGCGAGAACGTGCGGATTGAGCGCACTTCGGGAGCGTCTGCAGAGGCGGCGGCAAGGAGCCGCGCGTAGGTCTCCTGTAGCAGGTCCTCGACGTCAGGCTCCTCGCTGGTGTACCGATGCAGAAATGCACGCAGCGCGCCCTCGAACTCGAGCGCCTGCAGGAGGTAGCGTTCTTCGTCCTTCGACACGACCGAAACCTCACGCTCATTCGTATGCCTTCCGTGTGAGCCGCTGACCATTTTCCCCTGAAGCGGCTCAAGTTCATTGAGGTGGGCAATATTACGCGCCTATTGCGTAGGAGGCGCAATGGGAAAATACGTACGGCATACTTCACCTGCGGGCTGTTGGAAGTCTGGGTTGGCCTTGGCCCGTGGCGACTTTGTTCAGCCTCCGGCTGCGTATCGATCGCGCAGGTGGCATCCTCGGGGGCGGGAGCCCAGAAGTGGGAGATGTGCGTTGCAGGAGCGTGTGCGGCCAAGAATTGTCATCGTTGGCTGTGGCTTTGGCGGTCTGTTCGCCGCCCGTGCGCTCGGCAAGGCGGCCGCGGAGCTTTTGCTGATCGACCGGAACAACTATCACCTGTTCCAGCCGCTGCTCTACCAGGTCGCCTCGGCGGCGCTGGGGCCGGCGGACATCGCGCAGCCCATCCGCCGCATTCTGCGTCATCAGCGCAATGCGCTGGTCATGCTGGCCGAGGTCTCGCGGGTGGACGTGGCACAGCAGCGTGTCTACGCCGGCGACCACCCGATTGGCTATGACTACCTGATCCTCGCTCCGGGCGCGGTGGACAATTATTTCGGCCACGACCAGTGGCACCGTCTGGCGCCAGGCATGAAAGTGGTCGAGGACGCAACGCTGATCCGCTCGCGCATGCTGCGCTCATTCGAGATCGCGGAGTTCGAGACCGAGCCGCAGCAGCAGGCCGCGCACCTGGCATTCATCATCATCGGCGGGGGTCCCACGGGTGTCGAGCTGGCCGGGGCGATCAAGGAACTGGCCGTGGATGTAATTCCACGTGACTTTCGGGTGGCCGACACGACCAAGGCACGGGTGATTCTCATCGAGGCGGGGCCTCGACTCTTGCCAGCCCTGCACCCGGACTCTTCCGCACGGGCTTTACGCCAGCTGCACGATCTCGGCGTGGAGATCCGGCTGGGCCAACCCGTGACAGCCGTGTTCGAGGACGGCGTCGAGGCGGGTGAAGAGCGGCTCTACAGCTATAACGTCATCTGGGCGGCCGGAGTGCGGGCATCGCCCGTGGTGGGCACTCTGGGAGCTGACCTCGGCCCCGGCAGCCGTGTCAAGGTCATGCCAGACTGCTCGATTCCGCAACATTCCAACGTGTTTGTCATAGGGGATGCCGCCTATCTCGTCGATTCCAGATCCGGTCTGCAGGTGCCCGGAGTCTCGCAGGGGGCTTTGCAGATGGGCAGGTATGTCGCCGGCGTCATTCTCGAGGAGATTGCCGCGCAACCTGGCGGCCGGCGACCCGGTGGCGCGCGACCGCTGCGTGAGGCCGGGTTCCACTATGTGGACAAGGGCTCCATGGCCACGATCGGCAAATCGCGGGCAGTGGTCGAGCTGGGTCGGTTTCACTTCGGCGGACTGCTGGCCTGGTTCGCGTGGCTGGGCTTGCACGTCACGGTGCTAATCGGTTTCCGGAATCGGCTCGCCGTGCTCCTGTCGTGGATCTATAGCTATCTGTTCTTCCGCCGAGGGTCGCGCCTGATCACGGGAAGAAGTCCGCAAGAGTCCCCCGAACCGCGGTCACCTCGTAGCTGAGATGGCGCGGAACCCTCACCCTCCCGGCGGCGCCGACGCAGGCGACACCTTGAGCCTGCAGGGGTTCTTTGGAGTATTCCGGTACAGCCGCCGGGCGCTCGAGCTCGTGTGGAGCACGAATTTCACGCTGACGGTGGCGCTTGCCGCACTGACGATCGTCGCAGGCGTGCTGCCGGCTGCGGTCGCTTTTATCGGCTCGCTGATCGTCGATGCGGTCGTGACCGCGATCCGTGCCGGAGGGGCGAGCGCGCGGCACGTGATCGAGCTGGTGACTCTCGAGGGAATGCTCATCGCATTGGTGGCGGCTGCCCAGAGGGGTCTGTCTCTGTGCCAGTCGCTGCTGCGCGCCCAGCTCGGGCAGCGTGTCAATGTCATGATTCTCGAGAAGGCGCTCACCCTGGAGCTGCAGCATTTCGAGGACTCCGAGTTCTATGACAAGTTGACCCGCGCACGGCGCGAGGCCTCCAGCCGCCCGCTGAGCCTCGTCATGCGGACGTTCGGTCTGGTGCAGAACGCGATCTCGCTGGTCAGCTACGGCACGCTGCTGGCGCGCTTCTCACCCTGGGCGGTCGCAGTCCTGCTGCTTGCCGGGCTGCCAGCCTTCATTGCGGAGACGAAATTCTCGGGGGATGCCTTCCGTCTCTTCCGGTGGCGCTCGCCCGAGACGCGCATGCAGATCTACCTGGAAACGGTCATTGCCCGCGAAGATTACGCGAAGGAAGTCAAGCTCTATGGGCTCGGACCGCGGCTGCTGGAACGCTATCGCGAGATCTTCCGGCGCCTGTACCGGGAGGATCGTGCGCTGACGATCCGGCGGGATGCCTGGGGATTCGGCCTGGGGCTGGTCGCGACCGTGGCCCTTTACGCTGCCTACTCATGGATTGCGCTCAGCACGGTTCGCGGTGCGATCACTCTGGGCCAGATGACGATGTATCTGGCTCTGTTCCGGCAGGGTCAGTCCGCCGTGTCTGCGATGCTCGCGGCAGTGGGCGGCATGTATGAGGACAACTTGTACCTGTCGACGCTGTACGAATACCTGGAAACACCCGTGCCGTCGCGATCCGCGGGCCTGCCGCGCGGTCCGGATCCGCAGGATGGTGTCAGGTTCGAGGCTGTCGGATTCACTTATCCGGGTGCGGAGGAGCCCGCGTTGGAGCACGTCGATCTGCACCTGAAGCCGGGTGAGAGCCTGGCGCTGGTGGGGGAGAACGGCTCCGGCAAGACGACGATGATCAAGCTCCTCACACGACTCTATCCGCCCACCTCCGGCCGCATCCTGCTCGATGGACTTGACCTGGGAGCGTGGGACGAGGCAGCGCTGCGGCAGCGGGTCGGGGTGATCTTCCAGGACTTCGCCCGCTACCAGATGCTCGTCGGCGAGAACGTGGGGGCGGGCGATGAGCAATTCTTCGAGAACGAGCCACGCTGGCGGGAGGCTGCGCGCAAGGGCCGTGCAAGCGATTTCATCGAGACGTTGCCGGCCGGCTACCACACGCAGCTCGGAAAATGGTTCAAGGACGGCCGCGAGCTCTCCGGCGGACAGTGGCAGAAGATCGCGCTCTCGCGGGCTTTCATGCGTACGCGCGCCGACGTGCTGGTGCTCGACGAGCCCACCGCCGCCATGGACGCACAGGCCGAGGCGGAGGTATTCGAGCACTTCCGCCAGCTGGCCCGCGGCCGCATCACAATTCTCATCTCGCACCGCTTCTCGACCGTGCGCATGGCTGACCGGATCGCGGTCCTGGACCGCGGCCGTATCGTCGAATACGGCAGTCATGAGGAGTTGATGAGCCTGAACGGGCGCTACGCGCACCTGTTTGCGCTGCAGGCGCGCGGCTATCGCTGACTCACCCGGGGCAGGGTTACCCGTGCCGCTTGAAGTATTGCACCGCTCGTTCGTGCTTCTCGGCCGCCGCTCGCGTGGCAAAGGTTCCGAGATTGCGGCGCTTGCCCGATTTTGGATCGGCCTTGCGAGAGTACAGACGGTACTGGCCGGAAGGCAGCTTGCGAATCATGGCGACTCCCGCCAGGGGTGGATGCCCGGGAGCAGCAAGGGGGATTCCCGCCGACCTCAGGAGTTGTTGTCCTTGCTCTGGTCGTCGCCCTTGTGAGGCGGCTCTGCCCTGCGTTCCTCGTGCCGCGCCCGCATATCCTTCTTCATGCGCAGGTAGTCGATCGGCCTGATCTCACGGATCTGACATCTCCACTGACGCACCAACACGCTGTCGAAGCGGGCGCTCACGGTGCGGGTCGTGGAAGTCAGCCCGATCCGCTGCACAAACGGCAGGTCGGTACAGGGCGGCACCACGGTGATCATGTAAGCGTCGTTGGGTGTCGTCCAGACCACGAGTTGGGTCTGGCTGAGTGACTGCCAGCTATAGTAATGACCGAGCCACGTGAACTGATCCACCGGCGCACCGGCGTACTGGAGATATTGCTGAAGTTGCTCCTCGTCACGCTGCGCGCGCGGGGTACTGGAGCAGGCAGCCAGCAGCGCGGTCACGATGGTGCTCAGCAGGAGAACGCGAAGCGGCCAAAAACCGATGATGCCCTGTTTCATTGCCGGTTCCTCTACTAATGGGGTTCGGGGCTGCGCTCGCCGGGCCGGAACTGCACCGCAGCGATCAGCAGGGCCACGGGGAATCGCGCCAGCAGCTGGGCCACCGGGAGGAGGATTCGTGGGCCTGTCTGGGCGGTCGCAACCGTCGTGCCATCCAGCAGGTTGCGCAGTGCGATCGGTGCGTCCCATTGTTTCGGCAGCTCCAGGGCGGTATCACCCCAAACCGCCGCACCCACCGGTAACGCCTCGCGTTCCCCGAGCAGGCGCAGGTACAGTCGGGGAACGACCGTGATAGACAGCGTTCCTCGATGCCGGCGGGCGAATGCACAGATGTTCGCCGCGCGTTCCCCGGTCACCCGTAGCGGAACGTACTCGCCGTCGCGAAACAGCTCCTCGTGATCCCGGCGCACTTGCAGGGCCTTCCAGGTCACGAACAGCTTCGCCCGGCCATCGGGCAGACCCTCGAGCATCGAGCGAAGCAGGCTCGAAGGGTCGGCTGAAGCGTCCTCGAGGGCCCTGAGCATGCGGCGGCAACGCTCGTAGTCCACCGGGCGGCGGTTGTCCGGATCCACTAGCGAGAAGTCCCAGGTCTCGTTCCCCTGGTAGATGTCCGGCACCCCCGGGGCGGTCAGTTTGCAGAGTGTCTGCGACATGGCATTCAGAAGTCCGAAGCGCGTTACGCGTCGCTGAAACGCAACCAGGTCGGTCAGGAACAGGTTGTCGTCCCGGGCATCCAGCGCTGCGCGGATGAACTGTAACAACGCATCTTCGTACTCGGCGTTGACGCTCGCCCAGCTCGTGCGCAGCTTGGCTTCCCGCGCAGCTTTGACCATGTACGCCTCGATGCGCTCACGATAATCGCTCAGCTGCGCCGGATCGAGCGCCTCCTGTACGGGCCAACTTCCAACCAGCGTCTGATACAGCAGGTACTCGTCGTTTGGCGAGGGCGATGGCTGGCCCTCCACCTCACGCTTGCGCATCCGGTTCATACGGCTCCATCGCTCGATCGTCCGGCGCCAGACCTGCGTCATCTCGGACAGCACGTTGATCCGTGCTCGCACGTCCTCCGAGCGCTTGGTGTCGTGAGTGGATGTCGCCAACATCTCATGAGGCCAGTAGCGCGCGCGATGCTGTGAGTCGGCATGAAAGGCACGCACGCTCGAGCCGTAGGCAGCCGGCTCGCCACCGACCTCATTCAGCGAGGTCAGGCGGTTGAAGCGATACAGCGATGTATCTTCGATGCCTTTTGCGGTGACCGGGGCGGTGACCTGCTGGAATTTCATTGCGAAATCGCGGATGCGACGCCGCATGGCCTCGGAAGAGGCCGTGAGCTCCATGAGCAGCGCCGCGCGGACGAAATCAAACAGGGGGGCCTCGCCGACGGAGCGGCGGCGGCGGGCGGAGCCGATGGCCCAGTCTACGTAGCGGCGATCGGTGTCGCTGACGCGCTCGGCGACGTAGGTGCGGTACACGGGAAAGCAGGCGATCACCTCGGCGAGAGTCTGCCGAATGTTATTGAGCGTGAAATCGCGCGTGCGACGATCGGCCTGCGCTATGCGGGCCAGCTGGTTGGCCACGACGCTCAGCTCCGAGGCGAGCGAGCGGCGCAGGATCATGTGCTGGGCATCGTAGGCGACGTCAGGCCACTCGAGCGACTGGCCGATGAACGCCTGATAGACGCGATCCATGCGCGCTTTGGTGGCCGAATCCACCAGCATGCGGTTGATCACGTTGGCGAAGTGATAGCCCGTTTCCCCGTGCACGGGCCATGCCGCTGGAAGGTGCTCGAAGGAGGCGGTGATCTTCTCGACGACGAGGTAAATCGGCAGCGGGCGATCCTGGCCCGCGGCGCCGAAATCAGGAACCGCGACGTCCCCACGCAGCGCGGCGATCCGTTCCTGCAGACGGTGAAAGTATTGCGACGGATTGCGCAGACCGTCGGGGTGGTCAATGCGCAAGCCATCGATCTTGCCGGCAGCGACCAACTCCAGCACCAGGCGGTGGGTCTCGTCGAACACGACCTCGTTCTCGACCCGCAGGCCAGCCAGATCGTTGACATCGAAGAAGCGCCGGTAGTTGATCTCATCGGAGGCGACCCGCCAGGAGGCGAGCCGGTAGGCCTGCTCCTCCAGCAAAGCGTGCAGAGCGTCGAAACTAGCAGGGTCGCCGGGTGTGCCAGCGACGCCGGCAACGGCCGTGGCGATGGCATCGCCTAGGGAAGGCGTCCGAGCGCAGAGCTCGATCAGACGCTGCTTGAGCTTCTCCTTCGCCTGATGGCGATCGAGGATCTCCCGCTCGCCCGGTTCCTGTCGATCCGGTAGCTCAGCGAAATCGTGCCGCAGGCGCTCGAGTTCCGCATCTGACCCGGCTGCAAGGGCCCGATCGAGCAGTCGTGGATACGTGCGCGGATCCAAGGGCAGACGATGCTCGTGATAATAGACGGCGAAAGAACCCAGTTCGCGCTCGAATCGCAGCTCGAGCCCGCCCTGCTCGAGGACGATGCCGTAGACATCTCCCAGCACGGGCACGAGCACCTTGCCGCGCAGCGCACTGTTGGCCGGGTTCCATTCGATGTCGAAGTAATCGGCGTACTTGGATCCTTGCCCGTTCTCCAGTATGTCGAGCCACCAAGCGTTGTCCGCGCCCATGATGCCGACGTGATTGGGCACGATGTCCAGGATGTGGCCCATGCCATGCGCGCGCAGCGCCGCCACCAGCCTCTCGAAGTCCTCGCGATCGCCAATTTCGGGGTTGAACGAGTTATGGTCGACCACGTCATAGCCGTGAGTGCTGCCGGCTCGGGCCCGAAAATACGGGGAACAATACAGATGACTGATCCCGAGCGCCGCGAGATAGGGCACGATGGCCGTCGCATCCCGGAACGTGAAGGCGCTGTTCAGCTGGACGCGGTAGGTGGCGCGGGGGATCTGAGCCCGCGCGGATTGGGTCGGCGCCGCGGTTGCGGGCGCGGGCTGCTCATCCGTGAGCGGTAGAGCCGACTTCGTGGGGCCCACCGGTCCGGTCTCAACTTCCCGCAAGTCCGTGCTCCAGCAGCCAGGTGACGCTCCAGGGCGCGAGCTCGTTCCGCGACAGAGCAGCCCGGATGTTGGGGTGGGTCGCGAAGATCATGCGCCCGTGAGCACGGCCGATCACGCGAACGGGATGGTCGCTGAGGTTTGCCAGCAGGTGCAGCACCGAGCCGTCGGCCAGCGTCCAGTCCACGGCGAAGGCGCCGTTCGATTCGAGCTCGATGCAGCTCGAGAAGCGGATATCGGGAATCCGGGGCACGATGTCGCGCTGCCGGACGACCAGCAGCCGCCGGTAGTGATCCAGCCACTGCGCGTGTCGGGGACGCGCAGGCTCACCCCAATCCAGGCGTGCCGATTCGAAGGTCGCGGCGCTGGTGGGATCGGGAATCTGGGCCACCTGCGACGGATCGCCGAATCGCCTGAAACGCGCGAATTCCTGCTTGCGGCCCTCGCGTACCCGCACCGCCAGCGCCGGCTCGAAGTCGCAGAAGTAAGGGAAGGGTTGCGAGGCATCCCATTCCTCCCCCATGAAGAGCATCGGAGGGCTAGGAGCGAGCAGCAGTACGGCAGTCGCAGCGCGCAGCGCCTCGGGCGTGTGCACGATACGGCCGAGTCGCTCGCCGAGAGCCCGGTTGCCGATCTGGTCGTGATTTTGCAGGAACAGCACAAAGGCGGTCGGCGGCAGGTGTGCGCTCGGCTCCCCGCGTGGGGCATCCTCGTGCCGTGAGAACTGACCCTGATACACGAACCCTTCCGCGAGACTGCGGCACAGTCGGGCATGCGGTTGGTCGGCGAAGTCCGCGTAGTAGCCGTCGGTTTCCCCCGTCAGGATCGTGTGCAGGCAGTGGTGCACATCGTCGTTCCACTGCGCATCGAAGCTGCTGGCAGCTGCCGGCGGCCCGAGAAACCGGGCCTGATTGGCGCCGTTCTCGAGCACCAGGTGGATGTGACGCTCGCCACCGCAGCGTGCACGTATGGTTTCGGCGATCTCCGTCAGGATGTGGCGCGGGCTGTCATCACAGATCGCGTGAACTGCGTCGAATCGCAGCCCGTCGAAGTGATACTCCTCCAGCCAGTAGAGCGCGTTGTGGATGAAGAAATCGCGGACCGTGCGGTTGTCTGCGCCGTCGAAGTTGATGGCCGCGCCCCACGGAGTGGGATGACGATCCGTGAAGAACTGCGGCGCGTATTGCCCGAGGTAGTTGCCCTCCGGGCCGAAATGGTTGTAGACCACATCGAGCATGACGCAGATGCCGCGGCGATGGGCCGCATCGATGAGTGACTTCAGTTCCCGCGGCGTTCCGTAGGCGGACTCGGGAGCAAAGGGCAGCACGCCGTCGTAGCCCCAGCCGCGCTTGCCGGGAAAGTCCGCCACGGGCATGAGCTCCATGACGGTGATACCGAGCTGCTCCAGGTGCTCGAGGTGCGCTTCGGCGCCCACGAAGGTGCCCTCGGCGCTGAACGTCCCCACGTGCAGCTCGTACACGACTGCCTCATGCCACGGCCGGCCGCGCCAGGACTCGTCCTGCCATTGGAACTCGAGCGGATCCACCACCTCGCTCGGACCGTGCACGTCCTGGGGGTTACGGCGAGAGGCCGGATCCGGAAACTCATGACGGCCATCGGCGCGAAACCGGTACGTACAGCCTGCCCGGGCCCGACTCGTCTGCAGCTCGAACCAGCCGCCCTCCAGGGGACGCATCTGGAGGGGTCGAGGCTCATCTGCAAGCAACAGCTCGAGCCCTTTAGCCGCCGGAGCCCACAGCCGGAAGCGCACGCTGCCATCCGCCTCAAGCTGCGCACCGAAGGGCATGGTGTATCGCCGGGTGCTCACCGGTACGCCGTCTCTCTCAGCAATGCCAGGGAGCGGCCCTGCAGGGGAAACTGCGTTCCGGCCTCGTTGCGGCGCTGCTCGAACGGACTGCCGTCAGTGGAGGTGTCAAGGACCGTCCACCAGGCCTTGTCCGACAGGAACTGCGGCAGAACGAAAGGGATTTCCTCGTGGTGCGCGTTGAACAGCAGCAGGAAGTTGTTGTCGGTGACGGGCTTGCCGCGCCGGTCGCACCGCTCGATCGCCGCGCCCGCCAGGTAGATGCCGAGACAGCGGGAGAAGTGCTGATTCCACTGCGTCTCGGTCATCTCGTTCCCCTCGGGCGTGAGCCAGACGATCTCCTTCAGCCCTTGCGGATTGATGGCCTTGGCCTGCAGGAAGCGGCGCCGGCTGAAAACCGGATGGCGGCGGCGCAGCTCGATCATGCGGGCCACGAACTCCACGAAACCGGCCTGCTCCGCATCCAGGTCCCAGGGGAGCCAGGAGAGCTCGTTGTCCTGACAGTAGGCGTTGTTGTTGCCGGCCTGCGTGTGGCCGAGCTCATCGCCGCCCAGCAGCATCGGCACGCCCTGCGAGAGTAGCAGCGTCGCGAGCAGGTTGCGGCGCTGGCGCAGGCGCAGCTTGCGGATCGCCGGCTCGCCGGTCGGGCCCTCGACGCCGCAGTTCCACGTGCGATTGTCGTTGGAGCCGTCCCGGCCGGCCTCGCCATTCGCCTCGTTGTGCTTGTCGTTGTAGCTGACCAGATCCAGCAGCGTGAACCCATCGTGCGCGGTGACGAAATTGATGCTGGCGTGCGGCTTGCGGCCGCTCGCCTCGTACAGATCCGAGGACCCGGTGAAACGGCGCGCAAAATCACCGATCACACCGCCGTCACCCTTCCAATAGGCGCGCATCGTGTCGCGGTACTTGTCATTCCATTCGTTCCAACCGGGCGGGAAGTTGCCCACCTGATAGCCGCCGCTGCCGATGTCCCACGGCTCGGCAATCAGTTTCACCTGCGAGAGCGCCGGGTCCTGGCCGATCGTGTCGAAGAACGAGCCGAGCCGGTCAACCTCGAACAGCTCGCGTGCCAGAGCGGAGGCGAGGTCGAAACGGAACCCATCCACGTGCATCTCGAGCACCCAGTAGCGCAGGCTGTCCATGATGAGCTGCAGAACCCGGGGATGCTGCAGGTTCAGCGTGTTGCCCGTGCCGGTAAAATCCATGTAGTAGCGCGGATCCTCCGGCACGAGGCGGTAATAGGCCGAGTTGTCGATGCCGCGGAAGCCGAGGGTGGGCCCGAGCTGGTTGCCCTCGGCAGTATGGTTGTACACCACATCGAGAATCACTTCGATGCCAGCCGAGTGCAGCGTCTTCACCATGGTCTTGAACTCGCTGGTGCGGCCGGTAGCCGAGTAACGCAGCTCGGGAGCGAAAAATCCGATCGTGTTGTAACCCCAGTAGTTACGCAGGCCTTTCTCCTGCAGGTGCCGATCGTCCACAAAGGCATGCACGGGCATCAGCTCCAGAGTGGTCACGCCGAGGCGCAGCAGGTGCTCCACGACCGGCGCGGTCGCGATCCCCGCGTAGGTGCCGCGAAGTTGCCGCGGAACATCCGGATGTCCCATGGTCAAACCGCGCACGTGCGCTTCATAAATCACGGTGTCATGCCACGGAACCCGCGGTGGACGGTCGTCCGCCCAGGAGAAAGCCGAATCGATCACCCGGCACTTCGGCGTCCCCGCGGCGCTGTCGCGCCGGTCGAAGGACAGATCGGCCTTGGCCGCACCGAGCCGGTAGCCGAAGTGCGCATCACTCCAGGTGAGCGGACCCTGCAGGTGCTTCGCATACGGCTCGATGAGCAGTTTGTGCGGGTTGAAACGCTGCCCTTTTGCCGGCTCGTAAGGCCCGTGGATTCGGTAGCCATAGAGCAGTCCGGGGCGGGCTTCGGGGAGGTAGCAATGCCAGATCTCATCGGTGCGCTCGCGCAAGGTGATTCGCTGCACCTCGTGTCTGCCCGTGGGATCGAATATGCACAGCTCCACCTTGTCGGCGCTGCCGGAAAAGATGGAGAAGTTGACGCCCTCGCCATCCCATGTGGCCCCGCGGGGGTAGGGCTGACCCGGCCACACGGCGCGGATTGGCCGGATCTCCTGTTGCGTCGAGACCTTTGCCGCAGCGCTCTGCTGATCCATGAGAGGCGCTCGCCTACTGCGTGAGAGAGAGAAGGCTGCGCAGCGGAATGCTCGCCCAGTCCGGCCGGTTGCCCAGCTCGTAGCGCGCCTCGTAGAGCGCTTTCTCGATCTCGAACAAATCGAGCAACGGCCGGATTTCCTCAAAGGAGCGGTACAGGCCGGCTGCACTCGCGATCGCATCGTAGGTCTGCAGGAACACCTGGCGGGTCTCGCTTTCCCACTTCTCCAGCATCGGCTCCCATTTGCCGTCGCCATCCGGTGTCTGCAGCGTGCCGCCCAGCGTGGCTGCACGGCGCGCGTAGGTAAATGAGCGCAGCATGCCGGCCACGTCCCGCAGCGGCGACTGCTTCACACGGCGCTCGGCCAGCGAACGGCCCGGCTCACCCTCGAAATCCACAATGATGAAATCGTTGCGCTTCAGCAGGACCTGTCCGAGGTGGTAGTCGCCGTGGTGGCGGATCTTCAAGCCCTGTGGCAGCACCGACCCGAGAGAATCGATGCGGCTCAGCAGCTGGGCCCGTCGGGCCAGTACCGCATCGACATCGGGTAGGACGGCGGCAGGCAAGTGGGATGCCCGCGCCGCGAGCAGCTCGAGGGTGGCTTCAGCTTCCTTGCGGCCATTGAGGCGCCAGGCCGCGACATCCTCCGCCCGTAACCGTTCCGGCGCGAATGCGGGATCCCGCGTCGGTGTGGCCAAGGCGCGGTGCAGCTCTGCGGTCCGGGTGGCCAGCGTCTTCATCAGCTCCAGATAGACGCCGTGAACGTCTTCGCTCTGAACCACATTCGTGCTGCGCTCTCCAAGGAAGCGCGAGAGGTAGTTGACGGTGTAGTCCCAACCGTCGCCCTGGTTGGTCACGAACGCCTGCAGCAGCGCGAGCGTCACACCCGAGCCGTCCGACTTGCGGTACTCGGCGGCACCGGCGACCGGTACGATGTTGGGAAATCGCACGACCTCGGTCAAATAGCGGCCGATCTCGAGCTCCGGGTTGACCCCCGATTGCAGGTGGCGATAGATCTTGAGAAAGAACTGGTCGCCCACCCGCACGGTGGTATTACTGCTCTGGCCGGCCGTTGGGCTGACCGCGAGTGGTATGGACGGATCACCGCGGAGTTGCTCGTAGAGGGTGGTGGCGGACAGGTGGACCTCACCGCGCTCCGTCCGGATCTGAGCGCCTGTGCCGATCGCCTCCACGACGGAGCGACAGAAGTGCTCATCGGCCGTGGCATCGGCCAGTACGCCCACTGTCGCCTGGCGTCGCACGCGGGCGATGCTGCCGGGTTGCAGCTTCTGCCACCGGCCCTCTTCGGTGTCCTCATAGGCAATCGCGAAAGGCAGGAAGTAGAGCGATTTGCCGGCGCTGTTCTCCACTTCGAACACACCGGCGAGCCAGCGACCGTGGGGTGTTTCCCATTCGCCGTTGTCGCCGAGGCGCGCCCGCAGGATCGGCGCACCCTTGCCCGAATACCAGCGCTGCGCGGCGATGTACTTGGGCACCACGCGCGTCTCGAGCTGTTCGCGTAGCTTGATGGCGAGCCCTGCGCGCCAGTTGGCCACGCGCTCGGGAAAGAAGCTGGTCCAGCCGTCGAACAGCACCAGAACCGGCAGGTCGTCGCGGGGCAGGCGCTCATCGTGCCAGGAAGGCGGCTGCTGGTCGCGGCTGAGGAGGAACCAGTAGAACCCGTAACCCGGTAACGTCAACAGGTAGGGCAGCTCGCCCACCGGCGGAAACGGCGTCCGCCCGATCAACTCGATGGGTACGGAACCCTTGAAATCCGACAGATCCACTTCCACCGGCTGGGCAGATCGCGCCAGATTGACCACGCACAGAATGGCATCCTGGGCGTATTCACGCAGGTACACGAGCACCTTGCGATTGCCGGGACGGATGAAACGCAGGGTGCCGCGGCCGAATGCCTGGGAGCTTTTGCGCACCTGCAGCATGCGCTTCATCCAGCTCAACAGCGAGGAGCGGTCGCGGGTCTGGGCCTCGACGTTGACCGCCTCGTAGCCGTAGATCGGGTCCATGATGGGCGGTAGATACAGCTGCTGGGGATCGGCTCGCGAGAACCCGGCGTTACGGTCTGGACTCCACTGCATGGGCGTGCGAACGCCGTTGCGGTCGCCGAGGAAGAAGTTGTCCCCCATGCCGATCTCATCGCCGTAATAGATGATCGGCGCGCCCGGCATGGACAGCAGCAGGCTGTTCATCAGCTTGATCCGCTCGATGTCGTTGTCCATCAGCGGGGCGAGCCGGCGGCGGATGCCCAGATTCAGGCGCGCGCGCGGGTCGGCTGCGTACATCCGGTACATGTAGTCGCGCTCGCGGCTGGTCACCATCTCCAGCGTCAGCTCATCGTGATTGCGCAGGAAGATCGCCCACTGGCACGACTCGGGAATGTCCGGAGTCTGCTCCATGATCTCCACGATGGGATGGCGATCTTCCTGGGCAATGGCCATGTACATGCGCGGCATCAGCGGGAAGTGATAGGCCATGTGGCACTCATCCCCATCGCCGAAGTAGTCGCGAACGTCCTCCGGCCATTGATTGGCTTCGGCGAGCAGCATGCGATCGGCGTAGTGCTCGTTGATGACACGGCGGATCCGCTTGATGACCTCGTGCGTCTCGCGCAGATTCTCGTTGCTGGTGCCCTCGCGTTCGACCAGGTAGGGAATGGCATCCAGTCGCAACCCGTCCACGCCCTGATCGAGCCAGTACTCCATGATGTGGATCACGGCTCGCAGCACGTGCGGATTGTCGAAGTTCAGGTCGGGCTGGTGGCTGAAGAAACGGTGCCAGTAGTAGGTCTTGGCCACTGGATCGAGGGACCAGTTCGATGTCTCGGTGTCACGAAAGATGATCCGCGTGCCTGCGTAGCGATCGGGCGAATCGCTCCAGACATAGTAGTCGCGCTTGTGCGAACCGGCTGGGGCGCGCCGCGCTGCCTGAAACCAGGGATGCGCTTCCGAGGTGTGATTGATGACCAGCTCGGTGATCACGCGCAGTCCGCGACGATGCGCCTCCTGCACGAACAGGCGGAAGTCCCCACGTGTGCCGTACTGCGCGTGGATGTTGTGATAGTCGGCTATGTCGTAGCCATCGTCTTTCCCGGGAGAGGGATAGAAAGGCAGCAGCCAGATGGTATTGACGCCCAGGTCCTGGATGTAATCGAGCTTGCGCGTCAGCCCGCCGAAATCGCCCACGCCATCGTCATTGCTGTCGAAGAATGCCCGGACGTGTACCTCGTAGATGACCGCGTCCTTGTACCAGAGAGGATCGCCGGCCGGCTGCGGCTGTTCGGGCTGTGCACTCATCGAGCTGCCTGTATTGTTTGAGCGAAACCACCGGCACCGGACCCGCCGCGCTCGGCGAGCGTGCCGGGGGCAGCGCCTGTGCCCACTGTAACCCCTCGACCGGCCGGCGGCGTGGACCGCGACCTCGGCGGCCCTCATCGGCGGCCCACCGGACCTGAAGTCCGCGAGCCTACATGAAATAGTCGAAATCCTTCTCGGACCTCACACGCCGGCGGATGCGCAAGAGATGTGCCGGGGAGCGATCCGGATCGAGCGAGACGAAATTTCGCGCTCCCTGCCACAGGAAGCGGGCGCCGGAGAGCAGGTCATGCACCTGGTATGAGCCGCTCGGCGGCAGACTCAGGGTCTGCAGGTCGAGCTGCAGCCAGCCGCTCTGGGCGTGGTGCGGGTCCAGGTTGACCACCACGAGCACCGAGTCCGCGCCGTTCTCGCCCGACTTGCTGTAGGCGATCAGCATGTCATTGTCGATGGTGTGGAAGCGGAGCCCGCGATCGCTCTGCAGCGCCGGATTCTCACGGCGGATGCGGTTTATGAGCGCGATGAGCTCCCGCAGGCTGGCTGGATCGTCGCGGTGCCACTGACGGACCTGGTATTTCTCCGAGTCGAGGTATTCCTCGCTGCCCGGCTCCCGGGGCCGGGCTTCCATCAGCTCGAAGGCTGGGCCGTACAGGCCATAGCTTGCCCCCAGAGTGGCCGCGAGCACCAGGCGCACGGTGAAACCGGCGCGGCCGCCAAACTGCAGATACTCGGTGAGAATGTCCGGCGTGTTGGGCCAGAGATTCGGCCGAAAGAACTCGCTCACCGGCGGGGTGCCGAGCTCGGTGAAATACTCGATCAGCTCGCGCTTGGTGTTGCGCCAAGGGAAGTAGTTGTACGACTGCGTGAAGCCCAGCTTGGCCAGCCGGTACATCACCTTCGGTCGCGTGAATGCCTCGGCGAGGAAGATCACCTCCGGGCGCAGCCGATGCACCTCGCCGATCAGCTTCTCCCAGAACGGGAAAGGCTTAGTATGAGGATTGTCGACGCGGAAGATGAGGATGCCCTGCGAGATCCAGTAGTCCACCACGCTGCGCAGCTCGGCTGCGAGCGCCTCGCTCGCCTCGGATTCGAAGTAGAAGGGGTAGATGTCCTGGTACTTCTTGGGGGGGTTTTCCGCGTACTGGATGCTGCCGTCGGGACGCTTGAGGAACCACTCCGGATGCGTCCGGACGTAGGGATGATCCGGCGTCGCCTGAAATGCGATATCCAATGCGAGCTCGATCCCGTGCTTGCCCGCCTCGGCAACCAGGTGTTTGAAGGCCTCGAGCGTGCCCAACTCCGGGTGAATGTCCTTGTGGCCGCCCTGCGCGGCGCCGATCGCCCAGGGGCTGCCGGGCTCGCCCTCCTGGGAAGCCGGCGCATTGTTGCGCCCCTTGCGCTCGCTTTTGCCGATCGGATGGATGGGCGGAAGGTACAGGACATCGAAACCCATCGAAGCAACGTAGGGAAGCAGTTTCTCGACGTCGGCGAACGTGCCGTGCTGTCCAGGTGTATCCGCCGCGGAGCGGGGAAACATCTCGTACCACGTAGAGAAGCGGGCTCGCTCGCGCTCAACCTGCACGGACAGCAACGACTCCGAGCGCAGGACGATGGCCGGGTCCGGGTAACGCTGCTGGAGCTCCTGGACCGCCTGGCTCTGCGCCAGCGTGACCCGGTCCTCGCGATCACGCTCCACGTCGGTAATGCCGCCTGCCCAGTCCTGCAGCAACCGTGAGTCAGAGGGTGGGGCCCGTTCGGCGATCTGCAGCGCGAGGAGGGCGCCCTGGCGCAAGTCGAGCTCGATGTCCTGGCCGGCGTCGTATTTCTTTTGCAGGCCGTGTCGCCAGGTATCGAAGTGATCCACCCACGCCGAGACGGTGTACTGATATTCGCCGAGCGACTGCACCCGGAAGCTGCCCTGCCAGTGGTCATTGCCCAGCGGACGCATCAGCGCGCGGTGCCACTGCTCGGAGGCCGAATTGCGATACATGAGCAGCACCGTCACCGAATCGTGCCCGTCGGTGAATACATCGGCCTCGACGACCACGCTCTCCCCTACGGTGCGCTTGATCGGGAAGCGGCCGCAATCGACCTGCGGGGTGAGGCTCTCGATGACGACGCGGACCTTGCTCACGGCACACTCACGCTTGGACACCCGGGCATCCCCGGCGCGCCTACTCGGGAGTCAGCACCAGCACGCCCAGGGGCGGCAGGCGCAGATTCAGGGAATGAAAGTGGCCGTGCGAGGGCAGAGGCGCCGCCTCGATCGCGCCGAAATTGCCGATGCCGCCGCCCCAGTACTCGTGTGCATCGCTGTTGAGGCGCTCGCGCCAGATTCCCCCGCGCGGCACGCCAATCTGGTAGTTGTCGCGAGGTATGGGGGTGAAGTTGAGCGCGACGAGGGTGAGGTCGCCGGGTCGCCGGCCCCTGCGCAGGTAAACCAGGACGCTGGCATCGGCGTTGTTGCAGTCAATCCATTGAAATCCCTCCGGGGAGAAGTCCTGCTCGAAGAGGGACGGTGTCTGGCGGTAGAAGTGATTCAGATCGTGCACCCAGCGGCGCAGACCGGCATGGTTCGCGTACTGGAGCACGTGCCACTCCAGACTCGAGTCATGCGTCCATTCGCGGACCTGGCCGAATTCGCCGCCCATGAACAGCAGCTTCTTGCCCGGATGGGTCCACATGTATCCGAGCAGCAGGCGCAGGTTGGCAAACTTCTGCCACTCGTCGCCGCTCATCTTGCCGAACAGCGAGCCCTTGCCGTGCACCACCTCGTCATGCGACAGCGGCAGCACGAAGTTCTCGGTGAAGGCGTACCAGAGGCTGAAGGTCAGGGCGTTGTGCTGGTACTTGCGCAGGATCGGATCGGTTTGGAAATATTTGAGCGTGTCGTGCATCCAGCCCATGTTCCACTTGAGGCCGAAGCCGAGGCCGCCGAGGTAGGTGGGACGCGAGACCATCGGCCAGGCGGTGGACTCCTCTGCAATCGTCTGCGTGTCCGCATGATCCCGGTACAGCGCCAGGTTGAGCTGCTTGAGAAACTCGACCGCATCCAGGTTCTCGTGGCCGCCATAGGAGTTGGGAATCCACTCGCCCGCGCGGCGCCCGTAGTTCAGGTACAGCATGGAGGCGACGGCATCCACCCGCAGGCCGTCCACATGGTACTTGTCGAGCCAGAACAGCGCATTACTGCCGAGAAAATCGCGCACTTCCGCGCGCCCGTAATTGAAAATGGAGCTGTTCCACTCTGGATGGAAGCCCTGGCGCGGATCGGCGTGCTCATAGAGATGCGTGCCGTCGAAGTAGGCGAGCCCGTGCTCATCGGAAGGGAAGTGAGAGGGTACCCAGTCGAGGATCACGCCGATGCCGCGGCGATGCAGGTAGTCCACGAAGTACATGAAGTCCTGCGGCGTGCCGTAGCGGGAGGAGGGCGCGAAATAACCGGTGATCTGATAGCCCCACGAGCCGTAGAACGGATGCTCCATGACCGGCATGAGCTCGACGTGCGTGAATCCCATTTCGCTCACGTAGTCGGCGAGGGCGTGCGCGAGCTCGCGATAATTCAGGGAGCGGTCATGCTCTTCGGGCACGCGCCTCCAGGAGCCGATATGCACCTCATACACTGACTGCGGAGCATCCAGCGAGTTGGATTGCGCACGGCTGCGCATCCACTCCTCATCGCCCCACTCGTACGAGAGATCCCACACGACCGAGGCGGTACGCGGTGGCAGCTCGCAGCGGAAAGCGAACGGGTCGCTCTTGTCAACCGTGTAGCCGGCGTTCTTCGAGACGATGTGATACTTGTACAATGCTCCGGCGCGCACGTCCTGGATGAATCCGGACCAGATGCCTGAGGAGTCCGGGCGAAGATCCAACCGATGGGACTGCGGATTCCAGCCGTTGAAGTCCGCCACCACCGAAACCGAGGCCGCATTCGGCGCCCAGACCGCAAACTCGGTGCCCTGCTCCCCGGAGGCCGTCGTGCTCGGGTGGGCACCCAGCTTGTCGTACGAGCGGAAGTGCGTGCCTTCGCGAAAGAGATAGATGTCCTGTTCGGTCAGCACGGCGACAGTCTAGCAAGAGCCATGCCCAGTGAGTGACGAAGTAGAGTAGCCTGGTGCCTGCCCGAAGTCTGGATGCGGCGCAAAGGTGTCCCCGCTGCCGCTTCAACGGCGGCATTTCAGCAGTTGCTTGAACCCGCTCGTGATGCTGCAATACCGCGCCGAGCCGAAAGGGGTCTCTCCCGCCATCATGCCCTGCACGCGCTAACGTGAGTCCACTCGCTGAGCATAGCGGGCCGATCGTCATCGGCCACCGCGGAGCCTGTGGTTATGTGCCGGAGCACACTCTCACGTCCTACTTCATGGCCATGCAGCTCGGAGCGGATTACGTCGAGCCTGACCTCGTCATGACGCGTGACGCCGTCCTGGTCGCCCGCCACGAGAACGAGATCGGCGGCACGACCGATGTGGCTCACTATCCGGAATTTGCCGATCGCCGCACGACCAAGGCCATCGACGGCGTGCCGGTGACCGGTTGGTTCACGGAGGACTTCACTCTCCAGGAGCTGAAGAGGCTTCGAGCGCGGGAGCGGATTCCCGCAGTGCGACCGGGCAACAAGCGATTCGACGGCCAGTTCCAGGTGCCCACGCTGGAGGAAATCCTCGCGCTGGTGGCCGGAGCGCAGCAGCAACGGGAAGCCGCCGCGCGCGAGTTGGGCCTGCCGCGACCGAAGCCCATCGGCGTCTATCCCGAGACCAAGCACCCGACGTATTTCGCCAACCTGGGCCTTGCGATGGAAGAGCTTCTCGTGGGCACTCTGCACCGGCACGGCTACAGCGGGCCCTCCGGGCTCGCCTTCATCCAGTGCTTCGAGGTCTCCAATCTCAAGGCCATGCGGGCCATGACCGAGCTGCCGATCGTGCAACTCCTGGAGGCCGAAGGCGCCCCGTACGACTTCATCACGCGCGGCGACCCGCGCACCTACGCCGACCTCATCACGCCCGCGGGACTTAGGGAGATTGCAACGTACGCCAATGCGATCGGCCCCTACAAGGAAATGGCCCTCCCACGCCGATCCGACGGCACGCTCGGCTCCCCGACCGGCCTCATCGAGGCGGCGCATGCGCACGGGCTGCAGGTCCACGCCTGGACCTTCCGAGCCGAAAATGTGTATCTGCCCCCGGACCTGCGCCGCGGCGCGGCTGACGAGCCCGACTGTCTGGGGGATTTGCCGACCGAGCTGCTGCACTATCTTCGGGCCGGACTGGACGGATTCTTCACGGATCACCCCGATCTGGGGGCACGCGCACGCGCGGCGTTCGCGGGCGAAACCTGACAGGGCCAGCATGAACATCGAGTTGACGAGCGAAGAGGCCCGCATCATCGGTTGCCTGATCGAGAAGCAGATCACGACGCCCGATCAGTACCCGCTGTCGCTCAATGCGCTGGTGAATGCGTGCAATCAGAAAAGCAACCGTGATCCGGTGCTTGCCCTGGAGGAGGTCGCCGTGCAGCGCACGGTCGATACACTGGCCAGGAAGCATCTGGTGGTCGAGCGATCGGGCTTCGGCAGCCGGGTTCCGAAGTACCAGCATCGGTTCTGCAATACCGAGTTCGGCACGCTCAAACTCGACCCGCAGGAGCTGGCTGTCGTGTGTGAGCTGCTACTGCGGGGCGCTCAGACCTCAGGCGAGCTGCGCGGCCGCGCGAGCCGCATGGCGCCATTCACCGATGTGTCCGAGATCGAGGCGACTCTGAGCCGGCTGATGCAGCGGGAGGACGGCCCGTTCGTGACACGGCTGGCGCGCGAGCCGGGTAGGCGGGAGTCACGTTATGCGCACCTCTTCAGCGGGCCCGTGGTGGATGCAGTGCCGGAGCGAGATAACGCTGAGCACGCCGCGGCTGCCCGAGTTCCAGAGCATCGCGCGGCCATGCAATCCGCAGACATTCCGTCGTCCCCAAGCGCTGTTGAGCAGCGGCTGACACAACTCGAAGAGCAGGTGCGGGCGCTGCGCTCGGAGCTCGAGGAGCTCAGGCGCCGCGAGGTCTAGCTCGATCGACGCCGGCCGCCTGCACCGACGAATACCAGAGGCGCGCTGCTTTGCTGCTCGGCGGCCTGCGCGGCGGCCTCAAGAACATTGCGCACCCGGGTGGCGGCGGCGCGAGACTCTTTCTCCGCCTCGTGCATCTCGACCGGATATGCAAGCAAGTATCCCTGCACACCCACCGGGCCGCAATGCGAGAGGAATTCGAGCTGCGCGGCTCGCTCGACCCCTTCGGCGATCACCTCCAGGCCGAGCCCGTGACACAGCGCAATGACGGAGCGCACGATGGCTGCCGAGCGCGGGTTCGAGTCCACCCCTTCGACCAACATCCGGTCGAGCTTCACGCGAGTGATCGGAAGCTGCTCGAGCGAGGTCAGGGAGGAGTAGCCGATCCCGAAATCATCGAGGGCGATGGCCACGCCGAGCTCACGCAGGCGGCGCAGCGAGTCGATGGTCGAGGGACCGGTCTGGAAGACCGTCTCCGTGAGTTCGAGCTCCAGCGCACTGGCCGGCAGACCGGTCACCTCCAGAGCTCGTTGCACGTGCTCGACGAAATCGCTCTCGAAGAACTGCGGCGGCGACACATTGATGGAGACGCTGGCGCGATCCCATCCCTGCGCGCGCCAAGCGGCGACGGTCGAGGTCGCAGAGCGCAGCACCCAGTCGGTGAGCTCGTGGATGAGGCCGGTCTTCTCGGCGATGTGAATGAACTCGGTGGCCGTGGCGATCCGGCCGTCCGCTTTGCGCCAACGCAGCAGCGCCTCGAGACCGATGACATCGAAGGTGTGCAGCGCGACCTGTGGCTGAAACATGAGCAGGAGGTCGCCCGCCTCCACGGCGCGGCGCAGCGACTGCTCGAGGCGAAAGCGCTGCGCGGCTGCATCGTACAGGGCGGGTTTGTACACGGCATAGCGATTGCGCCCGAGCTCCTTGGCTCGAAACAGGGCGACGTCGGCGGCGCGAAGCAGTTGCTCGGTGTCCTCGGCGTGATCGGGAAACAGGCTCGCGCCGACGCTGGCGCTGGTGGCGAGCAGCCGGCCATCCACCGTGAGTGGCTGTTGTAGCGATGTCACGATCTCGGCCGCACGCGTCTCCACTTCCTCCACCGAGCGGACGTCCTCGATCAGCATGGTGAACTCATCGCCGCCGAGCCGCGCCAGCAGGGCTCGCCCGTAGGCCGCCGCGCCCAGGCGCTCGGCTATGCCCTGCAACACGCGATCGCCAAAGTTGTGACCCAGCGTGTCATTAATGGACTTGAAGTTGTCGACGTCCACGAACAGCAGGGCCAGACGCTGGCCGGTGGCCGTGGCGCGCGCCAGCGCGCCGCCCAGGTGAGCGGAGAGCTGGCGCCGGTTCGGAAGCTGCGTGAGCGGGTCGTGATGAGCCAGATGATGGAGCTGGCGGGTCCGATCGGCTACATGGCGCTCGAGCTCTGCCTGATGCGCCCGCAACTCCGCCTCGGCGCGCGTGATCTGATCAGCCATCGTGTTGAAAGACTCGGCCAGCGCATCGATCTCGGCGGACCCGCCGCGCGGCGCCCGGGCAAGGCGGTTACCCCCTGCCAGCAGGCGAACGGCCGCGGTCAGCCGCCGTACCGGCATGCTGATGCTCACCATCAACAGGACTGAGATCAACAGGCCCACGCACAACATGGCGACACCCGTCATGGTGAGCGTGCGCTCGGCGACTTCGGCCGCCGTCGCCGCGTGGGCGGCTGCATCGACCAGACCGCGGCGGGCAGGCTCCTGGAGCGCTTTCTGCACGCCGCCGGTAAGAGCCGCGCTCTCTTCGAGAAACTCACGGCGCGCGGCGCCGTTGGTCACGTCAAACCGGTCGATGGCGAGGCGCAGCCGCACGGCAAGCGCGAAATCCTCTTTCTCGATCTCGAGCCAGGTACGCCCCGGGGAGCGCTGCAGCGCGGGCGTGTTAGTGGCCAGAGCCGCTTCGTACTCGTGCTCGAGCCGGGAAATCACCGCAGCCGAGCCGAAATTGCCGCGCACAGCATTGATCGCGGTGGCGAGCTCGGCGAGAGAGCGGCTGGCGATCACCTGTGTGCCGTTGATCGCCAGTCCGCCGCCGCCGGCCGAGAGGATTCGCTGTTGGACTCGGTTGAGCGCCGCGTGCCGTTGCTCGAGCCATTGTGCGCGCTGCGTCGCATGACTGGCCAGACCGCGCCCATGCTCGATATGGGCGGACAGTTGCGGCAGCAGCTGCACTCCCGGTTGAGTCGTGTTGGAGCGGCTGCCCGGCGGCCCCTTGAAGTAGGCCTGTACCGCCACCGCGAGTGCATCCGCGGCGTCGCTGATCGAACTGGCCTCCGAAGCGCGACCCTCCTGGAGATATCCGATCACGGTGCGATCGTAGTTGACCAGGGCTTCCACGAGAGCGCTTGCGCGCTGGGCGCGCGGCTCGTGCTCGGTCTGCATGTCCCGCACGGCGTCCACGGCGAGACGCGTGGTCCGGGTGGTCAGGAACTGGCCCACCAGCAGCACGGCCGCCAACGCGGTCAGCCCCAGGGCGAGCCGCCCGCCAATTCCTATCCGCAGCCTGGAACGCCCGGGCGGCACCGGCGCGGGACTGACTTGCGCGGCTGCAACCCCGGTGGCCTCGGCCGTGGGAGTGGGCATTTCATGCATAAGACATAAGCCACAGCCAACAGAAACCCGATCGCTGTTCGCCAGCTCATCGACCTCGGGGCATGATGCGGGGAGCGCGGGGGGACTTCCGTGGTGGCCATCGCAGAAGCGTAACGGTGGCCCGGAGAGCGTCCCGATTTGTGTGAAGCGCGAGGGCGGAGTCTTCGCCGTGAGGAGGCGACGCAGCCCCTACTCGCAAGCGCCCGAGTGCGGCGCGGGCCGAGGCAGCTGGGAGCCCGATCCCGGGCCCTGTTGCTCTATACTATCGGGCATGACGGGGATGACGGGCACATGACCGAGATCGCTGATACCTTCGACTCGGCCTTCACGAAAGCGGTCGATCTGGGCAATCGGCTGGCGGATAAGGACAAGGACGCCGATCTGTGGGATATCGCTGACGGGTTGCTTGCGGGCGCGCTGCAGTACTGGCTGTATTCGCGCCAGCCCTGCGGCGACCCCCGCTGCCAGGACTGCATGCCCATCAGTACGGCGGAAGGGCGCATGGCCGAGCTCAAACGCCTGATGGAGCAACTCGCCGCAGAGAGCGAGTACTTTCACACACCGACGGACGCCAACGCCGGGCGCGCCTGAGGATGTTGGATCAGGCGCTGCCCGCGCGACTCGCCTGAAAATCAGGCCGAGGCCCCCGCGGCGAAAATCAGGCCGAGGCCGACGCCGCCGCGGTGGTGCTGGCAACCTCCTCGAGAGCCTGCTCGAACAGGTGGAAGCCCTCTTTCAGCAAGGCATCCGGGATCGTCAGCGGCGCCAGAAAGCGAATCACGTTCGCGTAAATGCCGCAGGAAAGCAGGATCAGGCCCTTGCGGGCCGCCGCCTGCACGAGCGACCGGGTGAGCTCCGCATCCGGCGAGTCGGCGCTGCAGTTGCGAACCAACTCGACCGCCACCATTGCGCCGAGGGATCTGACTTCGCCCAGGCAGGGGAAGCGCACCTGCAGACCCTTGAGGCGCGAGGTCATGAAATGTCCGATGTGCAAGGAGCGATTGAGCAGTTGCTCCTCGCGGATCACCTCGAGCACCGCCAGTCCCGCGGCGCACGCGAGTGGCGATCCGGCGAATGTGCCACCCAGGCCACCTGGCCCGGGGGAGTCCATGATCTCGGCCTTGCCGATGACGGCGGAGAGCGGGATACCGCCGGCCACGCTCTTGGCGATCGTCATCAGGTCCGGCTCGATGCCCGAATACTCCACCGCAAACATGCGGCCCGTTCGCCCGAATCCTGTCTGGATCTCATCCACGATCAGCAGGATCCCATGCTGATCGCACAGGGCGCGCAGCTTGCGCAGCAGTTCCGGGGGCGCCGGGTAGAAGCCGCCTTCGCCCACGACGGGCTCGATTATGATGGCCGCCACGCGTGCCGGATCCACGTCGGCCTTGAACAATTGCGACAGCGCCTGCAGGCAGTCCTCGACAGTGACGCCGTGATAGGCCATGGGGTAGGGCACGTGGAAGATCTCGGGCAGCATCGGGCCGAAGCCCGCCTTGTAGGGCTGCACCTTGCCGGTGAGGCTGATGCAAGCCAGCGTGCGGCCGTGGAACCCGCCCGAAAAGGCGATCACCGCCGAGCGCTTCGTGTGAAAGCGCGCGATCTTGATCGCGTTCTCGATAGCCTCGGCGCCCGTCGTCAGGAAAATGGTCTTCTTGGGAGTCGGCCCCGGGGCGATCTCGTTGAGCTGCTCCGCAAGGGCCACATAGCTCTCGTAGGGCGTCACCTGGAAGCAGGTATGAGTGAGCTTCTCGAGCTGTGCGGCTACGGCCGCTTTGACCTTCGGGTGTACATGGCCGGTGTTCAGTACGGCGATGCCGCTCGCGAAGTCGATGTAGCGCTTGCCCTCGACGTCCCAGAGCTCCGCGTTCGATGCACGCTCGGCGTACACCGCCAGGGAGTTCGAGACACCCCGCGGAATGGCGTTCTGGCGACGCTGATGCAGCTCGGAGTTGGATTTCAAGGCGATTCCCCTTCGTGGGCATGGAGGCGCTGGATACCGGCGGTAAATTGTGCCTGAACGCGCCCGGAGCTGCATCCGAGCTCCCCGGAGCCGCCGGCATCACGGCGGCGCCAGGCACTGCGCCGGCCACCGGCAGTCGCGGGGGCGGTCATGCGGCCCGTGCGCGGACCCTCTACAATACCGCCCCAATTTCCAGTGGAAGAGACTCTTTGAGCCAGATACTGCGTCCGCCCACCACGGCCGAGGTGGTGATCATCGGCGCCGGCCCCTGCGGCCTGTTCCAGGTGTTCGAGCTGGGTTTACTGGGCATCAGCTCCCATGTGGTCGACTCCCTCGCCCGGGCCGGCGGGCAGTGCACCGAGCTGTACCCAGACAAGCCGATCTACGACATTCCAGCGCTGCCGGTCTGCGGTGCCCAGGAGCTTGTCGACCGGCTCATGAAGCAGATCGAGCCATTTCATCCGCAGTTTCACCTCGGCCAGGAGGTGATCGAGTTTGCGCGCCAGGAGAACGGCCGCTTCCGCCTGGCGACCTCGGGCGGGATGGTGCTCGATGCCGGCGCGGTCGTGATCGCCGCGGGTGTCGGCTCCTTCCAGCCCCGTCGCATCGGCCTCGACAGCGCGGAGAGTTTCGAGGGCCGCTCGATCCACTATCGGGTGAGGGGCGCGAGTGCGCTGCAAGGCCAGCACCTGGTGATCTTCGGGGGCGGCGACTCGGCCCTTGACTGGACGCTGGAGCTCGCCTCGAAAGCAGCCAGCGTCACGCTCGTGCATCGCCGCCCCGAGTTCCGTGCTGCCCCGGCCTCGGTCGCCCGGATGCGCGAGCTGGTCGAAGCTGGCCGATTGCGCTGCTTCGAGGCGCTGCCGCATTCCCTGATCGTCGAGGGCGGCGAGCTGCGGGGCGTGAACGTCAAAGCAGCGGATGGAGCCGTGCACGCATTGGGGGCCGATCAGCTACTGGTGTTCTTCGGGCTGCACCCGAAGCTCGGGCCGATCGCCCAATGGGGTCTGGAGCTGGAGAAACGCGCGCTCAAGGTGGACACGGAGAAGTTTCAGACGAGCCTGCCGGGTGTGTATGCGGTAGGGGACATCAATACCTATCCGGGCAAGAAGAAGCTCATCCTGTCCGGCTTCCACGAGGCGGCGCTGGCTGCTTTCGCGATCCAGCATCACCTGTTTCCGCAAAAGAAACAGTTCCTGCAGTACACGACGACCAGCCCGATCATGCACCAGCGGCTCGGCGTGCCCGATTAGACGTTCGCGTTCGGAACAATAAGGACGAAGAAGGAGCGAGTGATGCGGTTGAGGCAAGACCTGATGATGGCGGCGATGCTGATCGGCATTGCGATGGTGATTCCGCATGCGGCCTATGCCGCGGACGAGGCGTGCAAGCTGCAGATCAGCGGCAACGATCTGATGCAGTACGATAAGAAGGAGCTGGATGTCTCCGACGCCTGCACGCAGGTCCAGGTGACCCTGAAGCACGTCGGCAAGCTGCCCAAGGAAGCCATGGGACACAACTGGGTGCTGGTCAAGGCGGCCGATCTGAATGGCGTGGCCAACGCCGGCATGGCGGCAGGACTGCAGAACAACTATGTTGCTCCCGGCGACAAGCGCGTGCTCGCGGCCACCCAGGTCGTCGCCGGTGGCGAGAGCGCGACCGTGACGTTCTCGACTTCCATGCTCAAGAAGGGCGAGTCCTACATGTACCTATGCACCTTTCCGGGCCACAACTCCTCGATGCGGGGCACCTTCAAGTTCGGATGACCGCCGCGCTCGCCGGCGCACACCCATGGACCCACGCCTCGCCGATCTGCTGAAGCTACTCGAGCTCGAGCAACTCGAGATCAACCTCTTCCGGGGCGAAAGCCGCGACATCGGCAGTCCCCAGGTGTTCGGCGGCCAGGTGCTGGGGCAGGCCCTGACCGCCGCTTCGCGTACCATCGAGGCGCGCGTGGTGCATTCGCTGCATGCCTATTTTCTGCGCCGCGGAGACTGCAAGGCGCCCATCGTGTACCAGGTCGATCGCAGCCTCGATGGTCATAGCTTCTCCAACCGGCGGGTGGTCGCGATTCAGCACGGCGAGCAGATTTTCAACATGGCCGCCTCCTTCCAGGTGAGCGAAGTGGGGCTCGAACATCAGATCGAGATGCCCGCGGTGCCGCCGCCGCAGGAGCTGGCCGACTCGAGCATCCCGCCACCGGACCTGCTGGCGCGCATGCCGGAGCGGCTGCGGCGCTTCTTCGAGCAGCCGCGGCCGTTCGAATTCCGCCTGGTGCAGCCCATGGATTTCCTGCGGCCGCGCAAGGCGCCGCCGGCACGGCAGATCTGGTTTCGCACCGTCGCGGAGCTGCCCGAGAACGAGAGGCTGCACCGCTGCCTGCTGGCGTATGTGTCGGATTTCTTTCTGCTCGACACGGCCACGTTGCCGCACGGGACCTCCTTCCTCACCAGCCCGATCGTGATGGCGAGCCTCGATCACGCGATGTGGTTTCACCGGCCCCTGCGGGTGGACGACTGGTTGCTGTATGCCATGGAGAGTCCGAGCGCCTCGGGTGCGCGGGGCTTTGCGCGCGCAAGCGTTTTCAGCCGCGATGGCCGGCTCGTCGCCAGCACTGCCCAGGAGGGGCTGGTCCGGCTCAAACAGGCTGCCCGCTCCGGCTAGCAACACCCAACAGGCTGATGCGCACATGCTGCTGATCGCGGCCGTGGCGGCGATGGCGACTGCAGGCGTCGCCGGCAGTTCCGACGTCGACGCGCTGGCGCAGGTATGGCCGGGTATTCGCGATTCGAGCGAGCAGGTGTTTGCCGGATCGGACGCCAGCGTATCGCCCTGGGGCCTCGGCTCGGAGCTGCGCGTACGCACGGTGGTGGCGGCGGTGAAGGCTCCCTGGCTCGGTCCGCATGTGTTGTACCTCGAGGAATTCCTCCACGATGACCCGGAGCACGTGCGGCGTCAGCTGTTGTTGCAGCTCGAGCCGGTCGAGCCGCCCAACGTCGGGGTCGAGGTTCATCTGTTCACGTTCAAGGATCCCCGGCACTGGGTGCACCTCGACCGGCGTCCGGGGCTCAGCGGCGGGCTGAGTCGCGCGAGCATCGCTGCGATCACAGGCTGCGACCTGCGCTTCAAACGCGAGGGAGAGCAGTTCATGGGCGGCACGGTGGGACGGCACTGCACCAACACCGCTCAGGGAGCCACTCGCTACCTCGACTACCAGCTCGTCATCGGTGAGCAGCTCTACTGGTACCGGCGCAGGGTTTTGCTCAAGCCCGGCGACGACGTGCTGGAGGAAGTGATCGGGTTCAACTGGTTCGAGTTGAATGTGGCGCGCCTGTTCACCTGCCGCATCGCGTGGTCACCCACGGGACGGCGTTCGGATCTGCAACCCCTGGTGCGACTGGATCTGCAGGACCAGGGTGGCCACGGCTACTTCATGACTCCCGACGGCCGGCGCTTCGAGCTGACATTGCACGGTCAGGACTGGCCGTTCATGGCCGATCGGGATGCGCTGATTCTGCTGCTGCAGGATCAAAGTGAGCCCGTGCCGCTGGCGGTGTCGTGGACGGCGATCGATGACGATGAGATCGCCGTGAATCTCGGCTGGATGCAGGTTACCTGCGGCTCGCTCGACCCGGACACGGACGAGGTCTGGGCCGGGCTGCGCCCGGGTAGCTCGGGCGCGCGGCTCGCGGCCACCGTGCGGGTCAGTGCGTCGATCTGGCCACGAGCGTCGTGATGTCTCGCACCAGAATGGGGTTGAACTGCTGCGGGACCTCCATCATGAGGAAGTGCCCGGTGTGAGGCAGGACGTCGGCCTTGAAGCCCGGCAGTGACTTGCGGATGCGGGCCTCGTCCGTGGGCGCCAGGTCGGAGTTGATCGCCATCACCGGCACGTGGATGTCGGCGAGCACCGAGGTGAGATCCATTCCGAGCAGGTCCTGCATCGAGGACACCGCGACCTCGGGCGGCTCGAGCGACATGTCGTAGGCGACCTTCTGCACCAGTGTCGGATCGGCGCCCTTCTCGAACAGGGATTCGGTGACGTACTTGCGCGTTTGACCCACGAAGTCGGTGCGGAAAGGGGCCACTCGGATGGCGATCTCGCGTTGGGGCATCGGGGGCAGCCCGATGGATTTGAGCGCATCGACGGCGATGATGCCGATGACCCGATCGCCGATGCGTCGCGTGGCTTCCAGCGCCACGACACCGCCCATCGAGTGACCAACCAGGATCACCTGTCGGTTGGGAATCCGGCGTACGACGCTCGCCACGTCCTCGCCGTAATTGCCCATGGACCAGTCCGTGCGGTTGCGGCTGGAGGCGCCGTGGCCGGCGAGGTCGAGGGCCACCACGGTGTAGTGGGCCTTGAGCGGCAGGACCTGGGCGTTCCAGTAGTTCGCATCGGTCGCCCAGCCGTGAATCAGCACGATTGCCGGCTCGCCGTGACCGTAGACGCGATACTCGATGTGGGATCCATCGGCCTCCGTGGCGATCTGCGGCTCGCCTTCGGCCGGCAATGTCGGGCCCCGGGAAGCGGCGGTGGCAGCGGCCGCTGCGTCCCCGGCAGCCGGCGTGTTCGATTTGCTGCAGGCGGCCACAAGGGCGAGCGCTGCGAGAATGACAGTCAGCCGGCCGTGAGTCATGAGCGAGTCTCCATGCGAGCCGCGAGGTCAGCCACCGCGGCGCACGGCATCATATCCGCGCGCGCAGCACCTTGCCCGGATTGAGGATCCCGTTGGGATCGAGTGCTCGTTTTACCGAGTGCATCAGGTCGAGCTCCACCGGCGAGGCGTACCGCTCGAGCTCCGGCACTTTCAGCCGCCCGATGCCGTGCTCGGCGCTGAAGCTGCCGCCGAAATCGCGGACCAGGTCATGGATGAACCGCCTGACCGTCGCTTCGCGCGCGAGGAAGGCTTCGCGCGCGGCCCCGGGTGCCTGGTTCAGATTGAAGTGCAGGTTGCCATCGCCTACATGGCCGTACGCGACCAGGCGGCCATCGGGCACGTGGGCGTCGATCCAAGCCGCGGCTTGCTCGACGAATGCGGCGAGCGAGGCAATCGGCAAGGAAATGTCATGTTTGAGACTGGCGCCATCCAGGCGTTGCGCCTCGGGAATCGTCTCGCGCAGTTTCCATAACGCATTGCGCTCGCGCTCACTCTGTGCGATCACGGCGTCACTGACGAGCCCTTGCTCCAGGGCGCCCGACAGGAGCTCCTCCAGAAGGGAGTGGAGCGTATCGGCGGCGCGGGAGGAGCTGAGCTCGCACAGCACGTGCCACGCGTAGGGCTTGCCGAGCGGATCGCTGACTCCGGGGATATGGCGCGTGGTGAGCTCAATTGCGATGCGGGGAATCAGCTCGAAGGAGCTGACCCGATCGCCGCTGCCTTCGCGCACCCGCGAGAGCAGCTCGACGGCTGCCTGCACCGAGGGGACTGCAGCAAAGGCGGTTGCCGTGGCGCGCACCTTCGGGAATAGCTTGAGGCTCGCGGCGGTGATGATGCCCAGAGTGCCCTCGGCGCCCAGGAAGAGGGACTTGATGTCGTAACCGGTGTTGTCCTTGCGAAGCGGCGTGAGGGTGGAGAGGATGCGGCCGTCGGCCAGGACGACTTCCAGCCCAAGGAGCAGCTCGCGCATCATGCCGTACCGCACGACGCTGGTCCCCCCGGCGTTGGTGGACAGATTACCCCCGATCCGGCAGGTCCCTTCGGACCCGAGACTGAGCGGAAAGAGCCGCTCGGCTTCATCGGCCGCACGCCGCACGTCGGCCAAGATGCAACCCGCTTCGGCGACGAGTGAGTAGTTGAGCCGGTCGATGTTGCGGATCCGGTTCAGACGCGTGAGCGACAACACCACTTGCCGGCCGGATTCATCGGGGGTCGCCCCGCCGCAGTAGCTGGTGTTGCCTCCCTGCGCAACCACCCCCGTCCGGAGCTGATTGCAATGCGCCAGTAGCCGCGAGACCTGCTCGACTGATCCTGGCAGCAGCACCGCCGCGGTTTGGCCGTGGTAGAGGCGACGCTGGTCAGTGAGGAATGGCTCGAGGGCGGAGGACTCGGTGAGGACGCTGTCCGCTCCGACCAGTGCAACCAGCGAGCCCACCAGTTCGTCGGTCGTCATTCAGGTGGCACGCAAGGCGACAAGCCGCTCAGGCAGCATTTGCCGGCAGCGCCCGCAAGGCGGCGATGCGCTCCTCCAGCGGGGGATGGCTCATCCACAGCTTCTGCAGGCCGCGTGTCACGGAGCCATCGGCGATTCCGAAGGCGGCAAACTGTTGTGGCAGCGGCTCGTGCGCGCTCTTGAGCGCATCGAGCGCGGCAATCATGTTGTCACGGCCCGCGAGAGTGGCGCCGCCCCGATCTGCGCGGAATTCCCGCCAGCGCGAGAACGCCATCACGATCAGGCTGGCCAGTATGCCGAGCACGATCTGTGCAACGATCACGCAGAGAAAATAGGCAGGACCGCGCCCGTTGTCAGACCGGAACAAGGCCCGGTCAACGATGTTACCGATGATGCGCGACAGGAAGATGACGAACGTATTCACCACGCCCTGAATGAGGGCGAGTGTCACCATGTCACCGTTCGCGACATGCGTCATTTCATGGCCCAGCACCGCGTTCACCTCGCGCTCGTTCATTCGCTGCAGCAGACCGGTGCTGACCGCGACCAGCGCGTGATCGCGCCGCGCGCCGGTGGCGAACGCGTTGGGGTCAGGTGAGTTGAATACACCGACTTCCGGCATGCCGACGCCGGCATTGCGGGCGTGCGCGGCGACCGCGTTCAGTAACCAGCTTTCGGTGGCGTTGCGCGGCTGTGTGATGAGCTGAACGCCCATCGTGGTCCTGGCCATCCATTTGGACAGCGCCAGCGAGATCAGCGAGCCGGCAAAGCCAAAGAAGGCAGCGAACACCAGCAGGCCCTCGAGGCTGCCACCCCGTACGGCCAGATACTGGTCGAGCCCGATCAGGCGAGCGACAATCGACAGGACGAGGACAATGGCCAGGTTGGTGGCCAGAAACAGGATGATGCGTTTCATGTGGACCTTCCGCCCGGCCCGGGGCCCTGACCGGCCCGCGACACTTTAACCGGGACTGCCGTTACCGTGGGGTCCTCCCCGGTACTTTCAAGGGCTTAGGGCGACGCCCAGTGCCCGGCCCACGGTGAAGCTCACGACGCCGGCGCCCCCACCGATCAGGACCATACGCAGGGCCCCCCGCAGCGCCTGGCGCCCGGTGAACAGGCTAAGGGCCATGCCGAGGAGGAACAGGGCCACACAGGTCAGGGCAGCCGTCGCAATCAGTGCACCGTGGCTGCGCAGGCGCAGCACGAAAGGGATCAACGGGATGGCCGCCCCGGCCGCGAAGCTGAGAAAAGAGGCCGTCGCGGCCTGGAGCGGCGATCCCAGATCGTCGGGATTCAGACCGAGCTCCTCTCGGGCGAGTACATCGAGCGCCTGTTCCGGCCGAGCTAGCAGAGCCCGACTGACTTCGCGGGCCTGCTCGATCTCAACGCCTCGAGCCTGATAGATGAGTGCAAGCTCCTCGGCCTCCTCGTCCGGATACTCGGCGACTTCCTGGCGCTCGAGAGCGATCTGGTACTCGTACATTTCGCGCTGAGTCCGCACGGAGACGTACTCTCCGGCGGCCATGGAGAGCGCGCCAGCGAGCAATCCGGCGACACCGGTCATCAGCACGTAACCGCCCGCGGTGCCTGCACCGGCGACGCCGAGGACGAGACTCGCGTTGGAGACCAGTCCGTCGTTCACGCCAAATACCGAGGCGCGCAGGGCTCCGCCCAGGTTATTGCGATGGCGCGCCCCGACCTGGGACAGCGAGGTCGGCATCGCATGGGCCTGCACGACGAGAGCCGGGATTGCCTTGCTGGGGTCGGTGGGGACAGGAATGCTGTAGATGGATAACCCACGCAGCTTCATCGCTGCGAGGATGGGCCGGATGGAGCGAGGTCCGAAAAGATGGATCAGCCGCGCGACGATGTGCGCGCGGACGGAGGGGACGAACTGGCGTTGAACGGCAGAGCCAGGCGGGTTCCACTTCGCTGCCTGGTCCTCGGCGGCCGCGGCGAGCTGCAGGAACAGCCGGCTGCGGTGGGCGTGGGGCTCAGCCTCGGCAACCTGCCGGTACAGCCATGCAGACTCCTTCTCGTGATACCAGCTGTCCGGCGCGCTCAGTACTGCTCCCTGTCTTCCGTCTCGTCCTCGTCCTCGTCGAGGTCATCCTCGTCGTCATCCTCGTCCTCGTCTTCATCGTCCCAGTCCTCGTCCTCATCCTCGTCCTCTTTTTCCTGATGGGATTCCGCCCACCCCTCCGGCTCCGAGGTGAGCTCGAGATCCATCTCGTGCCAGCTCTCGAGATCGATCTCTTCGATGTCTCCGTCGAGATACTCGATCTCGACGAGCTCGGAATCCTCATCCATCGTCAGGACCCGGAATGGTTCTTCTTCTTCCAGGTTCTCATACCACTGCCCGGGCACCGGCTCGTAGTCTCTGCTCACACGCACTTCCCTCGAGGCTCATCGTCAGCGGTCGTAAGTGTAGGGGGTGTCATCCGCTTGGGCAACGAGGCCGCGGCGACTGGCGGCAGAGGATGGCGCGTGTCAACTGCAAGGGGCCATTTCCGGCCTGTGCCGACCGTACAGTCGCAGCATAAGTATCTATTGCGTATAGTTTTCCCTATGCCCGAGCGCTCCTCCAGTTCCGCATCGCCGCTGTCACAGGCACGCCGCATCGTCGTCAAGGTGGGCTCGGCGCTGCTCGTTGACCAGGACAGCGGCCGACTCAACCGCTCGTGGCTGGAGACGCTCCTCGAAGACCTGCTGCGGCTGCGCCGGCGCGGACAGCAGGTACTGCTGGTCTCCTCCGGAGCCATCGCGCTCGGCAGGCGCCAGCTCGGGCTCGCCCGGGGCGCCCTGCGGCTGGAGGAAAGTCAGGCCGCAGCGGCGGTGGGGCAGATCCGTCTGGCGCACGCATACAAGGACTTGCTCGAGCCGGGCGGTGTCACGGTGGCGCAGGTGCTGCTGACGTTGGAAGACAGCGAGAGCCGACGCCGCTATCTGAACGCCCGGGCAACGCTCGAAGCGCTCCTGGAGCTCGGGGCGCTGCCCGTGATCAACGAGAACGATACCGTGGCCACGGCCGAAATCCGCTATGGAGACAACGACCGCCTCGCGGCACGCGTGGCGCAGATGGCCAGCGCCGATTGCCTGGTGGTGTTGTCGGATGTGGAGGGTCTCTTCACGGCCGATCCCAACCACGACCCGGCGGCGAGCTTCATTGGGGAGGTCAAGCAGATCACGTCCGATATCGAGGCGATGGCAGGCGCCTCTGCGTCCGCGCTCGGTTCCGGTGGCATGGCGACGAAGATCCTCGCCGCGAAGATCGCTGTGGCAGCCGGGTGTCATATGTGCATCGCGGCCGGCCACCCCAGACATCCTGTGCGGCGGATCGAGGACGGCGGACGGTGTACCTGGTTCGTGCCCAACGGAACGCCCTTCGCGGCCCGCAAGCAATGGATCGCCGGGACGTTGCGTCCAGCCGGTGCCGTCACCATCGACGCTGGAGCCCTCCGGGCCCTGCTCGACGGCAAGAGTCTGCTGCCCGCGGGGGTCGTGCGAGCGCGCGGCCGCTTCGAACGAGGCGATACCGTTAGTGTGCTGGGCATGGATGGGTCGGAGTTTGCGCGTGGGATTGTCGCTTACTCTGACGCCGATGCGGCCAGGATCATGGGACGCCGCTCATCGGAGATCGAAGGGATTCTCGGTTACCGTGGGCGCGACGAGCTCATTCATCGCGATGACCTCGCTATCCTGCGGCCGCAAGCCGCCGGCCCCGAGGCGGCCACTCTCACGCCGTGAGCATCGAAGTGGGCCCACTGATGGACCGGCTTGGCAGGGCTGCCGTGGCCGCGGCCGGGCGAGTGGCTGTGGCCGACACCGCAGCCAAGAACGATGCGCTGCGCGGCGCAGCCGCCGCAGTGCGTACTCGCAGTGCCGACATTCTGGCAGCCAATCGCGAAGACCAGACTCTGGCCCGAGCCGCGCGCTTGAGTCAGCCCTTGCTCGAGCGGATGCTGCTCGATGCGCAGCGCGTGGAGGCGATAGCGCGCAGCCTCGAGGAGATTGCCGGACTGCCTGATCCCGTCGGCAGCGTCGCGGCCGAGTGGGAGCGGCCGAACGGGCTGCGTATTCAGCGTGTGCGGGTCCCGATCGGAGTGATCGGGATCATTTACGAGAGTCGGCCGAACGTGACCGCCGATGCCGGAGCGCTTTGCCTGAAGTCAGGCAATTCCGTCATCCTGCGCGGCGGCTCGGAGTGTGCGCATTCCAATGCCCGCATCCATTCGTGCCTCATCGAGGGGCTGCTCGCGAGCAACCTGCCTCCCGAGTGCATTCAGCTCGTTCCCACGACCGACCGCGCCGCCGTGGGCTACATGTTGGCTGGCATGACCGACTATCTGGACCTCATCGTGCCCCGCGGAGGCAAGAGCCTCGTGGCGCGTGTGCAGGCCGAGGCGCGCGTTGCGGTGATTGGCCATCTCGAAGGCAACTGCCACGTGTATGTCGATCGGGACTCGGATCTGCGCATGGCCCGAAGCATCGCGTTCAATGCCAAGATGCGCCGGACGGGAGTGTGCGGGGCTGCAGAGACGCTCC
Source organism: Steroidobacteraceae bacterium (assembly GCA_036501985.1). Lineage (GTDB taxonomy): Bacteria > Pseudomonadota > Gammaproteobacteria > Steroidobacterales > Steroidobacteraceae > 13-2-20CM-66-19. Next base: position 11,086 of record DASXZI010000007.1, on the reverse strand, counting down.
TCGTGGACCGCGCCTGCGTGAGCACACATCTCGGCCCTGTCGTGCGTGACCTTCTGGACGCCGGGTGCGAGGTGCGTGGCGATGCCACCGTGCGGGCGGTTGATGCGCGGGTCCAGAGCGCCACCGAAGAGGACTGGGGAACGGAATACCTGGACGCGATCATCGCTGCGCGGGTGGTTGAAGGAGTGGAGGGTGCGATTGCCCACATCCGTGCGTACGGATCGGCTCACACTGAATCGATCGTCACGGAAAACCAGGCCACCGCGGACAGATTTCTCCAGCAGGTCGACAGCGCCATTGTTCTCCACAATGCCTCCACACAGTTCGCCGATGGAGGCGAGTTCGGCATGGGAGCGGAAATCGGTATCTCGACCGACCGATTGCACGCGCGTGGGCCGGTAGGAGTCGAACAGCTCACCAGCTACAAGTATGTGGTCCGCGGCCGCGGACAGGTGCGGCCTTAGCTCACAGCCTGTCGGACTTGCGCGTTGCAGTGATTGGCCCTGGCCACTCATCCGGCCAGCTCCGCTGCCGCGAGAGAGTGCTCGATGAAGTCGTACACCTGCAGATGCACCGTAGCCTCGAAATAGCGCCGTGCCTGCCTTACCTGGTGAGCCGCCAGATACTTCTCACCCGTATAGAACAGGGCCTCGCACAGAATCTCACGACGCCTGCGGTCATCCCGCTCTCTCTCAACCACGTGCACGAGCGCGGTTTCGGTGATGTGGTCCTGGAGGAAATCCAGTACCGGTTCCGGCCACAGTTTTGCCGGCGTGCGGGAAACCAGGGCCGGGGTCGCGCTCCCCGAGCGCTTCTGCGCAAGCCACAGGAGGCATTGAAAGTATGTTGCCTGCACGTCATCCGGCGCTTCGCTCACGGCGCGTCGCAGGTGCTCGATGGCTTCGGGCCACTGCCTCTGGCTGAAGGCAGCCCGCGCAACCAGACTGTCGGTGGTAAAGGAAGTCTCCTCCAGATGCGCGCTGCGACGTACTTCAGCCCTCGCCTCGTCGAATCGTCCAAGCTGTAACAGCTCGTCTGCCAGTAGCGCGTGCAGATAGAACGCGCGCGGCCTGCAGCTCACTGCTTTGGCGAAGGCGGCGGCGGCTTGCGCAGCATCTCCGAGAGCGGAGTAGGTCGCGCCGAGGTCATCGTACATGCTGGCGAAACGGCTCGCCCCCAGCGTTCGCGCACAGTCGGCCTCTGGCGGCGGGTCTTTGGCGATCGTGTGCGTGATCTGCGCCAGCCTGCGCCTGTGCACTGCCTGATCCACGAGTGTTGGGAATGTCTGTGAGGTCGCGTAGGCCAGCAGTGGCGTCGAGGGCTCAGTCGCGCCGGGCGGGGCGGTGAGCGCGAGCACCAGGACGAGAGCACTCGCGCTGATCACGGGTGGGCTCCTCGGGCCGCAGCGGCTTCAGGTGTTGAGTCGCGCTCGAAGCGCTGCTATCCCCCCGCGCAGCGAATACACGGCGGCAAGCCCTCGTGAGCGCAGTTCCTGAGCAGCTGCCAGGCTGCGCTTGCCACTCGCGCACAGGAGGAGAGTCCTGTCCGCGGGCCTGAAGGGGGGCTGACCGTGCAAAAGCTGCGCCATGGGGGCGTGCCGGACGCGGCCACCGGGTGCCGGAATCTGCGCGACCTCGTGGGCTTCCCGGATGTCGACAATCTCGAAGCCTGCATTCAACGCCTCTTCCAGCGAGTCGAAAGCAACCTCGAGGTCCGCCTCGGGCTCCGCCTTCGGACGGGAGGCCGCAGCGCGCAGCGCCTCGGCGCGGGAAATGGCGTGCTGTGGACATTCGGCGGCGCGCCGGGTCCGCACCCGAGCAATCGACAACGTGAGCAGATCGAGCACGAGTAGCTCGTCAGTGAGCTGTCCCGGCAGGTCGAGCAGGAGCTTCAGGGCTTCGAAAGCCTGCAAGCCGCCGAAGATGCCCGGCACGGGACCCAGTACGCCCGCCTCGGCACAGTTGCCGACAATGCCGTCGCGCGTCGCTTCCGGCCACACACACCGCAGGCACGCACCGCCCGCCTGTCCGGAAGCTGAGGGACGTACAACCTGCAGTTGCCCTTCGTATTGGTAGACGCTCGCAAAAACCACTGGCTTGCCCAGCTGCACGCAGAAGTCGTTCAGCAGGAATTTCGTCGTGAAGTTATCGGTGCAGTCGATCACAAGATCGTACTGGGGGATGAGCGCGAAGGCGTTCTCGGCGCCGAGCCGCAGGACATGAGCGCGTACGTCGACCTCAGGATTGAGAGCGCGGACCCGATCCGCAGCAAGCTCCGCTTTGAGCTTGCCGACATCGGCCAACGCGTACAGGGTCTGCCTGTGCAGGTTGGATGGCTCCAGGCGGTCACTGTCGATCAGACCCAGGCGGCCGATTCCCGCCCCGGCGAGATAACCCACCACCGGCACCGCGAGACCCCCGCAGCCGACGACCAGCACTGCGCTGGCGCGCAGCCGGGCCTGCCCGGACACGCCCACTTCCCTGAGCGCCATCTGCCGTGAGTAGTCGGGTATCGACTTTTGCGGGACGGTTCGTCTGTGCGCTGGCGCATCGCCGGCGCCTTCGTGATGCGCGTGGCCCTGCCCGGGCACGTCCTGGCCCGGGGGCGAGTGTCCGGCAGGCGCGGCACAGCGCTCGCAATTGACCCAGCCCGAATCGCCGCTCTCGTAATGCTCCTTCTTCCAGATCGGAAGCCGGTGCTTCACTTCATCGATGATGTAGCGACATGCCAGGAATGCCTCATGGCGGTGGCGGGCACTCACTCCGACCCATACCGCCATCTCCCCAATCGCCAGGTTACCGGTCCGGTGCACGCACGCAGCGTGCTCGATGCCAAAGCGTACCTTGGCCTCAGCTACGATCCTCTCCCCCTCCTTGAGGGCCAGCGGCTCGAACGCCTCGTATTCGAGGTGACGCACGGAGAGGCCTTCGTTGTGGTTGCGCACCCAACCCTCGAAGGAGGCGTAACCGCCCGCGGCGGGATCGGAGAGCTGGCTACGCAGCGCCGCCTCGTCAATTGGCCGGCGGGTGAAACTGAAAGCGGCCATGGTCTTCAGCCGCCCGCGACCGGCGGAATGAATACCACGGAATCTCCGTCGCACAGTGGGTTGGCCCATTCGCCGAACTCCGCATTGACGGCGACTCGCAGCATCTCGCAAGCGAGCGAGAACGGATAACGTGCTTTCAGTTCCTCGTAAAGCTCGCGAGGTGTCTGGGCGGTCGTGAGCAGCGTCTCGTCACTGCGGCCGGCCTGCTCGCGCAGCAAGGCGTAGTACTGAACCTTGATCCGTTTGGTTGGGGGCGCATGGGAGGACGATCCTGCTCGCCGCGGCGATTCGTGCTGAGCGGTCCGGCCCGGCTCTGCGGGCCGCAACACGGCGAGCGCCGAGTCGTACTCGTCCGGAGTATTCACGTTGTCGAGCGCGCTCGGGTTCGGTTGATCCAGCAGCTGCACATCGGAGCTCACGAGGAACCTTCGCGGGCAGTCCTTGCCGCCGGCGACATAGATGGTCATGGCCTCCCGAGTGCTCGGCTCGAAAATCGCGCACAGCGGCTCCGGCGAGCCGTTGTAACTGGAGCGATACGCAGTGGCCTGGCGCTGCGGTTGGCGCGCACGGATCAACTGAGTCACCGTGGTCTGATCAAGGTACGGCAGGTCGCAGGCGACGACGAGCCAGGCGACGCGCGGATAACGGGCCTGAGCGGCGAGGATTCCCGCGATCGGCCCGAGACTCGAGTGCTCATCGACGATCTGAGCGAAGCGTGCGCGTACCGGATCGTCGACCTGATCGGGGCGAACCGAGACAAACACACGCTGCACGTGTGGTTCGAGCAGCGCCACGGCCCATTCGAGCTGCGTGCGCCCGTGGTAGCTCAGCCCGGCCTTGTCGCGCTGCATGCGCGAGCTGCGGCCGCCCGCCAATACAAGCCCATACAAAGGAGTGGTCGCGAGGGAGTCGCTCATGAGTGCAATTTTACGCCTTGCGCCGGAAGTCGCGCTTGCCGCCCGTCTTCTCGAGAAGCCGAACACTGGTGATCTCGATCTCGTGGGACAGGGCCTTACACATGTCATAGACCGTCAGGGCAGCTACCGTGGCTCCGGTGAGGGCTTCCATCTCCACGCCGGTGCGATGGTGTACCGATGCCTGACACCGGATCACGAGCTCGGCGCCGCTGCGACGCTCTTCGATCTCGATCGCGCAGTTGTCCAGAGCCAGTGGGTGGCAGAACGGAATCAGCTCATGGGTGCGCTTGGCCGCCATGACTCCGGCCAGGATCGCCGTATCGAACACCGGGCCTTTCTTCGTGCGATGTCCGCTCTTGCGCAGCGCCAGGGTGACGGCCCGGGGAACTCTGATCCGGGCTTCGGCAGTCGCCACGCGTCGAGTGCTCTCCTTCGAGCCGACATCGACCATCGTCGGCCGATTACGCACATCGAGATGGGTCAGTTGGCTCTGGCTACTGCGCCGCACATCAACCACCGATGTAGAACATCTCGACCTTGCGCTGGTCCCCGGCCGACTTGCGCAACTGCGCCCGCTGCTCGCTGTACCGATCCCTACGCCGCAGCCAGATCCCCCGGATGATCTCCAGGAGCGCTTCCTCGCTCGCGCCGCTGCGCAGCGCGTCGCGCAAATTCGTACCGTGAGTCGCGAACAAGCAGGTATAGACCACCCCGTCGGAGGACAGACGAGCGCGCGAACAGTCGCCACAGAAGGGCTGCGTGACCGAGGAAATGAAACCTACTTCTCCGGCACCGTCGGCAAACGCATAGCGCTCCGCGACCTCGCCGCGATAATCGCGCTCCACCGGCTGCAGGGGCCAGCGCTCGGATATGCGCGCGACCAGCTCCCTGGAGGGAACCACGAGATCCTGCCGCCACTCGTTGCGGCTGCCGACATCCATGTACTCAATGAATCGGACGATGACACCCGTTGCGCGAAAGTGCTGCACGAGGTCGAGTGCGGTGTGATCGTTGATGCCGCGCTGGACCACGCAGTTGATCTTGATGGGGTCCAGCCCGGCGCTGCGTGCGTGAGCAATGCCATCGAGTACGTCCTCGAGCCCGCCAAAACCGCCGCTCATGCGCGCAAACAGCTCCGGATCCAGACTGTCCAGGCTGACTGTGATGCGTCTCAGGCCGGCTGCTTTCAGCTCCGCCGCATGGCGGGCGAGCAGCACGCCGTTTGTGGTCAGAGCGACATCCTCGACGCCGGGTATCGCCGTGAGGTCTCCAACCAGATCCGAGAGGTTCGTCCGCAGCAGCGGCTCGCCACCGGTGAGACGAAGCTTGCGAACACCCAGTTTCACGAACAGGCGCGCCAGGCGAACGATCTCGTCGAACGACAGCCGCTCGTGGGAGCCGAGGAACTTGTAGCGCTCGTGGTACTTCTCGCGCGGCATGCAATAGGGACAGCGGAAGTTGCACCGATCCATGACCGAGATGCGCAGGTCGTGCACAGGGCGGCCGAGCGTGTCACGCACGCTGGATAGCGTATTGAGCGGAACGACGACTTCTGATCTGGACATAATTCCTGAGATCCGGCCGACCCTGATACGGTCATACCACCCGGCTTGCCGCAACGCCAATAAGCCGCGGCTCTCACCTGATATGGGGGCCGGATGGGGCCTTTTCACCAGCGGTGCAGGCGGGTGACGAACCCTTTTGGGTAGGTATGGGGCCCCGGCGGCATTTCCACGAAGCCATCCGTGCCCCCGAGGGAAGTGAAATCGCCCGAGCCGTTGGTGGGCCGCGGCATGGCCCAGGCACGGCCCCAGTCGTCCACCTCAACCTTGGCCGGCATGAAGCGGGTGTGCGGAGATTTGACCTTGATCTCCCCGCCCAGTGCCATGCGTTCTGCAGGCAGCGGCGCCTCGCCCATGGCTGTGAACAGGGCGGGCAGGACGTACCGGGTCAGGCAGATCAAGGTGGAGACGGGGTTGCCCGGCAAGGCGAAAACGGTGGCGCCCGAGCCTGTGGTGCCGAACCACATGGGCAGGCCCGGCCGCTGCATGATTTTGTGAAAGATCGTCTGAACCCCCAGCTCATCGAGCACGCGTGGCACGAAATCGAGCTTGCCCATGGAGACCCCGCCGCTCATCACCAGGACATCATGGGTCTCCAGATGAAATTTGAGCCGGCGCTTGAGCTGCATGGGCTCATCCGGCAGATGATCGTCGGCCACGCGCTGGAAGCCGTGGCGGCGTAGGGAGGCGGCTATGGCATAGGCGTTGGAGCGACGCACCTGGTGCGGCAGGATAGGCTCACCGGGCTCGATGAGCTCGTTACCCGTCGAGATCACCGCCACCATCGGCTGGCTGCTCACACGGATGCGTGCCATGCCTGCGGAGGCGGCGATCGCAATCTCCGGAGCCTGCAATCTCAGCCCCGTAGCCAGCAACAGCGCTCCTTGGCGAGTGTCCGTGCCGCGCCGATGCACGTTCTGCCAGGGTTCGACCGTGATCCCTGCCGAGAGCTCGGCCTCGCTGCTGTGCACGGTGATCTGCTCCACCGGGACCACACTGTCGCAACCCGACGGAATGACGGCCCCCGTCATCACTTCGATGCAGGCCGCCGATGTCGCCAGCGCCAGCGGTGGATCGCCCGCGGCCTGAGTCGCCTGGATGCGCAGGCGGCGGGTGCCGTGTTGCACGGTGTTGCTGTCGAGCGCGATGCCGTCCATGGCCACGCGGTCGAACGGCGGCTGATCCCGCTCGGCGTAGATGTTCTCCCGCAGCACCGCCCCTGCGCACTGGGCGAGCGGCAGAGACTCGATCGGCAGGCAGGTTACGTGCTGCCCGATCAACTCATCGGCCTGGGAGGGACTCAACACGAGCGCGTCAACTCTTCGGGTCGTCCTTGTGCTTGGTTTTGAAGACACGAACCTGCTCGTTGAAGCGGTCCGCCACACTCTGCAGCTGATCGACGGCCGCGTTGTTTTTCTGGATCTGCATGCGGTCGAGGTCATCGAGCGCTTTCTTCTGCTCGGGCGTAGTGGGCTTGTCACCGATCTTGCTCGCAGCTCCGTCGTGCTCGAGCTTGATGCAGGAGAGGTAGGCGTTGATCGCCTTGTCATAACTCTTGACCATCTGCTGCCCGGCAATCATCTCTTCCTTGGTGGCGGTGTTGCCGTCGGGCAGCTTGTCCGGGGGCGCCGGATAGCTGCAGTCGGCATAGACCGGGCCGGCCGTCAGCGCCGCTAGGGCCGCCATGGCAACCAGTGCTCTCATAGGAATCATCCCGTTTGTGATTGGACCGCTATCTTAGTGGTGAGGCGGCGCCCCCGGCTACTTCCGGTCCCGGGTGGGGTGCGCCCCCGGCGCGGCCCGCGTCCGAGGCGTTGACGGACTCAGAAAGCAGTCCCGGCCATGGTCATTCACCACCCCCACGGCCTGCAGGAAGGCGTAGATGATGGTCGTGCCGACGAAGCGAAATCCACGTTTCTTGAGATCCTTGGCGATGCGGTCGCTGAGCGGTGTGCGCGCAGGAGGCCCTGCGCCCCCGGCCCGGCGCTCGATCACGGGCCGGCCATCGACGAATGCCCATAGGTAGCGATCGAACGATCCGAACTCGCGTTGCACCGCCAGGAAGGCGCGGGCATTGCTGACCGCGGACTCGATTTTTAACCGGTTGCGAACGATGCCGGCATCCTTGAGCAGCATCGCCCGCCGCCGGGCGTCGAAGCGGGCGACTTTGCCCGGGTCGAAATCCGCGAACACCCGCCGGTAGCGCGGCCGCTTGCGCAAGATTGTCGCCCACGACAGGCCGGCCTGGGCTCCCTCGAGGGTAAGCATCTCGAACAGCAACCGGTCATCGTGGACCGGTCGGCCCCATTCCTCATCGTGATACCGGGTGTAGTCGGCATCGAGGCGGGAGGCCCACGCACAGCGTCTTCGTTCGGCCATGTCGTTTTCCGTACGGGGTTGGATGTGGCCCACTCTAGCCCGATTCGGCGCGCACCGCGTGTGGATCCCCGCAGATTGCCGTGCTAGCGTACAGGCCCCGCACGACACACGACCGAGGTCGATCCATGGACATGAGCCGCCGCGAACTGCTGGCCGCATCGGCATTGTTGCTGGCATGCCCGGGGGCCGCGCTGCCGCGCGCCAGTGGAGCGCGCGCCGCCGTCACGGCGGTCGCCGCCAAGGCTCCCGCGAGCGGCGCTGCGCCGATCATCCTGTGTTGGAATGAGAATCCCTACGGACCATCTCCCGCGGCCCGCGCAGCGATCGCCGCTTCGGTATCGCAGGGCTGCCGCTACCCGGATGATGAGCTGCCGCAGCTGGTGGAACTGCTCGCGAAGAAGGAGGGCGTGACCAAAGAGCGCATCGTCACGGGCACCGGCTCGGGTGAGCTGCTGCGCGCGCTCGGGATGATCTGCGGGCACGGTGCAGGCGAGATCGTCGCCGCAGAACCGACTTACGCCGAGCTGACGGAGTACGCGCAAGGCGCCGGCGCAACGCTCAAATGGGTGCCGGTGGACAAGCAACTCCGGCACGACCTCACGGCCATGCGTGCCGCGGTGTCGGAGCGTACGCGTGGAGTTTACGTATGCAATCCCAACAACCCGACGGGAACCACGGTTGCCGCCGCGGCGATCGAGGAGCTCGTCAACTCCATGCCGGATCACGTGACCACCATTGTGGACGAGGCTTACCTGGATTTCGTCGAAGCCCAGGACGTGCGCTCCATGGCGAATCTCACCGCCGGCGGCAAACGCGTGGTGGTGTTGAGGACGTTCTCGAAGATCCACGGCATGGCCGGCGTCCGCTGCGGCTATGCAATCGCCCGGGCCGATGTCGCTGCCGAGATCTCCAAGGCGCGCATGACCACGCCCAACATATTCGCCGTGCGTGGCGCCGCTGCGAGCCTCGGCGACCAGGCGTTTCTCACTGATTGCAGGCGCCGCATCGTCACAAGCCGCGCGCGCATCACATCCGAGCTTGCCAGGATGGGGTTCACCTTCGCGGATCCGCAGGGCAACTTTGTGTTCTTCGACACTGGCGTGCCACTGAAGCAGTTCACGGAGTTCATGCGCAAGCGCGATATCCTGGTCGGCCGACGCTTCCCGCCGTACGAGAACTGGTGCCGCATCACGATCGGCACGGAGCCGGAAGTGGACGCCTTTCTCGGAGGATTGCGCGCTTTCCGGGCGAGCAACCAGAGTAAAGCCTGAAGTGCTGCTGCGGCCGCCGTGATGCGGCCCGCCGTGCCCCGCGGGCGAAATGCCAGTAGAATCACCGCTCCGCGCCCGTAGCTCAGTTGGATAGAGCATCAGGCTTCGAACCTGAGGGTCGGCGGTTCGAATCCGTCCGGGCGCGCTAATCTCTTCAACAACTTACATACCAACGGTGGCGTGAGGTATTCCGCGGAGTGACCAGGGAGTGACCAACTCCGCCATGACCGTAAGGTAGGTCTCCAACAGCTCGGGAGAGGCGGGAATCGGACGCAGAGCAGGAAGAAGCGCTCCGATGTCCTGCCCGAGTGATATGAGTGGGGTGGTGATCGCAAACAATAAACTGACGGAAGCCGTGAAGAATGCAGAGATCGGCAGGAGCATCGATGGCGACGCGCGATAATGAGTGGGGGATCGGAGGTCATCCCTGGCCAGCGAACTTCAACAGCGTGTGCCCATCGATGCAATGATGCTTCGCGGAGACATGACTGTAGTGTTCAGGGTCGAGCTCCAGCGCCCTGAAGGCAGTCACGTTGTTTGGGTACGTCAAATATAACATCGCGCATTTTTTCCGTCAGACTGGCGCAACGGTATAGCCGCCGGGCAGGCGGCCCAATAGAGTCGCGCCTGTTCTTGCCGACTCAGGGAACGATGCGCAACCCAATTTGCCGCGGTTATCAGTCGAGATAGTGGCATGCGAGATGGCAGTCTCACGGCGCCGGCGCGCCAGAAACGCCTCCTCTCGGTGTCCATCGGGTTCTTACGGATCGTGGTCTACATTGTTCTCATTGCGCCGGTATTCATTTTCGCGGCGCTCGGGGGCAGTGGCTCGGCCGGGTTGTCTGGCCCGGAACGTCGCCGCTCTTCCACGGCATCGTCTGGATCGCGGGCGTCGTTCTGTTCACATGGCTTGTACGCGTCAAGCTCAATAAGCGCTCTTGGTCGGGTATGGCCCTGCCGCCGCTTCAGCCGTGGCGGCTGGTCGTGGGCGCCTTCGCGGGCCTCTCTTTGATTCTGATTGTCGCGGCGATCGAGTACGAGCTGGGTTGGCTGCATTTCGTCAGGATCGATACGGGCATGCATCGTGGCCCGAGCAAGATCCGGTGGGCGATCCTGGCGCTGACTCCTTTCCTGGCGGTCGGCCTATCCGAGGAATTGGGCTTTCGAGGATACGTCTTTCAGACGCTGGCCGAACGGATGCCCGTCTGGGTCGCTGCCCTCTTTATGTCGATTATTTTCGGCCTCGTGCACTTCAGCCTGAGGGGCTTCAATGTCTCGTTCGTCGTGTCCGTGACTGCCATCTCGCTCATGTTCTTGTCATTTCGCTTCGCAACCGGCTCGCTGTGGTTTGCGATCGGTTGTCATGGCGCATGGGATTGGACACAAACTTACCTGGTGGGCCTGTCGACTACCGGAGCCGGGTACGATCCAGCCTTGATACAGATAAAGCAGACGGGCTCCGCCCTTTGGGTTGGCAGTCAGATGGCGACCGAGAGCGGCGTACTCTTTGTGCTGATGACGCTGTGCGGGTTGGCTCTTGCGTTAGCTTATGCCGCCGCTGCCGGCAGATTGCCACCGTTGACTCAACGGCTCCATGCATAAATCGGCACGAACAGGCGGCAACATGCCCAATAGCCGAGGTCCAAGAGGGCATTCCGCAGCGTGCGCGCTTCACGCTTCTGCGCCAGGCATGGCTGTCCACAGATGGGCATCAGCAGGGCGACGCGGTGGCGGCGAGCATAGTGGTAGCTTGCGCGGCCCGCGCGCCGAGCGAAGGCACTGCAGCGGGCGAAGCCATTGCGCGAGGCGCTGTTTCTCATCATCAGCGCGATGATTTTCGGCAAGGTACCACCCCAAAGCGCCATGGACTTGGTGAGCCAGCATTGGCGGGCTGGCGTTGCTGCTCACGAG
>DASXZI010000006.1:0-66637 GCA_036501985.1 Steroidobacteraceae bacterium | reverse complement strand
CAGCAGCTCGACGTCGAGGGCTACCGGGCAATCTACGCCCACGCGGAAGGCTGGCTGCAGCTCGCGATGGATCTGTCCCTGGTGACGCTCCAGTCGCGCAAGGAAGTGTGCGGCATGCGGCATGGCGATTTCCGCGGCGGCTTCCTATTCGTGATCCGCGACAAGGTGGCCGCGAAGACGCAGATGGCCTTCATCCGGATCAGCTTGACGCCTGAACTGGAGGCCCTGCGCGAGCGGGCGCGCAAGCTCGATGCGGTCGTCTCGCCGTACCTGGTGCATCGGCGTCCGGACCGCATGCAGCGGCGCTGGATCCAGGGAAAGGATCACTGGACCTACGTGAACGAGCGCTATCTGACGCAGTCCTTCGCCGCGGCGCGCGATGCGATCCCGCGGTACGCCGCATTGCCTGAGCGCGAGCGCCCCACGTTCCACGAGATTCGGGGGCTCGGGAGCCGGCTGCATCTGGGACACGGCGTGCCGAAGGGCGACATCCAGGAGCTCATGACGCATTCCAATCCGCGCACCACGGAGATCTACCTCGAGAAGGGCGCGGCCGCCCTGACCGACGATGACTATCGGCCGGTATCGGCCCCGTTCAGCCTTCGCGAGCTGCTCGGCACATGAATCGCGCGAAGGTGCATCTGGTGAAGAATCTGAGAAATATCTGTTTGAGCGGAATTCCTTTCGACTCAGAACGTTGCGCCGATCTGCAACCGACTTTCACACGGCAGGGGCCACTGGTTCGATCCCAGTACCGCCCACCAGAAATCAAGCACTTACATTGATGCCCCTCTCGTCATACGGAAACGGCACGGAAAACGTTCTGGTCGTCGGCCGTAACGCTTTGCAGGCAGAGGTGGCCCCACAAAATTAGACCATTTTCGCGGCCGGGATAAGTGGAGTCCTGCGGTTTAAGCAGCCGCCGCGAGCGGCAATTCGGGATGCGTAGCTGCGAATTGTGGGCAGTTCTTCTCGATGTTTCGGCTGGCCTCGCCGATGACTTCGAAGTTGCGGATGACGGCGTCTTGCGTAAATACCGCTGTCGAGGAAGTCGGCCTCTGCCATCCCCTCGGTGTAGGAGTCAATGCGGTTGATCGCCTCCAGGATATGTCCCAGGTAGTCAGCTACCCGGGACTCATCGCCGTTCATACCGGTTTCGCCTGAGCCAGCACGGCGGCGAGGACGCGCTCCGGGAGTGCCTTCGGCCTCAGGACGTCGACCGGGACGCCGAGCAGGGAGCGCAGCTCGAAGCCGATCGCGCCGATATCGAAGAGCGTCCTATCCGGGGTCGGATCCACCAGAAGGTCGAGGTCGCTCACCTCGGTGTCCTCGCCGCGAGCTACCGAACCGAAGACACGCGCATTTCGAACTCGGTGCGACTCAATGATGCGCCAGATGCGGCCACAGGTCTGTAATACACGTTCGAGCGCGAGATTCCCAGAAGCTGCGCCTGGCGCGTGATCGGCAGCGCGTGCGTTCGATCCATCAGCGCTTTGCGCTCGGCCCGTCCAGTTTGCCGAGCGCGCCGGACAAAAAATCAATCTCCAGCGCCTGTTGTCCGATCTTCGCGTGCAGCTCCTTCAGACTCGGCCCCTCCTGCTTCGGAGGGGCTCCGGAGGAAAAGACCTCCGTGGCTCCTTCCGGCAACTGCGAGCGCCATTGGACTACTTTGGCCTTGAAGGCCGGTGAGTGGTTACGACGGGATCTGCGGGTCATGGTTGCTCCGGAATCCAGGCGATATCTTCGCCTTCAAGAGCCTGCTACAGACCTACAAACGGCTCAAAATCACGGGCATTGAGCCCTATTGGCCTATTCACCATGGAATGACTTTGTCGCTCTACTACAAGGATCCCGACGGCAACAGAATCGAGCTGCAAGTGGACTCACTATCCGTGGAGGAGGCCAATCGCTTCATGGCAAGCGAGGCGTTCGCCAAGAATCCTCTCGGTATAGTCGTCAATCCTGATACTTTGCTAGAGCAGTTCGAACGTGGGGTCGATGAGCAGGTTTTACTCCGCTTGCCCGAAGGTCCGCCATCCCCGCTACCGCAGACGCACGGGTTGACTTGATTCAAGTGCTCGTGGCTCGGCCGGCGTTGATTGCTTCTTCCGACCGGGCAGTTCTATTGTAAGCGGCCTCGGCCATTAAGAGCCAACAATCGCGCCATAAGGGCCTCGCCTGTCTTTTGATACTCGATGTCTGGAAGTGCCATGTCGTCAAGAGCGTCCGAGGAGTGCCGCTTGTGCGTATAGAACAAGTCGTATGGTCCAAGACGTGTTTCTTGACGGCGTGTCCAACGTCACATCGCCCATGATCACCCGGCTGGTTCGGTCTCCCATATCCAGCAGAGTGACTACGACGCCTTTCTGGGGCCGCTTGCCATCGTCATCTTCCATGGATCTATCTCTCGTTAGGCTGGTTGCCGTTCAAGCGGCGCGGCGGGAGTTCGTCGAGGCGGCTGGCGTGTACAGTGAATAGACGCTCGAGCACGTTCTTCAGGTACTGGAACAGATCTAGTCCATCGAGCTTGGCGGACTGGACGAGGCTCATGATGTTGGCGGAGCGCTGACCTGCGGGCATGCGCGCAACGAGCCCGCGAATAGCCAGTTGGAGCCTTGCGCATCGAGCTTGTGCTCGCGCGCCAGACGCTCGATCTCGTACAGCGCGACGAAGTACCTGTCGTCTGAGCAGTTAGGGCCGATTCCCTTTGCACGCGTGGGGCGACGGTGCGTCTCTGCTGCTCGACAACGCGTGTCAACTACTCAACAGGGCTCGCCAGCGCTCCGCGACGGTGCTCAGGCGGAATCTCGAGTCAGGTCCGGTGAGTGGCCGCGCGCCACATCGCCACGACCGGATTCGCTCGACATATGCATCGAACAGCCCGGCCGCGGCCGCTAGTCGGCCTGGCGCAGCGCGCCAGCGTGGTGATATGGCACCGACGGCGATCTCATAAAGGCGCCAGGCGCAGCGAACCGGCAGCACCTGCTGCGGATCGCCGACAATCTCCAGCGCTGCACCGCAGTCGACCGTGAGCACTGGAGTGCCAAGCGCGTGCGATTCGGCAAACACCAGGCCGAACGTCTCAGGGACCATGAAGTTTGGAACGAACGTGCATAGCGAGCTGCGTACCTCGGCGTGAATGCTCGCCTGCGGCCGCGCGCCAAGAAATTCGACACCGGTGACAGACGTGACGCGGCTGGCCTTGTAACCCGGGTTACCCACCACTAGACGCAGATCAGGCATGGCCCTGCGCAAGGTTCGGAAGGCATCGAGAGCGAAATGGAGGCCTTTGTTGGGCGAAGAGAAAAACACCAGCTTACGCTCATCCACTGGCGTGCCGTCCGGAGCCAGCTCCTCATCCACGGGGTTGTAGATCGTCACCGCGCGCACTGCATCGGCAACGCCAATGTCGCGTAGAGTCGCTTCTACGCCGCGGCGCTGCGAATCGGAGACACAGACGATCGTGACCTCCATATCGCGCAGCAGCCGCGCGGTTGAAGCCAACCTGCGGCCGCGCTTGGATCCCGGGTGCAGCTGGTCGTGTACCCACAGGTAAATCCGAGCGTGCGGATATAGTTCCCGTACGATAGGCAGGGCGCGTGAATCGCGATTGAGTACCACGCGTTCAACGCCAGCGATACGTTGCGGCGACCGATAACGTCCGTAGATCTCGGTGCGATTGTGTTGGATCACATACGCATCGAGCACATCTGCAACCCGGGTGACGCTGGCTTCCGTCCCTCCCGTAGCTCTGTGCTCGAGGGTGCGCGTATCGTAGGGCTGTTGACACGACGGATCAAAGAACAAAATCGAGCTCATCGACGAGCACCGCAGGGTTTCGCGTTACGGCAATTCAGCAAAGCCGGTGGCCTGTCCCATCTCTGAAGAGGTGTTCGGTGAGATCCATCATGTCCATCACCAGGCTTCCATCCTTCTCGCCGACTCCTTGCCTTGTAATCGGCGCCGCATAATGGCGTTATGTTGGCCCTTTCTCAGGCCGCGCTCCTGTGTCCTCGTCCGATGGGTTTCCCCGCGCTCCAACGTCTCCGTCACGTTTTAAGTACAGTATCATTCCGAGATGTCCGTAATGGTTTGTGAAGCTGAAACCACCAGTTCGCACGCCGAAAGCCTGAGCGAGGAACAAGACCCGATTCATATCGTACGTGTTCATCTGCATTTTGGGCTCGGAACCGCGGATGCGCCGGGATAGTAGCGAAAACGGGCGACGAATTCGCCGCATGAGACGGCGGCTGAAAGGCGGTGCCCCGAAGTTATCGCGGTGTTTGCTATGTGCATAAGTCACTTGCAAAGCGGCACATCCTCCTTTCTCCAGAGAAGCGAGCAGCCCAGCAAGGATGCCAAGGCCGCGCTGAGGGTTGATGTGCTGCAGAACGATGTACGAATGAACGAATGTAAAGGTCTCCTGCTTTTTTCTGGCTTCCTCCAGACTGGACACGAGCTGCACGTTGCGGCAGTTGAACTTGGAACAGTTACGGGCCGCCTCGGCACGCATCGCCTGGGAGATATCAACGCCAACACACATTTCCGAGATCTGCGAGAACGGAATCAGCATCCTGCCCACACCGCAGCCGAAATCCAGGGTGCATCTGGTCGAGACTTCGCCGACATGCCGGCGGCAGTCTGCGAGAACCTGGCTCGCCTCTTCCCGGCCCATTCGAAAGAACTCATCGAAGGACCCTGGCGTCAGATTCTCATAGCGGAAGCGCTCTTGCGTGAGCACACCAAAATAGGGATCCCTCTCGCCCCAGGCCTGCCAGTCGCTGTCGGTACCCATTTCCTACTCACCCTCCCGTCCGGCTGCGATAGCACCGGGGACCATCCTTATGATTGTCGCTCAAGTTTTGCAGTCCCGGGCCTCGCTCAGATCCCACCTGCGGCCGCGCCATTTGCCGCGAAGATGCCTGCTTCCCGGCAGGCTCAGCCGTCGAGGTGACGACCTCTGCGGTGACGGGCGCCGTCGCCAAGCAACCAAGTGCCTTGAGCTCACCGCAGCTCACGGCCCACACAGAACTGAGGGCCATAAATCAAAGACTTAGGGAGCTACCAGCGGGAGTGAGGCCGCCTCCCAGAGGCTCATGAATCCACATCCGCGCATCAGGTGCCCATGACTGAATCGATCAGCAAAAACAGTGGCGGGCATGTCGGTCTCGCCCGGGCCCGTTCGTCAGTCACTGGAAGCCTTAGGAGGACCCATGAAATACCTGACCTTCATTCGCCATTCCGAGTCTTATCGCCAGTCGGGACCCCCGGCTGCGCTAATGGAGGCGATGGGCAAGTTCGTCCAGAAGTCCCTCAAGGATGGGATTCTCGTCGATACCGGCGGTCTGCTGCCAAGCAAGGACGGCGTCCGCGTGCGGCTCGCCAATGGCAAGATCACCGTGACGGACGGGCCCTTCACCGAGAGCAAGGAAGTCATCGGCGGCTGGGCGATCCTGGAGACGGACTCGACGACGGAAGCCGTCCGAATTGCAACGGAGTTCATGGAGTTGCATCAGAAGTACTGGCCTGGATTCGATGGCGAGTCGGAAGTGCGGCCGATGTTCGACCCCGGCGTCGGGCGGTAGCGCCCGCGAAATCGATGCTCTGAGGCATCGCAGCGGCTTGCCGACCGAGGGTGCGCGGCCAGGCTGCTGCGGGTCGGCGGGTGCGCGAGAGGTTCTGTCAGGCGGAATTCTGACTGAGGCGCTCGACGAACCGCACGATATCGATGACCTGTCGCTCGTGCGTGCCGGTTCCGATCGGCGCCACGCCATCGCTTGCCTGGATCTTGAACTCGATTCGGCGGCCGTCGACTTGGGTGACCTGCGCTTCGGCAACGACCTGCCGGCCGACGGGTGTGGCCGCCAAATGGAGCACGTCCACGCGCGTTCCTACCGCACTTTCCCGCGCTCCCAGGAAGGGCTTGATCGCATTGAGAGCAGCGTTCTCCATCGCCATGATCATGACCGGTGTCGCCAGGACAGGTGGCAACGTCGCGTCCTTGAAGCGATTGGCAAGATGCTCCGGGGTTACCAGCAATGAGAATGAACCCTTGGCTCCCACTGGAATAGATGCCATGAAACAGCTCCTGTGAGGTGATCCGCACTATAGGGGATCGAGCCGCCACTTAGATCATTACTGATGCATTACGCCCGCACGATGTTGGCAGCGCTCTCGTGACAGATGATGACCGGATCGACCAGAATCACGCTCTGGCCGTCATCGATCTGCCAGCCCGCATTGCCGAGATAGGTGATGGATATTGGACGCCGCGCTTCAGATGCCGCTGCTGCCGGAGACCTCCCCAGCAGCGCCACGCGGAGCAGGCCGATTGGAATCAGTAGGTAAACCCATCGCAGGTGCCTCGTCATGAGCTTCTCCACTCTGCTCTTCGGACCCGATGGCAAGGTGCGCCCGCTTCTATGCGCCCTGTTGTATGCCGTTCTGGCATTCTGGGTTCTCTCGGCCGACTGGTTCATGGGCCCTCCACTGGAGCGGCTCGCGAATACGCTGCAGGTGACGGGACTGTCCGCTGGCGGGACTGCATTCTACGAAACCGTCAATCTCGCCACCGCCCTGCTCCTCACGGGCCTGTTCGCCTGGTATGAGCAGCGAAGGATCGACTCCTACGGTTTTCCCATACGAGAGGCTTTTGGCGCGCGCTTCTGGGAGGGTTTTGCCATTGGCGTGATCACCGCCGGTGCTGTAGCCATCGGCATGATCGCACTGGGGGGAATGACCGTACATGGCTTGGCACTGCACGGCTCCCGACTGCTGTGGGCCTCGGTGGCATGGTTTGGAGCGAACGTGCTGGTCGGCGTCGCGGAGGAGCTCCTGTTTCGGGGGTATCTTCTCCAGAGTCTGCGCAAGAGTCTGGGGTTCTGGCCCGCGGCGCTATGCATCTCGGCCTGGTTCGCGGCCGATCACTACTTCTTCAAGCAGGGTGAAAACCTCTGGGATGTGATCACGCTTTTCTCCCTGGGCCTGTGGCTTTGCTACAGCGTCCTGAGGACGGGGACCTTGTGGCTGGCCATCGGTGAGCACGCCGCATTCGACTACATGCAGATCTTCATCATCGGGACACCCAACGGTGGGATCGCTCCGACCGGCCATCTCCTCAACGTCTCATTCCACGGACCCGCCTGGATAACCGGTGGAGAGCTCGGAACGGAGGCGAGCTTCCTGATGTATCCCACTATTGCCCTGATGTTCCTCTACATCGCCTGGCGCTTCCAGCGAGGAATCAACAACGTCTGAACGACGGTTGCTTCGCGCAATTTTGCTGTGAGTGCCGAACTGGGCCGTGCAGGCGGCCGGCGGGACTGCGTCGCCAAAAAGCGGGTGACTTTGGGCACATGCCGGACTTAACGCGGGTCTCTAACCTGTACACCCATGAAGACAACCACCCGCAGGAGACTCGGCATCTGCTTCTGGCTCGGCTGTTACGGGCTGGCCGTCGTGGCAGGCATGTATATTGAGGACCAGATCAAGAACCACCCCCAAAGCGGGGGATGGCAATGGAGCACGGATCCAGGCCATCGCCACTACTGATCGCTCGGCTACCGACTCAGGCGAGTGCTGGCAACGGGCACGATGATCGCTGAGCTCTGACCGCTCAGCCACTGCCCCATCGTTATTGCACCACCCCGATCCTCTTCAGCGCCTGCAGGTACTCCACTACCAGATCAGTCGGCACGGGCCCGTATTCGGCGGAGAGCTCAGCGTCGATCTGTTGCGCAGTGCGAGTTCCGTCGGCGAAATTCAGTGCCTCGTAGGCATACTCTTCTCCCGCGCCCCACTCACCCTCGTAACTCAACAAGCGCGGCGTGGTGAGTCCGGCTGCTTTCGCGTGGTCGGCGAGGTAGTCATATCCGAAGACCGCCAGAGGACCCTTCGGCTCAGGCGCCCGCTTAAAAACGACCCCTGCATCTTTCCCGGACGCATGACCGGCGTGCGCCACCTTGGTGCGGGAGGCGGCTCGCGAATCCGCACCTGCAAACGTGAGTATCGATGCGGCGACCGCTCGCTCGTACTCTTCCGTCTGACCGGATGGTACATGGCGGGTCATCGACAGGGCCGCGCGTGAGAGCTTTCCCCGCTCAACGGCCTGCATCGCAGCGGCGACATCACGGGAAGAGAAGCTCGCCAGAAAGTACCCGCTTGCAGCCCCAATGAACGCCGCGCGCCGCAGCTTGGTCGGGTCGATGTTGGCAGCCGTATCGAAGTTCGTGTGGATGTAGCGATCGGGCCAATCATTGAGATAGATTGCCGGAATGCCGAATGAGGAGTCCTGATACACGTCGTGGTCACTGCCCATCGTGTAGGCGGAATACATGGCGCGCAGCGGCTCCTTGCCCCCTTCGGGGGCTGCCAGCGGATACTGGGCGCGTCCAGCGGCGGCAAACTCGTAGGACTCCTGATTCACCCAATCAGCAAACGCCCACGCAATGTCCTGCACGAAAGAGGGTAGCGACCTGGGGCCCCGGGTGACGTGAAACACGGCCTGGGTGACTGGACCCCCGCCGACCATGTCCATGTGAATCGCCACGCGGATGCGCTTCGCAAACTCCGGTTGCGCATTCAGCAGCGTCGTCGTGCCCTCGATCTCCGGCGGCCAGATGAAGCGCAGAGTCCGCGCCGGGCGGGCCAGCTTGCCCTCGCCGATCAGCTTTTGAAGGGTTCGCGCCACTTCGAGGATGGTCACGCAGCCGCTCGCATTGTCATTGGCGCCCGGGCGCTGGTGGTCCAGGTGGCAGGAGTAGGCGATTTCCTGTTCCTTGAGCTGCGGGTCCGCGCCCTCGATGACGGCGGTCACCACCTCGTAGTTGCCAGGATGCTGCCCCGCCTTCACCCGCGCATGCAGTTTTATCGTCTCGCCGCGCTTGAGCCGCTCCTGCATCGCCCGTGCCGTCTTCAGCGAAACCATGAAGGCGAAGGTGGGATTCGGGGAGAAAGACTCCAGGTGCCCCCAGCGAACCAGGTTCTCATCCTCGCCCCACCAGGCCGTTTTCTGGTTCTGCGCAAAGCTGACGATGCCCGCGGCCTTGAGCTTGCCGATGGCCGTCTCCTGTACTTCACCCGGCTGGGCACTCACCAGAACCAACTTTCCGCGCACATCCTTGCCGGCGTAGTCACTCTCCTGGGTGCCCTCACCCCCATCGATCAGGTCCGCGGTGAGGTCGGCTGATTCGCTGTCTTCGGCGAGCGCCACCGGTTGCGCTGCGTAGCTGGCAATCGTCCGCTCCTGGCCATCTTTCAGCTCAGTCAGCTCCCCCTCTTGCGCATCCCATGCCTCGCGTGCACGTTGCGTACCGTAAAAGGTCTGGCCGTCCGCCGGAAACTGCAGAATCCGCACATCCGAGAGGCCGTAGGCGCGGGCCCGCTCGGCGACCAGTTCCGCGGCCGAGTGAAATCCCTGCGAGCCGCGCTGCCGGTGAAAGCGGGCCAGGCCCTCGAGATTCCTCTTGGCGGTCTCGCCGCTCAGCTCGTTGACGAGCACCCCGACGTCCTTCTCGGGAAGCAGCGGCGGGGCATGGGCCAGTGCCTCGCTCGTGGCAACCCCCCAGGCCAGGCAGCTCAGAATGACGGCATGCACGTTCGAGCCTTTCTTCACTCTCTACTCCTTCGGCCCGGAATCCAACGGCTCTCCGGTGGCTAGGCGGATGAGCTCCGTCTCGGTGACGTGGCTCTGCCGCAGCAGCCAGCGCGCGCGCCGCTCCTGTTCCGGCGGCACGGACACGGCGAAATTCGAGCCGAGTCCGGGCACGTACTCGTCCGACCGGATGTACGCCGGCACGCCCTCCCCGGTCAGCAGACCGAGAAGTGCCTCCGCCGAGATGCGGTCGGAGTAGGTTGCGACGCTGATCCAGCTATGGTTCGGCACGGCCCCGGGCCCCTTTGCAAATTTCCGGAGCAATACAACCAGAAATCGCGCCCGTCAGCCAATGGCGGGTGGGTTTGCCGGGATGAGAGCCGGCCCCTGGGAGGGAATCGGGATGATCCGGACCGGCTCGGCCTCTTCGGCGCACTTGAACTCGTCGCTGCCCAGGTCGGGTCGACACACACGCAGGTTCGCGGGGCGGCCTTGGAGCGTGGACTCATAGAGGCGGGTGGAAAGACGCCAGATCAGGGCGAAATTGGCTCGGAGCCGCGCATCCCCAGGCCCCTGCCACACCGAGTCCTTGAAGGCTCGCTCGATCAGCCACCGGTACCGATCGAGAGAATGTCGGGCCAGCAGTGCCTGAGCGACCTGGATTGCATCGCCGGGCGTGGATTCCGGGTCGGACTGGGCGGCCGTCATCGCCTGGGCTGTGTCCCAGAAAAGCGTTCGCCCCAGCACCTCTGCCCAGGCGGCATCCCTGACGATGGAGATCTCGGGTGGCGGCGAATCCGAGCCGGCTGCCGCCGTACTCATCAGGAGCCCCGGTAACCACAAGGCGACAGCGCACACGCGCCAGGATCGAAACACCCTTCATCTCCCCGTCGTAGCACCGCGAGTGCCTGCGGACTCCCGAATACCGATGTCGTGAGCGCCCGATGGCGCCAACGAAAGGCTTCGAATTGTTCTTCGGCGGCAGAGCGGGCCGGCTGTGCGTGCATCCGGCTTTGTTCTGGGCCGCCCTGGGCATGCTACCAAGACGGCCCCCGGCGGGCGCGATCTCGTGACATAACCGGACCGTCGCGCGCCGAGCTCGCCGTGGCGGGTTCGGCGGGAGGTTCCGGTTCGTGAGTACAGGCAGTCCACTGACCAGGAGATCCGGATCATGAAACCCTTGCTCGCTCTCGTTCTGGCGCTTCCGAGTCTCGCCCTGGCAAACAGTCCCTTGGACGGAACCTGGGTGGGAGTCACGAGCTCCCTGAAGCTCCCCGACAAACCGGACGTGTACGTGCTCTCGCAGGGCTGGTTTGAGTGCAAGTCCTGCACCCCGGCCTACCGCATCAAGGCCGATGGGACCGATCAAACGGTCCCCGGCTACGCCTACTACGACACGATGGCCGTGCAGACGGTTGACGCCCACACGGTCAAACTCACGGCCAGGAAGTCAGGCAAAGTCAGCCTTCAGGAGACCCTCAGCGTCTCGGAGAAAGGCGACTCCCTGAAAGATTCCTTCGAGGACGATACCCAGGCCCATCCAGTGACGGGAAGCAACCTGGCCACGCGCGTGGCGGCCCGTCCGCACGGCGCTCACGCGATCTCAGGCTCCTGGCGTACCACCAAGGTCGAGGACGTGTCGCAGAACGGAATGACCACGACAGTGAAGACGACCGACAACGGCATCAGTGTCCGTTTCGGTAACGGTGGGGGCTACGATGCGCAATTCGACGGCAAGGACTACCCCATGATCGGCGATCTGGGGCACACCGTCGTAGCCCTGAAGCGGCTCGATCCCTACACGGTCGAAGAGACCGACAAGCAGGACGGCAAGCCCGTGGCGGTGGTCCGCGTGAAGGTCGCCAGCGATGGCAAGACGGCCGACTTTCAGGCCAATGACCTGCGCAACGGCACCACTACGCGCATGAAGCTAATCAAGCAGGAGTAAGGGCAAAGGGAGTGGGAGCCACGGGGACAGGGGCTCCGCGCGCCCCGAACGGGTCACCACCGGACGCAGTCCACCCCGATCAGAGTCGCACCCTACGGCCCCCCTGTAACCGGCGCTGGCTCGGACCGAGCCCGGGCCCAGCCGTCCACACCGCACGGTGGGACGACTGGGCCCGTTCCTTGCTGCTGCGAGCCCGCCAAAGCTTTATTAGCTTCACGGGAGTCGTGTCATGTCGATACTCGCCTGGATCGTTCTTGGTCTGATCGCAGGATTCATCGCCAGCAAGATAGTGAACAAAAGGGGTGACGGCGTATTCCTCGATATCATCCTCGGCATCGTCGGGGCGGTTGTCGGCGGATGGTTGTTCCACACTTTCGGGATGGCCGGAGTCAGCGGAGTCAACCTCTACAGCATGCTCGTCGCAGTCATCGGCGCGGTAGTGGTGCTCGTCATCTATCACGCGATCACGGGAAGAACCACACGCGTCTAGCTGTTGAAAACACCCTGGCGGGGTCCGGCCATGGATGACCAGCCAAGTGAGCACAGGCGCCGGTCGTTCGCGGCCGGCGCCCGTCCGCTGCTCTGCCGCCTCGGGCCAGGCTGACAGTACAGCCAACTACCGGGCCGATATGGCGTCCGCCGCCTCTGGGCAGATGGGGCCGCCGCCGATGGTGTGCCAACGCCCTTGACGGGTACAATTGCCGCCTTTCCCGTTGGCCAAGGACTGATGAGTAGAAGAAGGTTTCTGCGCGCCGGGGTCGCAGCAGTTTCGATGGCACTCCCCTTCTCGTGGGCCTTCGCGACGAAAGCAGCTGCGCCGCGCCGTCCGAAGCAACGGGGGAGCCCTCAACCGTTCGACTACGCGCGCCTGAAGGGCATGGCACGCACGTTGGCGGATGCCCCTTACCGACCCCCTCAGGACCGGCTCCCACCCGCCGTCGCCCAGCTCGACTGGGATCACTGGCAGTCGATCCGCTTCCGCGACGAGCACAGCCTGTGGGCCAGTGACGGCCTGCGCTTCCGGGTGCAGTTCGCGCATCTGGGATTCCGCATCAACAAGCCCGTCCGCATGTTCATGGTCCAGGACGGCACGGCGGAGGAGATCGCCTTCGACCCGGCGATGTACGACTACAGTCGCGCCGGGATCTCCCCCTCCCAACTGCCTCCGACACTCGGTTTTGCCGGCTTCCGGATGTATTTCCACACGGACTGGACCCGCGATTGCGCGGCCTTCCAGGGGGCTTCCTACTTCCGCGCCGTCGACGGCCAGCTCCAGTACGGCATGTCCGAACGCGGCCTGGCGATCGATTGCGGCATGTCAACCCCCGAAGAATTCCCCGACTTCATCGCCTACTACCTCGAGCGCCCGCAGAAGGACTCAAACCGGCTCACGGTCTACGGGCTGCTGGACTCGCCCAGCACCACCGGCGCGTATCGCTTCATCATCGATGTCAACGACACCCTGGTAATGGATATCGATTCGGCCCTCTACCCGCGCAAGCCCATAGAGCGGCTTGGCATCGCACCGGGCACCAGCATGTTCTTCTGCGGCAAGAACGACCGGCACGCCTCGGAGGACTGGCGGCCCGAGATTCACGATTCGGACGGTCTGCAGATCTGGAATGGCGCCGGTGAATGGCTGTGGCGCCCGCTGACCGACCCGAGCAGCGTGCGGGTCAACAGTTTTGCCGACAGTGCTCCTCACGGCTTCGGCCTGATGCAGCGTGAGCGTGACTTTACCCAGTACCAGGACGACGGCGTCTTCTATGACAAGCGGCCGAGTGTCTGGACGGAGCCGAAGAGCAACTGGGGGAAAGGCTCGGTGATGCTCGTCGAGATTCCGACCCAGGATGAGACGATGGACAACATCGTCACTTTCTGGACCCCGGCCGACAAGCCGCAAAAAGGCCAGGAGTATCTGTTCGGCTACCGGCTGTACTGGTGCCGCGACAATCCCTTCGGACCGGCCCTGGCCACGGTACGCGCCACGCGCACCGGTATCGGCGGCATCATCGGGCAGAAGCGAACCCACTTCTCCTGGCGGTTCGTCGTGGATTTCGGCGGCGGCGACCTGAGTCTTCTGGGCAGTGCAGCGCGCCTGACCCCCGTCATTTCTGCATCCCGGGGCCGCGTCGAGATCGTCTCCGCGCGCCCGCTCGCGCCGCTGCACGAATGGCGTGCAATGTTCGATCTGGCGGTCACCGATGACAGCGTCGAGCCCATCAATCTACGGCTGTTCCTGTCGGTGGATGGCCAGGTTCTCTCGGAAACCTGGCTGTATCAGTACGTACCACCCCCGCCCGATCAGCGTCACATCTGAGCACCGAGGAATCGCTGCGGCGAGCCCGCCGCGCTGCAACAGCAGCGCTGCAGCGGCGTTATGTTTAACAAACACCGGGAAGAACCCGGGCAGACCCGCTCACGGTCTCCCTGAAAGCCGACCACCCCGCCGGCGGCCGACCAACCGGTGAGGACGGCCTCCCCGGGCTCTTTCGGTGGCCCCTTGGACTCACTTCTTCTTGGCGCGTCCGCGTCCCCGCGACCCGGCACGGAACGAGATTCCCGTGCGCATCGCCTTCTGCTGTACCGCCGCTGGCGTGCGTCCGAGCTGCTTGGCAGCGGCCTGGGCAGTTCCCGAGCGGGCGAGCTGGCGCAGCGTGCGCAACTCCGATGCGCTCCACGATGCTCCGTTGTTAGCTGGACGTTTGGCCATCACTGTCTCCTCGACATTACAGTTGAACGAAGGGGCGATCATACACGGCCTGCCGTCCCAACTGACAGTGATGTTTAAAGTCCGGCGACCCGCACCGGGCTAACCTGACTTCCTTAAAAAAAGTCAAGAGCCGCTCGCGCGGCGGCGGGCTGTTGAGTTGGGAGGGTCAGTCCAGATCGAGGCGCCGCGGGGGCGCGAGTGCCGGATCGATGCCCGCACGGTATAACTTGCGCACAGCGGCAAAATGGCTGTCGTGCGTGGAGCGATCGAACAGCGACCAGGGGCTCGCTGCCTGCAGCACCGGTACCGCCGCCGTCAGCATGTTGTGGTAGCTGGCCAGCGAGGCCGTGGCGGCCTCGAAGCGGGAACTGCGCGTGGCCGCATCGATCTGCTGCAGGCTCAGCACCAGATCCTTGCGGGCAGATCGGGCGGCGGACCGCTCCCGCGCGCCGCCCTGCACGGTCGGATCCCGGCGTTCCGGGGAATGCCTCGGTCAGGTCGCGCAGCTCCAGATCGAGGGTGTCCACGGTCAAGGTTACGACCGCAACATCGTGTTGCGACAATGCGGTGTCGAGAACGGTTGCGAACTCCCTCAGCTCCTTGACGTGCGCAGCAACGCTGTCGGTCACAACAGCCTGTTCGCCATCGCCGATGGCCTCGAGGAAGGCAACGAGGTCCTGCCGGTCGCGCACCGATAGACCCAGATAGAACACTCGGTCGAAGTGCGCCACCACCTGAGCGTAGTTGGCGTAACGCCCATCGTGAAAGTACGGCGCGTTGAAGTTCGCATTCAACAGCGTCGGAGTCTTGAACAGACCGTTCGAGCCGACATCGTGCTGGCGGTGATCCACGAACGCTCCCTCGGGCTGGTGGCAGCCGGCGCAGCTCAGACTCGGGTCGTGAGGAAACGGACGCCGGAACAACGCCGCGCCACGTTTCTCGGCCTCGCTCACCGGCCCGCTCAGGGCTCCGCCCGGTGCCAGACGCGGATTGGGCACAAAGTCGATATCCTCGATATACAGCACGATCGCATCGAGGATGCGCGCGGAAGGCTCAGGACCGGCGAACTCGTTCACGATGACATTGCGCACGAAATCTCTGAGCGACAGCGTGCGGCCATCGTGGCCGTAAGGCGCCAGCAGATGGGCCCCGCGCAGGCTCGGCACGGTCACCGGGTCCAGCACTCCATTATCGGCCTGCGCATTGAATAGATGATTCGTGGTATCGAAATTGCCGGGTACCGTGGACAGGCCGGGAACGTACAGCCGGGGGTTGGAGCTTCCGTTCACATGACACGTGCCGCAGCTGATGCCCGCCTGCCGCGCCAGCCCGCCCAGGATCTCCGGAGAGCTGAAGGCCACATCTCCCAGGAGCACGAGGTAGGACTTGCGCCCGCCCGCCGCCTCGGACCGAAAGGTCTCCCGAGGCCGATCGAGCGCCTCATCGCCGAGCTCGCTGCCCTGGGGGCAGCAGGCTGGCCGGCCCTCCGAACTCCCCGGCCGGCGTGCTCACGGACAGCGTGCACGACAGCAGCGCCAACGCCAGACCGGCAGGTCCGAACACAAACCGCAGGCAACTCTTCGTGGGCACTGTCAATTGCCCAGGTCCGGCTTCTGCAGGCCGGTGTCGCGCGCCACCGAGATCAGATCCCCTGCCACGGCTTCACTGACCTTGCGCAACTGCGTCGCATCCAGGTCAGCCAAGCTCGGTACCCTCACGAGCGCCCCCAGTTGCCGCAGGTGCGCGGCAGCAGTGTCAGCGAGCGCGGCATTCTTCTTCAGCTCGAGGAAGAAGACCCGGCCGCAGACCGGCTCGATCGCCGCCACGTTGTCGCCCATCTCGGCCAGCGAATTGCCCGAGAACGGCGACTCGCCGCCGCCCGCCTTGGCTCACCGATCTCGTAGGCCAGTCGCGCCGTGCCGTTAAGAAGGCTCTGCGCGTTGAAGTCAGCCGCGCGCAACTGCCTATCGAACTCCTGCAGGTTGCGTACCAGCTCATCGGTTGCGGGCAACACCTGAGCGCTGTGCGCCCCAAAGAGTCTCGCCTCGATGGCATGGAAGCCGCGGTCCGCATTCGGCCATCCATCGATCGCCCGGTCGAGATCCGGGAACAGGACGTTGCTGACCACTTCGGAACGTTCCCAGCCACTGCGGGCTGACAGCCAGGCACTTTGTGCGCCCGCCAGATCCTGCGCTGCGACGCGTTCCCGCATGTGCATGACCGCGCGAAGGCATTCCACGATCTGACTCTGTACCTTCCGGGGCGATCGTATCGGTGGCCAATTCAAACCTCACTTGGGGAGAACTACGTGAAGCGCAGCGAGAGATCCACATTGAAGCGAGCGGTCGTCGGGCTCGGGGCCATGTCCCTGAGCGCGGCAGCTCTTCTGCGCGGGGCCGCCTGGCCTCACGATGGTGATCAGGATGGTCCGCAGAAGCGTCAGACCAAGCACATCGTCATCATCTTCCAGGAGAATGCTTCGTTCGATCACTATTTCGGCACCTATCCGAATGCCACCAATAGTGACGGCACGCGCTTCACCGCCCGCGACGATTCTCCGACCGTCAATGGCTTGACGGACGGCAACAGCCAGTTCAGCGAGCTGCTGGCCACCGGCCTGCACAACTTCAATCCCAACATGCCGGTAGGACTGCCGACCGGACTGGATCCCAACGGTCTCGCCAACCCCTTCCGTTTGACGCGCAACCAGGCCGTGACCTGCTCGAACAACCACGACTACCACGGTGAGCAGCTCGCGACCAACAGCGGCCTGATGGATAAGTTTCCCCAGCTGAACGTCACGAATGGTGCCGGCTGCGCGACGGATGGCTCGACGGTGATGGGCTATTACGATGGCAACACCGTCACGGCGCTCTGGAACTGGGCACAGCACTTCGGCCTCAACGACAACTCGTTCGGCACCTCTTACGGTCCCTCGACCCCCGGGGCGCTCAACCTGATCTCGGGTCAGCTTGCCGGCGCGGTTGTGCACAACTTCACCGGCACCGCGAAGAATGCGACCGGACAACTGGCGGATGCCGTGCAGACCACCACGCTGCCGGACACGGAATTCATCGGACCGACCAACCCGATGGTGATGGCGGATGTGGGCGGCTCGGCGTCGCCGGTGTCCGTGCAGACCGGCACGCTGGTCACCGATCTCGACCCCTATCTCGATGACTGCGGCGGTGACAAAGGCGGGACGGTCAAGCCACCACGCTCGAGATGACCGGCAAGAACGTCGGCGACCTGCTCAACCAGAGGGGACTGACCTGGGGCTGGTTCGCCGGATGCTGCCCACGTGCTGCATCCGGACTCGACGAGTTCTTTCGATGGCATCGCGGCGGTGCATCCGGTACGCGCGGACTATAACGCGCATCATTCGCCGTTCCAGTACTACGCCTCCACTCGAAATGCCCATCATCTACCGCCCTCTTCCGTGGCGATGATCGGCAGAACCGACCAGGCGAACCACCAGTACGACCTGCTGGACTTCTACGCTGCGGTCCGGGCCGGCAATCTGCCGGCCGTCTCCTTCCTCAAGGGGATCAACCGGGACGACGGTCATCCGGGTGGCGAGTCCGATCCTCTCTCCGAGCAACGCTTCCTGGTGCAGACACTCAACATCCTGCAGAAGTCACCGCAGTGGGCCGATACGGCGGTGTTCATCGCCTGGGACGACTCGGACGGCTGGTACGATCATGTCAGCCCGCCGCTGGTCAACCCCTCCGCGGTCCCTGGCTTCGACGCGGTGAATGCAGCAAATGGCGGCAACTGCGGCACTCCGAAAGCCGACGCGCTGCAGGCGCGCTGTGGCCTCGGCCCGCGCCTGCCGTTGAGCCTGATCTCCGCCTGGGCGAAGCTCAACTATGTAGATCACACCCTGACGGATCAGTCATCGCTGCTGCGCTTCATCGAGGACACGTTCGGGCTGAGCTACATCGATGGACCCGCAACGCGGGATCCCGCCAACGGCCTGCGCCGACCGGGCTTCACTCTCGCGCCCGAGAAGCAGTCGTTCGATGTCGTGACGGCTCGCTCGACAACATGTTCGACAAGCACCCTCACAATCAGCCCCTGATTCTCAGCCCCGTGACCGGAGCGGTGATTCAGGGCGGCTTCTTCTGGACAGGTACCTTCAGCTTCAGCGCCTCCTCACGGCGGACTCCTCGACCGCCGCACTGACGGGCAAGCTGATCCGGCGCCGGTGACCCCCTCACCACCGGCGCCGGGGGCGGCGGCGAATGCCGCGGCATCCTGTCCACCAACACATCGCTTTTTCTTGCGGCGGCATAAGTATTTCTGAATGCTGCCGCGGCATCCCGCTGTTAGCCTTCCGTTCCACGCAAATGTCCTCGGACCGGCATGAAACTCCCGATAATGCTCATCGTCTGGATGGTAGCCTCGGCGGCCGTCGCGCCCGTCCCTTCATGCCACGATGGTGACTTCATGACACACGACCAGAGGCTCATCACCCACTATCGCACCGTTGAGGTGGACGGGATCAACGTCTTCTATCGCGAAGCGGGTCCCGCGAGTGCCCCGACGGTGTTGCTACTGCACGGATTCCCGTCATCTTCGAGGATGTACGACAGCCTCATTCCCCAGCTTGCAGATCGCTATCATGTGGTGGCGCCCGACTTCCCCGGATTCGGGCACAGCGATGCGCCGCCGCCGGAACGATTCGACTACACCTTCGATCACCTGGCCGAGGTCATCGATGACTTCACCGTGAAGCTCGACCTGCGCCGCTATACCCTGTTCATGCAGGACTACGGTGGCCCGGTCGGCTTTCGCCTCGCCCTGCGCCATCCGCAGCATATCGATGCGCTCGTCATCCAGAATGCGGTGGCTCATGAGGATGGCCTGGGTCCGCTCTGGGAGTCTCGCCGGGCATATTGGGCCGATCGGGATGCCAACATCGACAAAGTGAGGGCGAATCTGCTGTCGCTGGCCGCTGCACGACAGCGCCACGTGGGAACCTCTCCGCACCCGGAGCGATATAATCCTGACACATGGGTGGATGAATACGCGTTTCTGAGCCGCCCCGGTCAGAGTGCGATCCAGGAAGACCTGTTCTACGACTACCGCACCAACGTCGCCTCATACCCCAGATGGCAGGTGTACCTTCGCGAGAAGAACCCCGCGCTGCTCGTGCTCTGGGGCCGATACGACCCCTCGTTCATGAGCGCAGAGGCCTCGGCCTACCAAAGGGACCTCCCGCGGGCCGAAGTCCATATTCTCGATGCCGGCCATTTCGCGCTGGATGAGGCCAGCGAGCAGGTGGGCCAGCTCACGCATCAGTTCCTCGATAGCCATGTGTCGAACACATACGCGGCGATGAGAACCATCCGCTAGCGGCCCCTGGCGGGCGGGGCCGCTTTTTGCTGGCGGCGTTGCCGGGGCCGTCCATTAGCCGCAGAATGCGGCCCCCTGCAGATATTCGGGGAGCCGCGATGATTTCCGCCTCAGAAGCCCTCGCTCGCCTTCGGGAAGGCAACCATCGCTTCGTGGACGCTGAGCGGAGCTCTGAAGCCCTCGCGAGCCCCCGGCGGCGCTCCGAGCTCGCCACGCACCAGGAGCCCTTCGCGGCCATCCTGGGCTGCTCCGATTCGCGGGTGCCCGTGGAGATCATCTTCGATCAGGGGCTGGGCGACCTGTTCGTCATCCGCGTGGCGGGCAACATCGTCGCGCCCTCTCAGATTGGCAGCGTCGAGTTCGCAGCCGAGCATTTCAAGACGCGGCTGGTGGTGGTCCTGGGTCACTCGAGCTGTGGGGTCATGCAGGCGGCGCTGCAGCAGCTCCAGGATCCGACGGTTGGCGGATCACGCAATGTCGATTCGATCGTGAACCGCGTCAGGCCTTCGATCGAAGGTCTGATGGAAACGAGCCTGCGGTACGACCCGGAGGCCTTTGTGCATCACGCCGTGCGGGCGAACGTGCGTGCTTCGGCGGCTCACTTGCGCCATGGATCGCAGATCATCGAGCAGCTCAGCCGGACGGACGGACTGCTCGTCGTGGGCGCCGAGTATTCTCTCGAGACGGGAATCGTGGACTTCTTCGACGGCGTGCCCGACCAGGAGCCCTGAGCAAGAATCGGAATGCCCGCCGGCCGTCCGCTGAGCACAATGGCACTCACTCACCAAGGAGTGCCCAATGAGCTTTAAAATCTCCGGATTGCCCGTTGCCCCCTTCGCGCCGCTCTTCGGTTTGCCGGATGCCGAGCTGAATTCGCGCGGTATCCTCAGGAAGACGGCCGACGTATCACCCGGCTTTCCGTGCCGCGTCAGTCTGCAAGACGCGGAGCCCGGGGATACTCTGCTGCTGTTGAACTACGAGCACTTGTCCGTGGCCTCGCCCTATCGCTCGCGGTATGCGATTTACGTTCGGGAGAACGCTCGGGAAGCTTCCCTGCGTACTAACGAGACTCCTCAAGTACTGCGTCGCCGTTTGCTTTCCCTGCGTGCCTTCGACGATGCGGGAATGCTTAGAGATGCGGACGTCATCGATGGAGGCGACATCGAACGGTTGATCGAGAAGATGCTTTCGCGGGAAGAGGTGAGTTATCTGCACGTCCACAATGCCAAACCCGGTTGCTTTGCGGCGCGGGTCGATCGAGCTTAGTGGTCCGGCCCCGAGCCTTTCGGGCCGGAGCGCACAGCGAACACGCGGCCGTGGCGAGGTTTCTACGGACGGCGATAGGCGTCGATGCCATTCCAAGAGATCTCGCCCTCACAGGGCTTGATGAGCTGCGAGATCTCTTCAATCAATCCGAGTGTTCTCACGAGTGCGAAGGCTCGGATCTGGGCGTACGGAAACGCGTCGTGCAGTCGAAGTGCCGCCGCCATCAGGGTTCGACCTTTGGTGATTACATCGTCGATCAGCACGATGCGGGCGGGAGGCATGGCAGCCTCCGCTATCTGAAACGAACGATAATGCTCCGACACCGAAGGTCGTTCCCATCTGCAGGCATCCGATGATCTGACAACGCTTCGCAAGCGACGCACGCCCGCCCACTCGACGACGCCCAAGCCCGTGTGATGCATAGCGCAGGTGAGGAGGTGCGAGGGCCAAAGGACCGTCGGCTGTGAGCAACGACTCGGGGGAATCGGTATCGCAATGGTGCCCGGCAGGCTTATCTCCGTCAGGAAGGAATCCAGTTCCCGCTGTCCCTGCAACGCCGCTACGTACCGCCGCAGCCATTTCCGATTGCCGGCTTTCACGCGAGCACAAAGCAGACGGGAATGTCTGGAGACTTCGTGGGTGCCCTGGGGAGAGTAGACATAGCCGGCGCCGAAGTGAATGCGGTACTCCGCTGCCGGGCTGTCAGCCCGCCTATGGAACGTAGTCGTCATCGATCCCCCGATCCCTCTGCCGGGGTCCGGGCTGCCGATCCTCATGCCGCTCTTCGCCTCGGCCCTCATGCCGCTCACCGGCCGGCTCGTGTACGGCCGATGTCTCGAGCTCATTGGCCGATCCGGCCACACCATGGCGCATCTGCAGCCAGGTTCGCGCGGCATCACGCCTGATCTCCTCCAGGCTGCGCGGCCCGGATCGCCGCGCCTCGATACTTGCAGCGCGCAGCGCCTGGTTGGTCAAAGTGGCCCAGCGCGCGCGAATGGCGGTGAACTCATGAGATAGGCTCGGCAAGCCGAGTCTCAGCCGGTCCCTCGGGTGCATTTCCAACGCCGCCCTGGCGCCCATTCCGGCTGGCGTGACCTCTCTGGTGGTCGCAAGCAGATGCGCATGGAAATTCCGCGGGTCACTGTCGCGACTCGGCGGGTCACTGCGGCGACTCGGCTCATGAATGGCGAGATCCACGGCGATCCCGTACCGGTTGGCGAGCTCCCGGGAGAAAGCGCGCGCCAGGCCGAGCCTCTGTACCCCGGACAGCTGCGCAGGCAAAGTCACCTGAAACTCGCGGGCTACTCGAGCAGCTCGGCGACTCTCGGCCTGTTCGGCGACCTTCCACAATCTCGAGCGATCTCGTGCCCAATCTACTGCCACACCATGCTGCTTCGCGGGCACTACGACCTCGATATGCACGACTTCCCTGCGGCGGGACTCGCTCTGCACCATTCGACTGTGCTCGTCTCTGATTCGCTCACCGGGCCGGTCGGTGGCCGCGGCCATCGCCCGGCGGCTCGCGCTGCGCCCGAGCGACGTGATCTGCAAACGGAATGTGGTCACGCGCGGCTCCTGCGGGAAGTCCGGCTTCCCCGCCTATCGGGTAATCTGCACTCGTCTCCAGGCCCGGGATGAAGCGGTCTTGAGATATCCCGAGAGATCCGCAAGCTGCTCGATCTCGGACGCGAGGACGGCGGGTTCCGTCACGTGCTGCTCGCTGGTGTTCAGTGAGCGCCGGGGTGCGCGGTTTGCCAGAAGGGCCTCTTGATCTCGGCTGCGTGAGGTTTGGCGCCGGATGATTTCTCGGTCGCCGATGAGCCGGGAGGCAAAATGCGCGGTGCCGCCGGCATCGCTGCCTGAGCAGCGCAGGATCAACGTGTTACCGCAATTTTCCACCAGTGTCTGCGCATCGCCGGCGCCATAGGTGCTCGACACCTGCGCGACCGACTGAAAGCCAAGTACGCAGCGGCCACCGAATTTGCGCATACGCGCCAGAGCATCCTTGAGCCCGTCGATTGCACCGAGGGCATCGAGCTCGTCCATGACGAACCACAGGTGCTGATCGTGCTCGACGCAGCTCATGGCCTCGAAGATGGCAAGGCGCATCCAGGCAGCGATGAGTGCGCGCAACGCGGGTATCTGATTGGCTTT
The DNA here is from genome assembly GCA_036501985.1 of Steroidobacteraceae bacterium. Taxonomy (GTDB): domain Bacteria; phylum Pseudomonadota; class Gammaproteobacteria; order Steroidobacterales; family Steroidobacteraceae; genus 13-2-20CM-66-19. The sequence goes on along the minus strand of DASXZI010000006.1, from coordinate 43,606 downwards.
GTACGGCATGAACAGAACCCCCGTGCCGTTGCGGACCCAGTCCCTCACCGAGAATGACGTCCCCCGCTGGAGCTGCACGTGGGCGAGCGCCGCAGCCGTCGAGCCCGTGATAGAGCGGATGGACCCGAACATGCGGGCATTGTCCTGCTCGAGGAACGGCTGCGCAGGGGTACCGGCGACGATCGTGCGCAACTCGTGATTGGTGGCGACGGCGAGCAGGCGCCACAGTTCCGCGATGTCGTGGCGACCATTCAGGTAGCAGCGCCGCGCGACGGCAGTCAGAAACGTGCGGGCGTAACCTCGCCACTCCTGGCCCGAAGCGTCGCCGCCGGAGGCAATCAACCCGGTGGCAAGCTGCTCGATATCGTAAGGATCCTGGATCTCGGAAAACGGATCCCACTTCATCGAGCGCTGCTCGAACGGATTGAGGATGACATCGCCGCGGCTGCGGTCATGGAACCGGGTCAGGTAGCCGCCGTCCGGATCGGCTATGACGGCCCGGTCCCCTCGCTGCAGGGCGCCGTGCAGAAGCTGCGCGATCGCCGTCGACTTGCCCGATCCGGTGGTGCCGATGAGCTTGAAATGCTTGGTCTCCTCGGCCGCCAAGATGGCGACGCCGGCCACTCTCAGGCAGCGGGCCCAGGGCCACGCCCCGCAGAGAGGACCCAGGCAGCGCAAAAGCGAACCGCCGCGGACAATGCGTGTGCCGCGCTTGTGCCGTTCCATGACATCAGTATCCTTTTACAACGAGGTAGTCAGATTTCTCCCCGTATGCGGGAGCCCGCCGGTCCACTCGGACGCACAGGCGCGACCCTTCCCCGCAGTGTCGCAGATCCATGCGGGCGCCCCGTGCCTCGAGGATGGCTATCTGCTGCGCGAGCTGCGAATGCTTGGCGCTCAACTCACGAATCTCCTGCGGAGAAGGCAGGATCCAGCAGGCAAGGGCCAGTGGCACTGCCGAACACAACAGAGTCAGAGTCAGACTCCATACTGCAACCCGTATGCTGGCCACGCGTTGCACCGAGCGAAGCGCCTCCGAGGCGCGTCTGTTCTCGTCCGCCAGCGACTGCAGGCTCTGTGTCACGGCGCGGTGCACCTCTTCCCTCACGCCTCCCACGAGATCCTGAGACTGAGTCCGCCACTTTCTGAGGCAGGTCTCGGCGAGCTTCTGATTTGCCTGCGCCGCCTCCATGAGAAGCCCGACCTTCACCGTCTCCTCGTCCATACCCGCTCACCCCCGCGAGGCCAGACAACGCCGCCGCCGCTCGGGCTCGTACCAGATCTCGCGAATGAAGCGCTGGTGATGCTCGATTCCGCACTGAATGACGACATCCACCAGCAGGTACATCAGGGCTTGGATGTCACTTCTCGCCAGCTCCCGGCCTCCCGGGCTCTGCTTCACGAGCAGCACGAGCTGCTCGAAGGCGAGCTCGGCACTGGCCGCGTGCACGCTGGTAATCGAGCCTGGGTGTCCGGAATTGACGTTGCGCAGATAGTCGAAGGCCTCCTCGGCGCGCAGCTCCGCGAGCAGGATGCGATCCGGCTTCATGCGCAGGCACGCCTCGAGCAGCTGTTTGGGTGTCACTCTCGCGAGCCCCTGATCATCCTTGCTGTAGTACAGCCGTACGTGATTGGGATGATGATCGAGCACCAGCTCCTGCGCGTCCTCGATCGTGATGAGGCGCTCGTCCTGCGGGATCTCGCGAATCAAGGCCTTCGTCCAGGTCGTCTTGCCCGAACCGGTGGCACCGGAAACCAGGATGTTCCGGCGGCTCACGACCGCGAGACGCATGAAGGCCTCGTAGTCCCCGGATTGCAGCAACTGCAGCAGACGGCTTTCCTTCTCGTCCGTCAGGTCGGTGGCCGGCCGTGTCAAGCCGAAGATGCCTCTCCTGGCGAGCTCCGCGATGGACCACACCTCCTCGGACGGCCGCCGAATCGTGATCGCCACGCAGCCCGCCGTGGTCGCAGGCGGGAGCACGAGCTGAATGCGCTCACCGCCGGGCAGCGAGGCGGACAGCAACGGACACGATTCGTCCACACGCTGATGCGTGGAATTCGCTACGAGCTTCGCGAGGCGCCGGCACCAGTCGAAATCGGCGAATGGCAGCGGCTCCGCACGCCAGCCTGCTCGCGTCTCGATGAACGCTTCACGCGGTCGGTTGATACAGATCTCCGTCACCTCGGGATCCGCGAGCAGCGGCTGCAGTGAGCGTAACGTCAGATCGAGAGCCGAGACCTCAGCCGGATGACGGGGCGAGCTCCTCGGGACGATCGTCATGGCGAGCTCACCGAGCCCCCGCCGGGGCGCGCAGCTCATAGACTGAACTGAAGTCCAGATCACGAGCCACGAAGACCTGGATGCGGTCGCCGTTGCGCTTCGTCACGGTGGGTGGGATGTTGACCGTACCCTTCAATATGTCCGTCACGATGCCCTCGGAGGCCGCGGGGCTGTAGATCACAGTCCCACTGTTGCGGCTGCTCGACTGCACTGCCGCCTGCACGGCCCCGTCCAGTGTCGAGATAAGGATCGCCGCCCCGAAGCGGTCCCAGAAGTGGTGATCCACCTGACCGGAAAGCCCGGCGCGCCCGAGCTCATCGGTGCCCGGAGAGTCCAGGGGCACGATGATTCCCGAGGGCGTGCGCGCTTCAGTCCACACGACGAACACTCGCGCAGCACCTTGCTGCACCTGCCCTCTGGTTTCCCCTATCAATTTGGTCCCGCGTTCCAGCAACACCACCTTTCCATCCGCGCCGAAGGTGTCGGTGGCCGTCACGCAGGCGGTCATGCCAGGCAGCGTGGAATCGATCGCAGTCTCCAGCGTGCAGTCAATGAAGGTCCCTTTGGCCAGCAGGAATCTTTGTACCGGCAGATAGTGGGGCTGGGCTACCGGCGTGGCGTCGGATCTGAGGAGGCTTGCGAGGTCATTCTCGGGTCGCGAGTTGCCGGGCAGGCTCGCTGTCGAGACTGACACCGGGGAGGAGACTGGCTCCGCGCCGGCGAAGGCCACGCCCGACAGACGGCGCTCGAGCGCGGTGGGCTGTGCCGACTTTGGCGATGCGGGCACGTACTGAGTCGGACGGCCATCATAGGTCGGCGGCACGCTCACAGAGGTGCCCCACTGCGGTGGTGGAGTCGACAAGGGCACGGCCGGCATCTGCGCCTGCGTAGGAGCCTGCGTCGGCGGCTCGGGCGAAGGCGACGTCATCGATGAAGTCGGGTCCCCTCCCGAGCTCGGCCGCCGCGCCCCGATTCTTCCCAGCGATGGCAAGGGCATCTCGCTCTGCGCCCGCAGTGTCAGAGCCGACTGCGCGACATGGCGAGTCCGCTGCTGCCGGGATAGTGCCGCCGTGTAGTACCAGGTCAGCATCGCGGCCCCTACCGCCAACATCAAGGCGCATGCCATGATGCTGCTGGCCCTGGATTGAAGGGAGCGCGGGCGGCTCACCACTGGCGAGCCCCGGTCGGAATCCACTCCCGGCTGCGTACTGTCCGAGTCACTCATGCGCGGACCTCCGCATGCACGCCGGGCGCTTTCATGGCCGCTGTCCGGGTGGCACATTCACCCGCTCGACGGCCGGCGACACCGTTCCGGACTCCAGTCGCTCGCCCGAGCCGACGAAGGACTTGTTCACGATCCGGCCTGTCAGCCTGCCCCGGCGGACCACGAGCTCCCGTACCACTCGATGCACGATCATATCGCCCGACTGCATGCTGAAATTCAGCAGGGACTCCGAGCCGTCGTCATTCCGGACAAAGATCGCCGGCTGCTCCGCATGACTGGCGAAGCGCAGCCGTGTGTGGACACCGTCGTCCGAGGCCGTCACGGGCTTCAGCGACGAGCTGCCGCAGTACCAATAGTCGGTATTGGGGCCTTTAGCGGACTGTGACCGTCCTAACAAGCCATCGACACGCGCGGCGGACGAGCCCTCCGCCGCAGGCTGGACGTAAGTGAACCGCAGTGAATAGATCACGTCCGCGACGGCGACATCGCCGCGCCGAACGGATGCTGTGTAATCGAATTGATAGGAGCGTTTCGTGGTTAACACCGTCAAGTTTGTTCCGACCTGCGTGACTTTCGGTTTGATGAACAGATGATTGGCCGCGGCGACGAACGAGAGCGCATCGAGATCCCCGGCTCCCATGCCCACGAACGACTCGCCGGGCTCGAATTGCAGATCGATCTGATAGCCCACGAAGCCATGCAGCCTGTAGACTTCCTGGTTGTTGTAGGCCACGACTCGGACGCGGCTATCGATCTCGCCCGTGGGCGGCACGACTTCCGTATAGGCCTGCGTCGAGATCGCGAGCATGAACAGGGCTGCCCCGCACGCCGGCCGCCGCGCCGCGACGACGCGCAAGGCACTGGAACGGGGTTTCACTGGGAGACTCCCTGAGACCCCGCATTCCCTGCGGAGGCCACCGAGGTGAGCACCTCCGGCTCCGACTCGATCTCGACAATCTTGAACCCCAGAGGATTCCAGGCTCGGATGCGGGGATTCTTCGAGGGCGCCGCATATACATACTGGATCGTCGCTATCCAGTGAGTGATCCGGTCCGTGGCCTCGGCGCTCTGCCGCTCGGCCTTCGCGTAGCGGACCTGAGCCAGGTCCGCTACGCCATTGGCTCTGCGGATGAAGCTGACGGATTCGACCCTGGCGCGGACGACACTTCCGTCCTTGTGCACGTTCAGCGGTGAAGTCGGATTGGTCGTGTTCCACATTGCGTACCAGGCCTGATTTCGCTGCGCGGTATGAAAGGCGCCACATTCCTGGTAGTCACTCTCCGCGGTAGCGAAGTTGAAACGCTCACAAACCGTGATGTAGTGGGTGAGAAAGTATCGGGTGACCGCCTCATCCATCGGCGCGTGACCGGTGTATACGGGAACGATATCCACGACCCCGGTACTGTTGTCTACGCGGATCACGAACGGCTCAACGCTTTTGAGGGGTACCATCAGCAGCAGCGAGCCGGCGCTCGCCAACGCACATGCCCAGCCGATACTGGCGGCCCACCATCCAATCCGTGCGCCGCGCTTCGCCTGCGCCATCCGATCGCCGTCCCAGGAGCGCGCCTCCTTGAAATATTGCTCCAGGACCGGATCGGGCTTCATGGATGCCCCGCTGGGACCCGAGCGGGCGCTGCCGCCGAGGTCTTCCCCGAGATCGCATTGATGGGTTGCAGCTTCCCGCAGCGCTGTCTCTCGGAGGCGCAGCCACTCAGCAGAATCATCAGGCTGATGACCGCAGCGATGGATTTCAGGTACTCGCGCATAAACCGTCCCTGGCTGAATGAATGTGATTGTCCGGGCTTCAGCTCCGCCCGCGCGTGAGCAGAGCCGCCCCCGACCGCGTTCCGAGCTGAAGAGCGGTCAGCGCTGGTCGCACCCCCCATTGGACCGCACGGCCCACGATACCGAAGGAGTTGAGCGAGGCCCCGCCGACCAGGGCCGAGGCGATGGGCATGATCTGTCGCATGAACAGGAACACGAGCACGGAGATGAGAACCATGTCGAGGGCGTCCACGGTCACAATGGCCGAGCCGCGAGCGGCGGTCTGGTTGGCATACGACTGCACGATTTGCAGGAGCAGGGAGCAGGCCATGACACTGAGAAGGCTCATCAGGCCATAGTTCGCCAGCTGCGCGATCCAGGCATCGAACAGCCGACGGGTGCTATCGAACAGCAGCATCGTTATGAACAGGGGGCCCAACGCGAGGAGAATCGCCAACGCGACGTGAGAGAGAGCTATGAGGAACATCGTGTAGACGCACAGCAGCCCCATCAGCAACCACACGACGGCACCTGCGATGTAATAGCCGAAATCACTGTCGAGCACACCTCCATTGCTCCAGAGAAAACCGGCCACGGCGCCGCCCTTCTCCCAGATGACGTCGATCGTCTGAACCGGGTCGGAGGATCCCACCACGAGTGACGCCAGCTGCACAGGTGCGGTGTAAAACGTGTCCACGATGATGCTGTTGTATAGCCACAGTCGCAGCGAGGCCCCCAGGACCACCGCCAGTGTCAACATGCGCTTCAAACCTTGCACAAATGGCTCCTCGATCCGTCCCGTAAGGTGCAGATACCCCCATAGCATCACGTACACCGTAGCCAGCGTGACGATCGCCGGTTCCAGCGCCTCGGCTATCCGCGCGGTGTTGTTCCCCACATAGCTGGCAAGTTGTCCGTTCAGCCACGACCAGAAGCTCGCGAAGAAACCCATCTCGGCTCTCCTTGGCGGACCCGTTTGCACGCGCTACGGAATGGGCTGGAAGCGCGCGGCAAAATCGCCGTGTCCCGCGACCGTCCTTTCCCATATCTGTTCGCGATCCGCCTGGGCCTCGGCACGCATGAGCTGATCCAGGCTCTGCAGCTTGGTGCGCTCGTTCTGCAGCATCGCGTTCTCCGCGTCGATCCGCGCCTGCAGCTCCAGGACTGCCTTCTGATCGCCCGCGGCCGGTAGTGCCTGTATGAACTGCTGAAGCGAATCGAATCGCCCACTCGTCGTTTGCAGAGCCTCGCGTGCCACGTTCTGAGCCAGCGCTGCCAGGCCACGCGCGGCTCGTACCTGCTGAGGCGCCCCGGCGGGCAGCGCGGCAATCTGCTGAGGCGAGAGCACCGCATCGGCACGGATGGACTCGGCAATCCCGCTGGACAGGCCGCCGTAGCGGCCGCCTGAATTCCCCAGCGCTCCCTGAATCTCACTCCAGCTCGTGGGGAGGTAGTTGCGTGGAGCTCCCTGCAGCAGGCGCTCCATCCCGCGCGTCCCGGTCATCGAGGCGAATTGCGCCTGGGCTTGTTGCAGCTCGTTCTGAGCAATCACGAGCTGCTGCTCCAGGGTCTGCGCCTGCGCGATCAGCTGAGTGATCGCCCCCACGTCGATCACCGCGAACTGTGCGTGCGCACACGGAACGGCCAGTAGGCACGGCAGCGCACGAAGGCAACACCCGATGGATCGTTTGGACATGGATGCTCCGGTGAGGGCCAACCAGGGCTCGTGGAATTTTCGATACCCGGTCACTCGCAGTCTTCCGCGGTCATGAATACGGGAAGCCAGGCTGCCGGGTTGGTGCCATGCACGGACACGATTCGCTCCAGGCGCGCCAGCTGACTCACGCGACCGGAAATGACTGCCAGCTCGGCATCGAAGCCCCGCAGATCGAGCTGGCAGACCACGCTGTGGGTGCCCTGCTTGATCAGAAAGCGCCTGGAGCCGGGCTCGAGTTGCTCCTTGATGAGCTTGAATTCGCGCTCTGTCAGGCCGAAACCCGCGTATTCCGCCTCGCTCGCGTTGGGATTGGGAAAGAAGACCTTGGTGGGGGTCTGCTCGATGATGGTCCGGCTGATGGCGCTATCGAGGACATCGCTCGCGCTCTGGGTCGCGAAGCACATGACGCCGTTGAGCTTGCGCCAGGTCTTCGGCGCATCCTTCGCGAAGCTCTCGAAGGCGGGGTCTGCCAGCATCCGCCAGAACTCGTCCAACCAGCATACGAGCCGCCGGCCATCAAGAAGCTGCCGGACGAGGTGGAACAGATACAGCGTCACTGGGGTGCGCGCGAGCTCGTGATCGAGAACGTCCGTCACGTCGAATCCCACGACGGCCCGGCCAGCCAGGCGCGGAATCACCGAGTCCTCGCAGTTGTCGAACACCCAGGCATAGTCTCCGCGACTGCCCTCGCACCAGCGGGCAAGCCTTGCATGAATGCCTTCCGGATCCGTCGGATCCAGGAATTCGATCAGTCTGGAGAGCCGCCGCGCTCTGGGCTCGAGCGCCAGGGTGCCCCGCAAAGCCAGATCGAGCTCGCGCTGATCGCGGTTCCCAAGCGGTCGGTCGGCGGCCGCGCGCACCAGGGATCTCAACCAGAGTTTCAGGAACTCGATGTGATCAGGGCTTGCCGGCAACTGCAACGGGTTGAACCCCGTGGCGACCCCCTTGCGCAGTGGCAGATATTCGCCTCCCAGAGCCCGGACCAGGATCTCGAGCCCCCGGTCCTTGTCGAAAACGACCTGGGTCGCCCCATGCTGCTGCAGCAGCGCGATCAGGAACCCGATGAAGACGGTCTTGCCCGAGCCCGTGGGTCCGCAGATGAAAGTGTGGCCCGTGTCCTTCACGCCCGAGGCCTCGCCATCGCGTGGGGGACTCGCATGCAGCGAGAAGTAATAAGGCGAGCGGGCACTCGTCATGAGCAAGGCGAGCGCTGCGCCCCAGTGGTTGCCCGCAGCGCGTCCGGCGGGATAGTTGTGAAAGGTGGCCATCGCCGCGAAGTTGCGGGAGCTGATTGGAGCCTTCCGCGGCCGCATGGCAAAGTTGCCGGGCAGTTGTGCCCAGAACGCCGCTTCCAGGGCCAGGTCCTCCCGGGCGACCGTCATGCCCGTGTCGGCCAGCAGGGTGCGTGCTCTTGCGACGTGGTCGTTCAGCGCGCCGAATCCATCCACCGAGCTGCTCGGCTCGAGGTCGCACTGCACCTGCAGTGAGAAGTGATGATCTCCCATCACGAATTCGTTGCACGTCAGCGCATCGAGCGCTTGTTTGAGCTCCTGTGCCTGCGACACCGCAAAATCGCCGGCGTTCAGCATCCGGTGAAACTGCCTTTGCAGGAGCCCCTGGCTCGTCTGCTTCGTAAGGAATGCGAACGACTGGGTGAGTATCATCGAAAACGGCGCGGACAACAGTCGATCGTACATCCCGACAACGGTGGGGGTGGGGTACTCCTTGATTCCCAGCATCGCCCCGAAGCGCGTCGCCGTCGGCGTCCGATATTCGATCGTCTCAGCGCCGAAGAACAGGCGCGTCGTCGCAATCGCCTGGCTCGCCGCGCAGCGCGGCAAAGGCATCCGCTGCCACTCGCCATTGACGAGCAGTCCCATGAACTCCAGCACGGATGAATACCAGACCTCCCCGATCCGATAGCTGCCGAGCATCTCGGGTTCGTAGCCTGCAAGGGACGCTCGCAGCGTCTGCCCAAGCTTCTCACAGGCATCGAGCGCCTCAGCCAGCTCGAGTTGCGAGCTATGGCGCCGGGAATGCGCGAGCACCCGGGAGACCACGCCGGTCGCCATATCCGCGGCCGGCCGGTAGATCGCGGCGAGAAACACCTCGTTGACCATGAGAGTCTCCGCAGCCACGCGCCGGGCGTACTTCGCCGCCAGAGCACTGGCGAAGCCCACGGCCGTCTGGCGCGGTGCTGGGGTGCGCTCCCTGCGTCGAATCACGTGTGTCCACAAGGCAACCTGCGGGCTCGCGATGTTTCGCCACAGGACGTTCAATCGCTCATGCCAGGCGTTGATCTGCCGGTCGTCCGCACTCTCGAAGCTAGCTCCCCCCAGCTTCATCACCTGCAGGTAGTCACCCAACACGCTCTTGACGATGTGCGGCGCGACGTGTGCCGCGCAAGGAATACGCTCAGCAGCCAACTGCTCTCGACGCAGCGTGGCGGTACGCGTGCCGGTCAGCACGAGTGCACCCAAGCCGCGATCCGCAGGCCAGGCAGATCAACCTCGCGCCGGCGGCGCGCACCCCGCGCCGACGGGATATCCAAGGTCAGCGGGCTATAACTGCTCGCCTTCCAGTAGCGCAGACTGCCCAGAAATGCAGGCAGGCGCGTGCGCAGCCACAACATCACGAGGTCGAAGAATCGCGGATCCCGGGCGCACAGCAATGCGCTGACCCCGTGGATCGGGATGCAGGCCAGCAGGGCGAGCAGATTGCGGGTAAGGAGGAAGAGTTCCATTGTAAAGACCAGATTGAACAGAAGTGCCGAGTAAGTGACTCGCCAGCGCATCGCGGGGCGGGTCACGCCCACGAACAGCGGATCAGAGGTCAGTGTGCAATTACCCTCTGTCATATCTGGCTCAGACACCGAACATGCCGCGCACCCACGTGACGATCTGCGGCGCGCCGAAGGCAATCGCGATCCCGAGAATCGCACCGATGCACCAGCCCCACGACATGCGATTCGCCATCGCCATGGCGCCCAGCGCCATGACCAGGATGATGGCGATGGGCGTCAGCCACGTCAGGATGTTGTTTTGTAACGAAGTGGCGCCGGTCAGAAAGGGCGAGGCCTGGGAGAAGGCCAGTGCGGGGACGGCCGAGAGGAGCACGGCGAGGGGCGGCCGGCTCCTGTGCGCACGCGCAGGACGATGCTTCATATGGAGCGTTCTCCGGGCAGGGACTGGGCAGCAGTGCTCTTGCAGGGCGGCGCAGCTCAGGTGTCTGCCTCGAGTGGGGCGCGCGCACCGCCCTCGTCGCCTCTGGCATCGAACTCCTCGCGCTTCGTCCGACCGGGCGCTCCGAAGCGGAAACCCAGCACGATGAACGAGTGGTCGTATTGCTTCTCGCCCTGCTTGTCGGTCCAGTTGTTGGACCGAATGCGTGCTTCGAGAATGAGCTGGTCCCCCTTGCGGGCGTTCTTCGCAAGGACCTCACCGAGCGCACCGAAAGCCACGAACCACAAGCTGGTGATCACTTCGCGAGCGGCCCCCTCCTCGTCCTTGCCGGCATAGTCATTGCCGACCAGACAGAAGCGCGTATACATGGTGTCACCCTTGGCGACGAGCTCGGGGTTCCTGGCAAGATTGCCGACGGCAAGCAGGGTGAAGCTGTTCACTGCTGATCCTCCTTGATCGATCCGCCTGGTGGGCGGGCAGTTGGAAAGGTGAGCGGCGACAGTCTAGCGGCCGGGTCATCTCTCACCAGCACGGATTGCTTGCGTGTTTATCCAGAAACTCGCGACCCGGCCGTGTATCCTTCAGCACCCATCCTGCAGCGGCGCTTGCCGATGCAGCCCAATTGCTGGACTGGCATCACCGCCAAGCTCACGATGGCCGACAGGTCCCGCTAGCATGGCCACATTGGAGTCTGCGAGTCTGCGGGTCACCGCCCATAGCCCTCTGCCTGCAATCAGAGGGAATCGAGTCATCCGCCTCCCGCCTCGCCTCTTCGGCACACTTTTGGCATGTCTGGTACTGGCTTCCTGTGCCAACGTCCCGATCGTCGACGAGACCCTCAGCAGCACCTACTCGCCATCCGAAATCCAGATCATGGGGGCCCGGGGGCCGCTGACGCAGAAGCAGTCGCAGGCGGTCCTGCGGCGCCTGGCGGCTCAGGCGCCCGATGCCGGGGCCCTGGAGCGCCACCTGGCCGTCGAGCAGGCGGTCGCCGAGAGCCCTCTGTTCAGCGGCAATCGCGTCCAGATCCTTCGCGACGGCTCGCAGACATTCCCCGCCATGTTCCAGGCCATCCATTCGGCCGAGCACTACCTGTATCTCGAGTACTACATTTTCGAGGATGTGGCCTGCAACGGCGAGCAGCTGGGCGATCTGCTCGTCGCCAAGGCGCAAGCGGGAGTCAGGATCTACGTGATCTATGACGGCATCGGCTCCATCGACACGCCCACCTCCTTCTTCGATCGTCTCACGCAGGCCGGTATTCAGCTCGTTCAGTTCAATCCGCCCAATCCGCTGCGAGGCGGACGGCACTTCTCGGTCAACGACCGGGACCACCGCAAGATGCTGATAGCCGATGGCAAGGTGGTGATCGTGGGCGGAGTCAACCTCAGCTCCACTTACGAGAGCGGCCCGGGCGCCTCGGGTTCCTCCGAGGCGGCGAGCTCACAGAAGGCAGCGCCCGAAGTCTGGCACGACACGGACCTGGAGATCTCCGGCCCCGTCGTCATCGAGCTCGAGAAACTCTTCCGGGAGCACTGGGACGAGCAGCAAGGGCCCACGCTCGAGACTGTCCTCCAACCCCCTGGCGAGCATCAGGGCAATGAGGTGGTGCGCATCATCGGCAGCGCGCCTCGCCGGCTGAAGACACGCTATTACGTAACCGTGCTCACGGCGATCCGCAGCGCCGAGGAGAGTATCTGGATCACCTCGGCGTACTTCGTACCGACCCACCAGGAGAAACGTGACCTGATCCGCGCGGCCCGCAAGGGTGTCGATGTCCGGCTGCTGCTGCCGGCCCGCAGTGACTCCTCGCCCGCCCTGGAGGTCCAGCATTCGCACTATTCCGATCTGCTGCGCGCGGGCGTGAAGATCTTCGAGCGCGATGACGGAATCCTGCATTCCAAGACCCTGGTCATCGACAAGGTCTGGTCGATCACCGGCTCCTCGAATTTCGATCACCGCAGCGTGCTGTTCAACGACGAGGTCGATGCGGTGGTGCTCGGAACCGACACCGGCGGGCACCTGGCGGAGCTCTTTCAGAGCGATTTGCAGCATGCGCGCCAGATCGATGCCGCCTCCTGGCGGCATCGATCCACTCTCACGAAGCTGCGCGAGCAGTTCTGGCGCCTGTGGGAAAAGCTCCTCTGAGCCGCCGCCCGCGCCAGCGCCCTCGAGGAGCTACGCTGTCCCGATATCGCGTGCGGTGAGATCCAGGCAGCGCCAGGCCTTCTCGATGAGCTCATCGATGTGCGAGCGCTCCATGATCAGTGGCGGCGAGATGATCATGGTGTCGCGCACCGCCCGCATGACGAGCCCATTGGCGAAGCAATGATCCCGGCAGATCAGCCCGACGTCCCCACGCTTCGGAAAGAATCGGCGGCTCGCCTTGTCCGCAACCAACTCGAGTGCGCCGATGAAGCCAAGCCCGCGCGCCTCGCCGACGAGGGGATGATCCGCGAGCTCACGCCAGCGCTTCTGCAGGTAAGGGCCGGTGTCGGCCTGCACCCGCTGGATGATCCCCTCCTCTGTCAGGATCCGCAGATTCTCGATCGCCACGGCGCAAGCCACCGGGTGACCGGAGTATGTATAGCCGTGATGGAACTCGCCGCCCAGCTCGATCAGAACCTGCGCGACCCGATCGCCCACCATCACCGCGCCGAGGGGCTGATAACCGGAGGTGAGCCCCTTCGCCAGCGTCATGAGATCGGGCTGAATACCATAACGCTCGCTGCCAAACCAGTAACCCAGGCGCCCGAAGCCGCAGATCACCTCGTCGGCCACCAGCAGAATGCCGTAATGCGTGCAGATGCGCTGGACCTCGGGCCAGTAGCTCTCGGGCGGCACGATGACCCCGCCGGCACCCTGCACCGGCTCACCGATGAACGCCGCGATGTTTTTCGGCCCCAGCGCCTCGATCTTCTCCTGTAGGGCTCGCGCGGCCCGCAGGCCGTAGTCCTCCGCGGCCAGCTCGCCGCCGTTCTCATACCAGTAAGGCTGCTCAATGTGCACGATGCCGGGGATCGGCAGCCCTCCCTGCTCGTGCATGGACTTCATGCCGCCGAGGCTCGCGGCGGCCATCGTGCTGCCGTGATAGGCGTTATGCCGACTGATGATGACATGCCGGTCCGGCTCGCCGCGCACGTCCCAGTAACGCCGTACCATCCGCACGATCGTGTCGTTCGCCTCCGAGCCCGAGCTCGAGAAAAAAACATGACTGAACTGCGGCGGTGTGAGCCGCGCCAGGAGCGTGGCCAGCTCGATCGCCGGCGGGTGGGCACTCTTGAAGAAACTGTTGTAGTAGGGCAGCTCCAGCATCTGGCGGTAGGCCACCTCGGCGAGCTCGCGCCTGCCATAACCGACGTTGACGCACCACAGGCCCGCCATGGCATCGAGGATACGCAGGCCTTCCGAGTCATAGAGGTAGACGCCCTCGGCACGAGTGATGATCCGTGCGCCCTGGGCGGCGAGCTGCTTGAAGTCAGTGAACGGGTGCAGGTAATGACTGGCATCGGCTCTCTGCCAGTCACGGGTCGTACGCAAAGTGAGTGGAGTATTCATGAGGCTTCCCGATGAGCTTACAGATCAACCGGCCGTCAGATACCAGTCGTACTCGAGCGGGGTGACGTGGCTGTCGAAGACCTGCAGCTCCGCCCTCCGAGTCGTCGCGAACAGCTTCTGGAAGCCCGCTCCGAGGGACTCCTTGATGAAGACACTGCGCTCGAATCTCAGCGCCGCCTCGTGCCAGTTCAGCGGTAACACGGGGCCGCCGTCCCGATAGGCATTGCCGACGACCGGCTCGCCAGGCTCGATCCTGTTGGTGATGCCGCGATGCATGCCGGACAGCACGATCGCCGCCAGCAGGTAGGGATTCACATCCGCGCCGGCTACGCGGTGCTCGATGCGCCGGTTCTCGGGCGTGTCGGCGGGAATGCGCAGCGCCACGCCCCGATTGTTCAGACCCCAGGTCGGCCGCAGCGGAACGTAGCTCTCCGGGCGGAAGCGGCGGTATGAGTTGGCGGTCGGGGCGAACGCCAGCATGGAGTCCGCCATCGTGCTCGAGAGGCCCCCGATGGCATGCCGCAGCAGCGTGTTGGGCTCGAGGGTCTCGCTGGCGAACGCATTGGTGCCGTCCGACTGCAGCAGGCTGACGTGGATGTGCGTACCGCTTCCGGGCTCATCCGCGTACGGCTTCGCCATGAACGTCGCGCTCAGGCCGTGCTTGAGAAACACTCCGCGGACGATCCGTTTCAGCCGGATGACATGGTCACAGGCGTGACCGGCATCGGCGACGTGATGCAGGTTCACCTCGTATTGTCCCGGACCGCACTCGGCCAGCATGCTGGTGGCCGGTACGTTCTGGATCTCGCAGGTGCGGCTGATCTCGGTCAGGATCGCCGACAGCTCCTCGATGCGCGCCATGGAGTTGATCTGCTTTCCCGAGCGGCGGGCACCCTTGCCGGCAGGTTTCGCGGGCCTGATGCGCCCCTCCCGCGTGCGGCGCGGATCGACCACGTAGAATTCGACTTCGAGCGCCACCACGGGCCTCAAGCCGAGCTGATCGAAACGGCGCACCACCTGCTCGAGCACGTGGCGTGGGTCGCCGAAGAACGGCAGGCCATCATGATCGGCCATGCTGACCTGGATCTGCGCGACGCCCTCCTGCATCCATGGCACGCGCACCAGCGAGCCCTGCACGGGCGTGCAGGAGCGATCGGCATCGCCGTCATCGAATCCCAGGCCCGTCGCCTCGATCGTGTTGCCGAGCGCATCCATCGCGAAGATCGATCCCGGCAGACGAAATGCACCGGCGTACACCGCCGGCAGGGAATCGATCCTCAGGCGTTTGCCACGCGGTGTGGACAACAGGTCCGGGAGGAGCACATCCACGAAGTGCGCGTCCGGATTACACCGGGTGAAGGTCTCGACATCAGACACATGGGTTTGCATGATGCATGACGACTCATCGGATATTGTCCGCTTCTCTCACGAGGACCTCGTGTGAGAAGCCGAATGCCGGCGCAAGCGCGCGCGGCGCCACGGGTCACGTGGTGGGCAACGTACCGATCAGCGTCTGCCGGCCGGACACCGAGATCGCGGGGCCGTCCAGGTCAGCCCGTCCAGCGCGCCAGCACGGCGCGTGGAGTGGGATCGCAGAAGTGCAGCCTGGATTGCGCATCGATCTGAATATGCAACGTTCGCAGCCAAACCCCAAGCTACACTTGGCGGAGTCCGAATGCCAGCTGTATCGGTCAGGATCTCAGTACAGTCCATGCCCAATCCCGCCAGCCCCGTGTCAGGTACCCGCGCCACCTCGCTGGCCGCCAGCCTGCGTCGCCGCATCGCATCGGGAATTCTCGAGCCGGGAACCCGCATGCCCTCGGTGCGGGCGCTGGCCCGTACGAATGAAGTCAGCCCTTTCACCGCGGCACGTGTGTATGACGTTCTGGTGGCGGAGGGTCTGGTCGAGGCGCGGCGCGGAAGCGGCTATTACGTGGCCAAAACCACCGGCTCGCTGCGTACCCGAGCGCCGGGGGACCCGGAAATGCCGGCCGACTCCATCTGGCTGCTGCGCAGACAATACGAGCCGAGGTTGGTCAAGGTGGACGCGGGCTGCGGTTGGTTGCCGCCGGACTGGTTGTTCGCCGAGGGGGTACGTTCCGCTCTCGCAAAGGTCGCGCAGCGGCCGGCCGCTACGGCAGCCCGCACGGGCTGGAGCCTCTGCGACAGCATCTCGTCCGCTATCTCGCTCAGCGCGGGATCGCCTGCACCGAAGATCAGGTGATCCTGGTACAGGGCGCCAGCCAGGGGTTGGAGTTATGTATCCGCGCGCTCACTCGGCGTGGAGACTCGGTGCTGGTGGAGGATCCCTGCTATCCGTATCTGCTCGAGATGCTGCGCGCGCATGGAGTCACGCCTATCGGGATCTCGAGGACCGAGGCCGGTCCGGACATCCATGCCCTCAACTCAATTGCGCTGGCCTCGCGGCCGCGTGTCTTCTTCACCAACACCACCCTTCACAACCCCACCGGCACGACCACCACGCCGGCGGTGGAGCGTGCGGTCCTGGCAGCGGCCGATCGCCATGACTTCACGATCGTCGAGGACGATATCTCCTCGGAGCTCGCGCCGGCGAGGTCAACCAGCGTGGCCTCGCTCGACGGGCGGAACCGGGTGTTGTACGTCAACAGCTTCTCGAAAACGATCGCCCCGAATCTGCGCGTGGGCTAGTCGTGGCGCGCGATCCGTGGATGCAATCCCTGTTGCAGGCGAAGACCCTCGCCTGCCTCTCCTCATCGGAGCTCACCGAGCATCATCGGAGCTCACCGAGCAGCTCGTGCTGTCCATCCTGACTGCAGGCCGTCATCGCACGCATCTCGAGCGCCTGCGCCACCGCCTTGGCTCGGCACAGGAAAAAGTCTCCAAGGGGCTGACGGAGGCGGGTGCACGCCACTGGCATACCGGACTGAGGGCGGCATGTTTCTCTGGGCTCAGCTGCCCACGACGCTCGACACCCGTACGATCCTCCTGCAGGCGAAAGCCAGGGGGATCGTCCTCGCGCCCGGGGAGCTCTTCCGGCCAAACGGCCGCTCGAGCGGCTATTTCCGCTTCAACGTCGCGTACGCCGACAACGAGTTGCTCTACTCGTTCATCGAGAAGCTGCCCGCCTGAGGCGCTACTGCCGGTTGTTGGGACGGTCTGGCCTGTTGTTGCGCCGCTCTTCCGGGCGAGCGGGGGCCGGCGCAGGTCTCGCGGGCGTGGCCTGATGAGGTGCCGGCACGACAGGGTGCGCGACCGGACCGCCACGCGGTGCCTCGAAGTGCGGCGCCGGCGAGACCGGCGGCGCGACTGAGCGTGGCTCGGATGGAGCGACCGCACGAGGCTCGGATGGAGTGAGGGCATGAGGCTCCGCCGACGGCCCGATGGGATGGGCCTGCGGTAACGGACGTGCCTGCGGCAGCGGATGCGCCTCCGGCATCGGCCGGATCTGTGGCATGGGATGCGCCTGAGGGAGCGGGTGAGCCTGAGGCAGAGGGTGGGCTTCCGGAGTTGGATTCACCTGCAGCGGATGGGCAACCGGCGCCTGGCGCTGATTCGGGGCACGGAACATGTCGTTTTGGCGCATGTCGGCTGCGGGGCGATCGTGCTCGCGTGTGGACGGAGGCTCTCGCGGAGCCGCACTCCCCTGCGCTCCGGGCGGCCGGTCGTTGCGCATGGCGTTCTGCGATGGCGGGATTGGGGTGGCATGCAACGCGCGCTCACGCTCCTGCAGGCTGGAGCCGGGAGCGTTGCGGACGGCCGGCAGAGTCCTGACGGCCCCCGGCTGCACCACGCGCACGCGGCTTGTTGGCACACGGTCCTGCATGGTGGCAAGTTGCGCGCTGGCCAGCGGGCGTCCTCCATTCGCGCGCAGGGCTGCTTCCTGCCTGGCGAACGGCACGGGGGCGGGCGGCGGCGTCACACGGGCTACCACCGGCCGATTCGTGTATGCGGCTGGCGGGCGGCGCACGTTGCCCGCGGCAACGTTGCCCATCACGCTTTCTCTCACTGGCACGATGGACGGGGCAGCGCCGCGGGCACGCAGTCCGCCCAGCTCGTTCGGCGGGATATGCACGGTGTGCCCGCGAATGGGCTGCGCCGAGGTGAACGTCGATTGCGACACGGCCGTGACCGCGCCTGGCGCATGCTGGTTGACGTAGGTTATGTTGGTGACCTTGTTCTGGTAGACGTTGGTGATGTAGGTGTTGTTGACGATGGTCGTGTTGGTCACGTTGACGTTACGAACGTAAGCGGGACTGACGTGGTAGCTGGGCACGTAGACCTCGCGCGGCCCGAGCGCAAACCAGGCCACCGCAGCCGCACCCACGCCTACTGCGACACCCGTCCCCACGGCGCCCGGGCTGTGAACCCAGGCGACCAGCGCCGGCGCGTAAACCGGTCGCACATGGCGTGGGCCCGGCACCCAGCACCAGCGGCTGTGCACGTGTGCCCAGCGCCCATAGTGAAACGGCGCGAATCCCCAGGGAGCGTTGTCCACCCAGGTCCAGCCCCAGGGTGCCACCCACACCCACCGACCGTCCTGGTAAGGAGCCCAGCCCGGTCCGACCTCATTCGGGGTCCAGACGTTGCCGTACTCGGGGTCCGCGCTCCAGGAGCCGTACTGATTCAGCTGCTCGGCGCCGGCCATGTCGGGCGAAACGTATTGGCTGGCCTGAGCTTGCGCCTGTTCCTGCTGGTGCTCTCGATCCAGGGACCACTGGTCGAGCGCGTCGGGGGCGCCCACCGAGGCGGCATCCGCGGTGACCTGATCAGCGCCAGTGAAGGTGACCGCTTGTTGCGTCCCGATCGGGAAGCTCTGCCCGGTTGCGCTCGCTTCCGCCTGCCCGTTGCTGACCTCGACGAGCGTGTCACCGCTGTCGTTCACCTCGACGCGGTAGTCGCCGGGCCCCTGGAGTGTCAAGGCGATGTTGGGGGTATCGATCTCGAAACCCTGGTTCTGGCCCATGTCGCGGACGTGCACGATCGCCGTGCCCGCCGAGACATTCATCTGAACCATGCGATCGTCGAGATTCATGAACGAGAAGCCCGTCGTACTGCCGAGCCGGATGGCAGCCGAGCCCATGTCCAGCTCGGCGCGCGAGTCCTGGTCGGTCCAGAGTTTGTCGCCCGTCGTGAGGGGACGATTGACAGTCGCCGGTGCCCAGTCCTGCACGCCCGCTGGTTGCAGCGAGACCGACCCTTCGGCATCGCTGAGACGCGCCACGCGTCCCGGCGGGTCGGCGTCGTCCGCCGCAGCCACCGCCATGGCAGCGGCCGCCAGGATCAGGAAGGCGGGAATGGCGATCGGATGAGGTGTGAAGAATCTTCGCTTGCCCATGAGCTCGCTCCACCCTGTCGGTCGGCTCCTGCAGATTGCTACCTTAATACAACGCCTGAGGGCATGAACCGGGCATGAACACGGATCGGCGGAACGCCGAGCCCTCAAAGAGCGGGGAAGGGCCCGCGCGGCGGGGATTTCTCCGCAGCGCGGCGTGCGCTCAGGCGGGGACCGTACCGCCTCCAGTGCAGCAGAGCAAACAGGATGCCGCAAGCGCCCAGAATCTCGTGGGCAACGGCGGCCACGTCGTGCAGGCGATCCGTCGTGTAATAAAGGGCGTATCCGCTGAGGGCGAGAACGATGGACACGCTGGCAACAGCCACTCCCGAGGGCCGCTTGATCGTCTGAGGCCAGCGCTCGCTGACGTGACGCGCGGTCACCCAACCAAGGAGGAACATACCCCCCACCGCCATCCAGCCGTGCAGGCGCAGGATCCCGGGCTCCCAGGGGTTCCGAACCGGACCGAACGCACCCGGACGCGCAAAGAACTCGTGCAGGATCAGCCACAGGCAGCCCGTCACCCACAGCCCGCCGAAAATCACATACAGCGCGGCTCGCAGGCCGGGACGCATGGGTGTTGGTAAGTTGGCAGCCATCGGGCTCAGGCGGCTGGAGCCGTGTCGTTGCGCAACGCGACCTGCCAGAGCGACATGACCCAGCGCGCCCCTTCCGTGACGTGCTCGCATGACAGGGTCGCCCCGGCGATGTTCTTGATGTCAGTACCGAAACGAAGCTGCTGCAGGCTCTGGCGCCCGTCGAACTGATTGCGCCAGGCCTTGCCGCGGATCTCCCCGCCGTGGCTTTCACGATAGGCCAGAACCTCGATCGGACTCATTCGCCCGGATCGGTCGATGGCGACGGCGTAGGTGATCATCTCCTGCCGTCCCAACACTTCGTCCACGAACACATGGCCGAGCAGCTCGTCACCGCGGTAGGCCTTCCACGCGCGCAGCGACCGGTGCGGTGGCTGCGTACCGGCGAGTTGCGCCACCCGCTGCTTCTGTCCTGGATTGAGGCTCAGGACGATCTCGGCGAAGTGATCCGCCTGAGAGAACAGCTCGTGCTGCACGTCCCCGATGCTGAGGTAATCCGCGGCCACCACGACCGGGGCAGGTGCGAGCCCGAGGGCTGCAAATCCCGCGACACCCAACATGCTCAGGCTGCGCTCAGCGGACACGGCAGCAGCTCGCGGTGGGCCTGCCTGTGCGGCGCCCGCGCCGGTGACTCATTGTGATCGCGACAAACATGACGATGTCTTGACAATAATGCAAATGCGAATCATTCTTACTCTCACCATAGCATAGCGAGCGAACGGCGCCCGCGCCAGTCCACGGAACGTATGCAAGCAACGGCTGCGGTTGCGGCTGCCAGAGGTGCAGCGCCGAAGGTCCGAAGAATGCGTGTGGCCCTGGGCACCTTGATCGTCATTGAGGCGTCCAGCCACTGCGCCGAGACCGCGGGCACGGCGGTAAACGATGCCTTTGCGACGGTCGCAAACCTTCACGCGCTGCTGCATCCCTGGGCCGCTGACAGCGAGCTCGCCCGCATCAACCGCAATCCGCCCGGGACGGCGCTCCCGCTGACCCCGATCACGTTCGATCTGCTGCGGCTGGCAAGCGAGCTGCACACGCTCACCGGCGGCGTATTCGACCCGTGTCTGCCTCACCGTCCAGGGAGACTTCAGGACGTGGAGCTGCTCGCGGGGCATCGAGTGATTGCCCATGCGCCCGTGGCAATGGACTTCGGCGGTTTCGCGAAGGGCTATGCGGCCGACGCCGCGATCGACACTCTGCTGAGCCACGGCTGCCGCGCAGGTCTGGTGAATGCGGGAGGTGACCTGCGTGCATTCGGGCCTGAGCCGTGCCCGGTCCTGCTGCGTGGACCCGACGGCCTCTTCGACCGTCTCCAGCTGACAGACTCGGCGCTCGCCGTCAGCGATGCCGACTCCTCACGTCACCCGAGTGAACATCAGGGCTATTACAACCGCGCCAGTCCCGATGAGAGACCGCAGCAGCGCTACGCCGCCGTCGTCGCCCCTACTGCGGTCCTCGCCGACGCGCTGGCTAAGTGTCTGATGTTGTGTCCGGAGCCCACCGCCGCGCGAGTATTGCGGGCCTTCGGAGCGACCCGCCCGTCTCTCCTGTAGCAGTCCTGGCGTCTCACTGGCGCAGTGCTTCTGTGTGGGCTCTCTCGTAGCAGGCCATGTCCGCAGACCTCCGGTCCACGATCCCTTACAGGGTCCGTTCGTTCGGCGAGCGCGCGTGTCCAAGAACCTCCTCGGGCGGCTCGCCGGCATCGGGCATTTCCTCCTCGTCCGCCGAAGTGTCCACGGAGCCCGCAGCGCCGTCATCCAGCACGAAACCGCCCGCCTGCCGGCTCCAGAGCCGCTGATAGGCGCCGCCTCGCGCGAGGAGCTCCGCGTGCGTGCCATCTTCCACGATGCATCCCTGGTCGAACACCAGGATCCGGTCGAGGTGCGCGATGGTGGACAGGCGATGCGCCACCACGATCACGGTCTTGCCTCTCATCGCATCATCGAGCGTCTCCTGGATCGCCTGCTCGGTGATCGAGTCGAGGCTGGAGGTGGCCTCATCGAGGATGAGGATCGGCGCGTTCTTGACCACTACGCGCGCGATCGCGATCCGCTGCCGCTGACCGCCGGAAAGCTTGACGCCGCGCTCGCCGACCAGGGAGGCATATTGATCCTTGATCTGCACGATGAAATCGTGCGCATGCGCCTTGCGAGCCGCATCGACCACCTCCTCTTCGGTCGCTTCCAGGCGCCCGTAGCGGATGTTCTCGAGCAGGCTGCGGTGGAACAGGTTCGGATCCTGCGGGATGAGGCTGAGCTGGGAGTGCAGGGACTCCTGGGTCATCGCGCGGATGTCCTGGCCATCGATGAGGATCGCACCGCCCTGCGGGTCGTAGAGGCGCAATGTCAGGCTCACGAAGGTGGACTTGCCCGAGCCCGAGAAGCCCACCAGCCCCACGCGCTGGCCCGCGGGAATCTCCACGCTCAACTTGCGGAAGATGGGCCTATCGGCGGTGTAGCCGAACGTGATGTTGCGGAACTCGATGCGACCACGCGTGATTGGAGTGGCGACCGCGTTCGGGTGATCCACGATCTCGTGTGGGCGGATGATCGTATTGACACCATTGGTCACGTTGCCGAGGTACTCGAAGAACTCGAGAAACCGGCGGCTCAGGTTACGCGCCTCGTTGATGATGAGCAGCGTGGTCGTGCTCGCCACGACGAACTCCGCCACGGAGATCTCTCCCCGGCCCCACAGCCGCAGCGCGTAGTACAGCACGCCCACTTTCAGGATCGCCGCGGCTGTGTACTGGAACCACCGCACGCGCTCGGAGGACCAGCTCGACAGACGCACCGCGCGCAACTCCCTGCGCAATTGCCCATCGAGATATTCGCGCTCGTACCGCAGGCGCGCGAACAGCCGCGTGCTGGTGAGATTCGTGACCGCATCCACGACCCTGCCAGTGGTCTCGCTGCGCGCAGCGGCCGCTGCCACCGCGAAAGGCCGGGTGCGCGTGGCCAGCCAGAACGAGATGCACACGAAGACGAACGCCCAGATGCCGACAAACAGAGCGAGGCCCGGGTGAGCATTGGCCAGCATGGCGATCGCTACCGCGAAGACAATCGCCATCGGCCAGAAGTCGAAGATCACGGTCCACAGGGTCTGCGAGACCCCCATGGAGGTCTCGCTGATCCGATGAGCGAGTGCGCCGGCAAAGTCGTTGCTCAGGAAACGGTGGGAATGATGTTGCAGGTAGGCGTACAGAGCGCGCGTCACGGTCTGCCGCTGGCGGGGTCCGACCAGAATCTGACAGGTGCCGCCGGCGCGGCTGAAGATCACTTCACCCGCCGACAGCGCAATGAACAGCCACAGGGGCCCGCTCAGCGAGGCCACCAACGACATCGACTGCTCGTGCGCGCGAGTGACGGCCTTGATGATCTGGCCCGTGGCGTACGGAATCAGGATCCCGCAGGTGGAGTTGACCGCCTCGAGCAGCACCATTGCGAGATACCACCAGCGGAACCTTGCAATGAAATAGCAGATGAAGCGGAATGGTGTCGCGGGCAGCGCCGGCGCACCGGGTGCACGTTGTACGGACTCATCCATGGCAAATCGGGCCGCCGTACACGCAGCCCGACTGGATGCCCGGCGGGAGCGCGTCAGCTTGGCGGAAGGCGCGCGGGTGTGCGCGAATTCGACATTCTACGCGCCGCGCGCCGGCATGCGCTCACTGCACCCGCTCGAGCTCAGCGCAAGGGCTCGAACCCGTATTTGCGGAAGATGGCCGCGGCCGCTTGGCCGCGCACGAAATCCTCGAATTTCGCCGCATCGGGACCCGCATGCAGCGTCAGAGCGATGGGATACGTGATAGGCGAATGGGTGTTGTCCGGGAACTGGGCAACGATGCGTACGCGCTTCTCCGCCATGGCATCCGTTTTGTACACGATCCCCAGAGGCGCCTCGCCCCGCGCGACATAGGCCAAGGCGGCGCGGACGTTCTCGGCTCGCGCGATGCGCCCGGAAACCTGATCCCAGGCGCCCAGATTCTTCAAAGCCGCTTCGGCATATTTGCCGACGGGGACGGAGTCCGGATCCCCCGTAGCGAGCTTGCCATCGGGCCCCAGTGCCGGACCGAAATCCGCCCCGGGCGCAAGCTTCACGCTGACCTTGCTGCCGCCGGGCGCAATCAGCACCAGGCTGTTGCTGACGAGGTCGTGCCGTGAGCCCGGCCTCAGCCGCTTGCGAGTGTCCAGGTAATTCATCCAGTCGAGATCGGCGGAGAAGAACACATCCGCTGGCGCGCCGGCCTCGATCTGCTTGGCCAGAACCGGGCTCGCGGCGAAGGAGGATTTGACGGGGATCTTTGTCTGGTCCGTGTAGGCGTTGCCCAGATCCGTGAGCACGTCGGTGAGTGAGGCCGCCCCGAACACCAGCACCGTCCTCGCATCCTGGACTGGCGCCGCGCTCGCGCCGGCAGCGAGGCAGGTAACCAGGAGCCACGCCAGAGAGATCCGCAATACCCGCATACCGCACCCATCGAGATATCCCAGTGGATATATCGATAGCAGCTACCTGCCCGGGCCGCAACCACGAGAGCGCGGAAGCGGTGGAGGGCACCGAGAGCGTGTCAGTGGCGCTTGGGACCGCCCGGCACGGGCGGCTTGAGGCCGCCGGGATACCCAGTCTGCGGCTTGGCGGGGGCGGCACCGGGGGTCGGCGGCTGCGATCCACTGGCAGAGCTGCCCGGAGCAGGTGGGTTCGGGAGGGCGGGATTCGTGGCCGTCGTACCCGTGGAGGGGGTTGACGGGCGCACGGTCGCAGTTGTCTGCGCCGCGGGAGTCTTCGCGGCGGTCGCGGTGGAAGGGGTCTTGGAAGCGGCGGGTGCCTGCGGCGGCAGCACCTCGACAGAAAGCGTAAAGGTGCGCTTCTCGGCCGCCTGCAGGGCCCCGACATTGACGACCTGGCGGGTCACCTCTTCACCGCGATCATTGCGGATGGCGATGATCACGAAGTACTCGAGCGGCTGATCCAGAGGAGGGTGACGGATCATCCCCTCGACACGTAACGCAGGCGTGGCCGCCACCTGCCGCTTCGCCGCTTCCGAGTCGAAACGCAGGTGGTGCATGCAGCCTGGGCAGATGCTGAGGCTTTCGAGAATCGTCGCCTTGCAGTGCGGACAGGTGCGTGTCTTGCCCGTAGCGACCGGGCGAGAGGCCACGCTCATGAACCGGTGCCGTATCCCTTGGTCTCGGACTTACTGCGAGACTCGCCGTCGGACCAGCCGAACTCGACCTGGCCGCGCATGCGCGATCCCGCCGCTACCGTCAACGAGCCGGCCTTGACGTCGCCGCTGATCACGCCGCCTTCGAGCAGCTCGACCCGCTTGGCATTGTCGATGTTGCCCAGCAGCTCACCGCCGACGACCACAACGCTCGCCTTGACCAGGCCTTCCAGGTGCGCTCCGGTATCGAGGGTCACATTGCCGTCCACGTGGACGTCGCCCTTGAACCGGCCCGCGATGCGCACGTGGCCCGAGCCGATGATCTTGCCCTCGATCGTCAGATCCGAAGCGATGATCGACTCTTTCATATCCAGACGCTGGGATTCCTTGACCGGCCGGCGGGCAGGATCGGCGGGGCTCAGCGGCGCAACGTTGGTCTTCTCCGGCTCGCGGGGGTGTGGCACCGGTCCCGCAGCGGGTGGGAGATTCTGCGCCGGCACCGGGCCGGGTCCTGTGTTCGTGTCTTTCCAGAGCGCCATGAGTAGCCCCCGTCAGTTAAAAGGAGAAAATGACATGCCAGCCATGCCGGCGGCCAGTGTCGCCAGCCGCAGACACGCCCACGCCGAAGCCCAAGCCGCACCGTTCATCGCAGACCCATAGCGCAAGCTTGCCGCCGATCGATCCCGGAGGGAAGCCGTTTGGTCCGAAAAGGTCCATCTGATCGCGGCGATGCGTCCGAGCTTCGGGAAGTCGGCCCCGTTGTACCACGCTTTGGTAAATCACAGTGGGTGCACAGCGCACATCACGCACACCCGCCAGCGAGTGATCTGTCGCCGGTGCCGGGGGTCCGTGCGCCACCTACCAGCGGCTGGGACGACGGGGTCGCGCGATGCGGATACGGTCCTGCCGTCGCCCTCGCGGGCTCAGCCTCAGAGGAGCTTCGGGCGCAGCGCCTCGAGCAGGACCTGCAGATCGCATCCCTTGGTTACATAGGCGGCCGCACCTCTGCGCCGCGCCTCACGGGAGACCTCATCGCTGTCGGCGAGCCCGCTGAAGACGATGACCCGCAAGCCGGGCATCTCGGTCGTCAGCTTCTCGATCAGCGGCAGACCGCTGCCGCCGTGCAGGGTCAGATCGAGAATGAGCACGTCGGCGGAGGACTCGCGAACCATGGGCATCACGGACTCCGCATCCGACACCTGCCCGACACAGCGCATGTCCGGTTCGGTGTCGATGAGCTGGCTCATGACCTCACTCAAGTCGCGGTGATTTTCCGCGATCAACACCCGAAGCGGCGGCTTCTGCCCTGGTTCCAAGATGATGCCCGCAGTTGAGTACACGGCAGCCCGCCCCGCAAATACCGTTCCCGGCTGCGACGTCGGACCGGCCCCCGACGGCGGACGCGGCCCCCGACGGCGGACGCGGCCCCTCCCCTTTCCGATCCTCTAGGAGCGGTCGAGCTCGGCCAGCAGTTCGGCCGTCTTGTCCTTCATCAGCGCTTCGCTGCCGCGCGATTCCACATTCAGCCGCACCAGGGGCTCCGTATTGGAAGCCCGCAGGTTGAAGCGCCAGTCCCGGTACTCGATGGAGAGTCCGTCAGTCACATCGATGCCGACAGCTCCCTTCTCATAGAGCTGCCGTATGCGCCCCAGGATGGTCAGCGGATCGCCCGCGAGCTGGCGGTTGATTTCGCCGCTGGCAGGAAACAGGCGCATGCGCTCGCCCACGAGCTGGGACAAGGTCTGTCCCCGATCGCAGATCGCCTGAAGGACCAGCAACCACGGGATCATGCCGCTGTCGCAGTACGAGAAGCGCCGGAAATAGTGGTGGGCGCTCATTTCCCCGCCGTAGGCGGCATCCACTTCGCGCATCTTCTGCTTGATGAAGGCATGGCCGGACTTGCACAGCACCGGCACTCCGCCGCGGCGGCGGACGATCTCGAGCGTATTCCAGGTCAATCGCGGATCGTGCACGATGCGCGCACCCGGCTCGGCGCGCAGGAACTCTTCGGCGAGCAGCCCGACGAGGTAGTATCCCTCGATGAAGCGGCCCTGCTCGTCAAAGAAGAAGCAGCGGTCGTAGTCACCGTCCCACGCCAGTCCAACATCGGCGCCGCTGCTGCGTACGACATCGGACGTAGCAGCCTGGTTCTCAGCCAGCATGGGGTTGGGAATGCCGTTGGGGAAGGTGCCATCGGGCGCGTGATGCACCTTCACGAACTCGAACGGCAGATGCGGCTCGATCTGATCGATGATGAGACCGGCGCCACCGTTGCCAGCGTTCACGACCACCTTCAGCCGCCGCAGCCCGGCCCGGTCCACGTAGCCCAGCAGGTGCTGGAGGTAGCTACCGCGGATATCCAGCGGCTGCTCCGAGCCCGGCCGGGCAGCTTTGCCGGGCAGCCCGCCTGATTCGATCAGCGCGCGCATCTGGCGCAGCCCGGTGTCGCCACTGATGGGCCGCGCCTGCTCGCGTACGAACTTCATGCCGTTGTAGTCAGGCGGATTGTGGCTGGCCGTCACCATGATTCCGCCATCGAGGCCCTCGGCAAAGGTGGCGAAGTAGGACCCTTCCGTGCCCCACAGGCCGATATCGCGTACATTGCAGCCGCTGTCGGTGAGGCCGCGCTTGAGCGCCGTGGCCAGCGTGGGACTGGAGAGTCGGATGTCGTATCCGACGGCTACCGTCGCCGGCTTGACGAACGCGCAGTAAGCACGACCGATGTCGTAGGCAAGCTGCTCGTTGATCTCATCTGGAATGCGCCCTCGAACGTCGTACGCCTTGAATGCGTTCAGGTTCGGCATGCTCAGGTCTTGGTCCCCTGCCGGCCGTAGACGTCGTCGAAGCGCACGATGTCATCCTCGCCCAGATAGGATCCGGATTGCACTTCGATGATGTGCAGCGGGATCATTCCCGGGTTCTCGATCCGGTGCTTCACGCCGATCGGAATGTAGGTCGACTGGTTTTCCTCCAGCAGAAACACCTCTTCCCCACGGGTGATACGCGCAGTCCCCGAGACCACGATCCAGTGCTCCGCACGGTGATGATGCATCTGCAGTGACAGGGCGGCGCCGGGCTTGACCTTCAGGCGCTTGACCTGGAAGCGCTCGCCGTTCTCGATGCTGTCGTAGCTGCCCCATGGCCGGAAAACCTCCCGATGCAGGGAGTGTTCGTACCGGCCTGCCTCGCGCAACCGGGCCACGAGCTTCTTGACATCCTGCACCCGGCTCTTGGGAGCCACCAGGACGGCATCCTTGGTCTCGACCACGACATGGTCCTCGAGGCCCACCGTCGCGACGAGTCGGCTCTCGGCGTACAGGTAACAATCGTTGGAGTCTTCGGCGATCACATCACCGTGGGAGACGTTTCCATGGCCGTCCGGATCGCTCGCCTCATGCAGTGCTGACCACGAGCCGACATCGCTCCACCCGGCCGACAACGGTACCACCAGCGCGTCGGCAGTTTTCTCCATCACTGCATAGTCGATGGAGTCGCTCGGGCACTGCTCGAAGTCCTTCGGCTCGATGCGCACGAAGTCCAGATCCGATTTCGCGTTCTCGAACGCGTTGCGGCAATGCCTTGCGATCTGAGGTGCGAGGCGCTGCAGCTCCTGCAGATACACGCTCGCGCGGAACATGAACATGCCACTGTTCCAGAAGTACTCGCCCGAGCGCAGGAACTCCTGGGCGCGCTCGAGACTCGGTTTCTCGACGAACCGTGCGATCTCATGCACCTTCTCGCCACTGGCGGCCGCACCCCGCTGGATGTAACCGTAGCCTGTCTCCGGCGAGTGCGGGACGATACCGAAAGTGACCAGCTTCGCGCGCTCGGCCGCGCCCAATGCCTGGCGCACCGCGGCCTGAAACGCGGGCACGTCGCGGATGACGTGATCCGCCGGCAACACCAGCAGAACGGGGTCTTCGGCGTTGGGATCCCCGGAGGCCGTCTTGAGTGCCGCGAGTGCCGCCAGCGCAATGGCCGGTGCGGTGTTGCGGCCAAACGGCTCGAGCACCACGGCACGCGGCTCGACGTTCAGTTGGCGCAACTGCTCGGCCACGAGGAAGCGGTGGGCCTCGTTGCACACGACGATCGGCGCCACCGCGGGCAGTCCCGACAGTCGCAGCGCTGTCTGCTGCAGCATCGTACGCTCGCCGGTGAGGGCCAGGAGTTGCTTGGGATAGAGCTCCCGAGACAGAGGCCACAGCCTCGTGCCGGCTCCCCCCGAAAGGATGACTGGAGTCAGCATCGGCAATACCCGGCCCGGGCCGGCTCAGCCCGACGGCATCGAGCGGCCACGGCCGATCGCGTAGTAGGTGAAGCCAAAGCGGCTCAACATGCCCGGATCATAGAGATTTCGTCCATCGAAAATGAGCGGGGACTTCAGGATCTCGCGCAACCGGTCGAAATCCGGACTGCGGAATTCCTGCCATTCGGTGACGATGCACAGCGCATCCGCGCCCTCGGCAGCCTCGTAGGCAGTGCGGGCGATCTCGAACCCGTTGCGATCCTGGTAAATGCGCTGCGCCTCGGTTGCAGCCACCGGATCGTACGCCCGGACCCTGGCACCGGCCTGCAGAGCCATGTCGATGATCGTCCGCGAGGGCGCCTCGCGCATGTCATCCGTGTTGGGCTTGAAGGCGAGGCCCCACAGGGCAATGGTGCGACCCTTCAGCCCACCCTCGAAGTGGGCCGTCATCTTGTGCACCAGAGTCTGTTTCTGGCGGTGATTGACACTCTCGACGGCGTCCAGGATGCCTGGCTGATGACCCACCTCGTGAGCCGAGCGGATGAGCGCCTGCACGTCCTTGGGGAAACAGGAGCCGCCGTAGCCCGTTCCGGGATAGATGAAGCTGTAGCCGATACGCGGATCCGAGCCGATGCCGACGCGAACTTTCTCGATGTCGGCGCCGAGGCGCTCGGCAATGTTGGCCAGCTCGTTCATGAAGCTGATCTTGGTGGCGAGCATGGCATTCGCCGCGTACTTCGTCAGCTCCGACGAGCGGATATCCATGACGATCAGCCGGTCATGGTTGCGCGTGAACGGCTCGTACAATGCGCGCAGAAGCTCGGTGGTGCGCGGATTATCGGTCCCGATCACGACGCGATCGGGCTTCATGAAGTCCTGAATCGCAGCCCCTTCCTTGAGGAACTCCGGGTTGGAGACGACATCGAACTCCACGTTCGCGCCGCGGCTGGACAGCGTCGAGGCGATCTCGCCGCGGACCTTGTCCGCGGTGCCCACTGGCACGGTTGACTTGGTGACGACTATGCAGTACCGCTTCAGATGGGTGGCGATCGTGCGGGCGGCAGCCAGCACATAGCGCAGGTCCGCCGATCCATCCTCACCCGGAGGGGTGCCGACGGCGATGAGCTGAAACAGACCGTGCTCCACGCCTTTGACGGCGTCGGTCGTGAACTCGATCCGGCCGGCCTCCGCGTTGCGCCGGATCAGGCTGTCCAGGCCTGGCTCGTGGATCGGGACCTCATTGCGGTTCAACTGCTCGATCTTTGCGGCATCCACATCCACGCAGACCACATGATTGCCCGCGTCGGCCAGGCAGGCCCCGCTGACCAGACCGACATACCCAGAGCCGAAAATCGTGACACGCATGCAGGTAAGTTCTTGAGTTAAAAGGAAGAGTAGTGCTTAAGACTAAAGCAAGCCCCGGCGGGCCTCAAGCTCGGCGACGGGTATTG
Source organism: Steroidobacteraceae bacterium (assembly GCA_036501985.1). Classification (GTDB taxonomy): domain Bacteria; phylum Pseudomonadota; class Gammaproteobacteria; order Steroidobacterales; family Steroidobacteraceae; genus 13-2-20CM-66-19. The sequence continues at coordinate 13,108 of DASXZI010000006.1, read as the reverse complement.
TGAGGCAAGTCGAGCGCGCCCGGGACCCCGGCGCGAATCGCAGGTCAGGCCGGGTTCTGACCGTGGCCAGGCTTGTTGGCGGCCTCCGAGCTGCGGCGCTTGGCGGCAAAGTCCGCGATCTTGATGTCCACCGCGTGCGGTAGCACGGCCTTGCGCGCCCAGACGTAGTCACGCAGCTCCAGCCCCTGGCTGTACTCGGCCACCGACTCCGCCAGCAGCCCGACCGCGCGATGACAATCGAAGCTCGCCAGCGCGACCAGCAGCTCGTTGAGAATCTGCTGCATGCGCAGCCAGGGAAGCCGGTGCTCGATGGCGCGCATGATCATCGGATGATCGGTCCCGGTGACATTGGTGCCGATGAGCAGCTCCTCGAACAGCTTCTCCGCCGTGCGCAGGCCCGTGTATTCGATCTCGATGTCCCCTTCCGGGTTGTCCGCATCGCGCACCGTCAGGCCCATGAGGCTGATGAGCCGACGCGCCAGGTCATCGATGCGCACCGGCCGACCCATGTCCAACACGAACACATCGCCCCCCTTGGCCATGGAGCCCGCCTGGATCACGAGCTGCGCGGCCTCGGGGATGGTCATGAAGTAGCGAATGACATCCGGGTGCGTGACGGTCACGGGACCCCCACGGCGGATCTGGTCCTGGAACAGTGGCACCACGGACCCGGATGAGGCGAGCACGTTGCCGAAGCGCACCATGCAGAATCGCGTGCCGCTGGAGCGCTCCTGCAATGCCTGCAGCACGAGCTCCGCGAGGCGCTTGGTCGCGCCCATGACGTTCGCCGGGTTCACCGCCTTGTCCGTGGAGATCAGTACGAACGTCTCGACCCCCGTCTCGATCGCCGCCTCGGCCGTGTACCAGGTGCTGATGACGTTGTTATGCACCCCCTCGACGATATTGTGTTCGACAATCGGCACATGTTTGTAAGCGGCGGCGTGATAGACGGTCTGCACACTGAAGGCGGCCAGCACCTCGCGCACTCGATGCCGGTGATGTGCGTTACCAAGCAGTGGCACGACCTCGACGCTGAGGCGCTCCCGGCCGGCAATCTCGCTCAGCTCGCGCTCTATCTTATAGAGAGCGATCTCCGACATCTCGAACAGCACCAGCCGGCTCGGGCCCAGGTGCAGGATCTGGCGGCACAGTTCCGAGCCAATCGACCCGCCGGCGCCGGTGACCAGCACACACTTGCCTCGGACGCAGGAGCCGAACAGCCGCGGATTGGGCGGCACGGGGTCGCGGCCGAGCAGATCGCCCACATCGACATCGCGCAGCTCATCGATGCGGGCCTTGCCCGCGATCAGATCAGTGAGGTGCGGCAGAGACTGCACATGCAGACCGAGGGGCTCGATCGAGGTGAGAATCTCGCGGCGCCGACGCCGTGAAGCCGAGGGCATCGCGAGGAGCACACGGTCGATCTGGCGCTCGCGCACGAGTTGGGGAAGCACCTCCGGTGCAAAAACCGTGAGACCGTTGATGCTGCTGCCCTGCAGGGCCTTCTTATCGTCGACGAAGGCGACCGGCTCGAAATCCGGGCCGCCGAGCAGCACGGAGGAGAGCCGCGCCCCGGCATCCCCGGCGCCGTAAATGGCCACTCGGGTGGCCGAGTGGCCATGCAGGGTGCGGGCGATCACGTAACGAACGAAGAATCGGCTGCCGAGTGCGTACAGCAGCGCGAGCGACCAGTAAATGGCAAAAGCCGAGAGCGGGATCTCGGCGTTAGCGATCAGGCGATCGTACGCGGTCACCACGACGACGGAGGCCGTCACGCCGGTGGCGATGTTCACCATCCCCCGGGGGCCCATGAACCGGATGACCGCCCGATACAGTCCGAGGACCGAGAAGAACACAAGTGCCGCGCTGACGGCGACCAGATAGTAGGCGGCGTGGCGTCCGATGACAGGATCGAGTCGGTCGAACTTCAGAACCAGGGCCGCCCACAGGGCGGTCGGGATGGCGATCGCATCCGCGATCAGCATGATGAGGCGTTTTTGCTGGCGAGGCAGGGCCAGGATGCTCTCAGCGGCCGAGACACGCACTGGTGTGTGTCCCCCGGCCCCGTACTTTTCCTTCATGCAATCTCCCCGGACGCCCGAGATCGCTTGCTCATCCACCTGAAACGCTACCTTGTACTCGGGCGTATCAAGCGACGCGCGATTGTAATGGAATCGCGCGCGCCAATCGATACCATTTCAGCTACTTGTGAGTCCCAGCAGCCACCCTTACGGTTCTAACGACCGACATCTGGAACAGTTGACCGCCAAGCAAGACTCAGACCCGCGCCTCAGACCTGCACAGCACGCGCGGCAAATCCGTCCACACTTTGTAACTATCTGTCGCCACCTGCCGACTCGGCCGAGCGCCGCCGCTCGTCGTAATTCCGCCATACAAAACAGAGTCGCACCGCAGTTGCTTTGGGAGCAGCGAAGCCGCAGCATGCGCGCCTACGGCAACACGGCTGTCCTTCGGTGATGGCCGGCCCGGGGAGGCACCGATCGATGCGACGTAGGGAAATGGCAAGCTTGCTGGCGGCATCGGCCGTCGGGACGTTGCTCTTTCCAGTGCGCAGCAAAGCGCAGTCAGCCTCCGGCTCATCGACCTCGGATACCTCTCACGCCGACAGTGCGGCAGCAGCGGGACAACCGGCCGACGTGCACGATGTCCGTCACTACGGAATCGTACCCAACTCCGCCGACGCGGCCGCGTCCAACACCAACGCACTGCGCTCCATGCTGGATCCGAACAGGGCGGGGCCAGGCGGATTGGTCGTCTTCCCCAATACGACCGGTCACGATGTTTACCACTTCAACGGCGTGATTCCGATCCGGGACGGCACGCACATCGACCTGCAGGGCTGCACCGTCCATTACTCCGGCGGCGTCACGCGGGGGGATGTGAACTCGGGGCTGTTCTTCGCATTACGCGAGTTCACTTGCGTCAACGGGACGATCTCTGTCCAGTGCGATACGAGCGCGGCGACCGGTTCGGGGCACGCCATCCAGATTGGCGCCCGCGGCACCGACAGCTCGCACTTCACTGTCTGGGACAGTCAGCTCCCTCTGCCGCTCGGCAACGTCCAGCTCCGCAACCTGCGGCTCATCCTGAACAACAGCGGTACCAATGCGGCGGGCTCGGCGGCGATTGGCATCCTGGGCGGGGTGGAGAACCTCGTGGCCGAGAACATCGCGATCGACGGCTCGGGAGTGTTGGCCCTGGGAATCCAATACGAGTTCGGCTGGGCGACGAATGAGCCCGATCCGACGCGGCGACAGACTTCGCATGCCCACAACATGCGATTCAGTAACATCGTCGTGGACAAACTGGCCGCGAGCGGCATAGCCCTGACGCTGACCGGGGCGTTTGCCTGTGTGGTGGATGGCTTGCAGGTGAGTGCGGGAAATACCGCATTTCTCGGCTACCCTGGCGAGTCCATGTTCTACCGGGCAAAAACCGGAGTCGCCCAGGCCGGCGTCAAGCACGCCATCGAATTGCGCAACATCGTGGCGCGCAATCTCGGCAGCACCGTGATCGTGCTCACGGGCGCCCAGAAGGCCTCCGTCGGCTATTTCCGCGCCGCGACCGCTCATTGGGAGCCGGTCGATGAGTATCGCGCCGAGACCAACCTGGGGGATTTCAGCCTGGACGGCTTCGCAATCTCCGGCTGTGCGGGCTTCGGGATCTTTGCCAGCGCCGGGCGGGCCATGATCCGCAACGGCACGATCTCGGGTTGCCAGCGGGGAATCGTGGCAACGGATGAGTGCGTTGAGCTCCTCATCGAGGGGGTGGATGTGCTCGACTGCCAGCAGCATGGCATGCAGCTCGACATCGGGGTCGCCATCTGGAACCCGCCGCGCACCAAGAAGATCGACATCCGCGCCTGCCACATCGCCGGCAACAGTCGCTCCAGCGCCGAGCACTTTCCAGGAATCGAGATCGGAGCAAACACCGATTCGGCGTTGATCGAGAATTGCCGCTTCGGCTATGAGAAGGGCTACGACGGAGTGACGGAGACTACGCAGGGCGATGCCCTGTACGTCTCCAGTGCCGCCGCATCGAACATCATCTGCAGACAGAACCACGTGGGCGGCCTCGGCGGCCAGGCGGCGAGTGCCTACCACAGCGCTGCAACGGGTGCCGCCCCGGCGAACGGCAACACGATCGAGCACGCCACGGGCCTGACGAGCGCCAGCGGCAACTGGATCACCGACTTCGAGAGCCGCTCCCCGCAGTCGGTGCACGACTACGCGACGATCATCACTCAGAACCTGCGGACCGTGCGTCTGAGCGCCTCCGCCCCCGCGAGCGGCGTGATTCTCGGCCCCGGATATTCTCCCGGCCAGACGGTGACCCTCCTTCACGAGGGCGCGGGGCCGAACACCATTACGTTTGCGGCAGCGGACAGAAGCCACGTCGCCGATGGGCGCACGGACGTGATTACCGGACTAACCGCGCGAACCTACGTGTGGGATGCTGGAAACGGCCTGTGGTATCCGTCCAGATAGCCGCTACCGGCTAGCGCGGCGAGCCGCTGCACGGGCAGGCCGCTGACCTCATGCCGTCGCGCGGCTTACCACGTCTTCGACGACATCGCAGACCCGATGCACGTGGCGCTCTTCCAATGTCGGATGCACTTGCCACATCAGGCTGGTCTCCCCGAGCTCCACTGCCACGGGCAGCGGCTGTTTCGGCACGGCCGGATTCCCCTCAAAGGCAGCTTCCCGGTAGATCTCTGAACACGAGCCGGAGAAGCAGGGCACTCCCCGCTCGAGGATCGCCGCGAGCAGCCGGTCGCGCGACCAGCCCGCCTTCAGTCGCTCGGGCCGCACATGGGCATAAAACTTGTAGTACGCGTGGTGTAGGTCTGGAGCGACCACCGGCACTCGAAGCGCCGCCAGCCCGCCCAGACGCTGCGCCAGCACCGCAGCGTTTCGTCGGCGCATGTCGACCCACTTCTCCAGCTTGCGCAGTTGAATGCGGCCGATGGCAGCCTGCAGCTCCGTCAGTCGCCAGTTGGTGCCGAAGTGCTCGTGCAGCCAGCGGAACCCCGGGGCATGCCGGCGCTCGTAGACCGCCTCCCAGCTCTTGCCGTGATCCTTGAATGACCACGCCTGCTGCCACAGATCGCCGTCGTCGGTCGCCAGCAGGCCGCCCTCGCCGCCCGTGGTCATGATCTTGTCCTGGCAGAAGGAGAATGCCGCGGCATCTCCGAAGGAGCCGACTGGCCGGCCCTGGACTCGGGCCCCATGCGCCTGGGCGCAGTCCTCGAGCACCTTGATGCCCCGCGGCCGGGCCAGCGCCATAATCGCATCCATCTGACATGGCCAGCCAGCCAGATGCACCGGAATGATCGCGCGCGTGCGGGGAGTGATTGCACGGGCAATGCTCTCGGCAGTGATGTTGCCACTGTCCGGATCGACATCGGCAAACACCACCTGAGCTCCGAGCAGAATCGCGCAACTGGCCGAGGCAATGAAGGTCCGGGGGGTCGTGATGACCTCATCGCCCGCGCCGATGCCCCACATACGCAAGGCCAGCTCCAGTGCCACCGTACCGTTCGTCAGTGCCACGGCATGGCCGACCCCGAGGTAGCGGGCGTACTCGGATTCAAACTGTCGACCCTGCTCGCCGGTCCAGTAATTGACTTTGCCGCTGGCGAGCACTGCCTCGACTGCGGCGCGCTCATCGGCATCATAGGTGGGCCATGCGGGCATCGTTTCCGCAGGCGGCGCGTGATCCTCGGGCGCACTGGAGCAGGCGGTCGCGGAACGCTCGATGCTCATGAATTCTTCTCCCTCGCGGGCACGCCCGCCACCACAACGCCGTCGCGCACATCCTCCAGGCAGACGGCGCCCGCTCCGACGGTGACGTCAGAGCCGATCCGCACCCCTTCGCGTGCCACGGCGCCGATGCCGAACCACGTTCGCGCGCCTACCTTGACGCTGCCTGCAAGATGCGCCCCCGGACAGACGTGCACGCCCGCGCCGAGGTGACCATCATGATCGACTGTTGCTCCCGTGTTGATGATGCAACCCATGCCGATCTGGCTGCCCACGCACACCACGGCGCCCGCTGCGATGAACGTACCGGACCCGACGCTCGCATGACGGCTCAGCATGGCCTGACGGTGGGCGATGACGGGCACCTCGAACCCTGCCTGCTGACACTGCTCCAGCACGGCGAGCCGCAGCGAAGCATCTCCCAACGCCGCGACACAAGCTTCGAAGTTAGCCCGCTGGGGCGCCAATTGCGCGAATGAGCCGACGACGGGCCACGCGCCAGAGCGGGTCAGCTGCGGATAGCGATCGTCGAGGAAAGCGATCTCGCTCCAGAGCTCCGGCCAGCCTTCGGCTGCGTCCGCTACCACCCGCCCGTGACCACCCGCTCCGGCGATCAGCAGTCTCATGAGGCGCTGCCGCGAAATTTCTCGCTGGTCGCATGGCCCGCCTGCGAGATCCCCTGGGCGCGTGCCACCCGCACGAAGCTGAGGTACAGGATCTTCAGGTCGAGCCACAGGGAGTGGTGATCGATGTACCAGACGTCGTAGACGAACTTCTGGTCCCAGGCCAGGCTGTTGCGACCGTTCACTTGCGCCCAGCCGGTAATGCCGGGGCGGACCTCGTGGCGTCGGGCCTGCTCCACGGAATAAAGCGGGAGATACTCCAGCAGCAGGGGCCGGGGTCCGACCAGGCTCATGTCGCCGACCAGGACATTGAACAGCTCGGGCAGCTCATCGAGACTCGTGCGCCGCAGAAACTGCCCAAGCCGCGTGAGGCGCTCCGCATCGGGCAGCGGCATCCCGTCCAGGCCGTAGCCCTCGCGCATGGTCCTGAATTTCAGCAACGTGAAAGGCTTACCCAACGTACCCGGCCGGCGTTGGCGAAACAGGATGGGAGCGCCCAGAAGGAAGCGAATCGTCAGCGCGACGACCAACATCACGGGCGAGAAGATGATCAGGGCGAGCAGCGCACCGATGATATCCAGGATCCGCTTCACGAGCTCCAGCCGCTTGCTCGGCTCTCACGCTGACAGAGGCCGATATCATAAGGCATAAGGCCCGCCTCTGGCGCAGACGTGCAAGCGACAGGCCCCCGCGGGGCCTTCTACGCCAGATTCAGTCGCAGGGCCAACAGACCCAGGTATTCATGCAGGGCCACCTCGGTCTTGCGCAGTGAGCTCGCTGAGGGCAGGAAAAAAGCCCTCAGCGACCACGGTTCCTCCGGGCGCGTCCGATTGCCGGTCGGTGCAGGTATTGCCCGCAGGCCCACGCGAGCACTGTAAGCCATGGCGCGCCGCATATGTGCGGCAGAGGTGACGAGTAGCACCGGCGCCCCGCCCACGATGGAGTGGATGGCGCGGATCTCCGCTCCTGTATCGCGACCGCCGTCCACGACCACCACGGCAGAGGAGGGAACGCCCAGCTGAGTTGCAGCGAGCGCGTAGCCATAGGCGGACGGCGGATGACCATCGACCGAACCCCCGGAAACGATCAGGCGCGCGCCGTTCAGCTGACGCAAGAGCCTGAGGCCCTCGGCAATTCGGACGACGGCCTCCGGCTCGAGCGCTGCGGTCACGGGGAGGCCCTTCCTGGGCGAAAAGCCCGCGCCCAGCACGACGACATAGCGCGGGGCGGGAATGAGCGCACTCGCATCCAGAGTTGCTGGGTAACAGTACTCCAGCGGCCCCAGCAGTGCATTGCCGACCGGGCCGATCGAACAGATGAAAAGCAGGAGCACGGCGCCGATCAGGAGCGAGCGCGCCAGGCGCCGGCGTCCCAGGTACCAGGCAATACCCCCACACACCAGGATCAGCATGGCAACGGGCAACGGCATCAACAACGCGCCCAGGGCTTTCTTGAGTGCAAACATGCGTGAAGCCGCGGATCAGCCGCCGCGCCGGGTCGATTCTTCCCGGTGCACGTGGCTCAGTACCTGTTCGAGGCGGGCTGCCAGGGCGTCCCGCGAGAATTGCTCCTCCGCGAGCCTGCGCGCATGCCGACCCCGGGCCCTGAGTCGCTCCGGATCATCCGCCAGGGAGCGCACCTGCGCGGCGGCTTCGCGAGGATCGGCGGACAGATACAGCCCCGCCTCGGCGCCCTGAAGGATCTGCGCTTGCCAACCGCCGTAGTTGATCGCTACACAACATCCAGCCGCCAGTGCATCGAAGAACTTGTTGGCACTGTTGGATTCCATCGCACGGATCGGCAGAAACAGCGACGTGGCGACATCCAGCGCCCACAGGACCTGGGGCATCTCACTCTTGGCCACCCTGTCCAGCATGAGGAGATTGCGGCCGAGTACGCCCCGCTCGCGCGCCAGCGCGGTGATGGGCTCGCGCTCCTGGCCGTCGCCGACGATCAGGAATACCAGACGGGCATCGTCCCTGAGCGCCGCCGCCAGCTCGACGAGATAACTGACACCGTTGATCCGCCCGAGTGTGCCCGCATAGCCGATCACGATCTGGTCGGCTCCGATGCCGAGGCGAGCGCGAAATTCGCGGCCGCGCGCGCAGTCGCGAGCGAACAGCTCCAGATCTGCTGCGTTGGGAACCACGGTGATGCGGCTTTGCGGGTAGCCGGCATCGGCAACCCCCGCAGCCATGCCAGGTGACAGTGCGACGATCTGCGCAGCGTTCACATAAGCGTACTTCTCCAGGCGGCGTGCCATCCACTGCAGCAGGGGGTTTCGCAAGGCGCCCACGGCGATAGGCAGCTCCGGCCAGAGGTCCCGCACTTCGAAAACCATCGGGATCCGGCGCCGCCGGGCTGCGTGGACGGCAGGCAGAGCGATGGTCAGGGGCGTGCTGCTCGCGAAGACGACATCCCCCTCGAGCTGGGCCGCGCGCCGGGCCGCACTGAGCGCGAATTGCACAAACGCGGTGACCCGCTGAACGAAAGACATGTGGTTCGAGTAGGCCACCGGCAGCCAGTGCACTCTCATTCCGGCCACGTCCGTGTCGAACCATCCCCGGCGCTCCGTCGGAGCCCGCCACGACGTCACCATGTCCACCACATGGCCGGCGGCGACCAGGCGTCGTCCGAGCTCATAGGAGCGAGTGCTCCCGGACATGTCAGGTGTGTTGAAGTACTGGTGGAGGTAGATGATCCGCATGGCTTGCCGAGGTGAAGTCAGCTCACGCAACCTGCGCGGGCGGACGGATGGCGCCGCAAGTCATCGCTCGCCCTGCCCTCACTGCCACATGACGCGCAACGAAGTGGCGCAGGTATCGTCCTCCGGGTACGCGGCAAACCTCGGGTCGAGCACGAGTCCCTCGCGTAGCGCCTGCCTCGAGCGCTCATCGACGCTGATCTCGCTGCGTGCCACGGTGAATCCGGACGCTTCCCCGAGCTTGAGCAGATCGCTCGCGCGCAGGCGGTTGCAGTATGCAAATCGATTGCCCGCCAGGCGCTGCCACTGCTCCTCCGAGTACCTCAGGAAGTTGATCGGGGTGATGGAATGATCCTGTTGCTCGAAATGATCGCTCGGATCGATGAAGTGCAGCGCCACGCCGCCGGGTTTTAGGATGCGCCTCGCCTCGAGCAGGATAGCCTGCAGCGCGGGCGGTGGAATATGCTCGAGCACGGTCATCGAGTAATGACAATCGATGCTGTGCCCGGGTAGCGCGGTCCGTGCCGCATCGCGCGGAGCCAGGTACTCGATGCCCGCCGCTTCCAGGAACCGGGGCGCATGCTGGCGCATCGTGACCAGCTTGGTGTACCGCTCCTCGAAGAGAGGCCGATCGACGACCTCGTGGCCGTAGAGCGCGGCCATCTCTTCGGGTCGGGAAGCCATCCAGTCCAGAGTCTGCCGCGTGAGCTCCCAGTCGATGCGCCGGTTGAGATCCACGGTGAGGCTGCGCCGCGCACCACTGAGATAGAAGCCAATCGGTACGACCGGGACGTGGCCGGTGCCCACCTCGAGGAGATCCGCTCCGGCGACGGACTTGCCGCACGCGCGCAGCCAGCGAGTCATGTCGACCTGTGCGCGCAACCGGGACAAGGGCTGAACCCGCAGTTCGCCGAAGCGGCGCTGCCCGAAGCGATACACAGCCTCGCCGAGCGGCATCCGCGCACACAGCCGCGCGATCGCGGCTTTTGTTTCCCACTTCATGCGATCCACGGCTCGTAGCGACGCATCCACAGCTCGAGGGAGAAAGGCGCGAATATCTCGCGGTACCAGATCATGCCTCGCTCGGCGCTCTGGCGGCAGTAGCGCTCATAGCGCCGCAGCAGCGCGTTGCTGTCCACGACACCCTGGCGGGCGAGCAGACTGCCGCTGGAGAAAGCCTCCCGCACGGGCTCGCGCAACTCCCGCTTCAGCCATTCGCCCTGCGGGTTGGAAAAGCCCTGCTTGTCCCGCCGCCAGCAGATCGCCGCCGGCAGCAGCGGCTGCATCGCCTTGCGCAGTGAGTATTTGGTCCAGCCGTTGCGCAACTTGTATTCATCCGGCGCGCGGATCAGCAGGTCGATGAGCCGCGGGTCCAGAAAGGGAAGCCGGATCTCCCGGCTCCAGGCCATCGACATGCGGTCTTCGTAGTGACACAGGGCCGGCACGGAATACCGCCGCACATCGAGCATCTGGCGTTCGGCCAGCGTGCCGGTACCCAGACCGAGCGGCAGCGCCTGCCATCCCCGCAACCAGTCGCCCGCGACGGCCTGGGGCGATGCGGGACCCGAGCCGTCGAGCCACCGCAGTGGCGCGACGTACCGCTTGGCATTGCTGACACTGAACTGCCGCAGGATCGTCCGGTTCAGCAGGAAAGCCCCGAGCACCCCGGTCGCCCGGACCCACCGGTGGCGGCGCACGAGCGATTGCAGGTAAAACCCGAGGAATTTGCGATACCCGAGCAGGATCTCGTCTGCCCCCTGCCCGCTGAGGATCACCGTAAGACCCAGCTGGCGCGCGCGCTCCATCAACTGGAAATGCGCTAGCGCGGACAGGCTGGTCACCGGCGCATCGTTATACCAGTTGGCGGTCGAGAGCTCCGTCACCAGGGAAGCAGGCTCGACGCGCAGCGTGATCCTGTGGGCCTGCTGGCCCAGGTGACGTTCCATGACACCGATGTGAGGGGACTCGTCGAAGCGTGAGTCATCACTGACGACAGACAGAAGCTTAGGAGCGCTCTCCCGTCCGAGAATGTGTTGTGAGGCTGCTGCAATGGAAGAGGAGTCGATCCCGCCGGACAAGAGGACACCCACCGGCACGTCGCTGCGCAACCGCACTCGCACCGAGTCGATGAACAGGCGGCGCAGCTCGGCGACGAACTCCTCGAGCGGCAACCGCTGCGGATCGCCCTCATACGCCGGTGGAGTGAAGCGTACCGGGCACCCCGGCGGGCGATCGGCGGCGAGCGGAAGGGTGAGGTAAGTCCCCGGCTCGAGCCGGACGATGCCCTTGAAGAAAGTCCCCGTGTCCGCATCGCTCAGGCCTTGAAAGAGGAAGCGGCCGATGACGTCGCGATCGAGGGGGAACCGTCGCCCGAGCAGAGTCAGCAGTGTCTTGACTTCGGAGGCGAAGACGAGTTGATCGTCGTGGGCGTGGTAGTAGAGTGGCTTTTCGGAGCCCGCATCGCAGGCCAACACCAGACGGCCGGCGTCCCGATCGAGCCAAGCGAAGGCCCCCATCCAGTTGCAGGCCGAGAGCGCGCGTTCCGGCCCCCACCTGTGCAATGCCGTGAGCAACACCTCGGTGTCGGAACGAGTGGTGAATCTTGCGCCCTCCCCCACCAGCTGTTCGCGCAGTTCCAGATAGTTGTACAGTTCGCCGTTGTAGATCAGGCAACCGCGCTCATTCCCATAGGTCATGGGCTGATCGGCCGCCTGAGTCAGATCGATGATCGCCAGGCGCTGGTGACCGAAGAGCAGTGTGCTGTCGCCGAAGTGGAACGTGCGTGCGCCGCGGCCATCCGGTCCGCGATGGGCCTGCACTTTCATGGCCGCCTCCAGCACGCGAGGATCCGGCTCCTGCGAGCCGCGCTTGAAGACTCCGAAGATGCCGCACATCGGTGTCAATTGCTCCGGAGGCTACAGCCGCACCAGCGCGGCGCAGAGCTCCTCAAACCGGGTGGCCCACTGGGCGTGATCGAAGTCGCCTGCGCGTTGCTGCGCACCGAGCTTCAGGCGCCGCCACTGCGCGGGATCGGCGTGGAGCCGGGCGATCGCCGCGACGAATGCCGGGGTGTCGCCGGGCTCGACGAGCATCCCGCAGCTTTCATCGACCATCTCCGGGATCGCCATCCACCGGGTCGTGATCACCGGCAGCGCATGAGCGAATGCCTCGGCGATGACCCCCGGATAGCCTTCCCCCGGATGGAAGGTGGGTAATACGAGGCAGTCGTACTCCCAGAGCTTCCGGTCCACCTGCTCGTGCGTCAGGAATCCCCCGTAGCGCACGCGACCTGCGCCGCGCGCATTGATCAGCTCTCCGGAGTACTCATCCGGCGGACCGAATATGTCGATGTGGCAGTGCTGTGGTAACTGCGGGGCCGATTCCAGCAGAGTCTCGAGGCCCTTCGTGCGCCAAAGATGTCCGAGATAGACGAATCGCCGGCAGATCCGCTCGCCCTCCGGCTCGACCTTGTCCTGCGCGGGTGGCGGCGAGACGCTGCGCACGTAGGTCGAGAACCAGACCAGGCGCGCGGTCCCATGCTGCTCGAGCTGTCCGATGAGCCGCCGCGTTTGCAGGAGCACGACGTCGGCGGACAGCACGCCTTTGCGGATGATCAGGCGCCCGAGTGCGCCGCGGCTGCCGAAATAGTCGCCGAACGAGCCGCCGAAGAGGCGCAGCAGGATCGGCTTCCCAGCCAGTCGCGCGAGCAGATGCAGGAGCGGGCCGAACAGCAGCATGCCCCGGTCACTGGCGTGATAGGAAAGGACGTCGACCTTGGGAAGAGCGAGTGCAACGCGCAGCAGCACGCGCAGCGCTACCAAGGCATTTCGCAGGGGGTTGGAATGCTGCAGGCCGCGGGAAGTGTTGATGACTTTCACGCGGAAAGCATCGCTGGCGGACAAGTCGGCGGCGAGGGTCGCAAAGTGACGCGTGTCGCCGCCCATCGGCGGCGGCAGTGGACCCACCAGGGCAATCCTGATGGGGCTCACCGAGTCATT
>DASXZI010000005.1:0-253077 GCA_036501985.1 Steroidobacteraceae bacterium | reverse complement strand
TCAAGATTTTCGCTTCCGACGGCATGGATGTTAACGCCATCAATATCTCCTTTAAAGGCTATTGCGGCCCTCTCGCCGGGTCGCGTCTCAAGCGCTTGTTCCCGAGGACGAACGAGATGGGCTTGTGCCGACACCCTTGAGATTCTTAAGCTCCGTCCAACGCGAGTAACGATTCAGGAGCACGGCCAACGCTGACAGCTGCACCTCATCGAGCTTGGTATTCACTGGTGGCAGCGTAGGTCCGGCGGCCGTCTCAGGAGCCGTCGCGGGCTCTGGTGCGCCATGTCGCCGAGCTCCGGAAGCTCGAGCAAGCCGCGCAAGTCCGGCTTTGGTTGGTTTGGGGGACGGAGCCTGCGTAGTAGTCTGAGCACGGGAAAGCCGTGTACAGGGCAAAGGCAGGCAGGGAACCGACGGAGCTTTCGGTGACGCAGGAACCATCCGTGGACACGGATGATCAGGCCGATGAGGTCTGGCTCCTGTGCATTCAGCGCAAGCTCTATCAGTGGAGTGAAGCAAATCCCGGCGGCTGCTATCGAGAGTTGTGGAACTGGGTCACTGACCCGCGCAACCTGAGATGTGCGTGGCGGCAGATCGCCTCTAACAAAGGCGCTCGGACTGCCGGAGTTGACGGGAAGACGGTGGAACGCATTTGCCCGGGGATGGGACGCGAGGCTTTCTTGCAAGGGCTTCGTGACGACCTGCGAGCGGGACGGTATCAACCGAGCCCGTGCCGCAGGAAGTGGATTCCAAAGCCGGGTAAACCTGGGCAATTCCGACCCTTGGGCATTCCCACTGTCACCGACCGCCTCGTGCAGGGGGCGATCAAGAACCTGCTGGAGCCGATCTTCGAGGCCACGTTCTGGCACGTCTCGTATGGGTTTCGACCTGGACGAGGCTGTCACGGGGCTTTGGAGCATATCCGCATGGCGATACGTCCGCGAGCGAAGGCCAGTGATGGCCGACGCCAACGCGCGCCGTATCAATGGGTCATCGAGGGCGACATCAAGGGCTGCTTTGATCACATTAATCATCACCTGCTGATGCAGCGAGTTCGCGCGCGTATCGGCGATCTCAGGGTGACGCGTGTGATTGGGCAGTTCCTGAAGGCCGGTGTGTTGGCAGAAGGCTTCCTTCTGCCCACTCACGACGGCACGCCCCAAGGTGGCGTGATCTCTCCGCTTTTGGCGAACATTGCCCTGTCGGCAATCGAAGAGCGCTATGAGCGGTGGGTTCATCATCGCACCAAAACCCGAGCCTTCCGCACCTGTGACGGACTCAAGGCAGCTTTGGACTGCCGGTCCACCGATCGCAGGCGTGGTGTTACCGGTGTTCTTCCCCGTGCGATACGCCGACGACTTCGTGACTCTGGTATCAGGGACACGCGAGGATGCTGAAGCCGAGAAGGCGGCCCTCGCGCACTACCTGAAACAGACCACGGGGTTGGCGTTGTCGGATGAGAAGACGCGGGTGACTGACTTTGTGGGGGATTTGAGTTTCTCGGCCAACGAGTTCGACTGAAGTGGCATCCTCCGTTTGGGCTCATGCCGCGGATCGAGATACCCAAGCACAAACAGGCGGATTTCCGGCACCGGGTCAAGCAGCTCACGCGGCGGGATTCGCTGCTGCTGTCGCTGTCTGACCAACTCCAGAGGCTCAATCATCTCCTGCGCGGCTGGGGCCACTACTATCGCTTCTGCACCGGAGCTGGCAACATCTTCAACCGCCTCGACCACTATGTCGGGGATCGGCTGTGGCGCTGGCTCATGAAGAAGCATAAGGGCCTGCGACGACAACGCTCGACTCTGCGCCGAGTGCGGAGTCTTGTGTGGCCGACACGGACAGTCTGGCATGAAGGAACTATGGAGCAGTTTCTTCTGGCCACTCTGACCGTGCAGCGCTTCAGGCGGGGTTGGATGCTATTGCCTCGCTTCGCCTCCGTTCCTGGAGAGCCGGATGCATAACGAAAGGTGCATGTCCGGTTCGGCGAGCGACCATGCGAAACCAGCGATCGCAAGATCGCCACGGCGCGCATGGTCGACTCCACCGTACATCCCGACCTGGGCCGGCTTTCTGTATCTGGCGATGGTGCTGGACGTGTATTCCCGGCGGATCGTCGGGTGGGCGATGGAGACGCATCTCAGAACGGAGCTGATTCTCTCGGCACTGGAGATGGCGCTCGCTCAGCGTCGTCCTGAGGCGGTGATCTTTCATTCCGACCACGGCTGTCAATACACCAGCTATGCGTTCGGCAAGCGTTGCCAGGAAGCCGATGTAATGCCCTCGATGGGATCTGTCGGCGATGCCTACGACAACGCGATGGCGGAGAGCTTCTTCGCCACGCTCGAACGTGAGCTGCTTAGCCGTCGTCGCTTCAAGTCGCAGGCTGAGGCGAAAATGGCCGTGTTTGAATGGATCGAAGGTTGGTACAACCCGCATCGCAGGCATTCTTCCCTGGGATATCGATCTCCGGTCAACTACGAACGAGCGCATCAGCATGCTGTGACCTTGATCAAGAGACCGGCGCTTCTGCCGCCTGCGGCGTCAGACCGCACTCACGGTGTAAGATCGGAGGAGGAAACGCGAAGACGCAGATCAATCGGCGAAGACGAGAAACTGTCCACGGAAACGGGGCAGGTCCAGTACGTGGCGTTCGTCATCGACGTGTTCGCCCGCTACATCGTGGGCTGGCGCGTGAGCCGATCCATGCACACGGACCTGGTGCTCGATGCGCTTGAGCAGGCACTTCACGCGCGTCAGGTCGGTGAGGGGCTGATTCATCACAGCGACAGGGGCGTACAGTATTTGTCCATTCGCTACACCGAGCGGCTGCAGGAGGTGGGTGTAGAGCCCTCTGTGGGCAGCACAGGAGACTCCTACGACAACGCCATGGCCGAATCCATCATCGGGTTGTACAAGACCGAAGTCATCCGCGCTCCCGGCCCCTGGCGCTCGCTGGATGCGGTGGAGTACGCGACGCTGGAGTGGGTTGACTGGTTCAACAACCGTCGCTTGCTCGAGCCCATCGGGTACGTGCCGCCTGCGGAATTTGAACAGGAGTATTATCGGTTGAACATCGGTCAGGCGCTCGCGGCCTGACTCAAACCCGGAGCTCTCCGGAGAATCCGGGGCGGTTCAGCCAGTAGCTCTGCGATTAGTCGGCAGAAGGGTTTTATGTCGTGGTTTACGCTGGCAGCTTCCAGTGATGCCATATATTCGTCCCGTCGGTCCAGTGGAACGATTGTCCAAGGATATCCTCCGGACGCCAGCATGACGTTCATAAGGAAGCGACCCATGCGCCCGTTGCCATCGAAATACGGGTGTATCCAAACAAAGATGAAATGACCAAGAACGACGCGAACTGCCGGTTCCGGCTCTTTTTGCAGTAGGTCAAAGAAGGCAGGCATAAGTTCCCGCACGGCTTCCGGACGGGGTGGCGAGTGCATCGAGCGACGGATATAGACGGGGCCGTTGCGATATCCTGCAAGGTCGGAAGCCTTGATGATGCCCGCTGCGACGCTCGGGCCGAAGAGTTCTCGGTACCAGCCAGCGTGGTCGTGATCGGCGATACTCCCGGCGTTCTCGTTAGCCAAAACGCGCTCGATGCTTTTCTTGACGCTTTGGAAGGATTGCCAGTACCCGCGTGCCGCTAATGCGTCGCGATGGTCCTGATCTCCTTTGATGCTGTCAGGATTCCAGTTGCCGGAACGCACACGTTCGATCAGGTCTGCGCTGACGCGGTAGCCCTCAATGGAGAGAGAGTTATAGGCGTCAGTAACGTAAACCCCCTCAATATGCTTGAGGTAGGACGCGGCGTTTTTTGTGACCCCAGGGGCAGCCGGAAAGTGCTTCAGGACATCGTCCCGCATGCGGGCCCAGTTCATCGTAAGTCGGTTGGTATAAGGCGAAACGTCACGCGCACCCAGGGTAATGCGCTGCGAATCTACAAAAGGGTCGGTTTCAGGGACGGTGTAACCGGCAGCCACCATGGTGGCAACGATGTCATCTGCAATCCGCGTCCGCCCAATGTTGCGAAAAGCCCCGGCCAGACGACCGGCAACCTTGCTGTGGCCTCCAGCCAGCAGCTGGTTCAAGACTTCGGAGGCGTCCTGCACCATGGCAAGTGCCGCGCGCATCTCGACCGGATGGGCGGCATATTGGGACGCTGCGCTAGCCAGCAAGGCGGCAGGCAGTGAGAGCACGCGAAGACCGTCCCTGACTTCAATCTCCTGAACCGGAGGGATCGCAAGCCGAAGATCGAACATCGAGGTGCCATAGGGCATCGGCGTCGGTTTGTTGCCGCCCTTAGGGGAGCGCACGAGCAATTGCTTGGGGACGGTCCAGTCACCAGTGTGAAGGCTAAGTGACTGTTCGGGACTAAGGCACCAGTCCGTCCCAAACCTTTCGGTCAGGTACTCCGCGCAGAATCCCCAGAAAGCGGCATACCATGCCGTGCTTTCTCCCGGCGGCTCGTCGGTCCGACCGGTGATATACCAGCCGCGCATGACTTCGCGAATGAAGCCGTTTTTGAGCAGGCGCTCGCGATGGGTGCGGGTTAAGGCCGTAGCACGGATGGCGACATGCCCTTTGTCCTGAAGTGATTTCAGGAGAGCAAGGGATTCCGCCAGTTTGTCCGAGGGTAACGCCATGATGAGATGGATCCGGTTTCTAGGGTAAGGTGTTTTCCTTCATTTAGGTTTTACCGTTTTACGACTTTTAGGTTTTAGAGTCAACCTAAATTTAGGTTTAGGCGCAGCCCGGGAGGAGATTAATGTGAGATGCAAGGGCCCATTGGGGAGACCTCGACACCGGAGCGGTCCTAAGTCATTGAGCTGTATAGAGTAGATGAAATTAGCATCCAGCCCCCGCTACCACCTCCAGCGCCGTGGTTCTCCGTGGTACGCCGGGCGGCGCCGCAAACGAAGTCGATTCGTACTTAGTACCTGCAAGTACAAGCAACGGTGCCCCGCACGGGCAGACCGTCCGGCGCCCTCAACCGTGGGTGCGACGAAAATGACAGCCCGAAGACCTGCAGGGACCTTGCTTGCAGATGAATCGACATCTTCTGCACCGCGACGTGAGCCGGTACGCCGTGAGCGACGATGGTTACCCAGTCACGGCCGCGGTAGAACTGAGTTGAAGCTTGGGAATCTCAGGGGTTGCCGTAGCGGCCCAGAGGCAACCGACAGTCAGCGACGCAACGCCAGTTTGCTGTGAGTCTGCGAGGCTTCATCCGCCGAGGCCCCATCCTCGGGCTTCTGCCACTCACGGACCATCTGGGCAAACTCACTCGCCGGCAGGGGCTTGCTGAAGTGGTAGCCCTGATACTGATCGCAGCCGAGCGCTTGCAAGAACTTGAGCTGCTCAGATGTCTCGACGCCCTCCGCGACCACCTTGAGCCGAAGGCTATGGGCCAGGGAGATGATGGCCCGCACAATCGAAGCGTCGTCGGGGCAGGTAATCAAATCCTCGATGAAGCCCCGATCAATCTTCAGCTTGTCGATGGGAAAGCGGCGCAGGTAATTCATGCTCGAGTACCCGGTGCCGAAGTCATCGACGGAAACCAGTACACCCATGCGACTGAGCTGCTCGAGGATCGCCGCAGTGCCCTCAGGATCGGTCATCACGACGCTCTCGGTGAGCTCGATTTCCAGACACCGGGGGTCAAGCCGCGCCTCCCGGAGCGCATTACGAATGAGGTCGAGGAGATCTCCACGCCGGAACTGCGAGGCTGCAACATTGACCGCCACGCGCAGCGGAGGCATGCCCGTACGCTGCCAGGCCGCGCACTGCCTGCAGGCTTCCTGCACGACCCATGCACCGATATCGTGAATCAACCCGCATTCTTCTGCCAAAGGGATGAACTGGGCTGGTTCGATGAGTCCTCGTTGGGGATGACGCCAGCGGATCAGGGCTTCCGCGCTGCGCACATCGCCCGTAGCGGTGTCGACCTTGGGCTGATAGTGGAGCTCGAGCTGCTGCAAACTCAGCGCCTGATGCAGCTCACTCTCGAAATTGGCGCGCTCCAGTGTCAGCGCGTCCATGCTTGGTGCGAAGCACTGATAGGTGCCGCGACCCCGGTGCTTGGCGTCGTACATGGCCGCATCGGCATTCGCAAGCAGACGTTCCCCGGATGCGCCGTCCGCAGGGTAAGAAGCAATCCCAATGCTCGATGAAACGTGTAAATCGACGCCCGCCACGCGAACGGGCTGGTGTAATACTTCGTTCGCGCGACCGGCGATCTCCTTGGCGTTTGCAGGCGGCGTCGAAGGGCCAATCACGAGCACGAACTCGTCTCCGCCCACGCGCGCCACCGTGTCTATACTGCGCACGACCCCGTCGAGCCGACGAGCGACCTCTTTCAGGACAACGTCGCCGGCATGGTGGCCCAGCGAGTCGTTGATCATCTTGAATCGATCCAGATCGAGCATCATGACAGCGAACGGTTGGGCATCGCGGTCGGCATGCGCGATCGCCTGCTCGAGGCGGTCGTCGAGCAATACGCGGTTGGGTAGGTCCGTCAGTGCATCGTGCGTCGCCAGATGGCGCAGTTGCCGGTTGGCAGCCTCCAGCTTTTCGGTGCGCGCGACGATAACCTGCTCGAGCGACTCGACATGCTTGCGCAGTGCCCGCTCGTGTAGCCACTTGCGCGACAGGGCGCCGGCGCACTGCTGCACCTCGATGGGCTCGAACGGCTTTTTCAATATGAGCAGTTTGTCCGAGCGTCCCAACCGTTGAACCACATCACCCCAGTCATAGTCCGAGTGCGCTGAGCAGATCACTACCTGAATGTCCGAATCGAGTTGCCAGAGGTGCTCTATGGTTTCCAGGCCGTCCCATCCGGGCGGCATGCGCATGTCGACGAACGCGATGGCGTAGGGCTCTCCCGCCGCGACTGCACGCTTGACGGATTGCGCCGCCTGCTGGCCCTGTGAGGCAAAATCGAGCAGGTATGGCGTCGATTCTGGGCGCGCCGGTGTATCGTCGCCAAACAGAACGCTCTCCGCCCGTGACAAGCCCGCCTCGGCGCTCGCATCCTGCGCGAGCACTTTGCGGAAATCCTCATGTATCGCCACATTGTCATCGACAATGAGAATTCGCAGCTCGTCCGCTAGGCTCACCTCGACACTCACGCTTGCTTCCTCTCTGCTACCCCTGCAGCGATCGAAAGAGGCAGGCACAGCGTGAAGCACGCACCCTCGCCGGGGCCGTCGCTGCGCACGCTGATTTCCCCGCCCAGCTCCTTGGCCAAGTTGGCGCTAGCGTGCAAGCCGAAGCCGTGTCCATCCTTCTTCGTCGTGAACCCGAAGGTGAACAATCGCTTGAGCACATCGGCCGCAATGCCGACACCGGTGTCCCCGACCTCGATCGCGAGCGACTCCGCTAACGGTCGAAGCCGTACTGTCAACATGCGCTCCCCCTCCGACAGGTCCCGCAGTGCGTGGCGCGCGTTGCTCAAAAGATTGCCGAATATCTGAATCAGCTTGTGGCGATCGAGCGTGAGTCGGGGAGCGATCTGGTAATCCCTATGCACCGTGACGTCGGGCGCGCCCGCGAAGTTGAGCGCGACGGCGTTGTCGAGGAGCTCCGCTACATCGACCTCCTCGGTGACGCCGCCGCGGCGAGCATAGGTCTGCTGTGAGGCCACGATCCTGCCGATGTGTTCGATGTGTGCGGCGACCGTCTGCATTTCGGCGTGGAGGGTACGATTCTCGGCGCCAAGATGTTCGCCAAGCTGTGACAGGTAGCTTGGGATCTCGCGGCCACGCGGATCACTTTCCAGGAAGGAGCCGAGCCGATCGGCCTTGTCGGTCAACAGCTTTGCGATCCGCTGGACGTTGCCAACCCGCGAGTCGCGCAGACCAGACAACATCAGCGCGGTGGATACGGTGAGGCTGTTAAGAAGATTACCAACGCTGTGCAGTACGCCAGTGGCGACCTCGGCCATACCGGCATCACGTGAGACCTCACGCAGCTGCATCTGCAGCTCGAGCCGCCGCTCTTCCTGGCGCACCTGCTCGCTCACATCCCAAGCGACGCCCAGCAAGCGATCGAGCTGCCCCTGCGAGTTTCGGAAAAGACGCGCATGTACTTGCAGGTGCACCGTCCTGCCGCCCGGGGTCGCAAGACAAGTGCGCAGCGCGCAGACGCTGCGCCCTTCCGCCAGCGCCGTCCGAATGGCCACGAGCGCAGCGGCGGCGTCGTCCGGCCGGACCATGGCAATGAGCGCATCCGCATCCTTGTGCAGATCAATACCTTCGGCGCGCAGCGCCTCGATGTCATTCTCGGTCCATAGAGCCGTTCGCGTGGCCACCTGATATTCCCAACAGGCGATTCCTGCTGCCTCGGTCGCCAGGGTGAGCAGGTTCTTGCCGTGTTGCAGGTCAGCGTTCAGGTTCGCTAGCCGCAATGCGTCGCGGCGCGTGCGTGAGTCTAGATGCGCGTCATAGACGGCGGTGATCAATGTGATGGCGAGAAGCGCCAAGGCGATCAGGCCGATCGTGAGCGCCAACCAGCCGTTGTCGAAGGCTGCGCCGCCCAAGCAATACGAGCCCGGCGCCAACATCGAGGCGGCCATGGCAGTGTAGTGCATCCCGGTGATCGCACAGCCCATCGCCACCGCTGCGCCCGCGCGGGCGAGCAACATCAATAGAGACTGTCCACTGCGTAGCCGAAAGGCGAGCCAGAGCGCTGCGAACGATGCCGTGACCGCGATAGCGATGGAGGCCATGACCAGGTTCGGATCATAGCGGATCACCGGCATGATCTGGATGGCGGCCATACCGGTATAGTGCATGGCGCATATTCCGGCGCCCATGATGACCGCGCCGACGGCAAGGCGACCAACACTGAGATCGCGCCGGCTGGCGATCCCGAGCGCAAAGCCCGAAGTCAGGACAGCGATAGCGAGCGAGCCCAACGTGATCAATACGTTGTAGCGCAGCGGGATCGGCACGGAAAAGGCGAGCATGCCGATAAAATGCATCGACCAGATGCCGATGCCCATGGCGGCCGCTCCACCGAACAGCCACAACCGACCCCCGGTGCGCTCCGCCGCCGCCACGCGACCCGCCAGCGTGAGCGCGGTAAAGGACACGACGATTGCGACAATGACCGATAGCGCGACGAGCCAGAAATTGTAAGTAGCTTGCATAGACCTGAACTATCCAGTCGGCGCTCCGGCCGCGGCTGCGCTATGTCGAAGCGAGCTCCCGGTTCGCAAACTCGTTAGACGCGGGTGAGAATAGCGGCGCGCCCTCTCTTGCTGTACGGCTGCATTCTCAGTTCGTCATCGTCTTGGTGTGACCGGATCGACACTCAGCGGCCGGCTTCGCCGCATACGGCCGCTTCACTATTTCTTCGCGCGCAAGCTCTTGTCGATGGCGGGGCCGACGTCGGGCCAGTCGTCCCCCGAGGACGGCTGGCCACGGAGTTGACGCGGAAAGTGTGAACTGCGTCATCTGACGATTCAGGCAATTTGGCAGGAACAGGAGAATGCGCAGCCGAGGCCAGTTAGCGAACACGATCTCCTTGGACTTTCAGCGACTTCCAACGCAAAAACCGGCCCTGCCACCTTTGCAACGGATGGCACCGCCGTGTGACATTGCAACCAGTAACGTGGCAGCACCAGGCCGGCGTCCCCCCTGCTTAGCCGAATGAGGCAAGACGCCGACGATCGCGTACGAAATTACGCTCACGGTCGTGGCGCGAAGGACAAATGATCAGCCCTCCGATGCCTGGCATTGCGGGGTATCTCACGTCGTCGCAACGATGCTGGACTGGACGACAGGCACCTGGACTAAGTAAGCGCCACAAGGCTCGAAGCAGCCCCCGGCTACCACTTTTCCCGTTAAAACCTTCGATTTCATCAGCGATCGGTAAACTCACGCCTCTGGTCAACGCGCGCGTTGTAAAACTCGCCAGCTTTGAATCCCTTGCCGTCGCACTCGAATCAGCCGGGTCCGATATCTTGTCGCGGACGCACTGGCGGACGGCGCGCCCGTGCCGATGAACCCTGCACGCGAAGTTATCTCAGCGCGTTAGAACCGTATTCCCTTCGTCGGGCCTTGCCTCGCCATGGCCCCTGTCCGCGATGGCGTCACCGTCAGCACGAGAACGAAACGCGTGCTGCCGGCCAGACTCTCCGCCGTGATCGTATAGGGCGCCACGCTTCTCGCTTCCGTTGGGGTACCCGAGGGGATCCCGCTGGGATCATTGAGCATTAGTCCAGGAGGCAGGGGTGGCGACACGGTGTAGTGATCAACGCTCCCCGCTATATTCGGGCTCAGCGGTGCAAGTGGTGCACCTACGGTCGCGATGACCGGGCTGGCGTAGGAGAGGCCATGGGGTGGTTCGGTCACGCATTCCGTCTTATCCGTGCCTGAGTACGAGAACTTTGTCTCCAGGCGCGCGGCGCGAGTCGGCCTTCGTTCGCAACGTGACCTTCACTGTGACACTGCGGGGCATTGCAATTACAAACAAATATGCTGCCACCAGACGATTGGAAGGCGGTTATCCCGGCCGCTCCGGTAGCATGCAGTCGTGAACAGCGTTCCCTTTAACGTGCACGTACCAGATGCGGCGCTTGTGGATCTCCGGCATCGGCTTGCCCTCACGCGGTGGCCCGACGAGATAGCCGAGAGCGGATGGGAGTACGGAATACCCCTAGAGGTTGTCAAGCGAATCGTGAGCCATTGGCGGGATGCGTTTGACTGGCGGCGCGCCGAGCGCGAGCTGAATCGGCTGCCGCAGTACCAGTTTGAGGTGGACGGCCACAAGATTCATTACGTCCACGTTAAAGGAGGCTCCGGTTCCACACCGCTCATACTGACTCACGGTTGGCCGGGTTCCTTCGTGGAGATGTACAAGATCATTCCATTGCTGACGGATCCTGCGAACCATGGATTTGCGGACTTCCCGCCCTTCGATGTTGTCGTCCCTTCCTTGCCGGGCTTCGGCTTCTCGCAAGCGTCAACGAAGCCCGGACTGAGCAGTCGGTCGATTGCTGCGCTCTGGCACAATTTGATGAAGGCGCTCGGTTATACACGCTATTTCGCACAAGGAGGAGATATAGGTGCCAGTGTCAGCTCTTGGATCGCACGCCTGTACCCTGACGCGCTCAGGGGAGTTCATCTCAATTTCATTCCCGGCAGCTATCAGCCGTATGTCGGACCAGGGCTGCCGCCGCTTTCGACGCGGGAGTCAGCGTGGCTGGCGGAACGCGGTCGATGGATCGCGATGGAAGGCGGCTATAGCCACCTCCAGGCTACCAAGCCGCAGACATTGGCGTATTCGCTGGCCGATTCACCTGTCGGCGTGGCTGCATGGATTCTGGAGAAATTCTACGCATGGAGCGATGGCGATACGGATCTCACCGAGAGATTCGGCATCGATGACCTGCTGACGAACGTCTCCATCTATTGGTTTTCGGGAAACGTTGCCGCGACGCTGCGAATATATAAGGAAAATGCCAAGGAACCATTCCGATTCGAGGCGGGAGAGCGGATCGCTCCGCCGCTTTGTTACGCGCACTTTCCGAAAGAAATTTATGGCCCTCCGCGAGAATGGGTAGAGCGCGCTTATAGTGTGGCCCGGTGGAGCGAGATGCCCCGCGGTGGCCATTTTGCGGCGCTCGAGCAACCGGTCCTGCTGGCGCGCGACATTCATGAGGCGTTTGCGGCGTTTCGATGATGGCCGACATCTCTTGTGGAGACTACCGTTTGAATGGATGGTGCCGTGTCAGGGCCTATTTGCGGGCGGCTACCGCGATTAGACTTGTCGGTCGATCGCCCTACAAATGGAGTGACGTCCGTGACAAAGCCCATCTCGATCCTGCTCCAGACTACCATCCCGAGAATCGAAGACGATTGGCATATCGGGCGCTTCGGCCTGCTGCGCACGTTCCTTGCGGACGTGACCGGGGATGATGGGGTGCCGCTGTTCACCGTCACCGCCCGCGATCGGGTGCCTCCCGGAGAGCCCGATCCTGTCATGTCAACGCTGGATGGCACAGACTATCAGGAGATGTGGCTGTTCGCAGTGGACACGGGCGACGGGCTCACCGAGGAGGATTGCGCAGGCATCTCGCGTTTCAGACAGCGAGGCGGCGGCTTAATGGTCACCCGGGATCACATGGATCTGGGGTGCTCGGTCTGCACCCTCGGCGGCATCGGTGCCGCGCACTACTTCCATTCGAAGAATCCAGACCCCGATCCGGCACGACGCCGCATCGACGACCCGTACACGCGCGAGATCCTATGGCCGAATTATCATTCTGGTGCAAATGGTGACTATCAAGAGATCTGGGCCGCGGGTACGCCACACCCCGTGCTCATCGATCCTGCCGCCGCAGACAGCCTCATCCACTATCTTCCCGCGCACCCACACGAAGGCGCTGTCGGTGCTCCGGCGAACGATTCCACGGCACGCGTGATTGCCACGGGACGCAGTCGCATCAGCGGACTCGCATTCAACATCGCGGTCGCGTTCGACCCGTCGGACGCGGGCGGACCGGCTGTCGCTGAATCGACGTTCCACCACTTCGCAGATTACAACTGGGATCTCGCCAGTGGAGCGCCGAGCTTTGTCGACGAACCGCCTGGCGATGGGATTGCCAGCTTTCCGGAGGCGCGGCGCTCGACCGAGCGCTATGTCCGGAATTTAGCGCTGTGGCTGGCGGGCTGTCGGTGAGACTAGGCATAGGCGTCGAGCCCCACCCACTGCGTGCGCACCATCACTGCAGTAGCCTCGGGGCTGATACTGAGACCGAACGGCGACGCTGCCGTACCCGTATAGGGTCGTGTATATCCGTTTCATCGGCACTCACAAGCAATACGGCTCCATCGACGCACAACAGATTTGCGAGGCATCCCGTAGACATCAAACCAACCCTTCCTCTCCACCTTCGCGGCAAAAGCGCTCCGCGTCGTACGCTCGAATGGCCTTATGCAAACCGTCGCTCCGTGTCTCAAGTCGTCGTCGCGATGCTGACCGGAAGCGCAGCTACGTAGATTGGATAGGCGTTATAAAGATCAAATTGGCCCCTCGCTACCAACCGAACCTACGGTAGCCTCGAGCAGCGCTGCGCGCTGAAATTGCGGGTGCGCCAGGCGTCCACCTGCGCCGGTAATCACATGGAGGCCGCACGTGAAATACGACGATAGGACAAAGGCTCGCGTCTTGGGATCGAGTTCGCATCGAAGTGGCGACAGAGGGCTCCTGATCGCCTCGGTCATCTGAAGGATTTGACAGAAAACGCAACGGCCTCGTACCGAAATGGCTTGCCGCCCAAATCGTCCCCCATGTCTCACCGTTTGCGACCGGCGCACACGTGGGTCGGATCAGGTCGGTTCATGCGCCGACGACGCGCAATGCCACCTGTGTGGACTCCCTCACCGGTAAGGCCTGTCCACGCCTCGTTATGGGTCTTGCGATGCGGCACCCCCACGTGCCTCGACAAGCACGACCGGCTATCCTGCACTTGCAGCCGGCCTACGGCGGAAAGCGCCCTTTCGTAAAGCAAAGTCACTGCTTAGCAAATCCGCCGCGATTGACAGATCCGCAAGGCAATCGGATGATCAAATCTGTGGAATAACAATGACCCGCCGATGGCCGACCGCGATCCCCCCTCCTTCCCATGGATGCCATTGGCGCTCCTCTGCGTTCCATGCGTAGCCTTGGCTGCCCTCGAGCTCTACCAAGCGCTCAGCTGGCAACGACAGTCCAGTCATGGGGCATGGGAGGCTGCAATCGCCGGAGTGGCCATTGCGATTGGCTTGATGACCGTCGGTATCATTCGCACCCTCATCACGCATCGAGACCGGCGCGAGCTCACAGCGGAGAAGCGTTCCGATGAAATGCAGCTGCGGGCGCTGTTCGAGGGCGTGGCGGATCACGCCTTGTACATGCTCGATCTGCGCGGCTATGTAGCGACTTGGAACGCCGGTGCGCAGAGAATCAAAGGGTACTCGGCCGACCAGATCATCGGTCAGCATTTTTCCCGTTTTTTCTCCGAGGAAGACCAAAAGGCGGGCGTTCCGGAAAGGGCACTGGATACGGCCGCGAGACACGGTAAATACGAGTTGGAGGGTTGGCGGGTGCGCCGGGATGGCAGCCGGTTTTATTCCCGAGCGGTCGTCACGGCGCTCTATGACTCGGCCGGAACCCTCGCCGGATTTGTGAAAATTACTCGCGATGTGACCGAGCGCGTTCAGCAGGAAGAAGCTTTGGAGCTGGCACGCGCAGCGCTCGCACAATCGCAGAAGATGGAAGCCCTTGGCCAACTGACCGGCGGCATGGCGCATGACTTCAACAACATCCTGCACGTCATCAAAAACTCCCTCGAGGTGGTCGAGAACCGCCTCGGGCAGGCTGATCCGCTCGTCCTGAAATTTCTGGGCGCCGCCAAGCGAAACGCGGATCGGGCGGCCTCCGTGACACAGAGACTCCTGGCTTTTGCGAGACAGCAGCCCCTCAATCCTACAGTGGTGAATGCTAACAAACTGACTCAGAACATGGCCGACCTGGTACGCCATGCGGTCGGCGAGGGAATCGCCGTGGAGACCGTTTTCAGCAGCGGCCTGTGGAGCGTCTGCGTCGATACGAATCAGCTGGAAACCGCCCTACTGAATCTCACGATCAACTCGCGAGATGCCATGCAGAGGGTCGGTAAATTGACCGTCGAGACAGCCAACGCGTTTCTCGATGAGACCTATGCGGCCGAGCACGCGGAGGTGGCCGCCGGCCAGTACGTCATGATCGCTGTCAGCGACACGGGAGCGGGGATGTCCAGGGAGGTCGCGGCGCGGGCGTTCGATCCGTTCTTTACCACCAAGAGCGACGGCCAGGGCACGGGACTCGGCCTCTCTCAGGTGTTTGGGTTCGTGAAACAATCCGGTGGCCACGTCAAGATCTACAGCGAGCCCGGCGAGGGAACGACCGTCAAGATCTACCTGCCAAGATTTGCCGCGAACGCCCCTATCACTGCTGTCGAGCCTCTGGCCGTCAGCGAGAGCGCTGAAGGGGAATCGATTCTGGTGGTCGAAGACGACGAGGATGTGCGCACGTTCGCGGTCGAAATGCTGACTTCCCTCGGGTATCGCGTCGCCGGATCCGCCGATGGGTTGACCGCTCTGCAAGCACTGCGGCAGATCGGGCGCATCGACCTGCTGTTCACCGATGTGGGACTCCCGAACGGCATGAACGGGCGGCAATTGGCTGACGAAGCGCGGCGCCTCCAACCAAATCTGCCCGTCCTGTTCACAACCGCCTACGCCCGCAACGCCATCGTCCATCAAGGCCGACTAGATCCCGGAGTGAACCTCCTCCTTAAGCCCTACACGCAACTGGACCTGGCGCGCAAACTGCGACAGGTTCTGGGCGAGGCAGAAAACGAGAAGCCCCAGTAGGCATCCGGGTTACAACTCCTCCCCTGCAAGGGCAAGCCGATTCCTGAGTTCGCTCAGCCTCGCTAGAAAGTCGATCCGCCGCTTCCCACTGAGCGCGACTTTGGGCAGCAGCGTCATGATGCTGTCGTAGGCGCGCCTGGCTTCCAGTCGATGCGCCGGGGCTGCCGCTGCGTCCCCGTGAGAAATGCTGTTCAGGTGACCCAGGGTCGCCTGCAGCTGCGATTCCATGTATAGAACGAGTTCGTCATCGTCCATTTCCAATGTATCTCTGAAAGTACTTAACAGTAGAGCCGCAGAATTCATGCCGGTCGGCGTTACATGAGTGCGCCACAAGTTCCAATGTCTGCAAGCGGCGACAAGCGGCTTTCGCGCGGTCGACCGTTGCATTTGCCCGACACGCTGAGCCTCGGCAATTTCGGACCGTGGCAGGCTTTCTGCGCTTCGTTGTCGCGCGGACAACACGCCTGACAGGTTGTTCGTCGCGGCTGCAGCACGGATGCGATGCCGATCGAGCGGCTCTCAGCCGGAATCAGTGCCTCAGCACCGCGGCTGTGCTTCGGGTTGCAACCTCTCAATCGCGCACACCGCCGATCCGATGTGGATTCGGACGGGGAAGAACAGTACTAACGAGCAGCTGGTGTCCGGCGCCGTTTGGGGCGTCGATTTCGTAAGCTCCCCCGAGGCCCGAGCACCATAAGATGGCACCCAAAGGCAGCTACAGATCCTTTCTGGTCTGCGAAGCGCTCGGCCTCGCACTCATGGGAGCGGCGTACCTCTTGCCCCGAGAGCCGCGACCCCTGATTCCGACGATGCTGGTGGTGATCGGGTTTCTGCTGTGCAGCGGCGGGATCGGCTTGCTGCCTTCAGGCCGCCGCGCGCACGCCATAGACGCGAGCGGCGATGGGACACAGTGGCTTTTTGGCGAGGGGCCGAGCCACGGTAGTGATTGCGGGGGTCACGGGGGTGCCGATGGAGGGGGATGCGGAGATGGCGGCGGTGGGCACTGATATGAGGCTGGTGCTCATTGTGGCCTTGATGGCGCTCAGCTCATGTGCACACTTGGGCGCCCAGTCGGCCGAGGAGACCGGATGTCCATACACCGGCAATTGGAAGCTCCGATCGTCGCCGCCCAATTCAAAGCAACTTCTCGCGACGCTTAAGGAGCACCGGCAGCGCTCCATTGACATCGGCCCCCATCGCACCTACTGGTTCGAAGAAGAGAACCATCAGATGCTCTACTGCGAGAATCGCGCTGCGACGCGTTCTCTTATCGGTTCACTCCCGAGGGAGCCCGTTGGAAAGGCAGCGTGGAGCCCGACGGAATCGTGACGGCGGAGTGTGGCTGGTGAGAGCTGCTCTGGAGTCCCTCGGTGCCAGGCGTCGACCGCAGCCAGGCTCACCCAGACTCACACCTTGCGAGAGTGGGCTCTCGGCCTCTCAGCGGGGGCGTCCTTAAGCTTATGAGTGCTTCAGACCTAGCCGCAGCCGTAGGGCCGAGAACACTTCGGGTCTCGTGGGGACTTGCGTTGCACCCGCATCCCGCTCGAATTGATTGAGCAAGGCCTCCACCATCTCACGACCGTCCGCGTCCTTGACGACCTCGAGCGGCGTGCGCCCGTTGAGCGCGGGTATCGGGATCTCTGGCCAGCTCTCGTAGTGGCGTCGCTGCAGCGCCTCCAAATGCGCGCGCACTTCGGGGCGCTGCATCAGGTCGCTTTCTTCCGCAGAGCGCGGCACCATTCGTACTCCGGGGCCGGCGGGCATAGGCGGAACCAGAGCCTCGAGAGGTTGCTTGCGGGACCTGCGATAACGCGCCTGTTGCCCGAGCGACTTCTCGATCAGGGCTCGGATACCTTTTGCTCTTCCCGCCGAATTCACTTCCACGGCCAACTTGCGGCCCTCGATGCGAATTCGACCCATGAGCACCGTCTCCAGAGTCGAGCGCTTCGGATCCGTCCGCTTGATCCAGGGAATCGTCGCTTCGATCAGCGTCCCGCTCCTATCGAATTTCGCATCCTCCAGCAGCTCATCACGGGTGGTGTCGACGGCAAGCGGCACCAAGGCGCCAAAGGCGCCCGCCGCGGAATCGATATCGAAATAGAGCGTCCGTGGCTCCAAAGGCTCGCCGTCGGTATTGCAAAGCTCAGGTGGCCGAGGGTTCAGATAGGTCTCGGCGAGGTAGAAATAGAGAGCGCGAAACGCTCCATCGGCGTGCTCGCGCAATTCGCTGCGCTGGCGTACCTGAATCAATTGAGTCTTGAATATCGGTGGAAAACTGAAGGGCGAAACGGCTTCCACCATGGCGATGGAGTGGACCGGCACGATCTGGCCAAAGACGATGTCGCCGTTCTTCAGTGTCGAGGAGGCCGAGCGCTCACGGACGTGGAGCGACGCGCCGGTGAACACGTCCCTGGTGGTGAATCCGATTCCCGGCTGACAGTCGAGAATCTCGTGGAATCCGAATGGTGTGGCCAGGCAGGCTTCGAGATACCGGCACAGGAGCGGGTTGAGCCGTGAGGCCCGACGATCGAGATACACGCGTGTCGGTGCAATACCTTTCAGCGCCGTTTCCGCGATCCGATTGCCTTTCTGAGAGTCGGGCGTCCACCGATGAAACAGCCATGAGAAGAACAGCTCCGCATTCGGATCGCCCTGTACGAACTCATCGCTCGCACCCAAGGTGAACTCCAGCCAGGCTTGCTGGAGAGCGTCCCGCCCGTAGCACTCCCCGATGAAGCGCAGCATCGCCGCAGCATAACCGTCGATCGCCTCCCGCATCTGTCGCCAGGTTCGTTCGGCGAGATCGACGCCTGAAGCGCCATCACGTCCGAGGCAGCACTGCTTGTACTTCTTCCCGCTACCGCAGGGGCAGGGATCGTTGCGTCCGGGCTTCATGCGCGGAAGTCTAAGCGCAATGCGGGTCATTTCAATCATCGCCCCAAGGCGGAACGGGAGGGTCCCGCCAGAAGGGAAGACCCATGAACGCGGTCCGGGATGCCGGGGCACTGAGGCAGATGACTTGCGATTAGACTGTAGACGAATAATTATTCGAGCAAGGCTGCAGATGACTTCTGCCTCAGCTACACCGACTGCCGCGCGCTGCTTTGCAAGAGACTGGCGGAGGATGCGCCTGGACGAATCCAGCTGCTTTCCGGACCGAGGCAGGTGGGGAAGACCACGCTTCTTCTGGAACTGGCGAAGAACGCTCAAATTCTGCACTCTATGCTGCCGGGGACAGTCCTGAGGCAGCCCTGCCCGGGTTCTGGGAGCGCCTGTGGAGCCGGGCAGAGCGGCTTGCGCTAACCGGTCGAGCCATCGTTCTGCTCGATGAGGCGCATTTGTTACCCCACCGGGCCGCTCGCCTCAAGGGCGAGTGGGATCGGTTCCGGCGAAGAAAGACTCCAATTCATGTCATCGCCACTGATTCGGCAGCATTGCAATTGAGCGCAGGCTCACGTGAGAGCCTGGCAGGAGGCTTCGAGAAGATCACTCTGACTCACTGGACCGCGAAGTCCTTGGCGGCGTCCTTCGACATGACGGCGGAAACCGCGGCCGAGCTGATCGTAAGCCACGGCTCCTATCCGGGCGCAATTCCTTTCCTGAACGACTCGGGCCGTTGGTCCGCGTATGTTCGGGATGCCATCCTCGAGCCTGCAATCGGCCGCGATATTCTCGCGCTGGCGCCGATCCGCAAGCCTGCCCTGCTCCGTCAGGTGTTCGGCGTGTGCGCATCCTCCCCCGCGCAAATCGTTTCCCTGCAGAAGATCCAGGCACAGCTTCAAGATTCCGGAGCACTTGAAACTATCGCACACTACTTGGACCTGCTCGAGGAAGCCTACCTCCTCACACCGATCAAGAAATACGCGACGCGATCTTCGCGGCGCCGCTCGGCTCCTCCGAAACTAGTCACCTTGAGTAACGCATTGCTCGCCGTCGTCGAGCCACAGGGTATTCCGAGCAGTCGCATTGATCCCGCACGATTTGGCGCCTGGGTCGAGAACGCTTGCCTGGCGCACGCTTGGATCTGCGGCCAGCGAGTCTGGTACTGGCGCGAGGAGCCCTATGAGGTGGACGGCGTCATCGAGGCACCTGGGGCTCCTGGGCCATCGAAATCAAAACAAGGACGGTGAGAGCCGCGGACCTTCAAGGATTGCTCGAATTCACCCGACGTCACCCGACCTACCGACCACTGCTGATCTGCGACACCGACGCGCTGCCGACTGCAGAACGGGCCGGTATAGAAGCGGCGACGTGGCGCCAGTTCCCGATTGCCGGCCTGCCAGGCGCACTTCCACAGGGCCGATGTCACTCCATCGCCCAGCTAAGCTTTTGCCTTTCACGCTAGCCCACCGCTGCTTCAATGCTTCGCAAACCGTTTCATCCAAGCAACCGCCGGCAGGCGGATTGGATAGGCGTTATCAAGACCAAATCGGGCCCCGGCTACCAATTTAGGCGCCGCCGCGACGAGCAATTCCGACCTGCGAGCTTGCACTGGTCTCGGTGTTCAGGGCCTCGAGGTATCGTACGTAGGAGTAGATACGACCTCTGGCGCGTCCGGTTGTCTCGCGCACGATTCCCACCCGCTCCAACTCACGCAGTGCCAGCGTCACCGTGGGCGTCGTGAGACCGGTTACCTTCGTCAAGGTCGCAATCGTCGCGAGCGGTTTCGACTGTAACGCTTCCTGAACCAACAGGGACGTGGGTGCCAACCTTCCCAGTTCGCGTAGTCGGTTTCGATCTTCCTGAAAGACCGCGAACACGCGCTGCGCGGTGAGCGTCGCTTGCTCGGCGCTCACCCGCATCCCCGTGGCGAAAAATTCGATCCAGCGTTCGAAATCGGCAGTCTCCCTGACCGAGTTGAGCTCCGAGTAGTACTGCTGCCGATGTTGCTTGAAGTACAGGCTGCAATACAGGAGCGGCTCACGCAACGTGCCTTCGTGGCAGAACAGCAACGTGATCAGCAGTCTGCCAACGCGGCCGTTGCCATCGAGGAACGGATGTATGGTTTCAAATTGCAGATGCGCGAGCGCTGCTTTGAGCAAGATTGGGGCGTCAGAGTGAAGGAATCGCTCTAAATCAGCCATGCAGGTGCTGATTTCTTGTGGAGGGGACGGTACGAAAGCCGCGTTTCCCGGACGCATACCGCCGATCCAATTCTGCGACCGACGAAACTCGCCGGGTGTCTTTTCTGTGCCGCGACCCGCAGCCAGGAGAATCCCATGCATCTCGCGCAGCAGGCGATTCGAGAGCGGAAATCCCTCTTTGAGACGTTCCAATCCATGAGTCATCGCGGCAACGTATCGCGACACTTCGGCAACATCTTCGATGGGCACACCGGGGCTCTCGCCGAGTTCGTGCGTCAGCAGATCGCTCAGGCTCGACTGAGTGCCTTCGATCTGGGATGACAGGACGGCCTCTTTGCGCACAAACGTATAGAGGAGCAGGTGCGCATCGGGAAGGGTGGCCGCCACGCCATCGAGGCGACCTAGGGCAAGCAGGGCCTGATCCAGCGCCGCTCCGACCCGACCGGCGATCTCGAGGGTAGGAAGAGGCACCAGAGCCGGGACGAACGCGCGAACTTCCTCGCTGCCGGCAATCGAGGTAACGTAGCGTCCGAGGTCGGCTCGCTTCACGGAGAGTCCTCTTAAACTGAGCTCAATCGCCCGCCTCGCTATTAAAGCAAAGTCGATCTCCCTTTAATAGGACGAAAAGCCCAGATTAGGCGAAGTCCGGCCGCGCTAGCCCTGCCTACTTCAGGGCCGAGGCTGCAATGATGCTGGCGGAGACCGTCGGCACGTTGATTGGATAGGCGTTATAAAGATCAAATCGATCCCCGGCTACCAATTTTCTCGCTACGCTTCACCACATGACGGGTCTCCCGATGCCTCATTCGGTACCGGCTGCTTGAAACTGAGCAGTTTCCAAGCTCTTGCCACCGCTCTCGAAACCGCCGGCGCTCGTTATGTGGTGGCCGGAGGACTGGCCGTCGCAGCGCATGGATACCTGCGGTTCACCAAGGATGTGGATATCGTCATTCGACTGATCCCGGACAACATCGAGAGGACCTTCGCCGCCCTCGCCTCACTTGGCTACCGCCCCAGTGTCCCAATCACCAGAGAGCAATTCGCCAACAGCGAACTGCGCAATAGTTGGGTCCGCGACAAGGGGATGCAGGTACTTCAGTTCTGGAGCGATGCTCATCCTGAGACTTCCGTCGATGTCTTCGTCACGGAGCCGTTTGATTTCGAAGCGGAGTACGCCTCTGCGCTTCTGAGCCCACTCGACGACAAGATCACCATTCGTTTTGTGTCGTTGCCAACACTGATCCGCATGAAGGAGGCAGCGAACCGGCCGCAGGACAGGGCGGATATCGAGCAACTGCGCGCCCGGAAGGATAACGATGGCGGCCAATGAATCGCCTCAGGGACCCATCGACTGGAGCCTCACGACCTGGGAGGGAGCCCGACGCGAGCAAGCGCGCCGCTGGTCCAAGATGTCGTTGGCCGACATGATCCTGGCTCTGGAAGAAATGCAGACGCTCGCAGAGCGGCTGTCGCAAGCCGCCGCTCAAGCGAGGCCGGCCAAAACCCGGTAATGGCCCGATCCGCCACTGTCGTCCTGCTCCCTTCCTCTTCACCTTAGCGGCAAAAGCGCTCTGCGTCGCACGCTCGAATGGCCTTATGCAAAACGTCGCTCGTGTCCCGTCGTCGCCGCGATGCTGGCCGGAACCGTAGCTACGTAGATTGGATAGGCGTCCGTTCCGGATGGATGGGGTAACGTTTTATTCCAGAGACATGAGTGACCTGTGTGTCCGAAAGGACACACGCGAAGTCGGTTCTCGCACTGCCTCGTACGCTACTCGCCTGACGCTCCGACGCATTCCTACTGCTCCCAAGGCGTAATCGGCTCCATTCGAAAAATTGGACGGCTGCGACCAATGCCGGTTTCGATCGCCTTGACGTACTCGCGCATGATCTCCGGAAGCTGCGCGAGTGGTTGACGAGCGCTTACCTCACGCGCGAGGCTCCCTCTGACACGCTCGACTATCTCCGCGCGCGCGGTCTAATACGGCGAGCGCCGCATCTAACGCCGCCGGCGGTAATTTCAGGTCGTGGAGTGCTTTGGCCTGAGCCTCCAGGGCGCGGATCTCCCTGCCCTCCCCCGCGGCCCGAGCCGCCGTGTCGTCCTCGTGAGCGCGAGCTTGCAACACCGCCTCCACCTATTCACCTGCACCTTGGCGCAAGTCTTTGCCGATGCACCGCGTCCGCCCCGCGGGCGCGGACTTCGACGCACCCACGCCAGCGTCGTTGGCTGGTTACGCCGGCTATGAGGCCTACACGCAGTGATCTCAAGGACAGGGGCCGCCTGCGTGGGCATGTGCGCCACCCCGCACGGCTCGCCTCGGCAGGGCGACTCACGGTGCTGCTACGATGGTCCGGTTCGAACCCCCGAGACCTCGTGAGACAGGGGTAACCTCAAGGAGCCGTCCATGCATATGCCGGATCTTCTCCACGCCGAGCCCCTCGGCCAGTCCTGGGTGCAGTTCGGAGAGCTCGCCCTCGCCCTGGTTTTGTCCTCGCTCATCGGACTGGAACGGGAGTTCAGGGCCAAGAGCGCTGGACTTCGCACCCACACCCTGGTTGGTGTCGCCGCCGCACTCATCATGCTCGTTTCCAAGTACGGCTTCGGCGACACCCTCGTCCCGTACGCCGTGGTTCTGGACCCCTCGCGTGTGGCTGCCCAGATCGTCTCCGGGATCGGTTTCATCGGCGGCGGGCTCATCTTCGTACAGCGCGACGTGGTACGGGGCCTCACGACGGCGGCGATCATATGGCTCACCGCCGCCGTCGGTATGGCGTGCGGTGCAGGACTGCCGCTGCTGGCCGTCTTCGTGACCGCCGCGCACTTCTTGGTGGTCTATGGCTATGCACCTCTCGCTCTGCGGATTCTCTCCGAGCACGCGGAGCTCCATGTGCAATACAGCCCCGGCAAAGGAGCCGTGGAGAAGGTCATGCAGATGTGCACCGGGAGCGGTTACATCATCCAGAAGCTCGCCGTCGAGCAGGCTGCCAGTACCGCTGAGGGCGAAACGCGAGCAATTCAGTTCCATGTGACCGGCCGGCATGGGATCGCGGCGCTCGTCGTCGCCATCGCTGACATCAAGGGCGTGATCGCCGCCAGGACTGCACCGCGAGAGCAATCAAAGGATTGAGCGACGCGCTGGCACGCTGGCGGATTTCTTCAGGGCCTCCCCGCTGCGGGACTCCGGGCTTAAGGCGCTGCGTTCCAAGGATCGGTTGCGCCCGACTGATCTGTGAGCTATCTGCTCGACGCGAACGTCGTCTCCGAATGGACCAAACCCCGCCCGAATCCGGGGGTCATCGAGTGGCTCGGCCAGGTGGATGAGGACGAGGTCTTTCTCAGCGTCGTCATCTTTACGGAACTGCGCGACGGCATCGATCGACTGCCGAGCGGCCGACGACGACGACAGCTGGATGCCTGGCTGCGAAGCGAGCTCGCCCTGCGATTCGAGGGACGCATTGTGTTAATCGATGGGGCGATCGCCGACGAATGGGGCCGCCTCGTGGCCCGGCGCGAAGGGCGCGGCCACCCCATGCCGGCAATGGATGCTCTCATTGCCGCCACCGCGCTAGTCCACGCCCTGACGCTTGTGACGCGCAACGCCCGGGATTTCGAAGGATCGGTCAAATCTGTCGTGAATCCCTGGCGCTAGCCGGCGCCTCCATGCTGCGCGAGCTGGGGCGGGCTCGCTCACGCGGCTTGGGCGTCAACAGGCGCTCGCCGTGTTCGACGACCTGGCCTGACCGCAAGACCATGCGGATCGACCTCGGATAAGACGATCACCCGTGATGGCAGCCTGGCTACTGTCTACCGGCAGTGAGCATCTGGCGGATGGTGGCGAGAAATTGCGGATCTACGCTTCCAATGCGCTCGCTTCGCGCGGCCGGCCGACCCGTCGCAGCTCCTCATAGGCAAATGCGGGTGCGGTCCGATCAGCCTTCGGCGCCGCCTGGGCCTAATGCTGGTCAGACTTGGACGCCGGTTTACACTCCTCGGAGCTCAAAACGTGGGCCTCGCCCGCAGCGAGAAGGCAGCCAGTCGCGAGGTGAGCTCCTGAACGGAAAAGGGCGCCCAGAGCACGGCATCAACGCCCTGCCGGTGCACGAGATCCATCGTGCCCTCAGTCTCGAGATCGGTCAGCACAATGATCCACACGCGCAGGGCACCGCGGCGCAGCTCGTCGAGCTGCCTGAGGTCGGCTGACCGACCCAAGTCCGCAAACACGACGCACGAGTGATAGTAGTTCGCCCCGAGAGCAGCGCGAGCTGCGCCCCAGCTCACCGCCAGATCCGTCTTGAACCCGGCACGGTTGAGCTGCTCTGCGAGCTGCTCTCCATGCGCCAAGTGCGCATCGACCAACAATGCGCGCGAAGCGTGTGTAGGCAGCGGCCGGGATTGCATGGCTCAAACCGTCGCCCTAGTTTGCAGTAGCCGTGGGGTTCATGGCCTCCCGACACGCCGGGCGCTGCCTCCCCGAGTTTGCTTCGGCGCCTCATCAGGGGGTACCCAGGGCTGCCCCGTCTTCTCCTCGATGTAGCGCCGAATGAGTCGTCGCACAACCTGCGAGGGAGTCGCGTCTTCCTGGGCGCAAAGATGCTCAAAGAACACCTTCTTGCGCGGATCGATGAGGATGGTGAGCCGAGCGGTGCGGTCTTCAAGAGCCACGGAAGTCCTTCTTTAAGATGCGACAGGGTTCATCACATCGGATTATAATGCAACGCGTATCAGAGTAGCACCCACTGAGATGCCAATCATTGGCTCATCGCTGAGCGCCTGCCTCCTCCTCATCTGTCTTTGGGGCCTGATTGGTGTCGCCGGATTGCTGCGTCCGAGGAGCCTGCGCTTCGTCGGTCGGACGCTCTTCCCGCTCGGGGCCCTCTGTGGCTTGGCCCTCGCCGTAGCAGCTGCAACCAGTCTTGGGGCGCCCACTGAGAGTGCCGTCCTGCGGATAGGACTGCCCGATCTACCGATGCACGTGCGCCGCGATGCGCTGACGAGCTTCTTCCTCGCGCTGCTCGGTGCGGCCTCCGCGGGAATTTCGGTCTTCTCCGGCGGCTACTTTCGTCGTGGCGAGGGCACTGATGCAGGCTTGTTGTGCCTGCAATACCACCTCTTCCTCGCCAGCATGGGGTTTGTTCTGCTCGCGGATGACGCATACGCTTTCATGGTGGCGTGGGAGACCATGGCGCTGTCGTCCTACTTCCTCGTCACCACTCAGCACGGGATCCCTGCGATCCGCCAAGCTGGCTTTCTCTACCTGCTGATCGCACACGTGGGAGCGATCGCAATTCTGCTGAGCTTCGGAGTGATGCAGGGCGGAAGCTGGCAATTCACTTTTAGTGCGATGCGCAGCGCGCACCTCGCTCCACAGTGGGCGGCGGCGGCCTTCTTGCTCGCACTGTTCGGCTTCGGGGCGAAGGCGGGGCTCGTGCCCCTGCACGTCTGGCTCCCCGAAGCACATCCGGCGGCTCCTTCACCCGTCTCGGCACTCATGAGCGGAGTCATGTTGAAGATGGCCGTCTATGGGGTGCTGCGGGTCACTTTCGATTTATTGGGAAATCCCGACTGGTGGTGGGGCCTGGTACTACTCGTTGTCGGACTCTTCAGCGCCCTATACGGCGTGGTTTTTGCCACGGTGCAGACCGACATGAAACGGCTGCTCGCATGGTCCTCAATCGAGAATCTCGGCATCATCTTCACCGGCATCGGGCTTGCCGTTGTGTTCCACGGCGTGGGAATGAATTCGCTCGGCGCGCTCGCACTGATCGCCGCCCTCTATCACAGCCTCAACCACGCTTTCATCAAGAGCCTGCTGTTTCTGGGCACGGGCGCGGTGCTGCATTCGACCGGCGAGCGCAACCTCGGACGCCTCGGCGGCCTGATCCATCGCATGCCCTGGGTTGCCTGGCTCACCCTCATCGGCGCGCTGGCTATGGCCGGACTCCCACCCCTCAACGGCTTCGTGTCCGAGTGGCTGCTCCTGCAGGCCTTCCTCTTTGCTCACGAAGTGCCCAGGACCTTCGTCAACATGCTGCTGCCCGTGGGCGCCGCGCTCGTCGCGCTATGCGCCGCCCTCTCGGCCTATGTCATGGTCAAGTTCTTCGGGGTAATCTTCCTCGGACAGGCCCGTGAGCCTGCGCTGGCGCACGCAAAAGAGGCCAGCGTGCTCGAGCGAATTGGCCTCATTTGGCTCGCTCTCGGCTGCTTCGCATTGGGTATCCTGCCGACGCGCGTGATCGGCGGCCTGCGCATCGTGGTCGGGCAATTGAGTGGTGCATCCCTGCCGGGCGCGCAAGCTCCCTGGTGGCTTCTGGTGCCACTGCGTGGCCGAGGTGCCTCCTACTCCGCCCCGATCCTTCTCATCGCACTGACGGCCCTCGTGGTCCTCACCGTGTTCATGGTGCGTCTCTTCTATCACGGCCGTGCGCGCCGCGCGGCGCCCTGGGACTGCGGCTTCGGCGACTTGACCGCACGCATGCAGGACACGGCCGAGGGCTTCGGACAGCCGATCCGTCACATATTCGGCGCTTTTTTCGCTATGAAGCGCGAGCTGCCTTCTGCATTCGATCCGGCACCGCGCTATCGCGTCGTCGTAGGCGACCGATTCTGGCAGGGACTGTACCTGCCGCTTGGGACGCTCGTCCAACGCATCGCGGATGCCTTCGGCTGGTTGCAGCGGGGTCGAATCGCAACCTATCTGCTCTATAGCTTCGTGACGCTCATCGTCCTCCTGGCGCTCATGTTATGAAGGCGATCGAGATTCTTACCCAGGCCCTCGAGTTGGTCGCGGCTCTGGCTGCCGCGCCGATCTTTCTCGGCTGGGTCAATCAATGCCGGGCGTGGCTGCAAAACCGACGCGCGCCGAGCATCTGGCTCCCCTACCGCGGCATTCGTAAACTCTTTCACAAGGACGCGGTAATCGCCGAGAGCGCATCCCCACTCTTTCGCATCGCACCCTACATTGTGTTCAGTGCGATGGTGGTCGCTGCCGGGATCATCCCTTCGATGGGTACCCGCCTGCCCTTTACGATCGCCGCGGATGCCATCGCGCTCGTGGGTCTGCTGGCCACCGCCCGGGTCTTCCTGTCGCTCGCCGCGATGGACATCGGCACCGCCTTCGGCACGCTCGGCGCACGCCGCGAAATGATGGTCGGCTTCCTGGCTGAGCCCGCTCTGCTCATGGTTATCTTTGTTGCCTCCATAATCTCCGCGACCACGGCGCTTCCGGCCATCACCGAGAATCTCGCGACGCAAACACTCGCTCTGTATCCGAGTCTCGCCTTCACAGCCGTGGCGTTCGTTCTGGTGCTGCTGGCGGAGAACGCGCGTATCCCCATCGACAATCCGGCGACGCATCTCGAGCTCACCATGATCCATGAGGCGATGGTGCTCGAGTACTCGGCGCGCCATCTGGCACTGATGGAGTGGGCGGCCGCCCTAAAGCTCTTCAATTACGCGTGTATCGGATTTGCGCTCTTCATCCCCTGGGGAGTCTCCACGGGCGAAAGCGGACCGCTCGGCCTCCTGGCCTCGATTCCGTTGCTCGCCGGAAAACTCGCGCTAACCGGAGCGGGGCTCGCCCTCATCGAGACAGTCTCGGCGAAGCTGCGCGTCTTTCGCGCGCCGGAGTTTCTTGCCATCGCCTTTCTCCTTGCCGTGCTGGGCCTGCTGGTCCATCTGCTGCTCGGAGCATAGGCCGTGAGCGGTACCCCCTTTGATCTGCAGTTACTGAATCTCTGTGCTGCGCTGTTGCTGCTGTTGTCATTTGCGATGCTCGCACAGCGACGCATCGTGACACTCGTCAACCTGCTCGCGACACAGGGAGCGCTGCTCTTCGTGGCAACTCTGCTACTCGCCTGGCGCACGGGCGAGCGTCATCTGTTTGTGTCTGCCGCGCTGACACTCGCTCTCAAGGTCCTGTTTCTGCCCTGGCTTCTGCGCCGGCTCATCCGCCGGCTGCAGGTTTACTGGGACACTGAGCCGCTGCTCAATGTATCGGGCACCATGCTCGTCGGTCTCCTCGTCGTCGTGTTTGCGTTCGGCCTCGCCCAGCCGATTACGGCACTTGCCAGCACTGCCACGCGCAATGCGATCGGTATCGCCGTCGCGGTGGTGCTGCTCTCCTTCCTCACGATGATTACGCGGCGCAAGGCGATGTCTCAGGTGGTTGGCTTTCTCTCGATGGAGAACGGACTGTTCTTCGGGGCCATGAGTGCGACGTACGGCATGCCGATGATCGTCGAATTCGGCGTCGCACTCGATGTGCTCGTCGCCGTGCTCGTGCTCGGCATCTTCTTCTTCCAGATCCGCGAGCAGTTCGACAGTCTCGACCTGCACCATCTGGAATCCCTCAAGGAAGGTGGTTCGCTGAACGAGAGCGGCCTCGGCTCCTCCGGTAGCCCCGAGGGGAGCCGGTAAATGGAGTTCCTCCTGCTACTGAGCACCCCGCTTGGCGGTGCGCTCATGCTGGGTGTCTTCGGAGCACGACGCTGGGCTCCGGAGCTGAACTCAGCGGTAAGCCTCGGAACATTCCTGGCCGCTTGCGCACTGACCGCGCGCGTCGTGAGCAAAGGGTCTCTCGTCGTCGCGCACGAGCAGTTTTTTATCGATCCATTCAACGTTTTTCTTGTCGCGCTCACCGCGCTGGTCGGGCTCACTACATCGCTGTTCTCGCGCCCGTACATGCGCGTGGAGTTGGCTCACGGGCGGGTGAGCGCGCCGCGGCTGCGCCTTTACCACAGCATGTACCAGCTTTTCATGGCGACGATGCTGGTTGCGCTCACGACCAACAACATGGGGCTTGTGTGGGTTGCGATGGAGGCGGCGACCCTTTCCACCGTGCTGCTGGTCACGCTGTATCGTACGCCAGCGAGCCTGGAGGCCGGCTGGAAGTACTTCATTCTCTGTGGTGTCGGTATCGCGCAGGCACTCTTCGGCACGATTCTGCTGTATTTTGCCGCCGAGAAAGTCTTGGGCGCGGAAGGGGTCACCGCGCTGCTGTGGACACACCTGAACGCGGTGAAAGGGCAGCTCGAGCCGACCGT
Organism: Steroidobacteraceae bacterium; assembly: GCA_036501985.1. Taxonomy (GTDB): domain Bacteria; phylum Pseudomonadota; class Gammaproteobacteria; order Steroidobacterales; family Steroidobacteraceae; genus 13-2-20CM-66-19. Next base: position 223,547 of record DASXZI010000005.1, on the reverse strand, counting down.
GCTCGGTCTGGCGTTTGTGTTTCTCCTGGTCGGCTATGGCACCAAGGTCGGGCTCGCGCCTTTGCACAATTGGCTGCCGGATGCACACGCGGAAGGTCCGACGCCGATCTCGGCGGTCTTGTCGGGGCTCCTGCTCAATGTCGCAATTTACGCAGTCGTGCGCTGCAAGGTGCTCGTGGAAGGCTCGCTGCACTCGCACCTCCCCTCGCGGATGCTCATGGGCTTTGGGCTGATCTCGGTCGTGCTGGGGGCGTTCTTCCTCTGGCGCCAGCGTGACATCAAACGTCTCTTTGCCTATTCCTCCATCGAGCACATGGGGATCATCACCTTTGCCTTCGGCATGGGCGGCCCGGTGGCGAACCTTGCCGCGCTGCTGCACATGACGGTGCACTCGCTCACGAAATCGGCGATCTTCTTCGCCGCCGGGCATGCGGCGCAGAAGGCCGGCTCGCAGCTGATGGAGAACATTCGCGGCCTCATCACCCTGAGTCCCACGGTCGGCTGGGGCCTCATGATGGGCTCGCTTGCAATTCTCGGCATGCCTCCATTCGGGGTATTTGCGAGCGAGTTTTTGATTCTCACCACTGCCATGCGGGAACAACCCTGGGCCACGCCGATTCTCCTCGCGGCTCTCGGGATCGCTTTCGCCGCAATCTTCGGGCGGGTGCAGCCCATGGTGTTTGGTGAAACAACTGCCAAGCGCCTGCCGCACCCCCCAGCGCTCCTGCCCGTGTTCGCCCATCTTGCAATCGTTCTCGTGCTGGGCATCTATATACCGCCCTACCTCGCGGACTGGTATCGCGCCGCGGCGCGCTTGATCGGAGGGGAGTGAGATGGCGCTGCAGGCCTTGTTTGAGCGCAGCGAAGCCCATCCGGGTGCACCGGGCCTGCGTGCACTGACGGTTTCCCGCGAAGAGTGGCGCCGGGTCGTACAGGATCTGGCCACCGCGGGCGCCAGACTCTTGGCGCACTGGGCCGGTTGGGATCAGCGCGCGGCCCTGGTGATTCGCACGGCATTTGTGGCTGAGGGCGGGGGACTCGTTCTGAGTCTGCCGATCCCCGATCCTGAGGCTCCCTACCCGGGAATCGAAGATCTCTTTCCCGCGGCCTCACGTATGCAGCGTGCGGTGGCAGACCTGTCCGGGGTGCGCTCCACTGACCCGGATACCCGCCCGTGGCTTCGACACGCAGCATGGCCGCAAGGTTATCGGCCATTGGTTGACCCACCGCAATCGCCGGCCGTTGCGGAGCCGCTCGGCGATAAGTATGAATTCGTGCGTGTCGAAGGCGACGGTGTGCATGAAATTGCCGTCGGCCCGGTACACGCCGGCACGATAGAGCCTGGGCACTTTCGCTTCTCGATCGTTGGCGAGAAGGTACTGAGGCTCGAGGAGCGCTTAGGATACGTACACAAGGGCATCGAGCAGCGCTTCACGGAGTTTCCGATTCTTCAGGCGCACCGGCTTGCCGCGCGGGTGTCTGGGGATTCCGCCGTGGCGTTCTCCTGGGCGTACTGCCAGGCGCTCGAGGGTCTCGCGGGCACCGAGATACCGTCCCGCGCAGCGTGGTTGCGCGCGCTGTATCTCGAGCTCGAACGCATCGCCAATCATCTGGGTGACTTGGGCGCGCTCGGCAACGATGCAGGATTTTCTTTTGGACTCGCGCAATTCTCACGTCTGAAAGAACAGCTCCTGCGCGCAAGCCACGAAGCGCTCGGCGAGCGTTATCTGATGGAGGCCATCGTCCCTGGGGGCACGCACCGCGATCTCTCCCCTACCGGGCTCGCGCTGCTGCGCAGCTGTCTGCTGGAGATCGACCAGGAGGTGCCGCGGCTGCGCGCAATCTATGACGAGCACGAAGGGGTGCGTGATCGCTTTAACGGCGCCGGAACGATTAGTGCGGAGCTTGCCGTGCGTCTCGGACTTGTCGGCCTCGCAGGCCGCGCCAGCAGCCAGGCGCTCGATCTACGCATCGACCTGCCTTGTCACCCGTATGGAGAGCTAGCGCCGGTGAAGATCGGACGCTGCGAGGGTGATGTCGCCGCTCGCGTCGCCGTTCGCTTCGATGAGCTACAGGAATCCTGTCGTCTCGTTCAACGCATTCTCGAAACGCTACCAGGTGGGCCGCACGTACTGCCGGTCTGCGTGCCGGCCGACGGAGCGAGCGGTGCAGGCTTGATCGAGGGCTGGCGTGGGCCGGTGTTCGTTGCGCTCGAAGCCGGCCGCGCCGGCTCGATCCGCCGTTGTCATCCGCACGATTCCTCTTGGCAGAACTGGCCGGTCATCGAGCACGCCATCATGGGCAACATCGTGCCGGATTTCCCGCTCATCAACAAATCCTTCAACCTGTCCTACAGCGGACATGATCTGTAACCCGTCGCCATGCTGAAAACACTGCGCCAGATTGCATCGATCGGCATCGTCTCCGAGTCGCCGCCGAAGGCGGATGAGACCCCGCGGATTCGGGAGGGCCTGCAGGATCGCATTCGTGCAGTGCTCGGCCGCGCGCTGTGCATCCGTCACATCGACGCTGGCTCCTGCAACGGCTGTGAGCTTGAGATTCACGCCCTCAATAATCCCATCTACAACCTCGAAGGGCTCGGCATTCGATTCGTCGCAAGCCCCCGGCACGCCGATTTGCTGCTGGTCACGGGCCCCGTCTCCAGACACATGGAGTTCGCCTTGCGCCGAACCTATGAGGCCACGCCGGATCCGAAACTCGTGGTGGCACTGGGCGACTGCGGGTGCACCGGCGGCATCTTTGGCGAAAACTACGCCAGTCGCGGACGTGTTTCAAACGTCATTCCCGTGGATGTGGCCGTGTCGGGTTGCCCGCCGAACCCGATAAGAATCCTCCAAGGCATTCTTTCTGCACTTGCGCATCCCGACAAAAAGGCCCTGAGCTCGCCGGCGGCCGACCCCTGACCGCTCACGTCTAAGTCGGTAGCCGTGAAGCACACCAACAGGGTCAGGGCACGTTCATGCGGGCTGGCCACGGAGGTCATATCCCACAAGAATATACTTTGTGGGATACGAGGCTCACCGACGATAACTAACTGACCAATCTAAGCTCTAGGGTTTTTGCACGCGTGAGCCGGTCACCCCGGTACCGCGGCCACTCCAAGCCAGAATGGGAGTTCGCAGCAAGCGTCGCACCGGCGATGCTACAAAGCATCTTATCCTGTCACGGCCATGCTAGTCGGGATCCGTGACCAGGGTCCACACTCATGAGCTCGTTCGCCGGCAGCTAAACCGTGGAAGAAGCAATGGCGCAGGCCGCCGATCACCGTCGGGCAGGGCGCGCGCGCCTGTAGCCGCAGCCGCTCCCTGCGCAGCTGCCGAAGCCGCATGAACGCTGAGAATCCGAGCACCCCGAACCCGGTCAGCATCAACAGCAGCACGTCTGGTTCTGGCACCGAACGCGGCTGGTCCTGCTCCTGCGCCACGACTAGCCACCGGAAATTGCCTGGCCCGGGAGAAACGGGTAACCCGCTGTCGGGTTCCGACTCCGGTGACGACGCCTGTCAGCTTGAATTCGGCTGCATTGGCAGCGGTTGCAGAAAGCATTATTCCCAGCATCGCGGTGTACGCGACATATTTGCGAGACGCATGAAGGCTCGTCCCTCCGCCCCGTGGACGGTGGAGTAGCAATGCAATGCGCGTGCGCCGATGTTCGGGCCCGAGGTTGTTCAGTCAGTCGCGCAAGTGCGTGTGAGCCGCGTCACGGGCTACTTTGGCGAATTCCTACGGACTATCCAGGCGAACTGCGTCACAATCAGGTGCATAACGGGGGGAAGGCAATGAAAGTGCACCTGTGCTGCCGGCGTGCAACATCAGGCCGGCTGGACCAACGTCGATGCGATCGACTTTGGTTTCAACGTCGTGGCCGATTTGGGGAAGGAGTGGACCTTCGCCCCAACTGGCTCAGTGGAATATATCCTGTGCAAAGATGGCTTCGAGCACATGGACTCGACAGCGCATTTTCTCACGCAAGCTGCGAAGATCCTCCAGCCCGGCGGCCGGCTGGAGTTGTGGTTGCCGCACTTCAAGAATCCCTCCGCCTACCGACTCACGCACCGAACCTATTATTCCTGGAACTTGTGGGCCGTTTTCCCCGAACCGCATGATGCGGTGCAGAATCTGAAGGTTGTCTCCAACCGGATTTACGTCGGCCGCAAGGAGAGCCGGGCACTCGCCCCGGTCAACTGGCTCGCCAATCAGAACCCGCTGTGGTGGGAGCGGCTGCTGTACGTGTCGAACGTGGAAGTGATTCTCGCGAAAGAGTGAGTCGCCAGAGCGTGGGCGCGAAATCCGGCACGATTTATGCTGCCCTCGCACCGCTTCGGAAAAAGGGAGCGGCTATGGACACCACCGATGTGGGCCTTACGGCCACCCGCTTGGCTTATCGACGGCGTGAGTCAGTGCGCGTAAATGCCAGCCACGGCAAGGGAGTGCGCTGCAGCAGCTGCGGGCAGCCGATCACTGCCGAACAAATCCAGTACGAGCTTGAGGCTAACGAGAGTGCCGAGGCAGGCGCCCGGTTCATGCATTTCGATTGCTTTAACGAGTGGTGCAAGAGGCGACAGCCGAAGGCACCGAGTTCGTAGAAAGCGACGCAGCGTCGCTGGCTACAGAAGGAGCGTCACATGGCTGTCGACGATGCGGAGCTGCGCCGCCAGGTACGCGGCCTGATCAATGCAGGCCAGCTCGGGGTCACTGTGCGCGGCGGAATTTTCGGCGGCTGCGGGTCCGACTGTCCGTGCGCAGTGTGTGGCGTCATGATTCCGCGTGACGAACTGGAGTACGAGATCCAATACCCGGCCGGCGCTCGGCACTTCCATGTCGCCTGCTACATGGCGTGGTTCATGGAATGCAGAGATTCGTGACGAGTCGTTCCCGCTGGGCGCTTTAGGGCAAAGCCTGCACCGCTCACTGAGGAAGTGGAAATCAAAGACTGAGACTTCTTATGACTGGCGCCAGACATCGGTTATATGCGACGCGCTAGAATTTGTGCTCTGCCGCTGACCAAGCCTTGAAGCAGAATTGCGGACAGGAGCACCCAAATGCGGTTGGCTTTATAGTTGGCCCTTCCCTACTTTTGACCATTGCCGGCATAGCCGCTTTGGCGTCGCTATCGGTCGCTGCCGTCGTTGCTCGTCGCAATAGGGTTCGCTGTCGCGTGTCTGCATTTGATTGTTAGCATATCCCCAAGCGTCGGGTATGCGCTGATGACCCATCCGGAATGGTTATGGGCTCGTTATCTCGGCCAATTTGGCTTTGGATCGCTGCTGTCGGCTTTCTCTGGCATGCCAAGCAGATCTCCGTGCCTGTCGTCGCGACCCGTTAGACGAAGTAACTGACGGCTCGGCCCTGCAGGCTGCCTTCGTCGATCCACTGCTGAACGCCGATATGCGCCCTGGCTTCGAGCTGGAGACCGCCTCTCTTCGTGTCCCGGCTATAGTCGCCCTGCAGCGCGCGCTCGATATCCACGGGGTGCGTGTCATGCCCCTCGATCAGGTTGCTGTAGTAGCAGTTCATCGCGCGCACGAGTGTCGCGAGCGAGGTCAGCAGGCTGGCCGGCAGCGCGCGGCGGAAGCCGACGCTACGCTGGGCCAGCTCAAGCGCAAGGTCCGTCAGCGCAGGCCGATGGCGTGAGCCTTCGCCCAGGACAGGGCGGTGCGTTCTGACGGTAGCGCGCGGCCGGGCCTCCTCAGCAAGCGCCCGCGCCGGATACTGGGTGTCTCTGCCCGAGGGGCGGTCAATCTTGCGTGGCGGGCCAGAAGGTAATGATGACGCCTCCTGCGATGACCAGCGCACCGCCCAACCAAACCGGCAACCCCGGTAGCGTGCGAAAGGCCACGAAATTGATGATCTGCCAGACGACGAGCAGCGTTGCGATGTAGAGCCCCACGACGCGGCCGAATTCCACAGGCGCAATGTTCAGGAACGCTCCGTACCCAAGCAGAAGCATCGATCCTCCGAGTAACCATGCGAGACGAACTGAGCCGACCTGTTGGTAAATGGCGGTGCGCACGACGGCATCACCGCTGACCTCCAGGACTGTGGCGGCCAGCAACAACAAGGGGATTGGAAGATTCTGTAGGGTTTTGAACATGACGCTCCTATGTAACACGTCGAACTTTGCCGCCAGGTCGCCCTTTGGCCTGCGTGTCGCGCGCAGGAACGTCGTGCCGGCTCGATGCAAGGCAGGATCGGCAGCCGCCTCTCCCAGATCCGGGCCGACTGCCCCACCGTCAGGGGCTGCGTAGACCAGATCCTGGCGAATGAGGCGCGATCCTCGTGCGTGCGCAAGACGTAGCGCAACGGTGGACGTTTTCAGCAATCCGAAACGCCGGCTACTGTATGCCCCTTCCAGCTATATTCTAGCGATAGACCACGAAAATAAATCGCCCGCGGCGCCTTCGGTATGAGATCTTCCGGCGGTTCCGCCTCCGCCCACAAGCATCCGCGCCTGAAGGTTTGGTTAGCGCGCCGACCACTTGAAAGACTTATTTCACGAATCACCGCGGCAGCCGGCCCGCGCAGATCACGGGGTGCTGGGCAATGACCTGCGCCATGACCGTGCGCGACCTGCTGGGCCAGCGCTCGATGGCCCACGTCATTGCGATACGCGCACCTCGCGCCCGGCCAGCGGCGCGAAGGCCGTCGCGAAGCTCAACGAGAAGCCAGCTCTGGCGCTTACAATGCGCCTATCGTGGGACAACGAACGCCTAGAGGAGGCCATGGAAGCGAAGGATGTTCCCGGCTGCACTGGAATCATCGCTAACCATCCGATCATCGCGCCAAGATACGGCGCAGCGGTCCAAGGACTCAGCCGTGCTTGGCTTCGCTTGCTGGATTCGGAAGCAATGACAACGGCGGTCTTCGAAGAGCTCGCCGCAGGTCGCACTCATCTTGCGGGTGTCGGCGTTGGCGTATTCGTACGCGATGATTTTATCTGCGAGTTGAAGACACGACCGCTGGTTTGGGTCGGTCCGGTGCTCCTTCAGCGCGTTCTCGATGGAGAGTCACCCGTGGTGTCCGACAAAGAATTGCGCGCGGCAAACACAGGTGAAGGCCTCAATGAGCTCGTATGGGAAACACTCGGCCCGCCGCGATTCTCGATGCGCACTGAGATGTATCATCTGATGGCTCACGCCTACATCGAAATACACCGCGGCTATAATTTGAAGGAGATGATTACCAGTCAGGCCGATAGCCCCCAACGTCTTGGCTGCTTCCGAGAACTACCGCGGCGATTGCGACAGCATGCGGGCCCGAGCCGGGGGGCATCTGTGGAACTGCGATGGCGGACAACTGTCGGGCGTACATGGCCACCAGCGATATGGTTCACGGTGTCGGGCACGCCCGCGGCCGCCTGCTACGTGCCATCGGTGTCGGAGTACTCGCATTGCAGCCGCTCCGTTGCGTATGCGCCGATCGTTCGCCTCAAGGCTGCGTCTCGACTTCCTGCCGGACTCGCATGCTGGTCGTCACTTCACCTTGTGACCGCTCTGCTCGAAGACCTCGCCCTTCGCATCCTCAAACCGTGCGTGCATCGTGACTCCGTCGACGTTGATGGACCACCTCGCGCTCATGCGAACCTGGCCATCCTTGCTCATCGTCTCCTCGAGCGTACGAGGATCGGGCATCTTGACGGCCACGTGGTCCCATCGAGAATCTCCGACAAGCGCCGCGGCGGGACCATCGATCTGCGCGACGTAGGAGGATCCCTGCGCGTCGCGACGCGCCACCGTTCGCCCGGTGATTGTGAAGGTCGTCACATCCACATTGTCGGAGCCCTCGGTCCTCACGAGCTTCCAGGTTCCTGATACCGCATGCGCGCCGTTCGATCCCGCGCCGACTCGTGTGAAGTGCTCGGTCACAGTGAAGGGCTGCGGGCCCATGTTGAAGATGGTTTCGCGAATGATCTGAGATTTGCCATCGGCCGAGGTCATGACGGTCGCTTTGAAGGCGGCCCTTCCCTTGTTTTTGCCCGTAATCTCTATCGAGTGCTCGTCCACGATCCGAACGCTGCGTGCGTCGAGCCCCTGGGATGAAGCGGGCTGGTCGGAGCCGTCGGCCTTTATCTCGTACGGCGGGTCGCAGGAGAGGCACTTGTAGATCCCGTTTGAGAGTTCCCGAACGTCTGGCTTTGCGTTCTGCTGGTTCTTGTCCAGATCCGCTTTCCACGTCCCGTCGAAGACACTGGCCGCGAGTGCGTGCGATGCGGCAACGATGCCGAGGAAAGCCAATACAGTTCTCGATCTGCGATGCATCGAACCTCCTTTGGGACGGGCCCCGGGGGCTGCCGGTTAAGCCTGATCGGACCGCGCTGACCGGCTTTGAGCTCTCATGAGCCGGCCCGGCCTTCAGAGTGCCCGAGGCCCGCGTCGACCGCCACCAGCTGCCGGCTTATCTGCTGCAGCATACGATCTTGCGCAGCCAGACGCCGCTCCAGTATCGCAGAGCGCTGCTGCTGCTGCCGGATAATCCGCTTCTGCTTTTGCAATTCATTCAGCAGAAGCGGCGCGAGCTCATCGTAGCGGACGCCCTGCGTGGTTCCGTGCTCATCGCGAGTCACTAACTCCGGATAGACCGTGGCAACCTCCTCGGCAATCAGCCCGTATTGCACCGGACCCGACGGATCCGACTTCAGGTGAAACGAGACGGGTCGTAGCTGCTGCAACGGCTCGCTGGCGGAGCCCATTGGCGTAATCTGTGTCTTGTAACGCTCAGCAGATGCCAGTACCCCAAGCTGTCCGGATGCCGTCACGAACACCGCGCTTCCTGTAACCTTGGCGTTCTGGACTCCGGCGATGTAGGCAGCTCCGTGCACCCCCGCTGCGCCAATGCGGATGACACCGTTGTCCGCAGCTGCTCCGGCGCTACCGATGTCGATGTTGTTTGATCCAATGACCTGATAGGCGGCCTGGTAGCCCAACGCAATGTTACTGCTACCGGCCTCGTTGGAATAAAGTGCGCCGTAGCCGATGGCAGTATTGTTCGAGCCGGTGACGCTGTTATTGAGTGTTATGGCTCCGCTAGCGGTATTGTAATTTCCGGTCCTGTTATACCCGAGCGCGCCCTCGCCGCTCGCGGTGTTCCAATAGCCGGTGGTATTGCGACCGAGCGCCTGAAATCCGCCGGCGGTGTTCTCATCTCCGGTCGTGTTGTTGGCAAGCGCGGAGTCGCCGTCGGCAGTGTTTCCGCTGCCGCTCGTGTTCGATAGGAGAGCCAAGTAGCCGCTGGCGGTGTTTGCAATACCCGTCGTATTCTTCAACAGCGCATTCTGCCCGAGCGCCGCATTGTAGCTGCCGGTGGTATTAGCATTCAACGCTCCGGCGCCCACGGCCGTGTTGAGCGTCCCGCTAGTGTTAAAGTAAAGCGCTTCTGCGCCCACAGCTGTATTGTAGATACCACTCACGTTGGAGAACAAAGTGAGGTACCCGAACGCGGAGTTGTATGCGCCAGTGGTGTCGCGCGTCAGAGCGCTGGCGCCCGCGGCGGTGTTGCCGCCATTGGCGTTGACGAGGTTTAGTAGCGCTGCAGCGCCCATCGCGGTGTTGCCAACTCTGTCGCTGAGCACGCTATCTGGCGGCTGCTGCGCGAAAGCCGGACAAGCGATGAGCGTTATTAACCCGAGCCGGACATTCCGCTTGAACGTGTTCGACATGACATCTTGCTCCCATGGACGATCTGTTAAGCTGAACCGTCGATCGATGCGCGTAGCCGACAGGCGCAGCTCACACGTCGCTGCTCTGTCTAAGCGTTGCAGTTGCCGCCCCATGAAGGCCTCGCAAGCGGCGCCTATTTAGCGCTCAAGGTCATATCCGGCGTGCCGACGGCGCTGCATGCGCAACCGTCCGCTGGCTACTGCCAGCCCCCCCGCTACCGAGCCACGAAAGGTTTAGATCAACTGGGCTGCCCGCAGTCAGAGGGCTCCTGGATTACGGACTTCACTCTATATGAACCTCAAATGGGGACGTTTCCCGCCACGGTCGAGACACCTTGCTGAGACAGGCAACGTCAGCAGGGCCGTTGCGCTGAACGGTCCGGGCGGTTCAGCGCATCCCTCACCGCCAATCCGCGCTCGGCTTCCCGCAGGAACCCAATGAGCTGCTCTTCGCTGAATCGCTTCTTCACGTCCAACCTCCACCGGAGGATTAGACTGCAGCCGCGTGCTATTCAAAACCGGGGGACGTCGCGCTGTCCTCGATGACTTGGTGCAATGTGCCCTCCAGCGCCGGTCTGACTCGCCCGGCTGGAAATGGCCGTTCTGTTCTTTGTCGCCTTTGTTATGACTGAGCTTCGCCAGGGAAGGCCCATGGGGGACTTTGCACTCTTCCGCAGCGGTACTCCGGTCGGAGTTGTCGCCTGCAGAGCGAGTGCATGGGTGGCGCAATAAAACGCTACGAAGCCAATCCGCTTCCCTGCCAGAAGCGGTCCGGCGGGACCAGGAACTTACGCGACTCTCTGTCATTCAGATAAGGACCCACCTGTGGGACGACACCGTCCACCCGGTTGGCTTCGTTTTCCAGTACGTGAAGGAACCGACGCGATGCGCAAGCTCATCCTGCAAATGCAGATTTCCGCTGATGGCTACGTAGGGCGAGCGGGAGATGGGCCGGACTGGCAGGTCTGGGACTGGGGACCCGAATGCGCCTGGGATGAGGCGCTCAAGGTCCGGTTCAATGGGGTCTTCCAAAGCGTCGACACGATCCTATTGAGCCGCAAGATCATCGCAGGCGGCTACCTCGACCACTGGTCCCAGTTCGCGCGCGACTACGGAGCCAACCCGGATTTCACCTTCGCGCAGCACATCGTCGAGGCCCGCAAGGTTGTGTTCTCCAAGACACTCCAAAAGGTCCAATGGGCGGGAACCGAACTCGCCCGGCGGCCATTATCAGAAGAGGTCAATGCCCTCAAGGCAGAGTCTGGCCGGGATATGATCGCCTTTGGCGGGGCCGGGTTCGCTTCGGCTTTGATCGCGAACGACCTCGTGGATGAGTACCAGTTCTATGTGAACCCGGTCGCGCTGCGCCAGGGCCTCTTGATTTTCGAAAAACGAGGCATTGACTCCAACTTCGAGCTGAAGGAGGCTGAGGGCTACGCCTGCGGGGTCGTTGTCATTCGCTACCAGCCGCGACGGCGCGCACCGGGGAAGAAGCCGGAGGCATGATGCCCAACCACCCGGGCGACCGTCAAGCTACGCAATCTGCATCGCCGCTTCACGTGGGGCAAGTGCTGGAGTTTCACTTCGAGAACTTCACACCACGGATCACGATCCACTCTGAACGCGAGCTGACGGTAGACGTCATCGAGGGTAACTACATCGGTTCTCCGACACAGTCGAGTATGAAGCCGTGGCCGTTCGAAATGACCTGGTCATGCTTTCGTGGCAGGAACACAATGGAAGCACAATCGTGCACATGCTCGATCTCAGCTCAGGCACCACACACGCAGCTGTAACGCCAGCGAAGGGCGGATTTGTTCGAATGACGGGTCGGATTGAGGTCGAATCTGACGCCTGATGCCGCAGCGCCATTCGGCACATCCAAGCACCGACATCATTCCGGCGTCCCAGTGCCGCTCAAATCGATGCGCGAGCCTGGCGATTCTTACCTTTTAGGCAACGGCCCGCGTGCGCCAGAAAATTCATTGCGCGCGATACAACAGGTCCTGGCCGATTCCGAGCGCGCGCGCCTTCTCGACCATTGCCGCGCCCAGCGCGATGTCCGACAGCGACAGTCCTCGGTGCCAGAAGAGGTTGGTTTCGTCCGCTCGCTCGCGCCCCGGCTTGAGCCCGGCTACGATCTGGCCAAGCTCCGCATACAACGTGGCCTCGGAGAGTCGCCCGGTGTCGACGTGCGTACGCAGCGCGCCGAGCGGTCCGGCTCGGGCCTGCCCCCAGTCGTCAACCACCATTTTGTCCATAATGTCGGTCAGCGACAATTCCACCGCACTCATGGTGCCGTAGGGAATGACGCAGGCGCCCCTCCTGATCCACTCGGTCTTGAGCAGCGGCGCGGGCTTCTCCAGTCGTGATGCTTCGACCACGACGTCAGCGTCGCGCACGCAGGATTCCCAGTCCTCTGTCACCGTGATCCGCGCTCCCAGGTCGCGCCGTAGACGCGCCGCGAAAGCATCGCGGCTTTCGGGACGCCTTGAGTGCACCCGAATCTCCTTGAACCCGAAGAGCCGGTGCAGCAGCCGCACATTCCAGTACGAGGTTCCGCGGGCGCCGATGTGGCCGAGCACCTTCGAATCCTGGCGCGCGAGATACTTCGCACCGATAGCCGTGACGGCCCCGGTGCGCATGTCAGTTAGCTCCGCGGCATCGACGATGGCGACCGGTGCGCCGGTTTTCGGGTCGAAGAGCTGCAGCAGCCCCAGTTCTGAAGGCAGACCCACCTCGTAGTTGCGATAGAAGTCGCCGACCACCTTCACCCCGGCGAGTCCCAGCGGCCCTACGTAGCCGCGCAGCACATTGAAATGCCCCGGATACTTCTTCTCCGGCACCAGGTGCACGCGCGGCTCGATCTGCACCTGCCCCAGGCCCTGGGCGCGAAGTGCTCCCTCCACCGCACTTAGGATCTCCGTATCGGTCAATCCCAGTGCCGCGACATCCTCATGGCTCAGGTAACGCAGATAGATTGCCGCCAAGTTGGCCTCCTTCGAAAACACTTACCGGCACGCGAACGAATAGGTAGTCTTGAAGCCCTCACGCTAGCTGACGCCCGGCACCTTGCGTGGGAAGGAAGCAAGGAGAAAGAATGCAAGTCGTACGCCTGGATGGTGAGACATTGACTCTCGCCGAGGTCGTGGAGATTGCCCGCAACGACTCGCCGGTGGAGCTGGACGCCGCCTGCCGCGAGGAGATCGTCCGGGTGCGCAACTATATCGACACTCATTGGCTCACCGATGGGGCGCCGCCAATATATGGCTTCAACACCGGTGTTGGCAAACTCAAGGATTACCCGATTTCCCAGGCCGACAATGACCGCTTTCAGCTGAATGTCGTTCTTTCTCATTGCAGCGGGCTCGGTGAGCCCGCGCCGCGGGATGTGGTTCGAGCCATGATGGCGATCCGCATCAACGCGTTCTGCCTCGGAGTGTCGGGCTTGCGCGTCGAAGTCGTTGATCGACTCGTCGAGATGCTCAATCGCGGCGTTCATCCACTCGTTCCGTTGCAGGGTTCCCTCGGAGCGAGCGGCGACTTGGCGCCGCTCGCCCACCTGACCTCGGTGTTGATCGGCCACGAAGCCGCCGAGGCCTTCTACGAGGGGGTGCGCATGCCGGCCCGGCAGGCGCTCGCCCGGGCGGGCATCTGCCCCGTTTCCTTCGATCTGAAGGCGAAGGACTGCCTGGCGCTGATCAACGGCAACAGCCTGAGTGCGGCGATGGCGGTGCTCAACCTGCACGATGCCCAGCGACTGATGAAGCATGCCGACGTGGCGGGCGCGCTCAGCCTCGAAGCTATTCGCGGCGAGCGGGCGGCATTCGACCCACGGATTCACGAGGTTCGCAAGCAGCGCGGCCAGATCCTCGTGGCCGATAACGTCCGTCGCCTGACCTGTGATAGTCGCCGCATGAGCGAGGACGCTCGCGCCGTTCATCTCCCCCACGATCTTCTGCATCCGACTCACACGTCTCGCGTCCAGGATCAGTACTCGTTTCGGTGCCTGCCGCAGGTGCATGGAGCCTGCCGCGACAACCTGCAGTACGCCACCACACTGATCGAGCGCGAATTGAATGCCGCGACCGACAACCCCCTGGTCTTCTGGGATGAGCTTGGCCGCCTGGAATTCCTGTCGGGGGGAAACTTTCATTGCGAGCCGATCGCGTTCGCCATGGACATCCTCGCGATGTCGCTGGCCGAGATCGGCAATATTTCGGAACGCCGGTTGTTCGCCCTCTGTGACCCGACTCTCAGCTATGGACTGCCGCCCAATCTGGCCGGGGCGCCGATCGGGGTGAACACCGGTTACGCGACGATCTCGGGCTCGGCCGCGGCGATCGCCTCCGAGAACAAGACCCTGTGCTTTCCGGCGGTGGTCGATTCAATTCCCACCAAGAGCAATCAGGAGGACCATGTGAGCATGGCGCCCTGGTCGTGCCGAAAAACACGACAGATCGCTGATAATCTGTCGAAGATCCTGGGAATCGAATACCTTCTGGGTGCGCGCGCCCTGTTCCTCACCCAGGATCAGCTCGGGGACTTTGAGCTGGGCGCCGGGACCGCCATCGCTTTCAGGCTATTGAGCGAGGCCATTCCTTTTCAGAATGACGACGGCTACATGCCGGCGCAGACCGCTGTCGCGATTCGGATCGCATCCACAGGGTCGATGCTCGAAGCGATCGAGAAAACGATCGGCCCGTTGGGTTAGCCTCGGCCGGGCGCTGTCTCCGTCGGTGTGAGCGGTCAGAGGGTCGACCCGCGCGGCGGGCTTCCAAACATCCTTTGGAAAGTCGCACATCTCCCGGATCTGGCGGACTTCTAGCACTTCATGGTCTGACATGGGCGCGCGCTTCGCCCATTCAATGGCTTCTTCACGCGAGCGGACCTGGACAATCCAATACCCACCGAGCCCTTCCTTTGTCTCGGCAAACGCACTGTCGGTCACCGTTGCCTTGCCACCCGCGTACGAAATACGTGCTCCCGTGGAGGGAGGGAACAGCCCGTCCAGCGCGAGCAGAACCCCGGCCCTCTCGAGCGCCTTGTGGTACTGCATCATCCTCGCCACCACTTCCGCACTGGGAGCTGCAACCGATGGTGCCGATTCAGATCCTTTCGGCATCGCTAGCATTATGAAACGCACTGAGCTGCTCCTTGTAGCACTTCACGGATGTATGTGAGAGGCACTCTCGGGCGCAGGCCGTCCTTGTGTGCGAAGCTCCATCGCCCTCGCCGTCTATTTGTCTCTATCGGTCGGTCCAAGTCGCCGTCGGCGCTGCCAGAGTGGGTCGCTTATCTGTCCGGCCGGATCCGATGGAAGGCTCGCACCTCGACCGGCGCGCGACAAGCGACGACGGCCTTGCGTCCCCACGCCAGCGCCTGGTCCATGTCAACCGCTTCCAGTATCCAAAAACCTCCTACGTGCTCCTTAGCCTCAAGGTACGGCCCGTCGGTGATGAGCACCTCGCCACCGGGCTGCTTACGCAGTGATTTCGCCTTGGGCGCCGCTTCCAGGCCCCCCGCAAAAAACCGGGCGCCCGCAGCATCCATCTCCTCGTTGAGCACCTGGATATCTCGGATCATCGCTTCGCCCTCCAGGGACGGGTCGTAGTGGTCCGGGTGGTGAATAGCAACCAGATATTGCGGCATGTCGTCTCCTTCAATGGTTTTCAGGCGGGCGGTCTATCCGGGCTTCACTTATTCGACGAATAGACACGCCGGGTTTCGACAAATTGTCCAACAAATTCCAGTTCTAGCCGTCCTTCAGGCAATGCTCGGTGCGCGGGCACCTGGAAGTCGGCACCCGTTGGCGACCTTGAATGCACCCGCTGGCGGTGGCGTCGGACGCTCGCCCGTAGTGTGGACGGCTTCAGGCAAGCTCGACGCAGTGAGGTGGATCGAGGTGGTCTCCGAATGGGAGACGCTCAGTGAAACCCGCCTCGGGTGCTTTCCAGGCTGTGGCTCAGCTTTGAGAGTTTGCGACCAGCTGTCGATAAGTCCAGGCATTGCCCTTCTCGAAAAAGGCATAAGTCTTATCCCACTCTGAGCCGATGCCCCAGCCGACCATCGAAGACACAATGTGGGTTTGCCCGTCGCCGACATCCTCCAATTGAATGATCTCCTGGAGGTTAGCGCCCTCCCGCCGTACCTTGGCAGGAAACTCACGATTGAGTATGACCTTCAGCGTCAGCATCTGACCGTCGAGATAGTTGATGATGGGCAAGCTGATCGTCCCGGGGTCGCGAACAGACCTGGACGGGCCATAGTTCGTCAGAATGCGCCCGCCGACGCGGAAATCGACCGCAACAACCGGGGCGATCCATTTTCTGAGGCCCGCCTCAGTCGTAAACAGCTTCCATGCCTCGGTTTTTCCCATGTGAAGAGTACATTCGATTCTCAGTACCTTTTCACCGTTCGACGCGAGATAGGAGGTGTTCGCCACTTCCTGCGCCAGAGCCAACCCGGGAAGGAGACCCAGGATCGCTGTTAGACGAACCGACCGCATTGCCTGGCTCCGTCTGTCCGATCGCACAAAGCTCGCCATTCTATGGCCCCTTTCCGGCGAAGACCTGCCTGCCTGAATGTGGTCACGGTCGGATGGACCCGGACCCCTGTCGCTAATCGACCATCCAACCCGACTACGGATAACTCTATTGGGCGGAGGTGTCAACAGCGGTAGCAGACAGACTTTCCATCGCCGCATGAAACACAACCTGCTTCTTTTCGATGTATTGCTCGATCGCTGCGACGGTCTCAGCCGGCTGCTCCTCCATGAGCCAGTGCCCGGGGTCCGGGATGAGGAGTGGCGTGACGTCGGTCGCGACGAACTTGATCTCGGTGGCAAGTGACTCTTCATAGGACTTGTCCCCTCCGATCGCGAGCACTGGCATCGTCAGCTTGCCTTGGGCCAGGAATGCGTGGTTATCGATCGCATCGCGGGGCAAGGCGGCGAACTGCGCAAACGCGTCGTGGATCGCTTGGGGGCGCGCCTAGAGGCGTAGTGTTCCCGGGTCTCCTCATCGATGTGCTTCGGATCCGCCGAGAGTTGATCCTCTTCCGCCTCTTGGGAATCAAATCCTTATCCAACCCAGCTCATGGCGGGATTCATGCGGCTTCGCGATTATCCATTGTGAATCGACCACCCGTCAGGGAATGAAGGGGCAAGCCATGTCCGAATCGGATGCCGCGATGTCGCCAGTAGCTCAATCGTCGCCTCGCATTCTGCTCCGCACCACTGCAGTGATCATCGTCTCAGCGGCGGTAGTCGTTGCTTCGATCGCGGGGATTCTGGCGTCTTATTACTTGTCCGTTGATATAGCGCAAAGCTCGCTTTTGGCTTTGGCTGCTACATTGACGTTTGCCGCTATCGCGTCGGAGTGCGAGTTGGCGTCGTGCTTTGGCGGACTCACACGCCCGTGCGCTTCGTTACGATGACCTCCGGCGCACTGACCGTGATTTTATTTATCTCGCTGTACTTACTCGTTCTGAGGCCCGGGTCTCCACGGTTCGTTGAAGTCATACCCGCGACGAATGCCCACTATTGGCACCTGCGCACGGGCTCGACAATCTCCTACCAGGAGTTTCTTCCCCCCTCGAATATCGCAGTACACCCTGAGCCGGTCGTATTCCTTCACGGCGGGCCGGGCCTGCGATTTGCGCCGTTCGATAGCGATGCTTATGGCGGCTTGGCCGCGGACGGCTTTCGCGTGTACCTGTACGACCAGGCCGGCAGCGGTGCCTCGGCATTCTTTCCTCATGTCAAGGAGTACACGATCGCGCGGGCCGTCGAGGATCTGGAGGCCATTCGAATTCAATTACACGCCGAGCGAATGATTTTGATCGGCCACTCCTGGGGTTCGACCCTGGCTGCGAGTTATATCGCGAGGTACCCCCTGCATGTCAGCAAGGTAGTATTCCACTCGCCGGGTGCGATCTGGAATTACGGCCAAACTACCCCGTACGAGTGGAAGCGCACGGCGGTGGGACGGCCTCAGATTGAGCTGAGCCGTATTTCCTTGCGGCTGCTCGCGGGACTCTATCTCATGGAGCAGAATCCCGACGCGGCGGAACACCTGCTACCGCAACGCGAAGCCGAGGAGCGAATGGCACCCCCGATGGCTCATGGGGGAGATACGCTTGTGTGTAAGGGAGACTCTGCAAAAGTTCCGTCCGTGATCTCAGGCGTTGAGAGCCAACGCGACAATCCAGGCCTTAACCCGTATGTAATGGAGCGGCTGGTAGCTCAAACGGGGAGCCCCAAGGCGACCCGCATGTGGCTCTCAAGGGCAACCACACCCGCCATTTTGCTCGTCGGCGAATGCAACTACATCCCCTGGAAAGTGGCGCTCGACTATCGACAGACCTTTGCCGACCTGAGGATCTTTTACTTCCCGAAAGCAGGGCATTACATTCAGTTCGAGCAACCTGAGTTGATGACCCAGGTGATTCGAAGCTTCCTGCTCGACCAAACCGGCCCTGTCGAGCCCTATGCTCACGATGCCGATCCTCGCCCCGCTGCGAACTGAGCCGGCACTGCGCGGCCTCTGCGACATTCGCTGCAGAAATGGGGCAATGGGGGTTGGAGCGCACGGGCCTGCTGAATGGCCGCATGGCAAGCGCCAGCATCTTGCTCGGTGCGGTGGTCTTGATTGCGGCAGGCATTTACCAGTGGACGCCACTCAAGAATACCTGCCTTGCCCAGTGCCGGACGCCGCATCGATTTCTCATGAGCCATGGCGGCTTTCGCGGCGACGCGCTGGGCTGCTTGCGCCTGGGAATGCTCCACGGAACCTATTGCGTCGGCTGCTGCTGGGTCCTCATGGCGCTATTGTTCGTGGTCGGCGTGATGAACGTGCTCTGGATCGCACTCCTGGCGCTGCTCATCCTGCGAGTGGTTCGGCCCCGAATCAGTGGACGGTGATCACGATGAACCCGTCGTGACCGTGACCCCGAGGCGCCGCCATTGGAGGCCGCCGTGTAGGAGGTGCCTGCCGGGCCTATGCTGCCACCCGCTCCGCCGCCCGTGCCCGTAACCCCGCTCCCACCACCGCCGTAACCGCCCCCCACCGCCACCGGAGCTCACGCCGACACCCCGGTTCCCGACCCGAGTCCCTCACGGGCCGTAGAGCGGCCAAGCGGGCGCCGCTCAGACAGGACGGTGTTGCCGAGCCAAGCGGAGTGAGCTGGTACTGAGCGCACCTCGAGTATCTCATTGGAGCGAGCGCGCCACTCGGAATCCCATATAGGAGTCGCGGTAGTCGGCGGGGTTCCTTTCGCGCGCGGCCGAGCGCAAGGCCCACGACCGGAACATCCACGATGCTCCTCGATCGACGCGGAGGCATCTACCCCAACTGTCGTTGGCGTGCACGTCGGTGGAGGGGCTTTCGTTGGCTCGTCCATCGATGGGAGCCCCCCTGTAGCTGTTGTCGTAACAATCTTCGGTCCATTGCCAGACATTGCCCACCATGTCATAGAGACCAAAGGCGTTTGCCGGCTTGGACCCCACGGGGTGCGTTCGGCCACCCGAATTGTTCTTGTACCAGGCGTGATCTGAGGTAGTACCGTCATCGTCGCCCCACCAGAATCGCGCGCTACGTCCGCCGCGCGCGGCATACTCCCACTCCGCCTCGCTAGGCAGGCGATACAGGCCTTTGGCTGAGGCCGACAATTTCTGCCGCACCGTGCCATTCAACCATGCGATATACGCTTGCGAATCCTGCCAACTGACGCACACGACGGGATCGCGATCGGTCTGATGGAACCCGGGATTCTTCCAGCTCCTGTCCGGTTGCTTCTTCCATTCGTAGCTGTCCCGACCGCAGCCATCACCGGCGGAGCGTCCCGTGTCTCGAACGAACGCTGCATACTCGCCGCGCGTCACGTCGAACCTGCCCATGGCGAACGATGGCACTGAAACAGTATGTTGCGGGGATTCATCAGCCACACCTTCCGCACTGCCTACCTGAGTCGCGGCCCAGGATTTCTCGGCGGGCGAGGAGCCCATGGTGAAATTGCCCGCCGGAATCACCACCATCTCGGGACAATCCGGGCAGTCGCGAAACACGCTCCCGGAGGGGGGTGTGTCGGACTGCGCCCGCGGTCCCCGTGCGTGAGCGGCGCCGGGCATCGCGCCCAGCAGCCATGCCAGCAGCGCCACGGCGAGCAGTTTCATTTGGCTCCCTCCCCAGGACATTCTTCTGCTGGATTTCCTAGTGACCCGGCGAGGCTACATTGGTTCCTGCCTGGTCGTACACGTCGCGGATTGCGTTGATCACGGTTTCCGGCTCGTCGAACTGTATGTACTCCGAGCTACGATGAGCGAAGATCTGTTTTGAGTTGGAAGACAGTGTGAGCCAGCGCGACTGGGCCTGGGTGGTCTCGCGCTCATACTGGAGGTGCTTCGGGGTGTCCGGAGGCTTCTCCTCCAGGTGGCCGACGGCGTGGTTTCCGGACGTCAGTACGCGGATGGGCCGTGAGCCCAGTGAGCGGCGGTGTTGTTGCAGGAAGGCTTCGTCCGCTGGCATTTGTTCCATTTCTGAGATATCCGCGTCGTACATGGCAACTTTGGTCTGCGCGACTTCCAACAACTTGGCGTTCAATTCCGCAGACCACTCTGCTTCCGGCAGGCCGCGGAAAAACTGCTGGGCACAAGTCTGCGGCTGGCCCGGATCCAAAAGCGGCAGCGGCTTGTGCTCGGCAATTGCATTGCGGCAATCGTGCAAACTGCCAATGCCCCCGATCTCTCTTCGGTGCTGTTCTTCCTGCATCCCCTTCGGTCCGACATCGTCGGAATCGGCGTCAATCAGGACGAGCCCGGCCACCTCATCCAGGTACAGGTCCGCAAACGTTCGGACATTGTCGCCACCAAACGCGGCGCCCACCAGAATGTACGGTCCGGCCACTCCCACATGGTGAAGAGCAGTACGCAGCTCTTCGGCGATGCGCACACTCGTGCGCGGCATGGGGCCGGGATCGCTGAATCCGGCGCCCGCCCGGTCGTAGCTGCAGGCTCGCGACCACTTCGCGACCTGCGGTTGCACCTTCGACCACGCGGGCGCCCAGTCTTCAAATCCGGAGTCGAAGACGACGGCGGGCGAGCCGGTTCCCATGCAGTAAAGATTCAGCCGCGATCCGTTTACGGAAACGAGCTGCCCGGGCGTTGCATACACGATGTCCGCACGATCGAGCGCGCTCGCTGTCTGCTGACCTAGGATGACGACGGCGAAGGACCCCGCCAGGAGCCGGAAACGCGTTGCCTGCATCTGTTCAGCCCTCTGCTGGGCGCACGGATCCGTGCGTGCCGTCTCTACTACCTTATACGGCGACGCTACTACACTCTCAGTAGACCGTCAATGACGCCCCGGACCTGGGGTTGATGCGGCTCCTTCGATGCATGGTGATTGGTACTTATATCGTCCATTGGCAATAAGACGATGTCATCGGCGCACGTAAGGATGTGCCGCGCGGCACGCGCAGCAGCGCGAGGGGGCCCGGGGGAAAGGCGTCTGACCGCGGAGTAGAGGCTCAGGCGCTCAACGTCGCAAGAACCACGCGCAGCCCACCCCGATCAGGAGCCAGATCAGGACGCTCAACGCCAAGCCCGCAGCCGCGCCAAGGTTCGGCCCCTGCCTCAGGGTGGCCGGTGGTGCCGGCATTTCAAAGGGATCGATCTGCAGAGGGTGTCGCATACTCATTAGTCGCCGCAGATGCTGCCCTGAGTTCAGGTAAGGCGGTCAAATACCGTTCCCGCCCAATGTGGCGCAACGGCGGGCTGGCCTTCTTTATCTGCGGTGGAGAGTAGATCGCGACCCGGAATACCCGGGGCGGCCCGCGACCTGCGGCGCCCTTCGGAATGAGCGTCTCGGGACGCCGCGAGGCGCGGCAGGCTTTCTAGTAGGGCAGGCTCAGCTGCCGCCCATTTTCGCTGGGCGCCTCACCGGGCCGAACTGCCTTCATTTTATGCCACTTGGGCACGAGGTGGACGAGCAGGATCCAGAGGAAGCCCCCAGCCAGGGAAACGGCAGCCCAGGCAACGATGACCTGCAATAGTGAACGCAACATGGGTAACGCTCGATGTTCGGTGCTGTGCTATAGGAGGCGCCCACCGGCGCCGGCCGGCCGTGATCGATCTCACTGGCACCCACGGGGTGAAGGTGCGGTGCGTCCCATTCCTGATTGCAGCTCGGTTTACGTAAAATGCGACGCTCCGTAAGGTCGCTGAAGAACCCCCGAGATTTGCCTTACCGAGGATGCCTACATGCTGAAACACGCGCGGATCGAAGCCCGCATTCCGACTCAGGATCTCGCCAGAGCCCGCCGCTGGTATGCCGAGAAGCTAGGACTCGAAGCGGTCGAGGAACGTCCAGGCGGCCTGCGCTACGAGGGCGCAGCGGGCGTCTTCTGCCTGTTCGCCTCGGCGGGCGCCTCCGACGGTTCGTTTACTCAAATGGGCTTCTACGTCGACAACATCGAGGCTGCGGTTGCCGACTTGCGCGCTCGCGGCGTGGTGTTCGAAGAATACGAGGGAGCCGTGAACTGCATCGTGGACGTCGAGGGCAACTACCCCAGCAAGGGGCGAGGGGAGCGCGCCGCGTGGTTTCGCGATAGCGAGGGCAACATGCTCGGTATCGCCGAGGTGGTGCCCTAGCAGCACGTCGAGAGAGCGCTGATCCGTTGGCTGGACGTCACTACGGCTTATGGAACTTCAGGATGAACTGATCCGTGTGGCCTCGCACGGACTTGCAGAGTCTGCGTGAGATCCGCCGGGGCATCCGGTGCGGCGGTGTGGTGGCTCCTGGGCCATGAGCCCACCCGAGTTAAGGCGCACGCGGCAGCGAGCCCGGATGCTGTTACGAGTTGGGCCGGGTCAGCACGCAGCTACCTGCCTTGGAGTTACATCCATCACAGATTCGCCCTGAGCTATGCAAGCGAGGGACAGCCAAACCGACTACGATATTGGCTTGGCGATAGGCCGAATCGGCGCGCAAAGCGCCTGCTGAAGACATCGACGTGACGGAATCCGACTGAGGTTGCCACACGACCGATGCTCGTTCGCCCTTGGATCAGGCGTCGTCGCGCCTCGTCCAGACGTGCAGTCTCGACAAAGCTGGCAGGAGTAGTGCCGAGCGCCAGTGTGAATCGTCGCGCAAATTGCTTGGAGCTCAGGTGGGCACGGATCGCGAGTCTCTCCACCGAAAGATCCTGGCTCAGATTGTTGAAAATCCACCGTGCGACATGGGCGACTTTATCGGCTGAGTGCATCTGAAACTGCAAGGGCTCGGAGTACTGCGACTGGTCCCCCGAGCGCTGCAGATACACCAGCATCTCGCGAGCCACTGACAGCGCGACGCCCGGCCCAAAGTCGTCGCCTATCAAGGCGAGCGACAAATCAATCCCGGCGGTGATGCCTCCTGAGGTATAGAACCTGCCATCCTGGATATACAACGCGTTCGGGTCGACGCTCAGCAAAGGATAGCGTTCCTTCAGGTCCCGTGCGTACCGCCAGTGGGTCGTAACACGCCGGCCAGCAAGCAAACCTGAGTCCGCCAGGCCATACACCCCCGTGCAAATCGCGACGATCCGGCGCCACCGCTGCGAGCGGCTTTGAATCCACGCGCCAATCCTGGCGGCGGTCGTCGGGTCCCTGACTCCGGATCCGCCTGCAATCACGAGGGTGTCGAGCGGCGGCGCACCCTTGATGTCATGGCTGGGAACGAGCACGAGGCCGGACCCTGCGCACACCGGCTGTTTGGTGAGGCCTATCGTCACCAACTCGTAGCACGGGGATCGGTAGTCCTCATTGCTGATCTGTGCGGCAGCAAATGCGTCCATGGGCCCTACGACATCGAGGGCCTGAATCCCAGGGCACAGAAAGAATCCGATACGCTTTGGGATCATTTTCACTGCTTCCTTGGCCAGCATCTTGCCCCGGTGGAGGCTGCACCGCCAAGGACCTTCATCCGACGATTTCGGACATTCGGGCCGCCGGGTCCGCTGCCGCACCTGGATTGTCCATCTACGAGCCCGCGCAGCTGGTCGCGAGCGATCTGTTCGGCAGCAGCGGGTGGATCGCACAGTCTGGAGGCCTGCAGACTGCCCACGCTCAAAACGATGACGCTCGTCAGTGCGTCATGTCTATTGAAAGGCTTCTCCGACGGTCTTGATCAATCCGGGGTCCTTGGCGGTATATCCCGGCAACGCTTCGATGGCCGCATTGAATTCCTCGCCCTGGAGGATTGCCAGCAGGCGCTTCACCGGTGCAAGCTCGAGGATGCTTTTGCGGCAGACGAAGAAATAGTCTTCGGTGACGAGCCGCACGAAGTCCAGGTCGAATTGCCGCGCTGCGGCTTCCACTCCAAAGCTGACATCAGCCATACCGCTCGCCACGTACGCGGCGACCGCCGCGTGGGTAAACTCAACGCGCTCATAGCCGTTGATGCGGGAGCCGTCGAGCCGCTGCTGCGCAATCATGTGATCAAACAGCAGGCGCGTACCCGATTCCGGGTCGCGATTGACGAACCGTACGGTCGGATCCCGCAGGCGCTCGAGCGAGTCAATCTGCAGCGGGTTCCCGCGTTTGACCATCAGGCCCAGCTCGCGGGTCACGAGGCCGATGACCCGATGCACGCTCGGTATCAGCAGGCCTTTGGTGGCCGCGATGCTGCGTTTGCGCAAGTCACCCCGTGGGAGATGCATGCCCGCGATATCGCACTCGTCATGCGCAAGCGATACGAGCGAGTTCCGGTTGCTGACGTATCGCAGGTCCACGCCGATGTCCGGCTCGCGGCTGAGCAGCTCCCGCAGCTTCGAGACGGCAAACCCGTGACTCGCGTGCACGCGGATAATGGACGGCCCGTGGGGTAGAAGCTGGTTGATCTGAGTTTCCAACTCCTGACACAGATTCTGCAACTGCGGCCCGAGGCGGGCCTGTAGACGTTGCCCGGCCCAAACGAGCTTCTCGCCGAAGGGGGTGAGGCGAGTGCCCCGTCCCTGCTCGCGTACCACGAGCCCCATGGCAAAGAAGGCAGACCACTTTTCGATCAGGTTCCAGGCGTGCCGATAGGAGATTCGGGCTTGCGTAGCGGCTCGACTGAGCTTGCCCGTAGCGCGGATTTCATTCAGGAAATCCAGCATCACCAGTATGGACTCGGGATCATCGTCCCGCCTGAAACGCCATACCGGCTGGATCTCGATCCGGATCATTGCGCCTCAGTCCCCGTTGTAAATCGCGCCCATATATGAACTATAGTTCATGACATATGGGCGCACAATCTGGCACTGAGCTTCATATTGATTTCATTTGAGCAGGCCTAATAATAAGCCCACAAGCCTATATTCCACGAGTACACGCACCAGGCGACCTTTCAGCTCAGGCCCTGGGTCGGAACCGAGATCTTCCGCTAATATATGAACAGAAATGCATATTTGAAAGCCCCTCCCGTCAGCGGCGATTCGCCGCGGCAGGTGCAAGACCTACTGATCGACGGTAAGCGAGTGCCGGCGCGGTCCGGCCGTTACTTCGAGACGTTAAATCCCGCAACCGAGGAGCCCCTCGCGAATGTCGCAGAGGGCGGCGTTGAGGATATCGATGCTGCCGTACGCTCTGCGCGCGCCGCCTTCGAAGGCCCCTGGGGCGAGATGCGCGCGGCGGATCGGGGCCACGCGCTCATGCGTCTGGCGGGTCTCATCCGCCAGCATCAGGACGAGCTCATCGAGCTGGAAAGCCTGGACTCGGGAAAACCCGTGTCGGCCGTCCGCCGGCAGGATCTTCCCGCCGTGCGCGACACCCTCGCCTACTACGCCGGATGGGCCGACAAGATCAATGGCCAGGTGATCCCTGCGCGAACGGATGCATTGACGTACACCGTTCGCGAGCCGCTGGGCGTCGTGGGTGCCATCGTCCCGTGGAATTTCCCGCTCATGATCGGCATGTGGAAGGTTGCGCCAGCTCTGGCCTGCGGATGCACGGTAGTCCTGAAGCCAGCCGAGTTGACGCCGCTCACCGCGCTGAGAATCGGAGAGTTGGCCCTGGAGGCGGATTTCCCTCCTGGTGTGCTCAACGTGGTTCCCGGCTTTGGGAAGACCGCCGGCGCGGCACTCGTCGACCACCCGGATGTGGACAAGGTGACCTTCACCGGCTCCCCGGCGGTTGGGCGACAGATCCTGCGAGCCGCGGCGGGTAATCTCAAGCGCGTCACCCTGGAGCTCGGTGGGAAGTCAGCCAACATCATCTTCCCGGATGCCGATCTTGGCGCGGCGGTGAAAGCCGCCGCCGCCGGGATCTTCTTCAACAGCGGGCAAGTCTGCTCCGCCGGCTCGAGAATCCTGGTGCACGAGGCAGTGTACGAGGACGTGGTCGAGCGCCTCGTCGCCCGCGCGCGGTCGATGCGGCTTGGGGATCCGCGAGAGAGCACGACCTCCATGGGCCCGCTTGTTTCGGCCGCCCAGATGGAGCGCGTCCTTGGCTATATCGAGGTCGGGCGCCGCGAAGGCGCCCGGCTCGCTTGCGGCGGCTCGCGCCACGGCTCGTCCGGATATTTCGTAAGTCCCACGGTGTTCACGGACGTGGAACATGATATGCGCATTTCACAGGAAGAGATTTTTGGACCAGTGGCCTGCGTGATCCGGTTCAGCAACGATGAGGAGGCCATCACGCTGGCCAACGGCACGAGCTATAGTCTGGCTGCCGGCGTATGGAGTGCGGACATTGGCCGGGTACATCGCTTCGCCAGAGGCCTCAAGGCCGGCACGGTCTGGGTCAACACCTTCGGCCCAACCGACGTGCGACTTCCCTGGGGCGGCTCGCGAGACTCCGGCTTCGGTCGCGAGCACGGGGATATGGCTATCGAGAACTTCACCGAGGCCAAGGTGGTCTGGATCAATACGGGTCACTGAAGCAAGCAGGCCCCGCAGCCAGCTCAGGTGGCCATGAGCTCAGGTTGGTCGCGAGGCCGTGAACTCGGCGAACGCAGTTTCGACCACGGCGATATTGCGCGAACTGAAACGCCACATCCAGAACCCGAAGATCGCCAGGGGTATGCCGGCGAAGGCAGCGAACACCGTGATGGTGAGCAGGCCCCCGCCGCCCATCAGAATGAATGACAGTTTCTTCAGATTCGTGCTCGGCGCGAGCAGCTTGTGCTTCTGCGCATGGAGCACGTCGGGATCGCGTGATCCCACCGCTTTCAGCGTTCCAATGACGCTTTGCTTGTCGATTTTCGTGAACGGACCCGCCCCTCGACCTGTGTCAACGCCATTGCCTCTACCTCTTTGTTCGTCGCGGCGTGACCCCCATTTCATCGTCGCCGAGGCCGAGCGGGCAACTAGCAAATGATAGGTAAGCTCTGGGCGGTGCAGCAGGTCAACAACAGCCGGATCAGCCGGCCCTGGCTCCGCGTATTGGTCTTGCGGAACAACTGGATCAGGCGCGTGCGGGCGGTGCCATAAGTAATGCCCAGCTGGTTGGCCGCCGCCCGCAACGTCTTGCCCGCCGCAAGGCAGACCGCGAGTCGCGCTTCGGCCTGGGTCATCCTGAAGAGAGTCAGTGCCACTGGCGGCCGAGCCACGGCGGTCACCCAGATCCCGTAAGGCTGTTGGCCAGACGGTCGCGAAGCGTGCATCACCTCACCGAGGGAGCGCTACTACCCGCCTGGGTCAACCAGAGCAGCTTTCCTGCTTTGTCATACTTAGCGAGGAACACGTCGGTGCCACCGGCCGAGGTCAATACCTTTGGGCTGGCCGTTGGTTGCGCCGCGGCCTGCGCCCAGCTTGCACTGGGAAGTTTACGGTCGCGGAAAAGGCGCCCGTCACATACCGATTCTTGTCTCGGTCGATCTTGACTGCCTGGCCAATGTCGAACGCGTCACCTCCAAACGTGACGGCAGAAGTCCAGGCGGGATGGCTGCGCGCGCAGAGGAATGCTCAGCAGAATTCCGCTGCCAAGACACATCATCGCCGCCAGTCGGCGCAGATTTCGCCGTGTTCTATTTGAGGTCGAGTACATACATAGCCCCCCGAAAGAAAGTGTCACTGCCATGTTGGCGCTGACTCAGTGGACTTCATGAGCGTCGCATCCGATGCAGCGGGAGTAAGCGTTCAGAATCTACGCAACCAATGTTCGACAATGGATGTCGTGTATCTGGTAGTTATGTTTGAAACATAGTGTGCCGGATTCGTGAAAGTTGCAAGCCGCGTGCAGCGGCGCTTTCGAAGGATGCGCAGGTGCGGCGATTCTTTCTGCTGAAATTTTGCGACGGGCAGTATGGTCTCGCCGAGCGAGTTCGTTTTTCAAGTTCAGGTGCTTGAGAGAGCGCGATAATTTGGCGGGCTGTTGCGCAAGTTTGATGGCGCAGAGCCCTCGGCGCATGGCGCGCAGAGAGCTCTGCAGGAGCGATGCCACGCCGTAGAGGTGTTAGTAACTGTAAGCGCGAGCGCGCGGCGTGACCGCCTTTCCCAAGAGCAGGCAGGGATTCGCTCCTGACTCCGTTCGCAACCTTTCGCCAGCCTTTCATTCTGGCTGCCGCCGGGTGTCTGCTGCGGATACCGCGCCGGCAGAGCTTCGTAGCGCTCTGCTTGCTGTGCGGCAGTGCCGCGCAGTCGTTCATCGGGTTGACTGAGCTGTTGAAGCAGAGCGCGATCACGTTCGCAATCGCGAGTGGGCGGCATGACTTCGCCGACCGGCGACATCGCTGGAGCGAGCGGAGGTAAGAAATGGGGCGCCCAGTGGTGGCCATGATGGGTCCCGGATGCCGCTTGCGGCATCTGACGGTATATTTCCGTTCTGGTCTGCCTGGTGACCAGGCATGGATGAGTCTTGAAGAAGTATGAGATTTGTCGTAGCGACTTACGGAACGGAGGGGGACACACGCCCCCTGGCAGCTCTGAGTCGAGCGCTCATCGATTCAGGCCATCAGGTCCGTTTGCTTGCGGACCCGGCCACATTCGGCAGCGCCGCCTCATTGGGCATTCCGACGACACCCCTGGCCGGGGATATCAAGAAGGTTTTGCAGCCCGCGAAGCCGACCAGGCCGGCCGATACCGTTCGTGACTTGACTGCCATGACCAACGCCCACACGGAAAGCTGGCTGCGCGATGTCACCGCGGCAGCGCGGGGCTGCGATGCCATCATCGTCTCCGCTCTGGCTTCGTTCGTGGGGCTCTCGGCGGCGGAATGCCTTGGTATTCAGGCAATCGGCGCGGGCTGCATTCCCATCACCCCGACCGCGGCCTTTGCCTCGCCATTTCTGCCGCCCGCGCTGGTGCCGAAATGGCTCAACAAGGCGAGCCACAAATTTGTCAACGGTGCCGTGTGGAGGTTGCTGCGCAAGAAGACGAACGCCGCGCGGGCGCGTGTCTGCCATTTGCCGCCACGGCGCGCTGTATTCATCGATCATCCCATGCTGTGGGGCGTTTCACCGAGTCTTGTGCCAAGACCCGACGATTACCCCACCACCACCCGTATCTGCGGTCAGTGGACTACACCGGCGCCCGACTGGTCGCCACCACCGGATCTCACCAATTTCCTGGCCGCGGGTGAGCCTCCTGTCTATGTCGGATTTGGCAGCATGGCCGGCCTCCTGCAGCCGCGGGCGCTGCAAGAGCTGATGGCGGGAATGGGTGAGCGGCGGGTGCTGTTCTACCCCGGCTGGGGCGATGCTCAGGCGCAGCCGCTCCCCTCCAACTTCTTGCGGATCGGCGAGACTCCTCATAGTTGGCTATTTCCACAGACATCCGTGGTCATCCATCACGCCGGTGCGGGCACTACTCATTCGGCAGCGCGAGCCGGCGTTCCTTCCATAGCAGTGCCGTTCGCCGGCGACCAGTTCTTCTGGGCTGACCGGCTACACCGGTTGGGGGTGGCTCCGGCCCCGCTGAGCGTAAATGGTTTGCAGGCGCCAAAGCTCGCGGAGAGGCTTGCGCTCGCGACACAGCCTGCTGTCCGCGCCCGAGCTGCGGAGCTCGGCGCTCAAATGAGCTCCGAAAACGGGCTGGCCAACGCCATTTCGGCAATCGAGACGCTAATGACGGGGAAGGCCTGAATGATCCGGCACCAGCGGCCTCGACGACCAATGTGCCCCTGGACGCCAGGCGCCGACTCGGAGCGTCGAATTGTCGCGCATGCCCTCCGTCATCACAGAATCAGATTCTGGCGTCACGTGCTGCTCAAAAGCAGGGACGCCGGTCGGAACGCACTCAAATAGCATAAGATCGATGGATAGCTTCGAAACGTATTGCGAGCGTCTGTCCGGCTGAAGTCGGCTGCACAGTACTCCGGGACGGCGAGACTGGCCCAGCCGGTGGGCGGACCAAAGGCCGGCGGGTGGTTACATCATCACCCTGAGCTGAGGGGTATCTGTGAACAAGGCAGCGAATACAGGGTCCGTCCTCTTGCTGATCACCGCAGGCCTCATGGCTGGCGTCGTTCAAGCGAAACAGTTCGTGTGCACCGCCAATATGGCCTACTTGTTCGAGCCGGATGGGAAATTGAAGGCCAAAGACGCTCAAACCGTCGGCAATCGGAAAGTGTTCACCGTTGACACTGCAACGGGGCTCGTCCAAGGTGACCAGGTTCTGCCTCTCGGGGCCTATACCGTCGTATATGGGGGAACCGGCGCTGACGGGGCGAAGCTGCTTCGAAATGATGCCGCCCGGCTACAGGTACTCTTCATCTCGACCAATGTGAAGACTCCCCATCCCTTTCTCTTTACCGACGGCGTTGTGCTCGTGACCGGCACCTGCCGACCGTCAGCGTAGCGGCTTGCGTCGCTTGATGCGCTTGGTTGAATCCCTTCGATAGCAGCCACGCGAAATCCCTGCCGCGGCTGGCTCCTGATCCGTTTGCGAGCGATGCTTTCGAGCCAGCCTCATTTGCAGTTACTTCTCGGCCTTGTCCGCCTCGCTTGTCAGTCCAACCTCATGCAGCGCAGAAGCCATCTGAGCGGTATTGGCGCCCTCCTGCACAGTTGCTGCCTGCGGATCGTGGCGATCCTTGACCATTGGCAGGTCGCGTCTCAATTCTTCGAGCAGATAGATCACCTTCGTGACCTTCTGCTCCGTCAACATGCTCAGTTGCAGGGCGCTTTTGCAGGGCGACCACGTTCTCGACATTCTGGCTGATGTGGTCTGACAGTGACGGAGCCTCCGAATGGGGGCTCCTCAGCCGACCCTTTGGCCTGAGTGTGCGGGGCGGTCATCTCAAGGCTCCTCGGCCGCGACTGTCGCGATGCACAGACTACAAAGCCGAGAGGATTATCGCTGACCGCGCCCGACACTTGGTTTCGACCCGGATTGTGCCGGCTCTGATCCGTCCATTGCGTTCGTGACCACCACGCCGCTCATCGTCCCGCTGTATCCGCCGCGGCAAGTCGCCAGAGCTCAGTGCGCCAAGCTTCCGCTTCCAGGATAAGGCCTTGCGCTTCCGGCGCATTTCAACGCTATCCTGCGATGCATCGCAAAAACGGAGGACGCCATGAACGAGGAAGCGCTCAACCTCAGCATACGCAAGTTCCTTAAGGCGGTCGGCGTGAACTCACAGCGCGCGATCGAGCACGCCGTCGGCGAGGCCGCTGCTTCTGGCGCCATCGCCGGCACAGAATCGTTTCCGGCCAAAGTGACGCTGGAGATCGGGGGGCTGAACTTGAACGTCGTGTTCACGGGGGACATCGCCCTTCAATGAGCACGGTCCAGTACGCCTGATGATTGCTGCAGTCAGAATCTGTGGCCGAACCTGAACCCGAGCCCCCTCGCGAGGTATTGCAGAGACGGATAAGGCACCATGGCGATGTTGAATGAGTTTGTCGCGGTCGACATTCGGCGCGCTCGGGCGGAGCGGGTTGAGGATGATCATCCCTCTGTCACCCTCACCGCGCGTGGATACGTGCCGTTCACGGAGGATAGCCCGCCGTGGCCTGAGGGCGACTCTCCGCCCTCTTTGATGACTGGCGGAGAGTCGCGCCGGGTGCTATTGCGGTGCGGGTTTGAAGGCGGCGAGGAACTCATCCTTGCTGAGCACGCCATCCTTGTTGGCATCCGCCTTTTCGAAACTTGAGGCAACCGTAGGGTTTGCCTGTGCTTCTTCACGAGTCAGCTTTCCCGTATGACTGATGTTCATTTGATCGAAGACGGCGCCAATCTGAGCAGCCGCCTGATCGGCCTGCCCCGCTGGAGCCGCTGGTGAGCTCTGTGCGGCAGCATCAGGCTGCGGTTTCGAGGGCGGTGATTGTGGTTGAGCGAAAGCAGCGACACTGGAGAGCAAGGCGGTTACCGTGAGCACAGCGGATAACTGCATGAGAAGGTCTCCTTCTGTGGGATCGACACGAAATAGAAACGAGGGTGCGCAAGCCCCCACGTTTGTAAACCACCGCACCGGTGTCTGGTTCCCAACGCGCGACCGTGCCATGCCTGGCCGGCCAACTGAGTCTCAGACTGCACACTCCGCCGCCCTGGCGCGGGAAGGCTCGGCACCACGACATCAAACGCATCCGCCGCATCACCCCCATGACTTGCGGGGTCGGTCAGCATCGGGATCAGCTTCAAGAAGCGTATGACGGAATCCGGGAACCCAACTGAATCATCGCAACGCTTCTGGATGTCCAGGATCGGGCGGAGTCCGAATTCGCCGTAGGACACCTGGAGAGCCCTGCACGGCCGGCATTTTTCCGCTTTTGTGACCGAGCGCACGTGGCACGGATAGACCGCGGCAGCACCAGGATCTACTCTGCTTTTAGCGCAGCCCCTCCGCTGAATCCCTCGCGTATTTGACCGAGCAATTGATCACATGCGTACGGAAGTCCGCCTCCGACTTCAGAATGCTGCTGCACGCGCCCAGTTGGCGCGCCGCCCCACGAGCGCAGCAGACATCAAGCTGCGCGCGACCATTGTGTCGGCTGCAGGGGCCCTCGCTTTATTGACGATCATGAGTGGGCCCGCGCACGCGGGCGACACGCAGGTTTACAAGACGGTCGATGCGCAGGGAAACGTCGTGTATACCGACAAGCCCATGAGCTCCAAAGTCCCCAAGACTTCCGTGCGCGTGCACGAGCCCAGTGCGGCGGATCTGGCCCAGCTCGCGCAGGAACAGCAGGCAAGTCACGCAGCCGAGATCGAGCGCCTGCAGCAAACCCTCACCCACAGCGCCAGCGAGGCTCAGCAGGCCCAGCAACAGAAAGAGAAACAGGTACGTTGCGACAACGCGCGCAATCGCTTCTATTCCCTGAAGGACGCCACGCGCATCTATCAGCGCGACGCGCAGGGCAATCGCGTGTACCTGCCCGATGAGGCGGCCGATGCCAAGCGCGCGGAGGCGCGTAGGGCAATGGATGCGGCGTGCGCGCCCTGAAGGACTGCAGCTCATGCACTGTCCCAAGTGCGGCCATGGACAAGACGATGCGGCTCGGTGTGCGAGCTGCGGGATTTACTTCGACAAATGGCATGAGCAGCAGCGACTCGCCAATGCGCGAGTGCGCGCTCAGGCACCTGGCGAGGCGGATGAGCCGCGCTTCGGCTTCGGTGCACTGACACTCACTGCGCTGCTCACGGGCGCGTCAGTCTATTGGCTGATGCACCAGCGCACTGGCGCTTCCGGATCCACGGCACCGCCTGCCTCACAAGTGTCGGTCGGAAAGGCAGACCCCCTGCCGCCCGCAGCTCCACTAACGCCCGCAATGCGCTCCTCCGCCCTCAATCCGATCGAAGGAGCCCGCAATGCCACGGTTCTCATCAAGACGGCCTGGGGGTTCGGCTCCGGATTCATTGTCGATGATGACTGCCATGTGATCACCAATCGTCACGTCGTGGATGACAACGGTTTACGCGTCGCCGGCACGGTCGTCGAGGATCCGCAGGTCCGCTCGCGGATGGCTGCCGCCCAGCAGCAGCTTCAGGCATCCATCTACCGCGAGCAACAAGTGTTGCGAGCCCTCGGCGACGAACCGGGAATGAACACCGATCGGCTACAACTCCGAACTCACATAGAGGAGATGCAGCGGGAGGTCGCGGACATTCCGGGGCACCTGAGTCAGACCATCAGTAATGAGGTTGCCAGCACGGCGCGGACCGGCTTTACCGTGACGCTCATCGATGGGACAGTCTATCAGGGCCTGCATGCGCGCAGCTCGGATCACGTTGACCTGGCGTTGTTTCAGCTGCCGAGCGCCCACTGCGCGCATGTCTCGATTGGACACTCGGTTGGCTTGTCGGTCGGCGCGCGGCTCTACACGATCGGCAATCCGGCCGGCCTCGCGTACACGGTGACCTCGGGTATCTTCTCCGGTCAGCGGCAGGACGGCTCGCAGCATCTGCTGCAGACGGATGCCCCCATAAATCCCGGTAACAGCGGAGGGCCGCTCATTACTGAGTCAGGAACCGTCATCGGCGTCAATACGATGGTGCTGCGCGGGGCGCAAGGCATTGGGTTCGCCATTCCGATCGAGGCAGCGATCGAGGAATTCCCGGTTCTGAGGTCCGCGCTCTGAGCCGATCACTCGCCCGCTGACGGCGCGCCGGAGACACAAGCCACAAGAGCACTATCAGGTAGGGGCGCAGCCTGTTTCGTTGCAGTGCGTTCCCGCGGTAGGCCGCGTCGCGCGGCTCACCTCTTGCCGTATTCCGTGAAGACGTAGTCGCGGCTCTTCACTATCGTATGGCACGCGAACCCGCACTTGGCATCGTTCCCCTGCGGAGGACTGTCAGTCACGGTGCCCGGCCTGAATGTATCGGAGGTGGCGTCATACTCGAACGCGGCCCATCCCCACCCGCCGCTGTCCGCGAACCTCTTGCTGCTCTTCGCCATGAAATCGACGTCATGCAGGCTACCTGGCACGGTCGGCTGACCGGGGGCCGCCTCGTTCTTTCTGGGATTCCAATGGACCTTTGCCATCTTGGAGCCGTCTGGGAAGGGCTGGCCGTTGCCGGGAATGCCGCGCCGGTAGGCCTCGATCATCACGGGATTCCCGAGGATCACAGAGATCAGGCCTCCGTTCTGGCTGATCGCGATGGCGGACCAGCTCTCGTATCCCCGGAACTCGGCGAATGTGAGCCCATTTGGAACTTTGACGGTGTACTTGTCCTGGGCGGAAATGGCAGCTCCGGCGGCCAGGACTGCGAGCGATAGTGAAAGACCCGCACGGACCAGCATGTTTTTTTTCGTCGTCGCAACTCCCATCCGGTGAGCGATTGTACAGCTACAAACACCGCCAGCCACAAAAGGGCGTTGCCGCGCGGCCGAATCCATGCAGCTGCGCGCGCTCAGTCTCTTAACTTGCCGCGAGGCTCATAGGTCGCGCTGACCCCGTAATGCAGTTGCAGCAGACACAATTGCTTGGAGCCGTGATCGCGCGCACGCGAGCCGCCACATTCGAGCATCCCTTGCGCAATCGGAGCCTCCCCTTCAATCGCTCCCCTCACTGCGGCAGTCAGATCAAAGTGGCCGTCGCAGTTCGCATGCGGGCACGGGTAGGAGAAAAAGGCGCGCGCCGGCGGATACAGCACGTGCGCCTGGGGTGTCGGCGTGTTGGGGTCGGAGCTTGCGAATTTCAGCTCGATACGCAGCTGCAGGACGGCAGGATATGCCGCGCGCATGGCTAGCGAGCCGGCGCGTTCACGCCGCAGGCGGTCCATGCGTCCCTCACGAGTGGCGGCTGCATTGGCCGGCGCTAGTTTCACGTTGAGCTCCTGGAAAGAGGGTTACGGCAGGTCGGGCCTGGCGCCCGTCCCGTCAACGATCGTCTCGAACGGTGCCGGCGAGGCGCTCCGCCCGCAGCCGCTGCTCTTGCTGCACCTCCGCGAGCGTGAGACGCGTGCTGACGGCTATCACATCCAGGACCGGATGCTCCGGATCGGAAGGCATGTTCAGTCCATGCATCCTCTCCCAGGCACGAATTCGAGCGCCCGGCGGATTCAGATCCGAGCGTTGCTCGGCCAGCTCCTGGCTGCGTTTCTGCTCGCGCTCACGCTCCTCCTCTGCCATGCGCTCGGCGCGAGATTTGATCAGATCGCCCGCGGACGCAGGTCGTGTCACAGGTTGAAGCTCCATAACCTCTCCATCGGCTGCGTATCTTCAGTCGGGGCTAACAGGGAAACAGGCCTGCCGCGCCCGCCTCGGCAGCGGCGCCCTCGATTGCCGCCGCATGATCCTTCGTAATCTCCTGCCTCGGCCGGCCTTGATCGCGCGGCCTTGCAGCCGGGGCTGTTGCACACCCGGTTGGGGTCACGGCTCCGGAACAGATATGACAATAAGCGCACCCGCCTGGTGGTCCGGCCCGGTGGTTTCAGCAAGCTTTGCGAGTGTGAGTGTCAGTAGCCGAAGGGCGCGCAGAATCGGCGCATGCATGCACCGGTCGACAAGCCGAGGGGTTACGAGCCATGGATGAGCTTACGGGAATTCACGGGGCTCTGCGCGACTTTTGAGGAAAGTGGCCCTCAGGAGCGTCTCCACCAAGAGTCGAGCTCTGACAAGCCGGTGGCCAGTGAAGGGCAAAGTTGTATCGTGAGATCGACCGGTGCTGATCGCTGACCAGGGCGCTGATTGCGCCGGTACGAGCCCGCCCAGAAAGTCGAGCAGCCCCGCTCGAACTGGGGTAGTGTATAAGCCGGCTCGTGTGCTTTGCGCTTGTCTATATCGGCGGCAGGAACGACCCTGCGGCCTCGACCGGGCCCTGTCCCCACCTCGCAAAGCTCAGCGATCCAGGCCGCAAAGAGCACCTGTCCGACCCGGCGCTCTCACCCGTGAGATTTCCGCAGTGACCAGACTCTATGTTGGCAATTTCGTGTTCGCCGCGACTGGTGTGACACTGCGCACCCAGGACAGCGGCCCGCATTGCTACTGATAGGCTTCCTCACGACAGGCGTTCTCAGCCGCAGGGTTACAGCTGACTGGCGCGTGGGGCGAGGCTTCCAGTCCAACCTCCAGGAGAGCTGAGTCCATGTCCAGACCCAATTTCCACCAGCAGGTCAAGAAGCAAAAGGAACGCGCCAGAAAGGCTCGTCAGGAGGAAAAGCAGCAGCAACGGCGCTCCGCCCGCCCCAACATGGCCGGGGAAGCCGGCGGCGAGGGTACCGCGACAGCATCGGAAGCACCCCGCGAGCCGGATTCCGGGACGACGACATGAGGCTCTCGTCCAGTCCGGACGCCTCGCGCCAGGAGCGCACGGAACGATTACGCCGCCAGCGCGCGGCGGCACGCGCGCTGCGTGTGGCATTTCCTGCCATTCAGCAGTTGCGCCTCGAGCTGACATTCGATAGCGGAACGACCAACGCGCCCGTTCCCCAATCACACATCCTGCATCCCGCCGCTCAGGCTTTTTTTGAGTTTCCCTGTCCCTATGCCGACTGCGACGGCAAGTACGATCTCACGGCCGCGGTGGACACCGCCCTGGCGAACAAGACCGGCAAGGCGCGCGGCTCGCTCGAATGCCCCGGTCATAGACCCGAGCATTACAACTCGCGACGACCCTGCAAACTGCGGCTGAGCTACGCGATCACGGCAACGTATCAAAGCGGCGGATGAGCGGTCATCTGCGGACGCCCGCGCCACTGCGTTCCTTCGTTCTCTCCCGGCGCTCGAAATCGACCACGAAATGGTCGCCGTCGAACGTGACGACCTTCCCGATCAGATCAGGTCGCACGTGACAGCGACGAGTGCCGGACTTCTCGTCCGCGAGGAAGGTTACGACCATCCGCACGGGCAACGCCCCATCGCGCGCGAGCGTCAAGTGCCGCCCCAGAAGCTCGGCATCGGCGTCTTTCGCAGCCGGGGGCTCCTTGAAAAGTCTGTTTTCGTAGCGCAGTACACCCCGTTCGGGATGTCGGAAATTAGCCTGATCGCAGTTGAGCACCATGGCGCCATCAGCGGCGATTGCCGAAAGCGCCCTCAATCGGTTGCTGGGCTTGGCGCCAAATTTTCCGAATGCGTCGATCAGGTTCAGGTTCATTCCGCTCATGCTCCTGCGCGAGAGGGGTTGGTTTCCGGGTCTGGGCCGGGCCTAGGAGAGCGCAGTGGCCTCGCATTCACGTTGCCAGATCTCGAAACACACACGATGGAAATTGGCCGATTGGGGCAACACGCCGGGCTTGAAATCCACGGCATACGATGCCTGCGCGGATGTGATCCGCTCGCCGCAGCCGTCGCATGAGGCGCCGTTACCGTACTCTCCCAGACAGCGCCACAAGGACCCGATCGGCAGTCTGCATTGTCTCAACCGAGAACGGATGGCAAGCGTCGCGGCGACAGGGGTCATCTGACTGCTTCTCTGCCCACCACGGCAGGCAAACCAATAATCCTCGTCTCACACTGCGCCTAATTGGGGCGGAACTCAACCGATATGTGCTCGGTCCGCGCCGTGCGCGGCCCCTGGCCGCCAGCACCGCGAGACACTTCAAGTGAACAATTGCGTGCTCAGCACCAACACGAAACTCAAGCAGGATCGCCGGATCTGCTGTACTCTAGGTCGGCTCCGCAGCGCTTCTCGGCTCATCTGCAGTGGCCGCCGCTGTGTCGGGCGCGCCTTCAGCCGATGTCATCGTATCCTCACGGGAGCCCAGCCACCAGGCAAGCCCGTGCTCCTCCCGAGTAGCCACAGTGCGCAGATCGTGTGTGTTGGCAGGCTTACCTCCGCCGCCTCGTAAAGTGTGGTACGCCGGAGCATCCCGACTCGCGCTGACTCTCTGCGGACACACGCGCGAGCCGTTGCTGCAACGGGGCGCTTTATGAGTGACTACGAGTTCACGATCGCCCTGTGCATACGTCACCCCACCATCGACCCGTCGAGGATCACTGACTCCCTTGGCATCGAACCGCAGCACACCTGGAAGGCCGGCGAGCCGCGATGCGACGCTGCCGGAGCTGAGCTCGAGGGCGTGTACCGGGAGAGCTATTGGACCGGACTTCTCATGGCCGAGCCCCAGATGTCCTCCGGGCAGGTGTCGGTCGAGCGCGTGCTCGAGCAGATGCTTCTGCAGCTGCGTCGCGCGCAAGATTTTCTGGTGCAGCTCAATGCGGAGGGCGGCCTCGGCCAGCTGGTGGTCAGCGTGTTCGCCCGCGGCGTACTCCGGCTGGACCTCTCGCCAGGATTGCTGGCGTCCCTCGGCCGGCTCGGGCTCTCGGTCGCGCTCGACATTCATCCCCATTTGCCGCAGCACACTGCGGCTAGCGCGCCGAACTGAGTCGTCGCTCGCGCCTGCCTGGAGCTCATTTTCATGACGCCAACCAAGATTTCCTCGGCGCGAGCCCAAGTCACCGACTTCGGGGCACTGAACCGCCTGCTGGACGAGGTGCCAGAAGCCGAAGAGATCCGCCCGCAGCTGGACAAGCCCTACTTCGCCCGGCGCTGGCAGCAGTCCATGAAGCGCAGCTTCTGGATCACGAGCGACGGCCGCACCGCGGTGTGTCTGACACTCACGGGGCTCGACGTGGATGAAATGGTCGCTCTCTGGGTTGCCTTCGACGGTTACCGGACCCGGCCGGGATTCAGCTTCTCCGCCAGCTCGTTGGGCGAGATCATCGAGTCGGAGCTCGGACTTGCCGTCGAGTTCGAGAATTGATCATTCTCACCTTTCGTCCGGTACACGGCGAATCCCCGGTGAATGTGCGCGGCGCCTACTTCAGGATCTGTGCGGACGCGACGCTCCGCGGACCGGACAATGCCATTGCGGCGAGCTACTGCAAGGGCCTGTGGCAGCTCGGGCGTCGACAGCACCGCAGCTTCGAGTGCAGCGGACCGCTCTATCTGCGCGTGATGCTCAGTCAGGGCAGACACGAGCGGACCGGACCCTACGACTTTGTCAAAGCGATCGAGGGGGCACTCTTCACTCACTCAGGCTACCTGGGCGCCTACGCGCTGCAGCCCGAGATCGCCGGCTCGGTGGAGCTGTGGCGCGAAGTTGCGTTCCTGCCGGCCGGCTAGGGCGAAACGCCCATCAGCCCCCCTGTCTCGTAGTTGAGCGCGGACTGCTGGATCAGGACCTCGTAGCGGGCATTCGTTTCGCCGATCTGTGCCGAAGTCAACGCCAGCTGCGCCTGGCTCAGCTCGACAATCGAGCTGCTGCCGGCCCTGTAGCGGGCGTCGGCCAGTTGATATGCGTTACTCGCGTAACGGGCCAGCTCCTGAGTTGTGCGCAGCCGCTCACGGGCATTGTTGAGATTGAGCCACAGATCTTCGCGGTCCACCTTCACGACGGCCACCGAAGGAGCACTGCTCGCAGCTGTGTGGCAGGAAGCGGCTCGCAGGGCGGGACGGCTCGGCGGGATGTCCGATGTTGCTCATGAGCGTGCGTGCGTGGTTGTGTTGAGTGCGAGGGATTGTCTGATGCGAAAGCGGCTGCCTTCGCCGAGGGTGCTGGTCACTTCGACCTGCGCGCCGTGTGCGCTGCAGATGGATTCGACTATGGAAAGGCCCAGCCCGGCACCGCCCTGATCGCGCGAGCGCGACCCGTCGACCCGGTAGAAACGCTTGAATACATGCGGCAGCGACTGCTCGGGAATGCCGATTCCGTCATCGGCGATCTCCAGGACCGCCTCGTCGCCTTCGCGCGCGATCCTCAACCGGACTCTTCCGCCGTTGGGGGTGTACTTGATGGCGTTGTCGAGCAGATTGACGACGACCTGCTTCATTCGCGCCCGATCGCCCTCGACCACGACATCCGCGCAGGACTCGCACAGCACGCTGATGTTCTTGTCTTCCGCCAACAGGCTCATCTGATCGGCGGTACTCGCGGCCAGCTCCGCCAGGTCGAACCTCACCCACTCCGCGCGCGACTCGCCCGCGTCCAGGCGTGACAGCGCCAGCAGGCCCTCGACGACCTCGCTCAGCCGATCGACCTCCTCGAGCATGCTGCCGAGGCTCTCACGGGTCTGCGACCTCAGCCGTTCATCCTGCGCAAGCGCCTCGAGCTCCCCGCGCAGCACCGTAAGCGGTGTGCGCAGCTCGTGCGATGCGTCGGCCACGAATTGTTTGGAGCTCTCGATCGAGCCCTCGAGGCGGCTGATCATGTTATTGAGGGACACGGACAGGCGCTGCAGCTCGTCTCCCGTCTGCACGACGGGCAGCCGCTTGGTGAGATTGTGCTGCGTAATGTCCTCGGCCTTGCGAGTGAGCTGCTCGACCGGGCGCAGGGCCCTGCGCACCAGTATGAAACCGCCCGTCACGGCGACGCAGACTGCGATCGGTAGACCGATGGCCATCATGAACAGCACCTGGCGCAGCGTGCTCTCGGTCGGTGCATTGGAGACACCGACCTCCACCACATAACGCGGTCCGCCTTCCGCTCTGGCGTAAGGCAGCGCAGCCACCAGCAATGCTCCGTCGGGCAGCCTCTCCTTGCGCGAAAACTCCCGGTTCCGGGTCAGCGCGGGGGCCGGGACCTGGGAAGGATCGAAGGTGTTGTGTTGCGGCCGCGCGGAGGTGTACACGACATGGCCGTCGCTGCGCGTAATGCGGATCAGGCGATCATTCGCCTCGGGTGAGTACAGCTCCTCGAGCTGCCGCGCCAGGGTGGCCTCGCCGGTTCGTGGCACGGCGGCGAGCAGGGTATCGGCAATCTGGCGTGCGCGTCGCGCCTGGATATCCAGGAGATTCGCTTCCAGATAATGTCGCAGGATGAGCAAGGTCAGGGCCCCGAGCAGCACGAACACGACGGTGAGCAGGCCCGCATACCACGTCACGAGACGAAAGCTCAGGGAGCGGCTGTTCATGTCTCAGCGCCTTCTCCGAGCCCGTAGCCCACGCCGCGGACCGTACGGATCAGCTTCGTTGGAAACGGATCGTCCACCTTGCGCCGCAGGTGCCGCACGTAGACGTCGACGATGTTGTTCAGCCCCTCGAAGCTCTGGTCCCAGACGTGCTCGATGATCATCGGACGTGAGAACACCCGGCCCGGGCTCGTGGCGAGGTATTCCAGCAGGGCATATTCCTTCGGCGTGAGCTCGATCCGCTTGCCACCGCGCTTCACCTGCTGGGAGAGGCGGTC
The DNA here is from genome assembly GCA_036501985.1 of Steroidobacteraceae bacterium. Lineage (GTDB taxonomy): Bacteria > Pseudomonadota > Gammaproteobacteria > Steroidobacterales > Steroidobacteraceae > 13-2-20CM-66-19. The sequence continues at coordinate 181,910 of DASXZI010000005.1, read as the reverse complement.
CATCTCCAGATCCGCCACACGCAGCACCGTTGCCCGGCTGACAGGTCCGCGACGCAGCAAAGCCTTTACGCGCATCACCAGTTCCGCGAAGGCAAACGGCTTGGTGAGATAATCATCCGCGCCCGCCTCGAAGTGCTTGACCTTCTCGGAAGTTGCATCCCGAGCGGTGAGAATGAGAATCGGAACAGCCTGATTCCGGCGACGCACGCGCCGCAGGATCTCCGTGCCGCTCAGGGCGGGCAGCATCAGGTCGAGGATGATCAGATCGTATTCATAGGCGTCTGCCATCTCCCAGCCGCTTTGCCCGTCCAGAGCCACGTCCACCGCATAACACTCGGCCTTGAGTGCACGGCCGATCAGCTCGGAGAGCTTCTTTTCGTCTTCGACAAGGAGGATGCGCATCGGGTTATCCGCTGCGACAGCAGAGCACAGGCAGATTAACCGGCGGCGAAGGCGCGATTAAAAATCGTTCAGAAAGCGGCGCCGGCGCCAGTTGCCCGGCGCGGGGCTTTTCGCACTCGTGCAGCGGGCGGTCGGTTGGCGGCCGAGCCACACCCGCCGGCCGATTCCAGGGTACTCCTGCGGAGAAATTCCCCGGGGCGCCCTGCTTGCGGTGGGCTCCGCGCCTCATCAACCCCCGGTGCCGGGGCGCGAGCATTGCCGCCCTTGCCGTTGTAAGATCCGCAGCGGCGCGCAGCCGGCCAGCTTTTCTGCGCCAGACACGAGCCGCAGATGCCATGAATCGCTTCGAGATCCATCCGACACCACCACTCGACTCAGCGACCGCTCTGCTCGGGGCTGTGGGGCTGCCCGCCTCGGACCTGACCGAGCGGCATCTGGATGACTTTCTTTATTGCGGTCCTGCGGAATCGCTGCAGGGTCTGGTGGGCCTGGAGATCTACGGCCACGATGCGCTGCTGCGATCTCTCGCGGTCTCACCGCAATCGCGGCGAACCGGCATGGGCGCCGCGTTGGTGCAACATGCGGAACGGCATGCCCTCGGCAAGGGCGTCCGGACAGTATACCTTCTGACAACAGGGGCTCGGACGTTCTTCGAGGAACTCGGATACGGCCACACAACGCGCGAGTCATGCCCGCTTGCGATCCGCTCTACCCAGGAGTTTGCGAGTCTCTGTCCCGAGACCTCGGCCATACTGATGAAGCGCCTGCGCTGGTGGGGACTCTAGCGACCCCGGGGTGTTAGTCCCGGGGCACTGGTCCCCGGGGTACTGGTCCCGGGGCACTAGTCGGACGAGAGTATCTTGCCATCCACCGCGCGGATCCGGGTTTTCTGCGACGTGCCGTTGACCTTCACCGTCTCGACGCTGTAGGCCAGGTGATCACTCTCATGCTCCACTTCGGCGCTGACGGCATGGCCCCCGGAATTCTCCTCGGCCAGCGCGATCGCATGTATCAGGGTCGTCGAGACATGCGCCAACCCCTCGGGCGTGACCCGAGTGACGAGCTTTTCCAGTGCCTCGTTGCTCGTATCCCGCACTTTGCCGCTACGGGGATCGAGCTCGTACCGGGTAAGCTTGCCCCCGTCGGGGCTCAGTACCTTGACCTCGAAATACGCCGGATTGCCTCGCTTGAACTCGAACGCAGCACTGATCGCCTTGCCACCGCCCTCTTTCTCCGCGGCGATGATGGCCTCAATCAGCGACAGCTTTGCCCGGTGCAGTTCCGCCGCCTCGTGCTTGGCACTCTGGGAAGCCTGCGCGCAGATGGCTACGGCGAACATGGTGACCCAAGCCAACCCCATCGTAACTCTCGGCCTGAAGTTCATCGTAGAGCCCCTTGAAAATCGTGCTCGACTACAGGAACGCCCATCCGGCGGGTCAGTTCCGGCTCTCCAGGGCAGTCTCGCGGCCGGCGAGCTTCGGCACGCAGGCGAGCTTGAACAGGCCGACCGTCAAAAGCGGTCCCACATAGAGCGCCAGGAAACCCCAGGCAAGCGTCCCATATCCCTGGGCGACCAATGGCACGACGCCTGCGAAGGAGAGGGTGGCACTCACGACAACACAGGCGACGGCGACTCCTGCCCGCCACGGTCGCGACAGGGCTGTAAGATGGTTCTGCCGACGCCACGCGTCGAGCCGCTCATTCACACTCTGAATGAAGCAGAGCCCGGTATCCATCAGGCACCCGAACAGAACGACCAGGTAGGCGATAGTCAAGGCAGGCTGGCCCAACCTCACGATCACCCAGTAGGCCGGTATCGTCTGCCCGAGCACCTGCGGATATGCAAAGGCGAAACTCAGATGCAGCAGCACCGCGGGAATCAGCCCGGCCACCGCGGCGATGGCTCCCGCCACGAATGATTCCCTGCGCGATCTGAACTCGGTGACCGCGAACAACATTGCGGGTATGACAACGCTGCTGTACAGCACGTAGCGCAAGGCTGCCGTGATCCACCCCGGAATGATTTCCGCGTGCCGGACCTCGGCAACGATGCTCGGCAGGTACCTGCCGAGGATGATGGCGAAATAGACCAGAAATACCAGCGTTAGCACCGCAGACTTGAAGGCGAGGATGCGCACCACCCATTGCCGCCCATAGAAAGCCACGACGGTCACGAGGGTCAGTAGCGTCAGCACGCCGATCAGTCGGTTGAGATGGATCTGCTCCTCGAACAGCGTGCCGGCGGCTGCGGCGATGACCGCCAGCACCACGGCAAACATGGCCAGATACAGCAGCTCGAAGGCCATCCAGCCCCGTCCGAGCAGTGTATGGATGAAGCGTTGGTAGTCGTATGCCTTGTAGACCCGGGCGAATTCAAAGCTCAACGCGAGCAGCACGCCGAAGCAGACGGCCGCCAGCGCCAGACCGGCCAGCCCGCCCACAATGCCGAAGCGCGTGAAATACTCGACGATCTCGCGACCGGTTCCATAGCCGCCGCCGATCATGACGGCCTGGAAGACCGCGGCCGGGAGAACGTAAGTGCGCCACAGGCGCGAGCGGCTGATCATGGGCTCAGCTTTTCAAACAGCGGGTACAGCGCCCGGTTCTCGCGCCGTATGCGTTCTTCGACGGCAGCCAGGATCTGCTTCGTTTCCGCCACGAAGGCATCGGGCCTGGACTGGATCGCGCCCTGCGTGCCCCAGCGGATCGAGTCGCTCTTGAATGCCTGGGAGATGGGGCCCATCTCCTGCAGGAAGCGCTGGCTCGCCGCGCGCACCGCCGGATCCTCGCAATGCAGGATCCCGGGGTAGAGCAACCGGTCCTCGACGGCGAGGTGCACGAAAAGCTTGCCGCTGAGCAGTGACAGCAGCTGGCGCGCCGCGGAAGCATCCTTCGCCAACTCATCACCAATCAGATGCCGCTCCAGATCCCGGGCCAGGCGAATGATCGGCGCGTGCTGCTCCCGATATCGGATGGTTCCTCGCATGGGCCCCTCCCGCGGCCGCCGCGGGCCTCAGTGCTCAGCCAAGCTCACAGCTCTCCTGCTGCGTGGTGACGATATGAGGGCGAGCTGTTTGATCAGGCTCCTCCTGCTCCTTGCGCGTGAAGAACTGCAGCCGCAGCTCCACCCTCCGACTCGCATCGTCGGAGGGCTTGGCATCGTTGAACGACACCCCGCCCGCCAGGAACAGCTCGCGCACCTGCTGAACCTGGTCCTCGCTCAACCCCAGTGCGCTGTTGCGCTTCGGATCCACGAGCATGCACATCATCCAGTACGATCGCTTCAGGCTCAGATACAGGTTGTAGAGATACGGTCCGCGAGTGTCGGTGAACCCTTCGATCACGACCTGTTTGAACCACTTGCGTCCATCCTTGCTGTTCGAAGCCTGCAGGATCACGGGCACCAGAGCCGCCAGATCGCTTTCGACCTGCGGCTGCAGCCGATACTCTTCGTAACCGAACTGGCCGGCTGCGCCGAAATCGATGCGATTGTCCCGGCAGTCCACGTGGATGGTCGGCCGGCTCTGAATCCCCTTCCTGATCTGGCTGCAGATATCCAGGATCTGCTGGGCGCGAGTGTCTTCCGCGCTCAGCTCGCGCCGCAGCTCCTGACTCATCGCGATAATGGTGACGGCCATCGCCACCAGACACAAAGTCATCATCGCGGTCATGAGGTCGGCGTACGAGATCCAGAATGGCCTTTCGGCGTCCTGGCGCCGGCGGACCGGCTTGATGATCTGCAGCAGCATTACTCAGCTCGATCCCGCGTGCGCGCCGCGAGCTGCTCCAGGGCGCGCCGCAGTCCGCTGACCGAATCCCCGAGCTGCTTCTGATAAGCCCTGACGTGCCCGGACAGCACGGTGCTCACCTCCGAGTCGAAATGCCCGACACTCGCATCGAGTGACTTGCGCGCCTCGTGGGCAAGGCTCACGAACTCGCGGCTCGCGACCTGCGTCTGATCGATCAGATCCTGCAGGCTGATCAGAATCTGCCGCCGCGCATTCGCCTCGACGCCGGCGCTGGAAGCCACTCCCTCGAATCGCACGGCGGCGTTGCTCAGCTGATGGATCGAATTGCCGACGTTCTGCGCAGCCAGAGCCAGGTGCGAGCTGGCGCGCACCATGTCATGGGAGGATCGCTCGGCCTGGCCCTCGAGCGCGGCGAGCTCCAGTCCAACACGAGACATCTGCTCGGCTGCCTGCTGCAGCGAGCCGACGGCCGTGACCACCGCCGCGGTACCGGAGAGCATCTTGTCGATCATCCCGGCAGCGGAGCCATTGAATCTCTCGAGCAGCTCGCGTGTTGCACCGATGGTCGTGATGTGAGAGTCCGCAATGGTCGCGACCTGCCGGCGCATGTGCGCCTCGGCCGATAGGTCGCCTTCGCGCGCACGCCGCGCGGCATCCTCCTGCGCGGCAGCCATGCGCGTTGCCGCCTCGTTCAGCTGACGTAGCACGTCCCGCATGGCGGAGGAAACGAGATCACTCTGCGCCCGTTGGGTTTCCGACAGGCGTTGGATCAGCTCCTGAACGGACGACCTCATGCCCGCGACCGACTCGCGCCCGCTCTGCTGCACGTCATGGAGCAGATCCTGCATCGAGACCTCGAGCTGATGAACGGCGCGGGCGGCCTGCTGGATCAGGCCGCTGAGGTCGCTCATCTGCCGCCCCATGGTCTCGCGCATCTGCGTCATGAACGAGGTCATCAACTCTTCGAGCGCATTACGGATGAGCTCGGTATCGCGCCCGCTCGCCAGTGCGACGGTGCGGGCGATCTCAGCCAGGGGCTCTTGCAAGCTCTGACGGATGCTGCGCCCGATATCCGCCGACATCTGCTGGGTCGCCTGTACCTGTCGGTCGCTCAGATAGGTCAGCAGCGGCCGCAGATCTTCGCTCATGGCGGTTTTCAGGGCGCGGACCTGAACAGCACTGTCACGGGAGGTTCGCAGGATGGACGCGAGGTACTCCTCGCCCACGCCGCTCTTGAACTTCGCATCCAATACCGCGGCGAGCTCGAACACCCATTTCGCGCACGAGGCGTACAGCCACTTCTCGACCACGGTCACGGCAATCGCCGCCGCAATGGCGCTTCCTGAGAACATGAATGCATCGCGGACGTGACCAAACAGCTCGCCGAGCCCTCTTTTCAGGCCGGCGGAGTCCGCAATGCTGGGATCGAAATGCACCAGGCCCTGGATGAGCCCGAAGAAAGTCCCGATGATGCCGAATCCCGTCAGAATACCGGGCAGGTGGCGGAAGTACTCCGATCCAATCCGGGGGTCGGCCACCGTCTCGAGGTTGAAAAACGCCTCGGCGGGTTGTGTCGCACGCACGACCACCTCGTGCGCCGCACCCCCATCCGCGGGTTGCTCGTGCAACGACTCTTCGAACTCCCGCCACGCGCGAGACAGCCGCGTCTGACGAAAGAGTTGCGCGAGGCGCGTTTTGGTCTCGGCAGAGCCGGCGGGCCCCGCCGACCCGACCTGCTCGACGAGCCGGATGAGTTGCGAGCGCAGACCCAGCCCCCGCGCCAGGTACTGAACGAGGAAGTGCAGGAGCGCAATGGCAACCAGCGATCCCAGGACGCCGACGATCGGGTTCGCCTGGAAGTACTGCAGTAGCTTCAACATGGACATTGCGGTGGAGCTCTTCCGCCTTTGTCGTCAGCCAATGCGGACACTGTATCAACACATGGGAGCGGCGAGCCCGGCCTTTTGCAGCAAATCCACGGTCACGCCACGCCTTAGACTACGCCGGACGCAAGCGCAGGGCCACGCTCTCGGGACATCCGGCCCGGCGGGCGAGGAGCCTTCCGGCCACCCAGTGTTGGTGGCCGCACTAGCCTGGGTCAGGCGCGGCGATAACGGCGGTAGAGCCACAGACCGAGCGCAATCAGCGATCCACCGGGCAGCAGCAGCTCGATGGCGGCATAGGGTCCGAGCTGGCGCAGGAGCGCCCCACAGCGCGCAACCCGACCGAGGCCGGCAAGCTGCCCGAATGACAGGCCCTGTTGGCTGGCTGCGATGGCTGGGGTAAAAGCGCTCATGGTTCGTGGTCCAATTTCGATCTGTCCTGCCTTGAAGACGATCGAATGGGGCATGATTGGACAAATTCGACAATTTTTTTGACCCTATGACCCAATGACCCCGGCACGTTCCGCGGTGTCCGCGGGCATCACTGCGACCGTCAGTCCCGAGGTGTTCGCGTTGCGCCCCGACTATTGCGCGCTCAGCGTCGTGGCCGAAGGAGTCACGAACTCGGTGCGACACCCACAGGTCACCGCTCTCGCGGAGGCCATCGGTCACTCGTGGCACAGGCCCGCGTGGACGCAGGCGCACCTGGAGGCGTGGCGCACGGCTTACCGCGCTTTTGGTGCGAAGCCCCAGCGCACACCTTGTTCGGCAGAAGCCCTGCTCAAGCGTCTCGACTCCGATGGAAGCCTGCCATCGGTGAATGCGGCCGTTGATCTCTACAACGCGATCAGCGTTGGATACGCGATTCCCGTGGGCGGGGAAAACGCGGCCGCCTACGCCGGTAACCCGCGCCTCATCCGAGCAACCGGCCACGAGAGCTTTGACACGCTCAAGGACGGCATTGAGCAGGTGGAAACGGTCCCCTCCGGAGAAGTCGTTTGGCGCGACGATCGCGGCGTGACCTGTCGGCGCTGGAACTGGCGTCAGTGCATCCGGACGCGCATCGGCGAAGGTACTCAAGCCATGTGGTTCGTGCTCGAGCGGCTCGAGCCGATGCCGCTTGTCGCTGTGATGGAGGCCGGTCAGTTGCTCGTCGCCACGCTCTCGGTCATGAGCCCCGATGCCCGCATCGCCATGACGCTCATCAGTCGGGAAGGCGCGGTCCGCAATCCCTGAAGACACCCTGGCGCCAGGGACCTGACCCAGTTGTGGTCTTCCGCGCTGTCCTGCGGCGACCGGGCCGCCGGCCCCGCGCAGGGCGAGGACGAGCGTTCCCGCCACCCTGAAGCAGCACAGCGCAGGCGATACTCCGGGGGCGCGGGCGTGTAACTTGCTTGGGCCCTGGGGTGCGCACTGGAACGGGTGATTCTGTGCCCCTGAAAACCGGATACCAGAAGAAGTCAGGCTATGAGCGCACCTAACGTGTACTTGACTGCGGGCCGATGGGCTGGCTCATCGCTGCGCGGCGTACTCTCGCCCATGCGCGCGCGGATCAGTTGAGCGCCATGGATTCGCAGTTGGCAGCAGCCGAGGAGCCGCACAGCAGATTACGTCGTCAGCTCACGGACGTCCGCTCGCTCACACTGGCGCTGACAGCCGCCCTGTCGGATGGCGACGCCACAGCTCAATCAATGGCGGATGCCTCACCGGCGAAATGGCATCTCGCCCATACCACATGGTTCTTCGAGAGCTTCCTTCTTGCTGAATTCGTGCCCGGCTACCGACTCTTCGATGAGCGCTTCCCGGTGTTATTCAACAGCTACTACGAGTCCAAGGGCACCCGAATCCTTCGCGGCACACGCGGGCTCATGACTCGGCCCTCGCTCGAGGAGATACGTGCCTACCGCCTCCATGTCGATCAGGCGCTGCAGCAGGCACTGAACCACCTGAGGCCGGCCGCGCTGGAACTGATCGAGTTGGGGTGTCACCACGAACAGCAGCATCAGGAGCTGCTTCTGACCGACCTGCTGCACCTGTTCGCGCAGAACCCCCTCCTGCCGGCCGCGTGGCCCGCTGCGACGCGGCTCTGCGATGCCTCACCCCAGCCGTTGCGCTGGATCGAGGGCGCACGCGGGGCGGTGGACATGGGCGAGGACGGCAGCGCCTTCGCATTCGATTGCGAGCGCCCCCGCCACACCGTATGGCTTTCGGCGCATGCTCTGGCGGACCGGCTGGTCGGCAACGCCGAATGGCTGGCCTTTCTCGAAGACGGCGGCTACCGCCGCGCCGAGTTGTGGCTGTCGGATGGCTGGACCTGGGTCCGCGAGCAGTCGGTGCAGGCCCCTCTGTACTGGCGGCGCGGCGAGGCCGGAACATTCAGTCACGATTTCGGACTCAACGGACTGCGTCCCCTGAGTCCAGCGGCTCCAGTGAGCCATATCAGCTACTACGAGGCGGATGCGTTCGCGCGCTGGGCGGGAGCGCGCCTACCCACTGAAGCGGAGTGGGAGAGTGCCGCGAGTGCGGCGGATCCCTGCAAAGGCGTCTTTCTCGATGAGCCTGGGGCCGTTGGCCCGCTGCCTGCCGGCACGCACGGACCCGTGCGGCAACTCTTCGGAGATCTCTGGGAGTGGACGGGCTCCGCCTTTCTCGCCTATCCGGGCTTTCGCACCGCACCCGGCGCAGTCGGCGAATACAACGGCAAATTCATGTCGGGGCAGTTCGTGCTCAAGGGGGGCAGCTGCGCCACGCCCCGGGGCCATGTGCGCCCCAGCTATCGCAATTTCTTTTATCCCCATCAGCGCTGGCAGTTCACCGGCGTACGCCTCGCAAAGGATCTCTGATGTCACCGCATGCCATGGGCGCCGTGGAGCGCCTGCGCCCCGGCGCCGACGAGCACTTCCGAGAGGACGTCATCGCGGGCCTCTGTGCCCGGCCGCGAACGATTTCGCCGCGCTGGTTCTACGATCACCGCGGCTCGGAGCTCTTCGAAGAAATCACTCGCCTGCCCGAGTACTATCTCACGCGTGCCGAACGGGTGCTTCTGCAGGCACACGCCCGCGAGATCGCCGCTCTGGCAGGCCCTGGGCGCGCCCTCATCGAGCTCGGATCCGGCTCCTCCGCCAAGACCGGTCTGCTGCTGGAGGCGATCGCGCCCGCGGCCTATGTGCCGATGGACATCTCCGCTGACTTCCTGCGCGAATCAGCCAGCAGGCTGGCGCGCCAGTTTCCGTCGCTACCGGTGCACCCGCTCGCAGTGGATTTCATGCGGCCCTTCTCCCTGCCGCAGGTGCTCAGGGACACCCCGCGCGTGGCCTACTTCGCGGGCTCTACGATCGGTAACATGACGGTCGCGGCCGGTGTCGATTTTTTGCGCAACCTTGCGCGCGTGCTCGGACCGAATTCGCTGCTGCTGATCGGGATCGATCGCATCAAGGATCCCGAACGCCTGCTCGCCGCCTACGATGACTCACAGGGTGTCACGGCACAGTTCAATCTCAACTTGCTTCACCGAATCAACCGCGAGCTGCAGGCGTGCATACCGGTGCAGGAATTTCGGCACGTGGCTCGGTGGAACGACCACGAGGCACGGATCGAGATGCATCTGCAGGCACTCAGCGATGTGGACTTCGCGCTCGGCGGCCGGACCTTCCGGATCCCACGAGGCGAGACGATCCACACCGAGAACAGCCTCAAGTACGGCCCACGGGATGCCCGGGCGCTCCTGCGCGCGGGCTGGTGGGCCCCTCGGGCCGAGTGGACCCACCGGGACGATGAATTCGCGCTGATCCTGGCGTCGGCGGCCGTGCCGTGAGGATCCGCCCGGTCAGCGAAAATACGATTGCTCGCGACAGATGACCGATTGCGCGCTGACCCTCAAGAGTGCATCGAGCGGCTGCACCACGCGAGTGACGAAATCCGCGCGCCAGCACGCACGCTCTGGTCCCAGGTAGCGGCTGAGCAGCCGCGCGAGGATCGCCTCATCCATCGGGCGAAGCTCGGCCGTGCCCCGAATGCCGACGTGCCGCAGGCGGCCCGCGCCCGCATCGAAGTCAACGACGCCCACTGCACACCGCGCATCCGCACACAGCCGCCTCACGAAGCCGTCCGTGGATCGCCCGATCAGCCACAGTACCGGAGACTCCCACAGAAACCACACGGGTGAATGGCGGGGCCCCTCCGGGGAGACGCTTGCAAGGTGCGCCATGAGCGGCTTCGACAGCACGAGCTCCGGGGAAAAAGCACGGTCCAATGCCCTTGGGCTCTGTGGAGCCTCCCCGGGCTGATGCCCGGTGGGTCCGGAGGCTGAGCTTTGCTGTGTCGCCACCACTGCATTGTAACTGTGAAGATCGGGGCAGACTGCCCGTGCGCGCGCCGGCGCGAAATGAGCCGGAAGCGAGCCTGGCCACGCGAAAAACCCCCGGGGTCCGTCCCCCGGGCGTCCAGGCGCATGCCCCTGATGAAGGCAGGCGTGCGACGAGCTTCAGGATCGCCAATTCGATCTGGGCGAGCCCCGTGTCTTCCTGACGACTGATCTGCAGTTATTCTGACGTGGGCTCGCCAGATTCCCCGTTTGGCGCGGCCACAGACTAGCGCAATGTTGCCATCCCGCTATCGGTAAAAACACGTACGCGTGGCGGAAACGGCCAAGCCGCCGCCATGCAAAATCGCTCAGCTCACTGCAGCGGCACGACGTCCACGTCGATTCCGGTGGCCTGCCGGTATACGGCCAGCAGCCGCTCCACCGATGGCGCGATGTCCTCGTCCGTCAACACCGTCCACAGTTGCGCCACCGCGTCCAGATCCGGAACGTACCGGAATGTCACGCACACGAAGATGCCGCCCGGCTGATGCGTGAACCAATACGCGCACTGCCGTCGCTCGTCGTACTCCATGCCGTTGCGGCCGGGCAATTCGGCGAGCTCGCGCGCCTCGAGGGCGATCGCGGCCGGCAGCGGCATGAGCAGAGCCTCCATGGCCGCCGAGTCGTGAATGTCAGCCCGCGCCGTCCATATAGCCTGTTCGTCTATTGTTAGTTCTGGGGCCATATCTCGCGCCTCCCGATGGACACACTACAGCGAATCGCGCTGCAATACCCACCGCCGCCCTACATATTGCGGTCAGCTTGCGCGTTGAGTGCGCGCCGGCTGGCTTGGAGTACGCCGCTGGGTCATGTTATGTAAGGGGCTTGCAAGGATCGGCAGCATTGAGGACGGTATTTTTCCCGGTGAGAATCCAAGCTCATGAGCTCTGAGAGGCCCACGTCAGCATTCGGGGAGAGCCTGCGCCAGGCGCACGCGGCGCTGCGCGCCGGCCGGGCTGCGAGCGCCGAGGCAGGTTTGCGTGCGCTGCTGGCGCAGCAGCCGGGTGAGCTCAACTGTCTGTGGCTTTTGGGTGCCGCGCTGCTGGAACAGGACCGCTTGGCCGAGAGCATCACGACGCTCGAGAGCGTTCTCGACCGGGCCCCCGATTTCGCTCACGCGCGCGTCGAGTTGGCGCGCGCCTATCGTCGTGACGGGCGGCTCGAGCAGGCGCGGCGCGAGATCCGCCAGGTCCTGGAGAAAATGCCTCTGCATCAGCGTGCATGGCTCGCTTACGCTGATGTGCTTGCCGAGCTCGGGCAGCATGCGGATGCACAGACTGCCTTCGAGCGCGCTCGCCTCACCGATCCCCATCGGTCGCGCATCGAGGAAGCCACAGCCGCTCTGGTCAGCGGCGATCGCAGAAAATGCGAACACATCTTTCGCACAGTGCTGCTCGCTGATGCCAGTCATGTAGCCGCGCTGTGCGGGCTGGCGGCACTGTCACTCGTGGCCGACGTGCCCCACGACGCCGAACGGCTGCTACGTCACGCGCTGCGTCAGTCTGCACACATCCCCCTCGCGTGGCGGGGGCTTGGCGCTGCCCTCCTTGCGCTCGGGCGACTGGAAGAGGCGGATGCAGCAGCCCGTCACGCCGCTCAGATCGAGCCCGACAATCCTCAGACGTGGGTGACGATCGCAGCGGTGTCCACGCGGCTCATGCGACAGGAGCAGGCCCTCGAGGCCTATCAGCGCGCGGCGAGTCTGAAGCCCGCAGAGGTCCGCCTGCGCATGTCCATGGGCCACGTCCAGAAAACACTGGGTCGGCGAGCCGACAGCGAGGCTTCCTACAAGGCGGCTCTGTCGCTGGACCCGGAATTCGCCGAGGCTTACTGGAGCCTCGCCGATCTCAAGAGCTACTCCTTCAGCGACACCGAAGTGGCGGCGATGAAGGATCTGCTGGAGAAAGGCGGCCAGACCCGTTCGAGCGAAGCTCAGTTGAGCTTTGCGCTGGGAAAAGCGTGCGAACAGCGGCAGTGCTACCCGGATGCGTTCGCACACTATGTCCACGGAAATGCGCTGCGGCGTCTTGATGCGCCATTTGACATCGAAGCCTTCGAGCGCCGCACCGAGCAGATCCGCGCCTTCTTCGACGCGGGATTCTTTCTCGGAGGCGCGAACGCGGGCGATCCCAGTGACGCACCCATCTTCATCGTGGGCCTGCCCCGCGCCGGATCGACGCTCCTCGAGCAGATTCTCGCCAGCCACTCTGCGGTCGAGGGAACCATGGAGCTCCCCAACATCATCACGATGGTGCATGAGCTCGACGACATGGCCGCTGACCGGCAAGGCTATCCGCGGACACTCGGCCAGCTTCCTCCGGCGCGCCTCGGCGCGCTCGGCGGGCGCTACCTAGCCGAGACGGCACCGCTGCGGCACGGATCCGCGCGCTTCACCGACAAGCTGCCGAACAACTTCAGTCACATCGGCCTCATCCACGCGATCCTGCCGAATGCGACGATCATCGACGCCCGCCGCCATCCGCTGGACTGCTGCTTCAGCGCATTCAAACAGCACTTTGCGCAAGGACAGACTTTCAGCTACCACCTCGAGGATCTCGGCCGCTACTACCGTTGCTATCTTTCGCTGATGGACCACTGGGAGAGGGTCTTACCCGGCAAGGTGCTGCGCGTGCAATACGAGGCTCTGGTCCGCGAGCCCGGCGAGCAGATCCGGCGGCTTCTGCAGCACTGCCGGCTGCGCTTCGAGCCCGCCTGCCTCAGTTTTCACGAGACCCGGCGCCCCGTGCGGACCGCAAGCGCCGAGCAGGTGCGCCAGCCCCTCTATACGAGTGGCATCGGCTACTGGCGCAACTTTGCGCGGGAGCTGGAGCCGCTGCGAGCCGCCCTCGGCGACTGTCTGGAGCGCTTTGCCGAGTAAAGTGCTGGCCGCCCACCGGTCGGTCCCTTGTTGAACGATCGTTGACTAAGCGCAGCCCGACATTGGATGATCGGGACACGCTGGTACCGGGCAGACAGGGGGGGTGCGGCGATGGGTGCAAAAGCCGAGACAGGCGCGGGTATTTACCTGCGGAGGATGGCCCTGCCCCTCCCACGCGCAACCCGTATCAGCCTCGCGGTCGCGGCAGCCCTCGCGAGCGTGGCCACGCCGCGCTCGCCGGCGATGGCAGCTGCTGCGCCAGCCGACGCGGCCCCGGGAGAGCTCCAGGAGGTGGTCGTCACGGCGCGCAAACGTGAGGAGAATTTGCAGGATGTACCTGTAAGTATCGATGTCTTCACGAAAAAGGACCTGCATAACCTGGCGATTACCGGCTTCGACGATTACGCCCAGAAGGTCCCCTCCATCTCGTTCATCAGCGTCGGACCCGGCACCCAGGTGTTCTTCATGCGCGGTGTCTCGGACGGCAGCAATCCGAACTACGCCAACAGCTCCGCGACGGGGTTCTTCCTCGATGACATGTCCCTGAGCTGGTTCGGCGTCCAGCCGGACCTGCACCTGTATGACATCGAGCGCATCGAGGTCCTGAACGGCCCCCAGGGGACCACGTTCGGGGCGGGCTCCATGGCCGGTGCCGTCCGCTATATCACCCATAAGCCGGATCTGAATGCCTTCAGCGCCGGGGTCGATTTCGACGGGGGCCACATCCAGGACGCGCAGAACAACTGGACTTACGAGGCTTTTCTGAACGTGCCGCTGATTCCCGGGACGCTCGGCCTGCGCATGTCGGCCTTCAGTGCCTCGCACGGCGGCTTCATCGACAACCTCCCGACCACCCGAACCTGGGTCAACGGCCAGGTTTCCAACAACGCGCAATGGGCGCGTAATGATTACAACCGCCAGCATCAGGAAGGCGGTCGCCTGGCGCTCAGCTGGACGATTGCCGAGAACTGGTCGGCCCTGTTCTCGTATGACTATCAGCGGATGGTGGCTCTGGGCGCATGGGACGAAGACCTCACCAACTTCGGGCCACGCGAGGTGTCGCGCTTCGGACCCGAGAGTCACCGCAACGAGGTCAGGGCGTGGGACTTCCACGTTGATGGCGACGTCGGGATTGCGGACCTGGTATTCGCCAGCACGTACTGGGCGCTGCCCACGCGCCAGCAGAACGAATATTCGCAGTATGAGGAGAACTTCAATGGCGGCGCCCAGGAAGGCTTTACCTGCCTCAACGACCCGACGTACGGCACCGGACCTTTCAGCGGCTGCAACGTGCCGCTGCAGTTCTACGAGTACCACACCAACCCCGAGCGCTGGTCGAACGAGGTCCGGCTGCTCTCCAAGCCCGGCACCCGCTTTCACTGGCTCACCGGCCTGTACTGGGAAAAGACGGTCGACAAGAACTCCGGCAGCACCTACTTCATGCCGGGACTGCGCACCGACGGGGCGGCCTTTCAGTACTACAACGCCTATGAAGGCACGACCGGCTCATCGCTTCCGCCGGGCGAGTGGTACTCCTACCAGACGCGCTCGGACTATCTGCAGACGACCGAATTCGCCAATATCAGCTACGACTTCACCAACAAGCTCAACATCGAGGCGGGCGTCGTTCATTTCCATTCGGACTTCTCCTACTACAGCCCCTTCGGCCAGTTTGCCTATGCACCGGTCACGCCGTCCCTGTCGGTGGGGTCCTCGCACAAGTGGGACAGCAAGTTCGGCATCAGCTACAAGGTGACCGGCCAGTTCATGGTCTATGGCGACTTCGCGCAAGGCTTTCGCGACGGCGGCGCCAATTCCGGTTACCCGAGCTCGTGCTATGCGAACGGCGTACCTCACAGCTACGTGCCGGACACGCTCAATAATTTCGAGATCGGCTGGAAGAGCACCAGTCTCGGCGGACGTCTGCTCTGGAACGGGGCGGCGTATTACATGAACTGGAAGAATCTCCAGACACTCATTTACGACATCGACGTTTGTGCTCCCAGCAGCTTCAATGCCAACGTCGGCGATGCGCGCATCTATGGGTTCGAGTCCAATGTGGAATTCAGGATCAACGACAACTGGTCCGTCCAGGGCTCCGGCAGCTATACGGACTCCCACCTGATATCGAGTCCATACACGACATTCCAGGGCAATGTCGGAGAGCGCCTGCCGTATGTCCCGTACTTCAACTACAGCGCGAATGTGCGCTACGAGCATCCGCTGAGCAGCAAGCTGCGCGGCTATGCGCAGTTTGACGTCGCGCACAAGGGCGACATGTGGAACGACCTGCATGTGGCGGGGTCGAACGGCTTTCCGAGGATCCTGCAGCCGGCGTACTCCATCCTGAACCTTCGCTTCGGGCTCAATCCCGAAGGCGGCCACTGGCTGGCCGAGCTCTATATCACCAACCTGACGGACAAGAACGCGATCGTCTACACCAACACCGGTAACTTCGATCTGCGCGAGACGACGAATGAGCCGCGGGTCTATGGATTGCGGCTCAACTACCGCTTTGGCAAGGAGACCAATTCCGAGTAGCCGCCCGCACGGCAGCGCGCGCCCTGAGTTGGGCAGGCCCGTTGCTGCGCCTGCCGGCCCGCACTCTGCCGCCTCACTCTCCCAGCAGCTGCAGGGCGATCTCCCGGACGTGCGGCCGGGCGCGGTGCTCGAACAAGTAGACACCTTGCCAGGTCCCGAGTGCGAGCCGCCCGTCGATCACGGGGATGGAGAGCTGCACGCCGGTCAATGCGGCCCGCAGATGAGCGGGCATGTCGTCCGGACCCTCGTCATCGTGCCGATACCGGCCCGGATCCTCGGGCGCAATGCCCTCGAAGAACGCTTCCAGATCCGAGCGAACCTCACGGGCTGCGTTCTCCTGGATCAGCAGCGACGCCGAGGTGTGGCGGCAGAAGAGTGTCAGCAGTCCCGTTGTCACCGTCCGGCCTCTCACCCAGCGGTTTACTTCGTCGGTGATCTCGAGCAGGCCCCGGCGGTGGGTATGGATTTTCAGGATCTGTGCCGCGTTGTGCATTTGAGCCCACGTTACTGCGCCCGGACGCTCGAGGCCAGAACCGCGCCTCACTTGGCCTGAGCAAGCGCGGCCAGCGGCCAGGACGTGAGCACATGCAGCACAGTCTTGACGGCGCGCGGGACCAGCCGGGGGCGCAGAAGTCTGCGGTCATACCGGCCCAACCGGCGCTCGTTCTCGCTCTGACACAGCTGCAACAGCCCGGTGAAGCGGACATTGACACGGAGATCGCGATGCCCGGTGAGCGTGAAGTTGTCGTTGCCCGGCTCGGATCGCCCGCCCATACGACGCGCCATCCGCGCGCGGGCGGCGACCTGGCTCAGAATGGTCAGTGTACAGCGGAGCCTGAACGCCGGCCGCCACCACCACGGGAGCCGCGCTCTGCGGCATTCGATCCAGTTGACGAAAAAGAGGATGTGGCGCGCCTCTTCCTGGATCACGGGCTCGAAGACCAAGACGAGCTCCGGAACGAAGTAGCCCGAGTCGCGGGCCAGGGCGAACAGGCCAAATGCGAAGAATGAATCGAAGCACTCGCCGAAGCCGGCGCGTAGAAAGTCGCGCTCCAGCGAGCGCGGCTCGAAGCGCTCCGGCGGATGGACCGGAATTCCGTAGTGAGCGGTCAGTTCGAGTAGCAGATGGGCGTGGCGCCGCTCCTCGAACCCTTGCAACGCGATCGCGCGGCGGAGCAACGGATCGGGCTCGAGCGCGGCGGCAGCGGTGACCGCACTGGATGTGACATTCTCGGTGGAGAGAGCATCCTGCCAGAAAGGCAGGCTGACCAGGCGCGCGAGCGAAGCGGCCGTGAGGGGCGGCCACGGGGCGGCTGCCGGCTCATACTCCACATGTGAATCGAGAAAGAAGCGCGCGAACGCTTCGCGGTGCTGCGCCGACCCGACCGTGAACATTTCGCCTCTCTGCCACCGACTTTCTGATTCAAAGGTTGGTAGCGAGAAAAGGGCCCGGGTGCAGCTACTGCCGAGCTTCGGCCTCGCCGCCTGCGTGCGGCCAACCGGCCATTAACAATCTGTGCGGATCGGCTGAGGCAGCGCCGACAGGCCATCGAGCCCGGCGATGACGCCTCGGCGGCCGCTAACCGCCCGAGGCCTGGGCCGGGCTGGCCGCTGCGGCGGTGATCGAGGAACTCATGACCGAAGTGGCCAGTTGACCCAGGGCCGCCACCCCTTTTGCGATGGCCGCCTCGCCCTGCGTCGTGTAGCTCAGGCGCGCATGATTGATCTCTTCGGTCACGGGAAAGAACGTCGCGCCCGGCACGTACGCTACTTTCACTCTCGGCAACGCGTGAGCGGAAAGAAATTGCGTCGTATCGAAGCCCGCTGGAAATGTAATCCACGTGAACATTCCGCCCTGCGGGTTGGTGCAGGACACCTCCGGCGGGAAGGTGGCGTGAATGCCATGGACCATCGCGTCCTTCTTGCGGCGGTAAGTTTTGCGGATCACCTCGATGTGCGCCTCGATATCGTAGCGCTCGAGAAACAAGGAGGTCGCCGCCATGCTCAGCGTGCTGCACTGAGTGTCCGCGGCCAGCTTCAGTAATCCCAGCTCGTGAATCAGCTCCGGCTCGGCCACGACCCAGCCCAGGCGCAGGCCCGGCGCAAGAATCTTGGAGAAGCTGCCGAGATAGATGACGCGCCCTTCGGTATCCAGGCTCTTCAGGGTTGGAATGGGCTCGCCTTCGAAGCGGATCTCCCGGTAAGGCGTGTCCTCCAGCACGATCAGCTCGAACCGGTTGGCGATCTCGATCAAAGCGCGCCGCCGGGCGAGGCTCAGCGAGACACCGCTCGGATTCTGGAAGTCCGGCATCGTGTACAGGAATTTCGCCCGCCGCTGCTGCCTCAGAATCTGCTCGAGGTGATCGGTGTCCATTCCCTCCGCGTCCATCCGGATCGCCAGGTAGCGCGGCTCGTAGGGGTTGAAAGCGATCAGCGCACCCAGAAACGTTGGATTCTCCGTGACGATCAGATCGCCCCGGTCCACCAGCAGCTTCGCCACGAGGTCCAGGCCCTGCTGCGCGCCCTGAAGAATCAGCACGTTCTCGGCTGTGCACTGCACGCCATCGCGCCCCATTCGCTCCGCGATCTGTTCGCGCAAGCGGGGCATGCCGGTCGAGAGCGTGTATTGCAGGGAGCTGCGGCCCTGGCCGATGATCGCATCCTGGAAAACCGCGGCGAGCTCTTGCAGCGGAAACAGAGCCGGATCCGGATAGCCGCCCCCGAATGAGACGATCTGCGGGTCGGCACCGAGCCGCAGCAGCTCGCGGATCGCGGAGGGCTTTACGCGACCCATGCGCGTGGCCAGGGCAGCCTTCATCGTGGGATTACTCCTTCTTCCTCCAAGTCGCATAAGCGGCCACCACGGAGGTGGCTGCCAGATTGACCCCGCTGAGCTCGGGCAGCCGCATCAGGGCATCCGAGATGAGGCGCTCGCCGTAGCGCAGGTCCGTTTTCCACAGCTCCGCCGCGCGCGTGCCATCGCGAATGGCGATGGCATCGGCGATCTGCAGATGAGTCGTCTGGAACCACTCGGAGACATCGAGACTGCGGATGCCGACATACAGGATCCGCAGTGTCAGATCCTGCAGCTGGGTGATCGTAGCTGCGAGCCGTGCGTTGCCGCAGCCCGCCGCAATCAGCAGATTGAATTCGCGGTTGGCCTGCAGGAACTCCACCAGCTCGACGTGGCTCGTGAACTCGTACCGGCTTTGCGCCAGCTCGCGCAGCCGATGCAGCGGCGGTGCAGCGAGCCCGAGTTGGGCTGCAAGCTCCGCCGCCCGCGGCTCGAGCAGGATCCGCAGTCCATAGATGTCCCGGACATCCTTGAGCGTCAGGGGCGCAACACGGGGGCTGCGCTCGTCGGTCTTCTCGATCAGTCCTTCCTGCGCCAGGCGCAGCAGCGCCGATCTCACGGCAGCCTGGCGCAGGCCGAAACGGCTGGTCAGTGAAGTCTCCGAGAGACGGCTGCCCGGTGGCAATTGATAGAAGAGGATCTCGGAGCGGATGCGTTGATAGGCCTGCTCACCGAGATTGGCAGTTCGATCCGGTCCCGATCGGCGATCGAGAGGATCCAGGACAGAGAAAGGCATGCGCACGGCGGAGCGGGTCCCGTTCCAGAGGGTCTACTCACATTTTACGCCCGCATCGCTGCAATGTCGTGTGGGCGTCTTTCACAGGTTGTCTGGCTATTTACAACATTTTGTTGCGGTGCTAGCTTCAATCGAGGCCGGGAACGAAATCCAGGCACCGTGCCAAGAGGCAGCCGAAGCGCGCAGCCGCCACCCCGGACCGACAGGGGGCATCAGCGCTCGAGTCTCGAAAGAGCACGGCACACCGGGGGGGGCGGTATGAGCGCCAGGCGCGAGCCAATCGAATACGACGCGGCCTCACCTGAGGTACGGGCCGTCTACGACGACATCATGAGGACCCGCAAGACCGACTGGGTCAACAACTTTTGGAAAGTGCTCGCGCACGATCCGCCAACCCTGCGGCGGATCTGGGCCAGCATCAAGGAGGTGATGGGTCCCGGCGCTCTCGATCCGCTGACCAAGGAGCTGCTGTACCTGGCGGTGAGCTCATCCAACGGCTGCCGCTACTGCATCGCCTCCCATGGGGCGGCGGCACGCAAGCGGGGCATGACGCAGGCTCAACATTCCGAGCTGCTCGCGATCGTCGCCCTGGCCAATGAAACCAACACCCTGGTCACCGCGCTCGATGTGGCGGTCGACCCGCAGTTTCTCTGAGCCGTGCGCGCGGCCGGAGCTCTTTCATCTACCCCGACAGGAAATACCCATGGGCGCCGTCGATTTCAGGAGCGTGAGTCATCATCGCTGGGACCGGATTCCGGAAGAGCCCCTCAAGGGCACGATCACACGCCGCCTGATCACGGGCGAGCGGATGATGATCGCGCACGTCTACCTGAAAAAAGGTGACGACGTTCCGCGCCATTCGCACGACAACGAGCAACTGACCTACATACTTCAGGGGTCATTGCACTTCTGGCTGGGGGCGAACGACGAACGGGAAATCACCGTACGTGCCGGCGAGGTGCTGGTGATCCCGTCGAATGTGCCTCACCGTGCCCTGGCGATGGAGGACACGCTGGATGTGGACGTATTCAGCCCGCCGCGCCAGGACTGGCTCAGCGGTACGGACGCCTACCTGAGGAAATAGCATGAACCTCGGTCTCCAGGGCCGCCGGGCGCTGGTGATGGGCGCCTCGACCGGGCTCGGCAGGGCCGTGGCCGCGGCCCTCGCGGCCGAGGGTGCGCGAGTGGCCATCTGCGCACGCAACCCCGGGCGTGTCGCCGCCGCGGCAGCCCAGCTCGGAGTCGAAGGAATCGTCTGCGACCTCTCGGTCGCAGAGGCCGCCGCCGGCCTGATTCACGAGGCCGAGAGCCGGATCGGAGAGCTGGATGTGCTGGTCGTCAATACCGGCGGTCCGCCGCCCGCGCTGTTTGCGGATTTGTCCGATAGCGCGTGGCGGCAGGCCTTCGAAGGCCTGTGGATGAGCAGCGTCGGCGCGATTCGCAGCGCGCTGCCGGGAATGCGCCGCCGCCGCTGGGGGCGCGTCATCCTGATTACATCGATCGCTGCCCGTGAGCCGGTGCCCAGCCTGATGCTGTCGAACTCATTGCGCGCAGGGCTGCACGGGCTCGTCAATGCGCTCAGTCGAGAGGTCGCCGCTGATCAGGTGACCGTGAACGCGCTCATGCCCGGATACACCCTGACCGAGCGGCTCGCGCAACTGAAGCTCGACATGGACCGGCTCGCCGCGCAGATCCCGGCGGGCAGGCTCGGACGCCCGCAGGACTTCGCCGCGCTGGCGGCTTTCCTCGCCTCGGAGCAGGCCGGCTACGTGACAGGCCAGGCGATCGCCTGCGATGGTGGCCATCTGCTATCGATCTGATTTTCCCCTTCACACCAACCTGGCAGGACGATCATGAAAACGCACGACAACTGCCCGAAATTGAGCCCGAAGGGATTCGTCATCAGCGCGCTGGCCGCTTTCATCACGCCGGCGCTGGAGCCGCCTGCGGCGGCACAGCAGGCCAGTGTCACGGAAGAGGCACCGACCGGCCTGCAGGAGGTCATCGTGACCGCGCAGAAGCGGGCGCAGAACTCCCAGGACATCGGCATCGCCCTCTCCGCCGTGACGGGGGACCAGCTCGCCGCGCTCGGCGCGGTCTCGGCCAGCGATATCACCAAGACCATGCCGGCGGTGGTGCTCACACAGCCGAACGGCCCTTCCTCCTTCAGTCTCTCGATCCGCGGTGTCACGCAGAATGATTTTGCCGACCACCAGGAGAGTCCGGCCGCCGTGTACGTCGATGATGTCTACGTCAGCCAGATGGCCGGTCTCGCGTTCACGATGTTCGACATGGACCGCGTCGAGGTGCTGCGCGGGCCGCAGGGTACGCTGTTTGGCCGCAACGCCACCGGCGGGCTGGCGAATTTCGTGACCCGCCGCCCGACGGACGACTACGGCGGCTACGCCGACCTCACCATCGGCTCACACAACCTCATGCACATCGAGGGGGCCGTCAACGGCGCCCTGTGGCAGGACATCGATGCCCGCTTCTCGTTCCAGAGCAATCACTACGATCCGCTGTTCCACAACATCTCCGGTGGCGCGCCCGATGCCGAGAACGGCAACGACTGGTCGATCCGCGGCCAGTTGCTCTTCAAGAATGTCGGCGGGGGGAGTCTGCTGTTCATCGCGCGTGGCAGCCGCGAGGACGTGCATGCAGGATCGTGGGAGGAGTACGCGACGAACCCCGGCGCCAATGGCTATGACACGCTGCTGGGCCCCAATCAGAACGCCTACGGCACCTGCAACGGCTGCAACGCCAGCGGGCTGACCAACAGCGGCCCATTCGTCACCCGCGACAACCAGGCTGGTTTCGCGCGGCTGAAGACCGAGGGGGTGACCGGGAAGTACATCGCCGACCTCAGTGGCGCGACGCTCACCATCATCGCCGACTACTCCGGACTCAGGAAAGACTACCAGGAGGACTCGGATGCCTCGCCTTTCACGGTCTTTCAGTTCTTCAACGGCAGTAATGTGAATCAGCAGTCGCTCGAGGCCCGGTTGAACGGAGTTCAGGGACCTCTGATCTGGACCGCCGGCCTGTATGGACTGCGGATCGACGGGAAGTACTACGAGGGCTGGGAGGGTCCGGCTTTCTTCGGCGCCGAAGAGTTCAATACGCCGTCCAATCCAAACGCGGCTTACGCCGCACTGGACGGTGCCGCCGGACCGTGGCCATACGGCTCATTCCCTTTCTACACCGGAGCACCCGAGGCCCCGAACGGCGCTCTGCCGGCAACCCGCGCGCCCTACTCGCTGCTCACGAAATCCTACGCTGCTTTCGGCCAGATCGAATATCGCCTGACTGACTTGCTCGGCTTCACGCTCGGGGCGCGCTTCACGAAAGATCAGAAGGATTACAACTATACCTGGTACCCCTACGAGTATTTTCCTCAGAGCCTGACCGGGCAGACAGTGCTGCTCACGCGACCGAGCAGTGCTGTGCTCAACGTCTATGAGGCCAGCCGCAGCGATAATCTCTGGAGCGGCAAGGCGCAGGTGGATTTCCACCTGGCGCCGGATTTCCTGGCCTACCTCAGCTACAACCGCGGTGTGAAGGGCGGCGGTTTCTCCGCTCCCCTGTTCCCGGCTACGATCAACGACCTGGCGACCTTGACCTTCCGGCCCGAAACGCTCATCTCCTACGAGGTGGGCTTCAAGTCGGAGTACTTCAACCACACGTTGCGAGTCAACGGAGCGGCCTACTACTACGACTACCACAATTATCAGGCTCTAATCTACACGCTCGGCCTGGAGCAGCTCATCCTCAATGCCAATGCGACCCACAAGGGCACCGAGGCCGAGATCGAGTGGGCGCCCACCGAGGCCTGGGACCTGGGTCTGGGTGTGTCCTACGTCGATGCAATGGTCAACAATATCCCCGGCCGCTGCTGCACGGCGCAGGGTGCCCCGGTGTTCGGCGATTTCGTGCCCGGGAACGCACCGCGCTGGTCCGGCAACGCGATGGCCCGTTACACGTTGCCCGTCGGCCCTGGCCACCTCGCGCTGCAGCTCGATGGCAACTATCTGTCGCGGTTCTGGTTCAACCTGGGGGATGCGCCGGCGGTCGAGCAGCCTGCCTTCGGAATCGCCAACGCCCGCATCAATTACACTCCCGCCAGCGGCAGGATCGAGCTCGGACTCGCGGTCGAGAATCTCGCCAACAAGCACTATGGGGTCATGGGCTTTGACAACACCTCGATCAACGGGCTCGCGCAGGTCTATCCAGGGATGCCGCGCTGGGTCAAGGCGCACATCAACTACAAGTTCTGACTAGCGGCGCCAGTGCCGCCCAGGGAGAGTGATGTGAGAAAAACAGCAAGCGCAGCGATCAGCGCGGCCGTCACGCTCGTTTACGCCACGTGTTCGGTGGCTGAGCCGGCTGCACGTGCCGGCCTCAGCGATTTGTATGCCACGCTCGCGAGCAAGCGGATCGTCGATCTGACTCACGCCTTCGGCCCGAGCACCCCACACTGGAAGGGCTTTGGCGAGGAGAAGGTGATCACCCTGTACACGATCAAGAAGGACGGCTTCAAGGTGCAGCAGTTCACCCATGTGGGGCAGTGGGGCACGCACATTGATCCGCCCGCACATTTTCACGAAGGACTGCGCACGGTCGATCAGATACCGCCGAACGAAATGATCATGCCGCTGGTGGTGCTCGATGTGCACGAGAAAGTGGCGAAGAATCCCGACTACACCATCACGCTTGCCGACGTGAGCGCGTGGGAAGCCCGGCACGGCCGCATTCCCGAGCATGCCTTCGTGGCGATGCGCACCGACTGGTCCAAGCGCTGGCCGAACGATGCCGCCATGCAGAACCGGGACTCGGCGGGCGTCGCGCATTACCCCGGCTGGAGCAAGGACGTCCTCAAGCTGCTGTACGAAGACCGCAAGATCACCGCCTCCGGTCACGAGACAACGGACACCGATCCCGGACTGGCGACCACTCACGATGACTATTCGCTCGAGCGTTACCTGCTCGGTCTCAATCACTACCAGATCGAGTTGCTGGCCAACCTCGATCAGGTTCCCGAGGCGGGTGCGCTCGTCGTCGCCATGTGGCCCAAGCCTGAAGGCGGCACCGGCTTTCCTGCGCGCGTGATTGCCATCCTGCCGTGAGCAGTCGACGCCGAGTACCCTCGACCGCAGTTCCGGGGAGCAAGTGGCAGCCGGGAAGCCGATGAGCGGCGGCGGCCAACGTTGGTCTTCGGAGCTCGGGTTTCTGCTCAGTGCCGTCGGGGCCGCGGTTGGCCTGGGCAGCATCTGGCGTTTTCCCTACCTGGCGGGCGCCGGCGGCGGCTTCGCCTTCATCGCGGTATTCGTTGTGGCCTGCCTGGTGTTCGGCGCGCCGGTGCTGATTGGCGAGATTGTCATCGGCAGATGGTCCAGGCACTCCCCGCCGCGCGCGGCCGGCAGTATTGCCGAGCGCTACAACTACTCGAGCCGCTGGAATATCGTCGGATGGAGCGGCTCGATCGCGGGATACCTGATTTTGTCCTACTACACGATGATCGCCGGCTGGGTCCTTGCCTATACCTGGTTCTTCCTCTCGGGCCACTACGCCCATGGCGCACCGGCCGCCGTGGCGAAATTCCACGCCTTCGTAGCCGACTCGCGCCAGGTGTCGCTCTGGCAGGCTGCATTCTTTGCGCTGGTCACCTTCGTATCGGCACGACAGCTCAATCGTGGCGTCGAATGGGCGAATCGTTGGCGCGCGCCGGCTCTGCTGGCGATACTACTGGTGCTGGTGGTGTACTCCCTTGCCACCGGGGATGTTGCGCGCGGGCTGCGGTTTGCATTTGCGCCGGATGTCAGCCGGCTCACTCCGACGGTCGTGTTGGGAGCGGTCGGCCAGGCGCTCTTCGCCCTCGGCGTGAGCGCGGGCATCATGATCGCTTATGGCGCTTACATGCCCTCAGGCGAATCACTGCGGCGCAGCGTGCTCGTGGTGGTGGGCTCGATCTTCATCGTGTCGCTTCTTGCGACCGTGGTGATTTTTCCGCTCATGTTTCATTACGGCCTGGACCCCGCGCAGGGCCCGGAGCTGGTGTTCCAGGTCCTGCCGGTGGCGTTCGCGGAAATGCCCGCTGGGCGCCTCATCGGTGCGCTGTTCTTCGCCCTGCTGGCGCTCGCCGCCTTCACGCCCTCGGTGGGCCTGATGGAGCCGTGGATAGCCTGGCTCTCGGAGCGCGGGGGGCTGCGCCGCAGAACCGCAGCGTGCCTGTGCGCGGCGCTCTGCTGGCTGATCGGCCAAGGCTCAGTGCTGTCGTTCGGTCGCTGGGCCGACTGGCACCCTGCCGCCTCGCTGGCGCACCTTTCCGGGCTGAATTTCTTCGGTCTCGTGGACCTGCTGACCGCCAACGTGCTGATGCCGGTTTCCGCCCTGCTCGTCAGTGTGTTCGTCGGCTGGCGCATGGGCCGGAAAGTGCCCGGCGAGGAGCTGAGCGGGCTCTCGGCCGGCTCGCGACGCGTGCTGCTGTTTGCCCTGCGGTATGTGTGCCCCGTCGGCATCACCGTGGTGCTCATCGTGGGTTTCTGGAAATAGCGCCCATCGAGGCCCGTCCTGTTGCCCTCGAGCGCACCGTGGCCTCGGCCAGATAATCGAGCTGATCCGAATGCGCGCGCCGCTCCGTGACGGACGTCTCGACATGAGGGTCGCTCGCTCCGGCGCGTCGTGCCGCCGCGAGCGCCAGCTCCCGCGAAACCCGTCTCGCATCCTCAATGGCCTGATCCGCATCGGCGAAGTCCCGCGCACCGGCCGGATCGTGCACACGGAAGACGTTGAACGCCGGCTGATTCACCAACACATCGCAGGTCTCGGAGACAACCCCTGCTGCAGCACCAACCGCATTGCACACGGCCGCATGCTCGGGCACGAATAGCTCTGCGCCCAGACGGCGGCCTATCTCAGGGTAGTACGCTCCCACCGGAGCCCCGATCGCCACGAGCGGCGTCGCGAGCCGCAATCGGGCAGCCACGAGCCGGGAGAACTCATGGCCCGACACCAGACTCTCTATCAACACGCCGAGCGGGCCCCAGCGGCCATTCACCGGCTCGACCCCGGGATCATGGGCGACCAGACTCTCGAGCACGACCCGTGCGGCCTCCCGGACAACATGTTGGTAAACGCGCTCACAGATACCCTCAGGCGCGTCGCGCTGCGGTCTCGCCTTGGCATTGCGCTCCTCGATCGCGAGAATCGTGGCTCCGAGATAGGCCGCCTCACGCGATCCTCCCTGCTGATGTCCGAGCACGTGCATCGCATCACTCGGGGTGAACCCGGCCAGCGTCGCCAACCCGCGATCGACCAGCCGGCGCACAGCCTCGACCCCCTGGTTGCTCTGCGTCATCTCACCGAGCGGTCGAGGCGAGGCCGCGAGCGCTTCCCACATCCGACGCTCCAGGCGATCGAACCGACCGGAGGGGGTGCCTGGATTACGAAACGCAAACTGCGCCGCAAACGGCGGAATGCGCTCCGAGGCCGCGAGCCGGCTCAGGTCCGACAGCATGTCCGGAAACTGGCCAGCCAGCTGGCTCAGCGGCATGACGCGGCGGGGCCCCACCGCGAGGCGCGAATCGCGACTGAAGTGCACATCCGAATCCCCGCCGAGACCGATCGTCCGGGCATCGATGGCCTCCACCATCGTGCGCCAGCCGCCAATCGTGGCACCCTCCGGCCGAACCACCGGACGGCCGTCGATCACCACCGCGACGTCGGTCGTCGTGCCGCCCATGTCGGAGGCGACGAAGTCTCGCAGGCCGGTCAGAACCCCCGCGCCCACCACGCTCGCGGCGGGACCCGAAAGCACGGTTTCGACGGGGTACTCCAGCGCCACCTCGGCCCGCATCAGGCTGCCGTCTCCCTTGACGATCATCAGCGGCGCCGCGATGTCCAGCCTCTCGAGCACTTGCCCGAGTGCCTCCAGCAGATGGCGGATATGGGGCGTCAGGCGTGCATTCAGGGCGGCCGTCAGGGCCCGCTTCGGCGCATCGAGCTGCGAGCTCAGCTCGTGACTGCAGGTCACCGGCCTGGCGCACGCGGCACGGATTCGCTCCCGTGCACGCAGCTCATGCGAAGGGTTGCGCACGGAAAACATCGCAGCCACAGCGAAGGCTTCCACCGCCGAGCCGTGCTCGCGCACCGCGGCCTCTACCGCCTGCTCGTCGAGGGGTTCGAATTCCTCTCCGGTGGCCTCGTGCCCACCGCGGACGCGCACGATGACGCCGGCCGCGCCGCGCTCGAGTCCCGAACGCTGCACCATGCGATCATCGAAGCCGATCAGGATGGTGCAGGTTGAGCTGAAGCGGCTCTCGACTACCGCGTTGGTGGCGAGGGTCGTCGAGACGGATACGAGGCCGATGTGCTCACGTCGAATGCTCCCCGGAAGCGCAGCCAGCAGTGACTGCAACGCCGCGCCGAGCCCGACCGCGAGATCCCAGTGCGACGTCGGCGCTTTCGCACTCGCTACGACACGGCCGCCAGCATCGAGCGCGACCGCGTCCGTGTAGGTTCCGCCGGTATCGAGGCCAATCAGGATTTCGTGCGCGGGGCGCCCTGGCGCCCGCTCGGCAGCATCACTCACTGCATCCGTGCTCCGCTGCTACAAGGCCGATCCGACCGGATGGCCATCCTGCTTGTAAACCGCGCCCTCCTTCATCACGAAGGAGACGTTCTCGAGCAGGCGGATGTTGGCGAGCGGATCGCCCGGCACGGCGATGATGTCGGCGGATTTGCCGGCCTTGATGGACCCGAACAGCTCGGAGTGCCCGATCAGGTCGGCCGCGTTGACCGTCGCGGCCTGAATCGCCTGCATGGGCGTCATGCCGTACTTCACCATGAACGCGAACTGCCGGGCGTTGATGCCATGCGGACACACGCCTGCATCCGTCCCGAAGGTCATCTTCACACCCGCCTTCACCGCCTTGGTGAAGTTGCGCCGCTGGGCCTCGCCGAGATCATGGTCGTGCGCCAGGAAGTCCGCCGGAGTGTCCGCCGCTGACTGAATGCATTCCTCATCGTAGATGTCCATGTCGAGGTAGGTGCCGTATTTCTTCGCCAGAGCGATCCCCTCGGCATCGATCAGGGTCGCATGCTCGATCGAGGCCACGCCGGCGCGGATGGCATTCTTGATTCCCTCGGGCGCGTGTGCATGTGCCTCGACCCGCAGGCCGAAGTTGCGTGCCTCCTCGACCGCGGCCTGGATCTCCTCGGGTGTGAATTCGATCGACTTCGGATTGCTGCCATGGGTCAGCACGGCCCCGGTAGTCAGGATCTTGATGTGGTCCGCGCCGCGATGAGCCAGCTCCCGGATCCTCTGCCGCACCTCCCAGGGACTGTTCGCGACTCCGTAGCGGAAATCGAGCGGCAGCTCGATATCCCACGCCAGACCCGTCATGGCGCCGGCGCCCTCGCTGATCGTGATGTAGGCTCCGGCCACGTACATTCGCGGACCAACGATGATCCCCTTGGCGATTGCATCGCGCATCGCGACATCATTGAATGCCCGGTACACCCCCACGTCCCGGACTGTCGTGAAGCCTGCGAGCAGCGTCACGCGCGCGTTGGGGATTGCTGCGTAGGCAGTCTCGGCCGCCGACATGCGCAGCAGCGTCAGCGGCTCAGCGCTCGCAAGGTCCGCCAGGTGGGTGTGGCAATCCACCAGGCCCGGCAGCACCGTCATGGACGACAGATCGATCACGTGCGCATCGGCAGGAATCTGCAGGTTGCCGCCGACGGCCTGGATCTTTCCGTCGCGAATGAGAATGACCTGATCGGACAACACGCGCGAAGCTTCGACGTCCAGTAGCTTTCCGGCGCGGATCGCCGTCACGGGCCCCGGAGGGGCCGGCGGCACCGCCGCCCGCGTAGCCGGGATCAGGAGGAAAGCAGCGATGAGTTGAGCGAGCCAGGCAATTCTCTTTGGCACGGAAATTCCTCTCAGCGCCGCCCCCGCGCGCCGTGCCGTTGACCTTAGCACAGCCGCAAGACCCGGCGCTGCTCCCGCCGTTACACGCGGCCCCTACCGTTGCACCGGCGCTGCTTTCTGCCGATACAGCGGCAGTGGCTCGCCGCCCACGACGGCAAGCTACCCCGGCTCCTGAGCTCACCAGATATGAACCCGCTGCTCCGGCGCCAGATGGAGCTTGTCTCCCGGCTTCACGCCGAAGGCCGTGTACCAGGCATCCACGTTGGGCACGACGCCGTTGACCCGATACTCATCCGGACTGTGAGGATCGGACAGCACCTGGTTGCGCAGCGCTTCGTCCCGATAGCGAGTGCGATAGATCTGGGCCCAGCCAAGAAAGAATCGCTGGTCGGCCGTGAAGCCCGCGATGACCGGGGCCGGCGCACCGTGCAGCGACGCGAGATACGCGTCATGCGCAATGCTCAGGCCGCCGAGATCACCGATATTCTCCCCCAGTGTCAGCCGTCCATTGACGTGGATGCCCGGCAGCGGCTCGAACCGGTCGTATTGCTCGGCAAGCCTGCTGGTTCTGTGCTTGAACGCCTCGATGTCCTGAGGTTTCCACCAGGTGCGCAGCACTCCCTTGGCATCGGACTTGGCACCCTGGTCATCGAACCCATGACCCATCTCGTGGCCGATCACCCCCCCGATGGCACCGTAGTTGACCGCGGGATCGGCTTTGGGATCGAAGAACGGCGGTTGCAGGATGGCGGCCGGAAAGACGACCTCGTTGAAGACGGGGTTGTAGTAAGCGTTCACCGTCTGAGGCGTCATGCCCCACTCGTCCCGGTCGGTCGGCTTGTTCAGCCGCGCGAGCTGACGGTTCCACTCGAAGACGGCGGCACGCTGCCGGTTGCCGAATGCATCGCCGGCGTGGATGTCGAGCTTGGAATAATCGCGCCACTTGTTGGGGTAGCCGATCTTCGGCCGGAACGCCTCGAGCTTCTCCAGTGCGACCTTGCGTGTCCCGGGGGACATCCAGGCAACGCTCTGGATGTGCTGCGCATACGCCTTGCGAAGGTTGGCGACCAGCGCCTCCATGGCCGCCTTGGACGCCGGCGGAAATTCCCTGGCCACGTACAGCTGCCCGACCGCCTCGCCGAGTGCGCCATCGAGGGACTGCACGGCGCGCTTCCAGCGCTCACGCTGCTGCGGCTGTCCATTGAGAATCCGCCCGTAAAAATCGAAATTCTCCGCATCGAAGGCCTTCGGCAGCACCGCGGCCTCGCTGGTCAGGAACTGATAGGTGAGATAGCTCTGCAAAGTTGCAACAGGCGTGGCGCGAAACAGACGTGCGAGCGGGGCGATCGAGCTCTTCTCCGCGACCACGACCTGCTGGATTCCTTCGAGTCCGGAGGCCTTGAACGAGGCGGCCCAGGGATAGCCCGCGGCCTCCTTCTCGAGCTCCGGCACCGTCATCAGGTTATAGGTGAGCTCGCGCTCGCGGCGTTTGGCGATCTCCCAGTGCAGTCGGGCGATGGCGGTCTCGAGCCCGAGGATGCTCTGTGCCTCCGCCTGCGCCCGCTGATGGCCGGCGAGGCTCAGCATCTTCTGCACGTGAGCCTGAAACTTTGCGCGGATCTCGACGAATTGCGGATCGGTCTTGAGGTAATACTCGCGGTCGGGCAGGCTCAGGCCCGATTGGCCGATGTTGACGATGTAGCGGTCCGGGTTCTTCTCATCCAGAGTGATCCCGTAGGCAACCGGGCCATCGAGCGGCATGCCGGGGGTGCCGATCAGCGCGGCGACCTGCTCGTGCGTGTGCAGGGCGGCAATCGCCTCGAGTCCCTGCCTGGCAGGCGCCAGGGCAAGTCTGTCGATCGCCCCGGTATCCATGTAGGCGTTGTAGTAATCGGCAATCTTCTGCTCGTTCGTGCCCGCTGCGGGATGAGAGGCCGCGATGGACTCGACGATCCGCCGCACGTCAGTCTCGGACTTGGCGGACAGCTCATCGAATGGGCCCCATTCCACGCGATCCGGTGGGATCGTCGCCGTCTTGAGCCAGTGGCCCACGGCATAACGATAGAAGTCATCGCCTGGCCGAACCGCCTTGTCCTGGGCCGACAGATCGATGCCGAAAGCGCCAAACTGGGGAGCCTCGGCGCCCGCGACGGCCACCACGGCGGTGGCGGACAGCGAGACAACGAAAGCCACGCAAAGCAATCCCGATCGATTGATCATGGTCAGAGCGTTCCTGTACAGAGCCTGCGATCGCCGCGGCCATCGTGCGTAAGAACCGCTTGCGGCGCCAGATTACGCCCGTACTTTGCGGTGAAGCGACAGGGAAACGCGCCGGGAGCCGGTGGTGCTCGCCTTGCAGGCGTCCCCCTGCTAGATTTTCCTCGGTCGATCTGGGGAGAGACTCAACATGAGAGCGAGATTCCTGCCGCTCCTGACGGCTTCATTGATCAGCGCCAGTGTGCTGAGCGCCACGGCCGGCCCACCCGCCGCTCAGGACGAAGGCTTCGTCCGCCTGAGGCCGGACCAGGTGAGGTGGGAAGAGGTGCCAGACGGATATGGTGCAAAAATCGCGACGCTCGCGGGCGACCCTTCCAAGTCCGGTCTCTACGTGCAACGGGTGAGCTTCCCGCCGCACGTCATGACGCGGCCGCACTGGCACGCGACGGATCGGTATGTCACCGTCATCCAGGGCACGTGGTATGCCGGGACCGGATCCACATTTGATCCGCGCCGCGCGGTGCCGATGAAGGCCGGCAGCTACATGTTTCATCCGGCGCACGCTCTTCACTGGGATGGCTCGAACAGCGATGAGGAGGTCATCGTCCAGGTCTTCGGCATGGGTCCTCTCAAGACGGTACGCTCGGAGCCCGCCCAGCCCGCCTGGGCCCGTGTCGCCCCGTGAGGCATGCGCCGCTCGAGCGACACCTCATCGCACTCTGCGCGATCGCCTGTCGCTCTATCGGGCGGCGCCTCAGAGCAGCTCGATCTCGACAAAGCGGAACTCGTACGCATTTGCATTGGTGACGTTGTGCGTCACCCCTGCAGAGCGTGCATAAGAGGCACCCACTTCCAGGCGTGCCTCTCGCGATCCCGATGCCTCCTCCAGTCGCAGTACGCCACTGCTCAGTGGCACCACGACGTAGTCATGCGCGTGCACGTGGTGTCCCGTCTCCGCACCAGGCTCGAATCGCCACTCGGTGACGAGGACACGATCGGTTTTCACTTGTATGCGGGATGTCGCCTTCACTCAACACACCTCGGCCGGTCAGCGGACGATGGCCGGCGTAACGTTAGGACTATTCGCTCAGATCAATCGTCCAGGTGATGGGTGCATCCGGTCGCAGGGAAGAGCCCACGCTGCAGTACTTGGTCACCGCGAGCCCGATGGCCCGTTGCGCTTTCTCCGCGGTCCAGCCCTCGGCACGAATAACGAAATGCAGTGCCACGGCAGCCAGGCGCCTGGGCGTCGCCGTGACGCGCGTCGCCTCGATGTTGACGTGCAGGGATCGCAGCACCGCGCGCTGCTTCTTCAGTATCGTGACAACATCCGATGCAGCGCACGCGGCCAGAGACTCGAGGAGCAGATCGAACGGGCCGGGCCCATTTTGCCCGTCTGCGTCGATGCGCACCTTGTGGCCACCGGGGCGCCCCGCCTCGAACTCGATGCCGTCAACCCAGTCGATCTCCACTGGCGCGTGGGGCATTGCCGGCTGGGCTGTCTGATCATTCATGGGAAATGCAGTCGTATGGACGAAACGCCGTTAGCCTTGCGCACGGGCGTACGCGGTGCAAGCTCCGTCGCCCTCGCGGCCACGCACCGCCCCGAGCACAGTGGGCGCCGTGTTGAAGTCATTCGACCTCAGCCAGTGGCCCGGGGAGCGGCCGGTCAGCCGGCCGATGGCGCGGGTCATGTGCGCCTGATCGGCGAACCCGGTGGCCGCGGCCACTTCGGCGAGCCTGCTCACCGCGCCACGCACGATCAGTGCCACAGCAGCCCTCGCACGCAGCTCCGCCCGAAATGTCGCTGGCGGAATGTCGAAGACTTTCCGGAATCCGCGCGACAGCGTCTTGGCCGCAAGTCCGTGTCGCTGCGCCCACTCCTCCAGGCGCAAGGCGGAGTCCTGAAGCAGATCGCGGGCCAGCAGGTCAGGCCAGTCAGCCGGTCGGGACACCGCCGGCCGAAGTTGTCCGCTCAGTGCTTCGCGGGCAGCGCGGGTGTCGGTTTCGGCGAGCCGTGCAATCGAGTCTGGATCCGACACCCCGCCGAGGGCAAAGGCGGGCTCGGCATCGAGCAGTAGATTCAGTATGCGTGCCCCTCCGGATGAAAACCGATCGAGGTGCGCGTCGAAGACTCTGTGCAATAGCACGTCGCCGGCGCGTGCCCAGTGGCGGCCAAAGGTACCGCTCTCCTCGTAGCTCCCCGAGAGCACGACCGCCGCATAGGCCCGGTGGTGACGATGCCGCGGCAGACTCGATTCGCCGCACCACCTCCGGTGGCCTTCGTTGACGTTTTCGAGATCAATCAAAATGTCACGCTCCGGTTCACCGGCCTCTCAGCTCTGTCGCGCGCGCCGCGAATACCCGCCTCAATAGCTTAGCGCCCCCAAGAGCGCTGCGACCATACGTCCTTGGGGAGACCGCTTCCACGCGCCAGCGCCTCTCGCCCTATGACCTCACACCTTCATTCCTATCACCTCACATCTTCATTCAGGTGATTCCCACCGGATCCGGGCGCAGCGACCGTTGTACAATACCGGCTGTCGCCGGTCCGACCGGTGGCCGATCGAGAGCCTCTGATGGGCCTGCAGCATGAATCTCAAGGCCTGGATCCATAAAGCCCGGGAGCTTGGAGCGAGTGATCTGCACGTTGAGGCAGGCACGGCGCTCGTTGCGCGCATCCGCGGGGAGCTGCGCCCCATAGGCGAAGCCGTTCCGCAGACTCAACTCGAACTGCTCGGCAGGGAATTGCTCGGCGGAGAGTCGTGGGCGCAATTCATTGCGCGGGGCTCGGCGGACATCTCTACGGCCATAGCGGGGGTGCGGTGCCGCGTCAGCTTCTATTCTACAGTCCGCGGCACGGCGATTGCCGTACGGTTGCTTGCACCGGCCGTCAATGACCTCCGCGCATGCAACCTGCACCCGGACCTGCACCGGCTCGTCGATGGCACCACGGGGCTCGTGGTGGTCTCGGGCCCGACGGGCAGCGGCAAGTCCACAACCCTCGCGGCGCTGATCGAGGAAATCAACTCCTCACGGTCCCGTCACATCATCACGCTCGAGAGCCCGCTCGAGTACCTGTTCTCGAATCGCCGCTCCTACATTCGCCAGCGTGAGATCCCCACGCATTCCCCGAGTTTCGAGCAGGCGATAGTGGATGCGCTGCGCGAGAATCCCGATGTGCTGGTGATCGGCGAGATGCGCACGCCGGAAGTGATGCGCCTGACCCTGAACGCCGCGGAGACCGGACACCTGGTACTGGCCACCATGCACTCGGCCACCTGCGCCGAGGCATTGAGCCGCCTGTGCATGTCCTTCCCGGCGGATCTGCAGGGCAACATCCGGGCGCAGCTCGCTGATTGCCTGGTCGGCGTGCTGTGCCAGAGACTGGACTTTCTCGAGGAGCAGCATCTGCTCGCGCCGCGGTGCGAGCTGCTGCTGGCAAGCTCGGCCGCGCGGGGCACGATCCGGGCCGGCCAGTTCAGCAACATCGCCAACGTGATTCAGTCCGGCGGCGAGGATGGCATGTGGACCTTCGACCGCTATCAGCGATGGATGCAGCAGAACAGAGCCTGGACCCGCGCGGCGCCGGTCGCTCCCGCCCCAGTCTTACCGCAGGACAAACGTGCCGTGCCCACCGTGGTCGCGCCACAGGACAGACCTGCTGCCGCAGCTTCCTCCCATGAGAGGACCCCGGCACCGCCGGCGGCTCCGACGCAGGCCCCCAGCGCACCCGGTGAAATCACTATTGACGAGAACATGGACCTCGATGAGCTCGCGGAGCTTGCGCGGCAGATCGAGCAGCGCACTCCCTGATCACTCTCTCGGGGCTCCCTCGGGGTCGACTTGCATCGCTGCGGGCAGGAGGACGACCGCCACCGTCGCGGCCAGAAGCGCGCACAGCGCCCCCGCAGCGAAGGCCCAGTGGTAGCCGGCAACCAACGAGGTCTGCCGATCCGCGCCGCCGGCCATCACAGCGCCGGTGCGTGCGGCCGCAAGGCTCGCCAGCACCGCCAGTCCGAGCGAGCCGCCCATCATGAAGGAGGTGTTCACCACGCCCGAGGCCAGGCCCGATTCCCGTGCGGGCACGCCGCTCATCGCGGCGAGCAGCATCGGATTGAAGGCCGTGCCGGCGCCGAGGCCCAACAGCAGCATCCCCGGCAACACATCCGCCATCACACTGCCCCCGACCGGTGCGCGCGCAAAGAGGGCGAGCCCGGCAGCCGCACACAGCAGCCCGCCGGCCAGGGGTCGTTTGATTCCGTAGCGCATGACGAGCTTCGCCGACAGCCCGAGGGAGAACGCGGCCATGATCAGGTTGGCAGGCAGGAAAGCGAAACCGACCTGCAACGGGCCGGCTCCGAGCACGAGCTGCAGATACAGCGTGGAAATGAAGAACCAGGCGAACATTGCGGCCGCCCACAACGTCGCGGTGATGTTGGCCGCCACCAGGCTGCGCAGACGGAACAGGCCGAGCGGGACCAGAGGCGCGCGGGTACGCGACTCGGCGACGATGAAAATCGCGAACAACACCCCCGCGCAAAGGAGCAGCCCGAGCGTCCGAATAGAAGTCCATCCGGCTTCGTTGCCGTTGACCACGGCGTACACCGCCAGCGTAAGTGACGTCGTGACCGTCAAGGCTCCGGCAATATCCAGGCTCGGTTTCGCGTCCTCGCCTCCGGTGTCGCCGAGCAATCCGAGCACCCACACGCACACCGCTATGCCGATGGGGACATTGATGAGAAACACCCAGTGCCAGTTGAGCGAGCTGGTCAGAGCGCCGCCCAGTAGCAGCCCGACACTGCCGCCGGCCGAGCATACGAAGCCGTAGATACCCATCGCCTTGGCGCGCTCTTCGGCCTCGACGAACAGATTCATGATGAGCGACAGCGCGACCGCCGAGACGACCGCTCCAGCCAGGCCCTGGACCGCTCGCGCGCAGATCAGCACGACCTGCGTGGAGGACAGCCCGCAGATCAGAGACGCCACGGTGAAGAGCGTGACACCGCCCAGGAACAGCCGGCGATGGCCGAAGAGATCCCCCAGTCGCCCCCCCAGCAGCAGGAAGCCGCCGAAGGTGAGCATGTAGGCATTGATGACCCATACCAGGGAGGTCTCCGAGAACTGCAGCTCGGCTCTGATCGAGGGCAGCGCAACGTTCACCACCGTCGTGTCGAGGACGATCATCAGGACACCGAGGCACAGCACGAGCAATGCCCACCAGCGCCTGCGGTCCGTGGCTGAGGCGTGTACTAAGGATTCAGTGCTCATCAAAACCCCGGCGGTCTACCCGGGCGCTAGTAGACCAGAGATCGCCGGAGTCTGTCCCGCGTGATCAGCCGTCGGTGGTCAGCTATCTCTCGCGATCAGCTATCTCTCGCGATCGGCTGTATTGGCTACATCATCACTGCGGGCTTGCTGGCGCGGTACTCGGAAAAAATACCCAGCTCGACATGGCGGTGAATGTCGACGAACCCTGCGGCTTCGAGCGCAGCCTCGATGGATCGAGGGGACACGCAGACCTCGATGGTGTCCCAGTAGTAGCGCATGAGTGTTGGTGTGCCGGAGTCCCGTGCCACCAGGCGCGCGGCGAACGGCACTACCCCGCGAATGTAAGTTCTCAGCAGTAGTCGAAACCACGCCTGGTCCGGCCGGGTGATCTCGAGCAGGCACAGACGGCCTCCTGGCTTCAAGACGCGATGGAATTCCGCAAACGCCGCCGGAAGGTCACCTACGTGACGCAGCGCGTAGCCCATGCTGAGAAAGTCCGCCTCGGCATCCGGAGCGGGAATGGATTCGGCGCTGCCGCCTGCGAGGCGTACGCCGGCGGGTACCTTCGCCTTGTCGATCATCGCCGAGCACGGATCTACACCCAGAACCCGCGTTGGATCACCCACGATGCGCGCCGCCTCGGCCGCCACCAGTCCAGTGCCGGCGCCGATATCCAGCACGCTCATCCCGGCTTGCAACCCGGCCCGCCGCAAGGCGCGGCGCCGGTACCAGGATCCGGTGCCCAGGGCCATCATCCTTTCAACGCGGTCGTAATCCCTGGACGTGCGCTGGAACAGATCGAGTACCCACGCCCGCCGGTCCGCTTCGCGCGGGTAGTAGGCGGTCAGCGGCGGATGGGGAGCCTGCCTCGTAGGGATGCCCTGCATGGCGGCGAAGACTACTACTTTGCCCAGCCCAACTTACAGCTCACGACGCTGCGCACGCCACCTGCTCCGTGGAAGTGACATTAAGCTTTAACGTGAACTTGGCTATACTAGATTCCGCGCCTTTCTGTACTGCACCGCGCCCTGCGCCAGGAACTGCGAGGAGCTCCGGCCCGCGGTGGCGGGGACCCCATACCCAGCTGCGGTAGCTGCCGCATAATGCTTGTACAAGAATATCTGGACCCTTTCCGGTACCCGTCCCGCAGCATGCCCGGCAACTACATCCTCGAGACCCGCGGTCTGACCAAGGAATTCAGCGGTTTCGTCGCCGTGAACGGCGTGGACTTGCGTGTCTGTGGCGGCCACATCCATGCCCTCATCGGGCCCAACGGCGCCGGCAAGACGACCTTCTTCAATCTGCTCACGAAATTTCTCGTTCCCACTCGCGGCCAGATTCTCTACAAGGGACTCGACATCACGCCACACAAGGCCTCCGAGGTCGCACGCCGCGGGATCGTTCGCTCCTTCCAGATGTCTGCGGTCTTCCCCCACCTCACGGTGCTGGAGAACGTACGTGTGGCACTCCAGCGCACGCTGCGCACGAGCTTTCACTTCTGGAGGCGGGAATCGAGTCTGTGCGTTCTGGACAGAAGGGCCACCGAGCTCCTCGAGGCTGTGGATCTCGGGCCGTTCGCGCGCCGGGTAGCGGTGGAGCTGCCTTACGGTCGCAAGCGCGCCCTGGAGATCGCCACCACGCTCGCCATGGAGCCGCAGCTCATGCTGCTCGATGAGCCAACCCAGGGTATGGGCCACGAGGACGTGGATAAGGTGACGAGCCTCATCCGCCGGGCAGCGGCGAATCGGACCGTCCTGCTGGTCGAGCACAACATGAAGGTGATCGCGACCATCGCCGACCGGATCACGGTGCTGCAGCACGGCCGCATCATCGCCGAGGGCGCCTACGCCGAGGTTTCCAAGAATCCCCAAGTGATCGAGGCGTACATGGGCTCTGCGGAGCATACGCTGCGGGGTGCTCACGGATGACCACGGAGCTCCTGCGGGTCACGGGACTGCACGCTTATTACGGGGAGTCTCACATCCTCCACGGTCTGGACTTCAGCGTGAATAACGCCGAAGTGGTGACGCTGCTCGGTCGCAATGGCGCCGGGCGAACCACGACTTTCCGGTCGCTGCTCGGGCTGGTGGGGCGCCGCACCGGCTCGGTGTCGATCGGCGGACAGGAGGCGATCGACCTTGCGCCGCACGAGATTGCGCGCCTGGGCGTCGGCTATTGCCCGGAAGAGCGCGGCATCTACTCGAGCCTGTCCACCGAGGAGAATCTGTTGTTGCCGCCGGTTGTCGCCTCCGGAGGCATGTCAATCGAGGAAATCTATGGCATGTTCCCCAATCTGAAAGAGCGGCGCGCAACTCAGGGGACGCGCCTCTCCGGCGGGGAGCAGCAGATGCTCGCGGTGGCGCGTATCCTGCGCACCGGCGCGAGGCTCCTGCTGCTGGATGAGATTTCGGAAGGTCTTGCACCGGTGATCGTCCAGGCGCTGTCGCGAACCATCCACGCGCTGCGGGCCAGGGGCTACACCATTGTCATGGCGGAGCAGAACTTCCGGTTCGCTGCGCCGCTTGCGGACCGCTTCTATGTCATGGAGCATGGCCAGATTGCGCACGCCTTCGCGGCCGCGGAGCTGGACGCCAGAATGGCGATGCTGCATGAGATTCTGGGTGTCTGATTCTCGGGCAACTGCTTGATGGGAGAACTATGAAACCGGGCATGTTGGCATTGGGCATCCTCGCGGCGCTTGCCGCGGGAGTGCATCCGCAGGCCGCCGCGGCGGCCGACCAGATCGTGATCGGCGACATTGACGACTTCTCCGGCGTGTATGCCGACGTGGCCGGCAGCGGCGCGGTGGAGGCGGTCAAGATGGCCATCGAGGACTTCGGCGGCTCGGTGCTCGGCCGCAAGATCGTCCTGCTGAGCGCCGACCATCAGAACAAGCCGGATATCGGCGCCTCGAAGTTCCGCGAATGGGCGGATCAGAACGGTCTCAACGTGCTGCTCGGCGGCTCCAACACCGGGGTCAGCATCGCGATGGCGAAGGTGGCCGCCGCCAAGCAGATCCCGTTCTTCGCCATCGGAGCGGGCGGCGCGTCCCTGACGAACGAGGATTGCACGGCCTACTCGGTGCACTACGCCTACGACACCACGGCGCTCGCGAACGGCACGGCCACAACGATAGTGAAGAACGGCGGCAAGACCTGGTTCTATCTGACCGCCGACTATGCCTTCGGCACTCAGTTGCAGACCGCAGCCTCGAAGGTCGTGGAATCCAACGGCGGCCGCAACATCGGGGCCGTCCGCGTCCCGCTGGGCGCCTCGGACTTCTCCTCGTTCCTGCTGCAGGCACAGGGCTCGGGTGCCCAGGTGCTGGGCCTGGCCAATGCCGGCACGGACTTCAGCAACTCGCTCAAGGCGGCCAACGAATTCGGTATCACTCACAAGATGAAGCCCGCGGCGCTGCTGGCGTTCCTGACCGACATTCACAGCCTGGGACTTCAGACCGCTCAGGGGCTGTATCTCACGACGGGCTGGTACTGGGATCTGAATGAGCAGACCCGCTCCTTCGGCAAGCGTTATTTCGCCAAGATGAAACGCATGCCGACGATGGACCAGTCCGGCTACTACTCCGCCACTCTGACCTATCTGAAGGCGGTCAAGGCGACCGGCACCACCGACTCCGCGAAGGTCATGGCGGAGCTGAAGAAAATGAAGATCAACGACATCTTCACCCAGAATGGGTATATCCGCGCCGACGGCGTGATGATTCACGACATGTTCGTCATGCAGGTGAAGTCCCCCAAGGAGTCGAAATACCCCTGGGACTATTATCGGCTCGTGAAGCAGATGCCCGGCGAAGAGGCATTCGGTCCGATCACGGGGCTCTGCCCGCTCGCCAGGAAGTAGGCCATCCGGCGCCCCGGGCCCTGACGGGGCGCCGCTTGCCGCATCCGCAAGCTCCCACCCGCGCCGGCGCATTTGCGTGACAGAGATCCTCGGCGTTCCGGTGGCCGTGATCCTCGGGCAGTTGATGCTCGGACTGGTGAACGGCTCCTTCTACGCGCTGCTGAGCCTCGGGCTGGCAGTGATCTTCGGATTGATGGGGGTCGTCAACTTCGCCCATGGCGCCTTCTACGCGCTGGGTGCGTTCGCGGCGCTCCTCGGTCTCCAATGGTTGGGGATCAACTACTGGGCCGCTCTGGTGCTCGCACCACTGGCCGTAGGAGTGGTGGGTGTAGTGTGCGAGCGGCTGCTCCTGCGCCGGCTGCGCGGTCTGGACCCTTTATATGGGCTGCTCCTGACATTCGGCCTGGCGCTCGTCATCGAGGGCTGCCTGCAGGAAAGATTCGGCGCCTCCGGTCAGACTTATCCCGTACCGGCCGCGCTGGAGGGAGCATTCAATCTCGGTTTCATGATCCTCCCCGTGTATCGCGGCTGGGTCATCGTCGTCTCCATCGCCGTGTGCTTCAGCACCTGGTTCATCATCGAGCGGACGCGATTGGGGGCGACGTTGCGGGCCGCTACGGAGAATGCGCCCCTGTTGCAGGCTTTCGGAGTCAACGTCCCGCTGATCGTCGCATTGACCTATGGGGGCGGCGTCGCTCTGGCGGCCTTGGCGGGCGTTCTATCGGCGCCGATCATTCTCGTGAGCGCGCACATGGGCAGCTCGCTCGTCATCGTCGTCTTTGCGGTGGTCGTGATCGGAGGAATGGGCTCCATTCTCGGGTCCATCGTGAGCGGGCTGATGCTGGGCGTGGTGGAAGGCTTCACCAAGGTGCTCTATCCGGAAGCATCCAACGTCGTGATATTCGTCGTCATGGCGCTCGTGCTGATCCTGCGGCCCGCGGGGCTGTTCGGGAAGGAATAGCCCGTGCGCACAACGGTCGTCTTTTATTCACTCGCTGTCCTGTTCGCCCTGTGTGCTCCGTTCCTGGGCATCTACCCGGTGTTCATGATGAAGCTGCTGTGCTTCGCCATGTTCGCTTGCGCTTATAACCTGCTTCTGGGCTTCAGCGGAATGCTGTCCTTCGGGCACGCTGCCTTCTTCGGCTCTGCGGCGTATGCGACTGCATGGCTGGTCACGGCGCACGGCTGGGGAACCGTGCCGGCCATATTGGCCGGAGTGCTCGCAGCCGCCGTGCTTGGCCTCGTCATCGGGGCCCTGGCCATCCGCCGGCACGGCATCTACTTCGCAATGATCACGCTCGGACTGGCACAACTGGTGTATTTCGTGTGCCTCGAGGCGCCCTTTACCGGCGGCGAGAATGGCCTGCAGGGTGTGCCACGCGGCAGCCTGTTCGCAATCGTGCCGCTGAAGTCCGACATCACCATGTACTACCTGGTGCTGGTGGTCTTCCTCGCCGTGTTCGTGTTCATCCGACGAGTGATCCACTCGCCCTTCGGTCAGATCCTGAAGGCGATCCGCGACAACGAGCCACGGGCGATCTCGCT
This sequence comes from Steroidobacteraceae bacterium, assembly GCA_036501985.1. Classification (GTDB taxonomy): domain Bacteria; phylum Pseudomonadota; class Gammaproteobacteria; order Steroidobacterales; family Steroidobacteraceae; genus 13-2-20CM-66-19. The sequence continues at coordinate 139,679 of DASXZI010000005.1, read as the reverse complement.
GGGATATGAGATCAACCGCTACAAGCTGGTCGCCTTCGTGCTCTCGGCCACGCTCGCCGGCCTCGCGGGATCACTGAAAGCCCTGGTCCTCGGATTCGTGACGCTCTCCGACGTGCTGCAGGAGAACTCGGGCGAGGTGATTCTAATGACTCTCGTCGGCGGCACCGGAACGTTCATCGGGCCGGCGGTGGGTGCGGCGATCATCGTTACGCTTCAAGAGTATCTGTCGGACATCGTCGGCGGCTGGGTCACGGTGATCATCGGCGCCGTCTTCGTGATCTGCGTTCTCGTGTTCCGGCGCGGAATCGTCGGCGAGCTCGCCGCCCTGCGGGGTCACCGGTGGCGCGAGCCCCAGGATGTTGCCGGCGTCGGCCGCTGACGCGCGCTCCCCCTACCGTTGAGTGCGCCCCGCGATTCAGGCGCCACGACGCGGCAGCCACCGCTTCCCCTTCAACTCCACGCGCATGATTGGCCTGGAGGGCGCGCGTCGCGCGACACCACTGAAGCCTGCCCGCGCGAAGGTGGTCTCATAACCGGTGCCGGACGCGCTCGGTGTCGTGTAGCATCGAGGGGATAGGCTTCGAGCGCGGGCGCCCCAGCCTTCCTGGCGGCGGCCTTCATTGCGGCCTTCATTGCGGCCTTGATCAGCGCCTCGGTCACCCCCTGCTTGCGGTAGCCGATGCGCACGTAAAGGCACGACAGCGACCAGACAGGCACATCGTCCACGCGCTGCAGCCGCCAGGGGCGGTCGAGCCAGGGCAGCGCGTCGCGCGCAGAGAGCTGACACCAGCCAACCGCCCGCTCCGAGTCGAACGCAAGCAGACCGGGGGGCGGTCCACGCCGAACGATGGCCCGGAAATCGGCCTTGTTCTCACTCGGTGAGCGCTTGCGATACAGGCTGCCGATCCGCCAGTACATGCACCAGCAGCCGTTGCATGCGCCGCGAGGCCCGAACAGGTCCTCGAGCTCAGGCCACAGATCAGGTGTCAGGGGGCGAACGGTGAGCTGCATATCCTCGGCTCCGCACAAAGTGGCACCCGCGAATTCACATGAACTGGCCGTATGAAAGGGCCACGACGCCATTCATTCTAAGCCCGCGGTCGGATCGTTCCGCTCCACCGGATCGCAAGGTGGGCGTCCCGGCCGGGCTAACGGGAGGCGCTATGAATCCGCTGGGGACGCGCAACGGCCGTCTGATCGCCGCGCTCGGATGCCTGCTGCACTGTGGACTCCCGTGGGCGCAAAGCCCCCCGGCGGCGGCCCGAGATGGACAACACGATTTCGACTTCGAGATCGGTACGTGGAAGACGAATCTGAAGCGCCTCGTGCATCCCCTGACCGGCTCGCACACGTGGGTGCAACTCGAAGGAACATCGGTGGTGCGCCCGATCTGGAACGGCCGCGCCAACCTCGTCGAGCTTGAGGTCGATGGCCCGACCGGACATGTGGAAGGCCTTTCGCTGCGCCTGTACAACCCCGAATCGCACCAGTGGAGCCTGTATTTCTCCAACAGCCGGCAGGGAACCCTGGGTGCGCCGACGACGGGCGAATTCAAGAACGGCCGCGGCGAGCTCTACGATCAGGAAACCTTCAATGGACGCATGATCCTGGTGCGCAATATCTGGTCCAACATTACGGCCGACTCCTGTCGCTTCGAGCAGGCTTTCTCGGACGATGGCGGCAAGACCTGGGAGGTCAACTGGGTCGCGGTGGACACCCGGGTGCGCCAACCCGATGCGACCGCGCGTTGATGCAGCGGGCAGCTTCTCTCAGCTTTCGGCGCTTCCCAGCAGCGCGGCACGCGCCTGGCGTGCCTCTGCGCGCATCAGCAAGATGTAGAGGAGTGTCGCGAGAATCAGGCCGACGATCCAGGCGATGTCGGCTCCCCCGACGCTGGCCACGGCCCCTCCGGTGTAGAAGCTCGTCTTCACAAAGGGAATTTCGGCGAGCACCGCCACTGCGTACGCACACAGCGTGCGCCAGTTGAGGCGGCCATAGATTCCGTTCGGATTGAAGATCGAGCGGATGTCGTAACGCTCTTTGCGCACGACATAGAAATCCGCGAGATTGATCGCGGTCCAGGGAATCAGGAAGTAGGCGAGAAACAGGATGAAGTTCTCGAAGTTGGTGATGAAGTTACCCTGCCCCAGAATCGCCACCAGCGTGCCCAGCAGCGCCAGCACGCCGATCCAGACGGCCCTCAGCCGACGAGTCACGCGCACCGGACGAATGGAGCTGATCGTTGTCGCTACCGACATGAACATTCCATACAGGTTGAGCACGTTCGCGGCCACGATGCCGACTGCAATGACGAGGATGATCGACCAGCGCACACGTTGCGCGGCTAGATTCACCAGGAATGAGGACGAATCGTGACTGAATCCCGCGCGCGCGGTGGCGGCTGCGATCGCCCCCAGCCACATCATCCAGACACACGCAAGCACGCTTCCCGCATAAGTCCACCAGAAAGCCGCGCGGATGGAGGTCGTCTCCGGCAGGTAGCGTGAGTAGTCGGCGACGTACGGCGCATACGTGATCTGCCAGGTGGCTGAAATGGAGACGACCAGCAGGAACAGACCAAACGATGTGCTGCCCGCATGCCATGCGCCTGCCAGATCGTGGCCGTTCAGCAGACGCACCGACAGGTACAGAAAGGCTACGGCGGCCGCGGCGCTGAAGTACCGGTCCAGGCGGTGAATCGCCCGGTAGCCGTAGATGCTCAGCAGCGCGGTCACGACCGACAGGATGAGCGTTGCCTGAGTGAATCCGAGACCCCACGCCGCGGCGAGTGTCTCGCCGCCCAGCACCGCGCTGCTGGCGAAGTACCCCAGATACATCAACAGCACCAGGGCGATCGGCACACAGGCGCCATAGAAGCCGAACTGGGCCCGGCTCTGGATCATCTGAGGAATTCCGAGCTTCGGACCCTGTGCCGAATGCAGCGCCATGAACACGGCGCCGAAGGCGTTACCCAGCAAAATCGCGAGCAGCGCGCGCTGCAGCGACAATCCGAGGACCGTCGCCAGCGCACCGGTGACGATGGTGGTCAGCTGCATGTTGCTGCCGAACCAGATCGTGAACAGGCTGGCGACCGAGCCATGCCGCTCCTCAGCAGGGATCGGCTCGATGGAATGCTGCTCGATACCCCGCTCCGGGCTCGCCCCGGCTTGCGCGCTGCTTGACATCGGGTGACCTCCGGCTGCGAGGTCACATCATAGCGGCAGCGCCTGCAGGGCACACGGGGGGCTTCCGTGCACGCAGGTCAGCGGATTATTCGGCGCTCACGGCGCTGACCATCACGAACTCTCCAGGCACCCGGTATCCCGGGCCCTCGCGCCAGGGTGCGATCGACTGCAGATAGCGCTCCCGTACACGATTTCGGACTTCACCGCTGAAGCGCGACCAGGCCAGCGCAACCGGGCCACCAACCAAAGCGGCGTCGCATGCTTCATGGGCATCTGCGTAGCCAAGTGACACCCGAATTCTCCTCTGGACGACCGACTCGAAGTGCAGTTGCATGCACAAATCCGCCAGCACCGTTGCCTCGCCGAGCCTGAAGAAGAGTGGGCAGACCTCGGATGCGACCTCGGCATCGACAATCGGAAACACTTCCGACCAGCCGCAGGCCGAGCGTTGACCCCAAACGCAGGCGACCATGCGTCCGCCCGGACGCAGGACTCGCTTCATCTCGCGCAGTGCCTGCTCGGGATCCGGCAGGTACATCAGCCCCAGCGCGCACAGCACCACATCGAAGGTGGCGGCCGTCAGATCCAGTTTCTCGGCATCCATCCTCACAAAATCCGCTTGCAGGCGCGAATGGCGGGCGCGCGCACCGGCGAGCTCGACCATTCGAGCGGACAGATCAATTCCGAGCACGCGGCCCGTCGGCCCCACGGCGCGAGCCGCCTGCAGCGCGACGAGTCCCGTGCCGCAGGCAACATCGAGGACCCGCTCGCCCTTCTGCGGCGAGGCAACACGCAGGAGCAGCGTCTGCGCCTCCGCAAGCTGCACTCGCCACAGCGGTTCGTAGTCCATCGCGGCCAGATCCCACCCGTAGCGCTGGATCCGCCGTTGCAGTCGTGCGTCCATGGTCAGCCGCCCCTTCGCCCTGTCATTGACCGAACTGTGGCGATACGCCCCCCCGGCATCCTGTCCGCGCATCTGGCGTGACTGCCCGCCCGTCCGGACATGGAGCCGCTCCGCGGCCACCCTGTCTGCGCGTCCGGAATTACTGCTCGCGCATCCGCGCGTGGACCCCGCCCTCGCCCGGCTCTAGGCAGAGCCGCAGAATCAGACGACAATTGAATTCGGCCCCGCAAGACTGGAGCACACACTATGACGGCAGACGTGGCTGCGGCTCTGTCACGAGTACAGTCAGTCCTGCAGCGCCGCCCCGCTGCTGGCCTTCACGATGATGCGCCAGCCACTGCAACCTGGAAGGGCGGCCTGAGGATTGTCGCGGGGCATTCCAACGGCACTCAGGTTCCAACGGACATGCCCCCCGAGCTGGGAGGCACGGGTGATCGAATTACACCCGGCTGGCTCATGCGCGCAGGACTGGCAAGCTGCACGGCGACCTGCATCGCCATGCGGGCCGCGGCTCGCGGAATCGAGCTGCAACGGCTCGAGCTGGTGGCACGCAGCCGCTCGGACACTCGAGGGCTGCTGGGAATGCCAGGCCACCTGGGCGAGCCGGTACCTGCGGGACCACACGACGTGCAGCTGTTCATTCGCATCGAGGCGCGCGGCTCGACGACCGAGCAGTTGCGCTCGCTCGTCGAGGAGAGTTACCTCAGCTCACCGGTCGCGTGCGCGCTGCAGGCGGCGATGCCCGTCGCTCTGCAGATCGAGGTCGACAATTGATGATGGCGCTGCCCTCGTCTGTTGACTCGAGCGCTCGAGGCCCCGCGATGCTCGAGTGATGGATGCATTGTCGGAAACTCTGCGAGTGGTGCAGCTCGTCGGAGCAATCTTCATCAACGCGCGATTCACGGCTCCGTGGTGCTATCAGTCCCCACGTGCAGACTCAGCGGCGCCTCTGCTGGAGCCGGGCGCCGAGCGCGTTGTGATTTTCCATCTGGTTACCGAGGGCGAGTGCTACGTCGAGCTCGGGCGGGAACCTCCGTTGCGTTTGACTGCCGGGGACGTCGTGGTCTTTCCAGAAGGCCACGCCCACAGGATGAGCTCACAACCTGGCTTGCAGCCTGCAACCAGCGCACGCCTCGATGTGGTTCTCGCACGCCGCCCGCGCCAACTGGCCTACGGGGGCGGGGGTGCCGGGACACGGATTGTATGTGGCTACCTGGCATGCGATACCCGGCTCGCGCGCATGCTGCTGGCCGGGCTGCCACCGATCGTCAGGGTGAACGTGCGCGGATCCAGCGCCGGGACGTGGCTCGAGGCCTCGGTGCGCTACGCGTTGGCGGAGGCACGCTCCCCTCGCGCTGGCGGTGCAGGCGTGCTTGCCAAACTTGCCGAAGTCCTCTTCATCGAGGTGCTGCGGCTGTATATGAGGGAAAGCGGCAAGGGACACACAGGTTGGCTGGCCGGTGTCGGCGATCGGATCGTCGGCTCGGCGCTGGCGCAACTACACAAGGATCCGGCCCATGCCTGGACTCTCGAGGAGCTGGCACGCAAGTCAGGCACTTCACGCTCGGTCCTTGCCGAACGGTTCCAACACCTCGTCGGCAGCGCTCCAATGCAACATCTCATGCAGTGGCGCATGCTGCTCGCGTCGAATCTCCTTCGCCGCAGCAGCGCGCCACTGGCCCGGATCGCCCAGGATGTCGGCTACCAGACCGACACGGCATTCAGTCGCGCATTCCGCCGCGAGTTCGGCTCGCCGCCGGCGGCCTGGCGGCGCCGCCACAGCCAGGCCGACTGATGCTCACCCGCCAGGGCGGGTGAGCACGAGCCTTGATCATTGTCCGCCGTTGCCGAGGCCGTCGTTCTGGTGGTACTTGGGATAGGGCGGGATCCGGGGCTCGACCACCGGATGCTCCTTGAGTTGCTCCATTACGACCGCCACCGCCCGCTCGAGCTGGACATCGTGCCCAGCGGCGACATCCTTGGGCAGGACCTCCACCTCGATGTCGGGCGGGATCCCATGACCTTCCACTTCCCACTCCCCGTTGAGTCCATAGATGGCGTAACGCGGAGCCGTGACCGCTCCCCCGTCGATGAGCGTCGGATACCCTCCGATGCCGACAAGGCCGCCCCACGTACGCGTCCCGACGAGAGTGCCAAGCTTGGCCTTGCGGAAATACCAAGGCATGGCATCGCCTCCGGAGCCGGCGGACTGGTTGATGATCATCGCCTTGGGCCCGAAGATCGCCCCTTCTGGATCATGCACCGGCTCACCGTCGCGCTCGATCGCTCCGCTGAGGCGCTTCTGGCCCAGGACGTTGACGATGTAGTCGGCAATGAAGCCGCCCTCGTTGTAGCGCTCATCGAGCACCACCGCCTGCTTGTCCAGCTGAGCGTAGAAGTAGCGGTTGAAGTTGGAATAGCCTGCCCCGGCCGTGTTGGGCATCCAGATGTAGGCGACCTTGCCGCCCGAAAGCTCATCCACCTTGCGGCGGTTCAGATTGATCCAGTCGAGGTTGCGCAACCCATGCTCGGAGTCCACCGGTACGACCGTCACGTCACGCCCATCGCTCCCGTCGGGTTTCTTGCCTACCCGCAGCACCGTCTGCTTGCCGGCCATGCCGTCGAAGAAGCTGTCGAGATTGTCGGTCGCATGAAGCTCGCGGCCGTTGACCGCCAGCAGGTAATCGCCCACCACGATGTCGATCCCGGGCTGGGTCAGCGGTGCGGTGAGTGAAGGTGTCCAGTTCTGGCCGTTATAGATCTTGGCGAAGCGGTACCGGTCGTGCTCTACGGAGTAATCGGCTCCCAGCAGTCCGGGCTTCGGAGCATCCGGCGGCTGGGGCGGGTCCCTCACGAACACGTGCCCAAGCTGGATCTCGCCCAGCATCTCCTCGCTGAGATAGGTGAACTCCGCGCGCGAGGCAAGCCCGTCCACGTACGGAAGGTACCGGGCCTCGACCTTCTTCAGATCCAGCCCCTGATAGTGCGGGTCGTACAGGAAGTCACGCTCGATGCGCCAGGTCTCATGGAACATCTGCTTCCACGCCGCACGCGGATCGCGCATCGCCCACAGACCGTTGCTGTCCACGGGCTTGCCCGGAGTTCCTTCCGGAGCGCCGGGCTTGAGCTCCGATACCGGCACGATGAACCAGCTGCCCTCGCGCGCGTAGAAGAGCTTCTCGCCGTCGAAGGAGACTTGGTAGGTGCTCAGTCCACTCAACACCTCTTCGGTCTTGCGCTTCTCGGTGGTGAATTTCCAGAGCGAATGGATGGGAGTCTCGTCCGGCCCGGACGAGCGACCGACGGCTCCGCCCTCCGCCAGGAACAGCACACCCGACTTGCCCACTTCAAGCCCCACATAGTTTCGGGGCGGGATCGGCAGCGACACAATCCGGTCACCGATGCCAGCCAGGTCGACCACCGTCGGCTTGGGCTTCTCGTCCGGCTTCTTCTTCTTCTTGCCTGAGGCCTTCTTCTGCTCGGCCTCGTCCGCGGCCGCACCCTTGTCCGCATCGGCGTGCTCGCCTTTCGCGGAATCCTCATCCTTGTCTCCTGCAGCCTTCTTACCCTTCTCCTCGTCACTCTCGGGCGGCACGGGCGAAGCACTGGTCTTCGACAGCACGACCACGTAGGCGCTGCTGTTGGTGGCGTGATCGAGCGAGGACAGATCGATTCCCGCATCCGAAGGGCCATTGTTGGTAGAGGCCGTGAAGTACAGGTACTTGCCACTCGGATCGAATACGGGGTGCTCGGCATTGCTCATGCCGTCGGTGACCTGGTGCGAGGTGTGCGTGGCGAGCGAGTAGAGAAAGATCGCCCGCATCTGGCTCTGAAGGTCGCGCGAGTAGGCGATCCACTGCGAGTCCGGGGACCACGACAGCTCGGTGCGGTTACCGAACCCCCCGCGCAAGGCCGCATCGATCTTCACCGGCTTGCCGCCGGAAACATCGACGTACCAGATCCTCAGGTGCTTGTCGGCATAGGCGATGTGCTTGGAGTCCGGCGACCAGTGCGGGCTGTAGAAAAACGAGGGCTCAGGCCCGAGATCGATCACCTTCGGCGCACGCAGGCCTTCCTGATCGCGGATGTGCAACGCATACTCGCCGGAGGCATCACTGAAGTAGGCGATCGATTTTCCGTCGGGTGACCAGGCGGGGTCCCGTTCGGCCACAGCGGGCGTGTTGGTCAGGTTGCGCGTGTTACCCTTCTCGCCGGGCACCGTGAAGATCTCTCCAAGTGCTTCCACAACGACCCGTGCGCCGCTGGGCGAAATCGCGGTGTTGTCCACCGCTTTCGCCGGGACTTTCGCCAGATGTGGCGCGAGCTCGGGCAGCGTGCCCCGAATGCTGACCGCAACGGCGTGCTCCCGATGGGTCGCCAGGTCGTAGAGGTGCAGCGAGCCGAATTGCTCGTACACGAGCGCACCGGGGCCGGCGCTGACACTCTTCAGGTCCAGTCCGTGATTCTCGATCACCTGCTGCACCTGGTGGCTCGCCGTGTCGTAGCTGAACAATGACACCGGACCGTTGCGATCCGACAGGAAGTAGACGGTGCTGCCGCTCCAGACAGGGTTGGAGTCGTTGGAGTTCTCGCGCGGAATCCGCTCCAGATCCAATGTCTTGAGATTGACTAACCAGACAGGCGTCGTCTGGCCACCGCGGTAGCGCTTCCATGCCTGCTGCCATTGCTGGACAGGGACGTAGGCCAGCGTGTTGCCATCGGCGGAAAGGCTGCCCCAATCCACGCTCGGCAGCGGCACGAGCTGCGGGGAGCCGACGCCATCCACGCGTACTCGGAACAGCCGCGGGAAATCGGAATAGCTGGCATGCTGCGAGGTGAACAGCACCTCCTTGCTGTCCGGCGTCCAGCCGACGACGTGGTTGCCGGTGGGCTCCCAGGTAAGGCGGCGTGGCACACCCCCGTCGGCATCGATCACATACACATCGGTCAAGCCGTGCTGCTGAGTCGAATAGGCAATGTGTCGCTGATCAGGCGAGAAATACGGCCCTTCCGTTACATGCCCGCCCGTCGTGAGGCGGCGCGCCTCGCCGCCGTCGCGCGCCACAGTCCAGACATCAGCAGCGTACTGGAAAGCGATCCTGTCCTGGCCCAGCGACGGATTGCGCAGCAGCAGTGGTGAGGCGGACCATGCACTGGCACACAGTGCAACACTACCGATCAGAGCCAGAGCGGCCCGGACGAATCCCCTGCAACGCATGTAACCCCCGATCGCCTCGCCACGCAGAAGGCTGCGAACTATACACGGGCGTGTATCCGGGAGGCTCCAATTTCAGCTTCCAAACGCGAACGCCCGACCGCACGGCACGCACATCCAGTCGCATCGTCCGGGCGTGGAATCTCACGAGGCGCAGGAGCAAGCTCTCGGGCCCCGTGAGCCTGAAGGAATGTCCGTTGAGCCTGAAGGCACCTGATGCGTGCCTGACGGATCTTCATATGCCAGCGGCCGCTTCGACAGCACCCCCGGTGGACCATCCTGTCAGGCTGCCGCTCACTCTCGAGGTCCCGCCCCATTCGCGGCAGGGACGGCGACCCGCTGCCGCCGACGTACCGGGTGATCGTTTTCCGGCCTCGGCTGGGCGACCCCCGCGGGCTGGCGCAGTATGAGGAACACGCTCGCTATGATGAGCGCCGAGGCGACGAGTGTGCGCACCGTGAGCGTCTCGTCCGCGACAAGGTAGCCCAGAGCCACCGCCACCAGTGGATTGACATAGGCATGGCTGGCCACCCGGGTGGCTGGCATGCGCGCAAGCAGCCAGACATATGCAGTGAAAGCCAGCAGGGACCCGGCGATGATGAGATAAGTCAGCGAGACCAGGGCGCGCAGCGTTAAGTGCAGCGTGCTCGCCAGCTCGCCCGTGCCCTGAGCCAGTGCCAAAAGGCCGAGGCCGCCCAACATCATCTCGGCGCCCGCCGCGAGCCCCAGGGATCGTGGCAAGGGCAACGATCGGGTGAGCACCGCGCCAAGCGACCACGCCCCCGCACCGCCGAGCACCGCCACGCACGGCAGCAACTCGAGCGGCTGGGAGCCGCTCTTCATCAGTAGAAGCGCCACGCCGCAGAACCCGAGCAACACGGCGCACAACATGCCCCAGCGCAGCGGCTGGCGGCGCAGAACGAGCACCTCGAGCGCGATGATCATGATCGGCTGCGTTGCCTCCAGCACCGAGGTGATGCCGGACGGCAGGTATTGCTCGGCCCAGAACAAGGCGCCGTAAGTTGCCACAAACATGCATGCAGCCAGCAGCGCGATGCTTCCCCACTGTCTCACGGTGGGGGCTGCCTGTCCGCGCGCCCGAGCCCAGCAGTACAGAAGAGCACCGGCGAGCAGGAAGCGCACGCCTGCGGTGAGAAACGGCGGCAGATCCAGCACGGCGAGCCGGATCGCGAGGAAGGTGCCGCCCCACAGCAGATAGATCGCCCCGAAGGCCAGCAGACTGCGCGGCTCGATCCGTCCCAGCAGGGCAGGTGGCCAGTTAACCCTTGATACATTCATAGAGGGTTAGTATAGCCGCGGCGACCACTAACCTGTAAAATGCATTTGGCAGGTTAAACTATGCCCAAGCCGCCGATCTCCGCCCGCGCCGCGTTCAATCTGTGTGCCGGTCACCCGGTGCTCGACCTCGTGAATACGCTCGACAACCGGTTCGCCGCCGCCGGCCCGAGCGAGCTGCTGGCCGACTATGGCGACCTGCTCAGCTTCGTGGCCCAGAGTGGTCTGCTCAGCGCCGCCGGCCAACGATTGCTGGCACGGGTCAAGCCCGAGGCCGGGCTGAAAGCCCTGCGCTCGGCACAGCAATTGCGTGAGGCGGCGGCCGCGGTCCTGTACGCGGCAGTGGACGGGCACGCGCCGAGGCCGGCCGATGTCCGCACTCTGGAGCACCACTTCCTCGAAGCGATGCGCCACCGCAAGCTGCACTGGGAGCGCTACGCTCGTGAGGGCCAGATGCGGGGTGAGATTCGCTGGGGCTGGGATGGCGTGCACGCTCGGGCCCAACTGCCTGTATGGCTCCTGGCAAGCGCCACGAGCGATCTGCTGCTCTCGAGGCCGCTGGAGCGCCTTCGTGCCTGCGCAGTGGAAACCTGCCGCTGGCTTTTTCTGGACACGAGCAAGAACCACACGCGGCGCTGGTGTGACATGCGAGTCTGCGGCAATCGCATGAAGGCGCAGCGCTTCCTCGCGCGTCGCGAGGACTCGCGCTAGCCGTCAGATTCTTTCAACTTCCTTTCATCTCGGGCATGCATTCGCGCGTGGTCACCTTTCCGCCGTCCGCGGCGTTTCCGTGCGTGCCGGACTAAATCGAGCCGTGCTAAACTTTGTGGTGCAAAGTCTTAGGTCCTATGAAGCCATGGAGTTCCGCGTGGGCACGTCTCAGGCCAGATCTCTCCCGCGCAGCGCACCCGGCGCGCGCGCCTGCCCGCAACCGCCGCCCCCCAGCGCCTCGGGCTCCCGGGCGCCGCGATGAGCTGGCCGACAGCGGTCGGACTGCTGCTTGGAGTGCTCGCTCTGTGCTACAGCCTGGTAGCGTGGCTGGCGATCTGCCTGCTCCGCCCCGGCTCCCGGCGAGGGCAGCCACCGTCCATGGATCAACCTCCGGTCACGGTACTCAAGCCCTTGTGCGGTGCCGAGCACGACCTCCTCGAGTGTCTGCGCTCGTTCTGCCGCCAGGACTACCCCCGGTTCCAGATTGTCTTTGGCGTCCGCGACACCGCCGATCCCGCTGTCGGCGTCGTTCGGACACTGCAGGCTGAGTTTCCGGATCTCGATCTGTTCATTGCGACGAACGCTCGCCAGTGCGGCAGCAGCCGCAAGGTCAGCAACCTGATCAACATGATGCCGCTGGCCCGGCACGATTACCTGGTCATCGCCGACAGCGACGTGCGAGTCGCGCCCGACTATCTGGCCCGCGTCGTCCCGCCTCTTTTGGATTCGCAGGTCGGCATCGTCACCTGCCCTTATTTGGGACGGCCCCGTCCGGGTCTGTGGTCACTGATCGCGTCGGTGTTTGTCAACGACTGGTTCATGCCCTCGGCGCGTATTGCCGCGTTGTTTGGCTCCCGTGCGTTCGCTTTCGGCGCCACGATTGCCATCCGCAGAAAAGTTCTCATGGCAATCGGCGGCTTTGCCGCGATTGCCGACCAGCTTGCCGATGACTACCGGCTGGGCGAGCTGACCCGTCGGGTCGGCCTGCGTACCGTTCTCTCGGACGTCGTGGTCGAAACCTGTATCGCAGAGCGCACTCTGAGCGAGCTCATCCGGCATGAGCTGCGATGGCTGCGGACGATCCGCGCCGTACGTCCGTTGGGCTACACGTTTGCCTTTGTCAGCTTCGGGGTGCCGGTAGCCGTCGCGGGGGCGGTGCTGGCCAGGGGTTCCGGCCTCTCGCTTGCGATGCTGGGCCTGACCATCGCCGCGCGATTGCTGCTGCATCGTGTTGCCGGCCGGCCACGCTTGCAGCCGACCCGCCAGTGGGTGCTGCCCCTGAGCGACTTTCTGGCTTTTGCGTTATGGTGCTGGGGCTTTGTGACCAGCCACGTCCACTGGCGCGACATCCGTTACCGGGTGGCTCGCGACGGCTCACTGCATCCGATTCTGTGAATTACTGACGGCGAGGCGCCGGCACATGATGAAAACTCTCTTTCTGCACCCTCCGTCATTCGACGGATTCGATGGCGGCGCGGGCAGCCGCTACCAGGCCAAGCGGGAGATCCGCTCGTTCTGGTATCCAACGTGGCTCGCGCAACCGGCGGCATTGGTTCCGGGCAGCCGCCTCGTGGACGCCCCGGCTGACGGGCTTGGCCTGGATGACATCGTGCCGCTCGCACGCGACTACGACCTGGTCATCATGCACACGAGCTCGCCCTCTTTTCCGACGGATGCGCACGTCGCCGAGCAACTCAAGGCGCACAACCCACGGCTGCGAATCGGCATGATCGGCGCGAAGGTGGCGGTCGATCCGATCGGCTCGCTGACCGCCTCGCCTGCGATCGACTTCGTTGCTCGGGAGGAATTCGACTACAGCTGCGCGGAGATTGCCCAGGGGCGCGAGCCGGCAAGTGTGGCCGGTGTCAGCTTCCGAGGTCCCGATGGGACGATCCGCCACACGGATGCGCGCGAGCCAGTCACCGACATGGACGCCCTTCCGTGGGTCTCACCCGTCTACAAGCGTGATCTCAACATCAGCAACTATTTCATCGGCTACCTGCAGCATCCGTACGTCTCCTTCTACACCGGTCGCGGGTGTCGCTCCAAGTGCACCTTCTGCCTGTGGCCGCAGACGGTCGGCGGCCATCGGTACCGGGTTCGGACTCCCCAAAGTGTCATCGACGAAGTCCGCTGGATCCGGGAGAACCTGCCCGAGGTCAAAGAGATTTTCTTCGACGACGACACCTTCACGGATTTTCGCCCACGGGCTCAGGAGATCGCACGCGGCCTGGGTAAGCTCGGCGTGACCTGGTCATGCAATGCCAAGGCGAACGTTCCGTACGAGACGCTCAAGGTCATGAAGGACAACGGACTGCGGCTGCTCCTGGTCGGGTATGAGTCCGGCAACGATCAGATTCTGCGCAATATCCGCAAGGGACTGCGGACCGACATTGCGCGACGCTTCAGCGCCGATTGCCGCAAGCTGGATATCACGGTTCACGGGACCTTCATCCTGGGCTTGCCCGGTGAGACAGCCGAAACCATTCGCGAGACCATCCGATTCGCCGTGGAGATCAATCCGCACACCATTCAGGTCTCGCTCGCCGCCCCTTATCCGGGCACCGAGCTGTATCAGCAGGCCCTGCAGCAGGGCTGGCTCAAGGAGCACACGGCGCTGAATCTGGTCAACAGTCAGGGCATCCAGCTGGCCCCGATCAGTTACCCGCACCTCAGCGCCGAGGAGATCTATCACGGCGTGGAGACCTTCTATCGCCACTTCTATTTCCGGCCACGCAAGATCGCGGAACTGACTGCCGAGATGCTCACGAGCTGGGAGCTCACCAAGCGCCGGCTGCGCGAAGGGGTCGAGTTCTTCCGGTTCCTGCGCGCCCGGGAAGCCTGAGGTTCGCGCCCGCCTGTGGCTGCGATCGCGGCGCGGTCCGCGACCTGCATGGACAAGTTCCTGATCGTCACGGCGGATGACTTCGGACTGCACGAGGCCATCAATGCCGCCGTGGAGAAGGCCAGCGCGGCGGGTGTGCTCACGAGCGCCAGCCTGATGGTCGGCGCCCCGGCGACTCCAGACGCCGTCAGGCGCGCGCGCGCCATCCCGGGACTGCGTGTTGGACTGCACATCGTGTTAGCCGACGGATGGTCGGTTCTGCCTCACCGACAAATTCCCGCGCTGGTGGATCAGGAGGGGCGCTTCCCCGACCGGATGTTCCGACAGGCTCTACGCTTCTTTGCCCTACGGGCGGTGCGCAGGCAGCTCGAGGCCGAGATCCGGGCACAGTTCTCAGCGTTCGCGGCCACCGGGCTGCTGCTGGACCATGTGAATGCACACAAGCATTTCCATCTTCATCCGACCGTGCTGGGCATGATCCTGAGGATCGGACGCGACTATGGCCTGGCGGCGATGCGTCTGCCCCGCGAGCCGAGGGGCGTTACCGCGGCGCACCATTCGCCGGGAGCAGGTCTTGGCGCACTCCTGCTCGCGCCCTGGCTGGCGCGGATGCAGCGGCGCCTGCAGGCCCTCGGAATCGCGTGCAACGACCAGGTATTTGGCATCGCTGCCAGTGGCTCACTCGATGAAGAGGTCCTGCTGCGCATCCTGGCCAGATTGCCCCCGGGGGCAACCGAGATATACCTTCATCCTGCGCTGCACACCGGGGCACCCATTACTCCTTCGATGCAACACTACCGCCACTGCGATGAGCTCGCGGCGCTTCTGAGCTCACGGGTGCGCGCAGCGATAGCTGCCAGCGGGGCGAGGTGCGGCGGCTACCGCGATCTGCTGCAGGCACGCGCCCGGAGGCAGCTCGCAGAAGGCGTAGCCCCGTGAAGCTCGCGATCCGATCCGCGTTGGCTCTGGGGCTGCTGCTGCTGGCCGCGTTGATTGCGCGCCAGGGGGCTGCCTCAATCGTCACGCCTTTGCTGGGCGCCGGTGCGATCCTGCTATGGATCGTGCCCTTGCACGGGCTTCCCATCCTGCTGGATGTCCTCGGATGGAGAGAGCTTCTGCCGGCCGGCACGCGGTTGACCACGCTGCTGTGGATTGCCGTCGTGCGTGAAGCATTCAACCGGTTGCTGCCGGTCGCGAACATTGGCGGTGAGATCGTCGGCGTGCGTCTCCTCGCTCAATCGGGTACACCCACGGCCACGGCGGCTGCCAGTATCGTCGTCGAGCTGCTGCTCACCCTCGCCACGCAATACCTGTTCGTAACCGTGGGCGTCGTTTGCCTCGTCGCGGCGGCGGGCCGCACGCAGCTTGGCTCGGATCTGATCCTCGCTCTGGTGATCAGCCTGCCGATGATCCTGTTCTTGATGGTGCTGGTCCGCTACGGCTCGATTTTCCAGCGACTGGCCCGGCTCGGGGAGTGCTTGCTTGGCGCGAGGTTTCGCGCGGTGGCCGGCGATAACCCCGCCGCGGTGGAGTCTGCAATCCGACGTCTATACGGCAGCCCGCGGCGGTTGAGCGCCGCGGCTGGCTGGCAATTCAGCGGCCTCATCGCGGGCACGGCCGAGACGTGGTTGGTGTTGCGTTGGTTCGGTCACCCGGTGCCGATCGGGGGCGCGCTCGCCCTCGAAAGCCTCAGCCAGGCCGCGCGCCATTTCATCTTTCTGGTACCCGCCGGCATCGGGGTCCAGGAGGCGAGCCTGGTCGCGATTGCGCATGTGCTGGGCGTGGGCAACGATCTTGCGATCGCCCTGTCGCTCGCCAAGCGCATGCGGGAAATCCTGTTCGGCTCCCCAGCCCTGCTGCTGTGGTACTGGAAGCAGGGCCGAGGCCACTGGCCAACGCTCAGAAACCGCGGCGAGGCCTGACCGCTTGCCCGCTCGAGCTCAGAAAGTCGCGCTGACCACCGGGGACAGACTGCTCTCGACCCCCGTCGCGGTATAGGCCGTCACCGCGAAGTACCAGGTGCCCGAGCCGAGATTGGTGACCGTGTAACCGGTCAGGCCCGGATTGGTCAGCTGTACCACGTGGCTCATGCTGCTGGCGCTGGGGCCGTAGTACACCTTGTAGCCGGCCAGGTTGTTGAGCGCCGAACCATCGGTGTTCTCGGTGGGCGGCGTCCATTCGAGAGAGGCGGTGCCGTTGGATACCTGGTTGACGCTCACCGTGAACGCCGGCAGCGATGCGCTCGCCTGTCCGTCGCTCGCTGAAATGATGATGTTGGCATAGGAGCCCGCATCGCCGGCCGACGGTGTACCGGTCAGCGCGCCGGTGCTCGTGCTGAAACTGGCCCACGAGGGCTTGTTCTGGATGCTGAAGGTCAGGGAAGTGCCGCTCGGCGCGATCGCATGCGGCGTGAATCCGTACGCCATGCCGACACTGACCGAGGTAGGAGGCTGACCCGAGAGAGTGGGCGCCGGTGCCTGGGTGCTGGTCACGGTGATGCTGAAAGCGGGTAGCGAAACCGAGGTCTTGCCGTCGCTGACCGTGATCACGATGTTGCTATCCTTCCCGGCCTGCGCGTTCGAAGGAGTGCCGGACAGCCGTCCCGTTGCGGTGTCGAACGTTGCCCACGTCGGCCGGTTCTTCACCGAGAAGGTCAGTGAGTCGCCATCGGCATCGGCGGCCGAAGGCTGGAACGAATATTTGCTGCCGGCCACGGCGCTCGTGGGCGGGCTGCCGGAGATCGTCGGAGGATGATTCGCGGCGGCCAGTACCTGGATCGAGAACGCAGGCAACTCCGCGCCGGCCTGCCCGTCCGTCACGCTGATCACGATCGAAGCCGTCATGCCGACATTCGCCGAGGTGGGGGTGCCGGACAACTGACCCGTGCGGCTGTTGAAAGTCGCCCAACTCGGCTCGTTCGAGATCTCGAACGTGAGCGTGCCGCCATCCGGATCGCTCGCCGAGGGCGTGAAGCTGTACGCCTGGCCGGCGACCACGCTTGCGGCAGGAGTACCGGAGATCTCGGGGGTGTGCGCCGGCGGCGGCATCACCTGAATCGAGAACGGCGGCAGCGAAGTCATCTGCTGTCCGTCGCTGACGCTGATCACGATGTGCTGGAAGGTTCCTTCGCTGCCGGCCGGGGCAATGCCCTGCAGCGAGCCGTCTGTGGCGCTGAAAGTCGCCCAGGCCGGCCGATTGGCGATCGTGAAGGTGAGAGTGTCACCGTCAGCGTCGCTGGCGTGCGGCGTGAAGCTGTAGGTCTGGCCGACGATCACCGTCGAGGGCGGCGCGCCCTCGAGCAACGGTGGCGCATCCCTGGGCGGCTCGATCGGCTGGGGCGGAAACGGCCGTATCGGCAGGGGATGTACTCTTAGATTGAAGGGCCCGATCGAGCTCTGCCCCTTGCCGTTGCTGGCCGTGATCGCGATCCCAACGGTGTCGCCGACATCGGCCTCGGCGGGAGTTCCGGACAGCAGGCCGGTGCCGCCGTCGAAACTGGCCCAGCGCGGCTTGTTGGATATGGAGAAGCTGATGGGAGCGCCGTCGGCATCCGTGGCGCTCGGCGCGAAGACATAACGCGTGCCCGCGACGACGGCCACGGCAGGCAGACCATCGATAATGGGGGAGAAATGGTTGGTGCCCTGAGCCTGCTCGGACAGACTCGCGGCCGATTGCGGACCGCTGACTGGATCACCCTCACCGCACGCCACGAGACTCGCGGCGGCCATCGCGCACAGCAACGCATTGCGCAGATGCGTGCCGGCGACAAAAGCGAAGAGTTGCATGTTTCCCACCCCGACAAACGTAAAAAAACGTCGCCAGGGCAGCGAAGCGCGATGCGGACGTACGACCATTGAAGTCGGCGACCGCGATCGGCATGACGGCAACACTCGAAGATCGTGCTGTTGCCGGCAACCCCGCTATCTCGAGCCCTGAGGCTCTCGAGACCGGAGGCTTTGCGTCCCCGCCTTGCGGCGGGTTTGCCCTTGCGTTACGCGTGCAGTAGAGCGCTTAAATCGTCAGGATGCAAAATGTCTGAATCTGCAGACAGTGCGATGCAAATCCACAAAGAAAAGCGGCTGCTTCTCAGTTTTTGCAACTCGCGCGGCGCGCGCTCCTGCGGTTAGGTAGATCTCGCAGCTGCCGCCCGAGGCAGCGACACGTGTTCTACGTACAAGTCGCAGTGACCGGACCAACATGAGTGTCGGGCGGCCGCTCTTCAGCCGGCCTGAGGCTCGACCACGCCGCCTTTTTTTTCATCATGCGCGGCAAAAATCGGCCGCATCGCCCGGCTGGGTTGAATTATGTAATAACGAATGCGCCCCGCCGGGGCGATCTGCCCCTCCCGGAAGCACCTGCAGCATTCGCTTTAACTGGATGGTTCGCCCCCTGAAGGCACCCATAAGGCGGGACCGCCGCGTGTGCACCTCGGCGGCGCCGATGGCCTTGCGGGAACGATTCGATTAGCATCGAAGTATGGATGAGCAACATCCCGCCGACGTGGCCGGCTCCAGGGTGGCTGCCTGCATTGGCGAGCCGGCGCGCGCCCGGATGCTCTACTGCCTGCTCGACGGCCATGCGCGCACCAGCACGGAGCTCGCGATCGTCGCCGGCGTCTCCGCATCGACGGCCAGCGCGCACCTTGCGCGGCTCAGGCGTGAGCGCCTCGTGGCATCGCTGGCTCAGGGCAAGCACCGCTACTACCGTCTCCACGGCCCTCGGGTAGCTGCCGCACTCGAAGCGCTCATGGTGGTCGCAGGCGAGTCTCGGACCCGCTTCGTGCCGAGCACGCCGAACCGTTTGCGCTTCGCGCGCACCTGCTATGACCATCTGGCTGGAGAAATCGCGGTGCGATTGCATGACCGGCTCCGGGAGCTCGGTTGGATCTCGGTGCGCGCGGATGAGGAGTACCAGGTGAGCTCCGAGGGCGCGAAGGCCTTTGCAAGCCTCGGGGTGGACGTGGATGCGGCTCGCGCCCAGCGGCGGCGATTTGCATACGCCTGCGTGGACTGGAGCGAGCGCCGGCCGCACATGGCGGGTGCCCTCGGCGCTGCGTTGCTTCAGGTCGCTCTCAGGCGCAGGTGGGTGGTTCAGGATCTGGACAGTCGCGCTTTGCGTGTGACTCGCGCCGGTTCGGGGGAGTTGCGGACCCGGCTCGGGTTGAGCTGGCCCGAAGGCCGCCTTGGCCGACTCCACTCCGACGGGGACGCCGCCCGGCCCTGACTGCTGCGTAACACAACCTCGCCGTGTCCGACTCGATCAACCGCCTGCGCGTCGTTCAGGGAGACATCACAGGTCTGGACGTGGACGCAATCGTCAACGCCGCCAACTCCTCTTTGCTGGGCGGAGGCGGTGTGGACGGTGCGATTCACGCGGCTGCCGGATCGCAGCTGCTCGAGGCCTGCAGGGCCCTGGGCGGATGTGAGACCGGCGACGCGAAGATGACACCCGGCTTTCGCCTGAAAGCGCGACATGTCATTCACACCGTCGGGCCCGTATGGAACGGAGGCCAGCGTGGTGAGCCGGCTCTGCTGGCATCCTGCTATCGCCGCTGCCTGCAGCTCGCCACCGAGCATCACTTGCAGTCGATCGCGTTTCCATCGATCAGCACCGGCGTCTACCACTTCCCGCGCCGACAGGCGGCGCCGATTGCCATCGCTGCGGTCCGCGCCGCCGAGACGGCCCGAGGCGCGCTGAGAGAGATCGTGTTCTGCTGCTTCTCCTGCGAGGACTTCTCGATTTATCGCGAGCTGCTGGCCGACGTCGCCGGCTGAGGCCCCTTCAACTCGCAACGGCACAGCCGACGGCCGTCGCCTTCCGCCGACTCTCCGGGCCGGCCCGGTTTGGGGCACACTGGAGGAATATGTTGCATCGTCTGCGATTGAGCTTGCTCACGCTGCTGCCGCTCTTCTCGGCGTGCCATGCGCTTGCCGCCCAGAGGCCCGCGCAGCCTGCACTGGATCCTGAGCAGCCAGTCCGTGCGCAATTCATGACCGCCATGCAGCGGGTACACCAGCAGACGCCCGAGCCCGCGGACTCTGCGGCGCTGCGCAGCTACGTCATCTATCCCTACTTACTTGCCGCAAGGCTGCAGCGGGATCTGCAGCTGAAGCCCGACGAGCAGCTCGATGCGCAAGTGGACGCTTTCCTCAAGGACCATTCCGGCCAGCCGGTGATCCGCGCTCTGCGCAGCGACTGGCTGGCGAGCCTCGCGATCCGCGGGCGCTGGGATTGGTTCCTGCCGCGCGCCGCGGACCTCACCAGTCCCGCACTCATCTGCGATCGGCTGGCGGGCGAACTGGCCACCGGTGATGTGCGTACCCTTCCCGCGGAGGCGCTGGCGCGCTGGAGTCTCGCTCAGAAGCAGCCGCCGGAGTGCGACCCGGTGTTCACCTGGCTGCGAACCCAGAACCTGCTGACGCCTGCCCTGATGGAAGCTCGGGCACGTGCCGCTCTCGCAGTCGACAATCCAAAGTGGGCGCGCGAATCGATAGCCCAGCTGCCCGCCGAGCAGGCGGCACCGTTGCTGCAATGGGTGCAATTGCTCGAGACGCCGAAGTCAACTCTGACGCTCCTGGCCACGGATCCTGCGCGCGCGGTGGAAGGACCCGCGCTCGAAGCAGGCTTTACCCGCCTCTCGCGCACTGACTCTTCTGCCGCATCGAGCCTCCTGCCGGCGCTCCTGACCCGGCCCGACCTGACGCCCGAGCTTCGAGCCCGGCTCCGGCGGGTGGCCGCGCTTGGAACGGCCTACGACCGCAATCCAGCCGCGCTGGAGGCATTTCGGACCTTGCCGCCGGAGGCAATTGATGACGAAGTGCGGGAGTGGCGTGTCCGCGCGGCACTGTGGGCCGGCGATTACGACACCGCGCTGCAGTGGATGGACCAGATGTCGTCCGCTCTCTCGCATCAGCCCCGATGGCGCTACTGGCGCGCACGCTCGTTGGCGGCAACCGTAGGCCCCACCGCAGCGGCCCCGGTCTACGGGGAGATCGCCGGCTTGCGCGATTTTTATGGATATCTGGCTGCCGACCGCCTGCATATCGGCTACGCGCTCAACGCACGGCCGTCGGCGGACGATGCCTCGATCCAGAACGCTCTGGCCGCGCGGCCCGGCATGATCCGTGCCCACGCACTGTTCGACTGCAACATGACAGACGAGGCGATGATCGAATGGGCTGCGGCGCTGGGAAACGCCGAGCCGGCGCTGCGCCTTCAGGCCGCGCACCTGGCGGCCACCTGGGGATGGTACGCACAATCGATCACGACGCTGGCGCAGGTCGGAGAGCTCGATGATGTGCGGCTGCGCTATCCGCGACCCTACTCCACCGCAGTGGCCGCGGCCAGCAGGCTGACTCAACTGCCGCCGGATTGGATCCTGGCCGTCATGCGCCAGGAGAGCCTGTTCCGTGACGATGCGGTCTCACGCGCCGGCGCCCGGGGCCTCATGCAGATGCAGCCCTCGACCGCAGCAGCCGTCGCACGACGCTGGCACATGCCACCGCCGCCGAGGCAACGGGATACCTCTTTCGACCCCGATCCGGACGTTGCCCTCGGCGCCGCCTACCTGCGCGAGTTGCTCGACCGCTACGACAGTCAGCTGGGCCCGAGCCTCGCTGCTTACAACGCGGGTCCTGTCTCCGTGTCCCGCTGGCTACCTGCGCGAGCGGTCGATGCGGACGTGTGGATCGAGAACATCCCCTACAGTGAGACTCGCAACTATGTGCAGCGCATCTTCGAGCACATCGTCGCCTTCGCCTGGGTTCGCAACGCGCAGCCGCCACGGCTGGCCGCAATGCTTCCGCCTGTCGAGCCGAACGCTTTCTACGCCCAGACCGGCAAGCCCTGAGCGCCTTCAGGGCTCCTCGACGCCGATCTGCACGCGCCGCCTGTCAACGTAGGCATCCAGCGCTTCGCGTCTGGCGGGGTCCATCGCCGGCTCTTCGTATTCCCGCAGCGCCTGTTTCCAGATTCCGGTGGCGCGCTGGGTCGCATCCTGCGCACCGGCGAGCTGCCAGCTCTCATGGTTCTGCCAGTTGGAGAGCAGGGGTTGGTAGAAGGCATGCTCATACCGCTGCATCGTATGCGGCTCGCCGAAGAAGTGTCCCCCGGTGCGCACTCCCTTGATGGCCTCGAAGCCCAGCTCCGCCTCGTCGACCGTGATCGGACGAAGCCATTCCATCATCATCTGCAGCATCTCGACATCGAGGATGAGCTTCTCGAAGGAGGCGGTGAGGCCCCCCTCCTGCCAGCCCGCGGCGTGATAGATCAGGTTGCCATGGCCGAGGACCGCTCCCCACAGTGCCATCTGAGTCTCGTAGGCGCCCTGAGCATCGGCCGCATTCGAGGCACTCGCATTCGAGGTGCGATAGGGAAGCCGATAGCGGCGGGCCAGCTGGCCACTCGCGATGTTGGCTTTGGCGTTCTCCGGCGTGCCGAACGCGGGCGCTCCCGAACGCATGTCCACGTTGGAGGTGAAGGCCCCGTACACCACCGGAGTGCCTGGCCGGACGAGCTGCGCGAGTACGATTCCAAACAGCGCTTCGGCGTTCTGCTGCGCGAGCGCCGCGGCGAGCGACACGGGCGCCATGGCACCCATGAGCGTGAAGGGCGTGATCACGACCGCCTGGCCGTGCTCGGCCATGGCGATGAGCCCCTCGGCCATGGCTGCATCGAAGCGCCGCGGGCTGTTGACCGAGATGATCGTGATGACTCCAGGACTCTGAGCCATCTCCTCCAGCGACAATCCCCGGGCGATTGCCATCATGCGGATCCCATCCAGGGCCCTGCCTGCACCGATCGCCGTGCAGTGGTAGACCCGGTCCGAATACAGGAGGTTCGCTCTGTAAGTATCGAGGTGACGGGAGTTGGCCGGCAACTCGACCGGCGCGCAGACCTGGTTGCCGATCAGATGGATGGCGTTGAAGTACTGCGCCAGCCGGATGAAATCGCAATAGTCGGAGTAGTTGCCCGGTCGGCGACCCCGCTCGCAGTCGTGCACCGTCGGAGGGCCTGCCACCAGGCCGAAGTTGATGTGACTACCGCCCAGGACGACCCGGCGAGCCGGATTGCGCGGTGTCAGGGTGAAGCACGAAGGGGCCGTCGACAACGCCCTCTGCACGAGACCACGCTCGAGGCGCACCAGACCCGTGTCGGGCTCAACGCTGGCACCGGCGGCGCTGAGCACACCCAGCGCCCGCGGGGACATGACTTCGATGCCGAGCTCTTCGAGGATGCGCAGCGAAGTCAGATGGATGGCTTCGAGCTGATCCGCCGACAGGATCTGCATGGGCGGGTACGGACTGGCAACCTCCTGCCAAGGCAGCTGCGCAATCTGGCCACCTCCGGTACGGCGGCCGCGGCCCCCCTGACGGCGTCGGGTCGGGTTCGAGTTCATGCTTGTGGCATGGTCTTCCGTTGCGGTGCACGACTCATGCACGGACCCGACGTTCCAGTGATCCCCTGCGACACGCTTCGCCCGTCGCGTGGCGTATTGTCCGATGCCGCCGCGCTGTGCGATCGTTACCGGGTGATGCTCCGGAGACCTCAGTGGCGGTGAAACGAGTGGGGGAGCCCGTACGCGTCGCGTTCTTGCTGGTCCCGCAGTTCTCGATGATGGGATTCTCAGCCGCCCTGGAGCCCCTGCGCTCGGCCAACCGCATGAGCGAGCGACGCTTGTTCGAGTGGCATCTCGTCTCTGTGGACGGAGCGGCGGTTGCCGCCAGCAACGGCATTCCGATCGCAGTCCACGCGCCCCTGGATCAAGTGAGCGCAATCGATGCAGTAGTGGTGTGCGCCGGCCTGGATCCCATTCAACTCGGACGCCATCACAAGGCGCATCATCATCTGCGCCGCCTCGCGCGCCACGGCTGTCGCGTCGGGGCGATCAGCACCGGCTCTTTCATCCTGGCGGATGCCGGGCTGCTCGCCGAGCGCCGCTGCACGGTGCACTGGGAGTATGCCGACTCGCTTCGCTCCCGACACCCGAGCCTCAAGCTCAGTCAGGACCTGTACGTCATCGACCGCAACGTCTTCACCTGCTCGGGCGGAACGGCCGCCCTGGACATGATGCTGCAGTTCGTCAGCGAGGCCTCAGGGCCGGAACTTGCGCTTGCGGTCGCCGAGCAGTTCATCCATCCGCGCATCCGGCAACAGCAGGATCACCAGCGCATCGAAATGCATGCCCGCTATCGCATCGACAGCCCGAAGCTCGTGGAGATCCTCACCCTCATGGAGGGCGCCGTAGAGGAGCCCCTCGAGGTAGCCGGGATAGCGCACCAGGTTGGCGTGTCACCCCGCCAGGTGGAGCGCCTGTTTCGTGAGCACATGAACACTTCCCCGAGAGCATTCTACGTGCGCCTGCGACTCACGCGGGCGCGTACACTTCTGCGCCAGACCCTGAACTCGATACGGGCCATCGCAGTCGAGTGTGGCTTCCAGTCCGCGTCCCACTTCTGTCATGCATACAAGAGAGTATTCGGCATATCGCCCAGTGCGGAGCGCCATCGGCTCACGCGCCAGCGTGGCCCGCGGGATATCCGGGAAGCCTCGGGCAGAGGGTAAGGACGCCGTCGTTTGAGCGAATGGAGGCAATCCCATGGCTGACCAAGGTGGCGCGCCGCTCGTCCGGGTCCTCGTCGTCGACGACGAGCCCAGTCTGCTGAGCGCCCTGTGCCAGATCCTGGGAACTGAGGGGTACAGCGCGACGGGGGTGCAGTCCGGGCACGAGGCGCTCGCGGCGCTCAGCGCTGCCCTTGCGGGCGTGGGCACATCCTTCGATGTCCTCATCACCGACCTCAAGATGGCGGTAATGGACGGGATATCCCTGCTGCACGCCGCACAGCGGATCGATGGGGACCTCGTGTGCATCATCATGACGGGTCACGCGAGCATCGATAGCGCGGTGGAGGCCATGCGCGGCGGAGCGCTCGACTACATCCTCAAGCCGTTCAAACTCAATTCGGTGGTTCCCGTCCTGGCGCGCGCCTATGGGGTCCGCAGGCTGCGCCTGGAGAATCGGGCGCTCATGGAACAAGTCACTCGCCGCACCCGCCAGCTCGAGGTGGCCAACCGGGAGCTGGTGCGCTCGAATCAGGAGCTCGAGGCGTTCATTCATTCCGTCTCGCATGACCTGCGCCAGCCGCTCAACGCGGTTATTGGCTTCAGCGACCTGTTGATCGGCGGCAAGCCGGGTGCTCTGAATCCCACACAGAAGGAATACGTCGCCGAGATCCTCGAGGCGGGCAATCGCCTGCTGCGCCTGACCGAAGACCTGCTGCGGTTCTCGCGACTGGGCCAGCAACGACTGCACAAGGAATGGGTGGACATCGATAAGCTGGTAGCGGATATCGTTCGCGAGCTGCGCAATGCCGAACCGGAGCGCCAGATCGAGGTGCGCGTGGGCCCTCTGCCGGAGGCCTCCGCCGATCCTTCCTTGCTCAAGCAGGTCTTCATCAACGTGCTGGCGAATGCCTTCAAGTTCACACGGCAAAGCCCCCATGCGGTCGTCGAGATCAGCGGCGAACACAGCGCAGATGCGCGCACCTACCGGATCAGGGACAACGGCGCCGGCTTCGACATGGCCCACGCGCACCGTCTCTTCACGATCTTCCAGCGCCTGCATGCCGATGGCGATTTCGAGGGGACCGGAGTGGGGTTGTCGATCGTTCAGCGCATCATCGAGCGCCATGGTGGGACGGTCCGCGCCGAAGGGGCCATCGGCCGGGGAGCCACGTTCATCTTTACCTTGCCGGTGTAAGTGGCTGCATCCAGTGGCGTTGCATCGACGGCCACTGTCGCGAAATGTAGAATTTCCGCCGCAAAACCTCAATTGCCGCCCGGGAGCCCTTCTACCATCAGTTTTTCAGGCGGCCCGCGGGGCTCGCCCGGGGGTCGGCCATGCGCTTCTCGATTTTCACCCTGGCTCGCCAGGCACTTTCCGCTCACCAGCACTGGGGCGAGACCTGGCGCGACGCGACCCCGAAGAGCAGCTACGACGTGGTGATCATCGGCGGGGGCGGCCACGGACTTGCGACGGCGTACTACCTCGCCAGAAATCACGGCATCGCCCGGGTCGCGGTCCTCGAGAGAAGCTGGATCGGCTCGGGCAATGCCGGACGCAACACCACCATCATCCGCTCGAACTATCTGCTGCCCGGTAACAACCCGTTCTATGAATGGTCGATGCGGCTCTGGGAGGGACTCGAGCAGGATCTCAATTACAACACGATGGTGAGCCAGCGTGGCGTGCTGAACCTGTGCCACACCGACGCGCAGCGGGACTCTTTCGCCCGACGCGGCAACGCGATGCGCATGCACGGGGTCGACGCCGAATTGCTCGACCCGCAGCAGGTCCGACGGATGCTGCCGATGCTCGACTTCGACAACGCGCGCTTTCCAATTCGTGGCGGTCTGCTGCAGCGGCGCGGCGGAACAGCCCGGCACGACGCGGTGGTGTGGGGGTTCGCGCGCGCGGCGAGCGACCGGGGGGTTGATGTCATCCAGAACTGCGAGGTGACCGGCTTCATCCGCCAGGGGGACCGCGTGTGCGGCGTGCAGACCACGCGCGGCGCGATCCATGCCGATCGGATCGGCATGGCCGTGGCGGGCAGCACGTCGCGCGTGGCACGGCTCGCGGGCCTGCGCCTGCCCATCGAGAGCCACGTGCTGCAGGCCTTCGTATCCGAGTCCATCAAGCCATTCATTGACAGCGTCGTGACCTTCGGGGCGGGCCACTTCTACATCAGCCAGTCGGACAAGGGGAGCCTGGTCTTCGGCGGAGACATCGATGGCTACAACTCGTACGCGCAGCGCGGCAACCTTCCGACCGTGGAGGACGTTTGCGAAGGCGGCATGGCGCTGATGCCCGCCCTGGGTCGGATCCGCATGTTGCGCTCGTGGGGCGGCGTGATGGATATGACGATGGACGGCTCGCCCATCATCGACCGCACACCCGTGGAAGGCCTGTATCTGAACGGGGGCTGGTGTTATGGCGGGTTCAAGGCGACCCCCGCCTCGGGCTGGTGCTTTGCGCACCTGCTGGCGAACGGCGACTCGCATGCCGTGGCGCGGGCGTACCGGCTGGACCGGTTTGCAACCGGGCATCTGCTGAATGAAAAAGGCCAGGGTCCCCAGCCCAATCTGCATTGAGCAGGCGGGCGACCACCACAGAAAGCCAAAGCCAATGCGCATTCCATGTCCGTATTGCGGTGAGCGCGAGGTGAGCGAGTTCGCTTACCTGGGAGATGCCCATTACGCGCGCCCCGATCCCTCGGCTGCGGACGCCCCGCTTCGGTACTACGAAGCGGTGTATCTGCGCGACAATCCAGCCGGTCCCCACGCCGAGCTGTGGTTTCACAGCCAGGGCTGCCGACTATGGCTGCGGGTGCAGCGGGACACTCGTACGCACGAGATCCTGGCAGTCGCCCGCGCCAGCGTGCACGCGGAGGCCGAAT
This sequence comes from Steroidobacteraceae bacterium, assembly GCA_036501985.1. Taxonomy (GTDB): domain Bacteria; phylum Pseudomonadota; class Gammaproteobacteria; order Steroidobacterales; family Steroidobacteraceae; genus 13-2-20CM-66-19. The sequence goes on along the minus strand of DASXZI010000005.1, from coordinate 112,069 downwards.
GAGCCGGTCGGCGCAGCCCAACCGCATTGCCGGCGGGATGATCGATCGGGCCCGTCCGCTGTCGTTCCGGTTCGACGGGCGGCCTCTCGTTGGGTACGCCGGTGACACGCTGGCCTCGGCGCTGCTGGCGACGGGCCAGCGGCGCCTAGCACGGTCCTTCAAGTACCACCGCTCCCGAGGCGTGCTGACTGCCGGATCGGAAGAGCCGAACGCGCTCGTCGAGCTGCGGGTCGGAGCGCGGCGCGAAGCCAACACCCGCGCCACCGTGATCGAGCTTTTCGATGGGCTCGAGGCGCAGAGCCAGAATCGCTGGCCTTCCCTGGCGTTCGACGTCGGCGCCATGAGCTCCCTGTTCGCGCCGCTCCTGGTTGCCGGTTTCTATTACAAGACGTTCATGTGGCCGAAGGCATTCTGGGAGAAGCTCTACGAGCCGGCCATCCGGCGCGCCGCCGGACTCGGCCGCGCAAGCCTCGAGGCCGATCCCGACCGCTACGAGAAGTGCTACGCGTTCTGCGACGTGCTGGTGATCGGCGCGGGGCCGGCCGGGCTCGCCGCAGCTCTGGCGGCCGCGCGCCGCGGTGCCCGCGTGGTGCTGTGTGACGAAGACTTCGTGCTCGGCGGCCGGCTCAATGCTGAACGTCATTCGATCGGCGAGTTGGATGGCGCATCGTGGGCGCGGGGGGTGGAGGCGGAGCTTGCGTCGTTTCCGGATGTGCGTCTCCTGCGCCGCACGACTGTTTTCGGCACTTACGACGGCACTGCCGGCGGCCCGGCCGGCCCGGGGACTCGCACATTCGGCGCACTGGAGCGAGTCTCGGATCACCTGCCAGTGCCGGCCGCTCATCAGCCCCGTCAGCGGCTCTGGAAGATCATTGCGCGACGCGCAGTGCTGGCCGCAGGCGCGACCGAGCGGGCGATCGCCTTTGGCGGTAATGATCGCCCGGGTGTCATGTTGGCAGCGGCAGTCCGCAGCTACGTGAATCGCTTCGCCGTCTGTCCCGGCCAGCGGGTCGCCATCTTCACCAGCGCCGATGACGGGTGGCAGACGGCTTTCGATCTTTCCAAGGCCGGTATTGCCGTCGAAGCTGTGGTGGATGCCCGCCGCGAGCCCCCGCCTGGGCTCGCGGCAAGACTGCGATCGAGTGACACCCGGATCTATGCCGGCGGCCGGATCGTGGCAACGCACGGGAGCAGCAGCGTGCGGGCCGTCACCGTGCTCGACCGGGACGCGCGCCGAACGCGATTGCCCGTGGACGTGCTGGCAGTGTGCGGCGGCTGGAACCCGAATGTAGCACTCACCACTCACACGGGCGTCCGAGCGCAATGGTCGGAGCGTATCAGTGCATTCGTGCCCGGCGGTGCACCTGGCGGTATGTCGGTCGCGGGGGCGGCCGCGGGCTCGCTGACACTGGCCGAGGCTTTGCGTGAAGGTGTCCAGGCTGGGGCCGGTGCCGCCGAGGCGTTGGGACTCGACCTCGTACCGCGCGAGCACTGGCAGTCCGACGATGAGCCCAGCGAGGTAGCCCCGCTTTGGTTCGTCCCCGAATCACGCGGCAAGGCCTTCGTTGACTTCCAGCATGACGTCACTTGCGCCGACGTGGCGCTCGCGGCGCGGGAAGGTTTCAGGTCCGTCGAGCATCTCAAGCGCTACACGACTCTGGGGATGGCTACCGACCAGGGCCGTACGTCGAGTCTCAACGCCCACGCCGTCATGGCGGCGCTGACCGGCCGGCCCATCGCCGAGCTGGGCACCACGACTGCCCGGCCTCCGTGGACCGCCGTCGCCGTCGGCGCGCTCGCGGGCTCTCATCGTGGCAGACACTTCCGGCCGACCCGGCTGACCCCCGGGCACACCTGGGCGCAGGAGCGCGGCGCGACGTTCATTGAGGCGGGCGACTGGCTGCGCGCGCAATGGTTTGCGGCACCTGGCGAGGCGGATTGGCGGGCAACCGTGCACCGCGAAGTCACCGGGGTGCGTACACGTGTTGGAGTCTGCGACGTCTCGACTCTCGGGAAAGTGGACATCCAGGGAGCGGACGCGGCGGCTTTCCTCGACCGCCTCTACTGCAACATGTTCTCCACCTTGCCGTTGGGAAAGGTGCGCTACGGTTTGATGCTGCGCGAGGACGGGTTCGTGTTGGACGACGGCACCACCGCTCATCTGGCGCCGGATCACTATGTCATGTCGACGACCACCGCCAACGCAACCCGGGTCATGCAGCACCTCGAGCATGCACGGCAGGTGCTGTGGCCGCAGTTGAGCGTGCAGATTTCCCTCGTGACGGAACAGTGGGCACAGTTTGCAATCGCCGGGCCCGAGGCCCGGCACGTGCTCGAGCGTCTCCTGCTCGGCGCGCTGGACGTTTCCAACGCTGCATTCCCCTATCTCGCCTGTGCCGAATTCCATTGGCAGGGCGTGCCGGCCCGCCTGTTCCGCATCTCCTTCTCGGGCGAGCTCGCCTATGAGTTGGCGGTGCCTGCGCAGTACGGCGATGCGGCCATCCGCGCGATCGCTGCGGCCGGCGAGCCGTTCGGCATGGTTGCGTACGGGCTGGAAAGCCTCAACGTGATGCGCATCGAGAAAGGTCATCTCGCGGGCAACGAGCTCAATGGCACCACGACGGCCGGCGACCTCGGAATGGGCCGCCTGGTGTCCACGCGCAAGGATTTCATCGGCCGCGTACTCGCGCGCCGACCCGGACTGACCGATCCGGCGCGCCCGGCGCTGGTCGGTGTCAGGCCGATCGATCCGCTGGCACCGGTGCGCGCCGGCGCCCATTTCCTTTCGATGGGTGCGCCGCCCTCGCTGCAGAACGATCAGGGCTACGTGACATCGGCAGCCTTCTCGCCGATGTTGGGATCCTGGATCGCACTCGGACTGCTCAGCCGCGCCAGCGAGCGGCTCGGGGAACGAATCCGCGCCCACGATCCGGTCCGCAGCGGCGAGGACGTCGAGGTCGAGGTGGTTTCGCCCGTGTTCTTCGATCCTTCCGGCGAACGGCTCTTGGCATGAGCACGCGGACACTCGGATACCGGTCTGGCTTTGCGGGCCTCGACTTCGAGTCCGGCCCTGCACAGGGCGTGCTCGCCACCGATCGGCCGGCGGTATCCCTTGCGACTGTTCTCAGCCGCAGGGGACGGCTGGTCGAGCTTCGCGACCGCGCGCGCAGCGAGTTCGCGCTCGAGCTGCCGGAGGGCCCGCGACGCGTGGCTGCCGGGCCTCTCGCCTTCGTGGGGACCGGACCCGGAGCGTGGCTGGTGACGGCAGAGGGGGGTGATCCCGAGTTCGCCGCCGCCCTCGCGCGCACGCTCGAATCGTGTGCCGCGGTGACCGATCAGAGTGGCGCTCATGCACTGCTGCGGCTCAGCGGCGCACAGATCCGCAGCACGCTCGCAAAAATGCTGCCCCTGGACCTGCATCCGCGGGTGTTTGCGATCGGCGCGGCGGCGGCCACCGCCGCCGCTCAGGTTCCTGTGCTGGTGTGGCGGCTCGAGGACAGTCCCGCGGGGCTTGCGGTTTTCGAGATTGCGGTGGCCCGCAGCCTCTGCGTCAGCTTCTGGCATTCGCTGACACAGAGCGCCGCGGAATTCGGGTTCGTTTTCAGCCCTGGCTGAACCACCACCAGCCGGACCGCGCACACGACCCCCAGGCGCATGCGCCCCTTGCGGGGAAGCGGCTGAGGCTACGTCCCGAAAAGCGCGGCGGCCTTCTGCAGGGCGATGTACAGCCCGATCAAGAACGGAATGCCGACCGCCAGCCACGCGAGTGTCACCAGGGGGCCGCGGTGGCCGGCAGCAACCCCCGCTTCGGCGACGGTGCTGTCACGACTCTCATGTTGCAGCGAGCGCTCACGCGACAGCTGCTCCGGCGACATGAGGTGCTTTTCGTTCACCGGGCGCACGAAAAGATTGCACAGGAAGCCGACGAACAAGAGCCCGGCCATGATGTAGAGCGTGCGGTCGTAGACGAGATTCTTCGGCAGGCCGTGAGCGAGCTGCACTTCGCGCAGCTTGGCGATCAGGGCTGGCCCGACGACACCGGCGACTGACCAGGAGGTGATGAGCCGTCCGTGGATGGCACCGACCATCTGCGTGCCGAAGATGTCGGCCAGATAGGCCGGCACCGTCGAAAAGCCACCGCCGTACATGGTGAGGATGATGCACACCGAGGCGACGAACAGACTCGCAAGGCCGAGATGTCCCCACGTGGGCAGCAGGGCGTAAATCACGATGCCGAGGACGAAGAAAATGAAATACGTGTTCTTACGTCCCAGGTAGTCGGAAGTGGACGCCCAGAAGATGCGACCGAGACTGTTGAAGAGACTGATGAGTCCGACCAAGCCGGCGGCGGCGGCGGCCAGGGCCGCCTTCTGAACGTCCGTCAGGGTCGTGCCCGCGTCGAGCCCGAGCAGTCGACCGCCGAAGACCTCCTGCAGCATCGGGCTCGCCATCGAGATAACCGCGATCCCGGCAGTCACGTTCAGGCACAGCACGCCCCAGATGAGCCAGAACTGCGGCGTGCGCCACGCCTCGTTCAGGTGCACGTGGCGGGAGGTGATCATTCCGCCAGCCGCCACGCTGGGCGGAGTCCAGCCTGCCGGCGTCCAACCCGCCGGGGCGACCCGGAAGCCGAAGGCACCGAGACCCATCGCCAGGAAATAGAGGACACCCATCACCATGAGCGTCATGGCAACGCCGGAGACCCCGCCGTGGGCGAAGTGAGCCATCAGCCACACCGCTAGCGGCGATCCGATCATGGCGCCGCCGCCGTAGCCCATGATGGCGAAGCCGGTGGCCATGCCACGCCGGTCCGGAAACCACTTGATCAGGGTCGACACCGGCGTGATGTAGCCCAGACCCTGGCCGACGCCTCCGATCAGGCCACAGCCGAGGTAGACCAACCACAGCTGGTGAATCGAAACGCCGTAGCCACCAAGGACCAGGCCGCCACCCCAGCACAGCGCGGCGATCAGGCCCGACTTGCGCGGTCCGGCGTGCTCGAGCCATGCGCCCCAGATGGCGGCGGAGATGCCGAGCATGGCGATGAACGTCTCGAAGATGTGCGTCACATCGGCGACCGACCAGTTGCAGCTGGTCGACGTGAGTTCAGCGATGAAGCCCGACGTGCACACCGGCGCTCCCGGTATCAGCTTGCTCATGGGCAACCAGAACACCGAGAACCCGTAGGCCATGCCGATACACAGATGTATCGCCAGTGCTGCTGGGGGGACGAGCCATCGGTTGAATCCGGGACGGGCGACGATGCGTTCGCGCTCGAGCAGGCCGACGGTGACGGGCGGATTGACCGAGGACATGGATTCCCCTTATTTTTCGAAACCGATCCACGACCACCCGATGTGCGACGGCGCGCCGGTCGGATCGGGTGATTGGCCCATTATTACCTTTTTGCTAACCGTGATCTACGTGAGTTCCAGCGAAAGTCCCCCGGGAGGCGTACGAAACCCGGGGGCCGAATCCAGTTGGGTTGCGGACATCTTGCGGCTCCGTTGTCTCGAGGCGTTGGTTGGGGGGCGTTATGGCGCCGGAGTTTGCGGCAAGGCGGCAGCTGTTCGGGTGCTTGGTGTTATGAGCTTCAGATGCATCGCTGGGGCCGGCCGCGCCAGTGGATGATATCGCCATCAATTTTACTGATGCAAATCCCCTCTTCGCCTGAGGCCTCCACACGGCGCAAACAGTTCGACGAACGCGGCGGAGAAGTCAGGGAACTTCACAAAACTTGTCAGCGCCGTGCCGACTGTGTGAATGTTCCTGATGTCGGTACACTTGTCCCGTATTCGAGACGGGGGCGTCAGCGCCAGCGCGGCAGATATGCCGCCCGGGCGGGCAAAATCACACTCCGGCCCGTTGGGCCAGGACAGATCGGGATGTCGATCCAAACGCAAGCGGTGCTCGCGGCGCTCTGTTGGTTGAGCGGCCTCTCCATCGCGCTGGCAGTTCCTGCTGCCACGGAACCCCAGACGCCCCCTCCCCCCACCGCCGTTCCCGATTTGCCGGTATCGCCGAGCACGGTGCCCCAGGCGCCGATTCCGGGCACGACCAGTCCTCAGACTCTCCCGGTGCTGCAGAAGCCCCCTGCGCAAGGCGCCGGCACGCAGGAGACGCCCTCCGAGGTGGTCGTCGATGCCCCTGAGCCGAAATACGTGGCCCCGACGCTCCGCGACCGTATCGGGCGGATCTGGGCCCCGGTACTCATCAACGGCAAGGGCCCTTTCCGCCTCGTGCTCGACACCGGGGCCAGTCATTCAGCAATCATCCAGAGCGTCGTGGAGAGCCTCGGGCTGACCGGTCAGGCGGTCACACCGATCATGGTCCGCGGCGTCACCGGCTCGGCGATCGTGAACGCCATTCACGTGGACAGCATGGAGGTGGGAGATCTGCTGATCGATCCGGCCACACTGCCGATCGTCGCCGACGTATTCGGGGGCGCCGACGGGGTGCTGGGACGGGAGGGCCTGCCTGACAAGCGCATCTTTGCCGACTTTCGCCATGACAAACTCATCATTGCCCGTTCCCATCTGGAACGGCCGCCGGCCGGCTACACCCCCATTCACCTCAAGCTGACTCGCGCAGGGTTGCTGGAAGCCGAAGTGCGCGTTGGCTCGGTGCGTACCGAAGCCATCATCGATACGGGTGGCCAGCAGACGGTGGGGAACGTGGCACTGCGCGATGCGCTCATGAAGAGGGAGCCGCCCAATGCGCGCCCGGAAGACATCGTGGGTGTGACCCTCGATCTGCAACGCGGTGACACCATCGCAGCGCCGCCTATCTCCATCGGGACCCTCAGGATTCAGCACGTCAGCGTGACTTTCGCCGACACATTCCTGTTCGAGCACCTGCAGCTCACCCGCAAGCCCACTTTGCTCCTGGGAATGGATGTGCTCGGCTCCTTCGATGCCATCATCATTGACTATCGCATGCGCGAGCTGGAGATACTCACGCGCAACGGTCCGGAATTCTAGGTCCGCGCGCCGAGCGCTCCGGCCGCGTTCCGCCTCGCATGAGATTCTCACCCCTTGTCGAACGCATCAGCGGCGAAGGGGCCGATGCGTGGCGCACGCACGGCGAGGCCTCGGCAGCCCGGGATCGCGGCGAAGATGTCATTATCCTCAGCGTTGGTGACCCCGACCTGGAGACTCCAGGGCCGGTGATCGAGCGCGCTATCGAACGGATCCGCGCGGGCGATACGCACTACACGCCCGCACCGGGGCGGCCGGCCATCCGCGAAGCAATAGCCAACGCACACATGGCGCGTACCGGCCAGCAGACACAGCCGGACAATGTTGTGTATCTGTCCGGGGCGCAGAACGCGCTGTTCGTAGCCTCGATGTGCCTGGCGGGACCCGGTGATGAGATCGTGACGTTTGACCCGATGTATCCAACGTATCCGGCGACACTTGAGGTCTCCGGTGCCCGCATGGTGCGGGCACCGGCGGGACCGGGCTTCCGTCCCGACCTGGAGGCGCTGAGCGCGCTGGTCACGCCCCGCACCCGGGCGATCGCCTGGGCAACACCCAATAACCCCACGGGAGTGATACTCAGTGAATCCGAGCTCAGCGTCATCGCCGAGCTCGCCAGGCGTTTCGATCTATGGCTGATTTCGGACGAGGTTTACGCGGGACTCGCCCCGGAGGGCCGCGTCCCAGGACTCTCACGCCAGCTGCCCGAGCGAGTGATCACGCTGGGAAGCCTCTCCAAGTCCCATGCAATGACCGGTTGGCGTGCTGGATGGCTCGTGGGACCGCCGGAGTTCACCGCCCACGCGCAATCCCTGGTCATGTGCATGCTCTTTGGCCTGCCCGGTTTCATCCAGGAAGCCGCCATTACCGCGCTCTCGATCGCCCCGGCTGCCGAGCGGCGCATCCGGGAGCTCTGCGATGCGCGCCTTCAGCGCTTCATGACGGGGCTCGCCGGGGTTGCGCATCTACGGGCTCACCCACCACAAGCCGGGATGTTCATGCTGGTGGACGTGCGCGAGACGGGTCTCTCGGGCTACGAGTTCATGCGGGCGCTGTACCGGTCCGAGCGTGTGTCGGTCATGGACGGAGCCGCCTTCGGCCGCCAGACCGCAGGCTTCGTGCGCGTGTGCTTCGCAACCGACGAGAAGCAGCTCGATGAGGCATGCCAGCGCATCCGACGCTTCTGCTCGAGCGGACGGGCCGCCGCATCCAGCCGGACCTTCGTCGTCCCCTGAATGCACCGGCTCCGGGCCGGGGAACCCTGGAGCCCCTCGCGCGTACAGTCTCATGCGCTCGCGCGCAGTGCCGTTTCATCGGCTGGTGCGAATTCCGCGGCCTGCTGGGAGAGCGCAGCGTCGAGTGAACCAACGAGGCCACTTCCATGACCATGACCGTTTCCATGGGCCCGGTGATTGCGCTGATTGCAGGCGTTCTGATACTCATCATGCCCCGCCTGCTCAACTACATCGTCGCGATCTACCTCATCCTCATCGGCCTGCTCGGGCTCTTCGGCCATACCGCGCATCTCTAGGCGCTCAGGACGGCCCAAGGCGCTGATCCCGCCACGTGCGTGACCGCGAGATTTCCCGTTGCGGACGCCCCCTCCGGGGAGGGCTCAGAGCACCCCGAGAATGTTCTGCTGCGCAGCAATGCCGGCGATTTGCGACCGGTACCAGTGCCACTGATTGCCACCAGCACGCTTGGCCTCGTAAAGCGCGAGGTCCGCGGATTTGTAGAGGTTGTCGAGCGTGGAGCCGTGATCTGGAAACACCGCCACGCCGATACTCGCGCTGCTCCTGAGCGCAGCGCCATTGACTGGCACGGGCAGAACGAAACCCTCGATGATGCGGTGGCAGATGTTTTCGATGTCGGTGGCCGCCGGATTGTGCGCCACCAGCACCGCGAACTCATCGCCTCCGAGCCGGGCCACGCAGTCGGACTTGCGCACGGCCGCCTGAAGGCGGATGGCCGCCTCGATCAGGAGCGCATCGCCCGCATCGTGACCGCGCGAATCGTTGATCTGCTTGAAACGATCGAGGTCGATCAGAAGCAGCGCGAACCTCTCGGTCTGCAACCGCGCGAGCACGATCAGCTCGCGAAATTCCTCGGTGAACATGCGGCGGTTGGGCAGCGCCGTGAGCGTATCGTAATAGGCGATTTGCTCGAGCTGTCGCTGGCTCTCACGCAGTTCTGCCGTCCGCTCGATCACCTGCCGCTCCAGATCCCGCTGGCTGCGCTTCAGGTACATGGTGCGGATCTGGATGAGAGCGACGATCACGCCGACTCCCAGCAGTGTAACCAGAGCGCGGAATGCAACGGTTTGATACCACGCCGGCAGCACTCGCACCGGCACGCTGAGTGTTCCCTCTGTCCAGATACCGTCCCGATTGGATCCTCGCAGATGCAATCGATAGTCCCCGGGCGGAAGGTTGGTGTAGGCGGCGAGCCGACGGGTGGCCTCGCTATCGACCCAGCCGCTATCGAAACCCTCCAGGCGATACGCGTAGTGGTTGCGCTCCGGGGCCGAGTAATCGAGCGCGGAAAACTCCACCGCGATGCTATTGCCGGTTGGAGCCACCGTCAGCGCGGGAGCGGTGTCATCCAGCCCCAGCCTTCCGGCCGGCACCGGCTTGCCACCGATGCGGATGTCGGTGATGACGATGGGCGGTCGATAGCTCCAGGGCGTCAGGCGGTCGGGCCGCACGACCGTGAGACCGCCCACGCCGCCGAAGAGAAGCTCGCCCTGCGGCGTGAGCGCACCGGAGCCCACCCAGTAACTCGAGATCGGCAGCCCTTCGGCGCGCCGCAGCGCCCGGATCGAGAAGGTGGACTCGTTGATTCGGACGAGGCCTTCGTCCGTGCTCACCCAGACATTATGCTGCAGATCCTCGAGCAGCTTGTTGGCGTTCTCATTGACGAAGCCCTGCAGGATGCCGAGCCGCCGGAAGCGGGGCCGCCCATGTTCGTCCCGCGATTCCAGCACATCCACCCCTCCACCAAATGTCGCCACCCAGAGCCGGCCGCGTGCGTCAGTCAGCAGCGAAGTGACGTAGCTTGCGCTCAGCGCGCGCGGATCACTCGCCTCTGGAAGGATGCGCTCGACCCCGTTGGTTTTCAGATCGAGTCGATTGAGACCCTTCTTGGTTCCGACCCACAGGAATCGCCCCTCGCGCGCGAATGATGTGATGCGCTGATCGGTCAAGCCGCTGGAGAGCTCTGCGTGGGTGATGAAGAGGGACTGGTGCGCTGACAGATCCAGCGCCCACAACCCATCGGATCCGCCGATCCACAGGACGTCGCCATCGAAGAGCAGCGCCCACACCGGCGCCACGGGATCGCGCAGGGGCACAGTCACGCGCACGGCGCGCTGACCCGCGGAATCGGCTCGATACAAGCCCTGCTCCGTGGCGATGTAGACATCGCCGCTGGCCGTGGCCGCGAAGGCATTGATGAAGTCTCTCGGCAGCGCCGTATCCGGGTGTGACGGGTCGGGCCGCAAGCCCACGGACCGGGTACCGGCGGGATCGAGTATGTCCACGCCATTGCTGTCCAGACCGACCCAGACCCGGCCATCCGGACGCGGCAGAACGGCATCGACATTCGTGTCGGAAATGGTGTCAGGTCGGCTGGAGGCGCCGAATACGGTCAGGAGGGCTGATTGGTCGGCATCGAAGCGGCTCACACTGCGGTTACCGCAGATCCAGACGAGGCCGGATCGATCTTTGTAGAACGCCTGGATGGTGTCCTCGGGAAGGCTGGCTGCCAGCGTGGGGTCGTGACGGATGCGCCGGGTGTGCATCGTCGCCAGATCGACCGAGACGATGCCGCCGCCCACGGTCCCCAGCCAGATCTCACCGGGCACGGGCTCCACGATGGCACCGATGCCCTCGTCCTGCAGGGTGGAATGCGTGGGGTTGCTCTCCTGGACCGGCCGCGCGACGCCGCTCAGGCGGGACTCGATAACATATGCGCCCTGACGCACGGTGCCGATCCAGATCCGGCCCTGACTGTCCTCGAGGAAGGTCCAGGCGGCAGGCAACTTGCCTTCCGGCGCCGGCAGCGCAACGGGCACGAAGCCCGTTGCGAGGCTGTCGAGCCTGGCCAGCCCACTGGCGGTGCCGACCCACAGCGTCCCGTGGCGGTCGCGCATCAGGCCGCGGATGCGGTTATCGGGCAGGCTGCGCGGATCGCCTTCGAGATGGCGCAGGTGCGCGACCGCCGCGGTGCCGGGAATCACGTGATCGAGGCCGCCCTCGGTTCCCACCCAGACGCCCCCGATACCGTCGTCGGCAATTGCCCGGACGCTGACATTGCTGAGACCGCGGGGGCCTACGGGGTAGGAGACGAACAGGTCGTGCTCGCGGTCATAGCGCGCCAGGCCGCCGGAAATGGTGCCGACCCAGAGCACACCATGCGCGTCGCTGAAGAGTGTCTGGATGAAGTTGTCGGGCAGCGTGCCCGGCTTGCCTGGAATCGAACGGTAGTTGCGAAAGTGATAGCCGTCCCAGCGTGCCAGTCCGTTCTGGGAGCCGATCCACAGGAAGCCGTCACGATCCTGCGCAACCGAGGTCGGCAACGCCGCGTTGGGCAGCTCGTTGTCGTGCGCGAGTTCCTGAAACACGGCGTCGGCCAGGCCCGCCCAGCGCTCGGCAGCGGGGCAGGCGCAGGCCGCTGCCAGCAGTGCCGCGGCGATCGCAAATCGGCGGAGAGACTTTCTGAAGGCCCACATCGAGGAGAAATCAGGATTTCACGCCCCATGGATACTACTACCGGGTCCGCCGCGGCCGACAAAGAAACCCGGAAGATGTGCCCTGCATCACGGCAGCGTCGCTCTGCGTCGAATCAGGTGAAATCCGCTACGGGCTTCGCGGAAAGATGCTGGACACCTCGCCCGCAGCATTTGAGTTTGACGGCCGTCTCAGCCCCCCGGCACACCTTGCCCCGGGCGCGGCAGGCGCAGTAGCGGCTGCCCGACGCGAATCACAGTTCCGGCCCGCCATTGTTCGCACAGCGTCACACCTGGCGGCGCAAATACGATGATGGTCGATCCGTGCTCGAACCACCCCATCTGCTCACCCTTGCGCAGCTTCGCGCGGCACTCGATGCGATTGGGCCCGCGATAGCGCAGATGCAGCCTCACGTCGAGGAAGCGCAGCCGGATGCTGGCGACCAGGATCGCCGCCACCGGCACCAGCGTGATGATCTGACCGCTCGCCGCGAGGCGGCACTGGATGGCTGCCCGCTCGTTCTTGCAGAACAGCCGCTCGATGCGCTGCAACGCGATCGGGTTGACGTTCCAGGTATCCCCCGAGATGTAAGTCACCTGCTCGACGGTGCAGTCGTGCGGAGCGTGAAAACGGTGATACATGCTGGAGGTCAGGCGCAGGGTCACGTAACAACCGTCTCGATAGCGCGCGCCGAGCTCCGGATCGGCGAGAAGATCAGCCGCCCGATCAGCAAAGTGAGCCAGCGGCGTGGAATGCGGTTGGTCAACAGGAAATTCAGGTTCTCCTGGCGGACGACCCGGGCGATCACGGTTCGGGCGGTCATGCGACTGTCATTCGATTGAAATAAATTGCGGGGCTGGAAGGAGCACCATGAACCCAACATCCCCCGCTCTCACGGCCGCTGTACTCGTTGCGGGCACGCTGGCTGTCATCTTACTGGCGCACAAACTGCAATTGCGACTCGAGCTTTCCCGGGCGAAGCACCGTTCGCTCGCCGGGCACGCAAAAATCTCGCGCCGACTCGCCGCTCTGATTCCGCTCTACGACTATGCGGCCAGGGAGTTCTTCCGAGCGGATTGCGCGCCGGCGGAAGTCTCCGCGCGGCGGCAGGCCGGATTCATGCATCTCGCCAACCTGTTCGCCGAGCGATACCCGAAAACGGTTCAGGCAACGGCGGAAATTCACGACACGCTGTCGGACCTGCAATTTACCGCCCGCTACCGCGTGCCATTCCAATTCAGCCGCATGGTGCGCCAGCACCTGCAGAGCGGCTCCGTGCTCGAGTCCTCGAACGGCCCGGTCACGACCGACCTCGATGGCAACCGACACTACGATCTCACGGGGTCCTACGGGGTGAACCTGTTCGGGCACGAGTTCTACAAGGAATGCATCGAGCAGGGAAGCCAGCGGGTGTGCGCGCTCGGACCCGTTCTCGGGGCGTATCACCCGGTGGTGATGCATAACCTCCGGCGGCTCAGGGAGATCTCCGGTCTCGAGGAGGTGTCCTTCCACATGTCGGGCACGGAAGCGGTGATGCAGGCGGTACGTCCGGCGCGCTATCACACGAAACGTAAGTGCCTGGTGCGCTTCTGCGGCGCCTACCACGGTTGGTGGGGCGATGTGCAGCCCGGGGTCGGCAATCCCCTGGCTGCCCGGGAGACCTATACGCTCCGGGACATGGATGAGCGCTCGTTGCGGGTATTGAGGCGGCGCCGCGATATTGCCTGCGTACTCGTGAACCCGCTGCAGGCCCTGCACCCCAACTCGAACGCTCCCGGGGACTCTGCGCTGATCGACAGCGCGCGCACCGCCCATTTCGATCGCACCGCCTACACGCAATGGCTGCAGAAGCTGCGCGCAGTGTGTAGCGCCCGCAATATCGTCCTGATATTCGATGAGGTGTTCGTCGGCTTCCGGATCGCTCCCGGGGGCGCGCAGGAATATTTCGGTGTGCGCGCCGACATGGTGACCTACGGCAAGACGCTCGGCGGCGGATTGCCCGTGGGAGTCCTGTGCGGCCGCGCGCAGCTCATGCGGCGCTTTCGCCCCGACCGGCCCGCGGACATCTGCTTCGCACGTGGTACCTCCAACTCTCACCCGTACGTCATGGGCGTCATATACGAATTCCTGCAGCGCCTGGCAACCGCGCCGATCCGTGCGCTCTATGCAGGACTCGATGAGCGGTGGAATACCCGCGCACGGATTCTCAACGAGCGACTGCGCGCTGCGGACCTGCCCGTGCAGGTGACCAACCTCTCTTCCATCTGGACGGTCAGCTACCTGCAGCCGTCGCGGTACAACTGGATGTTTCAATTTTATCTGCGCGCCGAAGGCCTGGCGCTGAGCTGGGTCGGAACCGGCCGCCTGATCTTCAGCCTGGACTACTCGGACGATGCATTTGCCGAGGTTGCCGACCGCTTCGTGTCGGCAGCCTCGGCCATGCAGGCGCAGGGGTGGTGGTGGGCGGATACGCGCCTCACCAACCGCTCCATCAGGGCTCGTGTGCTGAAAGAGATGCTCCGAGCCCGGCGCCCGCCATCGGCGCAATCAGTTCCCCACGCAACAGATGCAACGGCGCTCGGTGATAGAGCTTGATGTCGTGAAACGGGTCAGTGACGATCTTCGTCAGCCAGACCATCCCCGTCTGCACGTCCTTGAGGAAGAACAGATGCACTGTGCGGAACAGCAGCCCGCCGATCCCTATCGCCAGCCATAGCTGGCCGGTGTGTTGCACGAAGCTGCCGCTGCCGCGTGGGAAGACTCCGAACAGCGTCGGATCGAGCCACAGCAACAGCGGCGCGAGCGCCCAGACCGACAGCAACACCACTTTGCGCCGCAGATTGTAGCCGACCTTGATCGCTTCCTTGTGCTCGTGGGTCGCCTGATTCACCGCGTCGTATCCCTTGGGCTCGAAGAAGAAGTGCCCCACCTGCCGGCTGACCATGGCCAGCAGCCACCCAACCAGCGCGGCGGCCACGGGGTTGGTGAATATCAGGACGTAAGCGGTGAGGAAGCTAAGCGCGCTCAGCAGATGCAGCGACTGATTGATGCGACTGTGGTGGTAGTAGCGATGATCGTCCCAGCGTTGAGTTTGTAGAGCCCGCGAAAAACTTTGCATGGGGATTCCTGAGCAATGGCAAGAGGATCTCGACCGTGAATGAAATATCGCAAGGCTGTTGCAGGGACGTGACAGCGCCGCGCCCCAGCCCCAGGCGCTGAAGCGAGCGGCTGGTTGCGGGGAACCATCGCACACCCTCTCAGCAGGGCCGGGAGGAGCGCGCCACAGGCATACCGGTTGCTGTCCTTCATGTGCGGACAGGAGTAGCCTTCCGCTCAAACGCCGCGCTCGAGGCGCGGCATGGCAGGTCCCTATGAGGCTCAGAAAATCGCAACTTTGCGGCCTCTGGGCGCTGGGCGCACTGGCAGCGACGTTGCAGGGCGCGCGGGCCCAGGATGAGAGTGTTCCCTCGGCCACGCAGGTTGCCAGGAGCGCATCGGTCGGTCAGGCTCAGCCTGCTTCGCCGGTCCCGGTGCATCCGAGCGCGGCCACCACGGCGAGCGCCGCGCCGATGACCTGCTTCAAGCTCACCCTGCATTGTTTCGGCGGCAACCCCACGCCTTCGGATGCCGCCCCGCCTGTCTCGGCCAGATCCGCCACCGCCGGCGCTGCCACGAAAGATGCGACGGCCGCCGCGCCACCACGCTCCCACTCGCTGAATCTAGCGCCACCGGACATCCGCACGATCGTGCCGCAAGAGGAACTGGCGCAGCCGCTGCCGACTGAGGACCAACAGGCGAGCGAAGCGGACTCCGAGACGGTCGATGTGCGGACCGATCCGGACACACCCAACGTCCCCGGCGGCTTTGGAGCTCTATGGTGGGCGATGCGGCATCCGACGCAAGTGTGGAGAATCTTCGCCCCGGTCGAATGACGCGGGCATCCGCGACGCCCGGGTGTGAGTAGCCTTTCCCGGGACCCCGACTCATCCCGGGAACCCAACTCATCGCTGCCCCGTCTCCTGCGCTAGACCATTTTCCGTCTGTGCTCGTCACTCACTGCACGCCCCTGTGCGAGAGTCCTCTGCCCGGCACGTTTGCCCGCGTTGCTTTTGCGCTCGTGACCTCCCTCCAAAGAGCACGCGGCGCAGTGACAGCAGCCCCGCCGAGCAAGCCCCGACTACCCCGTCACACATTTACGCACACATGCTTACAGTCGGGAGGTCAACCGCCGGTACATTGGAGCGCTGTTCATCCCATGAGAGGACGCGCCGGCACTTGTACGATACGTGGCGGAACAGCCGCCCCGTAACCTCGACCGGCCGCCCGAACTGACTGAAACGATAGGTAACAATTGCTCCACAACTGTTGAGGAATGAAGCCATGAAGTTGAACAGGACATTGGGACTGCTACTGCTCGCAGCGAGCGTCGGTGTCGGCGCTGCCGTGGCTACAGCGGCCACGACGTCAACGCCCACAACGGCCGCCACCACGGCTCCGGCCACCGGCAAACACTGGCGCCATCGTCACGGATCCATGCTCGTCGGTGCGATGCTACACGCGACCCGACAGCTCAATCTGACGGCCGAGCAGCAGCAGACCATCAAGGGCATCCTCTCTGCAGCCAAGGCCCAACATGAGCAGGCCGGCGCGGCCGCAATGGACCTGTCGGTCCTCGCGAATCCGGGTGATCCCAACTATGCGACCGCCGTGCAGAGCGCCAAGTCGCGGCTCGCCGCGCGGCTGCAGACCGAGATCGAGCTGCAGGGCCAGATCTACAACGTACTGACCGCAGAACAGAAGGCGCAGCTTCCGCAGGTTCTCGCCAGCATGAAGGCGAAAGCCCAGCAGCGGCGCGCCGCCTGGCAGCAACAGCATGCGGCCGGCAATGCCGCTGCCGCGAACGAGAGCAACTGAGCCGACAAAGTGCGACTGAACGCTCGATTCTGCAGCGCGCACCCGGGTCTGCATTGACCCGGGTGCATTTGCGGCTACCATCCCATCCGGGTGACCTTGCCCTGCTGCCGGGCCCAAGCTGGACCGGCTGCGCCCCTGGACCCGGCAATTCAAAGGATGCGCACAACGTGATACGCGCAAGTCGCGGAAGCCTTTCTGCATTCGCCGCCTTGGTGGGCGCTGCTTGCTGCGTGGCGGCCGTGCCGGCCCTGGCCGCGCTCGGTGGCGATGTAAGCTCTGTCGAGCACGATCGGCTGCAGATGCGGGGCGGATCGCAGGTCACTACGTCCCCCATGGGTTACACCGTTCACGAGATCCGCACGCCCGGCAATACGGTGGTGCGCGAATACGTCTCGGCCGCTGGCCGGGTATTTGCCGTCACCTGGCACGGCCCGCTCCTTCCGGATCTGCGCGAGACGCTCGGCAGCTACTTCACGCAATACGAGCAGGCTGCGGGTGCGCCGCATTCGGACCATCGGCACCTGAGCATCGAGCAACCGGATCTGGTCGTGCACTCACATGGGCACATGCGGGCATTCTTCGGCGAGGCCTGGGTGCCTTCACTGTTGCCGCCGAATTTCCCGGTGGATGAAATCAAGTAAGGGAGGCGCACGCTTGCGCGCAATCATTGCAACGGCCCTGATCGGGGCGCTGCTGTCCTCGGCCTGCGGCGGTGGGGGTGGCGGCTCGAGCCTGGGCGCACAGCCTTCCCCGCCGGCCGGCGGCGCCGCCAACGTGCAGGCGATCACCGTGGACGCCGGTCCAAGCGGCCCCACCGGGTCGATCGACGTCAATACGGTATTCACGACGGTTACGATCTGTATGCCCGGCAGCACGACCAGCTGCCAGACCATCGACCACATACAGGTCGATACGGGCTCCTCGGGCCTGCGGATCCTCGGCTCCGTTCTGACGCTCAGTCTGCCGCTGCAGAAAGACGCGGGCGGCAATCCGATCGTGGAGTGCACTCAGTTCGTCGATGGCTTCAGCTGGGGTCCGCTCAGAGCGGCAGACCTGAAGATATCGGGCGAGTCGGCCGCAGGCCTCGCGGTGCAGGTCATCGGCGATCAGGCCTATCCCGAGAGCACGGTGCCTGCGGCATGCTCCAGCGCCGGGCGCTCGGAAGATACGGTGACCGAGTTCGGCGCCAACGGCATTCTGGGCGTCGGTCCGTTCATCTCCGACTGTGGATCCGGCTGCACTATCGTGCCCAATCCCATCTATTACTCTTGCACCTCGAGCAGCACCTGTCAGAACACCTCGGTCGCCGTCGCACAGCAGGTCTCCAATCCGGCCTCGTTCTTCGCGACGGACAACAACGGCGTCATCATCGAGCTGCCTTCGGTGGGTGCTACGGGGTCCACGGGCCTGAGCGGCTCACTGGTTTTCGGCATCGGCACGCAGGGCAACAATGGACTCGCTAGTGCCCAGGTGTTCACAGTCAGCTCGGCCGACGGCAGCCTCTTTACCGCCTTCAACGGCAGGAATCTGCCGGAGAGCTTCATCGACAGCGGCTCGAACGCTTTCTTTTTCACCGACAGCAGCATCGCCTCCTGCCCCAGCATCAACAATATGAAGGCTCTGCCTTTCTACTGCCCCGCCTCCACGGCGAACCTGAGTGCCACCATCACCGGGCAGAACAGTGTGGCCGCGCCGGTGAGCTTCTCCATTGCCAACGCCAACACCTTGTTCAGCCAGTCCGTCATCATCACGGCAGCCAGTGACCTCGGCGGTCCGGGCATATCGAGCGGCTCGTTCGATGCCACGCAGTCCTTCGACTGGGGCCTGCCGTTCTACTTCGGCCGCAACGTGTTCACAGCGTTCGAGAACAGCAACACCTCGGGAGGTCCGGGGCCTTACTTCGCGTTCTGACGCGCCGGCAGCACGGTTGCGGCGACTTCCCCGAGCCCTATCCGCGCGTACCCGGATTTCTCACACCAGCCGCGGAAACTGATCGTGTCGCCATCGGCGACGAAGGTGCGCGTCTCTCCCGTGGTGAGCGGCAACGCCTGCTTGCCGCCGGCACTCAGCTCGAGCAATGATCCGCCCTGCCCGGCCTGTGGTCCGGATTGCGTGCCGCTGCCAATCAGGTCGCCCGTCTGCAGGTTGCAGCCATTGATCGTATGGTGCGCGAGCATCTGAGCGATGCTCCAGTAAGCGCTCTGGAAGCTCGAATGCGACAACCGTTGCGGCGCGGCGCCGGTTGCCCGCATCCGCTCGGTGAGGATGTAAGCCTCGAGCTGAATATCGATCGCGCCTCGGCTGCGCATCTCGCGTGCATCGAGATAAGGCAGCGGCTGGGGATCGGCAGCCTCGCGGCTCCAGGGCACACGAAACGGCTCGAGCGCCTCCAGCGTCACGACCCAGGGCGAAAGGGTGGTCGCGAAATTCTTCGCCAGAAACGGACCCAGGGGTTGGTATTCCCACGCTTGGATGTCGCGTGCCGACCAGTCGTTGAGCAGGCACACGCCAAAGACATGCTCCTCCGCCCGATCGACACTCACTGCAATGCCGGGCGCGTTGCCGGTGCCAACCAGGATTCCGAGCTCCAGCTCGTAGTCCAGACGGCGTGTCGCCATCAGCTCCGGCCGGGCGGCCCCTGCAGGCAGGACCTGTCCGGCAGGACGTGCGAAAGACTGTCCGGATATCCCGATGGAGGAGGCACGGCCGTGGTAGGCGATCGGGACCCACTTGTAGTTGGGCAGAAGCGGATTGTCCGGCCGGAAGAGTCTGCCGACAGTCGTCGCGTGATGCAGGGAGCTGTAGAAATCAGTGAAGTCGCCGATCCGTGCGGGCAGCGAGAACTCGATCTCGGACTGACTCAGCAACGCTTGCTGCAGGATGGCCGCCTGAGGTGCCCCGGCCCGCAGCAGCCCTGACAGGACCTCACGCAGGCTCGACCAGGCCGCCTGACCGAGAGCCATGAAGCGGTTCAGCGTCTCATCCGCACACGCCTCCAGGGCATCTCCCGGCGTCCCCCGGACCAGGCGCAGCGCATGGAGCGCGGCAAGATCCAGCGCCTGCCCGCCGATCGCCACGGCGCCCCGCCAGGGCTCCGAGCTGCCCCGCCGCCGAACCACGCCGAACGGCAGATTCTGAATCGGGAAGTCCGTCCCGGGGTGATGGGTGCCTGCCACCCAGCTCTTCAGCGCGGGATCGTGTGTCGCATTGAGCCCGTACACAGGCTCCTCAGCGCACGGCGGGAGTGAAGTGGCTGCGCAGGTCCTGCCAGCAGCGCGCGTAACCCGTCTGCAGCTGGGGCAACTCCATGGCAAATCGAGTCGGGCGGATCACCGCACGAGTCTCGAACATGAACGCCATCGTCGCACTCAGGCGCTGTGGCTGGCTGGTGTCCGCCAAGACTGCCTTCGCAAAGGTTGCCGCGTCCGGACCGTGTCCGCTCATGCAGTTGTGCAGCGAGGCTCCGCCTGGAGCGAACCCCTCCGCCTTTGCGTCGTACACGCCTGCGATGAGGCCCATGAATTCGCTCGCGACATTGCGATGGTACCAGGGGGGCCGGAAGGTATTCTCCGACGCCAGCCAGCGAGGCGGGAAGATAACGAAGTCCACGCTATCCACGCCAGGGGTATCGCTGATCGATTGCAGCACCAGATAGATGGAGGGGTCCGGGTGATCGAAGCTGACCGAGCCCAGCGTGTTGAAATGGCGCAGGTCGTACTGATAGGGCGCGTAGTTGCCGTGCCAGGCCACCACATCGAGCGGAGAATGGTCGATCGGGGCCGACCAGCAATGTCCCTGGAACTTCGCCACCAGCTCCAGCTCGCCGGTGAGGTCCTCGTACCAGGCCACGGGAGTCCGGAAATCGCGGGGGTTGGCCAG
This sequence comes from Steroidobacteraceae bacterium, assembly GCA_036501985.1. Lineage (GTDB taxonomy): Bacteria > Pseudomonadota > Gammaproteobacteria > Steroidobacterales > Steroidobacteraceae > 13-2-20CM-66-19. The sequence continues at coordinate 91,572 of DASXZI010000005.1, read as the reverse complement.
GCCGTTCGACCCGATCGGGCCGAGATCGGGCAGCCTGAAGGGTGCACCGAAGTTCTCGCACACGTAACCGCGGCCCTGACCATCCGGCAGCTCTACCCGGAAACGCAAGCCGCGCGGTAAGACGGCAATCTGCTGGGGCTCGATCTGCAGCACCCCCAGCTCGGTTGCCAGACGCAACCTCCCGAGCTGAGGCACGATCAGCAGCTCTGCGTCCGCGTCGTAGAAGAACCGATCCTGCATGGAGCGATTCGCGACGTACCAGTGGATCGCACATCCGGTCAGAGTCTCCGCAGAGCCGGTACCGGCCACCGTGCGCAGCCCGGACACGAAGTCCGTGGGCTCCTCGGGAATCGGCAGCGGGTCCCAGCGCAACTGATTCGGGCTCACCTCGAGGTCGGTGAAGTGGCTGCGGAGGGTGCCATCCTCGATGCGCCGGAATTCCCCGTGCATCGCCGCGGGCCGGATCCGGTACAGCCAGCTGCGCCGGTTGGCGTGGCGCGGCGCTGTGAAAGCCGTCCCGGAGAATTGTTCGGCGTACAGCCCGTAGGGGCAGCGCTGCGGCGAATTGCGTCCTTCCGGCAAAGCCTGCGGCAGGGCCTGGGTCGAGAAATGATTGCCGAAGCCCTGCTGGAACTGCAGTTCGCTGGCGGCCGCGGCGGGCGGCGCCGGCTTGTGTGAGCCGCTCATACGCATATCATGGCACAATTAGTTGCGCGCGCAACTTTCCTCCCCGGAGAGCAACTTGAGCACCCCATCGGCCGGCCGGCCGGCGCTGCACTTGCCGGGCTTCGTGCCCTTCCGTCTCAACCGCCTGGCAGCGGCCGTGAGCGAGCATCTGGCGGACATCTATCGCGAGCGCTTCGGCTTGGAGATTCCGGAGTGGAGGGTGATGGCGACCGTCGGGCCCGTACGGGGCTGCACTGCGCAATACATCGCGGCCAGCACCCGGATGCACAAGACGCGGGTCAGCAGGGCCATCGCCAACTTGGTGCGACGCCGCCTGATCGAGCGCTCCTCGAGCGCCCGGGACCGCCGCCAGATGCGGTTGCGCCTGACCCCGGCCGGGCGGCGGACATACGAGGCGCTGGTTCCTCTGGCCCTCGAGCGCGAGCGCCAGCTGCTGGCCTGCCTGTCCGCAGCGCAGCGCAGCGCCTTTGAGCGCAGTCTTGCGGTTCTGGAGGTGTTCCTTGGGCTGGCATAGAGTGTTCGTCATGAACCAGCTGCGCTTCCGCCGCCTGCTGCTGTGGGTCGTGCTTCCGCTGGCACTGCTGGTGCTGTTGTATGCGGGACTGGGCTTCCTGGCCGTCCCGCGCCTGCTGCGCTCTGGCGTGCAGGATTACGCGTCCCAGCATTACCACCGCGCGGTCGCGGTGGGCGACATCCGCTTCAACCCGTTCACGCTCCGACTCGACATCGGCGAATTCTCGCTGCCCGACACCGATGGCCAGCCCATGGTCGCCTTCCGGCACCTGATGGTGGACCTCACCATTGCCAGCCTGTGGCGGTTGGGACCTGATTTCCAGGCGATCGTGCTGCAGCAGCCGTATGCACGTGTCGTGATCAGGTCCGACGGCACGCTGAATCTGAAAGAGCTGGCCCCTGCGCCTGCGCCCAATGTGCCAGCGCGGCCCGCTTCCGGGCCCGGACGGCTGTTCATCAAGCATTTGAGCGTCCAGGGCGGCAACCTCGCATTCCAGGATCACGCTCATCCCAGCGTTTTCAGCGCGCAAATCGAGCCTATCAACTTCGACCTGCGCAATTTCAGCACGCTGAGCGGCGCCGGCGGTACGTACTCCCTGAGCGCCAGTTCGGATGCGGGTGAGCGCTTGAGCTGGTCCGGCTCTCTGGCGGTTGTCCCTCTGTCCTCGCATGGACAGTTCGAGGTCGCCAATCTTCAGGCGCACACGCTGTGGAATTACCTGCGCGATAGCGTTCACTTCGAGTTGCCGTCGGGCACCGTATCGCTGCACGGAGACTACGACTTCACGGCGGCCACCAGTCCGATCGGGCTTACGGTCAATGTGCACGACGTCACGGTGTCGGATCTGGCGCTGCGTCCGAAAGGCGGGTCGGAGGATTACGTGAAGCTCGACAAGCTCGAGGTGCGGGAGACGCGAGCCGATCTGGCAAAGCGATCGGTCACGGTCGGGAGCGTGCACCTCGCCGGTGGCACGATTCGCGCCTGGGTGCAGCGGCCCGGACAGGTGAACCTGTTGGAGTTGGCAGGGCCCGCACAACCGCCGCCACCCTCCGCGACTCCTGCTGCGCCTCCTTCAGCGCCAACGTCTGGTCCGCCCGCGCCCCCCGCTGCGCCGGCGGCAGCCCAGTCCGGTACGCCAGCAGCGCCGGATGCCTGGACGGTCTCAGTCCCGGACATTGTCGTCGACGGAGTGAAGGTATCGGCTGAAGATCGGCAAGTGTCTCCGGCCGTCGCGGTGCAGCTTGACGGACTGCGTGTACATCTGACGGGACTGGGCCTGCCGCGCACGGCGCCCCTCGCCGCGAGTGTTTCGACTCAGATCAATCGGGACGGCAAGCTCGATCTCAACGCCGAGGTCCATCCGGATTCCTCCATCAAGCTGCATGGAGAGCTCTCGCGACTCGATCTCACGGCGCTGCAGCCTTACATCGCCGCGCAGACGGACATGACCCTTCGCAGTGGGTTCCTGTCGGCGAAGCTCGATGTCGGGCGCAGCGCGGACGGACAACTGAGTGCCGCGGGCGATGCAGAGCTCTTGCGGTTGCACACCGTGGACAATGAGCTGAAGCGTGACTTCATCAAACTCGAGCGCTTGCAACTTTCCGGTATCGATTTCGCATCCAAGCCCCGCAGCCTGCATGTGCACTCGATCATCGCGCGAGCGCCTTATGCGCGTGTAATCGTTGAATCAGACCGAACAGTGAACCTGGCGAAGGTACTACGTCTGAAGTCGGCATCGGCACCCCCGTCCAGTGCAGCCGCATCCGGCGGCGCTGAGCAGTCGGCGAAGACCACAGACGCTGAGACGGCGAGTGCCTCTGAGGCCACTGCTTCCGCTGAGCCCGCCGCCACTGCTTCCGCTGAGGCCTCCGCCGCGTCGGCAAATGCTGCCGCCCCTGTCAAAGCCCCCTCGCAGGAGGCAGCATCGACCACGGCCGCCGTCGCGACATCGGGGTCCGCCGAGCCGGTGCCCCCGACGCAAACCCGGACCAGCGCCGCAGCGCCGCCTGGCGGCTCCTCACGGCCGCAGAAACACCGTAGCCACGGGCACCGTCACGACCAATCGGCCCCGCCCGAGGGCTCCAGCGACCCGACGCAGATGGCCATCGCCATCGATGACATCCGCATCGAGGACGGCTCGGCCAACTACGCCGATTTCTGGATTCAGCCGCATTTCGCAGTCGGCATCCAGACCCTGCACGGCACCATAACGGGACTGAAGTCAGATCCCCGTGCACGCGCCAAAGTGGAGCTGAAAGGCAACGTGGACCGCTATGCCCCCGTGCATATCTGGGGGGAGGTCAATCCGCTGGCCGCCACTGCCTACAGCGATCTCAACCTGAGCTTCAAGGGCGTGGAGCTGAGTACCGTCACACCGTATTCAGGCCATTTTGCCGGATACAAGATTGAGAAGGGCAAACTGTCGGTCGATATCTCGTACAAGATCGAGAATCGTCAGCTTTCCGCGCAGCATCGCTTCGTCATCGATCAGCTCGAGCTCGGCGATCGGGTCGAGAGTCCCGATGCCGTCAAGCTGCCATTGAAGATTGCGGTGGCGCTGCTGAAGGATCGCAACGGTGTCATCAACGTGGACCTGCCTGTCACGGGCAGCCTGGATAATCCTCAGTTCCGGCTCGGACCCCTGATCTGGAAGGCGGTGCTGGGCCTGCTCAGCAAGGTCGCCACGGCGCCCTTTGCCGCATTGGGACATCTGTTCGGCGGCGGCGCCCAGATGAAGTACGTCGATTTCGGTGCCGGCAGCGCGGTGCTGGACCCTCCCGAGCACGACAAGCTGTCTACTTTGGCGAAGGCGCTGAAGGAAAAAACACAACTCGAGCTGGACGTGCCGGTGACCTTCTCCAGCGACCTGGATCGCCCCGCGCTGGCGACGGCGCGCCTGGATCGCCAGCTGCTCGAGCTGGGTGAGCACACGGGCGGGTCGGATAAATCGGGCCGCCGGAAGCAAGCCGCTGGCGATCATGCGGAGAGGGCCACTGGCGCAAGCCAGAATGCTGATGACAGCACCTCAGCGCTGCAGAGCGATCCGGCTCTGACCGATCCCGGCTCGCGCTTCCATCTCCTGGTTGCCCTGTATCGCCAGGAGCTCGGCAAGAATGCACCGCTGCCGGAATCGGCACAGGAGATTGTGACGGCCAAAAAGAAGGAGCCCCCGCCGGATTTTGGCGCGGCCAACACCGAGCTGCAGGCCGCCCTGCTGCCGCGCGTGAGTGTCTCCGACAGTCAGCTCGAGGCCCTGGGGCGGCGTCGCGCCCAGGCAATCCAGGACGCCCTGCTCAGCGGCGGCGAGCTCGATCCCGCGCGCGTCTTCATCATCGGCAGTGCACCGAAAACCGAGGTCAAGGACAAGGTGCGCGTGGAGCTGTCACTCAAGTAGACCAGCTACGGCTGCCGGAAGCCGATCCGGAATGCGCCCCAGTGCCGGCCGTCGACGAAGATCGGGGATGAGAGATCCTTCATCAGCACGAACTTGCCTGCACCCATGTCGCGCCGGTAGGTCTGCAGGAGGAAAGCCTTGGTATTGGCCGCCACCTTATGCACGGCGCGATCGTTGAAGAGTCGCCGGTTACGGCAGTTGGCCGCATTCCAGGCGGGATCGTTGCCCTGCGGCTTGCTGTAGTCCGGATTGTGAGTGGGCAGATAGCCGCCCTTCGCCCATGCGACGGAGAAGACGATTCGCGGGTCGCTCTTCTGCACCGGATCCTGGATGGCCGGCAGCAGCCGCTCGGTGAAGTGCGTGTAGTCGGTGAGGAACTGTTTGGGATTGCTACCGGGAATCTCCCGATACCGCTCGTCGAACAGGCGAGCGGCGGTGATCTCCCCGCGCGCAATCGCCGCTTCGAACTCAGCGCCGATGCGTCTCGCCGTCTCGACACCGAGACGAATGATCGAGGTATCCGCGGTCTCCACGCCACTCTCGGCGATGAACTCAATCAGCGTCTCACCCACCGCGAGCAGTCCTTCGATCCGCTGATCGGCCTGCCGCAGGTTGGTCGAAGACAGCTCCACGCCCTCGGCCAGCTCGCCCAGCTCGGTGAGCGTCGTGTCGCAGGCCTGGAGATTTTCCGCGGCTGACTGGGCGATGGCGTCGATCTCGCGGCCCACGATGTTGAATGCCTCATGCGCCCGCACGATCACACCCTTGACCTTCTCCGCGCCCGCGCCCGCATGCCCGGCATGGCGAGTCGCTTCTCCGCTCTCGGTGATGAGCCCTTCGATCTGATTGCCGAGGGCTCTCACGATGTCTCCGATGCGGTCCGTGGCCGCGCGTGTCTCCTCGGCGAGACTCTTCACCTCGCCCGCCACTACCGCGAATCCCCGCCCGGCCTCCCCCGCCCGGGCAGCTTCGATACCGGCGTTCAGAGACAACAGGCGCGTCTGCTTCGCGATCCGCTCGATGGCCGTGGCGACTCCCCCGATCTGGCGCAGCAGTGCACTGAAGGACGCCAGGCGCTCCTCGATGTGTCCGACGGCCGAGGTGAGATCTCCGATGTGCTGGGCCGCGCTGCCGATCAGCGAGCGCGACTCGGCGATCTCAGTGCCCGCGGTCGAGGCGGCGAGCTGCGTTTCCTTCGCGGCCCGATCGATCTCGCGATTACCCGCCACCATCGTCTGCGCCGCGTGCTGCAGCTCTTTGAACTGCTCTGCCTGGTTGGCAACGCGGTTGGTCACTTCCTCGAGGTTGCCGGCGACATCCGCCAGCTCCACTCCGAGGGAGCCGACGCGATTGCCGAGCTCCGCGATCAGCCGGTCACGATCCCCCGCTGCAGCCCTGTCGGGCGCTGCCGCCGGCACACCAGCTCTGTTCGGCAATCCACTCATGAGTATCCCACTCCGCTCCGCCGCATCCATGGCCGAGTATGCGCCAGTGGAGGTCCCATCTGCATCGTTAATGACCTCCCTCCACATGGAGACCGGCTTCGGCCAGCGCGGCCGCCAACTCCGCCTCGATGCGCGCCGCCTCGGTGCGGGCAATGTACTGCAGGTGCAGCGTCGGGCCGGCCAGCACCTCCAGCCCCCGCTTCAACACACAACCGGCTGCCCGGATGCCGGCCTTGTGCTGGTCGAATCTCTGAGCCGGGCTGTAGTGACTCATGCCCACATAGACTCCGTGAGGCTCGGTATCGCGATCGCTGTAGTCCAGCAACACCAGATAGATGTTAGTGCGGCCCGTGCGCGCGGCACGAAATCCACCGGCCACCTCATACGCCGTCGGCAGCCAGTGCACGTACCGCATCGGCAGCCACTCCGGAATCGACACGGCCGCATGCCTCCACAGCCTTTCCAGAGCGCTCTCGATGTTTCCAGGCCACTCGCCACGCATCCACAGCTCGTGAATGCAGTGCGCACCGGCAGCTCCATCTGCCCCGGCCAGTGCCGCCTGCAGATGAGCGAGCACTTGCGCCTGTGGGCACAGCTGAAGCGGCCGGGCACCGGGTGCGGCGGCGGCCTCAGCCGGCCACATGGCGGTCAGCGCTCGGTGAGTGCCTTGAGGTAGCGGTACAGGAACTCATTGCCGTGGTCGAAAGATTCCAGGCCGAGGTTCTCGTCCTGGCCGTGGGCACGGTCATTATCCCGGTCCACAGCGACTCCGGACATGGTGTAGGTGGGCATGCCGGCCGCTTCGGTATAGATGGCGTCCGAGGCTCCTGCGGCCATGGCGGGTACCACCTTCAGGCCGGGCCACATCTGGCTCACGAGCCTCTCCAGCGGCTTCATGATCACGGGGTCCAGCGGTGGCGGCGCATACCCTCGCTGGTTCGGTGCCATCTCGTGCACCTGGCCCGCATCGTCGATGTACTGCACTTTGATCTTCACATCCGCGAATACCCTGATCAGCTCGTGACGCACTTCCTCGGGGGAGTGCCCGGGCAGAATGCGGCAGTTGACCGTGGCCTGCGCGCTCTGTGGCAGCGCATTGTTGGCATGCCCGCCTTCAAGGCGCGTCGCGACACAGGTCGTGCGCATGATGGAGTGGTCGAACGGATGGCGTGAGAGCCGTTCGATCGCCTGCGGATCCGGCGCACTCTTCACGACGGCGCGCATGTCCGCTGCGCGCTGCCCGCTCTCGATCGTGGACATTCGCTCGTAGTAGGCGCGCGTGACGCTGTTGAGCTCGAACGGAAACTCGTACTTCGACAGTCGCATCAGCCCCGCCGCAAGCCGGTAGATCGCATTGTCCGGCACCGGCAGCGAGCTGTGGCCTCCCGGATCCCTCGTCGTCAGCAGATAGTCGGCATAGACCTTCTCCGTGCCGTCCATCTCGAAGTAGGTCGGCTTGCCGTGCTCGCAGATGACTGAGTTCACGTCCTGATTCAGCACGGCCTGGGCATCGATGAGTTCCCGATGATTGCGCAGGAGCCAGTCCACTCCGTTGGCGCTGCCGCCCTCCTCATCCGCCGTGAGCGCCACGATGATGTCGCGGCTGGGATGCCAGCCTTCCTTCTTCAGGCGGATCAGCGAGGCGACCATGATGGCGTCCCCGCTCTTCATATCCTGCGTGCCGCGGCCGTAGACGTAGCCGCTCTTCTCGACGAATTTGAAGGGATCGGTCGTCCAGTCCGTACGCCGCGCCTCCACGACATCCAGATGTCCGATCAGCAGGATCGGCTTGTGCTGGCCAGTGCCCTTGAAGCGCACCACCAGATTCTTCTTCCGATCGTTGGGCCCCAGGATCTGCAGGTCCTCGGCAGCGAACCCAGCAGCGCGCAAGCGCTGGGCCATCGCCTGGGACGCCGTCGTGACGTTGCCCACCGACTCCGTCGTGTTGATCTCGATGAGCTGCTTGAAGATCTCTCGCGCCAGCGCATTCGATGCCTGGTCCGTCTCGGCCCCGCACGGGCCGGCACACAGCAGCGCCGCTGCGATCGCTGCAGAATAGCCTCTCGACATGCAATGATCTCCTCGTGCACCTGAAGAAAGCCGCAATTATGACGAGAATCGCCGCGCTGATGGGCCTGGCGGTGTCTTTTTGCGGGCTGGCGGCAGCATCCGGCGCCAATGCCGAGCGCACTCGCATCGAGGAGTGGCGCGCGCAGCGGCTGGCCGACCTGACCGGTCCACAGGGGTGGCTGAACCTCGTGGGGCTGTTCTGGCTCGATTCGGGCGAGAACACGTTCGGCCGCGCTGCCTCCAATCGCATTCATCTCGATCATCCCGCGCTGGCCGAGCTTGCCGGGTCGTTCTACGTGGACAGCTCCGGGCACACACGCTTTCTCGCCCGCGCCGCCAGCGGAATCACCCACGATGGGCAGAGGGTCGCCGCGATCGACATGGTGCCCGATGGCCGCGGCCTTCCGACCGTGCTCGAGAGCGGACCACTGCGATTTCTGCTCATAGCACGCGCAGGCAAGGTGGGCGTGCGCATCCGCGACCTCGACAGTCCGCGCTTGCGCCAGTTCGTCCCCATCGAGTACTTCCCTATCGATGCGGGATGGGCTATCCAGGCCCGCTTCGAGGCCTACGAGCCGCCCCACCATCTGCGGATCCTCAACATCCTCGGCCTGGAGGAGGACAAAGTCTCCCCCGGCGCCCTCGTATTTCGCCGCGACGGACACGAATGGCGCCTGGAAACGATTCTCCAGTCACCACAGGACACCACGCTGTTCGTCATGTTTACCGATGGCACCACGGGCAAGGAGACCTACGGGGGCGGCCGCTATCTGTTCGTGCCGCTTCCCAAACCGGCGGGTCCCGGCCCGGGCAGCGTGCTGCTCGACTTCAACGAGGCTGTCAATCCCCCGTGCGCTTTCAACGACTTCGCGGTCTGCCCGCTGCCGCCGTATCAGAATCGGCTCACATTGCGTATCGAATCCGGTGAAAAAGCCCATGGGAACGGGGCCTCGGACAGGCACCCATGAGCCCGCTGGGCCCCCGCGAGCCGGCTGCGCTATAGTCAGACCGTCGGTCCCGTCAGAAGAACGTCAAGCGCGCGCCGCGCGGGGGAGAGTCATGAAGAAAGTCGCGTTTGCCGGCTCACTGCTGGCGATGGTCCTGACATTGCCGGGCTTCGCCGCGCCGCCCAAGACACTCAAGGTGATCAAATCGGTCGATGTGCAGGCACCGGTGGACAAGGCGTGGGCGGCCATCAAGGATTTCGATTCACTGGACAAGTGGCATCCCGGCTTCTCCAAGGACACGCTGCTCAAGGGCACCAACAACAAGCCTGGCGCGGTGCGGCAACTCACGGTGAAGGACGGCCCGTCATTCACAGAGGAGCTGCTCGAGTTCGACGCCGCGCATCACTCCTACCGCTACCGCATCGTGGAGTCGCCGTTGCCGATCGACCACTACGTTTCGCGCATCAGCGTGAAAGCGGGACCGAACGGCACGTCGCGCGTGACGTGGAGCGGAACCTTCAAGCGCAAGAACACCTCCGACAATCCGCCGGAAGCGGAAAATGACGCCGGTGCCGTCAAGCTGGTCACGGGAGTCTACGAAGGGGGACTCGCGAACCTGAAGAAACAGTTCGGCAGCTGAGCCCACGCGGCCACGCAGCAGTGGCGCACCCCGTGCGCCACTGCGCTATGCCTCTATCAGGCCATGGCGGATCGCAAGCAGTGTCAGCTCGGACTGGTTCACCACGCCGAGTTTCTGTTTGATGTTGTACAGATGCGTACCGATTGTGGAGGCCGATAGCTTCAGGTCATCGGCAATCTTCTGCACGGTCGCGCCGCCGGCCAGGCGGATGAATACCTCGAACTCGCGCTCGGAAAGATGCTCGATCGGTGAGCGGGCCGCACCCTCGATCTCCGCCAGAGCCAGACGCTGCGCCAGGCTGGGGTCGATATAGCGGCGTCCGGCCGCAACGGTGCCGATCGCATCGATGAGCGCCTCGGGTGCGCTGCGCTTGGAGAGAAACCCGAGCGCCCCTTCACGCAGCGCCCGGCGCGCATGCATCGGATCATCATGCGCGGAAAGCGCCAGCACGCGTGCAGCCGAGTGACGCGCTCGAATCCGGCGCAACGCCTCCAGCCCACCCATGCCAGGCATCCCCAGGTCCATGACGACCACATCCGGTGTCAGCTCGCCGTAGAGCTGACATGCCGACTCGCCCGAATGCGCTTCGGCGATGACATCGATGTCGGACTGGGACTGCAGCAACAACCGGAATCCGGTCCGCACGACGGCATGGTCATCCACCAGAAGCACCCGGATCATGCGCCCATCACCAGAGGTATCTCGGCCGTGAGCCGCACACCCCGCGGCTCACAGTTGCCCACCCGGAAGTCGCCGCCGAGCAGATCGACGCGATCGGCGAGACCGCGCAGCCCGAAATGTCCGGGTCGGGACCAGTCCGCGGGGAGCCCCACTCCATCATCGGTGATGGTCAGCACGATGCGATCCGGCTGGGCCTGCAGGTCGATGTCCACGCGCGTCGCCTGCGCATGCCGCAGAGCATTGATCAGGCCTTCCTGCGCCACCCTATAAATCGTCAGTGTCACGCTGGGGCCCAGGTCCGCGGACAATGCGTGGCGCGCCGAGAGAGCTACCTGCGGGTAGCGTCGCTGCCAGTCACGCACCAGGTTTTCCAGGGTGTCGGCCAGACCCAACGTATCCAGCGACAGCGGCATGAGGCGCGGAATCAGCCCGTGCATGGCGTCGTACAGGCGACCCGCCTCTGCGCAGATCAGGCGCGCCGCATCGGTCGTGGCGGGATCTGCGGACTGTGTGCTGATGGCCATGGCCAGCGAGCGGATGGCCGTCACCGACTGTCCGAACTCGTCGTGCAGCTCATGGGCGATGAGCCGCCTCTCCTCCTCCACCCGCTGCTCGACCAGCCGCGCCAGCTCCCGCCCTTCCTCGAGCTGGCTCTCGGCCTCGCGCGCCTGGCGCTCGATCCGCACCTTGTCCTGCACCGCCTGGGCCATCTGATTGAAGGCCGAGCCAATCGCATGCGCTTCGGCACCCGCAAGTGGCGGCAGCCTGAAGGCGAGGTCGCCCTCCTCGATGCGCGCCAGCCCGGCGGCGATGATCGGAAAGGGAGCCAGCGCGCGTCCGACCAGCCAGAAAGCGCTGCCGCTGACGAGCACCAGCGTGATGGCTCCGATCTCGAACAGGCGCGTCAGATTGTCCCAGGCATCCAGTATCGCGCGCGACGGATTGGCCTCCACGACGAGTTGCACCCCATCGGGCAGATAAAACGTGTGGCGTGCGGCCTGCGGCGCCAGCAGATGCTCGAACCAGTGCGGCGCCTCGCGGCCCGCCTTGTAGGTTGCAGGCGGCGAGCGGTACAACACCTGCCCGCCGGAGCTCCGCAGGCTGACCTCGTTGGCACGCACGCGACCGAGCTGCTGCAGGAACTCCAGCACCACCTGCGGTCCGCCCTCGCGCGAATAGATCGCCACGAGCCGGCCCAGAAGCTGGGAGCCGACCCGGTTCGCCGCTTCGATCTCCTCCCGCACCGAGGAGCGGGTGTCCTCGATCTCTGCCGCGATCAGCACGAGAACGAACATCGCGGTCAGGCCCGTGACGACGAGATTGAGGCGCGTGCGCAGTTTCATTGACGGCAGTGTACAGCCCCCCCGCCAGGCCCGTTGGCCCCGCCCGGGTCTGCTCGGCCAGCGCGAGCGCGGAGGCCCATGAGGCGTGGGACTACCGGCCGTTGCGGCACCTTGCCGGCTGTGTAGCCCCCGCGGCAGGCTGCCCGAGGGCCGGCGGGCGCCTGCGCGGACCCGGCTCATGAAAATCATTAGGCGCCATTCATGATCGTCCCCTGTCCGTGCGCGGTGCGGCAGCGGGATCATGCTGCGGGCCACCAATTTGAAAGGAGCCAGTCATGAAATGGGAAACTCCGCAGGCCACTGAGATGCGGTTCGGCATGGAAATCACGATGTATATCGCGAATCGGTAATCGATGGACCGGGCGTCAGCCCGCGCAGGCGGGCTGCGCCACTGGCCGACGCAGGCGTGAAGATCAGCGTGCTGGGAGCCGCTGCGGGTGGTGGCTTCCCGCAATGGAATTGTAACTGTCGGAATTGCGCCGGAGTGCGCGCCGGCATCCTGCGGGCAGTTGCCCGCACCCAATCATCGATTGCAGTGAGTGGCAACGCTCAGAACGCCTGGGCGCTCGTCAACGCTTCACCGGACATCAACGCGCAACTGCAGGCAAATCCAGCTTTCCAGCCGGGCCGGGCACTGCGTGACAGCGCCATTGCAGGGATCGTGCTCGTGGACGCACAGGTGGACCATACGACCGGTCTTTATATGCTGCGCGAGTCCACACGGCCCTGGCGTGTCTGGTGCACCGACAGCGCTTACGCCGATCTCACGGTCGGCAACCCCATTTTCGGATTGTTGGGCCACTTCTGCGGCGTTGACCGCCAGCGCATCGATCTCGAGGGCGACGGATTCAGGATCGAAGGCGTGGATGGCGTGCACTGGCGCGCGCTGCCGGTGGCCGGCAAACCGGCACCCTACTCGCCCAATCGCGAATCCCCGGTTCCCGGCGACAACGTGGCGTTGATCATCACCGATGAGCTCTCAGGTCGGTTCGCGGTCTACGCACCTGGACTGGGCAGCATGGATGAGCACCTCTGGCATCACATGCAGTCTGCCGCCTGCGTGCTGGTGGACGGCACTTTCTGGACGGATGACGAGATGATCAGACTCGGAGCCTCCCGCAAGCGGGCCCGCGATATCGGACATCTGCCCCAGAGCGGTCCCGGGGGGATGCTCGAGTGGCTCGGCAAACTGCCGCCGCAGACGCGCCGCATTCTCATTCATGTGAACAACACCAATCCGATCCTGGACGAGGACTCGCCGCAAGCAGCCGAGCTCGCGCGCCAGGCCGTCGAAGTGGCTCGGGACGGCATGGAGCTCACGCTGTGAGTGGCGCTGCCTGGAGCCGGGCGGAGTTCGAACAAAGGCTGCGCGACAAAGGCCGCGCATACCACATCCATCATCCATTCAACGTGATGTTGAATTCCGGCGCGGCCTCTGCGCTGCAGATACGCGGCTGGGTTACCAATCGCTTCTACTACCAGATCAACATCCCGATCAAGGATGCGGCCATTCTCGCTAACTGCCCGGATCGGGCCGTGCGCCGCTCGTGGGTGCAGCGAATTCTCGACCATGATGGTTACGGCGACGATGCCGGCGGAATCGACTCCTGGTTGGGCCTCGCCGAGGCGGTCGGCCTGTCCCGTGCGCATGTGGAAAGCCTCGTCGATGTCGTCCCAGGCGTACGGTTCGCAGTGGACGCGTACGTGAACTTCGCACGGTATTCGCCATGGCAGGAATCCGTGTGCGCTTCGCTGACGGAACTGTTCGCGCCCGAGATCCACAAGCAGCGCCTCGCGAACTGGCCGCAACACTACCCCTGGATCGATCAGGCGGGCCTGCACTACTTCCAGAGCCGGGTGAGTCTCGCGCGACGCGACGTCGAATTTGGGCTGGCAGTCACGCTTGATCATTTCCTCACGCGCACCGCGCAGGAACGTGCCCTGCAGATCCTGCAGTTCAAGCTCGATGTGCTGTGGCAGATGAACGACGCCATGCAACAGCGATATGGGGTGGCCGCATGAGTACGGTCGGTGTGGAAGCGAAACCCGCCCTGGGCCACGGATTCCGCCTCCAGTGGGAGCCGGCGCAGAACGCTCACGTGCTGCTGTACCCGGAAGGCATGGTGAAGCTGAACGGCAGTGCGGGAGAAATCCTGCGTCGCTGCAACGGCCAGCGCACGGTCGGAGAGATCGTCACGGATCTGGAAACCGCCTTCAGCACGACAGGCCTTGTGGGCGATGTGACTGCTTTCGTGACGATCGCGCTCGAGAAGCAGTGGCTGGAGCTGCACGCATGAGCATGGCCGGCCTCGCGCAGCCCGCGATCGGGCCCCCGCTGTGGCTGCTGCTCGAGCTCACTTACCGCTGCCCGCTGCATTGCGTGTTCTGCTACAACCCAACGGACTTCGCCCGCAGCGCAGCGGAGCTGCCCACGCAAGACTGGCTGCGGGTGCTGCGCGAGGCACGCGCACTGGGCTCCGTGCAACTCGGACTCTCCGGCGGCGAGCCGCTCGCGCGCGATGATCTCGAGACGATCGTCGCCGAAGGCCGCTCTCTAGGGTATTACAGCAATCTCATCACTTCCGGCATTGGCCTCAGCGAAGCGCGCATCGAGGCCCTGAAGCGGGCCGGCCTGGATCACATCCAGCTGTCCTTCCAGGACAGCACCCGCGAAGTGAACGATTTCCTGAGCAGCACGCGGACCTTCGAGCTCAAATCGAAGGTGGCCGCGCTCATCAAGCGTTACGAGTATCCGATGGTGCTCAACGTGGTGCTGCATCGGCTGAATATCGACCACGTCGAGCAGATCCTGCAGATGGCGCAAGCAATGCAGGCGGACTATGTCGAGCTGGCCAACACCCAGTACTACGGTTGGGCGTGGCACAATCGTGAGCACCTGCTGCCCAGCCGCGCCCAGCTGGAGCAGGCCGAGGAAGTCACCCGGGCCTTTCGCGAGCGCAACCGGCGCATGAAGATCTTCTTCGTCGTGCCCGACTACTTCGAACGCCGTCCCAAGGCCTGCATGAATGGTCTGGGCTCGGTCTTTCTGACAGTTTCCCCGGACGGCACGGCATTGCCCTGCCACGCGGCCCGCATGTTGCCGGGGCTCACGTTTCCCAATGTGCAGGAGGCGCCGGTCGAGTGGATCTGGCGGGACTCGCCGGCTTTCAATCATTTCCGTGGGGATGCGTGGATGAAGGAGCCTTGCCGCAGCTGCCCGGAAAAGACCCGGGATTTCGGTGGCTGCCGCTGCCAGGCTTACCTGCTCACGGGCGATCCAGCCAACACCGATCCGGTATGCGATCTCTCACCGCATCATCATCTGGTGACGGAGATGGTGGCGCGTGCGAGCCACCGCCGCCCGTCCATCGAGAAACCCCTGGTGTTTCGTGACCGGCGCGCCTCGCAGGAGCTCTTCTGCGCCGACAAGCTCTAGTCAATCGGAAACTGCCCCGCGGCCTCGGTAATCTCGCTTTCAGCGCGCACTGAAAAATCAAACCTGCAGCCCTCGCGCAGCGGCCTGCTCGCAGTGTTCCCCGCTGGTCGACGCAGCGCAGCGCAATGCGCACAATACGCGTCAGAGTGTCTTCGAAGGATTCGTCCATGCTGACTCGTCCCCTGTGCGCACTGACTCTGCTCATGTGCGGGAGCGCCCCGGTACTCGCGGCAACCGCGCCCGCCTCCTCCACCGCTCCCGCCGGCCTGGATCTCGCCGCCCGTGATCTGTCGGTGAGACCCGGTGATGACTTTTACGGCTACGCGAATGGCACCTGGCTGAGGACGGCGCAGATCCCCGCCGATCGCAGCGGGTGGGGTAATGGTGCCGAGCTCGTGGAGCTGACCAACCAGCGCCTGGCGCAGCTGATTCAGCAGGTCGCTGCCAAGGGGGGAGCCGACCCCGACGCCCGCAAGATCGCCGATTACTACGCGACCTTCATGGACGAGAGCACGATCGAGCGCAAGGGGCTGCAGCCGCTGAAGCCCGAGCTGGATCGAATCGCCGCCATCCGGAATGCTCAGCAGCTCGCGCACGCACTTGGAGAGACCCTGCGTGCCGATGTCGACGTGTTGAACAACACGCGCATGCACACACCGAATCTGTTCGGCCTGTGGGTGGCCCAGGATCTCGACGAGCCGACCCAGTACTCGCCAATCCTGCTGCAGGGCGGTCTGACCCTTCCCGATCGCGATTACTATCTGAGCCCTTCCCCGCACATGCAGGAGATCCGCACGAGGTTCCGCGAGCACATCGCGGCGGTGCTGAGACTCGCGGGACAGGCCGACGCCACCGCCCAGGCCGCGCGAATCTTCGACCTCGAGCATCGCATGGCCGAAGTGCATTGGAGCCGCGCGGAATCCGAGGACGTTCAGAAAGGAAACAACCACTGGAGCCGGGAGGACTTCGTGCGCAAGGCGCCCGGACTTGACTGGCCGGCATTTTTCGCCGCCGCGGAGCTTTCTGGCCAGAACCGGTTCATGGTCTGGCAGCCGAGTGCGGTGACGGGACTGGCTGCCCTGGTCGCGCACGTGCCGTTGCAGGCCTGGAAAGACTATCTCACCTTCCATGCGCTCGAGCGCGCCTGCGCCTACCTCGACAATGCATTCGTCGAGGAAAGCTTCGCCCTGCATGGCAAATTGCTCGAAGGAACCCCCCAACTGCAGCCCCGCTGGAAGCGGGCCGTCGATTTCACCAGTGATGCGCTCGGAGAGGCAGTGGGGCGGCTCTACGTCGCCCGTTACTTCCCGCCCGCCTCCAAGGAGCGCATCGAAGTACTCGTGAGGAACCTGCTCGCAGCATTCAACACCCGGATCGATCGGCTGGCCTGGATGAGCCCCCAGACCAAGGCCAAGGCGAAAGCGAAGCTTGCGACGCTCAAGGTGGGCGTCGGCTATCCGGACAGGTGGCGGGATTACTCGGGTCTGCAGGTCGTCCGCGGTGATGCGCTCGGCAATGCACAACGGGCGAGCCGGTTCGAGTATCACCGTAACCTCGCCAAGCTGGGCCACCCCGTCGATCGCTCCGAATGGGTCATGACGCCGCAGACCATCAATGCAGTCAATCTGCCCGTCATGAATGCGCTCAATTTCCCGGCCGCCATCCTGCAACCGCCCTACTTCGATCCGCGACGGCCCATGGTGATGGACTACGGCGCGATCGGCGCGATCATCGGACACGAGATCAGCCATAGCTTCGACAACCAGGGAGCGCAGTTCGATTCGACGGGCCGCCTGCTCAACTGGTGGACCCGCGAAGACTTCGCCCATTTCAGCGCCGCCGCCGCCCGGCTCGCGGCACAGTACGACCGTTACCGGCCGTTTCCGGATCTGCATGTCAACGGCACCCAGACACTGAGTGAGAACATTGCGGATGTGGCGGGCCTGTCAGCCGCGTACGACGCCTATCACCTCGCGTACCGCGATGAGCGAGTGCCCGCGGTCGGAGGTCTATCCGGCGACCAGCAATTCTTTCTGAGCTTCGCTCAGAGCTGGCGCCAGAAGACTCGCGAGCCTGCCCTGCGCCAGCGGATCGTCACCGACGGCCATGCGCCTGCGGAGTATCGCGCGGACACGGTTCGCAATCTCGATCCCTGGTATGCGGCTTTCGAGGTGCAACCAGGCCAGAAGCTTTATCTGCCGCCACAGCAGCGGGTGCCCATCTGGTGAGTCGCCTTGCTCAGGACACGAGCGCGGTGGCGAGCCGGATCCAGGTCGGAGTCTGGACGGCCCACACGGCCCAGAAATAGAGCGCGATGATCGACGAGCCGCCCCAGGCAAACACCGGATGCAGGCGCCGGGTGCGCACCGTATCGACGGCCACGCACAGGACAATCGTGGCACAGATGCTCGCGATGACCAGGTACGGATTGTCAATCAGGCGCCCGAGGGGCGGCCCCAGCAGACACAGGCTCGCCAGGAGCATCAGCCGCTTGTGAAACTCGGATCTCGCGCGCGCGGCGATCGCCGCGGCGACCAGGCTCGCAAACACGATCAAGCTCAGCCCATTGAATCCAAGGATCATCCGGAAGATGACGTGCTGGTTGCCCGCGACTTCCGCGGCGGCGGCATGCCACGTCACCATCGCGCAGGTGACCACGAGTGCCATCGCCATTCCGATTCCAATGACACCGAGCTTACGGTGCAGATCCACACGCCCCAGACCCACGAGCAGCGCTTGCCCGATGAAGAGCGCGAACCACCCTCCCATCACTACAGCGTGCACATGAACCAGGGGGGCAAGGGTCGTCTCTCCATGTGCAAGCCGGTCGAAGTACGACCGCGTGAACCCGACGACGACGATCGATGCCACCGCGACCGCCGCCCACAGGAAAAATCGCGATCGCCTGCGGCGCGCGCCGCTAGGCGCATGGATGTCGAGCAGTGAGCCGGATGTAACACTCATGAGGCCTCTCCACTTTGCCAGGGATTCGCCGGTGCAGACTCGCCCGCTATGCAGCGGCTCTCTTCCAATAACCGGATACCCGTGCGGCAGCCGCCACGGCAGGGTGGCATCTAGCTCGTGCTAAACCTGCATTACCGCTCTTAGGTATTTGTTTTATATGTATTTTGTTACAAATCCGTCAGCGATCGGATGCTCCGCGCGGCGCAGTACCGCTCGATGGCATCAGGCTGCCCGGTCGAATCCGCCATCCCCACGTAGGAGTCCGGCCTGAGTAGATAGAGCGCATCCCGTGCCAGTCCGGCGGCTGCGCACTCCGGTGCCCACGGATACTCATGAATGGGGACCCCGTGATCCGCGCACCACGTCTTGAGCTGTGGGCGCGCGCTGCCATAAACATGCACTTGCCACCGCATGGCGGCAAGAGAGTCGAAGTTGTCGCTGCCGGCTGCCCTGACCCAGGGCAGCCGGTCGCCACCGTGCACCTGGCCCGCGGCGCCGGTACTCAACGGGCTATCCCGATAGCTGATCGTGATCTGAGCGGCGGTCTTGAACAGGAACAGGCGGACCGCCTCGATCGCCAACAGTCTCGGGAAGACGATGGGCGTGATGCGCGTGCGCACCATGTCGGCGATCCGTCCATCGGCGGTGGCGAAGCTGAACACTCGATCCGTGGTCGCCACGAGGCGGCGGGCGAAGCCGATCCGCTCCACCTCGTAACTGTCCAGCAGAGTGTCGGGAGCAGCGCCGCGCAGCACACACGCCAGCTTCCACGCGAGGTTGATGGAATCGCCGATGCCCGTATTCATACCCTGGCCGCCCACTGGGCTGTGGATGTGCGCGGCATCCCCCAGGAGGAAAGCGCACCCTCTGCGGAATTGCTCCGTCACCCGATGATGGACGTGATAGGTGGAGAACCAGTTGACCTTCCCGACCTCGACCTTGAGATGCTCGATGGCCCGAGTGCTGACATCCGCGAACCCCAGACTGTCCGCTCGCTGCGCGCGCACGTCACGGACCGTGCCGACCAGCCGCACGTGCCCGGTTGCCGCGAGCGGAAATATCGCCAGAATATCGGCCTCATCGAGGTCCACGTGCAGCTCGCCGTTGATCGCCGGCCCCTGCGCCTCCACGTCCGCGACATAGAACACCTGGCGGTACGTGCCGCCGCGAAAGCCTGCACCGATCGCAGTGCGCACGGGCGAGCGGGCACCGTCGCAGCCGGCCACATAACGGGCCCGGCATTCCTCCTCCGAGCCGTCAGGTGCGCGAAGGCGAACCCTCGCATGAGCATCTTCCTCCACGAAGCCAAGGAGCTCGGTGCGGCGTTCGACCGAGACGCCATGCATGGCGAGCCGTTCGATCAACAGGCGCTCATGCTCATCCTGCGGAAACGTCTGCACGAAGGGATAGGGAGTGAGGCCGGCGCCGATGGCGTCGAAGGTCACGCGCGCCGCCTGCTCACCGCGCGCCCAGAAATTCAGCGCCGCTACGCGATGCCCGTGCTCGATCACATGCCGCGACAGGTCCGCCTGACGATATAACTCCAGCGTCCGCGCCTGAACCGCCAGAGCCCGGGAGGTGCACGATGCCTGCGCCAGCTTGTCGATGATCCGCACCGGCACGCCCATTCGGGTCAACCACAGCGCCAGCACGAGGCCGGTGGGCCCGGCCCCCACGATAAGCACCTCCGAGCTGCTCATGGCTGCGGGCAACTCCTACCTGATGAGGCTCCAGATGAACGCGTCGATGTCCGTGGTCTCCTCGATCAGTTTCGCGGTGGGCTTGCCCGATCCATGACCCGCCCGCGCATCGACGCGAAGTATGATCGGGTTGCCGTGCGGATCCGCGTGCTGCATGGCTGCCGTGAACTTGAAGCTATGCGCGGGATACACGCGGTCGTCGTGATCTCCCGTGGTGACCAGCGTCGGCGGATAGTTTACTCCGGCCTTGACGTTCTGCAGCGGCGAGTAGGCCAGGATGGCACGCAACTCGGCCGGGTTGTCCACCGAGCCGAAATCCGATTCCCAGCCCTTGCCCACGGTGAAGTCGCGGAACCGCAGCATGTCCATCACTCCCACCTGAGGCACTGCCGCGCCGAACAGCTCCGGCCGCTGCTCCTCCACCGCCCCGATGAGCAGACCGCCGTTCGAGCGGCCATTGATCGCGAGGTGCCTTGGCTCCGTCCAGTGTTGCGCGATGAGATATTCGGCCGCAGCAATGAAGTCATCGAACACGTTCTGCTTGTGAGTCTTCATCCCGCCCTCATGCCAGGCGCGGCCATACTCGCCTCCACCTCGCAGGTTCGCCATGGCATACACGCCACCCAGCGCCAGCCAGCCGGCCACGGCCGGCGAGAACTGCGGCTGCAGCGAGATGTTGAATCCCCCGTAGCCGTACAGGAGTGTTGGATTGTGACCGTCGAGCTTCGTGCCCTTGCGAGCGACGATGTAGAGCGGCACCCGCGTGCCATCCTTGCTCTTGTAGAACACGAGGCGGGTTTCGAAATCGCCTGGAACGAACCCCTCGAGGCGGGGCGTCTTCCACAGCGCACTCGTCCCGCTGCTCAGATCGAGTCTGTACACACTCGGGGGCAAGGTCAGACTGCTATACGTGTAATACGTCTCGTGATCCAGCGCATGTCCCTGGAATCCGGCCGCCTTCCCCAGCCCTGCGAGTTGCACCTCCCCGATCAGCTTGCCTTGCGGCGTGTAGCGACGCACGGCGCTGTGGGCATCCTGCAGGTACTCGGCCACGAGCTGGCCACCCACCAGGCTCACGGAGTTGAGCGTACCGGCCGACTCGGGAATGACTGTCCGCCACTGCGCGGGTGCCGGCTTCGATTCATCGATCGCAATGACCTGGTAGCGCGGGGCCCCGTTGTCCGTCAGCACGTACAGCGTCGAGCCGATGTTGCCAATGAAACTGTAGACCGCTGTGGGCTCGGGGATGAGCGGCTTGATGGGCGCGGCCTCGATCGAAAGGTCCTGCAGCAGCAGGGTGTTCTCTACCTCATCACCGTGGTTGGCCTGGATGATCAGATAGTGCCCGTCCTCCGTGACCTGGCCACCAACGAACCAGTCCGGGTCGTCCGAGCGCGTGTACACCACGGGATCCCGGGACTGCGGCGTGCCCAGCTTGTGGAAGTACATCTTCTGGTATTGGTTGGCGGCCTTGAGGGCCTCGGCGCCCCGGGGGGAAGCGTAGGCGGTGTAGTAGAAGCCCGAGCCATCCTTGCGCCAGCTGCCCCCGCCCGCTTTCGACCAGCGCAGCTCATCCGCCAGGTCGGCCCCCGTGTCTACATTGCGCACGTGCCAGATCTGCCAGTCCGAGCCGGCATCCGAGAGCGCATAGGCGAACAGCCGGCCGTCATCGCTGATCGCGGTCTCGCGCAGTGCCACGGTGCCATCCTTCGAGAGCGTATTGGGGTCCAGGAGCACGCGAGCCGGTGTGGCGGGATCGGTGGTCACGAAGATGACCGCCTGATTCTGCAGCCCATCGTTGTGGGTGAAGAACCAGTACCGGCCGTGCCGTTCGGGCGCGCTCCAGCGCTCGAAGTTCCACACCTGCTTCAGACTCCTGGCGATCGTGTCTCGCCCGGGCAGCGCATCGAGATACGCGCGGCTGAGCTTGTCCTCCGCCTGTACCCACGCGCGCGTCTGCGGCGAATCGATATCCTCCATCCAGCGGTATGGGTCGGGCACCTTGACACCGTGGTACGTATCCACGTGATTGCCACGCTCTGCGCTCGGATAAATGAGCGAGGCCGCGGCGGCCGTGCCGGTCAGTAGGCCTGCGGCCACGATGGCCATCAGTTGATGCTCTTTCACGCTAAGACTCCAATTCCCCGTCCCTCCGGATCGGATGCTCATCCTGACCTGCCGTCACCGCCCAGCGCATCTCGTTGCTCGCAACGAATCCGAGCGATGCGTACAGGGAGCGCGCCTGGTTCGATGCGTGCAGAACTACACGATCGAAGCCGCGTTCGCCGGCCCATTGCATGAGTGCTCGCATCAGTGCATGCGCCAGGCCGCGATGGCGCCATGCCGGCTCGGTGTACACGTTGACCACGAGCGGTACGGGTGAGGTCGCGATACGACCCGCGCGGTCCGCCGACATGCGGGGCAATGTTGCCTTGACGTGCGCCCCCGCTCCGGCGATCACCTCTTCTGCGGCACCGATCGCGAACCAACCCACATACGTGCCCCGCTCGAGCTCCGCTCGGATCGCAACGGTGGATTCCTCGAGGAGCTCGGCAGCGGCCTCGTCTGTTGGCACCTCGCCCATGTCGCGGAACATGCAGACGCGATGCTGAGCGATCGTCGCCGCATCACTTGGCGTGCACCCCCGGATCCGGTAGCTCGACATCCAGGCTCAGGGATCCACCACGAGCAGCTCGAAGCTGCGCGGCACGATGCTGGGGCGGGGATGAGGTTGCTCCGCCGTCGGCGCCGGACGAGGACCGAATTTTGCGCTCACCAGGAAAACCCGATGAGTCTGGTCGTCGAGCGTCATCGTGCGTGCGCCGGTTTGGGTCTTCACCGTCTGCACCACCGTGAATTGGTCCGGGGTGATCTCCCTCACGACGGTCAGCGTTCCATCGCCCCCGGAGGCGAAGGCAAGCCCTTTGCCGGGATCGAAGGCTGCGGCGTCGATACCGCTTCCGATCGGTAAGTTGGCCACTACGTGACCGGTTCCGGTATCCACCACGGCCATCGCTTTGTCACAGACGGAGAACAGTCGCCGGTGGGCCACGTCGATGGCCAGACCCGTCGGCTCCTCGCATCCGCTCAGGGGCCAGACGGCCGTGATAGTGAGTTTGACCGGATCGATCGCGGCAATGCTGCTCTTGTCCTCGAGGTTCACGTAGACATGTCCGGCACCATCGGTCGCCGCGAACTCCGGCTTGGCATCGACGTCGATCGTTCCGATCACCGCGTTCTTCGCGGTATCGATGACTGAAACGTTGCGGCTGCGGCCGTTGAACGTGAAGACCCGGTGGGTGGTCGGCTCGTAGAGGATGGCATCGGGGTTCTCCCCGGTTGCGATTCGTGTAATCACCGCGAGCGACTTCAGATCGAAGACGACCACGGAGTTGGCACGGCCGGCGCTGATGTAGCCGCGTCCCAGATCCTGGGCGAGCGCTACTCCATGCACTCCCGGAGTGTCGCCGATCTCACCGGTCAGGATGAGCTTGCGGCCGTCCAGGACCTGGACCTTCGTGCCGTGCGCAACGAACACGCGACCACCCACCTTGTCAAAAGTCAGGTAGTCCCAGCCTTCGTCCCCTGGCAGAGGGACCTCGTGAGTCAGGCGGTAGTGGGATGCCTGCTCGGCCCGCGAGCCGGCTGCGCTGAGTAGCGCGGCGGCACAGACCAGCATCAGGATGGTTTTACTCATCGGCGCCTCCGCGTGGGCTTCAGTCGTTCGGGGGACGACCATTATAAAGCCTGCCTGTACACTGCTTGTGTGAAGAAGCTGCACTACGCCTGGATCGTCCTGGGAGTGACCTTCCTGTGCCTGCTCGTCTCGGCAGCGACGCGCGCGACACCCAGCATCCTGATCGTGCCGCTCGAGCGGGAATTCGGCTGGTCGCGCACCGTCATCTCGATGGCCATCTCGGTCAATATCCTGCTCTACGGCCTGGTCGGCCCGTTCGCGGCCGGCTTCATCAACCGCTACGGGCCGCGCCGGGTGATGGCAGCCTCGGCAGTCCTCATCGGGCTCGGCACGCTCGCCACGGCGACCATCAAACATCCCTGGCAACTGTTCGCGCTGTGGGGAGTCCTCGTCGGCGTTGGCACGGGCATCGTCGCAATCGTGTTGGGGGCCACCGTCGTGCAGCGCTGGTTTCATACACACCGCGGACTTGCCCTGGGCCTGCTCACGGCCAGCGCGGCGACGGGCCAGCTTCTGTTTCTGCCACCGCTCGCCAAGCTCGTCGTCGATCACGGTTGGCGCAGCGCAGTCATGGCGATGTCGGTGCTGGCTCTTGCGCTGGCGCCGCTGGCGATGCTCCTCATGCGCGATCAGCCGCAGGAAAAAGGCCTGCAACCGCTGGGCATGCTGGCAGGAACCCGCTCCGCAGCGCCCACCGTCCAGAATCCGTTCCACGCAGCCATGGCCGCACTGGGGATGGCGAGCCGCTCGCGGGAATTCTGGATCCTTGCCGGAAGCTTCTTCATTTGTGGCGCAAGCACCAATGGACTCGTGGGCACGCATCTCGTGCCGGCCTGCATGGACCATGGAATCCCGGAGGTCCGCGCCGCCAGCCTGCTGGCGGTCATGGGTCTGTTCGACTTGCTGGGAACGACGGGCTCGGGCTGGCTTTCCGACCGGTTCGACAACCGCAGGCTGCTGTGTGCTTATTACGGACTGAGAGGATTGTCGCTGCTGTACCTGCCGTACGGCTTCCTGTCCCACGGCTATGGACTGTCGATCTTCGCTGTGTTCTATGGCCTCGACTGGATCGCGACTGTCCCGCCAACGGTGGCGCTCGCACGGCAGGCGTTCGGGCCCGAGAAGGTCGGGCTGGTGTTCGGCTGGATCATGGCCGCGCATCAGGTCGGGGCTGCACTCGCGGCTTCATTCGCCGGCATCATCCGAACTCGCGCGGGCAGTTACGATCAGGCCTTCTGGATTGCCGGAGGTTTGTGCCTGGCAACGGCGGTCGGCATCCTGTATGCGGGCCGGCCGCGCAAAACCGGACTTGTGCCTCAAATGGGATAACCGCAACGCCGGGACCATTGAATGCGCGAACGTCCGGGGATAGCGTGCGCCCATGATACGACTCGAGCCCGAGCTCGCAGCGCACCTGAAATCCGAGCCCATTGTCCCGGAGGTGCTGCGCATCGCGACCGCTGAGGACCCGTTCGCCCTGCCGCTGCCATCGATCCCTGCCGAGGAGTGCGAGCGCGCACGGCTCGATAGCAGGCGCCTGTGGATGGCATTCGTCCTGACGCCGATGCTCTCCGGCATTTACCCGGCGATCTTTCTCGCCGAGCCGTCCGTCATGCCACTGGGCCTCCTGCTGGCCTACACTTGGGCCATGGTCGTGGGCTTGCCGCTGGTCCTTTGGTTCGATCGCCGGTACTGGCGCAGTTGGTGGCAGTTCGCCGCCGGAGGTGCCGCCTGCACGCTACCCACCATGGCGCTGTACGCACTGCTGAAACCGCCCGCTCACCTTGAGCCCTTCGGGTGGCTGCCCGCGCTCGGGCTGCTGTTCTGGGGATCGGCCTCGGGGCTCGTATTCTGGCTGATCGGCGTGACCGGGGAGACTCCCGTCAGTGTGCGCTCACTGTTAGACCCTTTGGCAACCAAACGCGGATCACCCGGGCCAACGCGGATCATCCGGGCCAACGCGGATCATCCGGGCCAACGCTGATTTCCCGGCATTGAGCGCCGCGCTCGTCAGGTCCCGGCCTCCACCAGCGCGCGCAGCCGCCGGATCGCCTGATCCCACTGATCCGAAATTCTGTCCAGGCAGGCGCGCACATCCCCCAGGCGCCTCGTCTGAAGCTCCCAGATACGTTCGCGGCCCACCCGCCCGCTGCGCGCCAGCCCGGCTTTCTCCAGTGCCTTGAGATGTTTGCTGACCGCCTGTCGCGTGACCTGCGAGCCTTCGGTCAGCCGAATGATCGACATGGGACCGCCATCGCACAACCGGAGCACGAGCTGCAGCCGCGTAGCATCCCCGAGCGCGGCAAAGACAGGGGCCGCATCGGCATCTTTGGCCAATGCGAGGCCCCTGCGCATCATCGGTGGCGTATTGCTCGTCACAACTTTTCTCGCGCCCGCTCCATGAACGCTTCAGCGGACATGTTCGGGCTGCTCCCGTGCCGGTCGGTTACCTTACAGCTTCCCGGGCCAGGTACTTGCGGATGAGCGTCGTCTGCTTCTCCCAACCGCCCTCGTTGGCGGCAAACGCCTTGGCCCGGCGGGACAGCGGAATTTGATCGAAGCCCGACTCGACGATCGTCAACATCACTCCGCCGACGGCCTCGGTGAGCTCGAACATGATGAGCGTGGTCGGCTCCTTCGCGTAGTCCACGCCCGGCTCCACGGCATAGGGATGCCAGCGGAAGCTGATGCGTGTCATCGGCTCGATACGCTCCACCGAGAACTCGAACGTCTTGCCTTCGTACGGTCTCTGCATTTCGGCTACCTCGGCATCCACCGTAGTGGGAACGATGCGGCCGATCAGCCGCGCCCCCTCGGTGAATGGGCTGTCGAAAGCGACGCCGAACCAGGCTCCAAACTGCCTGGCATCGCTCACCGCCTGCCAGACGCGCTCGCGTGTGGCCTGCAGCAGGACCTTCTTCTCGATTCGGTCGGTGTTCATGGGCAACCTCCTGCTTGCCTTTTATACGCTCGCACCGCCGATTACGCAACCAATCGGTTGCGCATGTTACGCTCCTGGGACGAATTCGTCGTATGCCGGGACTGGTACGAGCCCGAGCGCTTCCTGAGCCGGCGCTGGCTGGCGCCTCATAGCCCCTTCGCAGAGCGGGGAGCAAGCAGATGAAAAAAGTCGCCGTGGTCTGGGCGTTGGCCGCGCTCGTTGCCGCGAGCCTGGCGCTGAGCGAAGTGCGCAATGCCGGGCCCGCATCCACGCAGATCGCGGCAGCGATACAGGATCCTGTGCGACCCTCTTCCGACACCGCGCGCGATGCTATTCGCAAGCCGGCGGAGTCCCTCGCATTCGCCGACGTGAGGCCGGGCGACAAGATTGCGGACTACGCTGCAGGCAGTGGGTATTTCACGCGTCTGTTTTCAAAGGTGGTCGAGCCCAGCGGTCACGTGTACGCGGTCGTACCCAGCGGACTCTTCCAGTATCCGAACATCGTCAAGGGAATCGCCGAGATCGAGTCCTATGCCAAGGACCGTCCCAACGTATCAGTGATCTTCGCCTCTGCCCTGGATGGCGTCAGGTTTCCGGAAATGCTCGATCTCTTCTGGATCTCGCAGAACTACCATGACCTGCACGACAGCTTCATGGGCCCGGTGGACATGGCGGCATTCAACAAAGCAGTGTACGAGGCCCTCAAACCGGGGGGCCTGTACCTCGTCCTCGATCACACTGCCGCCCCCGGAGCACCGGCCGACGTCACGGACACGCTGCACCGGATCGACCCCGATGTCGTGAAGCGCGAGGTAGAAGCTGCGGGCTTCAAGTTCGCCGGCGAAAGCGACATCCTGCGTAACCCCGCGGATCCACGTACCGCAGGTGTTTTCGACAAGTCGATTCGCGGGCACACGGACCAGTTCATCTATCGCTTCCGCAAACCGAAGCGATAGCGGCCTTTGCCCAAGATGGCCTGACCGGGACCGGGCCCCGTGCCCGCCGTCGGCCACAGCCCGTGCTTCACCTGAGTGCGCGCTGGTGCCTCAGTCCCCGCTGGCGCTCAGTGAGCGCCGCTGCCTCGACCCCCGCTGGCGCTTAGTGAGCACCGCTGCCTCAGTGCGCGGAGTACATTGTCATCACGTCCGTGCGCAGCGCTGCCTGGCTGGCAGGCCGGCTGTAGAACATGTGACCGCCCGGGTATTCCCTGACCCGCACCCGCTTGCCATCACCCATGACAGGCATCTGATCAACGATCAGCACCGAGGCCATGAAGGGGCAGGACAGATCGTCCCAGCCGTGCGCGATCAGCACGTGCAGCTTCGGGTCGATGGCCACTGACTCGCGCAGCTCCTCGACGGAGCCACGCTCGATCTCGTTCTGACCGTCCTGGCCGTCCCCGCCGGACCACGCTCGATTCACCTCATAGCTCAGCGCGTTGTAGCGTCCGCTGTACTTCCAGCCGACGGTGCGCGTGATGAAGTCGACCATGGCCGTGGTGGTCGGCGCTATGATGCTGTCGAGGATCGGGTCGTTGCTGCGCTGAGTGGGCGCGAACGGAAACGGATCCCAGCTCTTTACGTTGGAATCATAGCGACTGCCGAGCTTGCCTTCCGAGCGATAGACCTCGCGCAGATAGGCCTGCGTCTCCAATCGGCCGCCGAGCTGCCTGACGAAAGTCGGATCCAGACCTGACAGCTCGGTGACGCGCTTGACGATACGCTCGACAGCCTGGGCATCCGAGCGCCCCTTCAGCAGGTCCGTCACATAGTCAGTGCGGGTGTAGTCGATGATCTTGGTCATCGCCTCGTCCGTGAGCTTGCCCTGGCGCTCGAGGTTGGCAGCGGCGATGCTCGGTAATGTCAGCATCCACGGCAGCGGCGACAGATCCTCATTGTTGGACGCCCCCGGATCCAGGTACGGCGATACGAGCACCATCCCGTTCATCGCGACACCCAGTCGAGTCTGCAGATAATGCGTGATGCGCGGACCACGGAAGCCGCCGTAGCTCTCCCCGACGAGATACTTGCGGGAATTCAGTCGCTCGTTCTTGACGAGCCAGTCGAAAACGATTCGCGAGAGGTACTCGACATCCGCCTTGGCGTTGTAGAAGTGCTTCTTCGCCTCGCCCTCGGACACCTGGGCGTAGCTGAAGCCCGTGCCGACAGGGTCGATGAAGACCAGGTCCGTGAAGTCGAGCCAGGTACCGGCGTTGTCCATCGGCGTCGCAGGATCGGAAGGGCTGTCGCCCTCGGCACCGAATTGCACGCGCTTGGGACCGATGGCGCCGAGGTTCAGGTACACGGAAGAGGCGCCCGGACCGCCGTTGAAGGCGAACGTGACCGGCCGGTTCGCGCCCGGCACGATGTACGCCGTGAACATCACGCTGGCGATCGCCTTGCCTTTCTCATCCAGTACCGGCAGCGAGCCCACCGTGGCGTCGTATTTGATGACCCGGCCGCTCAGGGTCGTGCTCTGGTGTACGGTCTTGTCCGCTGGAAACGGGGGCAGTTTGATGTCTTCGTCCTTGCCTGCCTTGTCCGCATCCTTCGCCGCGGGAGCACTGGAGGCGTCCTTGTCCTTCGCGAATGTCACGGGTGCATTGAGCACACAGCAGGCCAGCGCGAAGAGGCACAGCATCTTCTTGTTCATGTTCGATCCCGGGCTTGGATGGTGGTTCAGTGAATCAGGCGTCCGCACAGGTCCAGCAGCGGTCCAGGCAGGAGGCCCAGAACGAGGACGGCGGCGGCGTTGAGGCCGAGTGTCACCCGGACACCGGCGGAATGCTCCGGAGGCGGGAAATGCGCCGGCGGCGCATCGAAGTACATCAGCTTGATGACGCGCAGGTAATAGAACGCCCCGACCACGGACATGGCTGCCGAGATGATCACCAGCCACAGGTGATTCGTCTCCCACAGCGCCTGGAAAATGCGCAGCTTGGCCCAGAACCCCACGAAGGGCGGAACGCCGGCCGTCGAGAACATGAGGATCATCATCACGAGCGCAAGCAGCGGATCGCGCCGGTACAGGCCCTTGTAGTGATCGAGCTGGTCCGCCTCGAATCCCTTGCGACTCGCAATCAGTATGACGCCGAAGGATCCCAGGGCGACCAGCACATAGACCAGGGTGTAGTAGAGCGCGGCCGTATAGCCATCGGGGGTGCCGGATACAAAGCCGAGCACGATGAACCCCACGTTGGAGATCGTCGAATAGGCCAGCATCCGCTTCAAGTTGGTCTGCACGATGGCCACGACGTTGCCCACGACCAGTGTGAGCACCGCGAGAGCGGCAAGCATCTGCGACCATTCGACGGCGGAGCCCGCGAGTCCATGAGCGAGCAGGCGCAGTGCCAGGGCGAAATAGGCGAGCTTCGGCGCCGTGCCGATGAACAGTGTGACGCTTGTCGGCGCGCCCTCATACACGTCGGGCAGCCACATGTGAAAAGGCACCGCACCGAGCTTGAAGGCCACGGCCACGACGATGAACACCAGTCCGATGATCACCCCGAGACTGGCAGGCTCGTGCAACTTCGAGGCCAGCTCTTCCAGATCCAGCGTTCCAGTCATTCCATAGATCATGGACATGCCGTACAGCAGGGCGCCGGAGGCAATGGCACCGAGCACGAAATACTTGATGGCCGACTCGGCAGCGGCCCCCGAGTCGCGATCGAAGGCGACCATCGCGTACACCGACAGTGCCAGCAGCTCGACCCCGATGTAAAGCGTCAGCAGATTGTGTGCCGAGACCAGAACGAAGATGCCCAGCAGCGCCGTCAGGGCGAGCACGTAACACTCGCCCCGCAGGATCCCGCGCTCCTCCAGATAGTCGCGCGAGTAAAGCAGGCCGACAGCCACGAACAGGAATCCCGCCAGCTTCAGCACGTAAGCCAGCTCGTCAGCTACATACATGCCGTCGAACAGGATCGTTCGCTGTGTCACGGAGGCGAAGACCACGGTCAGCGCGGCGCCCACGGCCAGCGCCAGCAGTGTCAGGGTCCCCGTTAACCGTCGCCGTTTCTCTCCCGCGAAGGCATCCACCAGGAGGATCACGCAGATCGCAGCCGCCAGATAGATTTCCGGTATCGCGGGAGCAATGCTGGTCGGGCTAACGATCGTATCGTGCATGGGTTGTGTGCGGCCTCAGACCGGAATCTTGCTGGCGATGGCCTGGTCGACCAGATGGTGAATGGTCGGCTGCATGATCTTCAGCAGCGGCTCGGGCCAGACTCCGATCCACAGGACCGCCAGCGCGAGCGCCCCGAGAACCAGGAACTCGCGGCCGTTTAGATCAGTGAGCGCGGCGACGCGTGCATTGGCGATCGGTCCGAAGACCACGCGCTTCACCAGCCAGAGCGTGTAGGCCGCGCCGAGAATCAGCGTCACCGCCGCAAGCAGTGAATACCAGAAGCTCGCTTTGAAGCTGGCCAGGATCACGAGAAACTCGCCGACGAAGCCCGAGGTCCCCGGCAATCCGGTATTGGCGAGGGCAAACAGCACCATGAATGCGGCGAAGATGGGCATGGTGTTGATCACGCCGCCGTAGTCGGCTATCTGCCGGCTGTGCATCCGGTCATACAGCACGCCGACACACAGGAACAGCGCTCCCGAGATCAGGCCATGAGAGATCATCTGCACCATGGCTCCGTCCATCCCCATGCCGGCGCCCTGCAGGGCACCCGTGGCGCGCACGATCTCGTAGACGACGAACGCACCGAGGGTGACGAAGCCCATGTGCGCTATCGAGGAGTAGGCAATCAGCTTCTTCATGTCCTGCTGCACGAGCGCGACGAAGCCGATGTACACGACCGCGATCAGCGACAGGGAGATCAACAGCAGATCCAGCTCGCGGCTCGCATCGGGTGCGATCGGCAGGCTGAAGCGCAGAAACCCGTAGCCGCCCATTTTCAGCATGATGGCCGCCAGGATGACCGAGCCGCCCGTGGGGGCCTCGACGTGGGCATCCGGCAGCCACGTGTGGACCGGCCACATCGGCACCTTCACCGCGAAGGCCAGCAGGAAGGCGACGAAGATCCACCGCTGCTGTATCAGCGTGAGAGGCAGCGCCTGAAAACTGGCTATCGAGTAGTCACCCGCCTTCACATACATGTAGATCAGGGCAACGAGCATGAAGACCGAGCCGAGAAAGGTGTACAGGAAGAACTTGATGGTCGCGTACACGCGCCGCGGGCCGCCCCAGATACCGATGATGAGAAACATCGGAATCAGCATCGCCTCCCAGAAGAAATAGAACAGCAGGGCATCGGTGGCGGAAAACACCCCGATCATCAGCCCTTCCATGATCAGGAAGGCGGCGAAGTACTGTGCCGGGCGTGCTTCGATGACGGTCCAGGCGGCGATGATCACGGGAATGGTGACGAATGCGGTCAGCACCACCAGCGGCAGGGAGATGCCGTCGACTCCGAGCGCGTAGTACGCATGGAAGCGCGTGATCCACGGCACCTTCTCGATGAACTGATAGGCGGCAGTGCCGGTGTCGAAGTGGCTGAGCAGCGGCAGGCATACGAGCAGCGTCACGATGGAGGCGATGAGGGCCACCCAGCGTCCGGCGGCAATGTGGCGCTCCCCCAGCAGCAGCACGACGATGCCCGCGGCGACAGGCAGCCAGATCAGAAGCGAAAGAGACCCGTGCATCGAGGGACCGCCGATGAGTTATGAGTGCTCGAGAAACCAGCCCAGCAGCACCGCCAGGCCGATGATCATCCAGAACGCGTAGGCATACAGATACCCGTTCTGGACTCGGCGCACGATGCCGCCGAACCAGCGAACGGTGGCGGCGGAGCCGTTGACCATCGCACCATCGATGAGGAGCTGATCGCCGCCCTTCCACAGACTGAAGCCCACGCCGCGCGCGAGTACCGCCAGGACGCGCTCGTTGAACCAGTCGAAGTAATACTTATTGACGAGCAGCCTGTGCACTGGCGCCAGGGCGCGCGCCGCACGCTCGGCAAGCTGCGGCTGACGCAGGAAGCACAGCCATGCGGTGAACACGCCGGCGGCGGCAAGCCAGAAAGGCAGTTTCGTGAAGCCCTGCAGCGCGAACGACATCGGGCCGTGGAAATCGCGGGCCAGCTCGGCCACGACGTCGTGATTCTCCAGCACCCGGATGGCTCCGCCAAAATATCCGCCAAACAGCACCGGTCCAACCGTGAAGATACCGATCAGCAACGACGGAACGGCCAAAGCAATCAGCGGAAGGGTCACGACCAGTGGACTCTCGCGCGGGGCCTCGTGGCCACCGTGATCGTCGTGCGCCCCGGAGGTAGCCGGGCCCTCTTCATGCCCTGCAGTCGGATCGGCCGATGAGACATGGACCTGCTCGGGGTGTCGGAAGCGCTCCGGTCCGTGAAAGGTCATGAACAGCATGCGAAACGTGTAGAGCGCGGTTACGAATACGCCGCCGAGCACACAGTAATAAGCGTAGGTCGCACCCCAACGATGCGCCTCGCCGACGGCCTCGATGATCGAGTCCTTGGAGTAGAAGCCCGAGAAAAACGGTGTGCCGATCAGGGCGAGCGCGCCAATCCAGCTCGTCACGGCCGTGATCGGCATGTACTTCCCCAGACCACCCATCTTGCGCATGTCCTGCTCATGATGCATGGCGATGATGACCGAGCCAGCGGCCAGGAACAGCAGCGCCTTGAAGAACGCATGCGTCATCAGGTGGAAGATCGCCGCGCTATAGGCCGATGCACCGAGCGCCGCAGTCATGTAACCGAGCTGCGAAAGCGTCGAGTAGGCGATGACTCGTTTGATGTCATTGTTGACGATGCCCAGCAGGCCCATGAAAAAGGTGGTGGTGGCCCCGATCACCATCACGAAGGACAAGGCCGTCTCGGAGTGCTCGAACAGCGGCGACATGCGCGCCACCATGAAGATTCCCGCTGTGACCATCGTGGCCGCGTGGATCAGTGCGGAGATGGGCGTCGGACCCTCCATCGAGTCCGGCAGCCATACGTGCAGCGGAACCTGGGCCGATTTGCCCATCGCGCCGACAAACAGGCAGATGCAGATCAGCGTGAGCGCTGCGACGCTGCTGTTCGTGCTCAGGGCAATGGTCGCGTGGGCTATCTGCGGCGCAGCCGCGAACGCATCGCTATAGGCCAGTGAGTTGGTGAAATAAAAGATGCCGGCGATTCCCAGCACGAAGCCGAAGTCCCCCACCCGGTTCACGAGAAACGCCTTCAGATTGGCGAAGATTGCGCTGGGGCGGGTGTACCAGAACCCGATGAGCAGGTAGGAGACGACGCCGACCGCCTCCCATCCGAAGAACAGCTGCATGAAGTTGTTCGACATCACGAGCATGAGCATCGAGAACGTGAACAGCGAGATGTAGCTGAAGAAGCGGGTGTATCCGTCATCATCGTGCATGTAGCCGATGGTGTAGACGTGCACGCACAGCGACACGAACGTCACCACGGCCATCATCAGCGCGCTGAGCCGGTCGATGAGGAATCCAACCTCCATGTGCACGCCGTCGCTGACCAGCCACGTGTAGACCGCGCCGTTGAAGGTGGGTACCCCGTCCCAGTAGCTCTGCTTGAGCACGTACAGCGACAGGGCGCAGGAGATCGCGACGCCCGCGATAGTGACGGTATGGGCGCCAGCCCGGCCGATCACGCGCCCGAACAGTCCTGCGATGAGCGCTCCGAGCAGCGGCAGCAGCGCGATGGCGAGCAGAATGTGCGGATTCATGCGCCCTTAGCCCCGCAGCTTGTTCAGATCTTCGACGTTGATGCTGCGGCGCTCGCGGAACAGCACCACGAGGATCGCCAGCCCGATGGCCGATTCGGCCGCGGCCACCGTCAGCACGAAGAACACGAATACCTGGCCATTGATGTCGCCCAGGTAGCGCGAGAAGGCGATGAAGTTGAAGTTCGCTGCCAGCAACAGCAGCTCGACGCACATCAGCAGCAGGATCACGTTCTTGCGGTTCAGGAAGATGCCGGCCACCGACAGCGCAAACAGGATCGAGGACAGCGTGAGCAGCTGCGCCAGGGTGATCATGGGCGCTTGGCCTCCGATTGCGCCGGCTCGCCCCCGGCACTGGCAACGGGCTGACGCCTCTCGGCCTCCATCTTGACGAGGCGTACGCGATCCTTGCTGTGCACCCCGACCTGCTTGGCGATGTCCTGGACCTTCAGGCCGGGACGCTTGCGCATCGTGAGGGATATTGCGGCGATGATCGCCACGAGCAGGATCACCGCGGCGAGCTCGAACGGGTATGCGTACTTCGTGTACAGAACCTGACCCAGCGCCAGTGTGTTGCTGTAGTCCGGCGCAGTCGGAGTTGGGCTGCGGGTCACATCGATACCCAGTCCACGCACCCACACCACGCCGACGATCTCGATGATCAGTGCCAGAGCGGTGAGCCACCCCAGCCAGGCGAAGCGGGTGAAACCCGTGCGCAGCTCCTCCAGGTTGATATCGAGCATCATCACCACGAACAAGAACAGCACCATGACCGCGCCGACGTAAACCAGAACGAGGATCACCGCGAGGAACTCGGCCTCGATCAGCAGCCAGATGGCCGCCGAGGTGACGAAGCACAGCACCAGCGAGAGCGCCGAGTAGACGGGGTTGCGCGAGATGATCACGGCAAGCGCACCCGCGACCAGGATGGTGCCGAAAACGTAAAACAGCGCTTCTACCAGCATGGCCTCGCTCTTATCGGTACGGCGCGTCGGCCGCCTTGTCGGTCGCTATCATGGCCTCGTATCGCTCTCCCACGGCCAGCAGCTTGTCCTTGCTCATGATGTTCTCGCCGCGATTCTCCATGTGATA
Source organism: Steroidobacteraceae bacterium (assembly GCA_036501985.1). Classification (GTDB taxonomy): domain Bacteria; phylum Pseudomonadota; class Gammaproteobacteria; order Steroidobacterales; family Steroidobacteraceae; genus 13-2-20CM-66-19. Next base: position 56,312 of record DASXZI010000005.1, on the reverse strand, counting down.
CTCGTGGATGCGCGTCAGTACGATCGCATCCACCGGGCAGGCCTCCTCGCAGAAGCCGCAGTAGATGCACTTGAACAGGTCGATGTCGTAGCGGCTCGTGCGACGCGTCCCATCGGGAGCGACCTCGGAGTCGATCGTGATGCACACCGCCGGGCACACCGCCTCGCACAGCTTGCATGCGATACAGCGCTCCTGGCCGTTCGGATAGCGGCGCAGCGCGTGCAGCCCACGGAAGCGCGGCGACTGCGGAGTCTTCTCCTCCGGGTAGTTGAGCGTGTACTTGCGGCTGAAAAAAGTGCGACGAGTTACCCACAAGCCCTTGATGAGCTCGGTCAGCAGCAATGTCTTGATCGGATTGAAGGCCATGCTGGCTACCTGCTCATTGCGCCCACAGCGCCTGATGCGCCCACGGTCCGACACGCAGCCAGGCCATGAGCATCTCCACGCCGATCCACACGATGGTCACCGGAATCAGCACCTTCCAGCCAAGGCGCATGATCTGATCGTAGCGGTACCGGGGAAAGGTGGCGCGGAACCACAGAAACAGGAACAACGCTGCGAAGATCTTCAGCCCGAGCCACAGGAAGCTCGGCCGGGCGAGCACGGAGTCCCCGAGATAGCCGGCGAACGGCGACAGCCAGCCGCCGAAGAAGAACACCGCCGTCAGCGCCGAGATCAGGATCATGTTGGCGTACTCGGCGAGAAAGAACAGCGCGAAGGCGATCCCGGAATACTCCACGTGGAAGCCGGCCACGATCTCCGATTCACCTTCGGCCACATCGAACGGGGCGCGGTTGGTCTCGGCCACGCCCGAGATGAAATACACCACCAGCAGTGGAAACAGCCAGAACCAGTTCCAGGCGAGCAGTCCGCCCTGCTGGCGCTGGATGATGTCCCCCAGGTTGAGGCTCTGCGAGGCAATGATCACCCCGACGAGCGCGAAGCCCATCGCAATCTCGTAGGCCACCATCTGCGCGGCCGAGCGCATGGCGCCGAGGAACGCATACTTCGAGTTGGCCGCCCAGCCGGCGATGATCACGCCGTACACACCCATCGAGGTGAGTGACAGCAGGTACAGCAACCCGGCGTTGGCCTTGGAGACCACTACCTCCGGCGACAGTGGGATCACCGCCCACGCGGCAAACGCAGGGATCAGCGCAATCATCGGAGCGAGGCGGAACAGGATCTTGTTCGCTTTCGCCGGGATGATCACTTCCTTCATCAACAGCTTGAGGACATCGGCGAACGGCTGGCCGAGCCCGGGAGCCAGCCCGAAGATGCGCACCCGATTCGGGCCGCGCCGCAGCTGCATCCAGCCGATGACTTTGCGCTCCCAGAGAGTCAGCAGCGCGACACAGACGATCAGCACGATCATGATCACGACGGTCCATACCGTCCCGCGGCCATAGTCCGGCAGCGCAGCCCAGGCATTGGAGAGTGTTTGCAGCACCCGCTCCGATCCTTTCCGTCAGTAAGTGACGGGCAATGTCCGCCCCTCACGCGTCTTCTGCAGTGAAGGTGCGCGGCGGACGAGCGCGTCAACGTGATACATGTTCAGGTCCAGGACCTCCGCGGTGCCCGGCTCCGGGCCGACACGGTGCGTGCCTGAATACTGAGACGCCGGGGCTTGTGCGCACAGAGTGCGCAATTCCTCGCGGACTTCCTCCGAGGATGGGTAGTCGAAGCCCTGTAGCTCGAGAAGGTTGCCGAGCACTCGCAGCACCTTCCAGCCAGGGCGTGCGTCGCCCACAGGCAGCGCCGCGCCCGTCTGGCTCTGCCACAGCCCTTCCATGTTGACGTACGTGCCCGAGGTTTCGGCGAATGTCCCGATGGGCAACAGGACGTGGGCGATGTCGCGCAGCTGATCGTTGGCAAAGGGAGTCAGGGCCACGACGAATTCCGACCGGGCCAGCGACTGCGGGCTGGCGGTGTTGATCGAGTCGACCCAGGGTTCCACGCCCCCGAATAGCACGTAGGCCTTGAGTGAGCGCTCGAACATGTCCAGCGCTGACAGGCCCAGGCGGGCTGCCGGCCGGCTGCCGGCTTCCCGGTGCGGCACCGCGCCCGCCAGAAACGCGCCGGCGGCGTTGCCGCCTTCGGCCAGCACGCCCAATGAGGCAGCGGCCAGCTCTGCGATCGCGGCAGCCAGCGCGCGCAGATCAGCGTACGCCGGATGACGCAGCGCGAGCGCTCCCAGCCAGAGCGCACGTCGTTCCCCGGTAAGCAGCGCTGCGGCAGCTGCACGGTGCTCATCACGAACTTTGGCCCCGCGTGCGGCCTCGGCAAGATGCGCCGGCACCGCCTTACCGCAAGCCTCGGCCACCGCGGCGAGGATGGCCGCCAGATCCGCCGCCTGCTGCGCTGGCGGGGATACGACCTCGGCCGCGACGGGAAACAGGTACTCGAACCGCGACGGACCGAGGAAGCTCACCTTCGCGCCACGCAGCGCCGCCTTGCGGACGCGGTGCGCGAGGATCGGCACCTCGCGCCGCAGGTGCGAGCCCACGACCAGCAGCGAGTCGAGCGAATCGACCTCCGCGATGCGCATTCCCAGCCCCGGGAAGGCCGGATCGGCCTCCTGGTCGCGAAAGTCCCGCTGCCGCAGGCGATGGTCGATGTTAGGCGTACCGAGGGCGCGAGCCAGCCGCCCCAGCAGGTACAGCTCCTCGAGCGTGCTGGTACTGCTGGCGAGTACGCCCAGCTCGGCGATTCTCGGACGCACGCCCTCGACGACCTTCGCGAGCGCCTCCTCCCAGCTCGTCTCGACCCACTGCGCATCCTGACCGCTGCCGCGCCGGACCATGGGTTTGAGGATGCGCTCGGCGCTGTAGACGCCTTCGTAGCTGAAACGGTCGCGGTCGGCGATCCAGGTCTCGTTGATCGCCTCGTTCTCGCGGGGAATGACCCGCATCAGCCTGCCGCGCAACACGTGGCCGAACAGGTTCGATCCGACCGCATCGTGCGGCGAGACCAGGGGGTGGGAGATCATCTCCCAGGCTCGCGCACTGAAGCGGTATGGCTTGGAAACCAGCGCGCCGACCGGGCACAGGTCGATGACGTTACCCGACATCTCGTGGTGCACGGTCTGCTCCACGTAGGTGCGCACCTTCATCTGCTCGCCGCGACCGATCATCCCCAGCTCCTGATAGCCGGCGATCTCCTGCGTGAAGCGGATGCAGCGCGTGCAATGGATACAGCGCGTCATGTCGGTCGCGATGAGCGGACCCAGGTTCTCATCCGGCACGGATCGCTTGCGCTCGTGAAAGCGCGACAGATCGCGGCCGAAGCCTACCGCGAGATCCTGCAGCTCGCACTCCCCGCCCTGGTCGCAGATCGGGCAGTCGAGCGGATGATTGATCAGCAGGAATTCCATGATCGCGCGCTGGGCGCCGATCGCCCGCGGCGAGCGGGTGAAGACCTTCATGCCCTCGGCCACCGGAGTCGCGCAGGCGGGCATGGGCTTGGGTGCCTTCTCGACCTCGACCAGGCACATACGGCAGTTGGCTGCGATGCTCAGCTTGTCGTGATAGCAGAAGCGCGGCACGTACAGGTTGTTGGCATCCGTGACGCGGATGATCATGTCGCCCTTGCGGGCCTTGACGGGCACGCCGTCCACTTCCATGTTGACGAACTCGTCAGCGCTCATGCCGCGCGCGCCCCGGGCTGCTCGCTCACCATGCTGCGGCCGCCGTGATCGATCATGTACTCGAACTCGTGCCGGTAGTGCTTGAGGAAGCTCTGCACGGGCCAAGCCGAGGCGTCGCCTAGCGCGCAGATCGTGTGGCCCTCGATCCTGTTGGCCACATCCAGCAGCAGTCCGAGCTCTTCGCGGCGCGCCTCGCCGGCCAGCATCCGTCGGATCAGCCGGTTCATCCAGCCCGTGCCCTCGCGGCACGGCGTGCACTGGCCGCACGACTCGGACATGAAGAAGCGCGAGATCCGCTCCAGCACGCGCACCATGCAGGTGCTCTCGTCCATCACCATCACGCCCGCCGAGCCGATCGCCGAGCCGGCCGCCTTCAGGGAGTCGTAATCCATGTTGGTCTTGAGAATGATCTCGGCCGGCAGCACCGGCACGGAGGCGCCGCCCGGTATCACGGCCTTGAGATTGCGGCCGCCACGCATGCCCCCGGCAATCTCCAGCAGATCCGCGAAGGGTATGCCGAGGGGCAGCTCGAAGTTGCCCGGCTTCGCGACGTGGCCTGAGACCGAGAAGATCACCGTACCGGCGGAGTTCTTCGGGCCAAGCCCCGCGAACCACTCGGGCCCCCGACGCAGGATCGTCGGCACCGAGGCGAAGCTCTGTGTGTTGTTGATCGTCGTCGGCGCACCGTACAGACCGAAGTTGGCCGGAAACGGCGGCTTGAATCGCGGCTTGCCCGGCTTACCCTCGAGCGAGTCGAGCATCGCGGTCTCCTCGCCGCAGATGTAGGCGCCGGCGCCGATGAACGTGTGGATGTCGAAATCGACTCCCGAGCCGCGGACGTTCCGGCCGAGCAGCCCCGCCGCGTAGGCCTCGGCCAGCGCCGCCTCGAAGCGTGGAATGGGCTCGCCGAGAAACTCACCGCGAATGTAGTTGTAGGCTACCGTGCTGTTGGTCGCATAGCCGCCGATCGCCAGCCCCTCGATGAGCGCATGCGGGTTGTAGCGCAGGATGTCGCGGTCGTGGCAGGTACCCGGCTCGCTCTCGTCCGAGTTGCAGACCAGATACTTCTGCGCCGGCGAGTTGCGCGGCATGAAGCTCCACTTCATGCCAGTCGGGAATGCGGCGCCGCCGCGGCCGCGCAGGCCCGAGGCCTTCAGCGCATCGATGATCTGCTCGCGCGGGGGCTTCTCGGCCAGCAGCTTCTCCCAGACCTCGTAGCCGCCGATCTGTCGATAGGTTTCCAGGCTCCAGGAGCGCGCGAGCTTCAGCGGCTCGAACACGACGAGATTCATGCGGTCGCTGTAATCGGCGGCGCTCACTTCAGCTCATCCAGAATCGCATCGACCTTCTCGGGCGTGAGGTACTCGTGAAAGATGTGATCCACCATCATCATCGGTGCGCCCGCGCATGCCGCCAGGCACTCCTCTTCCTGCTTGAGGAAGATCCGGCCGTCGGGCGTGCTCTGGTTGAGCTTGATACCGAGCTTGCGCTCGGCGTGCGCCACGAGCTCTTCACCACCGTTGAGCATGCAGGAGATGTTCGTACAGATGCTTACGTGATGGCGCCCGCAGGGGTGAATCTCGAACATCGAATAGAAGCTCGCCACCTCGTAGACCTGGATGGGGGGCAGGCCGAGGTATTCGGCGACGGCGTCCATCAGATCGGTCGTGAGGTGGCCGTGGTTCTGCTCCTGCGCGGCCCGCAGGGCCGAGATGCACGCGGAACGCTGCCTGCCCGGCGGAAACTTCTTCACCCACAGGTCGATCTCGGCCCGCGTGTGCTCGGAGAGCATCCGCGCCTTGCCGGTCACGGGCGCCTTGTGCGCCGGCTTGTGGTCAGTACTCAACGGTCGATTTCCCCGAAGACGATATCCTGCGTGCCGATGACGGCAACGACATCGGCGAGCATGTGCCCGGTGCACATCTCCTCGAGCGCCGCCAGATGCGGGAAGCCCGGCGCGCGGCACTTCACGCGGTAGGGCTTGTTGGCTCCGTCCGAGACCAGATAGATGCCGAACTCGCCCTTGGGCGCTTCGACGGCCGCGTACGTCTCGCCCTCAGGCACCTCGTACCCCTCCGTGAAGAACTTGAAGTGGTGGATGAGCGATTCCATGTCATCCTTCATCCGCTCGCGGCGCGGCGGCCGCACCTTGCGGTCATCGATCATGACCGGGCCAGCATTGACGGCCAGCCAGTCGGCGCACTGCCGCACGATGCGGTTCGACTGGCGCATCTCCTCGACCCGCACCAGGTAGCGGTCGTAGCAGTCGCCGTGCACGCCGACGGGGATGTCGAAATTCATGCGATCGTAGACTTCGTAGGGCTGCTTCTTGCGCAAATCCCATTCGACGCCCGAGCCGCGCAGCATCGGTCCGCTGAATCCGAGCTGCAGGGCACGCTCCGCGGACACGACCCCAATGTTGACTGTCCGCTGCTTCCAGATCCGGTTGTCCGTGAGCAGCGTCTCGTAGTCATCGATGCAGGCGGGGAAGCGCTCGGTGAAGGCGACGATGAACTCGAGCATCGAGCCCGCGCGGGCCTCGTTGAGACGGTCCACATCCTTCTGCGAGCGCCACTTCGAGGCCTGGTACTTCGGCATGGTATCCGGCAGGTCGCGATAGACGCCGCCGGGCCTGTAGTACGTGGCATGCATGCGCGTGCCGGAGACCGCCTCGTACAGGTCCATCAGCTCCTCGCGCTCCTTGAAGCACAGCAGGAAGACCGTCATCGCGCCGATGTCCAGGCCGTGGGAACCGAGCCACATCAGATGGTTCAGAATCCGGGTGATCTCATCGAACATCACGCGGATGTACTGGGCGCGCTCCGGCGGCTGGATGCCCAGAAGCCGCTCGATGGCCAGCACATAGGCGTGCTCGTTGCACATCATCGAGACGTAATCGAGCCGGTCCATGTAGCCGATCGACTGATTGAACGGCTTGGATTCGGCCAGCTTTTCGGTGGCCCGGTGCAGCAGGCCTATATGCGGATCGGCTTTCTGGATGGTCTCGCCGTCCATCTCGAGCACGAGCCGCAGGACGCCGTGCGCCGCCGGGTGCTGCGGGCCGAAGTTCAGCGTGTAGTTGCGGATCTCGGACATCAGCGCGGACCCCGCAATTCGGGCGGCACGATATCCCTCAGAGCACTCTCGTAGCGGTGGTCGTGACGGATCACCTTGGGCACCAGCACACGCGCAACGATGCTCACCGGCTGATAGACGACACGCTTCTTCTCGGCATCGTAGAGAACCTCGACGTTGCCGCTGAGCGGGAAGTCCTTGCGGAACGGATGTCCGATGAAGCCGTAGTCGGTCAGGATTCGCCGCAGATCCGGGTGTCCGCGGAACAGGATGCCGAACAGGTCGAATGCTTCGCGCTCGAACCAGTTGGCCGCGGCCCAAACCTCGATCACGGAATCGACCACCGGCTCAATGGCATCGGAGCACTTCACACGCAAACGCAAGCGCCGGTTGTGCGCGATCGACAGCAGCTGATAGGCGACTGCGAAGCGGCCAGGCATGTCCGGGTCCGGCGGCTGCATGCGCGCGACCCACGCACGACTGAAGCCCGAGTGAGTCGCGGTGGTCGTCTGCCAGTCGTCGCGGCCGTAGTGCAGGTAGTCCAGGCCCGCCAGATCCATCAGCATCTCGAATCTGAGGTCGGGGACGTCGCGCAGCGTCCGGCACACCGACAGCAGCAAATCGGGCTCGACCTCATAGGCCAGCTCATCGGGAAGCGCAGCGACACGCCGTACGCCTTCCTTCACGTGCGCCTCGACCCGCAGCGCCAACGCTTCGATGTCTTTCGAGGACTCCATCTATCGGGTTATCGGGCTGGTCCGCGCGATTTTTTTCTGCAGCTGCAGGATCCCGTACACCAGCGCCTCGGCCGTGGGCGGGCAGCCGGGGACATAAATATCCACGGGTACGATGCGATCGCAGCCGCGCACCACGGCGTACGAATAGTGGTAGTAGCCGCCACCGTTCGCGCACGAGCCCATCGAGATGACCCAGCGTGGCTCGGCCATCTGGTCGTATACCCTGCGCAGCGCGGGAGCCATCTTGTTGACCAGGGTCCCCGCGACGATCATCACATCGGACTGGCGCGGGCTCGGTCGGAAAACCACTCCGAATCGATCGAGGTCATAGCGCGAGGCTCCGGCATGCATCATCTCCACCGCGCAGCAGGCCAGTCCGAAGGTCATGGGCCACAGGGAGCCCGTCCGAGCCCAGTTGACCAGACTGTCCAGGCGCGTCGTGAGAAAGCCCCGCTGGGCGAAGCCTTCCATGTCGGGTATTTCTCGCGCCGCCGCACTCACGTTGTCTGCTCCGCACTCAGTCCCACTCGAGGGCTCCCTTCTTCCACTCGTAGATGAACCCCACGACGAGGATCGTCAGGAAAACAGCCATGGCGATCAGCCCAAAGCCGCCGATCTTCCCGAGCGCCACGGCCCAGGGAAACAGGAACGCGATCTCCAGGTCGAAAACGATGAAGAGGATTGCCACGAGGTAGTAGCGGACGTCGAACTTCATGCGCGAGTCCTCGAACGCCTCGAAGCCGCATTCGTAGGGCGAGCGCTTGGCCGGATCCTCATGCAAGCGCGAGAAGAACCGGCCCAGCCCGGTGCCCAGCACCAGCATGACCACGGCCAGCGCCGTGGCGAGCACCAGGAAAATCAGGATCGGCAGATAGTTCGACAGCATGTTCGTCCAGCGCGGTAAGGCGCCTGCGGCGCTGGTGTATCCCTCGAAAGCCTCGCCCGCAAACGAAGGGGACAGACCGATGTGCGGCCTGCCCCCTGTGGTATCCACACATTGTACCAGCGCCTGACGATATTTGGTGCCGACGGGGAGATTCGAACTCCCACACCTTGCGGCGCTAGCCCCTCAAGCTAGTGTGTCTACCAATTCCACCACGTCGGCTCGTCATGACCGGCGCCGCGCGCCGGGAAGACAAAGATCGCGCTGTCAGCCTCCGCTTACTTTGGCGGCGGCGTGCCGGAAGATCCCTGCGGCGCCGCTGGCGGCGGACTCTGTGCCGGAGACGGCGCAGGCGTCGGCGCAGCCGGCGCACTTCGGATCACTCCGGTGGCGGGCTTCTGCGCCGGCTCACTCGCCTCGTCCAGAATCGACTTGGGCTCCGCGGCCTGCTTGGTCCCCATATATGCCAGCGCAAGGCTGTTGATCATGAAAATCGCCGCGCAGATTGCGGTCGCCCGAGACAAGGCGGTGGTCGCGCCGCGAGCGCCGAAAACCGTCCCGGATGCGCCGGCACCGAAGCCCGCGCCCGCCTCCGCTCCTTTGCCGCGTTGGATCAGCACGAGGCCGATGATCGCGAACGCGGAAAAGCACTGTACGACTGTCAAAATGGTCCGCAGCATAAGGAAATCCGTCAATGGTCCTGAGCAGCCGCCAGGATCGCCAGGAACTCGTCAGCCTTGAGCGAGGCGCCGCCTATCAGCCCCCCGTCCACGTCCGGCATGGCGAACAGGTCGGCCGCATTGCTGGCCTTGACGCTGCCGCCGTAAAGGATGCGTATCGCGGCGCCGATTTTAGCATCCCGGGCGGCGATCCGGGCCCGGATGAGGGCGTGTACCTCCTGCGCCTGCTCGGGAGATGCATTGCGGCCAGTGCCGATCGCCCACACCGGCTCGTAGGCAATGACGGTATGGGAAAGCGTGTCGGCGGTGCACAGCTCCAGCACCACTTCGAGCTGCCGCGACACGACCTCCGCCGTTCGCCCCTGCTCGCGCTCGGCGAGCTGCTCGCCGATGCACAGAATCGGTACCAGCCCCCTGGCCTGCGCAGCGGCAAACTTCCGGGCGACCAGCTGGTCGCTTTCGCGATACAGCAAGCGCCGCTCTGAGTGTCCGACGATCGCGTATTCGCAGCCTACATCCTTGAGCATGGCCGCCGAGACCTCACCGGTGAAAGCACCGTGGGTCTCGGCACAGACATCCTGTGCCCCCATGCGGATCGGGGTGTCGCGCAGCATGCGCCCGACTTCGAGCAAGTACACGAGCGGGGGGCATACGACGCAACCGGCCGCGCTCGCAGCCGGGTACTGGCTGGTGAGCTCCTCGAGAAGGCGCGCGTTATCGGCACGCGAGCCGTGCATTTTCCAGTTTCCGACGACGATGGGGCGGCGCATGGACCGACCTGTGACCCGCTGGGGGCGCGGATCATAAACCAAAATGCGTCTGCGTCCCCTATTGCACGGCCGCCCGAAGCAGGATTACGGGTGAGCGCTGTGTCGGGGAGCCGCCCTGCCGGATAGGCCTGCCCCCGCTGCCCTATTGCTGCGCGGCGGCGCGCACGACCTCGGCCAGCTCCGAGGCGGCCGCGCGGGTCGTGGCCTCGTCCTTGCCCTCCACCATGACCCGGATCACCGGCTCGGTGCCGGAGGCGCGCAATACCACGCGGCCCTGGCCTGCCATCCGTTGCTCGATGCGCGCCACCGCGGCCTGTACGGCCGGAACCCCCGAGGGATCGAACCGCTGGGCGACTTTCACGTTGAGGAGCACCTGAGGAAGTTTGTCCATCCCCGATGCCAGCTCCGCCAGTGAGCGGCCGGACTGCTTCATCACCGAGAGCACCTGCAGCGCGCTCACCAAGCCATCCCCGGTGGTGGTCTTGTCCAGACAGAGGATGTGGCCCGAGGTCTCCCCGCCGAGCGCACCACCCGTCTCACGCAGCAGCGCGAGGACGTAGCGGTCGCCAACCTGGGCGCGCAGGAACTCGATGCCATGCTGGCGTAGCGCGATTTCCAAGCCCAGGTTGCTCATCACCGTACCCACCACCGGCGCGCGCAGAGTGCCCGCCTGCTTGTGCGCTCGCGCGATGACGTACAGCAGCTGGTCGCCGTCCACGATCCGGCCGAGGTGATCCACCATGACGAGGCGGTCCCCGTCGCCATCGAGCGCCAGACCCACGTGGGCACGCACCCCCGGCACCGTGAGTTGCAGCAGATCGGGTGTCGTCGAGCCGCAGCCGTCATTGATGTTGCGACCGTTGGGAGAACAGCCGATCGGCACGATCTCCGCGCCCAGATCCGCCAGCACCCTTGGCCCGACCTTGTAGGCAGCGCCGTTGGCGCAATCCACGACGATCTTCAGGCCCGACAGATCCACTCCCGGAGCAACCGTGGAAGCACAGAATTCCTGGTAGTGAGTCCGCGACTTGTCCACCCGTATGGCCCGGCCCAGGTTGCGCGAGGTGCGCGTGACCGGTGGTTGCAGCAGCTCTGCCTCGATCCGCTCCTCGAGCTCGTCGGAGAGCTTCGCGCCGGAGGCATCGAAGAACTTGATTCCGTTATCGTCGTAGAGGTTGTGAGAGGCGCTGATGACCACGCCGAAATCACAATTGAACCGGCGGGTCATGTAGGCAACGCCCGGCGTCGGCAGCGGACCGATCAGCATGGCGTTGACCCCCGCCGCGACGAACCCGGCCTCCAGGGCCGATTCGAACATGTAGCCCGAGAGCCGCGTGTCCTTGCCGATCAGCACGGTACCGCCCTCGGGAGCGAGGACGCGCGCCGCGGCGCTCGCCAGTTGCAACGCAAAATCCACGGTCATCGGATGCTCGCCGACCCGGCCGCGGACTCCATCCGTCCCGAAAAACTTCCGTCCCAAGCTCACTCCTCCGTCTGCAGTATCGCGTCCGCCGTTCTGAGGGCATCGACGGTTGCTGCGACATCATGCGCGCGCACGATACGCGCACCGTTGACGACTGCAATCACCGCAAGGGCAAGACTACCGTACAACCGCTGCCCCGGGGGGCGCCCCGTCAGCCGCCCGGCCAGCGACTTGCGCGACAGCCCCACCATCACGGGCCAGTCTGTGCCCAACTCGCGCAGGTGGCGCAGCAGCCGCACGTTGTGCTCCACAGTCTTGCCGAACCCGAAGCCGGGATCGATGACGATACGATCCGCGGCGAGGCCGGCGGCCACGCAATTCCGAGCGCGCGAGTGCAGGAACTCCTTGACCTCCTTCACGACATCGGCATAGCTCGGGGCTATCTGCATGGTGCGAGGATCGCCCTGCATGTGCATCAGGCAGACAGCGCACGAACTGGCCGTCGCGGCCTCGAGGGCACCCTCCTGCGAGAGGGCCCGCACGTCATTGATGAGGCCGGCGCCCGCGGCGGAGGCTGCGCGGATGAGCGCGGGCTTGCTGGTATCGACGGAGATCACGACATCGCTGGCCTGGCGTAACCTCTCGATGACGGGCAGAACGCGACCCAGCTCCAGGTCCTGCGGCACGGGTTCCGCGCCCGGGCGCGTGGACTCGCCCCCCACGTCGATGATCGCGGCTCCTTCCTCGACCATCCGCATGCCGTGCGCAACGGCGGCTTCGACATCAGGATGACGGGCGCCGTCGGAGAAAGAATCGGGAGTGACATTGAGCACGCCCATGACGACCGGGCGCGACAGATCCAACGTTCTCGTTCCACACCGCAGCAGCACAGCGGCACTCACTCCAACCTGCAGACCGCAAGAGTAGCCAATGTCCGCAGCGGCGAGCCGAAGTTTCGTCTTGGGCTCGCCGGGTCTTTTGCCTTGAGCTAGTGCTGCCCGGCCGGTGAGCCGATCGGTCCGCCGGAGGCGCCTTCCGCCGGCGGCGCCTTGGGCGGCTTGTTGGAGAGCGTCTCGTCCCAGTCCTTGGGTGGCTTCGGTACGTTGCCGGCCATGATGTCCTTGAGCTGCTCCTCATCGATGGTCTCGTACTTGATGAGCGCATCCGCCATCGAGTGCAGCCTGTCGAGTGCTCCGACCAGGATCTGCCTGGCACGCTGGAAATTGTTTTCGATGACCCGCCGCACTTCCTCGTCGATGGCGTGCGCGGTGCCGTCGGAGACCTGCTTGTGCTGCGTGACGCTGCGGCCGAGGAACACCTCGCCAGTCTCTTCGGAATAAGTGAGTGGACCCAGCTTGTCCGACAGGCCCCACTTCGTGACCATGTTGCGCGCCAGCTCGGTCGCGCGCTCGATGTCGTTCGAAGCCCCCGTCGTGACCGACTCGGGGCCGAAAATCAACTCCTCGGCAATGCGTCCCCCGAACAAGGTCGCGATCGCGCTCTCTAGGCGCCGCTTGGAAAAGCTGTAACGGTCCTGTTCCGGCAGAAACTGTGTGACTCCGAGGGCGCGCCCGCGCGGAATGATCGTGACCTTGTAGACCGGATCATGCTCGGGCACCGTCATGCCCACGATCGCATGCCCGGCCTCGTGATACGCGGTCATGCGCTTTTCCTGCTCGCTCATCACCATGGAGCGTCGCTCGGCGCCCATCATGATCTTGTCCTTCGCGCGCTCGAACTCCTCCATCCCGACGATGCGCTTGTTGGCGCGCGCGGCGAACAGAGCGGCCTCATTGACCAGGTTCGCAAGGTCTGCGCCCGAGAAGCCGGGGGTGCCCCGGGCAATCAGCCCTGGCTTCACGTCGTCGGCAAGCGGCACCCGGCGCATGTGAACGCGCAGGATCTGCTCTCGACCGCGCACGTCCGGCAACGGGACCACCACCTGGCGGTCGAACCGGCCCGGGCGCAACAGCGCGGGATCGAGCACGTCGGGGCGATTGGTGGCGGCAATGACGATGATGCCTTCGTTGCCCTCGAAACCGTCCATCTCGACCAGCAGCTGGTTGAGAGTCTGCTCGCGCTCGTCGTGGCCGCCCCCGAGACCGGCGCCGCGATGGCGGCCGACGGCATCGATCTCATCGATGAAGATGATGCAGGGGGCGTGCTTCTTTGCCTGCTCGAACATGTCGCGCACACGCGAGGCGCCCACGCCCACAAACATCTCGACGAAATCCGAGCCGGAGATCGTGAAGAAAGGCACCTTCGCCTCGCCGGCAATCGCGCGCGCCAGCAGCGTCTTGCCGGTGCCTGGCGAGCCGACCATCAGCACGCCCTTGGGGATCTTGCCGCCGAGCTTCTGGAACTTGCCCGGATCCTTCAGGAAGTCAACGATCTCGGAGACTTCCTGCTTGGCCTCGTCCACGCCCGCGACGTCCGCAAACGTGACGTTCACCTGGTCCTCGCCCAGCAGGCGAGCCCGGCTTTTGCCGAAGGACATCGCTCCCCGGCCCCCCGAGGCGCCCTGCATCTGCCTGAGCATGTACACGAACACCAGGATCAGCAACAGCGCGGGTGCCAGTTGCAGCAGCAGTTGTGCCAGGAAATTGGGTTGCTTCGGCGGCCGTCCCTCGATGGCAACATTCGCCTTCTGCAGCGTGCCGATCAGCGCGGTGTAATCGGTCTCGGGGTTGAATGTCTTGAATTGCGTCTTGTCCTTGCGGACCCCGTAGATCATCTCGCCCTGCAGGACCACCGAGTCCACCCGGCTGGCCTTCACGTCATCGAGGAAGGTCGAGTAGCGCACCTCTTCCGGTTGGCCCACCGTGGGCATGTACCGGCTGAACACCGCAAGCAGCACCAGGACGATGACCACCCAGAGCAGGATGTTTTTTGTCAAATCGTTCAAAAGGTTCGACCTCTTTGGGGCGCGGCGCAGGTGGCTAAAAAGCAACCTACACCATCAGAAAGTCCTTAGCCAGCAAATACATCTCGGGACCGCGGGCGCGCGAAATCGGGGCTTTCTCAGCCTGACCTGGGCAAAAATCACCGCGCCTCGAGCGCCTGCAATCCGGCGCCTTCACACACCTTGATCAGGGCAGCCTGCCGGGCTTCAAGAGCGGCCCGCCGGCATCGAGTGCGAGCTCCGACCAGATAAAGGAACTGCGGCTCGAGGCCCGCAAGGGTTGCTTTGCCTCATCGCCCGCCAGGGCTACTTTGCCAACGCCCGCGCATCTGCGAAGTTCCAGCCCGCCGCGCCCCTATACAATCGTGCCATGAAGCGTAAATCCTCCCGCTCCGCGGCCGAGCCAAGCCGGCGGGCTCGCGACCGGGCCAAGCCGACAGGCTCGCGGCCGGGGACGCCCGCACTGGCTCCGAGCCTCACCGACCGGCAACGCAGGCACCTCCGAGGTCTCGCCCATGCCCTGAAGCCCCTCATCCGGGTGGGCGTCGCGGGATTAACGCCCGGGGTAGCCGGCGAAGCCGATCGCGCCCTGCACGATCACGAGCTCATCAAGGTGAAGGCCGCAGGCGGCGCGGATCGCGAGGCGCGCGATGCGATGTTCAGTGACCTCGCCCGCCGTACGGCCAGCGCGCTCGTGCAGCGCATCGGCAATGTCGCCGTGCTCTATCGTCCGCGCGCCGATCTGCCGCGTATCCTCATTCCGGACGCTGATCCACCCGCCTGAGGGCTGGCGCAAAACCTGATCATTCGAACCGGACGGCGACGATCTCGTAGGAGTGGACGCCGCCGGGAGCGGTCACATCCACCACATCACCTTCGGATTTGCCCACCAGAGCTCGAGCGATGGGCGAGGTGATGGAAATGCGTCCCGCGCGGATGTCCGCCTCGTCCTCACCGACGATCTGATACACGACCCGGTTGGCATCGTCATGGTCGTCCAGCTCGACGACGGCGCCGAAGACCACCCTGCCGCTGTGCGGCAGCTTGCTCGGATCGATGATCTCGGCGGTGCCGAGTTTCGACTCGATCTCACTGATGCGTCCTTCGATGAAACCCTGCTGCTCGCGGGCGGCGTGGTACTCGGCATTCTCCGACAGATCGCCGTGCCCGCGCGCTTCCGCGATCGCCTTGATGACGTTGGGTCTGGCCTCGGATTTGAGCTTCTTCAGCTCCGCACGCAACGCCTCGGCGCCACGCAGAGTCATGGGTGTGCGTTTCATGCCCCTAGTGCCTCTTGATGCAGATCCTGCAAGCGGTTGACCTCCACTTCGTCCATGTGATCGAGCGCCTCGCAGGTGGCAAGTCCGGCAGCCAGCGTCGTGTAGTAGGTCACGCGCTTGTGGACCGCCTCGCGGCGAATCGAATTCGACTCGCGGATGGCCTGCTTGCCCTCGGTCGTGTTGACGATCAGGTCGACCTCGTCGTTCTTGATCATGTCCACTATGTGCGGCCGCCCTTCGCGTACCTTGTTCACACGGCGGCAACTGATCCCCGCTTCATTCAGCGACCGCGCCGTTCCGTTGGTCGCGAGCACCTCGAAGCCCCGCTCGATGAGCTTGCGCGCCAGCAAGATCGCTCCCGCCTTGTCCCGGTCGCGCACGCTGATAAAGCATACCCCGTTGCGCGGCAGGATCACTCCCGAAGCCGCCTGTGCCTTGGCGTAGGCTTCGCCGAAGGTGCGGCCCGTCCCCATGACCTCCCCCGTGGACTTCATCTCCGGCCCGAGGATCGGATCGGCCTCGGGAAACTTGACGAAGGGAAACACGGCCTCCTTCACCGAGTAGTAGGCTGGAACGAGTTGCTGGGTGATGCCGAGATCCTTGAGCTTGCGGCCCGTCATGACGCGGGCGGCGATCTTTGCCAGCGGCAGGCCCGTGGCCTTGGAGACGAACGGCACGGTGCGCGAGGCGCGGGGATTCACCTCGAGCACGTAGATGATCCCGTTCTGGATCGCGAACTGCACGTTCATCAGTCCCACGACGTTCAGGGCCCGAGCCAGTTTGCGGGTTTGCTCGCGCAGCTCGGCCTGGGCCTCCGGCCCGAGGCTGTTGGGTGGCAGGGAGCAGCCGGAATCGCCGGAATGGACTCCCGCCTGCTCGACGTGCTCCATGATGCCGCCGATCAGAACGTCTTCTCCGTCGCACACGGCATCCACATCGACCTCGATGGCGACATCCAGGAAGCGATCGAGGAGCACCGGACTGTCGTTGGAGACTCGCATGGCGTGGGTCATGTAAGCGCGCAGGTCATCCTCCGTGAAGACCACTTCCATCGCTCTTCCGCCGAGCACATAGGAGGGGCGCACGACGAGCGGAAAGCCCACTTCGCGCGCCAGGCGCACCGCCTGGTCCTCGGTGCGCGCGGTTGCGTTCGCGGGCTGCTTCAGTCCGACCTTGCGCACCAGGGCCTGGAAGCGCTCGCGATCCTCGGCCACGTCGATCGAGTCGGGCGTCGTGCCGATGATTGGCGCGCCAGCCTCCTCGAGCGCACGGGACAGCTTCAGCGGCGTCTGGCCGCCGAACTGCACGATGAGGCCCTCCGGCTTCTCCTTGGCGATGACCTCGAGCACGTCCTCCAGCGTAAGCGGCTCGAAGTACAGCCGGTCCGAGGTGTCGTAGTCGGTCGAGACGGTCTCGGGGTTACAGTTGACCATGATGGTCTCGAAACCGTCCTCGCGCAGCTGCAGCGCCGCGTGCACACAGCAGTAGTCGAATTCGATCCCCTGTCCAATCCGGTTGGGGCCGCCGCCGAGAATCATGATCTTGCGCCGCTCGGTCGGCTCGGCCTCGCACTCCTCCTCGTAGGTGGAATACAGGTAGGCCGTGGAGGTGGCGAATTCCGCCGCACACGTGTCCACCCGCTTGTAGACCGGCACCACTCCCAGCTCGTGGCGCTTCGTGCGGATCGCCTTCTCGGTCATGTCGACGAGCTTCGCGAGACGGCTGTCGGAGAAGCCCTTGCGCTTGAGCGCGCGCAGCCGCTCGGCCGTCAGCGCGCCCAGTCCGTCTGCGCGGACGCGGGTCTCTTCGTGGATCAGGTCCTCGATCTGGGTCAGGAACCACGGATCGATGTGTGTCAGCTCGGCGATCCGCTCGAGCGACCAGCCGGCGCGGAAAGCATCCGCCGTGTAGAGCAACCGGTTCGCTCCCGGGGCCCGCAGCTCATAGGCGAGCTTTTCCTGCATCTCATCGCTCAGCGGCACGGTGAGTAGCTCGTTCAATCCGTCGAGGCCGGTCTCCAGCCCCCGCAGAGCTTTCTGCAAGGACTCCTGGAACGTGCGCCCGATGGCCATGACCTCGCCCACGGACTTCATCTGCGTGGTCAATCGATCGTTGGCAGCCGGAAACTTCTCGAAAGTGAACCGTGGGATTTTCGTGACGATGTAGTCGATCGAGGGCTCGAATGAGGCAGGTGTCGCGCCGCCGGTGATGTCGTTCTTCAGCTCATCGAGCGTGTAACCGACGGCCAGCTTGGCGGCGATCTTGGCGATCGGAAAGCCGGTCGCCTTCGAGGCGAGCGCCGAGGAGCGCGACACGCGCGGGTTCATCTCGATCACGAGCAGCCGGCCATCGCGCGGGTTGACGGCGAACTGCACGTTGGAGCCGCCCGTTTCCACCCCGATCTTGCGCAGCACGGCGATCGAGGCATCGCGCATGCGCTGATATTCCTTGTCGGTGAGTGTGATTGCCGGCGCGACCGTGATCGAATCGCCGGTGTGTACTCCCATCGGGTCGAAGTTCTCGATCGAGCAGATGATGATGCAGTTGTCCTTGTGATCGCGCACGACCTCCATCTCGTACTCTTTCCAGCCGATCACCGACTCCTCGAGCAGCACTTCCTGAGTGGGCGAGGCATCCAGTCCGCGCGCCACGATTTCTTCCAGCTCCTCGCGGTTGTAGGCGATCCCACCCCCCGAGCCGCCGAGCGTGAACGAAGGCCGGATCACCGTCGGATAGCCGATCTCCCCGACGATCTGCAGGGCATCCTCCAGGCTGCGGGCGATCTGCGACTTGGGAGTCTCCAGGCCGATCTCGTGCATGGCATCGCGGAACAGCTCCCGGTCCTCGGCCATGTCGATGGCTGCGCGCGAGGCGGCAATCAGCTCGACCTGATACTTCTCGAGCACGCCCTCGCGAACCAGGTCGAGCGCGGTATTGAGTGCGGTCTGGCCGCCCATCGTCGGCAACAGCGCATCCGGGCGCTCCTTCTCGATGATGCGCGCGAGCGTGCGCCAGTTGACAGGCTCGATGTAGATCGAGTCCGCCATCTCCGGGTCGGTCATGATCGTGGCCGGATTCGAGTTGACCAGGATGACGCGGTAGCCTTCGGCACGCAGCGCCTTGCAGGCCTGCGCACCGGAGTAGTCGAACTCGCACGCCTGCCCGATGATGATCGGACCTGCGCCGATGATCAGAACGCTGCGGATGTCGGTTCGCTTGGGCATGTTTCACACCGGATCGAGACCATGTTGAGTCGCCGCCTGGCGCGACCGCCGGCAGCTCACGTACCCGAGCGCCCCGCTGTCTGGCGGAGCGCATTCTCCTCAGCCAGCTTCAACTGCGTCTGCAGGCGGCGCAGCATCAGGTGATTGAAGCGCTCGAACAGCGGCTTGAGGTCGTGCGGGCCGGGGCTGGCTTCCGGGTGTCCCTGGAAACTGAATGCAGCGCGGTCTTTGAAAGCGAGACCCTGCAGCGAGCCATCGAACAGCGAGCGGTGCGTCGCCCGCACGTGCTCGGGCAACGTGGCTTCGTCCACTGCAAACCCATGGTTCTGACTGGTGATAAACACGCGGCCCGAGTCCAGGTCCTGGACAGGGTGGTTCGCGCCGTGATGGCCGAATTTCATCTTCACCGTGCGCGCGCCGCAGGCGAGTCCCAGCAACTGGTGCCCGAGACAGATCCCGAAGATCGGCAGATCGGTCTCCAGCAGCTTGCGCGCGGCGTTGATTGCGTACTCGCACGGCTCGGGATCGCCGGGGCCGTTGGAGAGGAACACTCCGTCCGGAGCCACGGCGAGCACCTCCTCGGCGCTGGTCTGTGCCGGCACGACAGTCATGCGACAACCGAAGTCCGCGAGAATGCGCAGGATGTTGCGCTTGATTCCAAAATCGTACGCCACCACGTGCAGGCGCTGGTGCGAGCGGATGGGCGCGCGCAGATTCTCCGGCCACACGCTGCCTTCGTTCCACTGGAAGTTGCGCTTGGTCGAGACCACCTTCGCCAGGTCCATGCCCTTGAGTCCCGGAAACTTGCTCGCCGCCTTCACCGCCGCGGCTTCATCGACCTGCTCGCCGGTCATGATGCAGCCGGCTTGCGCGCCCTTCTCCCGCAGGATCCGCGTGAGCTTGCGCGTGTCGATCCCTGCTATGGCCACCACTCGTCCACGCTCGAGAAACTCGGGCAGTGAATCGTTGCAGCGCCAGTTGCTCGGCTGAATCGGAAGCTCACGGATGATGAGTCCCGCCGGATAGATCTGCGCGGACTCCAGGTCTTCGGGAGTCGTACCGGTGTTACCGATGTGAGGAACGGTGAGGGTGACGATCTGACGTGCGTAGGACGGGTCGGTGAGAATCTCCTGATAGCCGGTCAGGGCGGTATTGAAAACGACTTCGCCGGTGGTGTTGCCTTTGGCTCCGATCGACTGGCCCCGGAAGACCGTTCCGTCCGCCAGCGCCAACACGGCGCTCGTGCTCACTAATGCCTACCCCTCATCTTTGGTCGCGCAATCCGCTTCTGCGCCATCAGCACCGGCTCCCTTGCGCTGCGCGCGGGCGCTCTTCGCAATTCATCACCGGAACGCCCGTCGCATCTCAACCGGCCTGCTGCTCGCGGACAAAAGTCGCCTCTTTTGCCTGCGTGTCCGATACCGATTTTCGCTCTGGCCTGCAGCAGCCGCCGTAGACGCCTGCCGGCAGATATACAAAGCGGGAGGAGTTCTCGCGAACATCCTCCCGCCTTGCATTGGACTAACCCGAACTCGGATTAGAACGAAATTTTACGGGCTTGCGGTGCGGTGTGTCCATGGAAAATCGTGACCGGACGCAACTCGCGTCGGGCAGCCATAACTCCGCAGAGAACTCTGCAACTCTATGATCTAGATGAGATTACATCGCTCATTGAATAGCGGCCGGCAGGCTGGAGCGCAAGCCAGACAGCAGCCCGAAGCGCCCCGCGAGCGAAGACGACTCGATCGGTCGCCTGGTGGGTCAGCGAGAGCCGTTCGCCGTCCCCGGCAAAGAGGACGGTGTGCTCTCCCACGAGATCCCCCGCCCGCAGCGCGGCATAGCCGATTTCCCCCTCACCACGCGGGCCGGTGCCCCGCGTGGTGGCGCCCTGTCCGAGCTGCCGTTCCCGAGCCTCACCCGCGGCTCGGCCGAGCGCCAGGGCGGTGCCGGAGGGAGCATCGCGTTTCGTCCGGTGGTGCGCTTCCAGGATTTCGATGTCGAACTGCTTGGGCAGGGCCCCTGCCGCCGCCCGCACGAGCTGTAGCAGTACCGCAACGGCAATGCTGGTGTTGGGCGCGACCAGCAGCGGTATGACCGCCGAAGCCGCAGCCAGGGACGCCTCCAGCTCAGCCGGGTAACCCGTCGTCCCCAGCAATAAGGGGCAACGGGCCCGGCTACAGGCCTCCACAGTGGACTGCACCGCAGCGGCACTGGAGAAGTCTACCGCCACAGCACTGGCAGCCAGGGCGTCGGCGAGGCCAGCGGTCGTCTGAAGTCCCGATTCTCTCAGGCCGGCCAGTCCGGCCGCATCCTTGCCCAGAGCCTCACTCCCGGGCGAGACGATCGCGCCGGCGAGGGCCAGGTCGGGGAATTCGGACACGGAGCGAACCAGCGCGCGACCCATCCGCCCGCTCGCACCGATGACGGTCACACGGATCGGGGTTCTGAGTGGCTGCATCAGCTCGAGCTGCCGGAGAAGAAGCGCTTCACGCCCTCGAAGAAACCCTGCTCCCGCGGAGCATGCCGCGTCGAGTCGAGTCTGAGTGTCTCATCCAGCTTGCGAATCAGCTCCCGCTGTTCCGATGAGAGGTGCACGGGCGTCTCCACTACCACGCGGCAGAACAGATCGCCGCGCGAGCCGCCCCGAACGGGCTTCACACCCTTGTCCCGGAGTCTGAAGACGCGGCCGGATTGAGTTTCCGCCGGTACTTTGAGCGTCACATCACCATCGAGTGTGGGCACTTCGACAGTGCCGCCCAGGGAGGCGGTGGCGAAGCTGACCGGCACCTCGCAGCTCAGGTGAACGCCGTCGCGCTCGAAGATCGCATGCTCGCGGACATTCACCTCGACATACAGATCGCCGGAAGGACCGCCGTTACGGCCCGCTTCGCCTTCCCCACTCAGGCGAATGCGATCACCGGTATCGACGCCGGCGGGCACTTTGACGGACAGCGTGCGGGTCCGGCGCACACGACCCTGCCCCAGACAGGTGTCGCACGGATTCTTGATGAGGGTGCCGGCGCCCCGGCAGCGCGGGCACGTCTGCTGCAACTGGAAGAAGCCCTGCGAGATGCGGATCTGGCCCGACCCGCCGCACGTGTCGCACGTGGAGGCCGAGCTGCCTTTCGCCGCACCGCTTCCGTGGCAGGTCTCGCACTCGGACAGCTTCGGCACCTCGATCTCGGCCGTATAGCCGAACACGGCCTGATCCAGCTCCATGCCGAGCTCGTAGCGCAGGTCAGCGCCGCGGAAGACCTGGGAGCGGCCCTCGCGCCGCGCGGCACCGAAGATATCGCCGAACACATCCCCGAAGATGTCACTGAAGGCATCCCCGGCGCCGAAGCCGCCCCGGGCGCCGCGACTGGCCGCTTCGACCCCCGCGTGGCCGTACTGGTCGTAGGCGGCCCGTTTCTGCGGGTCGGTCAGTACCTCGCATGCCTCCTTCGCTTCCTTGAACCGCTCCTCCGCTTCGTTGTCGTTCGGATTTCGGTCGGGGTGATACTTCATTGCGAGGCGGCGGTACGCCTTCTTGATCTCTGCCTCAGTCGCGTTCTTGGGTACGTCGAGTACCTTGTAGTAGTCACGCTTTGACATTTGTAGAGTTAATCAGAAGAAGTGCCCCCGAAAATACGACGCACCGCACGGGACGTGCGGTGCGTATGGAGTCCTGCGCGCTATGCGCCGTTCTTTTTGGGATCGGTCCCCGGCGGAAGTTGAGCATCGGATCATCGGACTGCGCCCACAGCGAGGCAAGCTCAATCTCCTACGGGGATCCGGGTCAGGATGCCTTTTTGTCCTTCACTTCCTCGAACTCGGCGTCCACCACATCGTCGCGTCCCGGGCCGCTGGATTGCGGACCGGCACCCGCACCAGCGGCACCAGCCGCATCGCCGGGCTGCCCGGCCGCGTAGGCCCGCTGGGCAATGGCGGCCGATGCCTGAGCAAGCGCCTCGGTCTTCTTCTCGATGACGTTCCTGTCATCGCCCTTCAGAGCCGTGCGCAGGTCCGAGATCGCCGACTCGACGCGGGCGCGCTCGGCCGGATCAACCTTGTCACCCAACTCCTTGAGAGTCTTCTCCACGGCGTGAGTCATGCCGTCGGCCTTGTTGCGCGACTCGGCCAGCTCGCGGAAGCGCTTGTCCTCCTCCGCGTGCGCCTCGGCGTCGCGCACCATGCGCTTGATCTCGTCCTCGGTGAGCCCACTGGAGGCCTTGATGACGATCTTCTGCTCCTTGCCCGTGGCCTTGTCCTTCGCCGATACATTCAGGATGCCATTTGCATCGATGTCGAATGACACCTCCACCTGCGGCATGCCGCGCGGCGCGGGCGGAATGTCCGACAGGTCGAACTTGCCGAGCGACTTGTTGTCCTGGGCTCGATCGCGCTCGCCCTGCAGCACGTGGATGGTCACGGCTGTCTGGTTGTCGTCCGCCGTCGAGAAGGTCTGTGATGCCTTGGTCGGGATCGTGGTGTTCTTTTCGATGAGCTTGGTCATCACGCCCCCGAGGGTCTCGATCCCCAGCGACAGCGGCGTGACGTCGAGCAGCAGCACGTCCTTCACTTCACCGGCGAGCACACCGGCCTGGATCGCAGCGCCCACGGCCACCGCTTCGTCCGGATTCACATCCTTGCGCGGCTCCTTGCCGAAGAAGTCCTTCACGTACTTCTGCACGAGGGGCATGCGCGTCTGGCCCCCCACCAGGATGACCTCGGCGATGTCGCTTGCAGAGACGCCGGCATCCTTCATCGCCGTGCGGCACGGCCCCACGGTCTTCTGCACCAGATCCTCGACCAGCGACTCGAGCTTCGAGCGAGTCAGCTTGATGTTGAGATGCTTGGGCCCCGAGGCGTCGGCAGTGATGTAGGGCAGATTGATGTCCGTCTGCTGCGTCGAAGACAACTCGATCTTGGCCTTCTCGGCAGCCTCCTTGAGACGCTGCATGGCCAGGGGATCCTTGCGCACATCGACACCGGATTCCTTCAGGAACTCCTCGGCGAGGAAATTGATGATGCGCAGATCGAAGTCCTCGCCCCCGAGGAACGTATCGCCGTTCGTCGAGAGCACCTCGAACTGCCGCTCGCCATCGACTTCCGCGATCTCGATGATGGAGATATCGAACGTGCCACCACCCAGGTCATACACCGCGATCTTGCGGTCCTTGCCCTGCTTGTCCTCGCCATAGGCGAGCGAGGCGGCCGTCGGCTCGTTGATGATGCGCTTGACCTCGAGACCGGCAATGCGGCCGGCATCCTTGGTCGCCTGGCGCTGCGAATCGTTGAAGTAGGCCGGCACGGTGATCACGGCCTCGGTGACCGGCTCACCCAGGTAGTCCTCCGCGGTCTTCTTCATCTTCATGAGGACACGCGCGGAGATCTCCTGCGGGGCCATCTTCTTGCCCTGCACCTCCACCCAGGCATCGCCGTTGTCGGCGCGGACGATCTTGTACGGGACCATCCTGATGTCCCGCTGCACGACCTCGTCGTCGAACTTGCGCCCGATGAGGCGCTTGATGGCAAAAAGGGTGTTCTGCGGATTGGTGACGGCCTGGCGCTTCGCCGGCTGGCCCACCAGGACCTCTCCGTCCTTGCTGAAGGCGATGATCGATGGAGTGGTCCGGTCGCCCTCGCTGTTCTCGATCACGCGAGGCTTACCGCCCTCCATGAGGGCCACGCATGAATTGGTGGTCCCGAGGTCGATGCCGATTACCTTTGCCATGGGTTTACTCCGCAGGAAATCTTCTGATCTGTTAGCTGCACTTCTTGGGTACTTGCCCCTACCTATTCAAGTAGAGATCGGCGAAAAACGCCTGGCGCCGCCCGGCCACCTGCCCCACGGGGCGCGTCTCAGCCGGGGCTCTTGGCCACGATGACCCGGGCCGGCCGCAGCAGCCGTCCGTTCAGCTCATAGCCGCGCTGCACGACCTGCAGCACCGAATTGGGCTCGGCGGTGGCCGATGCCTGGACCAGCATGGCCTCGTGCCGGGCCGGATCGAAGGGCTCGCCCACCGGATCGATGGCCACGATCCCGATCTTCTCCAGGGCCTTGGCCAAAAGCTTCAACGTTGCCTCCTGGCCCTGGGCGAGGCTGCGGGCGTCCGCCTTCCCCGCGTTCTGCACAGCCAGCTCCAGGCTGTCCTGGACCGGCAGGAGCTCCGCCGCGAACTTGTCCAGTCCGTAGCGGTTGGCAGACTCGATATCCCGCTGGGCGCGCTTGCGTACGTTATCGAGCTCTGCGACTGCCCGCAGGTACTGCTCCCAGTGACTACGACCGCGCTCCTCCGCCTCGGCAAGAGCCCTCTGCAGCCGCTCGAGATCCACCAGCTGGGCGGCAGTCTCAGGCAGCACGGTCGTCTGCTCCCCCGCCACCCGCTCGTGCCCGGCCTCGTCACTGCTCATCGGAATTCTCCTGCGATCGAATACTTGTTCGGCGCCCGGGGGTCCTGGCGCGCCTGCTCATCGTAACGGCGCTTTGTGCGGCTTCAGCGCCTTGAATTCAAGGCGGCGCCCAGCAGCTTCGCGGTCATGTCCACTATGGGGATCACGCGCTCGTAAGCCATGCGCGTGGGCCCGATGACCCCGACCACGCCCACGACAGAATCCCCGTTGGCGTACGGAGCCGTCACGACACTGCAGTCATCGAGGATGGGGTAACCGGACTCGTGGCCGATGAAAATCTGCACACCTTCGGCCTTGAGGCTGTGGTCGAGCAGGTGCAGAAAGTCACGCTTCTCGTTGAACGCTTCGAACAGACGGCGCAGCTTCTCGACGCTGGTCAGCTCCGCCACGCCCATCAGGTTCGTCTCGCCCTTGATCACGTACTCGAGGCGCCCCTCGCCCTCTCCCGCCTCGAACACGTGCTGCGCGACGGCGATGGCATCCAGCATGATCTGATTCATGTGGGCGTGCGTCTCGGCGAGCTGGCGCAGGATCTCCTGCCGCACTTGCTGCAGTGTGCGGCCCCGGAACTGTTCGTTGAGGTAATTGGAGGCACGCTTGAGCTCATCCGGGGAGTAATGGCGCTCGAGCTGGATGATGCGGTTCTGCACCTCCCGGTCGTTGAACACCAGCACCACCAGGACGCGGTTCTCGGAGAGGCCGACGAACTCGATCTGCGAGATGGAGGCCTGCTGGGTGCGCGGCACCGTCACGACTCCCGCCAACTGCGTGACGCTCGAGAGGAACTGCGAGACGGTGGCAATCAGCTCCTTGGAGCTGTCGCGGTTGTTGTCAACCTGGCGGCGGATCTCCGCGATCGCCGACTCGTCCATTGGCTTGACGCGCAGCAGAGTGTTGACGAAGAAGCGGTAGCCCTTGTCGGTCGGAACGCGTCCGGCGGAGGTGTGGGGCGAGGCGACGAAGCCGAACTCCTCGAGATCGGCCATGACGTTGCGGATGGTTGCCGAGCTGAGCTGCAGACCCGAGTCGCGCGAGAGCACGCGGGAGCCAACCGGCTGCCCGTCGCGGATGTAACTCTCGACGAGCACCCGCAGGAGGTGTTGAGCGCGATCGCTCAGAGTCTCCGTATCTCGACCTTCTTGCCCCATGGGTGACCGATCAGCGCGTTGCGTTAGCCAGGTTGGCCCGTTGGCGCTGGAAAAGCTAGCGACGGGCGCCCCCACCGTCAAGCGACCCGGGGAGGCGGGAGGGTGTGAACGGGCGCTATCTGCACGTCCGGCGCATTGGCCCTGCCGTGTCCTCGTGCTACAAAGACCCGCCCTCGCACGCCCGCGAGGCCCCCAACGAGGCTCCAGATGGGCTTTCCCGTGCGACTGTGCGCGCTGGTCGGCAGATTCCAGGACCCACGTGTGGCTGAATCCGTCAGCTTGCTGATCCCGCACCTGCGCTCCCGGGACGTCCGGGTCCTGATCAGCGAGCAGACTGCCCTGGCGAGCGATGCGGGGATCGTTCGGATGCCCGAACAGGAGATCGGCGAGCACGCGGATCTGATTATCGCGATCGGAGGGGATGGAACCCTGTTGTACGCCGCCGGCCTGGTGGCCCGGCACCGGGTACCCCTGCTGGGGGTGAACCGCGGCAGGCTGGGCTTCCTGACCGATGTGATGCCCCAGGACATGTTTCCGTGCATCGACGCGGCGCTGCTCGGAAAGCTGGAGGCCGATGAGCGGCCGCTGCTGATGGCCCGGCTGCACAGCGCCGGCGGGTCGGTGTCGGAGGCGCTTGCTCTGAATGACGTCGTGATGCACAAACTTGCCACAGGTCGCATGCTGGATTTCGAGACACATCTGAACGGGGCATACGTCAACACGCACGCCGGAGATGGCGTGGTCGTGGCGAGCGCTACCGGCTCCACCGCGTACGCTCTGTCCTGCGGCGGACCGATCATCGAGCCGCATCTCGATGCCTTCGTTGTCGCCCCGATCTGCCCGCACACGCTCTCGGACCGGCCGATCGTCATTTCGGCGCGCTCCAGGATCGAAGTGAAACTGCTCGAGCGTCCGGATACACGCGCCCAGATCACCTGCGACGGCATCGTACTGGGAGAGTTTGCCCCGGGCGACAGACTGTGCGTCGAGGCAGCCGGCGAACGCATCACCCTGCTGCATCCGGCCGGTTTTGACTACTACCGCCTGCTGCGCTCCAAGCTGCATTGGGGTCGTGGCAGCTTCGAACGCTGAGGTCGATCACATGCTCACCTATTTGCAGATCCGGGACTTCGCGATCATCGACACAGTCGAGCTGGAAGTGCGGCCCGGGCTGACGGTGCTGACAGGCGAGACCGGGGCAGGCAAGTCCATCCTCGTGGACGCATTGCAGCTGCTGGCCGGCGGCCGTGCGGGCGCCGAGGTCGTGCGCCATGGGGCCGAGCGGGCGGAGATCACGGGTACCTTCGACCTAAGCAAGTCACCGAGGGAGTTGAAGAGGTGGTTGGAGGAGCAGTCGATATACGCCCCGGATGAGTTGTCGATTCGCCGCGTGGTGGCGACCGACGGTCGCTCACGGGCCTATCTGAACGGACAGGCGGTGGCCGTGCAGCTGCTGCGAGAAGCCGGCAACATTCTGATCGACATCCATGGACAGCACGAATTTCAGTCGTTGACCCGCGGTGCTGCGCAGCGCGAGCTGCTCGATGGGTTCGGACGCCTCGAGCAGGCGACCGGTCAGGTCGGGATCGCGCACCGTGTCTGGCTCGAGCTGTTGAACCGTACGCTGGAGCTGGAATCCAAGGCGCGCGATCGCGATACCCGACTCGAGTCGCTGCGCTATCAGGTCTCGGAGCTGAATGCCTTGCAATTGAAGGCCGGCGAGCTGGTGCGGCTCGCCGAGGAGCGCGCGCGCCTTGCGAACCGCGGACGGCTCGCCGAGGCGACGCAGATGGCTCTTCACCTTCTGTATGAAGGTGAGGAAGGCAGTGCGCACACGAGTGCCAGTCGCGCACTGCAGAGCCTCCGGGGGCTTGCGAACGTGGACTCCAAGTTGGAATCGGTGTTGCCCCTGGTGGAGGGCGCGGCCATCCAGATACGGGAGGCGGCCCACGAATTGACACGCTATCGGGACAACCTCGATCTGGACACGACCCGGCAGGACCAGGTGGAGCGGCGGCTCGCGGCCATCGAGGAGCTTGCCCGCAAGCACCGCATTCAGCCGACCGAGCTCACCGAGCGCTCCGCTCAACTGCTCGCCGAGCTGGAAACCGTGGAGCGCGCCGAAATGGATCTCGCCGTGCTGCGCAAGGACCTGGGGGTGGCGCTGGAGAACTTCCGCACGCTGGCCACCCAGTTGTCGGCGAAGCGCACGACAGCCGGGCGCGTACTGTCCAAGGACATCACCACACGCATGCAGAGCCTGGGCATGTCCGGGGGCCGCTTCCAGGTGGACGTGGCGCAGGACGGCTCTGCCGAGCCAACCCAGCATGGGGTGGATCAGATCGATTTCCGCGTGACCGCCAATCCGGGCCAGCCCCTTCGCCCGCTTTCGAAAGTGGCCTCGGGCGGCGAGCTGTCACGCCTGTCGCTGGCTGTGCAGGTCGCCTGTGCCGCTCGCGAGACGCGTTGCATGGTTTTCGACGAGGTGGATGCGGGAATCGGCGGCGCGGTCGCGGAGATCATCGGCCGGGAGCTGCGCGCGCTGGGCGATCGGGGCCAGGTGCTGTGTGTCACGCATCTGCCGCAGGTCGCATCCCAAGGCCACCATCACCTGCGCGTCACAAAAGTCACGGACGGCCGCACGACCCGCACGGCGCTGGCCGAGCTCGCCCCTCAGGATCGGGTGGAGGAGCTGGCGCGGATGCTCGGGGGCGTGGAGGTGACCGCTCGGGCGCGTGAGCACGCCCGCGAGATGCTCAGAGTGCCTGCGCCTCCGGCCGGGGACCCTGCGCCCACCACCCGAGTGAGTATCCCCGCATCCGCTGAGCTGGCCAGGGAAGCCGCCGCGGCCGCGGAGGCGTCCCGGGCACCCTCGCCCGTCGCGGTCAGCCGGCCGGCACCGGGCCGCCCTGGCGCCTCACCAGGCCCGGTGACTCAGGAAGCGGCGGAGGAAGAGCCGGCACGGCCGGCGTCCAAACGTCGTTGATCCTCAAGCGCGGTTGACCGCCGGCACCGCACTTAGCTCGGCTTCTTCTTGCGATAGGCGCAGTTCGTGCGACGGCAGTGACCGTACATGATCAGCGAATGGTCGCGGATGCTGAATCCGAGACGCTGGGCGACGGAGGTCTGGCGATCCTCGATACCTGCGTCCATGAACTCCTCGACGCGGCCGCAGTCCAGACACACGATATGGTCGTGGTGTGTCCCCTGGTTGAGCTCGAAGACGGCCATCCCGTCTTCGAAGTGATGACGCGTGACCAGCCCTGCGGCCTCGAACTGGGTGAGCACGCGATACACCGTTGCCAGGCCGATATCCTCGTTGGAATCGAGGAGATTGCGGTAGATGTCTTCGGCGGACAGGTGGCGCGTGGAGCTGCTCTCGAGGATCTCGAGGATCTTCAGTCTCGGCAGCGTCACCTTCAGGCCGGCTTTGCGGAGGTCTTTGCCTTCCACTGGGGTTCTTCAGGTCCAGGCCACCCCCGCAGGCGGCGCGCGGGCGGCGAAGGATACGCGATCGGGTATGATTCGCCGCCATTATCGCCCATTGGAGCGGCATGAAACCCATTTTTTTTCCGGTCGTCACCCTGCTGTCGGGCCTGTGCCTCGGGGGTTGCGTTTACCGCGTGAACATTCAGCAGGGTAACTACCTGGAAGCCCGCACCGTGGATCAACTGCAGGTAGGCATGACGCGCAGTCAGGTGCGCTACCTGCTCGGTACCCCTATGGTTCCCGATGCCTTCGACAAAGGGCGCTGGGACTACCTGTACTATTTCAAGAAGGGGCGTCTGCGCCGGGCGGAGGAGCGCCACCTGATCGTGTTGTTCGAGAAGGACAAGGTCGAGAAGTTCGAGAAGATCAACGTGCCGAACAAGGCACCGCAGGGCCCCGATCAGGGACCGTCGATCCAGAAGTTCCCGGTGATGTAGCGCCTCTGGTTCCTCCGCGCCCCGGACAGCTCATTCACGGGTTGCCTTGCGGATCTTCTGAACCTGTTCGCGTCGGCGTTGACGGGGATCAGCGCGCAGCGGGCGGTACATCTCGATCCGATCCCCGGGGGCGGGGCGGTCCGAGCGTTGACGCAGGTCGCCGAAAATTCCGACCGGAGCGCTGTCCCAGGGTAGGTCCGGCATATTCGCCGTTTGCCGTGCGACTTCGATGGCCTCCGCGATGGTTGCCTGCAGCGGAAGATCCACCGGCCACACATACTGCTGGCCGGAAGTGGCGTACGCCACGCTGCATCGCTTTCGCAAAGACTCGCTCACGGCGGCAGCTCACGGGCGCGCGCAACAAAGGCATCCACGAGAGATGCTGCGGTCTCGGCAAACTTCTGCTCGAAGAGGGCGGCGGTGAGCGGATTGCGGAACGCGAACTGCATGCTCAGCTCGACGCGGCAACCGTCGGGATTCTCGCCCACCGGGGTCAGCAGCCACTCGCCTTCCAACATCCGGAAGGGGCCGCTCACCAGGTGCATGAGGATGCGGCGATCGGGCTCGAGCTCGTTGCGGGTCGTGAACTCCCCCTGCAGTGGGCCACGCCGCACGCCGACGGTCGCCACGATCTCGCGCTCCGAGCGGGACTGCACGCTCGAATGCGTACACCACGGAATGAAGCGCGGATAGCTCTCGACGTCGTTGATCAGTGCAAACACACGGCTCGGCGTCCGCGCGACCAGAGCCGAATGCTGGACCTGTCGCATGCGTCGATTGTTGCAAGGTCGCCCCCATTTGTCATGGTTCGCGCCCGCAAGAGCCGGACGCCGCTGAAGAGTGCGGACTGGTCTGCGCACCGGGTCAGCCCGCGCGGGGCGCGGCAGCCGCCTGCGGTACACTCCCGGGCCGACCCGCTGTGTTCCCTGAATATGGTCAAACCTGAACAGCCCCAACAGCGCCTCATCGCCGAGAACCGCAAGGCGCGCTTCGACTATTTCATCGAGGAGCGGTACGAGGCGGGCCTCTCATTGCAGGGATGGGAGGTAAAGGCCATGCGGGCCGGGCGCGCGCAGTTGAAGGAGGCCTACGTTTTCGTCAGGGGTTTCGAGGCGTTCCTGTTCGGAGCGCACATCTCTCCGCTCAACTCCGCGTCCTCCCATGTTGTCGCTGACCCCACGCGGACGCGTAAGCTGCTCCTGCATCGAAGTGAGCTGTCCGGCCTGATCGGCTCGGTTGAACGCAAGGGCTACACCCTGGTGCCGCTGGAGCTGTACTGGAAGAACGGGCGCGCGAAACTGCAGGTCGGGCTCGCCAAGGGCAAGAAGCAACATGACAAGCGCGCCGTCGAGAAGGAGCGGGACTGGCAGCGCGACAAGGCCCGGTTATTGCGGCGCGGCTGAGCGGCTGCGGCCCCGGTTGCTGCAGGGGTGTTCGCATTGCCTTGGCCGGTGAGGTGGCCCTGAGCGTCCGACGCGCCGTTTGAGCGGGTGCCGCCAACTTGCTGTATCCTGGCGTCGAGCTTTGGGGGCGACCGGTTTCGACGTGGGTTGCAAACCTCCAGGTGCGTATCGAGGCGCAGTGCCCTCGTTAATAATGCTGCAAATCATAGTTGCCAACGACGACAACTACGCTCTAGCTGCCTAAACGCAGCTGACCTCTGACCAGCTCGTGCCTATGCGACTGAATCAGGGGACGCGTTCATAGGATCGCGATACGGTGTGCGACGGGCCGTGTCGTTAAGAGTCACCGTGGCTGGCGGCGCGTCTTCCCTGCTCCTCGGGTAGCGTGACGTGAGAAACAAAGAGCGAGCTACATACGTAGATCTTGGAGTCTAGCGCTTGCGGACGGGGGTTCGATTCCCCCCGCCTCCACCACGGTCCTTCGCAGGAACATCGAACTGCTTCGTTCATTGAAGCTGTCGGATGAAGAGCGAAGACCATGACCTCGAGGGTGGGCATCGTGAGAGAGCTGATCGCAACGGCGAGCAGTCGCTCACGGGTGCCCGGACACTGAGCTCGACCAGCGAGCTCCCCGAGGCCATCAACCAGTGCCGGCGCTGTTCGCTCTGGAAGACGGCCACTCACGGGGTACCGGGTGAAGGCCAATCGCCCGGCGCTCTGATGCTCGTGGGCGAGGCGCCCGGGGACTCCGAGGACCTGCGGGGACATCCGTTCGTCGGTCCCTCCGGAGCCATGCTCGATCGCGCCCTCCACGCGGCCGGCCTGGACCGCAACTGCGTCTATGTCACCAACGCGGTCAAACACTTCAAGTTCGAGCCGCGGGGCAAGCGCCGCCTGCACATCAAGCCGAGCGCGAGCGAGATCGAGGCCTGCAACTGGTGGCTGGGGGAGGAGTTGCGCCTCGTGGGGCCGAAGCTGGTGATCGCCCTCGGCGCCACGGCCGCACGCGCCCTGTTGGGTCAGACGGTCACCATCTCCCAGATGCGCGGCTCATCCGTGAGCCTGAGCGCCAACACCCAGCTGTGGGTGACCATTCATCCCTCCCTGCTGCTGCGCATTCCCGATGAGGTACGGCGGCGCGCCGAATTCGACCGCTTCGTCCAGGAGCTGAAGGATGCGCGGCAATGGGCAGCCAAGCACTGATCGGGCTTGCCGCGGCGCAGAGCTTCAACGCAGGCGCGGCCCGCCGTCGAGCGAGACCAGTGAGCCGTACAGCTCGGGACGACGGTCGCGGAAGACGAACCAGTTGTTGCGCAGCTGTTCGATCTCGTCGAGGTCGAACGCCGCTGTCAGCACTGCATCACCCTCCTCGGGAGCCTCCGCCAGCTTGGCGCCCGTTGCGTCGGCGATGAAGGAAGACCCGTAGAAGCGGATGTACAGGCCGTCCGGATTCTGCAGCGAGCGCTCCAGGCCGTAACGATTGGAAGCGATGAGCGGAGTCAGGTTGGCGGCGGCGTGTCCCTGCTGCGTGCGCTGCCAGTGCTCGCGTGAGTTCACCGGCAGCGCCGGCGGGGGCTCCGAGCCGATGGCCGTTGGAAACAGGAACAGCTCCGCTCCCAGCAAAGCCATCGAGCGGGCCGTTTCGGGGAACCACTGATCCCAGCAGATGCCCACCCCGATGCGCGCGAATCGGGTATCCCAGACCTTGAATCCGGTGTCCCCCGGGCTGAAGTAGTTCTTCTCCTGGTAGCCCGGGCCGTTGGGAATGTGCGACTTGCGGTAGATGCCGAGATGGGTCCCGTCGGCATCGAGGATGACGATCGAATTGAAGAACACGGGCCCGGCGCGCTCGAAGAAGCTGATTGGCAGGACGACCCCTAACTCCCGGGCGACGGCACCGAAATGTTGCACGGCCCGGTTCTCCTCGACCGTGCGCGCCAGGGCCAGATGGCGATTGTCCTGCTCGATGCAGAAGTACGGCGCCTCGAACAGCTCGGGCAGCAGAATGATCTGGGCACCTCGGGCGGCCGCGCTGCGCACGAGGTCCTCCGCCCGCGCGATGTTGACTCCGGTGTCCCATCCGCAAGACATCTGGATCGCCGCCACGCTCACGTTGCGGGGGCGGCGGCGGAAATGTTCGGGTTCGGTGGGCATCGCGGACCTTCAGTGGCTGGCGGCGCGCTCCGCCAGAGATTTATGCACCTGCTCGGTGATGCGCGTCGCGGTCTCGAGCGCCGTCAGGCCGGCCTCGCCGCTCACGACCGGCGCCGCTCCGGTGCGCACGCAGCGCAGGAATGACTCGATCTCGGCCTTGAGCGCATCCCCCTGCTCGAGCGCCTGCTCCTCGATCGTGACCGGCAGCGGACCGGGGCCATCCGCGGCCTCGCGCTTGCGGATGACCGTCAGAATTTTCTGCTGCAGATCGAGGGACAGGTAGGCGTCATCCTCGAAGATGCGCATCTTGCGTTCCGTCTTGAGACTCACACGGCTCGCGGTTGCGTTGGCGACGCAACCATTGGCGAATCGGATGCGTGCGTTGCAGATGTCGATCTCCTCCGAGAACACAGGGGTCCCCACGGCATCTATGGTCGCAATCGGGGCCCCCACCATCGTTTGCACTATATCGATGTCGTGAATCATCAGATCAAGGATGACATTGACATCGGTTCCGCGCTCCCGATAAGGCGCCAGCCGGTGGCATTCCACGAAGCGCGGCGTGCGCAGGTAAGGCTCCGCTGCGAGGATCGCAGCGTTGAAGCGCTCGAGATGTCCCACCTGCAGGGTCACACGCTGCCGCTGCGCCAGCGCGATGAGCTCGCGAGCCTGCGCGCCCGTCTCGGTAATCGGCTTCTCGACGAGCACGTGGAGGCCGGCGGCAAGCAGGTCGCGGGCGATCCCGAAGTGAATGGGCGTGGGCGTCACGACGCTGACAGCATCCACCCCGCCGAGCAGCTCCCGGTAGTCCGCCAGAGCTCGCACGCCCAGCTCGGCAGCTACGGCCTCGCGTGCGTCCGGGCTGGCATCCACCACGGCAACCAGCTCGCAGTCCTGCGCCTGGGCATACTTCTGGGCGTGGAATCGGCCCAGGTAGCCGACACCGATAACCGCTGCTCTGACTTTCTGCATGGATGTGTATATTCTCGATCCGGCAGATTAGGCCGCACCCCGGCCGCACCTCAAGGAGTCCTTCTGCTGGTGTTCACTCGGCTCGGCCGCTCCCTGGCGGCGCTGTCCCGTTTCACCCGTGAGCTGCTGCTCCTGGCGGCGTGTCTTCTCATCGGCGTCCTCGTCGTACCCCTCCTCGTCTGGGTCGTCGGCAATCGCGCCCTGGGCCCCTACACCCACGGTGCGAATACCCATGCAGGCCCCCTGGCGCTCGTGGCCGACTTCTTCGCCGGCCTGGGGCGCGGCGAGATCACCTACTGGCTCGTGGCCCTGGGCCCGGCCGTCCTGATCCTGCTTCTGCGTGTGTTCATTGCCGTGCTGTGGCGACCCGCCGAGGCACCACCCGCCGCATTAAGTAATACCAAACGAAATCAATAAGTCCTGAGCGCAACCAAGTGTGCTCTCGCAGGCAAGGACTGTGAAACGGATCGCACCGTCCCCGGGTATCGGCGTGACAAGCTTCACGCACGCTGCGCTCCGGAGAGCGCCGGCACCTGCACCCAGAAACAAAAATAAATGGTGAAGGGATATGAAGCTCAAGCCGCCCCAGAGGCCATTCGCTGCGGAGACTCCCGTGCAGATCGGGCAGATC
The DNA here is from genome assembly GCA_036501985.1 of Steroidobacteraceae bacterium. Lineage (GTDB taxonomy): Bacteria > Pseudomonadota > Gammaproteobacteria > Steroidobacterales > Steroidobacteraceae > 13-2-20CM-66-19. The sequence goes on along the minus strand of DASXZI010000005.1, from coordinate 21,062 downwards.
GGGCAGATCGGGCAGGAGGAGCCCGGGCAGGACAGGAGCCTGGCCAGCCGGTTCAGGCTGGCGATGCTCGAGGAGTACCTGGGGGAGCAGCGCGGCCACAACCCCTACGATACTTGCGCTGCCATCAAGCGGGACGTCTGGAGCACCAAGCGCAAGCGGGCCTGAGCCCGGGTTCGCGCACCGGGGGAGGCCCGGGGGCACCTCCTGGGGATATCGGGCTCGAATCGGATCAGGGGCTGCATGAAGGAGCCTCACTCCCGTCCGCCAAGTCCGAGCTGGCGCGCCGACCTTTAAGACGGCCAGTACACCCATATTGTTGCAGCCAGGAGCAGTATCGTGAGCGCGTGGGCCGCGAGGCGCCAGGTCCGGCTGCGCAGGTCGCCGTAGAAACTAGCGGCGGTCGCCGCTGCGAGCGCCGTGAATATGACGATCGCCTGCAGCAGCGGGGCCTGCTCGGGCGCGAACCGCTCGGCATCGCGAGGCAGGAACAGGATGACCACCCAGGTCATTAGTAGTCCAACGGCCAGAGATACCGTCGAGCCCATCACGATTCCGAGCAATATGGTGAGAGGACGCATGCCGCTGAGTGACCTGGATAGTTCCCGCACTTGCTGAGCTGAACCGCACGCTCTAGCCTTGCTCCAAAGTGTAATGCCTTCGAAACCGCGAGCCTCATGAATGCTGCATAAATCCCTTCGCCGCACGACCGGGTGGATGGCCGCCTCAGTGCTGACAACCCTGGCCGTACTGGCGCTCGCCCTGGCGGGCCCGGAGCGCGCTCCGGCCAGTCCTTCCATCCTGCCAGCGGGCGCCATCGCGCCCACGGACGTGCAGAGAGCCACCGCCCGCAAGGTGGGGCGCATCCTGGAGGAAGCGCATTACAGCCGCATGCCGATCGACAAGAAGATGTCCGAGCAGGTCTTCCAGCGCTATCTGGATTTCCTCGACGGCCAGCACAGCTATTTCCTCGCAAGCGACATCGCGGAGTTCCAGGCGTACCGGTTCAAGTTCGATGACATGATCCGCACCGGCGACGTCGAGCCGGCGTATGTGATCTTCGCGCGCTTCCAGCAACGCAACCGCGAGCGGATCCAGCATGCGATCGACCTGCTCAAGAGCGAGCCCGACTGGACACTCAACGAGTCGTTCGAGTTCGACCGCACGAAGTCCTCGTGGCCCGCGAGCGAGAACGAGCTGAATGAGTTGTGGCGCAAGCGCGTCAAGAACGATGCGCTGTCGCTGATGCTCACCGGCAAGCAGTGGCCGGAAGTCTCCGAATTGCTGCGCAAGCGCTACGAGCACGTTCTGCACCGCCTCGATCAGATCACCTCCGAAGATGTGTTCGAGAATCTGATGAACGCCTACGCGCGCTCCTTCGATCCGCACTCGAGCTACTTCTCGCCACGTAATTCGGAGGAATACCGTATTCAGATGAGCCTCAACTACGACGGCATTGGGGCCTCGCTGCAGCTCGTGGACGACTACGTGACGATCATGAATGTGATCGAAGGCGGCCCCGCGGCCGTTGCGCAGACTCTCAAGACCAATGATCGCGTCACGGCCGTCGGCCAGGGACGCGATGGCGAGCTGAAGGATGTGATCGGCTGGCGGCTCGATGATGTGGTGCAGCTCATCCGCGGCAAGGCCGGCACCGTCGTGCGCCTGCAGGTGCTGCCCGCAGGCGCCGCGCCGGGCTCCAAGGAGAAGACGCTCGAGTTCGTCCGCAACAAGGTCACGCTCGAAGCGCAGGCCGCGCACAAGGAAGTCAAGAACGTCACTCGCAACGGTCATACGCTCAAGATCGGCGTCATCACCGTGCCCGGCTTCTACCAGGACATCGCCGCGCAGAACGCCGGTGATCAGAACTACCGCAGCACGACCCGCGACGTGCTCAAGCTGGTGAACGAGCTCAAGGGCGAAAATATCGACGGACTGGTGCTCGATCTGCGCGGCGATGGTGGCGGCTACCTGCCCGAAGCCACCGCGCTCACCGGCCTGTTCATCGACCACGGCCCCGTCGTGCAGCTCAGGGACACCACGGGCCGGCTCGAGGTACTCGACGACCCCGAGCAGTCGCCCGCTTACGACGGTCCGCTGTCGGTGCTCGTGGACCGCTTCAGCGCATCGGCCTCGGAGATCTTCGCGGGCGCCATCCAGGACTATCACCGCGGAATCATTCTGGGACAGCGCACGTTCGGCAAAGGCACCGTGCAGAATCTGGTGCCCCTCGACCGCTGGTCGCAGAAGCCCGTGAGCGGACAGCTCACCGTGACGATCGGTAAGTTCTATCGGGTGACGGGGGAGAGCACCCAGCATCGCGGCGTCGAGCCGGACCTGACACTGCCTTCGCCCATCGACACGAAGGAAGTGGGTGAGAGTGCGCTCGAAGCGGCGTTGCCCTGGGACCGGATCGCGGGCGTTCCTTTCCAGAAGAGCGAGCCGCCCGCAGCGATCCCCGTTTCGACGCTCGTCTCGGACGAGGATCTGCGCGCGCAGCGTGATCCCGACTACCGCTGGCTGGTGTCCGACATTGCAGCCATCGACTCCGTGCGCGAGCAGCACTCGGTGTCCCTGAACCTGAAGGAGCGGCGGGAAGAGCGCACCAAGCAGGACAAGGAGCGGCTCGAGCGCGAGAACGACCGCCGCGCGGCCAAGAACCAGCCGCCACTGAAGTCGGTAGAGGAGATCGACAAGGACAAGAACGAGCTGCCCGATGTGGTCCTGTCGCAGGCCACGGAGGTCATGGCCGACATGGTGACCGGCGTGCGGCCCACCTCAGGACCCTCGCAGAAGACTGCCCGGCGAAGCTGACAGGCGAACTCCGATGGGTTGGCGGTGGGGAACCGGACGGACCGGGCCCCACGGGCCTACCTCAGCAGGATCCGGAAGAGATCCCAGGTGTCTTCCGCGAGAACGTTGGGCATGCGCGCGCCGCCTGCGCCCACGGGCTCGCTGCCCATCACGTCGCCCTCTGAGAAGGCAAGCGAATCCGCAGTCGGCGCCGTGTCGGCTGCGCTGCGGTACCGGGCCACCTGCTTGAGCCGCTCGGTACGGCCCGTGATCTCACGCGCAATGTTCGCACGAACCTGGATGGTCGAGCGCGCTGCTTCGATTTCCTCCATGAGGAGCTCGCATTCCTGCTGGGAGCCGTACTCGTCGGCCACCTCTCGGCGGCTCGTTGCATCGCGCGCCAGAGTCACGAGCCGTGTCTTGATGAGCCGCAGGCACAGGACCTCGGCGTAGGCGATCGCTGCGAGGTTGATCGCTCGGCGCGCCTCGAGCGAGAGTCCCGGGAATTCCGCGATGGGCTCCTGTTCGAGCGCTTCGGTCGCTGCACGCGCATCGCTCAGTGCGGCGTTAGCGGCGACTGCCGTGGCAACCGCTGCGGCGACCCGATGCTCGAGCTTGCGGCGTTTGAAGTAGTGCCAGAACCGGGTCAGGCCGGCGCGCTCGCTCTCGAGCGCGGCGACGTTGGCGGCAGTCTCGGCAGCCTCGGATTCCGCGCCGCGCAGCTGCTTCTCCACGCTCTGGCGTCGGGAGAACTGGTGACGATTGTGCTCGGCGAGGTGCGCCCGACGCTCGCGCTCATCCTGCTGACGCGCCAGGTCCGCCACGAACGCTTCGATCAGCTCGCGACCCGACTGCCATAGTCGTCGTAACTGGTAGAAGACCAGCGCCGGATAAGCGGTGTCGGAAATGCCCAGCCGGCCCTCGAGCGTGCTCAGCATTTCCTGCACGCGCAGCGTCGCCCCCTCCTGCTGCTTCATCCGGTCCTGCAGGCGATAGATCTCCTCCTGCAGCTCACCGTAAGCCTTCTTGAGCTCGGCCCGGTTGCGGAACAGCGCCAGGACGCGTCCCTCGTCCTCGGGAGGCGGTTCCTGACGGAAGTTGAGCTTGAGAAACCCGAGTTGTCGCAGGGCCTTCATGAGAGATGCGGCGGGAACCGCCACTTCTCACCGACCGGCCGTTGACCTCGTCTGGGATGAGAAGCGATGACCTCGCTCCACGCAATATTCCAGCCACTTGTTTAGCATCACGTTGCGGGCCCAGCGCTGATCCAGTTCACGCTCTGCATGGCTTCGCAACGCTTTGAGAACTGGCTGATTGTGGGTACCCGCCCACTCCTGCGCCTCGGCGAGATGTGCGTCATGGTAGACCCGCACGCGCATGTCAGGAAGCGGCTCCTCGCCCGCCGCGCCGGCCAGGACATACGTCAAATTCAAGGTAGTCGTATAGGCGGAGCGCTCCGCCAGCGTGAGAAGAAGGTCACAGTCTCCGGCGACCACCGAGCGATGGCGCCCGGCGAATGTTGCCAGTCCACTCACGAGCCAACCGAGGCGGATGTAGTTACTTTCGTACAACCCCATCAGGGCAACAAAGCTGCGCGGGCGCGCGCTCCAGGAAGCGGGCGCCAGCGTGTCATCGACAGCCGCGCGCGCCACTACGGTTGCAGCGCGTGTAGGTCTCGATCTGGTGGTGGGTTTCAGCATCCTCCCGACTATAACGCAGGTCCGGGCTCGCGCAAGATATGAAATGCGCGATTTTCATCGCGTGCGTAACTCCTCCTTTTAAGCACGCACGAATCGTGCCACCGATGCCGGTTTCGAAGGATTTTTGCTGCGATTTTCCTACGGCCGCAGACGCCGCTCGATGCCCGAGGTGTTCAGGATCCGACTTGCAATCTCCTCGATGGAGCATTCAGTCGTGTCGAGGCACGGGATCGCATAACGCATGAACAACGCTTCCGCGGCACGGATCTCGTACTGCACCTGCGGACGGGACGAATAGCGACTCTCGGGGCGGCGCTCGTTGCGTATTTGTTGCAATCGCTCGGGCTTGATCGACAGCGCGAACAGCTTGCGGCGGTGGGGATCGAGCCGCTTGGGCAGACGCCCTGCCTCGAGATCCTCCTCCGTGAGTGGATAGTTCGCGGCGAAGACACCGTACTGCAGCGCCATGTACAGGCAAGTCGGAGTCTTGCCGGAACGCGATACCCCGACCAGGATTACATCGGCATGCGCATAATCGCCGCCGGTGCCGTCGTCGTTGGCAAGCGCGAAGTTCGTGGCGTTGATGCGCGCGGTGTAGGCGGCGACATCCGCCATGCCGTGCGCACGGCCGGCGCGGTGCGTGGAGCGAGTGTTGAGCTCGCGCTCGAGCGGGCCCACGAAAGCGGCGAAGAAATCCAGGAACAGTCCGTTGGCGGATAGGACGATATCGCGCAGATCATCCTGCACCAGCGTGCTGAAGATGATCGGCCGGACACCCTCCTCTTCGGCAGCGCGGTTGATGCGCCGGACCGCTTCCTGCGCCTTGTCAACGCTCGACACAAATGGCAAAGTCACGGGTCGAAATTCCAGGCCTTCGAACTGCGTCATGAGACTGTGGCCCATGGTTTCCGCAGTCACACCCGTCTGGTCCGAAACGAAGAATACGGTTCGACGACTCACGAGGCCTGTCCGGTTGCCGAGCGAGCTGCGAGTGTTTCACCGCCCGCTAACCGGGGCAAGCCTGATTCGCAACCGCACGTGCGCCGAGGAGTTCCATTGAACAGGTACGTCATTCCTTTCGAGCGGCTTGGAATGCACGACGTGGAGACCGTCGGCGGCAAGAACGCATCCCTGGGCGAGATGATCGGCTCGCTGTCCAACCTCGGCGTGCGAGTGCCCGGGGGATTCGCGACCACCGCGCAGGCGTACCGCGACTTTCTCAAACAAGGGGATCTCGAGGGACGTATTCGGGCGGAGCTTGCGTCGTTGAACGTCGATGATGTCACCCGGCTCGCCGCGACCGGAGCGCGTATCCGCGGGTGGATCATGGCGACTGCTTTCCAGCCCGAGCTGCAGAAGGCCGTCGCCGAGGAGCTGGGCCGCATGAGCGCCGGCAAGGAGATCGCCGTGGCAGTGCGCTCCTCGGCCACCGCGGAGGATCTGCCCGAGGCGTCCTTCGCCGGTCAACAGGAGACCTTCCTGAATGTGCGCGGTGAGGCGAGCGTTCTGAAGGCGATGCACGAAGTGTTCGCCTCACTGTTCAACGATCGCGCCATCTCGTATCGCGTCCATCAGGGCTTCGACCACAACGCCGTGGCGCTGTCGGCCGGGGTGCAGCACATGGTACGCAGCGATCTTGGCGCGAGCGGTGTCATGTTCACGCTCGACACGGACTCGGGCTTCCGCGATGTCGTATTCATCACCGCTTCCTACGGACTGGGCGAGACGGTCGTGCAGGGCGCGGTGAATCCTGATGAGTTCTACGTCTACAAGCAGGCACTGCGCGCGGGAAAACATCCGATCCTGCGCAAGAACCTCGGCGGCAAGGCCATCAAGATGATCTATGCCCCCGCGGGCTCGACGGAGCGCGTCGCCACCGTTGAGGTGGCGCAGCGCGAGCGCATGCGCTTCTGTCTCGAGGAGCCGGATCTGCTCACGCTGGCCCGCCAGGCGCTCATCATCGAGGAGCACTACAAGACGCCCATGGACATCGAGTGGGGAAAGGACGGCGCCTCCGGCGAGATCTACATTCTGCAGGCGCGGCCGGAGACCGTGCAGAGTCGCATCGGCCGCACCATACAGCGCTTCTCGCTCAAGGCTCACTCGAAGGTCCTGACTTCCGGACGCAGCATCGGCCAGCGGATCGGCTCGGGCCCGGCGCGCGTGATCAAGGACGCCTCCGAAATGGCCCGCGTGCAGAACGGGGACGTTCTGGTCGCCGACATGACCGACCCCGACTGGGAGCCTGTCATGAAGCGCGCCTCGGCCATCGTGACCAATCGGGGCGGCCGCACTTGTCATGCCGCCATCATCGCTCGCGAGCTGGGAATCGCGGCGGTGGTCGGCTGTACCGATGCCACGGAGAAGGTCCGTGAAGGACAGGAGGTCACGGTGTCCTGCGCCGAGGGAGACACCGGCTACGTCTACGAGGGGCTGCTCGAATTCGAGCGCAAGCAGATCGAGCTCGACTCGCTGCCGAAGATTCCCGTCAAGATCATGATGAATGTCGGTAATCCCGACCGCGCGTTCGACTTCGCCGGCATACCCCATCACGGCGTCGGACTCGCGCGCCTGGAGTTCATCATCAACCGGATGATCGGGGTGCATCCGCGCGCGCTGCTGGAGTTCGATCGCCTGGACGGCGATCTGCAGGAGCAGATCCGCGTACAGATGGCTGGCTACCCCGATCCGGTCGGCTTCTACGTGGACAAGCTCGCGGAGGGCATCTCGCAGATCGCGGCGGCGTTTGCCCCGGAGCCGGTGATCGTGCGCCTGTCGGACTTCAAGTCCAACGAGTACGCAAACCTCATCGGCGGCGCCCGCTACGAGCCCGAGGAAGAGAACCCGATGCTCGGTTTCCGCGGTGCCTCACGCTACGTGGATGAGACATTCCGTCCCTGCTTCGAGCTCGAGTGCCGTGCTCTGAAGAAAGTCCGTGACCAGATGGGCCTCACCAATGTGCAGGTCATGGTGCCCTTCGTGCGCACCCTGAAGGAGGCCCGGCAGGTAACGGAGCTGCTCGCCCAGAATGGCCTGCGCCGCGGCGAGGGCGATCTCAAGATCATCATGATGTGCGAGTTACCCACCAACGCGCTGCTGGCGGACGAATATCTGAATCATTTCGATGGCATGTCGATCGGCTCCAACGACATGACGCAGCTCGCCCTCGGGCTGGATCGCGACTCGTCCATCGTGGCCAAAGCCTTCGATGAGCGGGACGAAGCGGTCAAGGCCCTGCTGGCGATGGCCATCAGGGCCTGCAAGAAGCGTCACAAGTACGTGGGTATCTGCGGCCAGGGACCTTCGGATCATCCGGAGCTGGCACGCTGGCTGCTCGATCAGGGCATCGAGAGCATGTCGCTCAATCCGGATACGGTCGTCGAGACCTGGCTGTTTCTGGCCGAAGGCGCCAAGACGAAGTAGCTCGGGCGCAGCTACGTCGGCTTCGACAACTCCCGGATCTTTGCCGTGGCTGCCTCGCGATCATTGTCGTCGAAGACCTCGACCTGCACCTCGGTGAGCGTCGCGGGATCCAGGCACCGGACATTGACACTGTAGCCGTCGGGGTTCGATCTCGGAACGTAGTACGACTTGATGCCGCAATGGCGGCAGAACAGGTGCCGCGCCGTGCCCGTGTTGAAGCGATACTCGGTGAGAGCGTCGGCGCCGCGCAGCAGTCGAAATCGTGCCTGCGGCACGATCAGATGCAGATAGCCGCTCTTGCGACAGATCGAGCAGTTGCAGTCGCTGGCCCGGATGCTGGCCGGTGCTTGCACCTCGAACTCCACCGCGCCGCAGTGACAGCCGCCGCGATGCATCACCAGCGAGGCGCTCACGGCAACCTCTCGCCCCGAAGGAAGGGACATTGTTCGAGATCGACGTTGCCACCGGACAGAATGATCCCCACGCGCTGGCCCGGCTCGCCGAGCTTCCCGGCGAGGAGCGCGGCCACAGGCACCGCGGAGGATGGCTCGATCAGAAGCTTCAGGTCCTGCAGAACTATCCGCATCGCCTCGACGATCTCGCGCTCGGTCACGGTGACGACGTCGGCAACATAGCGGCGCAACAGCTCGAAATTCAGCGCTCCGATCGATCCGCGCAGACCATCGGCAATCGTCGCAGGCTGCATCACAGGCTGGCGCGTTCCTGATCGGAATGAGCGGTACGCATCGTCCGCGCCCTGCGGTTCCGCGCCGATCACCCGGCACTGCGCAGCCATGGCCTGAGCGGCCAGCGCCGTTCCACCGATGAGCCCGCCACCGCCTATGGGCGTGCTGAGAACATCCAGGGCCGGCTCCTCGCCGAGCAGCTCCAGCGCTGCGGTCCCCTGCCCCGCAATGACCCGCGCGTCATCGAAGGGAGGCACGACGTGAGCATCCACCTGGCGCAGAAGCTCGGCGAGCGCTGCTTCGCGGGCCGGCTGGCCTGGCTCGCAGAACACCACGTGTCCGCCTGCCCTCTCGATGGCGGCGATCTTCGGTCGCGCCGAATCGCGCGGAACGACGACATGCGCGTCCAAGCCGCAGACGCGCGCCGCCAACGCCAGCGCCGTGCCGTGATTTCCGGACGAGTGCGTGGCCACCGCTGTAACCTTTCCCGCCACGGCCAGCGGCAGAACGGCGTTCAGAGCGCCGCGATACTTGAATGCACCGCCGTGCTGCAGGTTCTCGCACTTGAACACCACGCGACGCGCTGCCCGCTCATCAAGGCGGGGAGAGCTCATCACCGGAGTTCGTACGAGCCGTGAGCTGATCCGGTCGGCGGCCGCCACAACATCTGCGAATACAGGCAGGGACTTTGATTCGTTTGACATCGTTACCCGGCGTAAGCGGGCGCCAGCAGATGCGCCCGGTAGTGCCGCAGCTCCCGGATGGACTCATGGATATCGGCATGCGCCAGGTGGGTCCCTTGTTTCACGAAGCCTTCCGCCACGGCTGGCGCCCAGCGCTTCGCCAGCTCCTTGAGGGTGCTGACATCCAGGTTGCGGTAGTGGAAGAAGCGCTCCAGGCGCGGCATGTGTCTGGCGAGGAAGCGCCGATCCTGGCAGATGCTGTTGCCGCACATGGGCGAGGCGCCAGCGTTGGCCAGGGGCGCCAGGAACTCCAGGGTTCGCTCTTCGGCTTCCGCCTCGCTGATGCGGCTGGCGCGCACGCGCGCAGTGAGGCCGGAGGACCCATGCTGCTTCTGATTCCAGTCATCCATCTGATCCAGTACCTGCGCCGCCTGATGGATGGCCAGCACGGGGCCGTCGGCGAGCACCGTCAGCTCCTTATCGGTCACGACGGTCGCGATCTCAATGATCGAATCGGTGTCCGGCTTCAGTCCGGTCATCTCCAGGTCGATCCAGATGAGGTTGTCGCCGTTGGGCATGGGGCAGATAAGGTCAATGACGGATTGAGGCGCATTTTACCAGAGGCTACGCTGCGCAGGTCATGAGCGACCACTTCGATGCTCTCGTCATTGCAACCTTTGGGCGCCATCTGCTCGTGCGCGATGGCGGCGGTCGCGAATTGAAAGCTCGCCCATTCGGACGCAACCTGCCCGTGGTCTGCGGGGACAACGTCGCCTGCCGCGTCGATGCACACAGCAGGGAGACCCATGTGCTCGAAGTGCGCCCGCGGCGCAACGCGCTGTATCGATCCAACGCACGGGGCGGAGCGGAGCCGGTGGTCGCCAATCTGTCCCAGCTGCTGGTCGTGCTGGCACCCACACCCGCGCCGGACCTGTTCCTGCTCGATCGCTACCTGGCGGCGGCGACCTCCGGGGCAATCGGCGCGACGTTGATCCTCAACAAAAGCGAGCTCGCAATCCCGGCTGCGTTGCAGCCGGAGCTGGACGTTTACAAGGGCGCCGGCTACGAGTGGCTGGCCTGCTCGGCGCGCACCGGCGCGGGAATGGACGCGCTGGTGGCGGCCTGCGCCGGCTCCGTCACGGCGCTCGTAGGTCAGTCAGGCGTCGGAAAATCATCGGTCATCTCGCGACTCATCCCCGATGCATCCATCGAGGTCGGGACGCTCGTTCGCGAGGAGGAAGGGCGGCACACAACCACAGCCGCTCGCCTGTTCGACCTGCCCGCAGGGGGGAGCCTGATAGATTCCCCAGGCGTCCGGGATTTCGCGCCGGCCATCGATCGCCTCGATCGCGGGCACCTCGGATTCATCGAAGTTGCACGGCTTGCGGGAAACTGCCGGTTCTCCGATTGTCGCCACATGCGCGAACCCGGCTGCGCGGTCAGCTCTGCGGCTGCTGCCGGGATGTTTCACCCCAGACGGTACGAGAGCTATCGCCGCCTGCGCCGGCTGTATGAGGATCTGACCGAAGCGCGCGGCCCCCAGACACGCGGGCCGGCTGGACGTGGCCCGGAGCGCCGCAACTGATATCGGCCACCTATTAGCCACTGGGAATGGGCGACTCACCCTACCGACTGTCGCCCCGCCAATGCGTGCGCCAACGTGCCGCCGTCGACGTATTCGAGCTCTCCGCCCATCGGAACGCCGTGCGCAATGCGGCTGGCTCGAATGCCTCGCTTGGTCGCGAGCTCCCCGAGAAAGTGAGCGGTCGCCTCGCCCTCCACGGTCGGGTTGGTGGCCAGGATCAGTTCCCGGACACTGCCCTCACTCAGGATGGCCTCGAGCTCGCGAACGCCGAGCTGCTCCGGACCAATGCCATCGAGAGGAGACAGATGCCCCATCAGGACGAAGTACCGCCCGCGGTAGCTTCCCGACTGCTCGATAGCCACGACATCCGCCGGTGACTCGACGGCACACAGCAGCGATCCATCGCGATGGGTCGCAGCGCAGATCGAACACAGGGAGTCCTCCGTGAGCATGCGACAACGCGCGCATCGCACTACGGAGCTCAGCGCGCTCTCCAATGAGTCAGCCAGTGCACGTGCACCGGCTCGTCCCTCCTGCAGGAGATGGAAAGCCATGCGCTGAGCGGTTTTGGGTCCCACACCAGGCAAGGAGCGCAGGGCATCGATGAGCTGAGTCAGGCGCGGTGAATGTTTCATGGCACTTGCGAGGGCGGGCCGAGCTCCGCTCGGATGCGCATCAGAAGGGCAGTTTCATCCCGGGGGGCAATTGCAGGCCGGCGGTCACGGAGGCCATCTTTTCCTGCACGCGCGCCTCCACCTTGTGCACGGCGTCGTTGATCGCCGCAGCCAGCAGATCCTCGAGCATCTCACGATCCTCGCCCGAGACGGCCGGCTCGATCTGCACGCGTTTCACTTCGTGCCGGCCGCTCATGATGACCTTCACCATGCCGCCGCCGGCCTCGCCGCTGACTTCGATGGTGGCGATCTCGGCCTGCACCTTCTGCATGTTGGCCTGCATGGCCTGGGCCTGTTTGAACATGTTGCCGAAATTGCCGCGCATGGAAGGGCTCCTGACAGTCGAACAGACGGGCTACTTTACGGGACGGATCGTATCGGGCAGCAGCGTCGCGCCAAATCGGTCGCGCAGCATTTGCACACCCGGATCGGATTCGAACGAGCGACGCGCGGCCTCCAGATCCTGCAGCGTGGCATGTTGGTCGGCGTCGGCCGGAGTCTGGGCAGCGGCGCAGGCGGAAGCCACGAACTCGAGCCGCACGCTCTGGCCAAAGTACTTCGAGAGCGCCTGCGCCAGCTTCTCTTCCTGCGAGGGCGTGCGCATCAGCTTGTGACGGCCATCGAGCGCCAACCGCACGACCCCACCTTCCCGGCCCAGCAGCGCACAGTGGCTGGCAAGCTGACGCGCCGCGCCCTGAAGCTCGAGCTGACTCAGGAGCGTCGCCCAGGAGTTGGGATCCCCGGGCGAGGCGACGCCAGAGTCGGCCGAGGCGAGCCTCGGCGCGCAGGGCTCCGGAATGCCTGAAGGCGGGCTCGCTGCCACGACTGACCCGGGGGCGGGATTCATGCTCGAACGGCCTTCGCTGGCTGCACCAGAGGCCGGCTGGCGCGCCTTGCCGCCATCCGTGGCAGCTCTTGCCGCTGTCCCGGTGGCCATTCCCGCATCCGCGGCGAGCGTTCCCCCCTCGCCGGCGGGACGAAAGGCGATCATGCGCAACAGAGTCATCTGAAAGCCCGCCCGCGGATCGGGCGCCAGGACCAGATCGCGCCGGCCGACGACCGCCGTCTGATAGAACAGCTGCACATCCTCCGCAGCCAGAGCTGCAGCCAGACGCTCGAGAACGTCGGGGGGATAGAGCTCGTCGCCTTCGAAGTCACTCACTGCCTGCTTCAGCGCAACTCGCACCAGCAGCGCGGCGAGCTCATCAAGCACCTGCGCGTAATCCGGTGCCCACTCCTCGAGAGACTGCGCACAGCGCACCACCTCCGGGACATTCATGGCTCCCAGCAGTTCCGCGAGCCGCACGACATGATCCCGCGCAACCGTGCCAAGCATGGCACGCGCTTCGACCTCACGGGCAGCACCGCCGCCGAAGGCGATCAGCTGATCGAGAAGTGACAAGGCATCGCGCATGCTCCCATCTGCTGCCTGCGCGATGAGGCGCAGCGCGGCGGCATCGAAGGCGATGACCTCCTTCTCCAGAATGGTGCGCATGCGTCCGGCAATCTGCGCGACCGGCAGCCGCTTGAGGTTGAATTGCAGGCAGCGCGAGAGCACCGTCACGGGCAGCTTCTGTGGATCGGTCGTCGCCAGCAGGAATTTGACGTGCGGCGGCGGCTCCTCGAGCGTCTTCAACAGCGCATTGAACGAGTGGGTGGACAGCATGTGCACCTCGTCCACCAGATACACCTTGTAGCGGCCCCGGGTGGGTGCGTACTGCACGTTGTCGAGCAGCTCCCGTGTGTCGTCCACCTTGGTCCGCGAAGCGGCATCGACCTCGATGAGATCCACGAATCGGCCCGTGTCGATCTCACGGCAACTCGCGCACACTCCGCAGGGCTCGGGCGTCACACCCCGCTCACAGTTGAGACACTTGGCGAGAATCCGCGCGATCGTGGTCTTGCCGACGCCGCGGGTTCCTGTAAACAGGAAAGCATGATGGACGCGGCCACTCTGCAACGCATTGACCAGAGCCTGACGAACGTGCTCCTGCCCGACGAGGTCGACAAAGGTTTTAGGGCGCCACGTGCGCGCCAACGCCGTGTAACTCATGGCCTCACTTCTGCGAAACGCCCTGCCTGGCGTCCTTGCGTTCTCGACCGCCGCCGCGCACCTCAGGAGGTGACCCGCACCAGCCGTGAGCTCCGGCACCCGACATCGCCGCTGCCGCTGCTGCCTTCCGGCCCTGACGGGATTCACGACTGGTCGTCGCGGAGAAGCCGATGCGAGCCACCATAACCGCGACCCGCCAGGTCCACCAACGTGGGGATCTCTGCCCCCAAGCGCAAGCCGCGCTGATGCAGAGCCTCGGGAAGCGGCTGGCGGAGAGGGTGGGATTCGAACCCACGAACACCCGTGAAGATGTTACTGGAATTCCAGTCCAGCGCCTTCGACCGCTCGGCCACCTCTCCAATCAATGACTTATACCGAACTCCTCAAAATATTCTCGTTGTGAGATGTCCTTTTGCGCAAAGGCACCCCAGCCTCTTTGTGTGCAGCGGGTTCCGGCGCGCGCGCGGCCTGAGCCGCGCGCCGCGCAAGGCGGCGAATGATACACCTTCAGGCCTGGGGCAGCGCCGGCTTAGGTACCTTGAACGCAGGCGGCTGGTCCAGACACGGATCCTTGGGTCCGGGCCGCGGAGGCGCAGGCCCGCTCAGGGCAGGAACGTGCAGGGCATTGCTCGTATCCGGTGTATCCAGCCCCGGCGGAATGCGCAGCGGCTCGATGCTCTGCGCCTTCGTGTAGGGCTGAACGTCGTGGCATGACCCACCGATGTTGCGCAGGGCGCGCAACGGATGACAGCCGGCCAGGATCATCAGAGCAGCCAGCAGTCCCGGCAGCACGGTGCGGTAAGTCATTGAGTCCCTCTGCATCGGATCAATTCATGAGGCCGGCCGCGCGCAGCGCGGCCAATACTGCCGGCTGATGCGCTGGCGACAGCTCGGTGAGCGGCAGGCGGATCCCGCCTTGGATCAACTTCATGCGCGCCAGCGCCCATTTCACCGGGATCGGATTCGCCTCCACAAACAGGTCGCGGTGTAACGCTGACAGCGACGAGTCCAGACCCCTGGCCTGCTCGGCATCTGCCCTCATCGCCGCGCGTATCATCTCGCAGACGGGGCCGGGTGCGACATTTGCCGTCACCGAGATCACGCCTCGCGCGCCCGCGAGAATCGATTCCCTCGCGGTGGTGTCATCGCCGCTGAGGACCGCGAAATCCTGCCCGCACAGGCAGATCAGCTCCCGGATCCGCTCGGTCTGCGCAACGGCCTCTTTGACCGCCACGATGCCCGGAAGTTGCGACAGCCGCTGCACCGTCACGGGCAGCATATCCACTGATGTGCGCGAGGGCACATTGTAAACAACTATTGGTGCGCTCACGGCGCCGGCCACCGCCGCAAAGTGTCGATACAGCCCTTCCTGCGTGGGCCGGTTGTACGCCGGCGTGACGATCAGCAGCCCGTCGATTGGCAGATCGCACAGCCGCCGCGCGCGCCCCACGGTGGCTGCGGTGCTGCTCGTGCCGGCTCCCACGATGACCGGGATGCGGCCACGCGCCTGCGCGCAAGCGCGTTCCGTCAGCTCCCATAACTCTGCATCGCTGAGTGTCGCCGACTCCCCGGTCGTCCCGCCCACCACCAGGCCGCTCGTGCCGCTGGACAGATGCAGATCGATGAGCCGCTCCCATGCCGGCAGGTCGAGCGCACCGTCCGGCCGCATCGGCGTCACCATGGCGACCAGGCTGCCTGAGAACATAAGTCGGTCTGCGGTCCTGCTGTTGCCGGCGCCTCGCACCGGCCGCTTCCGCGTGTGCACGGTATTGCGCAACCCTGCCGGGATCGCGCGTGGACGCTTGAGAACACGAATGTTACGAGGGCGCGCTCCGGTCAAGCAAGCTGCAGGCGAGGTGACGACCTGGCTTGCGGTCACCTCCGCCCGGCGCTGGACGCCGCGGTGTCAATGCGCGCCCGCGCCACGGCGCGATCCGTTGGCCGTAACGTTGGGCGACGCATGACAATTTAGGGGCAGCCCATGACTGGGCGGGGCACACCCGGTACACTCAGCCGGCCACGACAACGGACTTCGAACCGACCACCCAAGATGAAGCAGCACCTGGCCGTTTCCGCGATCGGCGGCGACCGCACCGGGATGGTCCATGAGCTGACCCGCGTGATCAGCGAGTGCGGCGGCAACATCAGCGAGAGCCGGATGGCCAGCCTCGGCACGGAATTCGCGATGCTGTTGCTGGTCTCGGGCAACTGGCATGCCTTGGCGAAGCTCGAAACCGAGCTGAAGCGCCTGGCGGAAACCAGCAGTCTCAGCATTCACCTCAAGCGCACCGAGCCCCGCTCGGCGCGCACCGACATGCTGCCCTACTCCATCGATGTCGTTTGTCTCGACCAGAGCGGCATCGTCTCGGGGCTGGCAGGCTTTTTCGCTACCCGGGGAATCGACATCGCCGAGGTCTCGACCCGCAGTTACCCGGCTGCGCATACCGGCGCGCCGATGTTCTCGGTACAGATGATCGTGAACGTGCCCAGCCGCATCCACGTGGCGCATCTGCGGGAGGAGTTCATGGAATTCTGCGACTCGCTCAACCTCGATGCGATCCTCGAACCTGTGAAATCGTAGTGAGCGTCACACGCGCAGGAGTGCCGCTGCGTGCGGCACTCCGCGCCCGAGGAATCACCTCATGAGCCAGCCGAAGATCGGCACGCGAATAAAGACTTTCACCCTGCCCGCCGCGGGCGGGGGCACATGGGGACTGCAGGATGCTGCCGGCAAGAGGCTGGTGATCTACTTCTATCCAAAGGACATGACCTCCGGCTGCACGCGCGAAAGCCAGGATTTCCGCGATCTGCACGCCGCTTTCCGCAAGTCAGGTACCGTCGTGGTGGGCGTCTCGCGCGACAGCGTGCGCTCGCACGACCGGTTTACAGAGAAGGAGAAGCTGCCATTTCCGCTGCTCGCCGATGAGGAGGAGACGCTGTGCAAGCTGTTCGATGTCATTCACGAAAAGAGCCTGTACGGCAGGAAGTATCTGGGGATCGAGCGCAGCACGTTTCTGCTCGATGGCGCCGGGGTCCTGCGGCGCGAATGGCGCAAAGTGAAGGTACCGGGCCACGCGGAGGAAGTGCTTGAAGCGGCGAAGTCTCTCTGAGCCCGGGCCGGCGAGCGCGGCCGCCGGTGAGTTGAAGGTCAAAGCGCGCGGGGACCGGCGCCTGTTCGTGCTCGACACCAACGTGCTGATGCACGATCCAACCTCCATCTTCCGGTTCGAGGAGCACGACGTCTATCTGCCCATGATGGTGCTCGAGGAGCTCGATGCGCACAAGAAGGGGCTGTCGGAAGCCTCTCGCAACGTGCGCCAGGTGAGCCGGTTCCTCGATGACATGATTCGCGATGTCACCAAGGAGCACATCGATCGGGGCCTGCCGCTGCCGAACGGCTATTCGGGCAATCACGGCAAGAAACCCTCGACCGGCAGGTTGTTCTTTCAGACTCGTGAGCTGGCGGGCGCACTACCCGCGGGACTGCCTGGCCAGGGCAACGACAACGCGATCCTGGCCCAGACCCTCGCGCTGCAGAACGAGCGGCCCGACGCTCGCGTGATCCTGGTCTCCAAGGACATCAACCTGCGCATCAAGGCCGCTGTCCTGGGGGTACACGCCGAGGACTATTACAGCGACAAGACGCTCGAGGACGCGGACGTCCTCTACAGCGGCATGAGTGCCCTGCCCGGGGACTTCTGGGAAAAGCACGGCCAGGGCATGCGCTCGTGGAAGGAAGCTGAACGGACCTTCTACGAGGTGAGCGGCCCGTCCGTGAGTGAGTGGCAACCCAATCAGGGTCTGTACGAGGACAGCCCCGAAGGCATCGAGGGGATCGTGCGCAGGGTCCTCCCGGACATGACCGCCACGATCGAGTTGCTCCGTGACTATCGCACTGATCGCCACAGCGTCTGGGGAATCACTGCCCGCAATCGCGAGCAGAACTTCGCGTTGAACCTGCTCATGGATCCGGATATCGACTTCGTGACCGTAGTCGGGCCCGCTGGCACCGGCAAGACTCTGCTCACGCTCGCCGCGGGGCTCATGCAGACGCTCGAGACCAACCGCTTCGTCGAGATCATCATGACCCGCGTCACGATCCCCCTGGGCGAGGACATCGGCTTCCTGCCGGGGACTGAGGAGGAAAAGATGGAGCCCTGGATGGGCGCTCTGATGGACAATCTGGAAGTGCTCACGAGCAGCCAGGAGGGCGGCAACTGGGGCCGCGCGGCGACCAACGATCTGCTGCGCAACCGGATCCGGATCCGCTCCCTGAATTTCATGCGCGGCCGCACCTTCCTCAACCGCTTCATCATCCTCGACGAAGCCCAGAACCTCACGCCCAAGCAGATGAAGGCCCTGGTGACGCGGGCAGGCCCGGGGACCAAGGTGGCCTGCCTCGGCAATATTGCCCAGATCGACACTCCGTATCTCACGGAGATGACTTCAGGCCTGACATATGCTGTAAATCGCTTTCGCGGCTGGCCTCATTCGGGGCACATTACGCTGGTTCGGGGCGAACGCTCCCGGCTCGCCGATTTTGCCTCGGACACTTTGTAAGCATCTGTAAGTCCACGGAAACTCTCCGGACCCCAAAGCGGTCGAACTTGAACCATGCGTGCCCTGATCCTGTGCCTTGCAGCCGCCGTCACCTTCGCCTCGGCGTCGTCGGCATTGGCGCAGGAGGCCGTCGCGCCGGCGCCGCCGGACCTGCCCGACATGGGCAGTCCTGCTGCCGCAGTGCTCAACGGCACTGAGGAATACCAGCTCGGGGCGATGGTCATTCATCAGTTTCGGGAACAGAACGCGCTCATCGAAGATCCCGAGATCTCCGAGTATCTCAACTCCGTCGGCGACCGGCTCGCTACGCAGGTACCCGACGGTGCGCCGCACTTCCAGTTCTTCGCCTTCCGCGAGTCAGCGATCAACGCGTTCGCGCTGCCGGGCGGATTCATCTGCATCAACTATGGCCTGATCCTCGCGACCCACAACGAATCGGAGCTGGCGAGCGTGATGGCCCACGAGATGGCGCACGTGACTCAGCATCACATTGCGCGCCAGATCCGTGCGCAGAGCCAGCAGAGCATGACGGCCGCGGCGGCGATGCTGGCCGCGGTCCTGCTCGGCGCCCTCAGTGGCGGTGGAGGCCAGGCGATCGAGGGTGGCATCGCTGCCGCGCAGGGCATGGCAGTGCAGCAGCAGATCAACTTCACACGCGACAATGAAGCGGAGGCGGACCGGGTGGGCATCGGCTTCCTCTCCGGCGCCGGCTTCGACACGCGCGCCATGGCGAACTTCTTCGAGACCATCGGCCGAATGGAGGGGTTGGCTGGAACGTACATTCCCGCGATGCTCCAGGACCACCCCGTGACCTCCGTGCGTATCGCCGAGGCGCGCGCACGCGCGGCACAACTTCCACCCGTCAAGGTCAAGGAGTCCCTGAACTATCAGCTCATCCGCGAACGCGTCCGCGTGCTGACGACGCCCGGCGATGTGGATGTCGAGAAGCAGTACTCGCAGAAGATCGCACAGGGGAACAACGACATCGGCACCCGCTACGGCGAGGCATTGGCGCTGATGGCCGACAACAAGCCTGTCGAGGCCGAAAAGATCCTCAACAAGCTGACCGAGCAGCACGAGGGCCTGACGCTGCTGCATGCCGCGCTCGGCCAGGCACAGGTCAAGGCGGGGCAGACGAACGATGGCGTGGCCTCCCTGCAGCGCGCGGTCGAGCTCTTTCCTCGTAACGTGCCGGTCACGGTCCGCTACGCAGAAGCACTCATGAAAGCCGGACGACCGGGCCAGGCCCACAGTGTGCTGCTGGATCTTTTCAACAACGTCCCGCCCACCCCGGAGCAGATCCGGCTGACGGCGCTGGCGGCAAGCGCGGCAGGGGATGCCGGCGATGCTTATTTCTACATGGGCGAGTATCAGATAGCCGGAGGCGATCTGCCCATGGCCGCCCAGCAGCTGCAGCTCGCTCTGGCGGCACCCCACCTGACCCAAGTACAGCGGGCCCGCTACCAGGCGCGCCTGGACGAGGTGCGGGAGTATCTGGCCAACACCCGCCTGCGTCACGTCAGCAACACGCAATAGCTCTCGGGGGGCCCGCTGCCGCAGCTCAGCGGCAGGATCCGACGGCGCTGGTACAATGCCGCCTCTTGTTGCCGGTCTCCCTGCACATCATGCCCAGAACAGCCTCCGTCCCGCTGCTCGCGATTCTCTGCCTGAGCCTGTTCGGCTGTGCGACCCAGCCGAATACGAAACGCGACCCACGCGACCCGCTCGAGCGTGTGAACCGGGTGACTTACCGCTTCAACGATGCCGTGGACCACGCGGTCCTCAGGCCTATTGCGCTCGGCTACCGCAAGATCACGCCACGCCCGGTGCGTACCAGCGTATCCAACTTCATCGACAACCTGTCCTACCCCACGACCATCGTAAACGACCTGCTGCAACTGAAATTCAAGCCATTCGTGCAGGATACCGGCCGGCTGGTCGTCAACACGACCGTGGGCATCGGGGGTCTGTTCGATCCGGCCTCGCGCATCGGCCTGCAGAAGAACGACGAGGATCTGGGCCTGACCTTCGGCCACTGGGGCGCCGGTCCCGGCCCCTATCTCGTAATTCCCTTGCTTGGCCCTTCGGATGTGCGCGACGGCCTCGGCCGAGTCGGGGACATCTTCACGGATCCGCGCCACTACATCAGGAACGGATGGGTTTCCTGGGGACTGTGGGGAATGCAGGTCGTGGATACGCGCTCGCGACTGCTCGACTCGGAGAAAGTCCTGGAAGGCGCGTACGACAAATACGCCTTCCTGCGCAATGCCTACCTGCAGCGGCGTCAGTATCTCATCACCGGCGGCGAGAACTCCCAGCAGCAGCAGCAACAGGAGCAGCAGCAGTACGACGAAGAGAAGAAGATCCTGGAGGAGAGTGAAGGGGGTGAGCAGCCCGAGTCGCAGCCCAAGGACCAGCCGCCGCCGGGCTCACAGTCCCCCGCCCCGCCACCCAAGGCCAAAGCCCCGCAATCCAACGCGCCCGGCGCCCCCACCTCGCCACAGGGCGAGGCGCCCAATCCCTCCTCCGAGCCGCCACCCCCGTCCGAGCAGCCTCACTGAGCCGGCGGAAATGATCCTGAGGGCCGGTCAGACACCGCGCTCGAGCAGCTCGAGAACATCTCCGATCCGGGCGAGCGCCTGGACCTGCTCGGGCAGGTTGCCGAAACGCAGTGAACGACCGGTCTGTTTCGCAAACGCCAGCCAGTCGAGCAGCACGGTCATCCCCGCGCTGTCCGAGGCGCTGATTCCCGCGCAGTCCACTCGCAGTTCCCGCGACCGGGCGGCGCCGAATGCCGACAGTCCCACCTCCCGGCCGCGGCGCGCGGTCACGAACGTCAGCGGTCCGCGCGCAACGAAATTCCCGGGACCGGCTTCCTCCAGCTCGAGGCTGCCCGATGCGGTGCTCA
>DASXZI010000004.1:0-73542 GCA_036501985.1 Steroidobacteraceae bacterium | reverse complement strand
CAGGAGAGGACTAGTGACTGAGTCGAAGAAGACATTCAGGATGGTGGCTGCGCTGTGCGCTGCGTTCTCGACGATCGTCATCGCAGCGGGCACAGCTGCGGCGGCGGGCGGCGGGGGACCAGGCGGAGGCGGCGGAGGCGGCGGAGGCGGCGGAGGCGGCGGAGGCGGCGGTGCGCATGCGCCGGTACCCGATTACACCGGGATCTGGTATGGCCAGGCCGTCACGCCGGCCCCGGTGGTTTTCCAGTCCGTGACGCTCACTCTCAGCCAGGATCCGGCGGGGAATATTTCCGGATCGGTTTGCCTGCAAATCTCCAGCTCATGCCTGTCGGGCGCGGGTATCGGGCGGGTCCTCTCGGATGGGTCCTTGACGATCAACGGCGAAGTGAAATTCGTGGGCCAGGTCATTGGCACGATTGCGTGCAAGGACGGCTCGACATCCACATGGATTGGAGGGGGAACCCTGGAACGTGGCGTGACCGGGTCTTGGTCTGCCTCTCACTGCCAGCCGTAAATAACTAAACGACCGAGCCGCCGTCAGTGCTCCGACGAGCCTGACGGTGGTCTCGGCAGCATGGCCTGAAACCCGGCGCAGGTGCCAGGCTTGCGTGCGGGAATTGGGGCTACTTTTTCAACTCCTCGATCATCTGGCGCAACAGCGCTGCATCCAGTTGATCCTTGGGACGGACGCCCTGCTTGGTCTTGAGGAGGCCCTCCAGACTCAGGAGCCGCAGTGGCACTCCGTCCAGATCGATGATCTCGATGTGCGACTGCAAGTCACCCCAACCCTGTCCAGCGACCGAGGGCATGACATCTATCGTGAACTCGTCGTTGATTCGCACGGCGTACCGCGCATCGCTGGCGAATACGTCAGGATTGCTCAGCAGCTCGCGCGTCGCATGATCCGGCAATTGCGCGAGCGCTAGAACCCATCGCCTGGAGTTCTCCGCAGAGGGGTTTACGAGCAGATCGATATCCTCCGAGAACCGATTGAATCCGTGTGCTGCAATTGCATACCCACCCACCAGAGCGTACTCGACATCGGCTTCCTTCAGCAGGCACGCCAGGTGTTTCACATCCTCCCAGGTGGCTGGGCGCGTGTACTCAGTCACGTTGCGCGCGCCTCGCGAGCATGGCGTCGAGCGTCCAGCGCTCGCGATCGCGCGCCATTTCTTCGTGGCTGGCGTAGAAGAACAGTCCCTTGGGTGCCCGGGTTCGATATTGCGCATTCGCCGTCATAGCTGCACGAGCCTCGGCGCCCGGTGGCTTCCCCAGGGGCGCAGTCACGCGCCGTCCGACCACTCGCTGAATGGGTTGCTGATCCGGCGGAATGAATGGAGGTCGGTCGCGCATGCAAAGAAGAGTCGCCGAGAATACGGGGGGAATCAAGCTTCTGATATTATCTATATAATTCAATTGCTTGTAGCTATTACTGCATCAAACTACTCACAAACAGATCGCGGCACGGGATCCCCATCCGCGCGCCCAGCTCGGCACCCAGCACAGATCGATGGCACTGCGCCGGATCGCGCTCGAAGCACATTAACGCGACCGTTCCCTGGAGCGTTCGCGCAAGGGAATCAAGCAACGACATCTGCGTCACCAGGTACGCACGGTATTCAGCGAAGAACCTTTCCATGTCGTGATTCTCGCGGTGTCGATACCGTATGCGCCTCGGGGTACCGAGCGCCTTCTCATGTCGGTACGCGATACCGGCAGAGGCTAGCGCCTCCGACAGAGGAGTCTTCGAAAATCCAGCCCGGCGCGAGATAGGTAGCTCACGCACATCCAACAACAGCGTCACTCGGGCGTCCTTCAACGCTTCGATGAAGGCCTCCAGGCGGGCCCCCTGGTAGCCGATGGTTGTGAGCCCGGTAATGCGGCGAGCCTCACTCATAAGCGCACGACGGATCCGATCCTTACGCCGGGTTCTCCAGGCTGAATGCCTGCCGGTTGTCATCGTAAGCAAACGCCTCCGCGTACCGGCCCCAACTGATGATGGTGCGAAGCGTCTGCTCCGCAGCCTCCTCAGCCATGTAATCCTCGAGCTCGTCGAAGAAACGGCTCTTCGGCGCCGATCGCCCCTTGCGCTCATCGAGCACCCTCTTCACGTGCGCAGCGAGTGGCACATAGGTGAGCAGGTGCCGGGAGAACAGATGCTTGCGCTCATCCGTCTCGTCACGGACGAATTGCATTCCCGCTTCCGTGAGCCGGATGTCGCCGCGCTCGATCTCCGCAAACCGCAGCATCTGCAGCGCTTCGGCGACGGGCAGCAGATCACCGGCTTCCATGTGCAGCGTCTCGGCGATCTCCGGCAAGTCCGCCTTGCCGCGAAATGGCTCATCCGCCAGCGCCTCCATCAGACCGGACAGCAGGTTCGAGGACACATGGGTGAGCACCGTGCCAATCCCCGTGCCGGGAAACCGCTCCATCCGCGCGCCCGGCCGGTGCTCCCCACTTGGCCGTGTCGTCATCTCGGCGTAAACGCGGTCCACGAGCGCGATGTAGCGAGGGTCCAGTGCGCGCCGCGGCTTGGGCAGATCGATGGGGATCTCGCTCACCACCCGCCCAGGGTGAGTGGAGAAGATCAGCAGCCGATCGCACATCTGCACGGCCTCATCGATGTTGTGCGTGACCAGCAGGACCGACTTGATCGGCAGCTGCCCCTCGCACCACAGATCGAGGAAGTCGTTGCGCAGCGTCTCGGCGGTCAGCACGTCCAGCGCCGAGAACGGCTCGTCCATCAGCAGGATGTTCGGGTGCACGACCAGCGCGCGGGCGAAACCGACCCGCTGACGCATGCCGCCGGAGAGCTCACGAGGATACGCGGATTCGAAGCCGTCGAGCCCAATGAGGTCGATCGCCGCCAGTGACCGCCGCCGCATCTCGAGTTCGGCGACGCCCAGGGCCTCGAGCCCGAGCTGCACGTTCTCGAGCACAGTGAGCCACGGAAACAGAGCGAAGCTCTGGAAGACCATCGCGATCCCGGAGGCCGGGCCGGCCACCTGCGCCCCCAGATAATTGACCGCGCCGGCGGTCGGCTCGTCGAGCCCCGCGATGGAGCGCAGCAGCGTGGACTTACCCGAGCCCGAGCGGCCCAGGAGTCCCACGATCTCTCCCGGGCGCAGGGTCAGGTTGACGTTCTCGAGCACGACCAGCTCGTCCCCGTCGGGCTTGCGGAAGGACTTGCAGACACCCTGCACATCGAGCAGGGGGGCGAGATTCAGGGCGGGGTTGGCATTCACGCTGCGCTCCCTCGAATTCTTTCAACAGGCTTTCAGCTGATCCGGAACTTACGCTCGGCGCGGGCATATAACGGCCGCCAGAACAGTCGGTTCACCGTGACGACGAACAGACTCAGCACCACGGTGCCGAGCACGCTGCGCTGGAAGTCTCCGGCATCGCTCGCCCCGGCAATGTACGCGCCGAGGCCGTGCGCGACGAGCTTCTCCTGGCCCCACGTGGCGACCTCGGACACGATGCTCGCGTTCCACGAGCCGCCCGAAGCGGTGATGGCGCCCGTGACATAGAACGGAAAGACGGCGGGCAGTGCCACCCGCCGCCACCACAGCCAGCCCCGCACGCCGAGATTCTCGCTCGCGTACTTCAGTTCCGGCGCAATGGCCGAAGCGCCCACGATGACGTTGAAGAGAATGTACCACTGCGTGCCCAGGATCATCAGCGGGCTCAGCCAGATGTCGGGAGTCAGCCTGAACAGCACGATGGCCGACACCACGATCGGAAACAGCAGATTGGCGGGAAAGGCCGCCAGAAACTGCGCGATCGGCTGGACGATGCGCGCGACGCGCGGCCGGATCCCCACCGCAACCCCTATCGGAACCCAGATCAGGCTCGCCAGCCCGATCAGCACCGCCACGCGCGTGAGGGTGATGAACCCCAGCACGATGACATGCCCGATCTCCTTCAGTGCGACCTCGCCCAGCACGAAATGGATCGTTTTCCACAGCGCCAGCGCTCCAATGAGCACCAGAACGCCATACCAGAGGTAGTCACCCCAGTGCGATCTGCGAGCCGCTGTGGGGCGAGCCTCGCGCGCAGGTCGCGCCGGCCTGTTGCCGGCGCGCAGCAGGGCCGCAAAGGCGTTGGCGATCAGCCCGAGCAGACGCGAGCGGCGCATCATGGTCAGCGCCCACGGGCGATCCTGGGTAAAGCCGGACTCCTGCTCGAGACGGAACCAGTCCGCGCTGGCGATCAGAGGCCGGAACAGGAACTGGTCAAACACCAGGATGACCACGAACATCGCGCCGATCGCATAGCCGATGGCCGCCAGGTTCTTCTGCTCGATGGCGAGCGCGATGTACGAGCCCACGCCCGGCACTGTGACAGTCGTATGACCGACGTTGATCGCCTCGGAGGCCACCACGAAAAACCAGCCGCCAGACATGGACATCATCATGTTCCAGATCAGCGCCGGCATCGCGAACGGCACCTCCAGGCGCCAGAACCGCATCCACGGGCTGAGCTGGAAATTGCGGGCCGCCTCGATCAACTCATCGGGGATGCTCCTCAGCGAGTGGTAGAAGCTGAAGGCCATGTTCCAGGCCTGACTGGTGAAAATCAGGAAAATGGCGGCCATCTCCGCCCCTGCCACCCGCTCCGGGGCGAGCTGCAGGAAGAACAGGATGGTGATCGAGAAACTCAGGATCGGCACGGACTGCAGGAAGTCCAGCAGCGGGACCAGGACAACCTCCGCGCGGTGGCTCTTGGCGGCCAGCGTCGCGTAGGTGAAGGTAAACACCAGCGAGGCGCCCATGGCAATCAGCATGCGCAGCGCGGTCCGGGCGGCGTACCCCACCAGCGCGGAGGGGGCGAGCGAGATCGGGGTGGCCTCCAGGCCCGCCAGCGACTGGGTAAGCCCATGCGCGGCCTGGGCGAGATAGATGAAGAACACCGCCACCAGCAGGAAGGCGAGCACGTCCCAATGGCCCGGAACCAGTCGGCTTCGCAGCGCGGAGAGGGGTGACAGCTCGGGTAGACGCATATCCGCGCAAGTTTGCCCGAAGTAGTCGGTCATTGGCATGCCCATGAAGCCGACACCGCCCTCAGTCCGGCGCATCGGGCAAGGGGCTACAATGCAGTTCCCGAGATATCCGATGTCATTCGAATGCGTCTGCTGATCGTCGAGGATGATGACGAGCTGCGCGAGGCATTGACCGCCATGCTGCAGCAATCGGGCTATGAGGTGGACGCCCATGTGGACGGGCGCATCGCCTCCAACACCCTCATGTCGAAGGAGTACGACCTGGCGATCGTCGACCTCATGGTCCCCGGAGTCAGTGGGCTCGCGCTCGTCCGCAGCCTGCATCAGCAGCTCTCGGGGCTGCCCATCCTGATCGTGACCGCACGCGACTCTCTGGAGGACCGTGTATCGGGGCTGGATGCCGGAGCGGACGACTATCTCGTCAAGCCATTCGAGATGCCCGAGCTCGAGGCGCGCGTCCGGGCACTCCTGCGGCGCAAGCGCGGCGACCGGGAGCCGGAGATCCGCGTCGGACCGCTGGTGCTGGTCCCGGGCGAGCCCCGCGTATCGCTGGGCGGGAATACGGTGGACCTGCCCGCCAGCGAGATGGCGCTGCTCGAGACCTTGGCCACGCGCCTCGGGCGCGTCGTCAGCAAGGAGGCCATCGCCGATCGGCTCAACCGGGGCGGCAATCCACCCTCGGACACCGCGATCGAGATCTGCGTTCATCGCCTGCGGCGGCGGCTGACTCCGTTCGGGCTGAAGATCCGCACGCTGCGCGGGTTCGGGTACCTGCTGGAGACGACCGTCGGTGAATGATCGCAGCCTGCTCGCCAGGCTGCTGGCACGACTCGGCTCGGTTTTGCTGTTGCTCCTCGCGCTCGATGCGCTGGCCTGCTACCTGACGGCGCTGCACTTCGCCAACCTCGTTTACGATCGCTGGCTGATTGACTCGACGCGCTCGCTGGCGCAGGCGGTCAGCGCCGAGCACGGGCTGATCCATTTCGACCTGCCACGGGTCGCGCTGCAGATCTTCCAGTTCGATGAGGTCGACAAGACGAGCTTCCGCGTCTCCACGAAGCGCCTCGGCTACGTCGCGGGCGATGCCGAGCTTCCCAACGACAGCAGCGTGGCAATCGAGGGCATCGAGCTCACCAACGGCGTTCTCCACAGGCATCCCGTGCGGATCGTGTCCACGCGCATCGCCCCGCCCGACACCGGCGATACCGTCACCGTCACGGTCGCGGAGACATTGAACAAGCGTCAGACTCTTGCCCGAGACGTGCTGCTGGCGATGGTGGCCCCACAGGCAGCCCTGCTGAGCATCGCATTGCTGCTGGCGTGGCAGAGCATCTCGCAAGGCCTCAAGCCGCTCACCGAGCTGGCCTCGCAGATCGAAGAGCGCGACCACAACAACCTCTCTCCAGTCCCGCAAACCGACCTGCCGCGCGAGGCTCGCATCCTCGCGACCCGTATCAACGAGCTGCTGGCACGACTGAGTAGCGCCATGCGGGCGCAGCGGCGCTTCGTCGCCGACGCCGCTCACCAGCTCCGAACCCCGATTGCCGCGGTGATGTTGCACACCGAGCGTGCCGAGCGCGCGCAGGACAGTCAGACGGAGCGCGAAGCTCTGCGCGCGCTGCATCGTTCCGTGGAGCGGGCCGGCCGTTTGAGCCAACAACTGCTGACGCTGGCACGCACGGACCCGGAAGCCGCCTCCGTGTTGGAGCTCAAGCCGATGGACCTGGTCTGCCTCGCCCGGCGTGTTGGGGAAGAATGGATCCCCCGCGCGATCGAGCGCGACATCGACTTCGGGCTCGATGTTCCGGAGGCTCCAGTGCGAGTCAACGGCGACCACCGCCTGCTGGGGGAGCTGCTCTCCAACCTGATCGACAATGCGCTGCGATACGGACAGAAATCCGGACGGGTTTCCGTCGTCGTCGAGGCTGGCCCGCAACCACGGCTTTCGGTCGTCGACGATGGGCCGGGCATTCCCGAAGACGAGCGCGTCAGGATCTTCGAGCGCTTCTACCGGATGCCCGATTCCAACGGCGAGGGCTGCGGGCTCGGCCTCGCCATCGTCGAGGAGATCGCGCGCTTGCACAGCGCGACGGTCGAGGTCGGCCCTGCAGTCGAGGAACGGGGCAGTCGTTTCACGGTCGCGTTCCAGCCGATCTGACGGGCGCGACGCCAACATTGTGCGCCCGCTAACACTTTGACTGCGGCACGCTTGCCTCCCCGCCACAGCGGGCCCAAAGATCGCACATGATCCAAACTCGACTCCTCGCCGCCCTGACGGGCATCGGCTTCGCCGCGGTCGCAATCGCCCAGGGCGTGGGCGACACCGTCAAGCGCGACACCAGCGAGGCGGTGGCCACGGTGAAGAAGGACTCGCGTGAGGCGGGCCATGCCATCGCAAGGAATGCCAAGGCCACGGGCGAGGCCGTGAAGCGCGATACCCAGGAAGCCGTTACGGCCGTCAAGAAGAGCTCCCGGCGCGCCGGTGAGGCCATCAAGCGCGACTCGAAGCAGGCAGGCGAAGCCGTCAAACGGGGCGCCAAAGAGCTCGGTAACGCGGCCCGTCAGGATGCCAAAGAGGTCAAGGCCGCGGTCGCACGCAAAGAGGACAGCAAAGCGCCTTGAGGGCCGGATCGGAGCCTGAAGCGCGGCCTCGGCGGTCGGTGGACCGGTGCCGCTCGGACGATTAAAGTGGCGCCGCCATGACAGTCGATGACTCAATGCGAGCGGATGCCCCACGCGACACGGACGTGCTCGTGATCGGAGGAGGCCCCGGGGGCACCTCGGCCGCCACCGTGCTGGCCGAGCGCGGCTACCGGGTCGTGCTGCTCGAGAAAGCCCGCCACCCTCGCTTCCACATCGGCGAATCACTGCTGCCCGCCAACCTGCCCCTGTTCGAGCGGCTCGGCGTCGCGCACGAGATCCGCGCGATCGCCATGCCCAAGTGGGGGGCGGAGTTCGTTTCCCCGTGGCACGGAGGGCGTGGCGAGACCTTCAATTTCGAGGAGGGCTGGAACAAATCCCTGCCGCTCGCCTACCAAGTCCGCCGCTCGCAGTTCGATGAGATTCTCATCCGCCGGACGGCCCGCCAGGGGGTGCAGGTCCTGGAAGGCTGCCGTGCTCGGGATGTCGAGTTCCTTCCCGAGGGCGCAGCGGAGGGAATGCGTGCGCTCGTGCGCGCCGAGCACGAGGATGGTCGGACAGAATCCTGGCGGGCCCGTTACCTCGTGGACGCCTCCGGGCGAGACACCTTTCTGGGAAACCGCCTGTCCGCGAAGCACCGCAATCCCAAACACAACAGTTGCGCGCTGTACGGCCATTTCCGCAACGCCGAGCGCTACCCGGAAGAGAAGCGCGCCGGCAACATCTCCATTTACTGGTTCGAGCACGGCTGGCTGTGGTTCATTCCGCTCTCGGACGGGGCCACGAGCATCGGCGCGGTCATCTGGCCTCATTACGCGAAGAGCCGCACTGTCCCGGTGCGGGAGTTCTTCCTCAACACGATCGCCATGTGCAAGCCGCTCGCTGCGCGCCTGGCGAACGCGGAACTGATCTCCGACGTCGAAGCCACCGGCAACTACGCCTATTCCTGCGACCGCACCCACGGTCCTGGCTATCTGCTCGTTGGCGATGCCTTCTCGTTCATCGATCCGATGTTCTCCTCGGGCGTGTTGATGGCGATGGTCACTGGAGTGGCCGCCGCCGAGACGATCGACACCTGTCTGCGCGAACCGCAGCGGGAGGCCGCGGTACTCAAGCAATACGATCGCGTGGCGCGCCACGGTCCGCACGAGTACTCGTGGTTCATCTATCGCGTCACCAACCCGACGATGCGCAACATGTTCATGGCGCCCCGCAACCTCTTCCGGATGAAGGAAGCCATGCTCGGTCTGCTCGCGGGCGATCTGTATGCGAGCACCCCCATCTGGAATTCCCTGCGGACCTTCAAGGCCTTCTATTACTTGTTCTCGGCTCTGAACCTGAGACGATCGCTGAGCGCCGCGCGGCGCCGCGCCGTCAACATCCGGCAACACGAGACCGAGCGGATGAACGCGGCCTGATGGCCTCGACAGGGGGTCTCCAGGTTCACTACCTGCCGCTGGCCGGATCCGAGCCAGCGCGCTGGGACGGCGTGCTGGGCGTTGCCACCTTCGACCGCTCCCTCGGCGAGCAGGATATCCCGATTGCGGAGGTGCGCACGCCCGTACTGGGTGCCAAGGGCGAAGTATGCGAGGTCTGGAGGACCGGCCAGGCCACCCAGTCGGGCACGCACGGACGTGTGCGTTATCGGCATGCAGCCGGTGTGCTGTTCGGCTGCATCACTCTCGCGGAAGCCGACCCCTCCGAACAGCAGGGGCAGAGCTGCGCCCCCGAGCACACTGCCCTGCACGCGGCCACCGAGCAGGGCTACCGGGAAATCTTCGCTACACTCGATGCGCTCGGTTACCCGTATCTGCTGCGCGTCTGGAACTACCTGCCGCAGATCAATCTGGACACGCATGGCATCGAGCGCTATCGCCAGTTCAACGATGCACGTCGCAAGGCACTGATCGCCTGCGGCCGGCATGTCAGCGGCAATGTCCCGGCGGCCTGCGCGCTCGGATCCGCAAACGGCAGCCCTCTCGTCATTTACTTCCTGGCGAGCCATGAAGCCCCGACGCTCATCGAGAATCCGCGTCAGGTGAGTGCCTACGAATATCCCGCCCAGTACGGTCCGAGGCCGGTGTTCTCGCGAGCCTCGGTGCTGCGCGAGCGCTCGGGGGCGCTGCTGTTCATCTCCGGGACCTCGAGCATTGTCGGTCATCAGACCGTCCATGCCGGAGATGTCGCGGCACAGACCCGCGAGACGCTGACCAACATCGAAGCATTGCTGGGCGAGGCGAACCGGGTCACGGGCCCTTCGCGCTTCGATCTCGGGAACCTGGCCTACAAGGTCTATGTCCGCAAGGATGCGGACCTCCCGAGCATTCAGTCGCAGCTGCATGCCATCCTCGGCCCGGGAGCCCAGGTGATGTACCTGCGCGCCGATATCTGCCGGCAGGATCTGCTGGTCGAGATCGAGGCCATCGGGCACGCACCGGACAGCGCTGCAGCCTGAGCATGCGCACGATCTGCTTCTGGCGCCCGGCTGTGCTCTTCGCGGCGCTTGGCATCGCAGCGCTCGGCACGGTGTCCGCCGACCAGAAGCCGCTGTGGGAATTCGGGCTGGGCGTGGGCACGATCGTCTTTCAGGACTATCGCGGCGCTGACACCACGCACGCCTACGTACTGCCGCTGCCGTACTTCTACTACCGGGGAAAATTCCTGCAGGCTGACCGCGATGGCGTGCGGGGCCGGCTGTTCAACCAGGACTGGATCGAGCTCAACGTCAGCCTGGATGCCACAACGCCCGTCCGCCGCAACGCCGCGCGCGCCGGCATGCCCGACCTGCGCCCCACTTTCGAGATCGGTCCCTCGCTGGACCTGCACCTGTGGAAATCAGCCAGCCAGAAGATGAAATTCGACGTGCGGCTGCCCTTGCGCAGTGCTTTCACGTTCCAGGCACCGCCGCGCGCCATCGGCTGGGTGTTCACACCCAATGCCAGCGTGGACATCGCCGATGTGGCGGGACTGCCCGGCTGGAACTTCGGCGCCCTGGCGGGTCCGTTGTTTGCGAATCGCCATTACAATAATTATCTCTACACGGTCGATCCGCAATATGCGACGGCGCAACGACCTGCTTTCCAGGCAGCGGGCGGGTACGCGGGCACGCAGGTTCTCGCCTCGCTGTCGAAACGCTATCCTGCATACTGGGTGGGGGCCTACGTGCGCCATGATTCCCTTGCCGGCGCGGTATTCGAATCGAGCCCGCTCGTAAAGCGCAACAGCTATTGGGCCGGAGGCCTCGGATTCGCGTGGATCATCCATCAGTCAGCGGGTATGGTCGAAGCGGCCGAATGAGCGCGGCGCAAGCGCCGGCCACTCTGCGGCCGCTGAAGATTTTCCACGATTATCTAGTCACCTACGCGATGGTCATCGTGTTGGGTGTGATCTGCCTGGTGTTCTGCGTGTGGGCGCTGCTCGTGTACCCGCTGCTGAGTCGCCGCTGGGGAACCGCCGCGGGGCGCCTCGGCATCATGGCCGGCTTCCGCCTGTACTCGTGGCTGCTCACCCTGAGCGGCGCCTACCGACTCGACCTGAGCGCCATCGACTCCCTGCGCGGGGGCCCGCCGGTGATCCTGGCGCCGAATCACCCCTCGCTGATCGATGCCCTGCTGATCCTGGCGCGCCATCCGAACTTCGCCTGCGTGATGAAGGCCGAGCTGATGGGGAACATCTTTTTGGGCGCGGGCTCGCGCCTCGCCCGCTATATCCGCAGCGATCAGCCTCGGCACATGATCAGGGAGGCCGTGGCCGATCTGCGCCGCGGCGGGGTGCTGCTGCTGTTTCCGGAGGGCACCCGCACGAGCTGCCAGCCGGTCAACCCGCTCAAGGCGAGCGTGGGAGTCATAGCCAAGCACGCCGGCGTGCCCGTCCAGGTGGCCATCATCGAGACGGACTCCCCCTACCTGGGCAAGGGCTGGGGACTGTTGCGCCGGCCGACGCTGCCGATCACTTACCGCATCCGCCTCGGGCGCCGCTTTGATCCACCCGAGGATGTCGGTGCCTTCATGTCGGCGCTCGAGCGTGAATACAGCCAGCAGCTCAACGGCGCCCTGCAATCCGATTGGCTCGGCCACGAGGCGGGATCGCAAGCCGACAGCTACAGTCGATGACCACCCGGTCGGCGACCCATCTGGTGCTCATCCCGAGTTACAACCCGGGGCGGAAGGTCTTCGAGGCCGTGCGCGGAGCGCGCGAGCAGTGGAATCCGGTCTGGGTCGTGGTGGACGGCAGTACGGATGGGACCGCCGAGACGCTCCAGGTGCTGGCCCAGGCCGATCCCGGTCTGAAAGTCATGGTCCGGCGTCAGAACGGCGGCAAGGGCGCCGCCGTGCTCGATGGCCTCGTGGAGGCCCTTCGCCACGGTTACACGCACGTGCTGACCATGGATTCGGACGGCCAGCATCCGTCCGACCGGATCAGCGCCTTCATGGCCGAATCCGTGGCGCACCCGCGGGCCATGGTTCTGGGGGAGCCCGTGTTCGATGCAAGCGCACCCAGCGTGCGGGTCGAAGGTCGCAAGATCTCCAACTACTGGGCCAACGTCGAGACCCTGTGGGCGGGCGTCCACGACTCCCTGTTCGGCTTCCGCGTCTACCCGGCCGGCCCTCTGGTGCGGATCATGAGCTCGCACATGTGGATGCGGCGGTTCGATTTCGATGTCGAGGCGGTCGTACGGCTCAGCTGGAGCGGTGTCGAGGCGATCAATCTGCCGGCGGCGGTGCGCTACTTCCGCCCCGAGGAGGGTGGCGTCTCGCATTTTCGCTACTGGCGCGACAACGTGCTGCTGACTTCGATGCACATCCGGCTGTTTTCGGGCTTCCTGCTGCGCCTGCCGTGGCTCGTGGCCCGCCGCGTGCTACGGATTCGGCGTTGAGGGACCTCTGGTTGCGCTCCAGCTAACCCCATGTATCATGCTCGCTTTGCAGCCCGTCGAATTGAATCTTCCAGGATATGTCCGACAACGCGGCGCCTCTTCGACAACCGGCGCAGCCGGCTGACAATGCGGGCCTGCAACGGGAGGTTGCCGGTCTGATCGTGGCGGCCCTGAACCTGGACGTCGCCGCCACCGATATCGATCCCAAGGTCCCCCTCTACGGCGACGGTCTCGGTCTGGACTCGATAGACATCCTCGAGATCGCCCTGGTCGTGTCCAAGCAATACGGTGTGCAGCTCCGTGCCGACAGCGAAGAAAATGAGCAGATCTTCCGCTCGCTGGAGCACCTCGTGGACTACATCGGCGCGCACAGGACGAAATAGCGTCCTGGCGGCGTTCCCGCTGCTGCGCCACCCCTGCCCCGACTCGGTGGTGGCCTATCGGGGCGGCATCCCCGTCAGCGCCCGTCAGTTCCTCGCCGATGTCCGGCGTGTCGCAGCGACCCTGCCCGAGTCGGAGCATGTGCTCAACGTCTGCGCCGATCGATATCGATTCACGGTGGGCTTTGCGGCCTGCCTGCTCAGGCGAAAGGTCAGCCTGCTTCCTTCCACGCACACGCCGGAAGTCATCCGCCAGCTGACCGTATTCGCGCCCGACGTGTTCTGCCTGACGGACGACGTGCGCTGCCCGATCGATCTGCCGCGAGTGATCTATCGCGAAAATGAGGCGCCGTATCAGGCGATACAAGACGCTGATGTGCCGCACGGCCAAGCGCGCGACTGGCCGCCGCCCGAGATCGAACACGCTCAGGTGGCCGCCTTGGTGTTCACTTCCGGCTCGACTGGCGCCCCGCTGCCTTACCGAAAAACGTGGGGGCGGCTCGTCAACTGTGTTCGATTCGAGTCCGAGCGTCTGGGGCTCAACGATCGCCCCTGCTCGATCGTGGGGACGGTGCCGCCGCAGCACATGTATGGATTCGAGTCGACGGTGCTGCTCGCTCTGCAGGGCGGCCACGCACTGAGCGCGGGCCGGCCGTTCTATCCGGTGGATATCTGCAGCGAGCTCGAGGCCGTGCCAAGACCCCGGATGCTGGTGTCAACACCCGTCCACCTCCGGGCCTTGCTGGCTGCCGACCTCCGGCTGCCGTCCACGGATCTGGTGCTGTCGGCGACGGCGCCGCTGTCACAGAATCTCGCGCGCGAGGTCGAGCAGCGGTGGGAGACCCAGCTGCTCGAGATCTACGGCTCCACGGAGACCGGGCAAATCGCGAGCCGGCGCACCTCCGAGACGGTCGAATGGCAACTGTTTCGCGAAGTCCGTCTGACGGCGCAGATCGATGGCATGTGGGCCCAGGGAGGGCACGTCGAGCAGCCGACCGCGATGTGCGACGTGCTGGAGAGAACGGCCGAGGATCGTTTCCTGCTGCACGGGCGTCTGTCCGATCTGGTCAACATCGCCGGCAAACGCAGCTCCCTCTCCTATCTCAACCATCAGTTGAATGCGATCCCGGGCGTGGTGGACGGTGTGTTCTTCATCCGCGAGGAGGACGAGAAGGCCCTCAGCGACGTGACCCGCGTGGCCGCGGTGGTGGTCGCTCCAGGCCTGAAGGCGGCCGCTCTCATCAAGGAGCTGCGCAGGCGCATCGATCCGGTGTTCCTGCCGCGGCCGCTGTTGTTCGTCGATCATCTGCCGCGAAACGCCACCGGCAAGTTGCCGCAAGAGACGCTGCATGCCCTCGTTGCCGCCGCTCTGAAGCGTACGGCCTCCAGGTAACTGCCATGGCCACGCCCACAGGCGATTCAACACGCACGGACTTCCCGATCGCTGCGGACCACCCGACATACGCGGGACATTTTCCGGGCGCGCCCGTTCTGCCGGGCGTCGTGCTGCTGGACACCCTGTTACAAGAGCTGGCGCAGTCGCTAGAGAGGCCCGCCCCACGCTGGCAGATCAGTTCCGCAAAGTTCCTGAGTGCGGTGCGCCCGGGCGAGTCGCTCAGCCTGGAGCGCGAGAGCCTGGCGAACGGCTCGATCCGCTTCGTCATCCGCGCCGCCGAGCGGATCGTCGCGCAGGGACTGCTGGCTCCTTCAGAGCCGCCCGGATCTGACGATGTCCATCAAGGCTGACGAGGTTCGCACGCGACGCGCCGAGTGGGCAACGACTCGCGAGCGCGGCAGCGTGAGGCTTCTGCGGATCATGGCCTTCCTGTCGCTGCATCTCGGGCGGCGGGCCGGACGGTTCTTCCTCTATTGGATCGCGGCGTACTTCTTCCTTTTCGCGCCCACCGCCCGGCGTCATGCGTGCGCTTATCTGAGGCGCGCTCTGGGTCGCGAGCCTACGGCGGCGGACGGTTTCCGTCACGTACTGAGCTTCGCTACGACGATTCATGACCGCGTCTATCTCATCAACGAGCGCTCCGACCTGTTCGACATCACTTGTGAGGGCGAGCAATGGGTGCTGCAGGGGCTGCGCGCGGGCCAGGGCGCATTTCTCATGGGCGCTCACGTCGGTAGCTTCGAGATCATCCGCTCCTTCGGAGAGCGGCAGCCGGGGCTGCAGGTTGCGATGGCCATGTACGAGGAGAACGCCCGCAAGGTCACCGACCAGCTCGCGGCGATCAGGCCATCCTCCCCCCCCAACATCATTGCCCTGGGGCACGTGGATGCCATGCTGCGGATCCAGCAGGCACTCGATCGCGGCATGTTCGTCGGCGTTCTGGGCGATCGGACCCTCGGTAATGAAGCGACGCGGACGGTGCCCTTCCTCGGCGAGCCCGCGTGCTTTCCGGTAGGGGCCATGCGTGCCGCAGCGCTCATGCGGCGCCAGGTCATTTTCATGATCGGGCTCTACCGGGGCGGCAACCGGTATCACGTTGTGTTCGAGCCCCTGGCCGATTTCTCGGCGGTGGATCGCGAGCAGCGCGATGCGGCCATCGGCGCGGCAATCGTGCGTTATGCAGCCCTGCTGGAGCAATACTGTCGCAGTGACCCGTACAACTGGTTCAACTTCTATGACTTCTGGCGCCCCGCCGATGCGACACCGTAAGCGGGCGCAGGTCCCGGCGCGGCTGATCTGCGCGTCGGCGCTGCTGAGCGCCATCGCCTCGATGTTGCTGCCGGCGGGCACGGGCACATTCGCAGCGGGTGCCGTATCGGCCGGTCAGCCGGCTGATCTCAGTCGGCTCATGAGCGCCCTGGCGCAGCGCAAGCACGGTCACGTGACATTCGTCGAGCGCAAGTACCTCTCGATACTCGACAGTCCGGTGGAGTCCTCCGGAGAGCTTTTGTACGAGGCACCCGACCGTCTCGAGAAGCGCACGGTGAAACCGAAATCCGAGACCCTCGTGCTCGAGAGTGGTGTACTGACCGCGCAGCGAGGCCGCCACAAGTACCAGCTCGACCTGCAGCAATACCCTCAAGTCGTCCCGTTCATCGAGAGCATCCGCGCGACCCTGGCAGGGGACGAGGCTGCCCTGGAGCGGATATTCAAAGTGACCTTCGGGGGGACATTCGACCGCTGGACCCTGACTCTCGTGCCTCTCGATCCGAAACTCGCGCGGACCGTGCGGCAGATCGAGATTGCCGGCGAGGCGGCGGCCGTTCACTCGGTCGAGATCCGGGAGGCCGATGGGGATCGATCGGAGCTGACGATCGGACCTGACGTGGGGCAATGAGCCGGGCGGGCCTTGCGCGGGTGCTCGTCTGGGCGGCCTTGATCGGCCTCGCCTCGATCGTGGTCGTCCGCGCGCGCTACACCGCCGATTTGTCCGCGTTTCTGCCGCGCGCTCCGACTACGACGCAGCGATTGCTGGTCGATCAACTTCGGGAAGGCATCGCCTCACGGCTCATCCTCATCGGGATCGAGGGAGGCTCCCCCGCCACGCGGGCTCGCGCCTCACTCGAGCTGGGGCGGCGCATGCGGGCCCAAAGTCAGTTCGTGTCGATCCAGAACGGCGAGCCCGTGGGGCTCGACCGGGATCGGGCGTTGCTCTTCGAGCAGCGCTACCTGCTCAGTGATGCCGTCAGCCCGGAGCGATTCACTGTGGCGGGGCTTCACGCTGCGATACAGGACACGGTCGATGTGCTGGCCTCCCCGGCCGGCATGTTGGTGAAATCACTGCTGCCGCACGATCCGACGGGCGAGACGCTGCAGGTCATCGACCAGCTCGGAGGCGAGAAGCAGCCTCCCATGACCGATGGCGCATGGAGTTCCCACGACGGCAAGCGCGCCCTGCTGGTGGCACAGACCCGCGCTGCCGGGTCCGACACGGACGGACAGCAGCGCGCCATGGAGACGATTCGGCGCGAGTTTGCAGCCGCCGCGGGAGCCGCAGCCGCAGGGGGTGCAGCCGCCGCCGGGGGCGCAACCGCAGGGGGTGCAGCCGCCGCCGGGGGCGCAGGCGCCGCGCCTCTGCGGCTCGAGATGAGCGGCCCCGGTGTGTTCTCGGTCGAAGCGCGCGGCACGATCAAACACGAAGTCATGCGGCTCTCGATCCTGAGCACCGTGCTCATCATGCTTCTGTTGTTGCGGGTCTATCGATCGCCCCTCGCACTCGTCCTCGGCTTCATCCCCGTGGCTTCGGGTGCGCTCGCCGGCGTGGCCGGCGTCGCACTCGGCTTCGGCCTGGTCCATGGCATCACGCTGGGTTTCGGTGTCACGCTGATCGGCGAGTCCATCGACTACTCCATCTACCTGTTCATCCAGGCGCGCCAGCCCGCCGGCTCGGACTGGCAGCGCATGCTCTGGCCCACGATCCGTCTCGGAGTCCTGACCTCCATCGTCGGGTTCGCCTCACTGCTGCCCTCGGCCTTTCCCGGCCTGGCCCAGCTCGGCCTGTTCTCCATCACCGGACTCGTGGCGGCGGCGCTGGTCACCCGCTTCGTGCTTCCTGAGCTGATCCCGGCACGATTCGACATTCGTGACACAGCTCGGATCGGCATCGTTTTCGCCTCCGTTCTGCGGCGCGTGCGCATGCCGCGCGCACTGTTGATCCTCGTGCCGGTCCTCGCCGGCATCGTGCTCTATGCACACCGGGGCTCCTTGTGGAATCGGGAGCTGTCGGCGCTGAGTCCGGTGTCCGCGGCGGATCAGGCGCTCGACGGTGTGCTGCGCTCGGACATCGGTGCGCCGGATGCGCGTTATCTCGTGATCGTGTCCGGGCCGAGTCAGGAGTCCGTGCTCGAGGCGGCAGAGAAGGTTGGCAAAGGCCTGGACCCGCTTCGCGAGGCGGGAGTCATCGGCGGCTACGAGAGCCCCGCCCGCTACCTCCCCAGTCTCGCCGTGCAGAGCACGCGGCAAAAAAGCCTGCCGGAGGCCCCGCAGCTTCGCGATCGACTCCAGGCGGCCCTGGCTGGACTGCCGATCCGGATTGAGCGTCTGCAACCGTTTCTGCATGATGTCGAGGCGGCGCGAACGCAGCCTCTCCTGACACGCGCCGATCTGGAGGGCACCTCCCTGGGAACCGGTGTCGATGCGCTCCTGCTGCACGACGGGCGGCAGTGGAGTGCACTCCTGCCGCTGCGGCTGCCGCCCTCATTTGCCTTGGATGTGGGCCGTGTGCATTCTGCAGTTTCCGAAGCCGCCCCCGGGAAGGCCATGGTGCTCGACGTGAAGGCTCAGGCGGACCAGCTCTACTCGATCTACCTGGCCGAGGTCCTGCGGCTTTCGTTTGCCGGCTTTCTGGCCATCGTGGTGCTCCTCTTCATCGCGCTTCGCTCGCCCCTGCGCGTGCTTCGCGTAGTCGCGCCCCTGGTGCTGGCGGTGGCCAGCGTCGCCGTGATCCTGGTGCTGACCCGGCATGAGCTCACCATCCTGCACGTCATCGGCATGTTGCTGATCGTCGCGGTCGGCTCCAACTACGCCCTTTTCTTCGACCGGCGCACGAACGACCGGCATGCCGGAGAGGTCCCGCTGACGCTGGCCTCGCTCGTCATCGCCAATTCCGCCACGGTCGTGGGGTTCGGCGTGCTGGCGTTCTCGGTCGTGCCGGTGCTCTCGGCGCTGGGCTCCACGGTGGCGCCGGGCGCGCTGCTGGCACTGGTCTTCTCGGCGCTGCTGGCCGGCGACTTGCCGGCCGTGCAACGCAGCGAGCCTGCCTGACATGCGCACCATCCTCGATCTCGTTCAAGCTGATGGCGTAGCCAACACGCGCATTCTGTTCCTGCCGGCCGCTTATGCGCGCCCGGAAGACTTCCTGCAGGCCGGCTTCGCAAGCGCAGTGCGAGAGCGGGGGCTGCCTATCGATCTCGTGTTCGCCGATCCCAACCTGCAACATCTGGCGGACCGGACGCTGCTGCGTCGC
Source organism: Steroidobacteraceae bacterium (assembly GCA_036501985.1). GTDB lineage: Bacteria > Pseudomonadota > Gammaproteobacteria > Steroidobacterales > Steroidobacteraceae > 13-2-20CM-66-19. The sequence continues at coordinate 54,723 of DASXZI010000004.1, read as the reverse complement.
TTGCGACATGAGCTGGTGCTGCCGGCCCGTGCGCTCGGCTGTCACTCGATCTGGATCTGCGGTGTCTCACTGGGCGGCTTCATCAGTCTCGCCTACGCAGAGCGCTATGCGAACGAGCTGGATGGTCTGTGTCTGCTGGCACCCTATCTTGGCAATCACATCATCACGGGCGAGGTCGCGCGTGCCGGGGTGGCCGCCTGGCAACCGGGCGATCTGGATCAGGACGACGATGAGCGACGGGTCTGGCACTTCATCAAGACTCATCAATCGCGCCCGCTGCCGCTGCACCTGGGTTTCGGCAGTGAGGATCGCTTCGCTGACAGCCAACGGTTGATGGCCGCCGAGGTCCGGCCGGAGAACCTCTACATCGTCCCCGGCGGCCATGAGTGGCCAGTCTGGCGACGGCTTTGGGACAACTTCCTCGACTTGCACTTCGCCGCGCTCGCGCCGCGCCGGCCAGGACTCGCCAGTCCCACTGCCGGGGGCCGTCATGGCTGAGCCGACTTTCTCCATCCGAGCCTCCCGGGCGCTGCATGCGGCAGCGCTCATTGGCGTGGTGGTGCGACCCCATCTGTGGCCGTGGATGCTGGGCACGGTGATTGCCGATCACCTCGTGCTCACCGCCGCCGGGCTGTGGCCGAAAAGCACCCTGCTGGGATCCAATTGGACACGACTTCCCGCGGTTGCCGCGAACCGCGCCGCCGTCGCGATCACGATCGACGACGGACCGAACCCGGCGATCACGCCCGAGGTCCTCGATGTGCTGGCTGCGCATCGCACGAAAGCGACCTTCTTCTGTGTTGGCGAGCGTGTAGCCGAACACGCCGACCTTGCGCGAGAGATCGTGCGCCGGGGTCATACGATTGAAAACCACAGCCAGCGTCACCTCAACCACTTCTCGATTCTGGGCCCACGAGCAATGCGCGAGGAGATCGCCCGAGCGCAGCACACCATCGCGGCCGTGACCGGCGAGTTGCCGCGTTTCTTTCGCGCACCCGCTGGCTTGCGTAACCCGTTTCTGGAACCGGCGCTGTCGCGGCTGGGACTGCAGCTCGCGAGTTGGACCCGCCGCGGGTTCGACACCGTGAACCGCGATCCGCGATCGGTCCTGCGCAAGCTCACGCGAGGACTTGCGGGACGCGACATCCTGCTGTTGCACGACGGCCATGCGGCCCTCACGCCCTCCGGGACTCCTGTCATCCTGGAGGTCCTTCCCAAACTCCTCGATGCGGTGGCCGCGGCACGCCTGAGGCCCGTCACGCTGCGCTCGGCGCAGGCTGAGAGCGCTGCGCAGCCATGACTGCTCTTGCAGCCGCCACGGAACCCCTCCTCCTCAGCCATTACACGGCCGTGAGTTGTCTGGGCTACGGCAAGCGCGAAACCCTCACCTCACTGCGCGCGCGTCGGACCGGTCTTGCGCCGTGCCGGTTTGAGACCGTCACGCTGGATACCTGCACGGGAGAGGTCAAAGGAGTAGACGAGCAGCCGCTGCCGCCCTCGCTCCACCATTTTGATTGCCGCAACAACCGGCTGGCCCAGATGGGCCTGCGCCAGGACGAGTTTGCTGACGCCGTCGCACGGAGCGCCGCTCGGTGGGGTCGAAAGCGCGTGGGGGTTTTTCTCGGCACCAGTACGTCGGGGATTCTTCAGACAGAGCTCGCCTTCCGTCACATCGATCCGTCTGACGGCTCGCTGCCGAAAGACTTCGATTATGCCCGTACGCATAACTCCTTCTCGGTGGCGGATTTCGTTCGCCGCGCGCTCGCGCTCGAGGGCCCCGCAGCGGTCGTCTCTTCTGCCTGCTCCTCGAGTGCCAAGGTTTTTGGAAGCGCGCGCCGGATGATCGAGGCTGATGTCATTGACGCTGCCGTCGTCGGGGGAGTCGACTCGCTGTGCCTGACGACGCTCTATGGATTTCATGCACTGCAGTTGACCTCCCGTCTGCCCTGCCGTCCGTTCGACCTACAGCGCGACGGCATCTCGATCAGCGAGGCGGCAGCCTTCGTCCTGCTCGAGCGGGTGCCCGAATCGGTGGACGCGGACGCTGTGCTGTTACTCGGTGTCGGAGAGTCGAGCGACGCCTACCACATGTCATCTCCGCACCCGGAAGGGCTGGGAGCGCGTGCGGCGATGGTGGCGGCACTGCGGGCAGCGCGCCTCCAGGCCGCCGACATCGACTACATCAATCTGCATGGCACCGGTACGGTCAGCAACGATTCCGCCGAGAGCTGCGCGGTGCGGGCGGTATTCGGTGCGAGGACACCCGGCAGCTCGACCAAGGGGGCGACCGGGCATGCGCTCGGGGCCGCCGGGGCGCTCGAAGCAGTCATCTGCGCACTCGCCCTCCAGAATGATTTGATGCCCGGCGGAGTCAACACCACGACTCCCGACCCCTCGCTCGGAATCGAATATCTGCTCGCCAACCGCGATCGCCCGATCCGGCGCGTGCTGAGCAACTCCTTCGGCTTTGGCGGCACCAACTGCAGCCTCGTGCTGGGGCGCGCGCAGGCCGGACCATGACGCCCCTGGTCGCCACCATCGAGGGGATCGGGCTGATCGGGCCAGGGCTGCAAGACTGGCCCAGCTCGCGCGAGCTGCTCCTGGGGCTGAAGCCGTTCACGCCTCGGCCCACGGTGCTGCCGCTCCCCGAGGGGCTGCCCGCCGCCGAGCGGCGCCGGATGGGACGGGTGGTCAAGCTCGCTCTGGCCGTGGGGACTCAGGCGATCCGGGAGGCCGGGGCAGAGGCTGCGTCGCTCCCCACTGTCTTCACCTCATCGGGCGGTGACGGACAGAACTGCCACGAGATCTGCCGGAGCCTGGCGCAGGAAGAGCGTCAGCTCTCGCCGACCCGGTTCCACAACTCAGTGCACAATGCCGCCTCGGGATACTGGAGCATCGCGACCGGTTCGACCGCCCCCGCGAATGTCCTGTGCGCATTCGATGCGAGCTTCGCCAGCGGTCTGCTGGAAGCGGTTGCGCAGGTCTCACTCGCCGCAATGCGTGTGCTGCTCGTGGCGTACGACGCCGAATACCCCCCGCCGCTGCATGAGAAACGGCCCATCTCAGATGCCTTTGGCGTCGCATTCGTGCTGGCCCCGGACGAGACGGGCGCGCACCGGGGCGCCCGGATCCGGATCGGCCTGTCCGAGGCGCCAGCCGACCGTCTGAGCGAGCCGCAGCTAGAGCAATTGCGCCTCTCGATCCCCGCAGCCCGCAGCCTTCCGCTGCTCGTCCAGCTCGCGCGGCGGGAGCCAGGGCGGGTGGGCGTGGAGTATCTGGATGGGCGGAGCCTTGCGACAGAGGTTTTGTGACGCACCTGGATCGTCAATGGATCGAAGACCACATCCCCCACCGGGGCAGTATGTGCCTGCTCGATGCGGTGTTGGACTGGGACACGAGCGGTGCACGCTGCACCAGCACGTCACACCGGGCTCTGCACAATCCTCTGCGTGCATACGACCGGCTCGGCGCCACGTGCGGTATAGAATACGCGGCGCAGGCGATGGCGGTTCATGGAGCGTTGGTGGCTCTCGCGACGGGAGTAGCGGCGCCACGCGGATATCTGGCGAGCGTTCGCGGCGTGGAGCTGCAGGTCGATCGGCTCGACGACGTGGAGGAAATCCTGCTGGCGAGCGTCGAGCGGCTAGCGGGCGATGAGCACACGGTGCTTTACCAGTTTGCCCTCACCGGGGTGGACGGCTCGGCGCTTCAAGTAGCAGGCTCAGGGGCCGCCAGCGCTGGACGCGTACTCGTGACCGGCCGCGCGGCCATCGCCTTCGATACCGGGAATTTCGGGCTTTTGCACCGCTCCAACGGGCATTCGTGATGGGAGAATGCGCTTGACCGCCGCGATCAAACGAGCGCTCGTGACCGGCGGCAGCGGGGCCATCGGCCGTGCCATCTGCACCCGCCTGGCACGCGATGGCCACCATGTCTATGTCCATGCTCACCAGGGGGTCGAAGCGGCCTCGGCACTGGTGCAGGAGATCACCGGCGCCGGGGGGCGTGCGCAGACCGTGACATTCGATGTGACAGATGCAGAGGCGACCGCCCCGGCACTCGAGGCGGTGCTGGCGGATGGCCCCATTCAGATCCTCGTCAACAACGCCGGCGTGCACGACGATGCAGTCTTCCCCGGGATGAGTGCCGCGCAGTGGCATCGGGTCATCAACACTTCGGTGGATGGATTCTTCAACGTAACACAGCCGCTTCTGCTGCCGATGATCCGAACTCGCTGGGGACGGATCGTCAACACTTCATCCGTCACGGCGCTGATCGGCAATCGGGGCCAGGTGAACTACGCCGCCGCCAAGGGCGCCCTGAACGCAGCCACCCGCGCGCTGGCCCTGGAAGTGGCGAGCCGGGGAATCACGGTGAATGCGATCGCCCCGGGCATCATCGCCAGCGCCATGAGCGAGAAGGTGTTCGACACAACGGCCATCGAGCGACTGGTGCCCATGAAACGCGCGGGACTGCCGTCGGAAGTCGCAAGCCTCGTGGCCTTCCTCGTCTCAGACGAGGCTGCGTATCTGACCGCACAGGTCATCTCGATCAACGGGGGAATGATTTAGTTTGATTGCTGGCAGGCGCCCTCCCGGGACCCTCGGGAGAATCTCGCCTGGCGCGGCTCAATCGTCCGCGTTTCGCGCCGGCCGCTAGTTGGTCGTCGGCGCATCCCCCGCGACGCTGATCTGATTGCGCCCGGCGCGCTTGGCCGTATACATGGCGGCGTCCGCCCGCTCGAGGAGGGCTTCGAGGGTATCGCCGGGTGCGGCGACTGCCACGCCGACCGACAGCGTGACCTGCCCGATGGATTCGTTGCCGTCGGGGCGGCAGATTCGGCCCTGCGCCACGGTGCCGCGGATCTGCTCCGCCACCGCGGCGGCGCCCTTGAGAGAGGTTTGCGGCAGGAGGATGGCGAACTCCTCGCCCCCCAGCCGGGCCGCCACGTCCCGGCCCTTGATGCTCGAGCGCAGTACATGGGCGACCGCCCGGATCACCTTGTCGCCCAATACGTGGCCGTAGGTGTCGTTCACGACCTTGAAGTGATCGATATCGGCCAGCAGCAGGGCCGAGCCGAGCAGCCCCGCAGGCTCGCGCTGCAGGTCCTCCACCGCCCGCTCCAGGCCGCGGCGGTTCTTCAGGCCGGTGAGGGAGTCGAGCAGCGCCTCGCTCTGGGCGCGTCGCAGACTCTCTGTCAGAGAGTTCACCTCTTTGGTGCTCGCCTGCAGCTTCGCGGAGAGCTCCGTGGTCACGACCTGCATTTTCGCCGTGCTCTCGAGCATGTCCTCGACCACTCCCCGGATCTTCTCCGCGTCCATGGGCTCGGCGAGGATCTTGGCGTGACTCTCCAGGGACTGGCCGAACTCGCTGGCCTGCACGCTGGCGCTCGCGGCGCTCTGGGCCGTTTCCTCCAGCAGATTGCGCAACTGAAGCTGCAGGCGCTCGAACGACTCGATGTCGCGCGCCGCGATGTACTGCGCATACAGGCGCCACACGTCCATCTCGGTCAATGCCGAGTGGGCCGTCAAGCGCCCATCCAGCACCCGACTGAGGTCCGGATTGATGCCGGCGCAGTGCTCGTACCAGAGCGCATAGCTCAGCGGATGGAACGCGGCAAGCTGACGGGCCATGAGCGGCAGAGCGAGGCGCAGTATTTCGGTGCTTCGCTCTTTATTCTCGAGATATCGCATTTCGCTCACAAACCCCGTCCGACTCGACACTGGTGCGCTCTGGTTGTACTTTGCCACAGTCTCGAAACGAGCGGCCAGTCCCGCCGTCACGCCCTCCTCGGGCTTATCTGTGCCGATTCCGGGGAACGATCCGGTGGAGTGCCCCATGAGCGAGCTCCCGCGCCTGATGCCGACCAGCGCCGAGGCCGAAACTTTCGGTGGGGTGACGTACCACATCGACGGCGAGCTGGTCCCGGCCCTCACCATCGATGTCTCCCACATGCCGGTGTACTTCGAGCACCACATCCTGCTGTGGAAGAATCCGACGGTGCGCATTGCGCTCAAGCCCATGAAAGGGGCGCTCAAGCGCATGATGGCGGGACTGCAGGTCTTCATCACCGAAGCGAGCGGCAACGGCATGATCTCGTTCAGCCGCGACGGCGCCGGCCACATCGTCCCGATCCATCTGGCGCAAGGGCGCGAGCTGCACGTGCGGGAGCACCAGTTCCTCGCGGCCACCGAAAGTGTTGACTATACGTTCGAGCGCGTGCGTGGGATCTCCAATATGCTGTTTGGAGGCACCGGTTTCTTCATCGACAAATTTCACAGCCACCGCGCGGACGGCATTCTGTGGCTGCACGGCTACGGCAACGTGTTCGAGAAGGTGCTTGCTCCGGGCGAGGCGATCGACATCGAGCCGGGCGGCTGGCTCTACAAGGACCCGTCCGTACAGATGCGCACCATCGTCGATCGGTTGACCAGTGGCCTGTTCGGCGGGATGAACTTCATCGTCAATCGCTTCACCGGCCCGGGCCGCGTCGGCATCCAGTCGATGTATCTGCACCTGGCGTCCCAGGAGTAGACGCAGCGGCGCGGGACTGTCCTGCGAAAGGGCCCCGGGCGACCCTGTTTAGTCACGTCGGCGAAGGCACCCCGCGGCTACCCTGTAATCATCTCAGCCACGGCGCCCTCGGGCGGCCCTGTGATCACGTCAGCCAAAGCGCTCGCAGCGCGTTCTACGGGACATGGGAAACGCGGAGCGTCCAATTATGAAGAGTCTCGCTAAGCTTTTGATTCTGGTGGGTTTTGGGTTTGCCCTGACGGGTTGCGTCGTGGCACCCTATGGTCCGCGGCCGCACGCTTATGTCGCCGTTCCGGCGCCGGTCGTGGTCGTGCACCCCTACCACCGCTACTACTACGTGCCGTAACGATTCAGGTTGGATTCAGATTCCACTGTTGACCCGACCCTCCGGCTGACAGCGCCCTGTGCGACGCTGTTGCCGGAGTCCTTCTCTCAGCCGTCCTCGCAGTCCACGCAGTGCCGGACTGTCGGAGCATCATCCGCAACGACATAGCGCGCCGCCCGCAGCTTCGGAATCAACACGCTGATCGTGAGTAGGATCTCCTTGCATGCGCGAGCCTCCGGCGTCGCGCTCACGGAGCGTTGCCGGTACTCGCCCATCTCTTCCGCGAGAAACGAAGCGAGCGTCTGAAGCTGTGCGATGGAGGTATCGAGAAGCAGACGGGGCGAGGTCGTCATCGCGGACTCCCTGAGCTTGCCAAGGGGATGCTGTACAAATATACAGCCCGCGATTGGGATGGCAAGAGCCGCGCAGAAAACGGCTCGAGCCTCCACTCGAGCACGAGAATCGGGTCTGCTTATACAGTGGTGAGATCGGTGCGGCCCTGTATGGATCGCGTGCCCGTGCCGGGCGGTGGCTACTGAAACGCGGCGGTGCAGGCAGCGTCGCGCTTGAGAAGCGGCTGCGCCGTCAGCGCTCACATGATCGCTTACGCCGGATCCAGTACGATCGCGCCAGCATTCAGCTCCGGTGGCTGCGCATTCGCCAGCTCAATGGCCGCCTCGCCATGATCCTGGACGTTCTGCCGGCGGCCGCCACCGCGCTGCCCGAAGATCCGCCGTCGATGAAAGTCGAGGAACACTCGCTGCTCAGGCGTGAACGAGCCCACGTTGTGGGGTGACCGGAAGCCCCAGCTCTCGAGAACCGCAGGGTTGAGGGCCTCCGAGACCAACAGCTCACCGCTGTCCGAGAACGAGATATGCCCACGCTCGAACAGGTGGGCAACATGGGGTGACATCAGCAGGCCATTGAAGCCATCGAGCTTCTCGCGGTCATCGCACGCAAACCAGGGTTTGATGTGGATGGCCCGCAGGTGGCGCCGATCGAGCAGTCCGGTGATCCGGCAGGCACGCTCGGTTCGTTCGACATTCTCACGGAAGAGCCCCTGCCCTTGCCCGGCTTTCAGCAGAAGCGTCTTCAACTCCGGGCCCATATCCGTGCGGCGCTGGATGGCCGCTTTGGCTGCACTGTCCGCCAGAGTGCGGCCGACCGTCTCGGATATCGATTCGACCATCCGCTCGAGCTGCCCCTTGAGCAGGATGCGCAGCGTGTTGGCCAGCCGATCCGGCACCACGGCAAAGCGCACCCGTTCGTTGCAGAGGCCATTGGCACGGAGCGGGGAATGGGTCCTGGGCAATGAGGGCTTGAGCTCCGTGGCGTGATCTTCGGTGCGCAGGGGCCGCGCAAGGGTGGCAAACCGGACGGGAATGCACCAGCCTTCGACATCCCCTGCATGCTCCGAGCGCGAGCTGAACTCCGCGGGTCTCGCCGCCTCCCGGGCGGCCTCCAGCACAACACCGACCGCCCCTACAACACCTTCGATGAACGAGAAGACCACATCTCCGGGCATCGCGCGCCCGATGTTCTTCTGGGTCTCACCATGGGATGCACTGCCCGTCCCGCCACTGGCAAACCACAGATATCCTCCCGCAATCTCCCATTGGGCAGTGCGCGAGTGATTCACCCACCAGAATCGTCCGGCCATCGATCGACGGACCTCCACGAGGAATGGCCCAAATTACACCCGCACCCGATGATCTTCAGGCGTGCGACGGGCAATCGTGTGGTCGATCACACTCCAGCCGTCGCCGTATCAGCGGGTGCGCCGTCCGACGGTGGCACCTCCACACCCATTCCGGCGATCCCCTGGACGATCCTGGTGGCCGCGGCCGCGCCAATGTCCATGAAGATCACTTTGCCCTGCGAGTGATCGGCCACATACTTCATCGCATCCGTATACTCGAGGAACAGCAGGAATTCGGAGCTGACACCGGCGCTGCGCAAGCGCTCAGCAGCCTCTTTCATGCCGTCCGCAATGTTCTTGCGAAACAGCGCGAGGCCCTCACCACGCAACGCCGACGCCTTCTTCTCGGCCTCGGCGCCGATCGTCTTATAGGCAGCCTCGGCTTCCGCATCCTTGGTGCGCTTCACCAGGAGAGCGGCGCCCTCGTTCGAGGCGGCGGCAAGCAGGTTCTTCGAGGAGACCACCCGCGCCATCGAGTCGATGACTTCCTTGTCGAAGGTCATGTCCGTGATCTGGATGTCACGCACCACGTAGCCCCAGGCGAGAACCACCTCATCGAGATTCTTCTTGGTGTGCTCCACGATCTCCGCGCGCATCCCGAGAATGTCGGCCTGCTTGGTGGTCGCAACGAACTGGCGGATCGACCCGTCAATGGTCCGCTGCAGCGCGAGCTGGAATTCAGTGACCGTGGCAAAGCTGAACACCGCCTTCTTGATGGCCTCCTCCTCCGCCGCGGACACCGCATACAGCACCATGGTGGCGAATTTCACGTTGGCCTGGTCCTGGGTGATGGCCTGGAATTCGAGTTGCAGCGCCCGGTTCTGCAGCGACAGACGGTGTGAGACATTCTCCCACGGCAGCTTGAAGTTGAGCCCCTCGCGCATCACACGGCTGTACTTGCCGAACACTGTCACCACGGCGACGGTCGCCTGCGGCACACTGCGGAACATCATCAGGATGATGATCACAAGGATGATCAACAACACAGCGCTGAACATGGCCGATACCTCCGCCGAGATTCGCTCTCTTGAGTGCTATTGTCGCAGATGGCCCGCTACAGGGCAGCGACGGCGAGCTCTGCGCGGGCATCCCTACGACAGACCAACAGAATCTCGTCGACCGCGTGCATGGATATGAGGCCCGGAGCCAGCCGCAGCGGCTTCTGCAGCCGTAATCCCAGTGGAAACAGGCGGTTGTACCAGCGCATGGCACGTACGCGCTGATGGGTCATCCACCACATGGCCATATCCAGCAGGAAGGAAGAGCGCGGTTGCATGCCGAATACGGCACTACGCTCGACCCCAAGATGATGTTCCGTCAATTTGACCAGCAGGCCGTTCGGCTCGTAGCGGCGTTTGTGGCCCACGAAATCGTCGAACGGTGTCCACCGCGCGGCATGCAGTGGAATCGACAGCAACAGGGTACCGTTCGGCCTCAGCACGCGTGACAGCTCTGACAGAGCGCCGTCGTCGTCCTCGACGTGCTCCACGATGTCCAGGGCACAAACGAGATCGAACGCCTCATCGGCGAAGGGCAGTGCGGTGACCTCGGCGAGCGCCACCTTACCCCCGCACCGGCGCAGCTTCGTCAGAGCGGGCTCGCTGATATCCACGAAATGAGTGCCGTCGATCGGCAGACGCGGCCTCAGGCCCGGCGCAACCTCGAGACGGCAGTGAGCCACGGCGAGAAGGGACTGAACCAGCGGCCACGTATTGAAGCGCTCGGGCCCCACCAGGCGGCAATCGGACCACAGCGTGTCGTAGAAGCGCTGGTTATCATCGACGAGCGACCGAGCGCTGCGTGACTGCGGAACCTGGGAGGACATCGTTCCATCACTCTATCACCGCATGGACGGACATTCCCGATACACTTTGATACGGCTCTCCCGAACTTTCCCCTGCTCACAGGCCATGACAGTTCGCCCCTATCAGAGCTGCGACCACGCGCACTGGCTGCGCATGCGCCTCGAGCTTTGGCCCGAAGGCGAAGTGCAGGCGCACCTCCCCGAGATGCAAGCGTGGCTCGCTCGGCCAGACACCGCTGTGCTCGTTGCAACGCGGCCCAACGGCCCGGGGCTGTGCGGGTTTGCCGAGATCGGCACGCGATCGGTCGCCGATTCCTGTGGGACCAGTCCCGTCGCCTATCTGGAGGGTTGGTATGTTGACCCTGACATGCGCTTGAAGGGCTTCGGTGCTGCGTTGGTGAGCGCTGCCGAAGCGTGGGCTCGTGCGCGGGGATATCGCGAATTCGCCTCCGACGCGCAGCTTCACAACATTGACTCCCAGCGCGCGCACGTGGCGCTCGGCTTCACCGAGGTCGAACGCGCCGTGCTTTACCGAAAGGTGCTCTGAAAGCATTTGTCCCCGGGTGGCAAGGTGTGTAATCTGCGCGCCCTGCCGGTAACCCGGCTTGGCCGGCCCCAGCGTCCCCATCGTCTAGAGGCCCAGGACATCGCCCTTTCACGGCGGTAACAGGGGTTCGAATCCCCTTGGGGACGCCATTAAATCTCAAGTACTTACGAGACAGACCGGTCGCAGAAAACGTCGTCAGGTAAGTTTCGGGTAAGTCTAAAGCCGCGCCGCCCTCCCCTGCCGGGTAGCCCTGGCGCCGGCCGCGCCCGACACCCCTACCGGCTGGCCCACCGGGAGCCCGACGGCACCTATACGCAGGTCGGCCGCGCGTACCTGAACCGGGACGAGGCGGCCCGGCGGCGCCGTCCGCCAAAACGAGGCGCGCCGCGAGTTCAGCCTGCCGCCGCTCACGCAGGTCGCAATCTATGCCCAAACCGGACTGATCGAGCTGGAGGGGGCACCATGAACTACAGAGACAATGGCGCCCAACTCGCCCCAGAATTCAGGCTCTGCGGTCATTAGTTGCTGCCGGCGATTTGCGGCCGTACTTTCAGACATCATTGCCGCCACAGCCTTATCCTTCATCTGCACCAGCGTTTCGAGCTCAAACCAGCCTTGGCTGAACTGCTGCGGAAACAGCAACCATCGCCTCGCGCCATCGTACAGCTCTCCATATCTGACAGGCTCTCCGTAGAGGCGGAAATTGCAGTTTATTTTTACCCAGACCAGAAGTGGCGATGGATTGCTCAACTTGACTAGCGTTCTTCCCGATGTCCCCTTCGCGCCTACTAGATCAAACCCATACGACGTACCGAGGACGCCTTCGCGCCTCCAACGATCTCGGGTGAATCTCGCAATTGAGTACCTGTCGTAGGCGTACCAGACAAGCACGACCAATGTAAGGGATAGGACGGCAAAGGTGCCTATGCTGAGGATGTCCGCATCAGGCTGGCCCGCTTTCAACCAGATTATGCAGATTGCGATCAACACCACTAGGCTTGAAAAGCCTATCGCCAGTGCTCTCACGGCCAAGCCTCGTCTTCCGGGAATCCGAGGTCCCGAAACACGTTATCGCTTCCGCGGACCATCTTGACTCGCCTTGTCATCGTTTCTGTCTCTTACGTTCTTCGATCACCGCTCGAAACCGTTCGCTTGCAAGAGCGATGTCTCGATGCTGCCCAGCCGCGGCATGTTGGACAGTCGCGAACAGCGGCCTACGGGGAATCCTGCTGAGGCGACGGTCGGCTCGCGCCACTCCGCGGTACCTCGGATGAGCTACACTGCAACTCAATCTGTGTAGACATTGTGCAGGTGTGACATGGCAAAGGCGTACTGGGTCGTCTGCTACCGCGAAATCAAGGACCCCGCCAAATTAGCCGCATATAGCAAGCTCGCAGGGCCCGCGATCCAGGCAGCCGGCGGACGGGCGCTCGCACGCAGCACTGCCGTGGAGGCTTACGAAATGGGTCAGCTGGAGCGCACGGTGTTGATCGAATTCGACTCCGTGGAGCAGGCCATGGCTGCCCATGATAGCCCGGCGTATCAAGCTGCACTGAAGGTGCTCGATGGCAGCGCTGTGCGAGATATGCGAGTCGTGGTCGGCGTGTAGCCTTCCTCAACCCGCTCATCCGTGAGGCGTATGGGTGATGTAACGCTCTATTGGGAAGCGCGCCGGCGTCGTGGGTGATGCGTGTCGGTTTAAGGATTACAGTCCATCGTCCCATCTCCAGCCTTGGCGCAGATGAGGATATGCCCGGTCCGCGTATCAAGTCGGGCCACCTTGCCGTCCTCGATTGGAACGAACTGGTAGTGGGGCGACGACCATGTGGTGAAGGCGTGGATAAGAATCGCTGCCGCCAGCAGGAAACCCGCGATCACTATCGCCCGTGCAGTCGTCATGGCGCTGGCGGCGAATCGTCGCCGGCCTGCTCGCGCTGGATCCGCTCGTAGATCTCCTCCCGATGCACGGCGACGGTCTTCGGCGCGTTAATTCCGACGCGGACCTGGTTACCCTTGGCCCCGAGAACCGTGACGGTCACCTCATTGCCGATCATGAGCGTCTCACCGACTCTTCTGGTCAGGATAAGCATGGACGTTCCCCCTTATTTCCATTGATCTATTGGAGCCCGAGGGTACGCTTCTACGATGTCCATGGGAAATCGGCGCCCGATGACTTCTACAACCGGTATCGGCCCCTCTATCGGCGTTCGTCATGCCAATTGCTCACGTATCGGACCTCGAGACGGGCACCCTGCAGGCCGCATTTGTGGCACCGGAACTTGGCTCGCACGCGACCCAGCGTAGCCTCAGAGCCGAAGATGCGAATCAGCAGGGGTATGTGGATGGCGCGCGAGTGCTGACAGTGCGGGCCCTGGCAATGAGCCTCGAGTACATAGTCGCGAGCGTAATCGCCGAGGCGATCACTGTCGCCTCCCCAGAGTCTGTCGCGTCCCGCTCTCCGCGTGCCCATGGTGGCAGCGTAGGCCGGTGGCGGCAAAGTCGTCCATGCAGTGCAAGGAATGGCCACATACTGTACGGGGCCCGGCCCGAAACCTCGGTGCCAGGCCGATCATCTATCGGGCGATACAACCAGTGAAAGCCATCATCGCCTCACTCGTTCCGATCATGGCGACCTCGATTGCATTCGCATCTAACTGGGCCCAAGTCGCCCTGTACGCAGATGGAACGCGCTTACTGGTGGATACGGCCAGCATTTCAACATCAGGTAAGTATAGAAAAGGCTGGTTCAAATTCATCGCACTGCAATCGGCTGATCTCCCGGACGGCGCAATTCCCAATACGTCCGTGCCCCCTGGGCAGGGGTTTACATACATCGTTGAGCTGTTCTATGCGAAATGCGCCCAGCACCGAGTTGCCCTGGTCCAGGGCAACTTCTACGGTGCCGATGATTCCTTGCTCGGCACCATTGCAACCACAGCCGTTAATCACGCAGAGTTCGAAGAGGCACCACCCGGAGGCGTGGCCGACGCGATCGTTCGCAGTCTTTGCAAGTCCCAGTGAGATCGAACAACATTTTCCGCACGCAACAATCCATCACGCTACTCGGACATCGTGAAGGGCGCGCGGGCTGTCCGACTCGGCCACCCTGACCGCTCGCGGAATGGCATTCGATGTCGGTTTGAAGAAAATCTTCCTTTGAACAGGAGCGGCTCATCGCGGAATCGCGCGAGCACGGGTTCGGAAACCCATCTGACGGCTGAGAACGCCTAGCCGCCGAACTACTGCACTTGCGATTCGATGACTCCGGGAGAGTGCCGCGGCACCCACTTCGAACCGAGAATCACCAACGGCACGAGGCTCACGAGGAACGTGAGGTGATACCACAGCGGAAATACGTGCCACAGTTTCACGTGCGCCGGGATGAACAATGCAAGCCACACCAGGCCGAACACCCACGCCGTTCGACCGCGGCCCGGAGCGATCCAGCCGATTGCCGCTCCCGAGGCCAAAGAAGCGACGGCGCCGATCACGAGCCGCGCCAGCATCATCCCCAGAGTGAAGATCATGGTCGGCTCTGCTGCGGCGTAACCGTCGAAAGCGATCCGCAGGCCACGATTCAGGAGGGACGCCACGATCACCCACGTCACGATAGCTGCGATAAAGGCCAGGACGGGTCGTTTCACGGGATATCCCCTTTAGTTCATTTATAATAGTATAATTCGACTATGAAGGCAGAGCTACTGATATTAGGAGTCCTGCATCGCGGAAACTTTCATCCGTATGAGATCAAGCGGCGCCTCAAGCAGGCGATGGTGGAGTGCTATACGGATGTCGAGGTAGGCACGCTCTATTACGCAGTCACGCAGCTCGCCAAGTATGGCCTGATCGCGAAGGTTTCGAGCGAGCGGGTGGCACGCGGCGGCGTGCGTACGATCTACGGCATTACCCCGAAGGGGAAGCGTCGATTTCTCGATCTTCTGCACTTGCAGTTTGACCACCCGGGTTCAGTCGCAGCTACTCTCTACAGCGCGATGCTGTTCCTTCACTTGACCGATCCGGCGATCATCGCCCCGCTCCTGCAAAAACGGATCGCGCAGCAGGCCGGCCTGATCCAGGAAGTGGTCGAGATACGCAAGCGCCTGGAGCCGATGCTCTCAACCGGCGGCCGACATCTGATCAAGCATCTCGAGCAGCAACGCCGGCTGGATCTGAGATGGCTTCAGGAGGTTCTCAAGGATGTGGCCGAGGGAAGGGTCGCGGACGTCGCAGATCCCCGCAAGCTGGCCGACCCCAGCATCCGACGCCGCTCCTAGGCCCTTCCCATCACCAACCAGGCGGCGAGCGCGGCCAGCTTCTGGTCCCGACCCCACGGTGCGGGTGCCAGCTTTCCCATATTCGAGACATCCAGCAATGAGGGCGATACAACCTCGGCACGCACGGGACAAGCTTCGCGGAAGACATCCCGGTAGAAGAACCCTTCCGCGGAATGAATTTTCATGTGGGAGGCCAGGACATCGGCAAGATCGCCGGCACGGCCGTCCTTGGACACGATCGCGCATAAGCTGACCTGATGCGCCATCAGCGGGGCCAATGCTTCTCTTGCGCAAGCGAGAGCGCGTGCACGCAATTGTGCGAGCCACGTCTGCGCGGTAGCCGGTGCCATCTCGGCAGCCCGGTGAAAACAGAAGCGGTCGGACTGGCTCAGGACCTCAATCACCGGATGAGCGATGATCTCGGGCCGCGCCGGGCTTCCGCCTACTACCACGCACGCTCCCCACCCCGTATGAACAGTGATTCCGATCGCGCGTTTCAAACTTGACCCACCTCGCGCAGTCGAGTCGAGCACGGCTCTGAGCCGAGCCCGATTATTTCCCTACGTCAGCCGGTTGTCTTGTCCGCGCACGTTTACCCCCGGGAAGATCGTTCTTATCTCATGATCCTACGTCCGATGAGCGCCGCAGGCAATTGTTCACCGCGTAGCCGGCCAACACAGGTTGGGTTGCTCGGATTTCCGATGAGGCACCGGGGCAGTCGCCTTGACGTCTCCTGTTTATGTGCTGCGTCTTTATGTGCTGCGTCGATTGTTTTGCACGGTGTCGCCTGCCTCGAGTCCGCGCAGCCGCCAGAAGTTGACGACGGCTTCGTGAACACCGCGATGCAGGCCGCGTTCCGCGAGTTCGGGATTCAGGCCTTCCGCCAGAAAGACGGCGTTGGTGATTGCGGTGGGGTCCGTGGGCGGATCGGTCCGCAGCTTTTCCTGTGCCTGCGGGCGCAGATAAAATCCCGCATCGATGCAGAGCTTATTGAGCAGCGACTGGACTTCCATCGGGCTCAGCATTCGCATATTTCTCGTGCCGAACCCTTCCTCAGCGCGCGAGCGATCTGCGTACGTATCCGGCACGAATGTCGAGCGGCAGTAGCTTCAGCACCCAGTGCAGCGCCAGGGGCAGCAGAACGAAGTCATCGACGAGTCCCAGAACGGGGATGGCGAGATTCAGCGGATCCAGTGCATAGGCCACTAGGACGAATGCCGCTGGCCAGAGCCACACCGGTCGGCCCGGATGCCGCAGCGCGTACCACAGCAGGCGCAGGTCTCGGCCGGTCAATCGCCACAGTCGAAACAACCGGATCATTGCAGGCTCGCTCCAGGGTCGAATGCTCAACCGACGACTTAAGGGCATCTCCTCGCCAATGCAAGCTGCGCAATGCCAAATCGCGGTCGGCCGTGAGCGTAGCCGTCGGCAGGGTCCTCCGGCACGACGGCCTCTCCGGCACCTCGGACGACCCGTCCCGGCAGGATCGGACGAACCCGCCGCGCGATCACCCTTTGATGCCCGACGAATTGTCGCCCGCCCGCGGCGCTTAAGGTGCCTGGCGTGGGTACGAGTGGCTCCTCCTTCTTGGCCACGAGTGACCTGCAGCGCATGGATCGCCGTGCAGTTCTGGACTCTGCCGGTGGAACTGTCGGCGATCTGTGCGCGACTGTTCGCGCCGCTTCGTGCGAAGCACGCCTGCCTCGGCATGGATTGCGCCGACGCCCCCCGCGCGCCCCCTGCGAACCGCCTTTGACTTCACATAGAATCGGCGGATGCAGGAGCTGCCACTTCACGGCTGGGAGAACTTTTACGTCATCGTCGGCTCATCGGCCGCCGCCCTGACGGGCCTGACCTTCATTGTCATCACGATCTCCTCCGGCGAAGGCGGCAGCAGCGGTTTTGCGAACTCACCCTCGGCGCGCCTGACCGGGCTGCGCGCCTTCATCACGCCGATCGCTGTTCACTTCTGTGCTGCCCTTTGGCTGTCGGTCCTGCTGAGCGTCCCGGGACAATCCGCATTCAGCCTCGCGATCTGCCTGGGCTTCACCGGCGTAGCAGGTGTTGCCTATAGCGCGCGGGTAGTCGGCTGGATGCTGAAGGCCTTGGTCAACTACAAGCCATTCCTGGCGGACTGGATCTGGAACGCCGTCCTGCCGACTTCGGCCTATTTGTGCGTGCTGGTTGTGGCGCTGCTGCTGCCCAGTCGGACGCTGTTGTCTGTCTACCTGATCGCTGCCGCCACCATGCTGTTGCTGTTCATCGGGATTCACAACGCCTGGGATGTGGTCGCCTGGATCACGACCGAGCGGCACGCCCGCAAATATCAGCGGCGTGAGCCAGGATCCCCCGAGCCGCCGGGACGTCGCGAGTCGGAAGCGACAGATATTTCGACACAGCCGTCGGAAGGCCGCCAACCGCCCTCGCCCCGCACACCGAGGCACAAGGGCCGCAAACACGCGCGCTGATTCGTCGCGGCTCGCGCCAATTCGACGTCTGGCGCTGCAGCGAGCCTGACCATCGTCGGCGGCAGATATTGGTGCCAGCCCCTCTCGCCGATGCGAAACCGCCGATCGAAAGGGAACTCGCCTGTATTCAGAGGTGGGACCCTCCGGCTGTCTGGTATCTTAGGTCGTGGCCGACAAAAGTCCCAAAAGATATCGGCGCTCAACCACTCAGAAGCTCCTGTGGAATCACATGGGAGTCTGGCTCGCGGGCGCCATCGGCGTGCTTCTCTTCTTCCTGCTCCCGGCAGCCTGGTCGGGTATAGACCGTACTCTGACCGGCTGGAACGCGGGTGTCCTCGTTCTGATGGTCTCGACGTGGATCAGGATGGTGCGCATGGGCGCGCCGCAACTGCGCGCTCGTTACGAGGAGGAGGATCCAACTGCGCCCGCGATCCTGGTGGCCGTGGTGGCTGCAGCCGTCGCGAGCATCGTCGCCATCGTGGCGCTGCTCTCCACCTTGAAGGATCTCGATGCGGGCGTGCGCGTCGCTCATATTCTGCTGGCGAGCGTGACGATCATCGACTCCTGGCTGCTCGTGCCCACCATGTTCACCCTCCACTACGCCGACCTTTTCTACAGTTCGGAGCCGGACAAGCGGCCGCTCGCGTTTCCCCAGACGCCGGAGCCGGTGTTCTGGGACTTTGTCTACTTCTCATTCACCATCGCCGCGGCATGCCAGACCGCGGATGTCGCCACGAACCGGCGGGACATCCGTAAGACGGTGGTCGTTCACAGCCTCATCTCGTTTCTATTCAATCTGACAATCCTCGGCTTTGCCATCAATGTGACAGCCGGTCTTCTCGGCGGCAATTGAAGTGCATGCCCGACGCTCTCACGGCTCGTCCGTAAGGACATAGGAGAGCTGGGAGCCGGCTCTGGGCGCAACGTCCCTCAGGAGGCCTTTGGCCGCCCGTAAACGGCTTTTATGCCGCTTGCGATGATGAACCAGGCGCCTGCCAGGATCAGTAGCACGAATGGGAATCCCATCAGCCCGTACTCCACCAGAACGGTATCGGGCAGCACGAGGTAGCGAATGGCCAGGACGCAGGCGATACCCCAGATGAAGGCGGCCACCAGGCAGACACCGCCCTTCACGATTCCCCACAGGACCGGCCGCACACTGTAGTCGCGGTCACCTTCCAGTGGGTTGGGAAGTATCTTTGCCTTCACGAACAGGCGTACAGCGATGACACACGCGATGCCGATTGCGATTGCCCGGGATACCGTGGGCTGTCCCGCCCACAGGTAATAGATGCACGCCACTACCGCGCACACGAGAATTACCCGCAGCGCGTTACCAAAGGTGCTCTGACGAATGCTCGTCATCGACCCGCCCTCGTCTCCCCGCAAGCGCCGTCATGGTACGCGTCGCAGGGTACTCAGGGAAGCCGCAGGCCAGTGCTGGCACGCCCATCCTCCTGGGTTCCTCGGCAGCCGCCCGGGCACTGCGGCGCAAGAATGCGAGCTGCTTCGCGCCGCAGGCGCCGCTGTTCTCGATCAGCCTCCTTCAGATTCCTGCGCGGCCACCCCGGGCTTCACTTCGCCGTTCGGCAACGGAACGGCAATTGGAGCAACGGCTACGCGCGTGATGCCCTTGCGCTGTGTTAGTCCAATCTTGTGCGCCGTGGCCGGCGACAGATCGACGATGCGGCCATCGACGTAAGGACCCCGATCCTGGATCGAGACGACTGCACTCTTCCCGGTCTCCAGGTTGGTCACCTTGGCCACGGTACCCAGCGGCAGGGTACGGCTGGCGGCGTTATTGCCGTGAGGATTCATGGGCGCGCCGTTCGCCATCTTTCGGCCAGCGAACCAGTCCGCATAGAACGACGCTTTGCCGAAGCGCCTCTTGCCGGATGTATCAGGACGCGGTTTCTGAGTGTTGCTGACTGTAGCCGCATTCCTACGCGCGGTTGAGGATTTGGCCGATGGCTTGGCAGCCTCCACTATCGCCTTCTCCGCAGCACCTACGGGAGGCGCAATTGCGGCCGATATCGCCACCCCGACACCGACAAACATCGCCACTGCCAGTTGCTTCAAAGCGACCTCCGTTGAGGACATTCCCTGTCTAATCAACCGATCAGCCCCCGATCCGGTTCCGTCGTGGTGCTGGCGTGGCCGGCCCCGGGACCATGCCTTGCTAGATCTTTGCTGTCACAACGAGGAGATTTGCATGAACAACGATCGCACTGCCGGCAACTGGCACCAGATCAAGGGCAAGGTCAAGGAGCAATGGGGCAAGCTGACCGACGATGATCTCACGCAGCTCGAAGGCAAGAGCGAGCAACTTGCCGGCAAACTCCAGGAGCGCTACGGTCTCGCCCGGGACGAAGCTGAACGCCAGGCGAAGGACTTCCGCTCCCGAAATAACTGGAATTGACTTTCATGACCCTGCGGGCGACTTTCATGTCCGCCCGCTCTGTCCCAGTACGCGACTGCATCCCCAAGGCCTGTCGACGCCGGCGCGCCGGCTGCCTGGGGATTCAACTCGCCTGCGCGTTGGCGCTCGTGTGGATTTTCGGATGCGGCAGCGCTTTTGCGCAGACCCCATCACCCCTGCAGGAGTGGCAGTACTCGGGCGGAATCGTGCTGGCGCGACTGTTTCAACCCAACGCGCCGGACTGGCGCGTGGTGGCCGGGCTCGCCACTGAGGTACAACCCGTATATGACGGCTCCAATGCCTATCGAGTGCAACCGGGCCCTGTATTCAACGTACGCTACAAGGACATCGCCTTCGTCTCGGTAGGGGAAGGGCTCGGCGTGAACTTGCTGCACGGCGATCACTATCAGGCCGGAATCGCCGTCGGCTACGATCTCGGGCGCAAGGTCAGGGACGACTACACCCATCTGCACGGCTTGGGCGATATTTCGCCGGCGCCGGCATTCAAGGCCTTCGGCACCTATGTGCTCGCGAAGAAGTTTCCTCTCGTTCTGCGCGCGGACGTCCGGCAGATAGTCGGTGGCGCCAACGGAATGGTCGGCGACCTCGAGGCCTATTTGCCTCTTCCGGGCAGCTCGAAGAAATTCGTGATGTTCGCAGGACCCTCCATCACATATGCCGACCATCGATACTTGCAGCATGTCTTCGGAGTCGATCCGGCCCAGGCACGGGTCTCTGGTTATCCGCCATTCGACGTGCATGGAGGCGAGAGCGCGGTCGGAGTGGGTTTCAGCGCCACTCGATTCATGACGAAACACTGGCTGATCAACGTGGATGCGGCGCTCAACCATCTGCGTGGCAGCGCCGAAGAGAGTCCTATCGTTCAGCAGCGCCGCCAGCGCGTTGTGGCTTTGTCCACTGAGTACATGTGGTAGGACCCCCTCAGGCGGGGGTCCTGGCGCACTCGATGGGGAAGTGTGCTCGCCGCGCTGCCGGCGTCATCGTCCGGTTTTGACGCTCGGCGGGCTGTCGGCTGCTCGGCTCTGGCCCGGCGTTGGATCACCTGAGGGCGCCTGTTGGGGCGCGGACTGCCCGGGTGGCTGCGCGCGAGGTTTCAAGTGCGCGCGCAGAAAGGCGGCCACACGCCGTTCGTACTCCCCCTTCGCGAACTCGTACAGGTCCCCGCGCCCCGCCCCCTGCACCGCCCAGAACTCCTTGGGCTGCGATGCCGCCGCGAAGAGACTTCGCTCCTCCTCCAGGGGGGTGTCTGGATCGTCGGTGCTGCTCGCCATCAGCAGCGGGGTGCCCAGGTGCGCCAGTCCGTCCTGGATCGCCTCGCGGTCACCAGAGATTCCGAGTCGCACGCGAACCTGCATGGCCATGAGCGGCGCAAACGCCGGCGCGAAGAGGCCGACGTGTACGCGCAGGCGACTCTCAACGGCCCCCCTCACCGACGGATACATCGACTCGAGGACCACCGCATCGACCGGAAGATGCTCTTTCGTGAGCACGAACGCGTCGGCACCGAGTGATGCACCGATGACGCCAATGGGCTCGTTGGGCATCGTGTATCGCAGATACTGGATCGCCCCCACCACATCGTGGGCCTCGCGGAACCCGAAGCTGACGTGCGACCCCCGGCTCTCCCCATGCCCCTGGAAATCAATCAACAGCACGGAATAGCCGAGCCGGCTCAGGAACTGGGCGCGCGGGATCATGTCGCGACGATCACCGTGCAGGCCGTGCAACAGCAGGATCACGCCCTGCCCTGCATTACCGTGCGCGACCCATCCGTGCACCAGGGTGCCCGACCCATTGACGAAGCTGGCATTCGCCACGCTCAACGTCCGCGGTGGATGGCCGATATAACGAGGCACCGGATCGATCAGCTCGCCCCCGGCGTACCAGGCGACGAACCCGCCAATGATGAGAATACCCACCAGGCTGACCAACAGCTCGCCGGCGATGATTTTGAAGACTTCCCGCATTTCAGGAGCCCGCTCAGGCGCGCGACGGATTGCCGCCCGGCATTTCCCGTCCGTCCTCAGCCTCCACCAGACCGACCGGCAGCTGGTGCAACAGCTCGGTCAGCTTATCCAGGTCGAGCGGCTTGACCAGATGGCTATCGAAACCCGCTTCCCCCGAGCGGCGGCGATCGGAGTCCTGACCCCACCCGGTCAAGGCCACCAGGGTAATCTTCCGTCCCCAGGGCTGTGCGCGAATGCGCCGCGCGACCTCATAGCCGTCGAGCTTGGGCATACCGATGTCCAGCAGCGCCACTTCCGGCAAATGCCGCTCAGCGGACTCGAGTGCGAGCGCACCGTTCGCCGCGCTGAACACCTCGTGACCGCCCAGCTCGAGCAGCGTCGCCAGACTCTCCAGCGCGTCGGAGTTGTCATCGGCTACGAGGATCCGGCGCCGGCGCGGAGTGCTGTCCACCGCAGCAGCCGCCGCGACGGTTACGCCATTGCCTTGGGAAGAGTCCGGGTTCGAGGGCTGCATCGTTCGGGGCATTCGCTGACTCTCCGCCGCCTCCACTGACACCGGGAGCCGGATCACGAATTCGCTCCCCTGGCCGTCCCCATCGCTATGCGCCGTGATGGAGCCCCCATGCATGTCCAGTAGGCGCCGCACGAGAGACAGACCAATACCGAGACCGGTTTGCGGTCGCTCCGGGAAGTGGTTGAGCTGGGTGAACATGTTGAAGATGTTGGGTAGCAGCGCGGCGGGAATGCCAATGCCGGAGTCGCTGATGCGCACCTCCGCCTCGGCACCGTCACGCCTCGCCCGCAGCGTGATCCTGCCGCCTCGGTCGGTGTACTTGGCCGCGTTACCGAGCACGTTTCCGAGCGCCTGGGTCAACCGCAGTGGATCGCCGTAGACGTGAACCGGTTCCTGCGGCAGTTCCACCGTGAGTTGATGCTCACGCTCACTGATCATGGGCTGCACCGTCTCCACGGCCCGCGCGGCGAGCATGGCCAGCTCGACCGGCTCTCTCGAGAGATTGATCTTGCCACGCGTGATGCGCGAGACGTCCAGAAGGTCATCGACCAGGCGGGTGAGCTGACTCAGCTGTCGAGCGATCACCTCGCGCGACCAGGTGAGCTGGGGATCGGTCATCGGCCGCATCCGCATGAGCTGCACGGCATTGAGAATCGGTGCCAGCGGGTTGCGCAGCTCGTGCGCGAGCATCGCCAGGAACTCATCCTTGTGGCGGTCCGCCTCCTTCAACGCCTGCTCCACCCGCTTTCGCTCCGCGATCTCACTCTGCAGAGTCTGATTCGCCTGCTCGAGGCCGGTGTTGGCGCGCTGCAGATGGACATTCATCGCCTCGAGCTCGCGCCTCTTCTCGGCCTGCAGCGTGGTGTTGGCCTCGGCGAGCTGCGCGTTCGCGAGCGCGAGAGTCCGGTTGAGCTCCACGAGCTCGCGTCGTTTCAGGAACAGCTCGACCAGCACCGCGACCTTGCTGCGCAGGATCTCGGGAACGACGGGAATGGCGACGTAGTCGACGGCTCCGAGCTTGTAGCCCTTGAGCCGGTCGAGCTCGCTCACGTGTACGCCGGTGACGAAGATGATCGGCGTTTTCTCGAAGCGCGGATGCTCGTGAATCAGCCGGGCGACCTCGAAGCCATCCATGTCCGGCATGCTGACATCCAGCAACACGACCGCGAACTCGTGTCGCATGATCTTGTCGAGCGCCTCGAGCCCGGAGCGCGCGCACACCAGGTTCTGGCTGAGCTCGGCCAGAATGGACTCGTACGTGAGCAGCCGCGAAGGCTGGTCATCGACCAGCAGGATGCTCACCCTCTCGTTGGCGCCCATGGCGACCTGACCCGATCCCGTTTTATTCCCAGTTCGAGATGATACGTGACTTCCCGGCGCTAGCGGTGCAGCCACATGCGCACGAGTGACAGAAGCTGATCGGTATTCACCGGCTTGGCGACGTAGTCCGAGGCGCCCGCTTCCAGGCATTTCTCCCGGTCCCCCTTCATCGCTTTCGCGGTGAGGGCAATGATCGGCAGCATGCGGAACTGATGATTGCTGCGGATCCGGCGCATCGTCTCGTAGCCATCCATCTCCGGCATCATGACATCCATCAGCACCAGGGACAGGTCCTCGGTACTCTCCACGAGATTGATCGCCTCCTGACCGTTGGAGGCCGTGATGACCTGCATGTGATGGCGCTCGAGCAGACTGTTGAGTGCGAAGATGTTGCGGATGTCATCATCGACCACGAGCACCTTGCGGCCGGTCAACGGCTCATCGCTCTCGTGCAGCGTCTCGATCATGTGCTGCTTGGCGGCCGGCAGATCCGCGATCACGCGGTGCAGGAACAGCGCCGTCTCATCGAGCAGCCGCTCAGGTGAGCGGACACCTTTCAGCACGATGCTCTTGGCCTTCTTGCGCAGCTCGGCCTCCTCCGGCTCCGACAGCTCGCGACCGGTGAACACGATGATCGGTGTCTCGCGCAGCGCCGGGTCCTGCTGGACCTCGGTCAGCAGCTCGAACCCGGACATGTCCGGCAGGCGCAGATCGAGCACCACGCAATCGAAGGCGCTCGAGCGCATTGCCTCCAGGGCCGCCGCGCCGGTCGCGGCGCTTACGATCTCCACATCGTCGTGCCCCAGAAGCTCTTTGACGCTTATCTGCTCGTTGGGGTCATCCTCCACCACCAGGAGCCGCCGCAGGCGCTGCGCCGTGAAGCTCTTCAGGCGGTCGAAGGCCTGCTCGAGCACGCTACGCGTGACGGTCTTGGTCACGAACGCGAACGCGCCGCGCTCCAGGCCATACTGGCGCTCGTCCTCGACCGTGAGGATCTGAACCGGGATATGACGGGTCTCGGGGCTGCGCTTGAGCTGGTTCAGCACCGTCCAGCCCAGCATGTCGGGCAGGAAGACATCGAGCGAGACGGCCGTGGGGCGGTACTTGCGGGCCATCGCCAGAGCATCGACGCCGGTCTTGGCGAGCAGCACCTTGAAGCCGCGCTCGCGTGCCAGATTGAGCAGGATCCGCGTGTAGTGCGGATCGTCCTCCACGACCATCAGCACGGTATCGCCCTCCTGGATCTGCTCACGATCGTCGCTGATCTCCTCGGTCCGCACGACCGGCAACACCACCGGCTGATAGGAGGCGGCCACCGCTGCCGGAGTGCGGCCAATGGCCATGACCTTGTTATAAGCCGGTCCGGTGTAGGCGAGAGGCAGATACAGAGTAAAGGTGCTGCCGCTTCCATGAATGCTGCTCAGGCGGATCTCCCCGCCGAGCAGATGCGCTAGCTCACGGCTGATGGCCAGTCCCAGCCCCGTGCCGCCGTATTTGCGCGCCGTGCCGGCATCCGCCTGCTGGAACGCCTCGAAGATGATCCGCTGCTTCTCCTGCGGAATGCCGATGCCCGTGTCGCTGACGGAGAACTCGATGACCGTCGGGGCCTGGCTGAGGATCGGATGCTCTGCCGCCCAGCCGCCGATCGCCACGCCCACATGCAGGCGCACGCCACCCCGATCGGTGAACTTGAAGGCGTTGGACAGCAGGTTCTTCAGAACCTGCAGCAGCCGCTTGGAGTCAGTGGCGATCGCGCGCCCCAGTCGGGTGTCGAAATCCGTCGTGAAGGACAATTTGCGCGCCTCGGCCTCATGCCGGAAGTTACGCTCGATGGTCTCGCGCAGATGCGTGAACAGCAGATCCTCGCACTCCACCGTCACCGTACCGGACTCGATCTTCGAGAGGTCGAGGATGTCGCTGATCAGATTGAGCAGGTCGGTGCCGGCACCGTGGATCGTCTTGGCGAACTCGACCTGGCGGCCGCTGAGATTGCCGTCCGCGTTTTCCGAAAGCTGCTGGCCCAGGATCAGGATACTGTTGAGGGGCGTGCGCAGCTCATGTGACATGTTGGCGAGGAATTCGGACTTGTAGCGCGAGGTGAGCGCCAGCTCCGCCGCCTTCTCTTCCAGCGCGCGCCGCGCCAGCTCGATTTCCTGGTTCTTGCGCTCCACTTCCGCGTTCTGCTCGGCGAGCAGCTTCGCCTTGTTGGCCAGCTCCTCGTTGGTCTGCTGCAGCTCGGTCTGCTGCGCCTGCAGCTCCCCGGCAAGCTGCTGCGACTGCTTCAGCAGGCCTTCGGTGCGCATCGTGGTCTCGATCGTGTTCAGCACCACGCCGATGATGCTACCCGTGAGCTGCTCGAGAAATGCCAGATGCGAGGCCGTGAAGTCCCCGAGGGACGCCAGCTCGAGAACCGCCTTGACATGACCTTCGTACAGCACCGGCAGCACGATCACGCTTCGGGGTCGGGCACTGACGAGTCCCGCCCGGACCTGGATGAACTGCGTGGGAATGTCCGTCAGCAGCACGCGCTGGCGGTCGGCCGCCGCCTGGCCTACCAGTCCTTCGCCGATGGCGAACTTGCGCAGCTCCCGTGCCCCGCTGCCCTCATCCGCGTAGCTGGCGAGCTCCTTGAGTCCTGAGCCGGCTCCCGTGCCGTCCATCACATAAGCGACGCCCTGCTGCGCGTTCACCAGCGGCGCGAGCTCCGAGAGCAGCAGTTTACCGACCGTCTCCAGATCGCGTTGCCCCTGCATCATGCGACTGAATTTCGCGAGGTTGGTCTTCAGCCAGTCCTGCTCGGTATTGCGGTCGGTGGTGGCGCGCAGATTACCGATCATCGCGTTGATATTGTCCTTGAGCTCCGACACCTCGCCGCGCGCTTCCACCTGAATCGATCGGGTGAGGTCGCCCTTGGTGACGGCGGTGGCCACTTCGGCGATGGCGCGCACCTGGTTGGTCAGGTTCGCCGCGAGCAGGTTGACGTTCGCAGTCAGGTCCTTCCACGTACCGGCGGCTCCGGGAACGTGTGCCTGGCCGCCGAGACGCCCTTCGACACCGACTTCACGCGCCACGCTGGTCACCTGGTCAGCAAAGATCGCGAGCGTATCGGTCATGCTGTTGATGGTGTCGGCCAGTGCATTGACCTCGCCCTTGGACTCCACCGTGAGGCGCTGGCGCAGATCACCGTTCGCCACGGCGGTCACCACTTTCACGATGCCGCGCACCTGGTTCGTGAGGTTGTTCGCCATCACGTTCACGTTATCCGTCAGGTCCTTCCAGGTGCCGGCGACGCCCGGGACCACCGCCTGTCCGCCCAGCTTGCCTTCCGTGCCGACCTCGCGAGCCAGTCGCGTCACCTCTGCCGCGAAGCCGTTGAGCTGATCGACCATCGTGTTGATGGTCTCCTTGAGTTGCAGAATCTCTCCTTTCACGTCCACGGTGATCTTGCGAGACAAGTCACCGCGCGCGATTGCAGTCGAGACTTCAGCGATATTGCGCACCTGGCCGGTCAGGTTGCGCGCCATCGAGTTCACGTTGTCCGTCAGATCCTTCCAGGTGCCGGCCACTCCCGGCACGATAGCCTGGCCACCCAGCTTGCCCTCCGTGCCGACCTCGCGCGCCACACGCGTCACCTCGGCTGCGAACGCGTTCAGCTGGTCGACCATCGTGTTGATAGTCTCCTTCAACTGGAGGATCTCGCCACGCACGTCCACGGTAATCTTGCGCGACAGATCCCCGCGCGCGATGGCGGTAGCCACCTCGGCGATGTTGCGCACCTGGCCCGTCAGGTTGCTGGCCATGGAGTTGACGTTCTCCGTCAGGTCCCTCCAGACGCCGCTGACACCCTTCACCTCGGCCTGGCCGCCGAGCTTGCCTTCGGTCCCGACCTCGCGCGCGACGCGCGTGACCTCGGCTGCGAAAGCGTTCAGCTGATCGACCATCGTGTTGATCGATTCCTTGAGCTGCAGGATCTCTCCCTTGACATCCGCCGTGATCTTGCGCGACAGATCCCCGTTGGCAATGGCGGTCGCGACCTCGGCAATGTTGCGGACCTGGCCGGTGAGGTTGCCGGCCATGGAGTTGACGTTCTCGGTCAGGTCTCTCCAGACACCGCTGACGCCCTTCACCTCGGCCTGGCCGCCCAGTCGGCCTTCGGTGCCGACTTCGCGCGCTACACGGGTCACCTCGGATGCGAACGAGCGCAACTGATCGACCATCGTGTTGATGGTCTCCTTCAGCTGCAGAATCTCTCCGCGCACGTCCACCGTGATCTTGCGCGACAGGTCGCCGCTCGCGATGGCGGTGGAGACCTCGGCGATGTTACGGACCTGCCCCGTGAGGTTGCCCGCCATCGAATTCACATTGTCGGTGAGATCTTTCCAGGTGCCGGCTACGCCCGGCACCACGGCCTGGCCGCCGAGCTTGCCTTCCGTGCCGACCTCACGCGCCACGCGGGTCACCTCTGCCGCGAAGCTGTTGAGCTGGTCGACCATGGTGTTGATCGTGTTCTTCAGCTCGAGAATTTCACCCTTCACGTCCACCGTGATCTTGCGCGACAGGTCGCCGCGCGCCACGGCAGTGGTGACCTCCGCGATATTGCGCACCTGGCCCGTCAGATTTGTCGCCATCGCATTTACCGAGTCGGTCAGATCCTTCCAGGTCCCCGCCACGCCCGGGACGATGGCCTGGCCGCCCAGTTTGCCTTCCGTGCCGACTTCGCGCGCCACGCGAGTCACTTCCGAAGCGAAGGAGCGCAGCTGATCGACCATCGTGTTGATGGCCTCTTTCAGCTGAAGAATCTCACCGCGCACATCCACAGTGATCTTGCGGGACAGGTCACCATTGGCGACCGCGATGGTCACTTCCGAAATGTTGCGAACCTGGCCGGTCAGGTTGCTCGCCATGGAGTTCACGCTGTCCGTGAGATCCTTCCAGGTCCCGGCCACGCCCGGGACGGCCGCCTGGCCTCCCAGCTTGCCCTCCGTACCCACCTCACGGGCGACGCGAGTCACCTCCGAGGTGAAGGCACTCATCTGCTCGATCATGGTGTTCACGATGGTGGCGGACCGGAGGAACTCGCCCTTGAGCGGACGACCGTCCACCTCGAGACTCATCGTCTGCTGCAGGTCACCCTTGGCCACGGCGCTGATCGTCCTGGTGACCTCGGCGGTCGGCCACAGCAGATCGTCGATGAGGGTATTCACGGACCCTTCCATGGCTCCCCACGCTCCACTGCGGGAATTGGTGGACATGCGGTGCCGTGTCTTGCCGTCCTTGCCGACGATCTGTCCGGCGCGCTCCAGCTCGCGCGCCAGGCGCTCATTGGAGCTGACAATCTCGTTGAATGTGTCGGCCACCTTGCCGGCCAGACCGGTCTGGTCACTCGCCAGGCGGACTGAGAAGTCCCCATCCCGCACGGCCTGCAGGGCGCGCAGCAGCTTACGCAGATCGAGGCCGGCCGGATCGGCGACCCCCTTCCCGTTCGACTTGCCAGGGCGGCTCGCACGCTCTTGGGTTTGCATCAGCAGGCTCCAGAATGGGCGGGGTGACCTCTCAGAGGTCGCCCGGTGATCAAAGGTCTCGGGAATGAGGAAATCGGGCCGCTACCGCTGGGGGTCGGCCGCAGGCCCCCGATGAGGGGCCGCGCCAGGATCGCGCAGCACAAACCCCCGGCGACGGAGGCCAGGGAGCAAGGTGCCTTCCGACCGCCCCTGATGCGGCCGCGGGCACGCAGATCGACTACCACGGAGTATCTCCAGACCCGCCCGTATCGGGACGGTCTCCGTGCGACGTTCAACCCCGAAATTGGCTTTATTATGAGTTCCCGCTCAACGGAGCCGACCATAGCAGAAGCCCATGGCGGCGCAAGACCATTCGCCGGCCCGGGCCGCGCCATGACAGGCAAAGCCGCATCCCTGCATCCCTGCATCCCCGGCGCCCCCGCGTGCCCCCGGCTCCCCCGCGTGCCCCCGGCACCTAGTCACTGAGCCACCGCCCCCGCCTCCCGTGTCTTGCCGCGGCGACAGGCTCAGGGCATAGTCCTCGGTTCAACAATAGATCCACGCCGGCCCGTCCGGCCGGGTCAGGGTCGAACACCGATGAACGGGTCTACGCCTGCCAATGAGGTGCCATCCGAGCCGAGCCAGCGTCCGGCACGCTTGAACGTTGCCGCCTTGCGCCGCGCCGTGCCGATCCGGATGTGGGGCGGCAAGGGCTGCGGCACCCCTTGCGATTTCTGTCGCGTGGTGGTGACCTCGACGGATGTTGAATACGAGATCGACGCGCGCCTCGACGGGCAGATCGTGATGCTTCATTTCCACCGCCGCTGTTATGAAGCCTGGAAATCGGGCCAGGAGCCCGCGGAACCGGCGCCGGAGGAATCCCAGCCGCCGAGCGCGGCCTGAGGTGTCGCCACTCGCGCGCATGGGTGCCTGGCGGTGGCTCACCTGGGCAGGACTCGCCTGCGCCTCGTGTGCGCTGGCCGCTGCCCCACCGGGCCCGCCTTCTCGGCCTGCCCCGGCGGTTGACACCGGAGCGACACCGGAGTTGCGCATAGCCCGCTCCGCGCTGATCGCGGTTGATGCGACACCGACCGATGACAGTCTGGCGCTCTACATCAAGCACGTCGCCGATCAAAGCGCCGTCAACGGCAGCAATGTAGTCGTCACGGTCGACGGCAGAGTCCAGACCCTCTCGCGCGGCAGCGACGGCAGCTACCTCCTGGCCGCAGCCGATCTGCGCGACAACAGCTCGCATGCGCTCGAGATCACCGTGAGCCATGACGGCATCCGCGAGATTCTGGCTGGCCAGCTCACTCTGGCGCCCACACACAGCGGCAGCTTCATCAGCGAGCACAGGCAAATCGGCTGGTGGATTCTCAACATCGGCGTCGTGCTGATCGCTGCTTTCGCACTCTCGCGCCGCAAGAAGTAACTTCAGCGGTCGGCAGCGTCGAGCACGCCGCGGGATCCAGGTCACGGTATCGGAGGCTGCAGACTCGCACCGAGTCTGCTATCGTAAGCCTCTGGGTGTTGCTGCCCAACGCTTTATGCGCACGCGCCGGCTACACATTTCTTTAGCTATCTCGCTGCTGCTCCTGCTGGCGCAGCACGGCGCCATCCTGCATGAGTTGAGCCACATCTGCCGGGTCGGCAATGTGGAAGTCCACCTCCAACCCGACAGTGGGCTGCAGAAAGCCTGCGAGCTGTGCCTCGCCTATTCGCAACTGGCCACGCCGGCCAGCCACACGGTCCATGCCGTTGCCTTCGAGCCGGCAGCGTGTGCGGCCTCTTTCGATCATCCGTGCGCGGCGATCCCCGCCGACGTCCCCACCGCGCGTAGCCGCGGACCTCCACTGCAGAGCTGAGACGCTGATTCCTCGTGTCAGCTTCCATCGCGCGAGCGGTGGAGGCTGCTATTCAGCTTTTGTGGAGTCATTCCATGTCCAGATCATGCTCCCACGGGAGCGCGGCGCCGAGCCTGGCCGCCGCGCTCTGCGCGCTCCTTGTCAGCGCGCCCTCGTTTGCTCAGGTTGAGCAGCAAGCCAGCGAAGGCATCCCCACGGTCATCATCACCGCCCAGCATCTGAATGAAGAGCGCTCCCGCATCGACACCGATACCGGGGCGTCCACCTACACGTTCGATTCGCAGGCCATCCAGTCCGCCCCGGGTGGCGAGAATCAGCAACTCAACCAGGTCATGCTGCAAGTCCCCGATGCAGCCCAGGACTCCTTCGGGCAACTTCACATCCGCGGCGACCACAACGGTCTGCAATTCCGCTTGAACGGAATCATCCTCCCGGATGGCATCAGCGTGTTCGGGCAGACGCTGCCACCGCGACTGATCGCCTCGATGAAGCTTCTGACCGGCAGTCTGCCCGCGGAATACGGTCTGCGCAGCGCCGGCATCATCGATCTCACCACCAAGAGCGGGGCGCTGCAGCCCGGCGGGGAGGTATCGCTTTATGGCGGCAGCCACGGCTCCGTCGAGCCGAGCTTCTACTATGGCGGCTCGAATGGCTCGACGACCTACTTCGTCACGGGAGATTTCCTGCGTAACGATCTGGGCATCGAGTCGCCCGACGGGCGCTCGAACCCCCTGCACGACCACACGACGCAGTATCACGGCTTCGGGTACTTCGAGCAGATTCTGAGCGATACCGACCGCATCTCGGCGGTCCTGGGCACCTCGCACGACAAGTTCCAGATCCCCAACCTCATGGGCCTGCATGCCAGCGACATCGGCCCGGGCCTGGATGTCAACGGCGAGACGGATTTTCTCAGCGACCACCTCGATGAGAATCAGACCGAGATCACGCAATACGGCATCCTGAGCCTGCAGCACTCCCAAGGTAACCTGAGTGTGCTGACGTCCTTCATTGCGCGTTACTCGAGCCTCACGTTCTTCCCGGATCCCAATCTGGGCGATCTGCTCTTCGATGGCATTTCCCAGAACGCCTACAAGCGGGACGTGGCCTATGGACTGCAAAGCGACGCAGCCTACAGGCTGAACGCTGCGCACACGATCCGCCTCGGCATCTATGTTCAGCGGGACAGGCTGACCAGCAATACGGCTTCGCAGGTCATTCCGGTCGATGACACGGGCGCGCAGACGACGGACATGCCCCTCTCGGTAGTCGACGATACCGCGCAGACTCAGTGGATCGAGAGCGGCTATCTGCAGGACGAGTGGTTGATCATCCCGACGCTGACCGTCAATTACGGCCTGCGCTTCGATCACTACAGCGCTTTCAGCAGCGGCAGCCAGCTCAGCCCGCGCGTCAATTTCGTGTGGCAGGCGCTCGCGGATACCACCGTGCACGCGGGTTACTCGCGCTTCTTCTCCCCCCCACCGTTCGAGCTCGTGGGCTCGGAGTCTCTCGACAAGTTCCTGCACACGAGCGCCGCACCGGAAGTCTCGCAGGATGATCCTGTCAAGGCGGAACGCTCCAACTATTACGACCTCGGGGTGCAGCAGAAAATCAGCCAGGCGGTCACGGTCGGCATGGACAGCTACTATAAGCAGGCTACCGACCTGGTCGATGAGGGCCAGTTTGGCGCGCCCATCATCCTCACTCCGTTCAACTATGCGCACGGCCAGGTCTACGGAGTGGAATTCACGGGCAGCTACACGCAGGGGCAGTTTCAGTCCTACGCCAACCTCGCGATTCAGCGCGCCATCGGCAAGGACATCATCTCCAGCCAGTTCAACTTCGGCGCGGACGATCTGGCCTACATCGCCGATCACTATATTCATCTCGACCACGAGCAGCAGGTGACCGCCTCCGGCGGAGCGGCTTACACGTGGGCAGGTACCCGCTTCAGCGGCGACCTGCTGTTGGGATCGGGTCTGCGCGCGGACCTGGCGCTCCCGGATGGGTCCTCCATACCCAACGGCGCACACCTTCCCTACTACACGCAGGTGAATCTCGGCGCGCGCCATGACTTCGGTCACGAGGGGATCAAGGGGCTGAGCTTGCGCTTCGACGTGATCAACGCGTTCGACAAGGTTTACCAGATCCGCAACGGTACCGGGGTGGGCGTCGGCGCCTCGCAGCTCGGGCCTCGCCGCGGCTTCTTCGTCGGAGTCTCGCAGGCGTTCTGAGCGAGGCGGCCAGGCGTCGCCAGCGCCAGTCAGTGCCAGTCAGTGCCAGCGGGCTGCATGGACGCAGCCCGACGGTACATTCAGTCGAGGGAGCGCGTGGCAACCAGCAGAGCCAGTTCCTCGGAAGACACCGCGGGACTGTGCAGATAGCCCTGAGACTGCTCGCAACCCAGGGTGTCCAGGATCTTGAGCTGCTCGATGTTCTCGACGCCCTCCGCAACGGTACGCAGGCCGTAGCTTCTTGCCAGGGCGATGATTGCAGTCACGATCGCTTGGCTTTCCGGCTGTGAGGTCAGGCGGCTGATGAATGAGCGGTCGATCTTCAGGCTGTCCACGGGAAGCTCGCCCAGCCGACTGAGGGAGGCCTGCGTCATTCCAAAATCGTCGATGGCGATGCGTACCCCCTCGCCCCGCAATGTTCTGAGCGTCTGCCGCAGGAGTTGCAGCTCTACCCCTAGCGCACTCTCGGGAATCTCGATGTCGATGCAGGGGGAGGTGTGCGCACGGCGGGTTTTCTCGAGAAAGACGGCGGCAAAATCCGTGCGCAGAAGCTCAGTCCGGGAGATGTTGACGGCCACGCGCAGCCGGGGCAGGCCAGTGCTGTGCCATTGCTCGAAATCCCGCGCGGCCTGATCGAATACCCACTCGCCCACGGCACCGATCAGCCCGGTGCGCTCGAGTATCGGCAAAAAAACATGCGGTGCAATCAGCCCGAGCTCCGGGTCCCGCCAGCGCAGCAGGGCCTCGACCGCGGTCACCCGGCCGCTGACCCGTTCGATGAGCGGCTGATAGTGCAGGCAGAAATTGTGCTCCTCCAGCGCCTTGCCGAGACGTCTCTCGAGCATCCCCCGCCGCGCATCGGCGGCATCCGTCGCGCAGGGCACATGGGCCGCGGGTCGTTCGCGACGAGCCTTGATGCCCTCCAACGCCGCCTCAGCGTTCTCCAACAGAGTCTCCGCATCCACGCCATCAGCCGGATAACGCGCAAGCCCACACTTCACAATCACTTGCACACCCTGGTCATCCACGGCGAACTGCTGGCCGAAAATAGCGGTGGAGGAGTCCCGCGTGGCGTCCGAACGGCTGCGACTCTCTGCGAAGACGGCAGCGAAAGTTCCACCGCCGAAGTGTGCGAGGTCGGCGTTCTGACCAAACCGGCGTTGCAACCGCTCGGCCACGCTCTGGATCAACTTGTCGCCGACGGCGCTGCCATGGGCCTCATTGAAGGCCCGCAGTCTCTCGATGTCGACCACGATGACCGTGGTGGTCTCCGATTGCTCCGAGCGGAGCAAATGCTGCGACAGGTACTCCGTGAAGAAGCTGCGCCGGGGAAGACCTGTCAGCGGATCCAGCAGTGAGGAGTTGACGACCGTCGGTGCATCGGCTTGCAATCCTTCGTCGTCTCCGCCCAGAGCGCGCGCAACCACCTGCACCAGGCGCGGCAGATCGCTCTTATGAACATAATCCGATGCACCGTGGCTGAGCGCCTCAGCAGCCCGCTTCTCGCCGATCGAGCCCGAGACGAAAATGAATGGAACATCGGGTGCCTCGGCCACGGCCAATGCCAGGGCCGCCAGTCCGTTGTACCGGGGCAGCGTGAAGTCCGAGAGGATCAAATCGGGAGCGAACTCCCGCAGCTCGGTCCGGAACTCTTCCTCGGTCTCGACGCGCCGCCACGTACAGGAATAGCCGCCGCGGGCGATCTGGCTGGCGCTCAGCTCCGCGTCCGGCTGCCGATCATCAATGATCAGCAGACGCAGGGGGTGTCCCATGAACACACCATGGCAGCTCCTTGTTTGGCGTCATGGTGCACTGGCACGTGCGCGGACGAAGTTGAGCTGCCTCTCACTTTTCGCCAGCGGGACCGCAGAATTGGGGGTGAAAATGGATCCTTTGCCGTGTTGCGGCACAGCCCTCGTCCACGCCCGCCCAGGCGTCAGGTCGCCGAGGCCTCCCCATCCGCCCTCGCCAACACGACTCGCCCTGGGGCTCTCCCGTCGAGGTGCTCTGCCGCCACTGCCGACCACACTATGTGAACACGGCGCTCAGCACGCTCCTCCGCCCTCTCATCCCAACACCCGCATGCCACGTCGGTCAATTATCTGAAATGTGATCTCGGGCGACCTGTCGCAACAGCCCTGCGGATAGGCTCGCCGCAATTTCCCGGTCGCGGTGAACTCCCATGTCCATTTCTGCAGGCAACGCGCTTCGCCTCTGCATCCCGTCGGTCACTGTCCTGGTAACGGTGCTGGGCATCACCAGTGTGGATGGCTGTGTGGTGAGGGTCGCTCCCCCGCCGCCGCCGCGCGTGTACGCCCCACCTCCTCCTCCACCGCCGGCCCCGGCGTATGAGGCTCCGCAGGCCGATGAGGAAGTCCAGACCGCGCAAGCCCCCCCTCCGCTGCCCGACTACGAGCAGCCGCCCTGCCCTGAAGATGGCTACCTCTGGACCCCAGGCTATTGGCGCTGGGACGGCGCCGGCTATTTCTGGGTGCCTGGAACATGGGTCGCCCCGCCACGGGTGGGCGTCCTGTGGACCCCCGGATACTGGGGATTCGCCGGCGGCGTGTACCTATTCCATGCCGGATACTGGGGTCCCCATGTTGGCTTCTATGGTGGTGTCAACTACGGCTTTGGTTATGGCGGAGTCGGCTTCGTGGGCGGCCGTTGGGCAGGCAGCCGATTTGCCTACAACACGAATATTACTCGCGTGAACACCACGGTTATTCACAACACGTACAACGAGACGGTCGTGAATAACGTCACCGTCAACAAGGTCAGCTACAACGGCGCAGGCGGAGTCCGGGCGGTCCCCACTGCCCAGGAAAGAGTGGCGGCGCAGGAGACACACGTGGCGGCCACGTCCGTTCAGCGTCAGCACATCCAGGAAGCGGGCCGGAACCCAGCGATGTTCGCGAAGACCAACGGCGGCCGGCCGTCCATTGCGGCGACCCCACGGCCGGCACACTTTGGCGGCCCCGGCGTGGCGCGAGCTCACAATGCTGCGCCCGCTGCCGCGGGTCAGGTGGCGAGGTCTGGTGCCTCGAGAGCGGGCAATGCCAACCCGGGCGCGGGACGCCGCTTCAACAATGCGGGTCAGCCCGGTACCGCGCACGCTGCACAGAACGCGAGGGCGCAGCCCCAGAAGGCCGCGCATGAAAGGAAATCTCCGCAGGGGCACAAGGAAGACGCGGAGGCTGGCAGGTCACGCTGAGCGCTCCGCCTGCGAGGCCATCGGTCTGGACTCTCAGCCGTTGAGCATGATTTGCTCGGAGAGCCCTCCTCGTCTCGGTGCACGCACGAGCCGTCTCGCGACGGCACGCTTGCAGCGGCCAGCAATCTCGGCCCCGCGCCGCAAATCGACCGATTGCTCTCGAACCGCCGCGTAGCAGGCCGGATGGGGCGTCCGCCGATGGGAGATTCGTCTGCAGAGGCGTGGCATTTCCATGGACCAGACACTACTCGTCCGCCCGGTCCGTGAGAGGTGTCCAAGGTCATAAGGTCCTCCAGAGCGCTCGAGAACCCGCATTCAGTCTTTAGCTGACTGAGCCTTACACAGGTGCGCGGGGGCGCTATGTCTGCAGAGGCCCAGCGCTTTTGTCTATGCTGCCCTGACAACGAGTTCCGCATGGCAGCATGACGCAGTCGGTCTGCATGATCACAGGGCCCAGCCGCACGGCGAGTCCATCCAACTCCACTCTGTGGCGAGCGGCGTGGGGAGCCTGTTGAACCGCTTCGATCGCATGGAATGGGCCGGCGCCTTTGGCGACCTCGGCACGTTTATTCCCTTCCTCGTCGCCTATATCGCAGTCGTCAAGGTGCCCCCTGGCGGGATTCTGCTTTCGTTTGGGCTTGCGATGATCTTCTGCGGCCTCTACTACAAGACGCCCTTTCCCGTACAACCGATGAAAGGCATCGGCACGATTGCGGCAACCCAGGCGGCGCGGGCCGCCACGATGACCTCCGGTGCGGTTTACGCGGCCGACCTCGTGAGCGGACTGATCTGGCTCATTCTGGGACTGACCGGCTGGGTGAGTCATCTGGCCAGGCTGATTCCCCGACTGGTCATTTCGGGGATCGTCCTGGGGCTCGGGATGAGCTTCATGCTCGAGGGCATTCGCATGATGAGCGCGGATTGGATCGTCTCGACGATCGGTCTTGCCGGGACTTTCCTCTTGCTCCATACCCGCGCGATCCCTGCCATGTTGGCGCTGCTTGTGTTCGGCATGGCCAGTGCGGCATTTCAAAACCCGGCCGCCTTGCAGGCGCTGTCCACCGTGCGCTTCGCTCCACATCTGCCGGACCTCGCCCTCACAGCCGTGACCTGGCGGGACGTTCTGATCGGTACCTTCCTACTGTCCGTGCCGCAATTGCCGCTGACTCTGGGCAATGCCGTCATTGCCACGCGCGAGCAGAACAACCGCCTCTTTCCGGATCGCTCGGTGACGGAAAACGCCGTGGCCACCTCGACTGGCATCATGAATCTAGCGGGCGCCGCGCTCGGCGGCGTACCCATGTGCCACGGCGCCGGGGGCATGGCCGGCCAGGTGACCTTCGGCGCACGCACGGGCGGCGCACCCATCATCTTCGGTGCGGTCCTCGTGTGCCTCGCACTCGGTTTCAGCGACTCCGTCTACACGCTGTTCAACATCATCCCGCGGGCCGTGCTCGGCGTGATTCTTTTCTTCAGCGGAGGACAGCTCGCCCTCGGAGCAGGTGAACTGACCGAGGACCGAACCGAGCGATTCGCAACCCTTGTCACTGCCGCCTTCACTGTGTGGAATGTGGGCATCGCGTTTATCGCAGGGATGGCGCTGGCACATCTGTCCACACGCGCACGGTTTCGCGGACGCATCTAGCGAAACTAATGCGCGTGTCGCGCCTAATGGTAGAGCCCTTGGCGGCGCCTCGGGACGCGCGCTAACCTAGCTCCCGCAAGCCGGGTGGGACTCAGCCACGGCGGGAGAATCCATGAAACGTGTCGGCGTAGCAGTCCTCTTTGGCCTCCTGACCTGTGCGCCAATCGGGGGCGGCGCGTGGAGCGCGCCCGCCACGACCTCTGGCGCAGCGGCGAGTCCCGCTATCCATACCGAGGATGTCGACCGCTTCTATAAGGTCTACGAAGCTGCGGGCGGACATCCGACTGCCGAGCAACTGCAGCGCGACTACCTCGATCCGGGGTCTGACGGCCTGCATCATCTTGCCAAGGTACGAAACGTCACCGGAGCCCGGATCGCCGACACGATGGCCAAGCACCCGGAGATCTATTCGGGGGCGAGGCAGTGTATGGCCGCCCTGCCGCGCGTGCGCCAGCGCCTGCGGGCCTCACTGCGAAAACTACGCCGCCTCTATCCGGAAGCACGTCTGCCGCCGGTGACAATCGCTGTGGGCCGCGGGAAACCGGTGGGCGTGGGGAGCGCCGTCACGGGCTTGCAGATCGGCCTCGAGGCCTTGTGCGCAGTGAAGTGGATGAATCCCAACGTCGAGGAGCGATTCGTGCACGTGATTGCCCACGAATATATCCACGTGCAGCAGCTGCCGGCTCTCGATGATGATGAGCATCCCACTTTGCTGGAGCGATCCCTCATCGAGGGTGGCGCGGAATTCGGCGCCGAGCTGATTTCCGGTGAAACCGGTGAGGTCTCGAACCTTCAGTTGAAGGCCTCGACCCAGGGCCATGAAAAGGAAATCGAGAGCGCCTTCGTCACCGATGAGGACAGCACCGAGCTGTCCAAATGGCTCGACAACTCAACCTTCGACAAGGAGGGCGATCTCGGCTATTGGGTGGGATATCGCATCGTCAAGTCCTACTACCAGCACGCCCCCGACAAGCACCAGGCGCTACGCGAAATCATAGAGCTGAGCGACCCGAAGGCTTTCCTGAGCAAAAGCGGCTGGTATCCGGGGATCGTGCTGCAGTAGTAGGACAACTACGGCGGCAGTAGCGAACGATGACGAACTCGTTTGAATGCACGAGGTCTCCGAAACGGCCAACGCGGACAACCCGCCGCGCGGCATAGTTAACGATTTCGCAGGGAGGCTGATCCATGAAACCACTGTTATCGTTTTGTTTGCTGCTCTTGTCATGTGCGCCAGCATTCTCGGCTAATGGGCCGCCACCTGTTTTTCTAAGCCATATTTGGATTGCGCTTGACCAAGCGACCTACGACGCGCTGCGAACTTCGAAGGAGGTGGCGGCGCTTGGTGCGGTAAAAGAGCAGAAGGTCGTGGCTGGAAATGAAAACTGGTCAGGCTTCTATTGGACGGCTCGCCAAACCTATATGGAGTTTTTTGGCGCCGCCGCGCTGCCCGATGAAACGCTTGTAGGAGACTGTGGGATTGGCATGTCGGTGGAAACCCAAGGTGGCGTTGTTGCGGTCGCCGAACGCCTGCGCACGGTATTTGGCGATAGGATCGACATTGACAAACAGGTGAGAACTACCGCGACCGGTGATATTCCCTGGTACACATCAACGCATTTAAAGGAACCACAGACGACAGCGATGTGGGTAATGGAACTGGACCCCGGATATCTCGCGGCCAGACACCCCGAAGCGCCGGTCAGAGATCCGCTAAGCCGTCAGCAAGAAAGATCATGGGATTTCCATTCCGACCAAACACTCGACAACGTAACGGGCCTTACGGTGGCGCTGGATAAGGAAAAGGCATCTGAACTTGCCACCCAATTAGGACTCTTCGGTTGGTCAGTACGCCGCACAGGAACCGGCTTTATTGCAGTTGGGCCGGATGTAAAAATACGCGTTGTTCCGGCGGGTGTACGTGGGGGAATCCAGCAGGTTGAACTTCATCTGCGTCGCTCCGTTCCCACGCAAGTGATTCAACTCGGCAACGCGGAACTCCGTCTCGCCGGCAATACTGGACAGCTGGTCTTATGGAAGTAGATATACGGACAGAACCCGACGGGGCCTAGTTCCCGAAATGCCTAGCGTGCCTTACCGTGCTAAAAAATCCCTTTATTGAGGTGACCCCGGGTATGTGCCAAGGGACAGCAGCTTCTCGGCGCCCTGCCGGCGGTACTTGAAGCGCCACCTGCAACCCGCCCTCGGGCAGGGGAGACCTCTTGAGAAGGGGTAGTGGTGGAGCCAGGCGGGATCGAACCGCCGACCTCTTGCATGCCATGCAAGCGCTCTCCCAGCTGAGCTATGGCCCCGTACCGCGTAACTATCTGTATTGTATCGGAAAGACACCGGCACAGCAGCGACTGCTGCCCGCGATGCCCCCGCCGCGCGGGAAGCCGCGCAGAATACCAGAAATCCCCGACAGCATTCGAGGAGCACCCCAAAGAGGCCGCGTGCGCAAGGCGCCGACAAAAAAGCACCCACGCCGGGGCACATCCTGTGCCGCCGACGTGAGCATCCTCGCGACAACGTGCGGTCGATGCCGCTTCGACGTTAGCGCCGCATGGAGGTCGAGCCGTGAGTCATGGAGGTCCGCATCGCAGTGGCGCCGGTCATGCTGTCGGGCAGCGCGAATACAAAGAGGCTGCCGCCCAGGTTGGTGAAGCGGGCGAGATCCTTGTAGCCGCCCACTGCGCCCAAGCCCTCCGTCGACTCCTTCAGGCCTGCGGCCATGCCGATGCCGGCCCAGCCACCGATCCCGGAGTACACACCGACGTACTGCTTACCGTTGTACTCATAGCTGAAGACGTTGCCAATGATTCCCGAGGGCATCTTGAACTTCCACAGCTCATGCCCGTCCTTCGGGCTGACGGCCTTCAGATACCCTTCCAGGGTGCCGTAGAACACCACGTCGCCCGCGGTCGTGAGAGCACCGGACCACACGGAGAAGCGCTCGGGCTTCGACCAGACGATCTTGCCCGCAGCCGGATCCCATGCGATGAAATTGCCCATGCCACCATGGCTGTGCGGTGTTGGAAACATCGTCAACGTGGCCCCGACGTACGGCTGTCCGGCCGTGTACTCCACGCGGAACGGCTCGTAGTTCATGCACACGTGGTTGGTCGGAACCATGAACAGGCCCGTCTTGCGGTCATAGCTCGAGGGCTGCTCGTCCTTCGAGCCCAGCGCGGCCGGGCAGATGTCCTTCACGTTGACATCCGGGCCAGTCGTGCCGGGCGAGTACTTCTTGTCCACGACCGGGCGCCCGGTCTTCATGTCCACCATCGTGGCCCAGTTGACATCCGGATCGAACTTCTGCGCAACCAGCAGCGCGCCCGTCTCGCGATTGAGCGTGTAGGCAAAGCCGTTGCGGTCGAAATGCACCAGCGCGGGCACTCGCTTGCCCTTGATCGTGACGTCCACCAGCGGGACTTCGTTCACGCCGTCGAAGTCCCACTCATCGTGCGGTGTCATCTGGAACACCCACTTCGCCATGCCCGTGTCCAGGTCGCGGGCGAAGATGCTCATCGACCACTTGTTGTCACCCGGGCGTTGCGAGGGGTTCCAGGTGCCGGGGTTACCGGTACCGTAGTAAAGCAGGTTCAGCTTCGGGTCGTACGAGTACCAGCCCCACGTTGTGCCGCCGCCGAGCTTCCACTCCTCGCCCTGCCAGGTCTTCAGCGAGGAGTCCTTCCCCACCGGGGCCATCTTGCCGTTGGTCCAGGTCATGGTCTTCTTCGGATCCAGGAGGATGTCGTGGTCCGGCCCGGTACTCCAGGCCGTCCAGACCCGCTTGCCGGTCTTGATGTCGTATGCCTCGAGGCGGCCGCGCACGCCGAACTCGCCGCCCGAGATCCCCGTGATGACCTTGTCCTTGAAGACATGCGGCGCGTTGGTATTGGTCTCGCCGATCTTCGGATTGCCGTTCTTCGCGGTCCAGACCACCTTACCCGTGTTGGCATCCAATGCGACGAGGGTGGTATCGGCCTGTTGCAGGAAGATCTTGCCGTCTCCGTAGGCCAGGCCCCGATTGACGGTATCGCAGCACATCACCGGAACGACATTGGCGTCCTGCTTCGGCTCGTATTTCCACTTGAAGGTCTGGTCCTTCAGATTCACCGCATACACGTTGTTGGGAAACGGCGTATGGATGTACATGGTGTCGCCGATGACGAGCGGTGAGCCTTCGTGGCCACGCAGCGTGCCGGTAGAGAGCGTCCAGGCGACGGTCAGCTTCCGGACATTATTGGCGTTGATCTGCTTGAGCTCGCTGTAGCGCAGATTGGCGTCATCGCCGGCCTGGGAAGCCCAGTTTGCCGGGTCACGCATCTTCTGCTCGAGGTCGGGATCGGCCACCGCCACGGTGGATGCGAGGGTCACCGCGCATACCGCCAGGCCGACCAGCAGGGATCGATACTCGTATTTCATGATGGCCTCCGAGTGAGTTGCGAGCTTCGCGAACGCGCGCCCGACAGCTCAGTGAACATGCGCCGCATCCGGCGAAGTCGCGGACTCCGCCAGTTTTGGCACCGATTGCGAACGGGACGCCAGGCGGGTATCGGCGGTCGATGCCGCCATCAGCGCCTGAACCGAAAGACTGAAGCCGTGATGAGAGGTGGCTGTCGCCTGGCACGCCAGGTGGTAGCCGACTACGGGATCCGAGAGCGCAGGAAGCAGTGCGCTCTTGATCTGGCGCAACAGCTCACAGTCGGAAGCATCGAGCGAGGCCGGCTGTCCGGGCTCGAGCCGTACCGTACGCGGCTGGGCCTGCATGTCGGACCAGCGGACTGCACTGCCCTGCACCGCCTCCGGCATCTCGAACTGCAGATGAACACTCGGCGAGCGGGCAATCACCCCGAGCACGCTCTCGCATCGATAGGCGAGGATCTGCATGTTTTGGCGTGCGCCAAGCCTCAGCAGTACGTCGTGAAACTTGTACCAGAGCTCATCGCAGCTATATCGCTGGGGCAGATTCTCCAGGTGCAGCACGATGTCATGCTTGATCCAGACGGCAGGCTGGCTCAAAGGACCTGGCTTCGAAGAGGATCCGGCAGTCGCGGGCTGCGGCCCGGAGGCCCGGGTTGCGATGCCGGCCTGAGCGATCCCCCAGCCCGTGAGCGCCCCGAGCAACAGGACGAGCGCACGGCATGGACGAGGAAGTCGCATTCAACAGTTCCACAGGAAAACGGATCGCTACACGCATTGACTGTCACAAAGCCGCCGCGGTTCCGCCAAACCTGCCACTCTTTCATCCCGTGAAAGAGTCTTATACGAGCGCCTTCTGGTCGGTCCCCCCCGAGGATTCAGTGAGGCGGCCCCGAGGGCCACACCCCCGTCAGGCCGGCGCGCGCAAGATTCAGCGCCGAGCGTGCCGCGCCCACCACACGCCGCAATCTGCTCTCGGCAAATGGCCAGTTCGCCAGGTTCGCCATGAAAAGATCGATGTACAGGCCTTTCTGATCCTGGTAGTCCAGGTAGTACGCATGCTCCCACAGATCGATCGCGAGCAGCGGGACATGGCCACGGACGATCGGCGTGTCGGCCTCGCCTGTCACGACGACATGAATGCGGCCGGCGCGCCAGGTGACCCAAAGCCAACCGTTTGCCAGCCTGCCGAGAGCGGCACGCCGGAGCCTGGCGATGAAGGCGTCGCAACTGCCGTAGGTACGCTGGATCGCTACCGCCAGAAGGCCGGTCGGGACCTTGGGGCCGCCCCCTTGCATGGATCGCCAAAAGAAGTCGTGATTCCACGCCAGGGTCGCCAGGTGGAACACGGAGCGGTCGCCGAGCCGGCTCGATGCTCGCACGAGTGCCCCGAGGGAGTAGCCTTCCAGCTCGCTCCCCCGGATC
Source organism: Steroidobacteraceae bacterium (assembly GCA_036501985.1). GTDB lineage: Bacteria > Pseudomonadota > Gammaproteobacteria > Steroidobacterales > Steroidobacteraceae > 13-2-20CM-66-19. Next base: position 10,519 of record DASXZI010000004.1, on the reverse strand, counting down.
TGCTGCACAAGGCGCTCGCAGCATGGCACGTGATGCCGCTCGAAGTGCAGTTGCAGAGCGGCTCTCGAGAGGGTCGGCTGCAGTTCGCCGAGCCCGTACGGTAACTGCGGCAGCTCGATTCTCATGGTGCTCCGGCTAAGTCCGCTCGAACATTGCGCAACAGACCGCTGGCTACCGGAGCGGTTCCTGAATAACATTCTTTCGGTTTTCGCAAACAGGTACACACACGTGGATCGTCTGCAGGCAATGCGGGTGTTTGTAACCGTGCTTGACCGGCGCAGCCTGTCCGCGGCTGCAGCCACCCTGGGGATGTCTCTACCGACGGTGAGTCGGACTTTGGGCATGCTCGAGCGCGAGCTGGGCGTGAGACTGATCGCCCGCACGACACGCGGCCTTGCGGAGACAGACGGCGGACGCCTCTACTACCGCCGCTGCCAGCGGATTCTCGCTGACATCCAGGAGGCAGACGCTTCGGTTCAGGTTCATACGCAGGCGCCCGCGGGGGAATTGCGGATCACCGCTCCAGTCACTTTCGGCCGCTTTCACGTCGCTCCGCCCATGGCAGCATTCCTCGAGCGCTATCCACGCCTGTCCTGTTATCTCTCTTTGACCGATCGCTGCGAGTCCCTCGCGGACCAGCACCTCGATGTTGCCATCCGAGTGGCGGTTCTGCGTGTGCAGGCCGTCACCGTGCGCCGGCTGGGCTATGTGCAGCGCGCCGTAGTCGGCTCCAAGGATTATTTCGCCTCGTACCCTATCCCGAAGCATCCCCGCGAGCTCACCCGGCACAATTGCATGCATTTCACGTACTACTCGCGGGCAGACGAGTGGAACTTCGACGATCACGGCCGCGCAATCACCGTGCGTGTTCGGGGCCGGGTCCGCGCCAACAACCAGGAAGTCCTCATGGATGCCGTCCTCGCCGGAGCCGGGATAGCGGTCCTGCCCACGTGGCTCATCAAAAGGGAATTGGCGGCGGGCCAGCTGCAGCGCGTGCTCACCGAATTCGAGGCTGCGCGAACCCCGGTCTATGCAGTCTTTCCGACGCGCGGGCCGCCGCCGAACAAGGTGCGCTCATTCGTCGAGTTTCTGGCCGAGCGCTATCGCGAGCAGGAAATTCTCTCCGAGGAGCGCATCTCTCGCTGAGCGTCGGTCAGCGGCGGCTGCGGTCGGCACGCACCGCTCGTCTTTCGGGTGATGACCCGGGTGCACTGTGCCGGTCCGCTGCCGGCTGCGCGACGCGCAGGATGTATTCGACGATCTGACTGGTCATCTGCGGCGTGATCCGCGCATGCCCGAACAGTACCCGGTAATAGAAGGGACCGGTGAGCATGTCGAGCACGAGCTCGATATCGAGCCCAGCGCGCACCTCGCCCCGATCCTGCGCCCGTACGAGTGCCTCACGCATGGACTTGCGGCGCGCCGCCAGGACCTGTTGCCGGATGGTGTTCGCCAGAGCCGTATCGAGCGCCATATCGGCGACCAGCCCGGCGAGCGCCTGGCCCAGAGGGCCCGCGAAAGCGTTGGACAGTGTCCGCACTGCCGATTCGAGGTCACCGCGCACGCCGCCGGTGTCGGCAGCCGGGTCATGGCCCATTTCACTCAGGACGGCATATGCCACGAGGTTACGTTTGCTCGGCCAGCGACGGTACAGGCTGGTGCGAGCGCGGCCGACTCGGCGCGCAATTCCATCGATGGTCACCGAGCGGTAGCCGCTACTGCGCAGCGCTTGCAGCACGGCCGAGACGACCTCGCGATCGATCCGTTCGTCGCGCGGGCGGCCGACGCCGTGCGGGCTGTCGGGCTTACCGCGGCGAGCGGTGCCGGGAACGTGCCGGGAGATGGCTCTGGATTTCACTTTGCTGCGCGCTTGCATGAGTTTCGCAACATACTGTAGCGTATATACTACCGGTGCGTGGCATAATATGCCGCCGGACATGGAACACAGACGTTGAATTGCCGTCGGTTCAGTGGAACCGGGGAGTGCGTGCAGTGTCCAACCCGCGTTCGCCGGCACGCCGCTGTATCACTCGTCCGGGAGTCTGACTGATGATCCGCCTGCTGATAGCCGATGCCAACACGCTGATCCGCACTGGAATCCGCACGATCCTGGGGCAATCCCACGGCGTCACGACCATTGAAGAAGCGGACAGCGCGGCTGCGGTGCTCACCTGTCTGCGCGCCGAGACCTGGGACCTGTGCCTGCTCGATGTCTCGCTGCCCCAACGCGGCGGCCTGGAGATCCTGCGTCACGTGCGCAAGGGCCGCTACGCGACCCGGCTGATCTTTCTGAGCTCCTACGCCGACCGCCAGTACGCGGCGCTCGCGCTGCGTCTGGGCGCAAGCGGCTTCGTCTTCAAGGAATGCTCGCGCGAGGAGCTGTCCGCCGCGGTGCGCGCGGTCCTCCAGGGCAACCGGTACGTGAGTCCGCAACTTTCCGACCAGCTCATCGCCGAGGCGAGCGACGCCGACCCGCCTTACATGCGGCTCTCGCAGCGGGAGCTGCAGATCTTTCGCAAGCTTGCCCGCGGCACCCCGATCACGGTGATCGGCAAGGAGCTGAGCATCAGCCCCAAATCGGTGAGCACCTACCGCTCGCGCATTCTCGAGAAGACCCGTTGCGCCAACAATGCCGAGATCACCCAGTACGCGATGCGCGAGGGTCTCATCTAGCCGCCGGCTTCTCATGTTGCTGACGTTCGTTGCAACAGGCCGCCACGGCTCATCGGTCGCGGACTCGGAGGCTGGATGCTGGATCCCGTAAGTAATGCCGCCAGGCGGCCCGAGCGCGAGCCAACCGGGGCGCGTGCCGCCTTCTCCCGACTCGCCGACTATCTCGCCGGCCAGATCATCGGCTAGGACAAGCTCGTCGAGCGGCTGCTGGTTTCCTTGCGGGGAGACGGGCACCTGCTGGTCGAGGGCCCGCCGCGGCTCGCCAAGACGCGGGCCATCAAGGCCCTCGCCCACGCCGTCGAGGGCAACTTCCAGCGGGTGCAGTTCACGCCCGACATGTTGCCGGCAGAGCTCACCGGCGCGGAGATCTACCGCCCCGAGGAAGGGACCTTTCGGTTTCAGCGCGGACCCCTGTTTCACAACCTCATTCTCGACGACGAAGAGGCGGCGCTCACTTCGGCGCGCCGGGCTTGCACCTCTGTATCCTTGAGCCCGCCGGCTCAGGAGCTCCTTTGGTCGATCAGTGTTTTCAGGTCCGCTGCCAAGCCGTCGTTCGTGCCCGTCGGCGTAGCGAGCAAGCGCGCGTGCCCGTCGCGGTCGAAGACGAACACGGCGCTGCTATGGTAGACCGTATAGTCGCCATTTGAGTCGGGCGTATCACGCCGATAGGCAACGCGGTAACGCTTCGTCACCCTGGTCAACTGATCGTCTGTTCCTGTGAGGCCGATAAATTCCGACCCGAATGTCGCGGCGTAGCGTTTGAGGACTTGCGGTGTATCGCGCTGCGGATCGACCGAAACGAACAACACGCGAACATTGCCGGCTTCTGCGCCGAGCTGCTTCAACGCATCATCAATATAAGTGAGCGTCATGGGGCAGGCATCCGGGCATTGCGTGTAACCAAAGTACAGCAGAGTCGTTTTGCCCCGCACGTCTGCGGCGGTCAGAGTCCTGCCCGAACCGGCGGTCAACTGAAACGTCAGAGCGGGCAGTACCCCAGTGATGTCCTTGGCATGGAACCGCGGTCCGTCGGATTCGGTGCACGCGGATAGTCCACCTGCGGCCAGTGCCGCCGACAGCACGAGTGGCCACCATCCTCTAATGCGATTCAATTTCTCAACCCTCATGTCATTGGCTCGCGATCGACTCCGCCGCGGCGACCCGCGCAGACGGGGAGCGAACTCGATCGTCGTTGCGGATCCATCGCTGCCAAAGGATCAGCCCGACCACCACGCTCATCATGCTGGCCGGAATCCAGGTGATGAGACCGCCGATCTCCTGGTCAGTCGCCGGTGCGACCGGCCATAGACGGCCGCACACCTCGTACACGTCGTATAGCGTGCTCCGGTGCAGGGAAAGATAGGCGCCGATGACCAGTTGCGGCCCCATCGCCAGCAGCACGACTACGATACGCAAGCCGAATCCCATGCGAGCCCCCTGCTCTCGCGCGCGCGGATCGAGCATCAGCCACCAGAACAGCAGCCCATCGGCAGCCATGCTCCAGTTCATGCACTCGTACTCGTGCAGGCTCAACATGGCCCGAAAATGAATGCTCGGCCAGAGCCAGAAGTAGATCAGCCCGTCGAACAGAAGGTACGCCACCACCGGCTGCTGCAAGATGTAGTAGACGCTTCGAACCGGTAGATTGTTCACCAGGCGGCTTGCTGCGCCGCGCCATGGCAGCGGCACACCCGCCGCGATCGCAGCCCAAGGGGCGGCCAGACAGATCAGAACGGGTCCGATGTGGTGCAGCACCAGGTGCTGCAGGCGATGGATCCAGAACATGTGCTGCGCCAGGTAGTCGAATCGAGTCTGCAGCGCAACATAGATCAGCGCCGTGCCGAGGTAGAAGGACAGAGCAGACCAGCGCGACTGCCGGGAGGACGGTGCCTCGGGATGATTGGCGCCGCGGGCATAAAGCACGACGGCTGCGAAGCACAACGCGACGATCGTCGGTGAGGGCTCCGACGGCAGAACCCAGCTGATCACAGTCGCCTCATGGGGCGAGCGGCCGAACTTCGTAGTGTGCAGCAGGCTGTGCATGAGCGGCGTGAGGCTTCTGACCGCATGCGTGTCATCCAATGCCGACAGAATGGGGTGGTCATGCAGGCGTCCCTTGAACAGTTTTCGCTACATACTGTAGCGTATAACGGATGCACGGCTTGTACGTCCGTAGTGGAATGTGCCACACCCCATGCAGACGGCTGCTTGCATGTAATAAAGAAAACTTGAGCGAGCCGAGGAGTTCTTCGTGAATATATTGCGCGGATTGTGTCTGGCCATCCTTGCGGCGCTGATCGCCTGCAGCTCACCGGAAGCGGATTGGAAGAAGGCAGACGCTCAAGGAACCATCGCAGCGTACCAGAAATACCTCACCGATCATCCGAAGGACTCGCGCGCTGACCAGGCTCGCGCCCGCATCCAGGCGCTTCAGGACGATCAGGCCTGGGCGGATGCGCAGAAGGCGAATACCGCGGCGGCGTACAAGCAGTACGTCGATACGCAGCCGAACGGGATTCACGCGGCCGACGCCCAGGAGCGGATGACGTCGTTGCAACGAGCCGACGCCTGGAAAACTGCTCAGACCGATGGCAAGGCGCCTGCCATCCAGGCGTTCCTGCAGACGTACCCGCAAGGCCCGGAGGCAGACCAGGCTCGCGCAGAGCTGCAGAAACTCACCGCCTACCGGGTTCAGCTCGGAGCTTTCCGGTCGAAGAAAGAAGCGGTTGCCCTGAGCACGCGAGTCAAAGCGAAGTATGGCGATCTGCTGCACGATGTGGTCGTCGTGGCCCCATCCGGCTCCGACAAAGTCAACCGGGTCCGATCCGCCGGCATGACCGAGGAGGAAGCCAAATCCGCGTGCGCGAAGCTCAAGAAGGCTCACCAGCACTGCGAGGTCATCAAGGCGTAATACGGGCCGGACTGCCCGCCGAGACCGGCGCGCGGATCGCCGAGCGTCAGCTCTCCCGGAAATCGCTTTCGCCGAGCTGGACCCGCCGAGCGCAAGCACCCTGCCTAGCGGATGGCTACCAACGCCGCGGTCTGATTCTCAGCCACTGTGCGCCCCTTCAGCGGGATGTGAGTGGCATCAAACGGCTTCATCACCAATAGGAACTGATATTGGCCAGCGACCTCCTTCCAATCCACCGGCTGGTGTGACCCATACCAGGCCTCATCCGGTGCGTACGGCCGGCTGATGTAGCGGAAGTACTTCATCGGGTCGCCACGATCGCCGCTGAATAGATAAGGGATCAGGGCCGCTCGATCCGAGACCACATACGAAGCGGCGTGCAGAGATGATCTCACCACACCCCGTTTCACCGCAGTATAGATAGGTAGGACGGTGCTTCCCTTCGGGACCTTTGCTACAACGGACCGGTACTGGATCAGCCACGCACGATCGTGCCGGAACTGCTTCCCCAGATACGCCAAGTTGAGCGCCGACACGAGGACGGCGAGACTGAAAGCCGTGGCAGCCGCACGGGGGGCCTCAAACACCGACCATTCGTGCAATCGCGCGAGACCAACGATCAAGAAAAGCCAGAAGAGCGCCATCGCCCGGACGTCGACAAACGATGCTTCGGAGTACGAGGACGGCAAAGCAATGTACACACAGAGGAATGCGAGAGCGATGCCCAAAGGCTCGAGCATCGCAGGCTCGGAGAAAGGCGCCCCGTCGCGCCTTGATCGGTTCACCAGTGATCGTGCCGGCGCCACGCACAAGGTCGCCAGACAGAGTGCGAAGACGGTCAGAATCAGCGCCTGCCAGTGGCTTCGATATCCCAGGAACTCCCACAGAAGCCCGGCTGCTTTGGTGGGAGCGGTTCCCCAGATGTAATGCTCGGCAGTCTGGTCGGCCGGTTGCCGGTAGCCGGCGGCAATCGCAAAATGCCAGATGCCCACACAACCAATGGGGAGCAGCAGCACGAATTCACGACCCACGCTCGAGACCCTGAGAAGGATCCTCATGAGCGCGCGGATTCCAAGTGCGACGGCCACGAATACCAGTGCTGCCAGGTGTGTGAGATAGGCGAGCACGACCATCCCGACGAGCACTAAGTACCGCGGCCCCGACCAATGCCGACTCAGCGGATCCGCCGCCGCGAGGGTCAGCAAGAGCACCGCAACGCCCAGCCGGAAACTGAGAAACCCGAGGACGAAGAATGTGTCCGTGCTCAGGTACAAGCTGATTAGCAGCAGCGTTGTTGTCACACCGGGGCCGGCACGCTGTGCTCTCAGATAGGCGTACAGTGCTGCCGGCAACGACAGAAACACCAGGACTGCGAAGAGCCGCGTGGCCCATGCCGCCCCCAGCAGCCTCACCAGCGCAGCCAGCACCCAGTCTGCCAGCACATAGGGTGCAAACAGGAAGTGGTAGGCAAACGCCTGCCCGAACTGCCTCCCGTGATTGAACATGAGGTCCGCCATCACGACTGCGCGGGCCAAATGATTGGGATAGTCCTGCAGCAGCAGGGGCGAAGAATAGAGTAGTACGCCGATATAGGCGGCGACTGCGAGCCAGAAGAGCGCCCACCAACGTGGGACTACCGTTTGCGTGAGGCGAACCCCGCAGGGAGGCGAATAGTACGTCCGCTAGATTCTACTTCCGATAGAAATCATACGTATGTCGAAACGGCGTATCGGTTCGGTAACGCCACGCCCGAAATGCCGGGAATGCGTATTTGCGGAATCGCCGCAGGCTTGGCAGGCGCTCGAGCGCGATCGGGGTGCGCTGGGGCAGATCATCCCATCCCAAAACCATCTGGCCGTCCTGCACGAGGCACTGGTGGCACTGGCTGAATGCGGTCTCGCACTGCTCGTAGGTGTTCAGGCCCCAGCCGAACACGCCATTGCAGATGATCAGATCGAACGAGCCGGGAGGACAATGGTCGGCCAGTTTCTCCAGCGGGGCCTGAATGTGGCAGCTTGCGCCATACCGGGCCAGCTCGGGATCGGGTTCCAGCGTGACGAAGTTGACATCCGGAAAGAAGTCGCGCTGATAGTGCGCAGTGTACGTGTTGCAACCTACGAAGAGCACATCACGGATGGAGGGGTTCGAGGAGTAGTAAGGAAATACCCTTTGCTCGAGAACCGCGCGATCGGTTGTATTGAGCGGCGTCGGAAGATGCAAGTGTTTGCGAATGACGCGCGTCGCGAACCCCTTCTCGCCGACCAGGGCCATCAGGACCTTCCAGGTACTGTCGGGCTTGTCTCCGATGGCATCACGATAAATACGGTCCTCGATGTGCAGCCTTGCTTTGTCTATGCCGTTCACCTTCAACTCCCGCAGCGCGCATGGTCACGGACGTGCCCCGCGATGTCGCCGGGGGCCGCAGGATTCGTGCCTGAGGAAATCTGGGAAATTGAACAGTGTCGCGGCTCAGCGACCACCACGAAGATGTTGGCGACAAGCGCGTGCTGGCGCCAAGCTTTTTCGGAGAGAGTTGTCATGATATATCAGCGCTTCCTCAGAGAAAGTCCGCCGCGCAAGTAGCGGCTCATTGCAAGAGAGAGGCCGTCACGCGCTTGAGGGCCGCGTCGATGCGCGCCAGCGTTCGCTCCCGACCTAACAGTGCCAGTGTCGCATCGATAGGGGGCGACACCGCTGTTCCGGCCACCGCCACGCGCAACGGCTGGGCAATCTTGCCTAATCCGCTCTGAAGTGAGGCAGCCAGGTCGCTCAGTAGGGAATGAATCGCGGGCGCAGTCCATTCCGCCAGCGCGGCAAGCTGCTCTCTGACCGTGGCCATGAGCGGGCCGGTGTCGGCCGTCAAGTGCTTGGCCACCGCCTTGGGGTCCGGCTCAAGGCTGTCGGTAAAAAAGAAACGGCTGCTGAGGGCCATTTCTTTCAGCGTTTTCGATCTTTCACGCTGTGCGAGTATCACGCCCTCGAGCAGTGAACGATCGTCACTGTCGAGCCCCAACCGCCGTAGCTGTGCACGCAAGTACGGGACGAGTGCCGCGGGTTGTGCGCGAACCATGTGCTGCTGGTTCAGCCACAGCAGCTTCTCCGGATTGAATGCGGAGGCGGCCTTGTTCACATCGTGGATATCGAACGCCGCGATCATCTCCTCACGGCTGAAGATTTCCTGATCACCGTGTGACCAGCCTAGTCGAACCAGGTAGTTGAGCAGGGCATCGGGCAAGAATCCCTCTTCCTCATACTGCAGGACACTCACTGCACCGTGCCGTTTCGACAGCTTCGCACCATCGGGACCCAGGATCATGGGGACATGCGCATATACCGGTGGAGTCGCACCGAGTGCCGTCAGCATGTTCATCTGACGAGGCGCATTGTTGAGGTGATCATCCCCGCGGATGACGTGGGTGACTCCCATGTCTCTGTCGTCCACCACGACACAGAAGTTGTATGTCGGTGTGCCGTCCGATCGAGCGATGATCAGGTCATCGAGCTCGACGTTCTTGAACGTGACGGGCCCATGCACGAGGTCCTCCACGATCACGGCGCCCTCGATCGGGTTGCGGAAGCGAACTACCGGCGCGACGCCTTCCCGGGGTTCGGTCCGGCCGCGACACGTTCCAGCGTAGCGAGGCTTCTCCTTTCGGGCGATCTGCTGCTCGCGAGCCTGATCCAGTTCCTGCTTCGTGCAATAGCAGCGGTAAGCCGTCCCGGCCGCCAGCATGTCGCGGATTACCGCCGCGTAACGGTCAAAGCGCTGGGACTGGTAGAACGGCCCTTCGTCAGCATCCAGCGCAAGCCACGCCATGCCATCGAGAATCACGCGCACCGCTTCGTCCGTCGAGCGCTCGCGGTCAGTATCCTCGATGCGCAGGATGAATTTGCCGCCCATGCGCCGCGCATAGAGCCAGCTGAAAAGCGCCGTCCGGACACCGCCGACGTGCAGCATGCCCGTCGGACTGGGCGCAAATCGCGTCACTACACTCATCGACCGTAACCACCGCTATGCCCGGGGGCGCGCATGTTACCAATTGGCTGCTTGCCACGCTTTGCCCGAAAACCTCTCCACGTGGGTGGGTCCGAATCCCGTTTGCATCCGCAGTCCCCCGCATTGCCTCCGGCCCGGACGGCCTATAGACTTCCCACTCCGGTCAGCCAAGGGCCTCGCCGTCGGTCGGCCCGCATGCGGCACGCGCGCCAAACGGGGAATTCTGTACTGAGATTGGGCGGTTAGCTCAGCGGTAGAGCACTGCTTTCACACGGCAGGGGCCACTGGTTCGATCCCAGTACCGCCCACCAGAAATCAAGCACTTAGAAGCAGCTGCCCGAAAAAGTACGGCAAAAGTACGGCAAAGTTCGCAGCTTGGATGGCTCGCGCGAGCGTTGCCTCAAGAAGCATCAAAGAGCCCTTGGGAAGGTCACCGTCTGGGCATAGCCCTAGACGGCAAAGGTGGCCCCGCCGGACAGGCTACAGATGGATGCTTGTGGCTGAACGCCGGGACCGCAGGCCTGGATATGGCGATTGCTGTTGCGGATGCACCGCCGAATCAGCTCATCCCATTCCTGGCCGGTTTGCGGCGGCTCGCTCGCAGGTCCCGGACGACGGACGTAGCACGGACGAGATCGCCTCCTTGGTTCGCGACGTGCTCGAGGGCAGCCCCCCAAAAGGGGAAGCTAAACCGGATGCTGCCGCTCGACTAGAGGAGTGGCAGACGGATTCTATTGCTCGCTGGAATCAGCTAACGAAAGAGCTGCCGCCGGATCACCCGGCGCGGTTCGGCTTGGGCTGGTACTCCGTGTCGTACCTAGTCGACGGCGTCGAGCTGACTTTGGAGGGGCTATGGGAAGCTCTGCGCGGCGCCGACAGGGAACGCCTGACGGGCTGGCCCCCTTGGTGGATGCCGACGAGACAGCAGATACGCCCCT
>DASXZI010000003.1:0-154713 GCA_036501985.1 Steroidobacteraceae bacterium | reverse complement strand
TGAAGCAGAGGACGTAAACCGCGCCGTGATGGCCGCGCGGCGAGCGTTTGACGATGGCCCGTGGCCCCGCATGGCTCCGTCAGAGCGCGGCAAGAAGCTGTGGAAGCTGGCCGACCTGCTGGAGCAGCATACGGACGAGTTTGCCGAACTTGAATCGCTGGATAATGGCAAGCCGTTTGCCGTGGCGCGGGTGGCCGATGTGCCGCTGGCGGTCGACATGTTCCGCTACATGGCGGGCTGGGCGACCAAGATTCCCGGCAAAACGCTGCCGCTTTCGGCTGGATATGACTTTCATTCCTACACGATGCGCGAACCGATCGGGGTGGTGGCGCAGATCATTCCGTGGAACTTCCCGCTGCTGATGGCGGCGTGGAAGCTCGCGCCCGCGCTCGCCACGGGCTGTACGGTCGTCTTGAAGGTGGCGGAAGAGACGCCGCTCTCGGCGCTGCGGCTGGGTGAGCTGATGCAGGAAGCGGGACTGCCTGCAGGCGTGGTCAACATCATCACCGGCTACGGTGAGACCGCCGGCGCGGCACTCGCGGCACACCCGGGGGTGGACAAGGTAGCATTCACCGGTTCCACCGAGGTCGGCCGGCTCATCGTGCAGGCCGCTGCGCGGGATCTCAAACATGTATCGCTCGAGTTGGGTGGCAAGTCCCCCAACATCATTTTGAAGGACGCCGATCTGGAGGTCGCCATTGCCGGTGCGGCCAATGCGATCTTCTTCAACCACGGCCAATGCTGCTGCGCGGGCTCGCGGCTGTACGTGCACGAGAGCATCTTCGAGCGGGTCGCCGAAGGGGTCGCGGAGCAGGCCAAGGCGATCAAGCTCGGGCCCGGACGCGACCCGGACAGCCAGATGGGGCCGATGGTGTCGGAGATCCAGCAGAAGCGAGTCTGCGGCTATCTCGAGGCGGGCAGGAAGGACGGCGCGCGCGCCATGGCCGGTGGCAAGGCGCGCGAAGGGGCAGGCTACTTCGTCGAGCCCACGGTGTTCGTCGATACGCGTCCCGACATGAAGATCGTACAGGAGGAGATCTTCGGCCCCGTCGTCACCGTCTCGCCCTTCGCGGACGTGAACGATGACCTGGTGCGGGCGGCCAACGACACCATCTACGGACTGGCGGCGGGCATCTGGACGCGGGATGTGAGCAAGGCGCACTTGCTCGCGGCGAAACTGAAGGCCGGTACGGTGTGGATCAACTGCTACAACGTGTTCGACGCCGCGTTGCCCTTCGGCGGCTACAAGCAATCCGGCTGGGGGCGTGAGATGGGCGAGGCGGTGCTGGAGAACTACCTCAGCACCAAGGCAGTGACCATCGGTCTGTGAGCGCCGGGCCGCTGCGTACGCAGCGGCACCGCGGACCTGAGCTGACGAGGCCCCGCCCGGCGGGGCCTTTTTTATCCCGTGTTAGCGCCCGCCGACAGGTCAGGTTGGTGTTGGCTGACACTCGATGAGGGCGGTCACTTTGCGCTGTAAAGTAACGTAACCTGACTTAAGCCCTGCGGACGTTCCCCGGGACACCGCCGCGCCCGCACTGTCTGCGGATGCCGACATTTACAAACTTCTTGAGGCAATGTGCCGGTAAAATGTCGTAAGCTGCCGCCGCGGTAACTCAAAACCACGGGCGGCGGCGCCGATCACGAGCTGCACTCCGTCCGGCAACGGGGCGAGTCGCCTGGATCTTCCAGGACCACCGCGCCAGCCCGGTTATCGCAACGCGGTCCACATTGTCGCGGCGCACCCTGGGGAGCCTCGACGGACGTGCCGCCGGTCAAACGCCCATCGCTGTCCGGCGCACATGCATGTTGGATCTAATTAGCCGGCGTTAAGGAGACGGAGGCGCTTTGACGGGCTCTGAGCACGGCGGGTCGTTGCTGCAGGCAGACGCTCAGGCGAGCGCGGCTCGGCCTGTGCGCGAGCCCCACCTGTCTTACCGGGCGGATGTCGATGGTCTGCGCGCCGTCGCTGTCCTGAGCGTCATCGGATTTCATGCCTTCCCAAGAACGATCCCCGGGGGATTCGTCGGGGTCGACGTGTTCTTCGTGATCTCGGGGTTCCTGATCTCCGGACTCATCCTGCAGGGGCTGCGTGCGGATCGCTTTTCGTACGTGAGCTTTTACGCGCGGCGCATCCGCCGCATCTTCCCGGCACTCATCACGGTCCTGACCGCGACTTTGATCGGCGGCAGCTTCATGCTGTTTCCCGATGAGCTCAAGGAGCTCGGCCGGCAGGCGCTCGCCAGTGTCGGGTTCGTCGCGAACTTCTTCTTCTGGAGCGAATCGGGCTACTTCGACGCTTCCGCACCGCTCAAGCCATTGCTGCATCTGTGGTCGTTGGGCATCGAGGAACAGTTTTACATCGGCTGGCCACTCCTGCTCGTCTTCCTGTACCAGCGGACACGCCACCTCAAATGGATCTTCGGCGCCCTGGCGCTCGCCTCCTTTCTGTGGAATGTCCTCACGGTCGCCACCTCGTCCGAGAGCGCCTTCTATCTGCCGATGTCACGCTTCTGGGAGCTGCTGCTGGGCGCCATGCTGGCGCTGCAGGCCATCGAGGCGTCGCAGGCTGGCGCGGCGGACGGCAGCGGCCTCGAGTCGGGCCCGCGGGACCTGAAGGCCGATCTGCTGTGCGTGGGCGGATTGCTGTTGATCGGCGGGACTGTCCTTCGGCTGACCGAGCACTTGAGATTTCCCGGCTGGTGGGCGCTGCTGCCTACCGTGGGCGCTGCCCTCGTCATCGCCGGCGGACGCGGGCGGGTGAGCCGCCTGCTGCTGGGCAACAAGCCGATGACCTTCATCGGCTTGATCAGCTACCCGCTGTATTTGTGGCACTGGGTGCTGCTGTCAGCGGTCCAGTACGTCAGCTACCAGCACGCCTCGCATACGGCGCGACTTGCGGCGATTGCTCTGAGCTTCCTGCTGGCGTGGCTCACATATGTGTTCATCGAGACGCCCATTCGCTTCGGCCGCCGCGGCGAATCCATGGTACCCCGGCTCGCTACGGCGGCACTGCTGGTCGGGGCCGCAGCCGTCACGCTCAACGTGAGCGACGGAGTTGCCATGCGGTTTCCGCCCGCCGTACGCAAGCTGGCGACCTTCCACTACGACGCACACCACGCTTACCGGGAAGACAAATGCCAGCTCAATGGCGACCAGGCATTTGCCGAGCTCGATCCAACATGTGTCGACTCCGCCGATCACGCTTCCAGGCTCATCGTGCTGTGGGGCGACTCGCACGTTTCCTCCCTTTACCAGGGCATGCGCGCGGCGCAGCGCGCCCGGGGAGACTTCCGGATTGCGCAGTTCGCCGCCAGCGGCTGCCCACCCTTGCTCGGAGTCCGGCTCGGCCCACGCAGTGACTGCATGGAGTTCAGCGAGGCCGCGTTCGAGCGGATCCAGCTCCTGCAGCCCGACACTGTGATCATGGGAGGGGCCTGGTATTCGTATGCCTCACGAGCCCGTGACGGCTCGGCCGAGCTGCAGGCCCTGCGCCAAACCATCGACAAGCTGATCGGCGCCGGTATCCGGCGAGTGGTCGTTTTCGGTGATCTGCCTGTGTGGAAGATCCATCAGCCTAACGTGGCCGTGAAAATCTGGCAGCAATCGCACACCTTGCCGGCGCGGACCTATGATTCCTTCGACCGAGGCTCGGCGGCATTCGATTCCGAGGTCGCCGCGGCGGTACTGCCGACTCCCGCAGTGTTTGTTTCGCCCGTGTCTTGCCTGTGCAGCGATGAGGGATGTCTACTGAGCGCCGACCCGGCCCAACCGGTCCCCGTAACCTGGGACTACGCGCACCTGACGGACGCCGGCTCACGGCTCCTCGTTGAGATGAATACGGAAAAGATCTTCGGCGCGGGCAATAGCAGCTGGCGTACCGGAGATAATGACCCGGCCGCGACCGCGGGAATTCGCTGAGGGTCCTCAGGTGCGCGGCCTCAAGCCGCGCAGTAGAGCTCCGCGTGTCGCGCGCGCAGCACATTCTTCTGGACTTTCCCCATCGCATTTCGCGGCAACTCCGCCATCAGCATCACGCGTTTGGGAATCTTGTAGCGCGCGAGCCGCGAGCGGACTGATTCGAGAATCTGCGCTTCGCTCAGCTCGACCCCAGGCTGCAGGACGACAGCCGCGGTCACCCCTTCGCCAAAGTCCGGATGCGGCACGCCGAAAACCGCGCTCTCGAGCACCCCCGGCAGAGCATCCAGCTCCGCTTCGACCTCCTTCGGATAGACGTTGTAGCCGCCGCTGATGACCAGATCCTTGGCCCGTCCGACGATGTGGACATAGCCCTTCGCATCGATCCGTCCCAGGTCTCCGGTTTTGAACCAGCCGTCGCTGGTGAATTCACTGCGAGTCTTCTGCGCATCCTGCCAATATCCCGCGCACACATTGGGCCCTTTGACCTCGAGCGCACCGATGCTATCCGCATCCTGCAGCAAGGCACCGCTCTCGCGCTCTACCACCCGTACAGAGGTTCCCCTCAGCGGCAGTCCTACCGTGCCGGGCACTCGCGCACCGTCGTAAGGATTCGACGTGTTCATCAGCGTTTCCGTCAACCCGTAGCGCTCGAGAATCATGTGTCCGGTGCGCTGCTGAAACGCGCGGTGAGTCTCGGCCAGCAGGGGTGCAGAGCCCGAGATGAACAGCCGCATGTGCGCTGTCGAGTTGCGATTGAGACCGTCCTCCTGCAGCAAGCGTGTGTAGTGTGTCGGCACTCCCATGTAAACGGTGGCCCGCGGCAAGTGCTCGAGAATCTGATCACACGCGAATTTTGGCAGCAGCACGATTGACGAGGCAGACGCGAGGACTGTGTTGATCGCCACGAACAGGCCATGTACGTGGAACAGCGGCAGCGTGTGCAGCACGACGTCATGCGCCGTGAAGTGCCACGTCTTGGCCAGCACCGCTGCATTGGACGCCAGATTACCGCGCGTGAGAATGGCGCCCTTGGATCGGCCCGTGGTCCCGGATGTGTAGACGATCGCTGCGGGAGAATTCGGGCCCATCGCCAGGTCAGTGGAGGCGGGAAAGACCATTCGCTCCGCGCTGCGCGCAAGGGTGCCCTCCCCGCCCGTGCCCAGCGTCTCCAGGCAGGTCACGCTGGCGCGTTCTGCCAGGACCTGCATCGCGGCGCTCTCCTCCGGCCGCACGACGGCGACACGGGGACGCGCGTCGCTCAGGAAATATTCCACCTCGTTCGGCGAGCTGGCCACGTTGATCGGGACGAACACGGCGCCCAGTCTCAGGCAGGCGATGTACAGCAGTACGGCATCCGCCGATTTGTCCACTCGAACTGCAACCCGCTCGCCGGGCCTCACCCCGAGATTAAGCAGAGCGGCAGCGAACCGACCGGACTGCTCGTGCAGATCGGCGTAGCCGATGCGCCGGCCCGCAGGCGTCTCGAGGAACGGAGCCTGCGGAGACTCGCGGGCGGCACGCTCGATCCATTCCGAGGGATCACTGTCTGAGGGGGTGACGATCGGCGAGCTCATGCTGATGATGACCGCGGGATGCCATGATGCCACGGAGAGAGTGTCGGTTCACGTCGACACAGACGAGCGTTATGTACAGCATCACGCATTCGCGTGCCGGTCGCGCCCGCTTTTCGTGACACAGTTAACCAACTCAGCCGCCGCGCAGAATCTGCCGACCTTGTAGGCTCTCCCTCCCGGTGGAACCGGTTGTCGCCGTTTGCGAGGGCCACGGAAATGCAGTTCGTCCAGCGTGCATTCCTCATCTGTACCTGCTCGCTCGTGCTGCTGGCAGCCTGTGACGCCGGTATTTCCGAGAGCAGCTCCGGCGTGCCCGGTGCCACGGGAATGGACAGTGGCGGCAGCGCCGGCGGTGGCAGTACCGGCGTCCCCGGTGGCCTCGGTGGAAGCGGGCCGGCCGGGCCAACCGGCGCCAAGGACAGGGTCGACGCAACGCCGTCTG
Organism: Steroidobacteraceae bacterium; assembly: GCA_036501985.1. GTDB lineage: Bacteria > Pseudomonadota > Gammaproteobacteria > Steroidobacterales > Steroidobacteraceae > 13-2-20CM-66-19. The sequence continues at coordinate 148,776 of DASXZI010000003.1, read as the reverse complement.
TCGGGGGCACCGTCTCTGTCGCCGTCGGGACGAGCGAGACGATCAGCGTGACCTTCAACTCCAGCGATGGGCACCCCATCACGGGTCTGGCCATTTCCGACACCACGCTGCCAGATGGCTGGAGCGGAATACAGGATTACAGCTGCACGCAGGTCGCAGCCAGCACCAGTTGCGTCGTGAGCCTGACCTATGCGCCGACGGCGACCGCCAGCGGGACGCTCAAACTCAACTACATCTACATCGACAACTCGAGCGATGCCCAAGCTCCCGGACAGACGCTGTCCATTCCGTATGCAGCCACGACCCACAACAACGTTGTTGCTTCGCTCGCGCCGACAGGCCAGATCCGCGCCACGCCCACTGACGGTGCCCAGAGCCTCAGCATCAATTTCACCACCGACGACGGCAATGCCGCCACGGGGCTTGCCCTGAGCAGCGACCTGACGGCGCTGCCACCGGGGTGGAGCACACACAACCCCTCATTCTCCTGCGCCATTGTCAGTACGGGCAGCGGCTGTCAACTCGAGCTCGACTACGCTCCGACCGCTGGCGCCAGTGGGACGCTCACCCTGACCTACGGCTACATGGATGGCAGCAGCGCGGCCCGAGCAGGGATCCTGAACGTGCCGTACTCGACGACGACCGCGGGCAATGTGCTCGCGAGCGTCGCGCCGACCGGCCAGGTCAATGCGATTCAGAAGACCGGGCGACAATCTGTCAACATCACGTTCACCACCGATGACGGCAGGTCGGCAAGTAACTTGCAGTTGCTGACCAGCCTGAAGACGCTTCCCTCGGGTTGGACCACTCAATCGGGCAACCTGAGCTGCGGCAGCATCAGCACGGGCAATGGTTGTCAGTTGACACTCACGTACGCTCCAACCGCGGCCAGCCGCGGCACACTCACACTTTCGTATGGATATTTCGATGCAGACGCGACCTACAGCGTGGGTTCGGTGAATGTCGCCTATGCCTCGACGACGAACGACAACGTGGTGGGCACTGCCGCCCCGTCCGGACAGATCAATGCAGTCGTGGGAATGGGAAGCCAGCCGCTCACGGTCACGTTCACCACCGACGACGGGCGTCCTGCGACCGCACTGCAGCTGACGAGCGATCTCACTGCATTGCCGGCCGGCTGGAGCAGCCCGGACAGCTCGTTCGCATGCAGTGGTCTGAGTAGCGGAGCCGGCTGCCAGCTTGCGCTGCTGTATGCGCCTCCTGCAGCCAGCACGGGCACACTGACTCTGACCTATACCTACCTCAACAATGCGGGCCAGTCGAAAGCCGGATCGCTCAATATTCCTTACCGGGCGACTACGGACGACAATACCGTGGCAACCGTGAACCCTGATCCGGTTTCGGTCTCCGCGGGTACCTCGACGCCGGTCACCGTGACGTTCACGACAGATGACGGCAATCCGGCGACGGCTCTGAGCATCGCCTCGGGATTGAGTGCTCTGCCGGCGGGCTGGTCTACGAGCTCAAGTGCATTCACCTGCCCGACGCTGAGCGTGGGCGCCGGTTGCCAGGTTGCTCTCACCTACGCGCCCACGGCGGCCGACACCGGTTCCGTGATCCTGGGGTTCAGCTACACAAACAACTCCGGGAGCGTGAAGAGCGGAACCGTGACCATCCCCTACACGGCCACGCCGTGACTTCGATCTTCCCCCTTGAGGCTAACCCACTCGCCGTGCCGCGAGGGCTAAAGCGGCTCCCGTGCCGCATCCGTGCCCGGGTTCAGGCGGCTGCCACGCGCCACAGATCCACTCCCGAGAACTTCAGCAGCATGCAGCGAGCGTTCACAGCCTCGCCGAACTGAATCCACTCGGGACTGTGCTCCTCGTCGCGCAGGTAGAAGCGGTCCTCGACTGCCTCCAGGGGAATCACTCCATCCAGCCACAGCTGACCTTTGCGCACGACCACGCGCATGCTGCCGACCCACGGGCTCTCGTTTCGATAGTGTCCGACGTAGCTGTCCCACTTCGGAGGATGGCTGAACTTGCGTGGGCCCTCGTAGGTGCTGCCCGCATACCAATCGCCGCCCCACGATGCCTCGGTCACGGGACTTCGCGGATCTCTGTCGCTCTTGCGCGCAAAAACCAATGGGAAATGCGCGAATTCAGGATGCGCCACGAGGAAGCGGTCGGGCTCGGTGGTCGGCTCCATGAGGAGATGCTCGGTCCCGTGCTCGAGCCACAGTTTTCCACCCTCACTGCCGATCACGAGCTTGCGGCCCGCGGCATCCTCGTACACCCCCGCATAGCTGGCTACAGCCTCGGTCCCTTGAGTGCGCTGCGGTATCGGAACCGCGGCCACGCTCTTGCGAAGCCTGGCGGCTCTCATGAGCTGGGCGGCGAACTGCACGACCGGAGTCGGGCGATAGTCCTGCATCGCGTTGATCGAGGCGAAGGCGCCGACTCCCTGATCGATGTCCACCAGAATGGCGGACATGAACGAGACCATCCCGCCCGTATGACGCACGACGGTGTGCCCGTCGAGACGATCCACGGCGATTCCGTACCCGTAGTGGGCGGTCGGCCCGAACTCTTCCGCGGCGATATGGGGCTGCGAGAACAGCTCGAAACTCTGCTTCGAAACCAGCCTGCCGTTCGGGCCCACCCCGCGATTGGCTATCATCCGGATGTAGGCGCCCATGTCGCGCGCCGTCGAAGCAATGCAACCGGCGCCACTGGTCTCGATGAGCCCCGGCGCCTCGCACAGCCGTGAGCCCGGCGTGTCCGGCCGGTCGTTCTGAAAGGCGCAGTAGTTCTTGACGGTCCGCTCACGCATGTCGAGCGTGATCGCCGGCTCGGTCTGGGTCATGCCGAGCGGGTCGAGCAGCCGCTTCCGGATCACCTCCGGCAGCTCGCGACCGTCCAGTGTCCAGGCCAGGTGGCCGAGAAGGGTGAAGGCCATGTTGTTGTAGTGAAAGTGCTCGCCCGGTGCGTACGCCGTGCGATGGCGATCCCCCGGATCCGAGAGAAATACATCGGCGTTGCCAGGAAGTCCCGAGGTGTGCGTGAGCAGATGATGGGCCGTGATGGGTGAGAATCTCGACTCGACCTTGAACCACGGCAGGTAGTCGGTGATCGGCTTGTGCAGATCGAGCTTGCCTGCGTCGTGCAGCTGCAGCAGGCACAGTGCGAGAAATGACTTGCTGATCGAGCCGATCTGAAACAACTCGTCCGTCCGCACCGCACGGCCGCGCTCCATGTCGCCGAAACCGTAGGCTGCCAGCCTGCCGAGGCCGTCCCGGTCCGCCAGCACGAGCGTCATGCCCGGGGACTTGAGCTCGCGCATGTATGGCTCGATGAACTGGTCGAGCCGCGTGAACACCTGAGCATCGGCCGGATTGTCCCTCTGGACGGCCGCTGTCGCGACCGTGAACCGCCCTGCCGTGGCGACCGCCGCCGCGCCGAGCCCGGTACCGAGCAACTGTCTGCGATTGAGAAGCATTGACCCTCCAGCTTCGACACGCCGAACGCGAGGCGACTATCATATCGGGCCTTGCATGGATTCTGTGCGGTAGCGCGAGCGGCCGCAGAGGAGGCGCGATTTGATCGTTCACCTCATCGACGGCACCTACGAGCTGTTCCGTCATTTCTACGGCCTGCGCCGATTCAACAAAGGCGCGGATCGGCCTCTCGGCGCCGTCAAGGGCGTGCTGCACACGGTGCTGCAGATGATCGAGGAAGGCGCAACGCATGTCGGCGTGGCCACCGATCATGTCATCGAGTCCTTCCGCAACGGCTTGTGGAGCGGCTACAAGACCGCAGAGGGAGTCGAGCCGGCCCTGCTGGCGCAGTTTCATCCTCTGGAGAATGCTCTCGCCTCGATGGGCGTCGCCGTCTGGCCCATGACCGAACTGGAGGCCGACGATGCGCTGGCCTCGGCTGCGCACCGCGCCTGCGCCGATTCGCGAGTGCAGAAGGTCTGCATCTGGACACCGGACAAGGACCTGGCGCAGTGTGTGCGCGAAGCGCGCGTCGTGCAGGTCGATCGAAAGACGAAGGCCATTCGCAATGCCGAAGGCGTGCGGCAGAAGTTCGGGGTCGAGCCTCGTCTGATTCCCGATTTTCTGGCGCTCGTCGGCGATGCCGCCGACGGATATCCGGGCTTGAGCGGCATCGGTACCGTCACGGCCGCTCGCCTCCTCAACCGTTACGGGGCCATCGAGGAGTTTCCCCCTGAGCAGCTCGGCACACGGCGCGAGCTCGCACTGCTTTTCAAGCAGCTCGCTACACTGCGAACCGACGCGCAGGTGTTCGCGAGCGTGGATGAGCTGCGGTGGCGGGGTCCCGGCGAGGGTTTCGCAACCTGCGCCGATCAACTGGCTGATGTGCGCCTGCTGCCGCGAAGCCTGCAGGCCGCAAGGTCCGCGTCGGTTCAGGCGGCTGATGCCGAACCGGCCGCCTGAGTTGAAATGTTTGGCCTCTTCCGCGGGTCTGATTGAGATCGGCACAGCAACCGCCAGGCAGGTCCCCCATGGCATTCTCGATTTCCCAGCGCCCGATCCTGCGTCGCGCCCTGCAGGCCCTCCTCGGGGCGGCGCTGCTGTGCGCCGGCTCGCTCCAGGCAGCGCCTCCGTGGAATCCGCAATCCGATGCGGGCGGGATCTGGGCGCGGCTCCAGCGGGCCGCCTGGGTTGCCCAGGGCTCGCCCCACCCGCAGCACATGCTCTACATGATCACCGACGCCAACTGTCCGTTCTGCCACGACTTGTGGCAGTCGCTGCAGCCGTACTACGGGCGGCACCTGCAGGTACGCTACGTCATGGTCGGAATCCTCACGCGCGACAGTCCTGGCAAGGCGGCTGCGATTCTCGAAGCACCCAAGCCCTCTGCCGCGCTCGACCGGAATGAGAAGCGCTGGGCCAGGCTGCCGGAGGATCTCGGCGGCGGCATGCCCGCGGCGCACACACCGCGGCCCGAGACGCTGGCGGCCATCGCAGCGAATGAAACGCTGATGCACGATCTGGGGATTCGGGGAACACCGGCGTTGATTTACCGCGATGCCGCGCATGCGCTGCATGTCGTGCAGAGCACGCCGGATCCCGCCAGACTCAAGCTCATAGTCGACGCGGCTGCTGTGGACTGAGGCCGGGGCCGGAATGTTTCAGGTGCTGTTTGAGGTCCATCCGAAGCCGCAGCAGTGGGAGACCTATCTGGCCTATGCGCGGCTGCTCAAGCCGGAGTTGGAGAGCATCGACGGCTTCATCGATAACGTCCGCTATCGCAGCCTGACTCGCGAAGGCTGGATCCTGTCCCTGTCGAGCTGGCGTGACGAGAAAGCGCTCGTGCGCTGGAGAACTCAGGCCCGACATCATGATGTCCAGGACAAAGGCCGCAGAACCGTCTTCTGCGACTATCACCTGCGGGTCGGGGAGCTGATGAGAGATACGCGGCCGGCCGGCGCAAGTCCACTGCCCGAGCAGCGCCTGGATGAAACCGAGGCCGGAGAGGCCAAGGTAGTGACACTGATCGAGGCCCAGCGTGGGGAGGAGCACACGCACGCAGACACGGCGCAAGTTGCGAGTGGGCTTGGACTTGCTCCGCAGATGCCGGGCCTCGTGGCCTGGGACCTCTTTGAGGCGGTCCTGGAGCCCGGCGACTACGTTCTGCTGCTGTCATGGTCTGAGCAATCCGCGGCCGCATCCTTCGAGCGTACTTTCGCGCCACCCTCGGATACCAGGTTGCGGCGCGTGCGAGTGATCCGCGACTACGGCATGTTCGATCGGCGCGAGGCCCCGCAATATTTCCCCGACACCGCCCCAGGAGTCACCCTCGGTGAGTGAGCGCGCGTTGCAGCGACTCTCAAGGACATCCGCCCAGTACAATGGCCGTGATGCGCTGATAGAAGGTCATGTTCTTGCCGCCGAGCTTCACATCGAGTGTGCCAGTCAACCGGTGATCGCCGGATTGCCAGCGCGCGGCCCCGGTCGTCCCATGATGGCCCTCGCACACCAGTGGATAACTCACTGAGTCAGCCTGCCGGGACGCGGCGCCCAAGTGGCATCCGGTCAGCGCAGGATGGCTCAGGATCGGGAACAGCTGATGCAGCTCATCGCGTGTCAGGCACCGCTTCTGATGCGTGATCGTGTAGCGCAAAGCCTCCTCGAGATGCGGCATTCCGATCTCGGTGGTGATCTCATACAGGCCGGTCGCCTCCTCGGACGGCTGCGCCGAAGCGGGCAGCGCCATCGGCAGAAGGATCATTGCCTGCAGTACGGCAGCTGACCTGACGGAACCTCTCATGGGCCGAGCTCCCTGATCGGCGCCAAACCCCTACTGCGGCCTGGCTTCGTGCCGATTCACTTTCGCGAACGATGAGCGCGCGCCCCTTTCGTGTCGATCCGATTCTTGCTCCGCGCTCCCCGGGCTTCCGGGTGGTATCCCCAACGACGCCTCAGCTGGAAGGCCGCTATCCAGCCAGTGCCGGCGGGGATGGCAGCGGCCCCAGAGCTTCCTCCAGGGCCAGCCCCAGACACAGAACGTCCCGGTCGGCTCCCGAGGGGCCGTCAAATTGCAGCGCAATGGGCAATCCGCTCGTGCTCAAACCGGCGGGCAGCACGAGACCCGGCAGGCCCGCGGTGCTTCCCGGTGCGATATTCCGCGCAATGGCGACGTCGAGGGGCATGTGATGACCTCGCACTTCCACCTCCATGTTTTCCTCGCCAAGCTTCGGTGCCGGCAAGATCGTCGTGGGCAGCACGATCGCGGCGACACCGGATCGCGCGAAGTACTCCTTGAATAACCTGCGCAGCGCCGGCAAGTGGACGTGGACAGCCTCGTGGTATTGCGCCTCAGGCACGAAGTCGGGTCCGTCGGACCGGATCGCCCTCTCGATCATGACCCGGACATCGGGACTAGCCTGCGCGACGAGACTTTCAAACGTCACGCCCGAGTGATATTCGGCCAGGTAGCGTGTCAGAGACGGCCGGACGTCGTGATTCTGGATCGGATCTGTCGTCAAGGCGATCAGGTGCGGCAGCTCAGGCAATTCACCTTCGACGAGTTGGACGCCCGCGGCACTCAGGCGTTTCAGTGCCGCATCGGTCACTCGCTCCACCTCCGGATCCAGTCCCGACCAGTAGAAGGAGCGAACCACCCCCAGCCGCACGCCCTTCAGCGATCGGGGCAGCTGGGTCGGGGAGGTGCGCGTCATGACGCGGTCGAACAGCAGCAGATCGTGCCCTGAACGCGCGTGAGGCCCGAGCTGGTCAAAGAGCGGAGTGATCGGAGCGCAGCCGGTAGTGGGGTAACGCCCCGTGGTGGGGCGAAACCCGGCCAGCCCGCACAGAGCCGCGGGAACCCGAATGGACCCTTCGGTATCCTCAGCGACTCCAAGAGGTGCCATGCGGTAGGCAATTGCCGCGGCAGTTCCACCGCTGCTTCCGCCCGGGATGTGCGTGGGAGCATACGGGTTGTGAACCTGACCGTACGCGTGGTTGTTACTGGTATACCCGTAGGAAAGCTCGTGCAGGTTGGTCTTGCCGAGCACGATCGCGCCCGCATCCCTGAGAATGCCCACCGTCGGCGCATCCGCAGCCGGCTGAAAGTGTCGCAGTGCCGGTGTGCCGGCCGTCGTGGGCAGGTCCTTCGTGTTCACACTGTCCTTGATGGGGATGGGGAGCCCGTGCAACTCCCCGAGGCTCTGGCCATCGCGCCTGTGCCGATCGCACTCGCGCGCCGCTTCGAGCACCTGTTCCGGCCACAACGTGATGAAGGCGTTGAGAGCGGTGCCAGCCTGGCACTGCTTCAGGAGTGCGCCGGCGTAGGCCTCCGCCGTCATGTCCCCGTCGCGCAGCGCTTTGACAGCTTCGACCGCGCTCAGTGAAGTCAGGTCACCGGTCGTCCGCTTCGGCATCGATTGCGCCGCTCTCCAGGACGACAGCAGGGCTGCCGATGCGCCGAGAAAGCGCCTTCGTGAGAAGCTGTTGTGCATAGCCATGAACGGACTCCTTCGCAGCGCCCCAGTCAGAGTTGCACCCGGGCACGGTCAGCCAGCCGGACCAGGGGCGTCCGCAACAAGAATGCCGCAGCGGCGCCGAGACCCATTACGGCAGCGATGATTCCGAAGGTCGCGGTGTAGCCCGCTGTGTCGACCCACCTTCCCGTGACGCCCGAGAGATAGCCCCCGAGGCCCAGCGTCAGCAGGTACCATGCTCCCATGGTCACCGAGGCAAAGCCTTTGGGGGCTGCGCGCGTGACAAACCCATAAGTGGCGGTCCACGCGACGATCTCGCCGCACCCCAACATCGCAACGCCCAGCAGTGGCATCCAGATCGGCGCGCGGGCGCCCTGCCCGGCCAGGGTGCCGGCAAAATACATGAGGCCGTTGCCGGCCATCGCCATGATGATGGCGAAGCAGTACTTCTGGATAATATCGACGGACCGGTTGCGCGCCGCCAGCCGCACCCACAGCGCCGCCACGAGGGGCGCGACCGAGATGACGACCACCGCGTTGATGGATGAGAACCACGCGACCGGTACCACCAGGGATCCGACCGCGCGGTCAACGGAGTGCTCGATGAACAGTGACCAGCTGCCATACATCTGGAACCAGCCGGTGCTGAAGATGCACATCAGCGCCGCAAGCACCAGCACGAGCGCGATACGCAGCCATGTTTCCCTGGAATCCGGCCGCACTGGTTGCGTGGCAGCCGTGTTCTGAGAGGTGGCGCCCGCAGGTTGGACCCGCTCCCCGATGTTGCCGAGCCATCGCTTTCCGAGCACAAGGTACAGCGTGAGTGCGACCGCCATGCCGAGGGCGGCAACCGCGAAGCCGTACGGCCAGCCAAAGCGCTCGGAGGCAATTCCCACCACGAAGCCCGAGAGCATCGCGCCCACGGAAATCCCGAGGTAGTAGTACGCGAAGGCTCCTTCACGTCGCGGGTCATCCTGCCGGAACGTCTCACCGCACAGAACCACGAGCGTGGATTTCATCACCGCGTTGCCCAGAATCAGAAAGAGCAATGCGGCATAGAAACCGAGGCTGGTGGCGGCATACGCCTCGCTCAGCCAGGAAGCCCCGTACACCGGATCGATCAATGGTCCGTGCGCCAGGATCGCCGCCGACACCTCCGCGCTTCGATGGAGCTGTCCGAGTGGCACGCCGACTGATCGCAGGGCTGCCAGCAATGGCCGTCCGTGCCAGACACCAAGAAGCGCGGGCAGATAGGCGGGTGAAGCCGTGAGCGCTTGTCCCACGAGCATGCAGCTTGCGCCGAGCGCGACGGCACGCCGCCGTCCGAGCACCCGATCGGCGAGATATCCCCCGAAGGCGGGAAAGGCGTACATCGCCCCGGAGTAAGCACCGACCAGCGCCAGGGCGGACGTGGAAGACCAGCCGAATCCGCCGTGAGCGACATCGTCCGTGAGAAAGAGTGCCAGGATGGCCAGCATCCCGTAGAAGCTGAATCGCTCCCAGAATTCGACGCTGATGATGAGCCACGCGCCGCGAGGATAGCCGAGCCAGCCGCGCTCGCGCCTCGTTGCCGCTGCCCCTTGCGGTGATGCCGGAGCGCCCTGCGTGGAGGACTGCGGGCTTGCTTCGGCCTGCATCGGATCGGTGACTCCAGCGGTTCTACTTGCGGGGTGCGTGCGCGTTCGAAGGCATCACCAGCGTGCTCTTCTCGAGCGACGGGCCGGTGCGGCCGGCGGCCCGCGAGAGTTGTGCGGCTTCCTGGACGAGCAGAGACCGATCGATCTTATGGGTGCCCGAGACCGGAAGCTGATCCCGGAACTCCACGAAGCGCGGGTGCGCGTACGCTGCTCCGTTCTCCAGAGCGTACTGCTTGATCTCCTCAGGGCTCGGCGCCATGCCGGACCGGGGCACGACGAACGCCACGGGGATCTGCCCCTTGATATCATCGGGCGCCGGCACGACGATCGCCTGGGCGACCCCCGGATGACGCTCGAGAAGCTTCTCGACCTCTCCGGGGTGGATGTTCTCGCCTCCGCACACGAACATATCGTCCGCGCGGCCGACGAAGTAGAAGAACCCATGGTCATCGCGCCGCATGACGTCGCCGGTGAGATACCAGCCATCGTGCATTTTTTCGGCGGTTACATGCGGCAGATTCAGGTACCCGCTCGTGAGGGCGGGCGTACGCAGGGACAGCACACCTTCCTCGGCCGACGGGCCATCGACGAGACGCCACTCGATGCTCTGCAGCGGGTACCCGAGAGACAATGGTGGTGGCGGCAATCCGTCAGGGTGCGGACCGAACACGGCCGGCCCCGCCTCTGTAGTGCCAAATCCGTTGGACACCTCGGCATTGGGAAACAGCGCCTGGACCTGGCCGAGCAGCGCATCAGTCAACGGCGCCGAGCCGATTGCCACGTCCCGCACGCCGCCCAGATCAAGGCTGTGGATGAGCTCGCTCTCGCGCACCATCATCGCGAACATGGTTGGAATGCCTGAAAGCACGGTACAGCGCTGCTCGGCAACCGTCTTCAGATACGTGCGGACCTCGAAACGCGGCAACGATATGACAGTCATGCGGTTCGCCAGCGCCACGCTCGTGAAGAACAGCCCGTTCATGTGATAGAGGGGCGCGACGACCAGAGTGCGCTCCTCGGGCGTGCTCTCATTGAGCTCGGCGCAGTAGATCGACAGAGCCCAGACCTGTCCGGCGTGCGAGAGTGGCACGCCTTTGGGCAATCCGGTGGAGCCCGATGTGTACAGGATCTCCGCCAGATCCTGTTCGCGCGGAACGAACGTCTCGAACGGGCCCGGATCCACAAGCTCTTCGAATTCCTTGCCCGCGGCAGCGTCAAACGACACGGTCGCCATTCCCGGGGGAATCTGTCGCGTGCGCTGGGCATCCACGAACACGAGCCTGACCGCGCTGTCGCGCAGGATGTGTGCGATGGTTGCTCCAGCCAGCCTGAAGTTGACCGGTACCGCGACCGCCCCCATGCGCATGATCCCCAGGTAGGTCGCAATGAACTCGAGCCGGTTCTCCGCCAGAATTCCAACACGGTCGCCTGCACGGATGCCTCGTCGCAGCAGTCCGCGAGCTACCGCACAGATCCGCTCATCTAGCTCCACGGCGGTCAGCTGCAGCGGTTGATCGGGCCTGCGCAGATCGACATACGCGAGCCGGTCGCCAAGCGCCGGCAGGCGCAGAATATCCCCCAGATTGGTCAACCCCGTCATCGCCCCCGTGGCCTCACGGCTTGAGCACCACTTTACCGAAGACCTCGCGATCCTCGAGCAGACGCTCGCCCTCGGCGCTCTGCTCCAGGGGCAGCACGCGATCGATGACCGGCCGCAGCCGACCCTCGGCAACGAGCTCCAGCAGCCTCTGAAGATCCTGCTTCATCCAGCCATCGGAGCCGATCAATGTCTGTTCGAATGTCCACCAGTAGCGCGCGTCGAGCTGCAGATTGAAGCCGGCGGTGGCCCCACAGCAGAGGATTCGGCCGCCCAGTTTCACGGACTTCTGCGTCGCCAGCAGGGTATCGCCCCCGGTGAAGTTGACTGCTACATCCACTCCGCCCGAGCCACTGACTCGCGGTTTCCCATAGAGCGATCTGATGGCATCGCCAAACGGTTGCTCACGGTAATTCACTGCGTGATCGGCACCGAGCTGGCGAAGGCGCTGGAGCTTGGCTTCGCTGCCTGCACAGGCCACCACCTCGGCGCCCAGCAGCTTCGCGATCTGCACGCAGGCCACTCCGACTCCACCGCTCGCACCGAGTATCAGGACGCGCTCGCCCGCTCTTACGCCTCCACGGGTCACGAGCATCCGGTGAGCGGTGCCGTAGGCCAGGGGCAGAGAGGCTGCCTGCTCGAAGCTGACCGCCTTGGGCAGCTCGATGAGCATCGATTGCGCCACGGCAATCTGTTCGGCGCGGCCACCCGGCAACGTCTCACCCAGCATTCCGACCCGATCGCTGTCACGCAGGACCGGATCGAGCAGCACCCGCTTGCCGACCCAACCCGGATCGGCCCCGGTCCCGACGGCAAGTACCGTCCCTGCGATGTCCGAACCTGCGATGACAGGCAGCGAGATGCGCACGCCGGGCATGCCGCGCCGCGTGAAGATATCGTGGTAGTTCACCGACGTCGCGGCCACACAGACGAGGGCTTCCGCTGCCTGGGGCTGCGGATTCGCCACATCATGACGATACTGCAGGCTCTCCCGGCCGCCGTGTGCGACTGTCAGCACCGCTCGCATGGAATGATCCTCAACTCTCCGATATCGATCTCAACCCGGCTGCGTGCCGTAGCACCCGCGGCCAACGGCAATGAGTCGGCCGCTGTCGTCCTCGACGTCGATGTCCACGACGCCCACGGTCCGTCCCGACTTGCGCACCCGCGCCCGCGCGATCAGTCCAACTTTGAGCGCCGGCCGCAGATAGTCCACGCGAAAATTGATTGTCGGAACGCCATGACCGAGCACCGCGATGAGGGCAAAATCACCAGCAATATCAATGAGGCTGGCAATCACGCCCCCGTGGAATTGACCGCTGCCCGGCGAGCGCTCGAGCGGGGCTGCGAAATCACAGCGGATGGCGATGCTCTGCGAGGCGGGCTCGAGTGACTCGAGCCGCAGCCCCAGCACCGCGTGAAACGGGCTGTCGGCCAGCAGTGCCGCGATTTCTCCCGGGGTCGGGGAGCTGCCCGTCTTGTGGCCCTCTCGAGCTCCGGTCATATGCTCATATGCGGACGGTTGTTGCCTCTACGCCCGAGATGGATTAAATCCTAACCGCCGGACGCGAGGCATCCAATCCGAAGCATGACTACTGCGATCGGACGACCTTGGGCAGCGGCCCCCCGTTCGCTCATGTGCCGGGGATCACATTGTCGAGACGGGCGGGTCGTCCGCTGAGTGAGCGAGATCGAAGTGAGCAACGCCGAAAGCATCGTCCAGGGCATCGATCACCTGATCATGATGGTCGGGAACCTGGAGGCCGCCGAGCAACTCTGGCAGCGGCTGGGTTTCGCCACGACGGCGCGGGGCTTCCACCGTACCGGCGGAACCGCAAATCACCTGATCATGCTCGAGGGGACGTATCTGGAGCTGCTGGGAATGGCGAACCCCGGTTCGCCGCCCGTTTACCGTGACATGATGGAAAATCCAGGCCTCTGGGGAGTCGCGCTGCGGGGCTCGGCACAGGCGACTTTCCGATTGTGGAGCGCGGGGGGCTTTCAGGTCGCGGCTCCCGAGGATCTGGCGAGAGGCGTCGAGATCGATGGCCGCAGTGAGCTGGCCCGCTTCCGGCTCACCATGCTCGAGCGATCGCCGCAGTTGCCCTTCCTGCTGTTCTGCTGCGAGCACCTGACTCCGCAGTTCGTCTGGCACTCGAAGCTCCCGGCCCATCCCAACGGGGCGCGGCGGCTGCGTGAGCTGGTAGTGCTGGTCGAGGATGGCGTCACACGCCGGAGCTTCGAGCGCATTGCCGGTCACGCCGCCCTGGGCGGCACCCCTGAGGAGGCCAGTCTCGTGCTCGGAGATTCGCGCATCGCGCTGGTGGCCGCGGGGGCGTTCGAAAAGCGCTTCGGGGTCGCGGCCCGCTTTGGCAAGCGCCGGGCGCCCCTCCTCGCCGGATTCGTCCTCGCCTCGGACAACGTGGATCGTGCCCGCCAGTTCGCCGAGACGGCAGGCTGCGCCGTTCGGGACACAGCCACCGGCTTCGTTGCTCATCTTCCCGATGAAGGAGTGTTGATCGAATGGTCGCCGGACGCATAACCGCGCCAGACCGGACGCGTCGCCGAGGAACGCAGGAGAGTCCTCCGCAGGACGTCCTGGTTGCCCGACAGCCCATCGTCGGGATGCTTCAGGACGATGCTGAGCGCGTTCTGGGCGAGATGCTCAGCGGCGGCGCACCAACGTCTGCCGTTGATGTCGTTCCCGCAACACGCTGGGGTGCTGCAAGCGTTCGCCATTACTTGCACGTAGCGGAGGGTGAGGGTTACTGGGACTTCTACAGGCCGTGGACGGCTTTGATGCTGTCGGTGACCGATGCGACTTATCGCAGCGACACCTGGGTACGCGTAGAAGGCACGGACTACTTCAAGTTACGGATTCTGCTGTCCGGCTCACTGCGTGCCAGAACGGGAGAGGTGATCGCCAGAGCTCCTGAAGCCTTGCTCTACGTGTCTCCGGGTACGAGCCGCGAGGGCTACTACATTGTCGGCGATGAGCCCGTGCGCATGGTCGTGCTGCATTGCCGCCCCAACCTGCTGAGCCGTGTACTGGGCCTGGACCTGAGCGACGTACCCCCTCCCCTGAATGCTCTGTTCCTGCCGGGCAGAGCCACCGCCCACCGGCGTGTAACGGCGAGTGCAGAGATGATCCACGTCGCGGCGCGCATCGTCGAGTCACGCCACGAGCTCTCGCGTGCGCTGCGCGACCGGCACCTCCAGACTCTGAGCATCGAATTGCTGCTGCAGGTGCTGGGAATTCTCGAAAACCGGACTCTCGTGCACAACGGCGCGCATGGGGTCAGGACCCGGGATGTCGCGCGAATATACGAAGCACGCGACTATCTCGCGCAGCACTATGCAAATCCGCCCAACATTCCGCAGCTCGCCCGACTGATAGGCCTCAACCGCACCAAGCTGAAGGAAGGCTTCCGCGACACACTGGGGTTCACGATCTACGAATACGTTCTGCAGCGTCGAATGGAGCGGGCAGCCGAGATGCTGGTGACCGGAGAATACGGGGTCGCCCAGGTGGCCTACGCCGTTGGGTACGAATACCCCGCCAATTTCACGGCAGCCTTCAAGCGCTACTTCGGCCAGCTCCCCCACACCTGGAAGCCTCAGCACCTCGGGCACTGAGGAAATCACCCGCCCAAATTACCCCTGCAGGGGTAGTTGCGCCTTTTTCGACCGCTGCGCTTCCTCAGGCTGCACCGCCGCCGGGGTTTCGTGACGACCCCGGGCGATTACCGCACAAACACGCCGCTGCGCGCGAATTTGGCCAGCGTCCGGCACCATGCTTTTCCCGTCGAATCGCATGCTTTGTGGAGCGCCGAACTCCCTAACATCAAGTCACTTACCAATCAAACGTCTGCGCGCGGCGCAGCGCTCTATGTGCAGTTGGGGGAGTCGGGTGCAGAAGGTTCGATCTTATCCGTGGCGCGCGCTGGCGTTGTCCCTTGGTGTTGGCACACTGGCGATCATGCCCGCCGAGGCTCAGACAGGGCCGGCGGCCGCTACCCGCCCGTCCGAGGATCAGGGCCTGCAGGAGGTGGTGGTCTCCGCGACCAAACGCAGCGAGGACGCTCAGAATGTCGGGCTGAGTCTCACGGCCCTCACGGCCACCCAGCTGGAGTCCAAAGGCGTCGAGCAGTTCTTCGACTACGGAACGGCGATTCCCAATCTGTCTTTCGGCGTAGGAGCCGCGGATGGCTCCCTCGCGGCCCGTGGCGTCGCACTGCGGGGGATCCAGGGCGCGAACACCACCGGGTTCTACATAGATGACACACCGGTTCTGGAGACCCTCGATCCGCACATCGTGGATGTGGCGCGGATAGAGGTGCTGCGGGGCCCCCAGGGGACGCTTTACGGTGCGGAGTCCATGGGCGGCACGGTGCGGATCATCACCGCGCAGCCGGATCCGAGCGCCTTCAGCGGACAGGTGCATGTCGGAACCTCCGACACCCAGCACGGCTCCTGGAATCAGGTTGTCGAAGGAAGCGTCAACGTTCCTCTGGTCAGTAACGTACTGGCTTTGCGCGCGAGCACGTTCTATCAGTTCGACGACGGTTACTTCGACAAGGCCATCGGTCCCGAAACGGCGCCGCCGACCTCCGTTCTGCACGATGTCGGCAGCATGAAGTACTACGGCGGCCAGATTGCGCTGCGGTACCAGCCGGTGGAGGCACTCGCTATCACCCCGCGAATCATGTACCAGCGTACCGACCAGGATGGCGTTCCTTACGCGCGCGACTCCGCCAGCAACCTCCTGCAGCGGCAAGTCTTCGACATCGGCGAGGGCGGCAGCGACAAGTGGTGGCTGGCCAGCCTCACGCTCAACTACACGGTGCCGTTCGGCTCGTTCGTTTCCTCCACCGCGTACTTCAAACGCAACACGTTCGAGATCGAGGACGACACGGATGTCCTGCAGCTCGATCTGGGACTTGCCACCCCGATCCCGAGTCCGATCACCCGGGAGATCGACCTCAGCCGGTTTGCTCAGGAGCTGCGCTTCGCGTCCACGTTTGCCGGGCCCTTTCAGCTCATTGTGGGTGGGTTCTACTCCGCCAGCACCCGGCCGCGCGACTACGAATGGACCGGGGAGGGACTCGGCGCCGCAACCGGCACGAGCAGCGATCTGGCGCTGGCGTTCATAGATTCGCGTCACGCGGGCGAGTACGCCGCCTTCGGCGACGCATCCTACGACATCCTGAGCAATCTGAAGGCGACGGTGGGCGTGCGCTGGTTCCGGGATACCGCAACGTTCAATCAATTCACCAATGGCTTGTTCTTCGGCGGCGTGCCCAGCATCTACACGTCGGCTCCGACCAGCGAGAAGGGCTTCACGCCCAAGTACCTGCTGGAATATCAGGCGACGCCGCAGCTGCTCGCCTACGCGAGCGCCGCCAAGGGCTTTCGCGAGGGGGGCAACAACATCGCGCTGCCGCCCGGCCCGCCGCCTACCGGCTGCGATGCGGATCTGGCCAACATCGGCGTCACGGCATCCCAGATCAGCACTTTCAAGTCCGACAGCCTGTGGAACTACGAGGTCGGCTTCAAGTCCACCTTCCTCGATCGTCGCTTCACGCTGAACGTAGCCGGCTTCGTGATCAACTGGGACAAGATCCAGCAGCTGGTCTCACTGCCGATGTGCGGCTATGGCTTCACCGGCAACTCTGGCGCCGCCCGCAGTAGCGGTTTCGAGCTGGAGTTCAGCGGGCGGCCGATTCCGGAGCTGACCCTCGGATTGGGCCTCGGGTACGACGATGCACACATTACCCAGCAGGGGCTGGACAGCCCACAGAAAGTGGGCGACCCCGTCTACCAGGTTCCGGGCATCACCATCGCCAGCAATGCCGAGTATGAGCGGCACGTGAGGCCAAACTGGTCCGGCTTCGGGCGAGTCGATTTCAGCCACAGCGGCGGCAGCTTCTCGGCCAACAACGCGCAGCTCAATCCGCTGTACCGTCCGGCATACAGCCTCGTCGACCTGCGGCTGGGAGTGCGCAACGATCGCTACGAGATCGCCGCCTTCGTGAAGAACCTCGCCAATGAGCGCGCCAATCTCGGTGATGCGATCATGATCGGAGCGCAGGTGCCCGGCCAGCCGCACTTCGTCATCAATGCTCCGCGCACCGCCGGGGTCGAGGCCAGAATGAAGTTCGACTGACGGAGGCGGCGCGCGGAACTGCGTGGATCGCGCTCAGCCGCAGGGAGAAGTCGATGAGAAGTATCCAGGCGCTGCGCCGCCCCGGCTACGCCGCAGTTGCGGCAGCTTTCGGATGTCTGGGTTGGATCTGCTCGGGACCTCCGGCGGCTGCAGCCGAGCTCGCCAGGCACGTTTTCACCAATGCGGTCCTGATAGACGGCACGGGCGCTCCTGCCGTCGAACATGCCACCGTGGTGGTCAACGGCGAGAAGATCGAGGCTGCTGGCCCCGCTTCTTCCGTTCCGATCCCTCACGGTGCCAGCGTCACAGATCTGCGTGGCAAGGTACTGATGCCGGGTCTCGCCGACATGCACGTGCACTTGGTCGGTGGCTGGGATGGCCACGCCACCGACATGCTTGGCTACCGGCGATATCTGAACGCATTGCTCTATGCGGGCGTCACGACGGTGCTGGATACCGGAAACGTTCAGCCATACATCGTGCAGATGCGGGCCGAAGTTGCGGCGGGTCGGCTGCCGGGACCCCGCATTTACTGCGTGGGACCACTCATCGATGGCGCCGACCCCGCGTGGCCGCCGTTGTCCTATTCCGTCCCCTCGGTCTCACAGGTGCCGGCAGTCGTGGCTGCGCTCAAGCGCGATCACGTAGACCTGATCAAGGGTTACGTGGGGCTGTCGCATCCGGTGCTCGAGCGGCTGGTAGAGGAAGGGCGCAAGGTTTCACTGCGCGTCATCGTCGATCAGTGGCAGCGCAATGGATCACGCGACCTGGTTGACGATGGCATCTACGGCTTTGCACACTTGCCGACTCGCGCGTTGACGGGCGACGACGTGGAATACATGAAGGCCCATCAGATCGTCTTCATCTCCACACTCGTGGTCTACGAGAGTGGCGCCCGCCGACGCCTCCATGATCTGGCCTTTCTGCAGGATCCGCTGATTCGCGATACTAGTCCGCCCTCTTTCCTGAAGGGTCTGCGGGAAGAAGCCGCCCGCAAGTTGAGCTCCGAGGAAGAGGGGAAGGCGCGCCACTGGGGGCAATCCCTGCGCAACGCACTGGGCAACGCCAAGGCCCTGCATCAGGCAGGGGTACTGCTCGCAGCGGGGACCGATGCGGCCTATCCGGGAGACATGCACGGCGAAGGACTGCATCGCGAGCTCGAGCTTCTCGTCGAGGCCGGACTGACGCCGCTCGAGGCCATCTCGGTCGCCACCCGCAATTCAGCCCAACTCATCGGCGCCAGCGACTGGGGCACGATCGAGCCGGGCAAGCTCGCCACCCTGATCATCGTTGACGGCAGACCCGATCGGGACATCTCTCAATCGCGCCGCGTAGCCGGCGTGTTCGTGCGCGGCCGCAGAATCGATCGCGAGAGCCTGCGGCTCGATCACCAGAACGATCCCGGCTTCGAGGCCATCTCCCCCAGCGACTTCTGAGCCACACACCGGTGACCGGGAGTAGTCAGGTTAGCATCAGCATTACGCGTCTCATCCGCACCCGCGCCCTGCGCGGCTTTGGCGTCTCCAGCGGCCGCACGGATCCCGATCTGGATGCGAGCGCTGCCCTGTCTCATCTGCACTATCGCAACGGCGCTCTGACCCGAAGGACCGCATCATGCTCGCCACCGCCCGATTGCAGACGATCCTGTGGACTTCACACCTCACCGAGGCAGAGCAGTTCTACAGCGACGTGCTCGGTTTGACTCTGAAAGGCAGCTCCCACGGCGCTCTGGTTTACGACGTGGGGGGCAGCGACCTGCGAGTCTCGCCGGTGCAGTCCACGCAGCCCTCTGCCCACACGCTGGTCGGATTTGCCGTGTCGGATCTCAGCTCGGTGGTCGCCGTCCTGAGCGCGCGAGGGGTCAAATGGCAGCGGTTTCCGGGGTTTCCGCATGATGCGGACGGAGTGGTCCGCATTCCGGACGGCACCAGAGTCGTGTGGCTCCGCGACCCCGACGGCAACCTGCTGTCGATCGTGCAATATGCCTGACAGGTGGCTGCAAACCTTCATGGAATATGCCTGACAGGCGGCTGCAAACCCTCATGGAAGGGGGTGAGCCGCGAAGCGTGCGAAGAAACTGTCCGCGTGCCACGCCGGCGGGCTGCGCGCGTCCGCCACGCGCAGCGCGAGCCGGTAGACCATCGTGTCATAAGCCTCGGCGGCCGCGAGGTCGACTGGCTGGCTCAGGTCATCGGCCTGGGCGTGGTAACGGGTCTTGAACCACTGTTTGAACGTCGCCTCTTCGGGCGTACCGGGACTGCCATATATCAACAGCATGACAGCGGGCGTTCCCTTGCGCACGAAGTTGTACTGGTCCGAGCGAACGAACACCAGGTGATCCGGCATCGGGTCGGGCAGCACCCCGACTCCCATGCCGCTCGCAATCGCACGCACGTCATCGCCGAGCGTACTCTCGTCGCCGCCGAACATGACGACGTGCTTCATGGGGTACAGCGGCAGAAACATGTCGGTGTTGATATCCGCCACGATGTGGCCGGCGTGGCGGGTCGGGTGCGCGGCGAAATAACGCGAGCCGAGCAGCCCCTTTTCCTCTGCGCAGACCGCGACGAAGAGGATCGAGCGGCGCGGTTTCGCGGTCCCGGTCTTCAGGCGGTGCGCAACTTCGAGCAGCGAGGCAATGCCCGAAGCATCATCCATGGCACCGTGAAAAATCCCGTCACCGTGATCCGGCTTTCCCGTCCCGAGGTGATCGAGGTGCGCGGAAAGCACCACGGCCTGTTGCCCCAGCGACGGATCGCTGCCGGGCAGCTCCCCGATGACGTTGTTCGCGGTGACTGCGGAAACGGTCGCCTCGATGTGTGCGTCGAGGCCCGTGGCGAGCTTGAAGCGCGGCAGCGGCTTGTGAGCCTCGGCCAGCCTCACGAGCTCGGCGAAGCTGTGCCCCGAACTCTCGAACAGGGCATCGGCCTTGCGCTCATCAAAGGCGGCGGAGAACATCGGTCCGTGGTAGCGCTGCAATGCCTTCTCGGACAGCACCATGCCGGGCTGGGTGCCGGCCGCCTTCTGCCGCTCCCACGGCACCTCGCGATTCTGCGGGGCAGTCAGGGAAATCACGCCGACGGCGCCGGACTGCTCCAGGAAGTGCGGCAGCGCTTCGGACACCGCATGCGCGCGCTGCGCTCCGGAGAGTGACTGCGGGCCGCCCACCAGAAACACCACCACTGACCCGCGAACATCCAGGCCTGCGAAATCATCATAGCCTGCCTCAGGCAGGTGAATGCCATTGCCTGCGAACACCAGCGGGGCGCGGGTTTCGGGGCGCTGCAGGACACTTGGAGAGACGACGACACTGTCAGCCACGTCGAGAGCTGGCTCACCCTTCGGGCGAGTGACCTGTACTGTGAGGCGGTCAGTCTCGATCCTCTGGACCTCAAAGCTGACATTCTGGAAGTAGCCGTCGGTGCCGGCTGGTTTCAGTCCGTCGCGTTCGAAGTTGCTGGCTACGTACTCGGCGGCTTTCTCATAGCCGGGGCTGCCGGTGAGGCGGCCCTGAAGCTCGCTCGAGGCGAGCACCTCGATGTGACCCCACCAACTGCTGGAGTTCGAGTCGGGCGTGGCGGCTGCCAGGGTGGCCGATGCGAGCAGGATCGTGCAGGCGGACAGGAGAGCTCTCGACATCCGGTGGCTCCTTCGCGTTCCAATTCGGGTTCGGGCCGGGTTTGTATCACGACCCCGCGGAAGCATCCACTGGGGTGCACGGCAAGCCGCACAGCGCCGCAACCCGCGGATCGCGGTCAACGGTGCTCACTGTGCCGTCGCTCACCGCAATCTCAGGCGCGCACGCAGTCCGCCTCACGACTCAGGCTCGCCGTGACCGGCCCCGAGCCTTCTCGCGTGCTGCGACTGCGCGCCGAGCCACTTGTAGATCTTGCCGCCGCGCATCACGAACACGACCCGGCGCACCGCGGTGATGTCCTGAAGCGGATCACCGTCCAGAGCAATGATGTCGGCGTCATAGCCCGGCGCGATCCGCCCGATTTCGTTCTCCATGCCGATGGCCTCTGCAGCGACAGAGTTGGCTGACACGAGCGCCGCCATCGGGGTCTGCCCGCAATGCTGGACGCGGCCGATGAACTCCTCGGCGTTATGCCCGTGAGCTCCAGCAGTCGCATCCGTGCCGAAGACCAGCTTGGCGCCCGGCGTATTAACGAGACGCGTGCACACGGCAAAGTCTTCCGGCATGTCCCGCAGCATCACCGTCATGCCCTCGACCGTATAGCCGTCGATCCCGATGTAGCGACTCTGATTCTCGATGTAGTTCTGGACGACGAGGCCGACTTGCGGAGTAAGAAATGCCCCCGCCTGCACGGCCACCTGCAACTCCTCGGGCGTGGCGTAGGTAGCGTGCTCGATCTCACGGCATCCGGCGCGCGCCGCCGCTGCCACCTGGCTGCGATAGGCGTGCACCATCGAGCGCAGGCCCACGGCCTTCGCTTCGCTGCACAGTGCATCCAGCTGTTCCTGAGTGAGCGTCGGTTTGGCCCCGATGCGCTGGCTCGAGGAGGCGAATATCTTGATCAGATCCGCTCCCTGTGCCTTGCGCTCCCGCACCATCGCACGCAACTGCTCCGGTGTGGCCGTACTCAGATTGCCTTCGATCGGCGCAAGCGAGGTCAGCAGTCGAGGACCGGGGAAGTCGTGATCGCGGATCGCATCGCGCAGCGGTCCCTCGCTGGGATCGCCGACACTCTGGATCGTCGTGAATCCGGCCAGCAACGTTCGCCAGGCCGCATCCGCCATCTCCAGCGCGGCTTCGGCGGCCGGCTCTTTCGAAGTGGCCAGATGGCCGGTTCGGTCGAAGTGGGAGGCAACATGCACGTGCGCATCGATCCAGCCAGGCAGCACCGTGTAGCCGCGTAGATCGATCGCCGTCGCGTTCACCGGTCCAGAGACGGAGGCTATCTTGCCGTCTTTGACGTGTATGCGGACGTTGTGCAGGGTGCCGCCCACGCCGTCGAGC
Organism: Steroidobacteraceae bacterium; assembly: GCA_036501985.1. Classification (GTDB taxonomy): domain Bacteria; phylum Pseudomonadota; class Gammaproteobacteria; order Steroidobacterales; family Steroidobacteraceae; genus 13-2-20CM-66-19. The sequence continues at coordinate 126,466 of DASXZI010000003.1, read as the reverse complement.
GCGCGACCGACGATGAGCACCGTTGGACCGGTGGGCAGCGGCGCGGCCGCCAGTGAAATCGCCTGATGCAACATCAGAGTTGCAAACAGATACAGGGTGCCGATCGTTCTTTTGCTCATCCGACGCTCCCCCCACACGTCTAGGTCACTAGACCTATCTTAGCAAGATCCATCGTTGACAGGCGCACGGCAAACATTGACAGAGGTCGGCTTTGTATATGTAATGCCCGCGGTGAGCCGCGGCACCGACCGAACTGATCCGCCATACATTGCAGCCGCCGAGATCCGGCGGCTGACGCCCATCCGTGCTTTGGTGGAGACGCTCCGCGACGCATTTGCGCGTGACGAGACCATCCCTCCTCGCCAGCAGTATCAGCTGCCGGGCGACTCAACGCTGCTCTTGATGCCCGCGTGGCGCAGCGGCGGTGACGCCGGTGTGAAGATCGTGACGGTCTATCCTCATGCCAGCCCGTCGGTTCAGGCGACCTACGTGCTGATAAGTGGCGAGGACGGCCGGCCAAAAGCGGTGATGGACGGCGCGATGCTGACTGCGCGCAGAACCGCCGCCGCCTCCGCTCTGGCGGCGGACATGCTGGCGAGAACCGATGCTGCCACGCTGCTCATGCTCGGCACCGGGACACTCGCGCCGCACCTCATCGAAGCCCATTGCAGCATTCGGCCCATCCGGCGGGTGCTGCTCTGGGGCCGGGATTACCGCAAGGCCCAGGTGCTCGCGGAGCAGTTGGGCGTGATGGGGCTGCAGGTGAGCGCCGTAGCCGATCGGCTCGCGGCGATCCCGCAGGCGGACATCATCTCCGCGGCGACGCTGTCCTCGCAGCCGCTTGTCCTGGGCCAGCTGGTCAAGGCCGGCACGCACGTCGATCTGGTCGGCGCCTTCAGGCCGGACATGTGCGAGGCGGACGTGGCCTGCCTGGGCCGAGGCCGGGTATTCGTCGATACCCGCAAGGGTGTCCTGGAGGAAGGGGGCGATGTGATTCAGGCGATCGCGGCCGGCGCCATGCGCCGCGAGAATATCGAGGCCGACCTGCTGGAGCTGTGCTCGGGGCGGCACGCCGGACGAGCCGCGGACCAGGCGGCGATCACCATATTCAAATCCGTCGGTGCCGCCATAGAGGATCTCGCCGCCGCCGAGCGGGTGTTTGCTTCCTGGAACAGCCAGACGCCGAGCGCTTGAACCGGCATCCCTGGAATCGTATCAACGATGTCCGCTGGAATGCGGTCCGGCAAGCTCAAACAGCTGCGCGGGTTGAGCGGCGCGCGGGTTGAGCCGCGCGCCGCCCGAGCCCTGGCTCACGGCTTCAGTTGCGCGCGAATCTCACCGGGCTTGTGCTCCTCGCTGTGGACGTTCACATACAGATCGCCACTCTTGAAGCTCTGATACTGCTCATCGGTGAGTTTGGAGCCCTTCGGGACGACCCACGTCCCATGGGCTCCCTTGGTCAGCGTGATGATGGGCGGCCCCGCCTGACCGGGCGCGCCGACATGGATATGCGCCATCGTTCCTTCGATTCCCTTGGTCTTGATGACTCCGCTCACGCTCTTGTCCTTGTGAATGTGAATGGTCCCGCTACCGGTCGCCGATGTCGTGACGGGCGGCGTCTCCTCGGAACCGGTGAGGCTGACCTTGACGTCCTCGGCCGCCGCCGACAGGGTGACCAGAAGCAGCGCCGTAGCAGTGAGTGCGCCCAGACCAGCACGCGTCCTCGAGTAGGCAGAAACTACTTTCATCGTCTTCTCCTGGGTAAAGCGAGTGAATTGCCGAGCCGGCGCTGCTGTGACAGACAGGGTCGTGCGCAGCGACTGACTCAAAATCTTGCGCCTGCAAAGTGTAGCATTTGCGCACCGCCCGCGTAGATCGCCTCCCGCACGGAACGCAGAGCGACCTGCTTTGGTGCGGACACCGGCAGGGGTAGCTCCTGCTCGCGCACCCGCCCGAGCACGAACTCCGCCAGCACTTTGCCGAAGATCGTTCCGGGACCAATGCCGCGCCCGTTGTAACCGTTGAATCCGATCACCTGAGGGGCGAAGACATGAAACCGGGGCAGGTTGTCAGCGGTCATCCCGATGTGACCGAACCAACCGCTCTCGAACTCCAGGCCACCGACCTGGGGGAATATCTTGCGCACCGCCCGCAGCGCCCATCGCCGGTGAACCTCCGCTCCGTGTCCGCGCAAGGCCCCAACGCTGCCGAACACCAACCGCCCGGCTGAATCGAGGCGGAACGAGGACAGCACCGTTCGTGTATCCCACGCGCCTTCACCCCCCGGCAGGATCGACTCACGCGCCGATCGCTCGAGCGGAGGCAGGGCAAAGTTGAAATAAGGCAGGTGCACCTGCTCCTTGCGCACTATGTCCCAGGGTCCGCGTGCGTAGGCGTCCGTCGCGACGACGACCCATTCTGCCCGCACCGTGCCCGATGGAGTGCGGACCATCCAGCCATGCTCGTCCGGAAGGACATCCGTCGCCGGGCTGCGGACGAAGATGCTCGCTCCCCGGGCAAGCGCGGCCGCAGCCAGTCCGCGCGCGTACGCAAGAGGTTGAATGGTGCCGGCACGTGGATCAAACAGTGCGCCGGCAAAGGCACCCGAGCCGGTGCGCGTGGCGGTCTCGGCGGCGCCCAGCAGTTCCACGGCAACCGAACGTGCGCGCCACTGTGCGAGGCGCCGACGCAACTCATCGAGACCACTGCGACCAACGCCGCAGTGCAGGGTTCCGGCCCGGATGGCCTCGCACTCGATCGCATACCTGGAGATGATGTTAAACACGAGACCCGGAGCGTCCGACAGCAATTGCAGCAGTCGGTTGCCGTAGTCCCCGCCGAGCCGCGCCACGACGATGTCCGGCATGACCCACAGGCCTGCGTTGACCAGACCGACATTGCGCCCGGAGCCGCCGAAGCCGATGTCGGTTGCCTCCAGGACTGTCACTGATGCGCGATTCTCCCGCAGATGCAACGCAGTGGAGAGCCCGGTGTAGCCCGCGCCGATGACGACGACATCGCAGCGCAGCTCGCCGGTGAGCTCGGCGAGCGGCTCGATCCGCGGTGCCGTCCGCTCCCACAGTCCATGACTGACAGAGCTGTGCTGGATCGAGCCGCCATGATCTGTTGCATTCATCTCAATTCCCGGCTCCGCACGTGCCCGCGCGCAGATTAGAGCGGTTGCTCTATTCTGGGGCCGCTGCTAGAGTACCCCAGGGGCGGTGGAATCGCCTAGAAGAGCTGACCGCCACTGAGCGCGCGCCAAGATCGAAAGCAGCCAATGCCCGCACCCGCTTCGATCAATCACCTCATCACGGCTTGCTGAATGGCCGACGCGCCTCTCGAGGGCCTGCAGGTCGTGGAGCTGGCCCGCATCCTTGCCGGTCCCTGGGCGGGCCAGGTGCTGGCCGATCTCGGCGCCTGCGTCATCAAGATCGAAAGTCCCGAAGGGGATGATACCCGCAGGTGGGGTCCGCCGTTCGTGAGCAATCCGGATGGCAGCCGGGATGCCGCATATTTTCACGCCTGCAACCGCGGCAAGGCATCGCTGATCGCCGATCTGCGCACCGCGGAAGGCAGATCGACAGTGATCGCGCTGGTGCGTGATGCGGATGTATTGATCGAGAACTTCAAGGTCGACGGTTTGCGCAGATACGGGCTGGACTATGCAAGCCTCGCTCGCATCAATCCCCGCCTCATCTACTGCTCGATCACCGGGTTCGGCCAGAACGGCCCGTATGCGCACCGCGCCGGATACGATTTCATCGTCCAGGGCATGAGCGGCATCATGGATCTGACGGGCGAGCCCGATGGCGCGCCCCAGAAAATGGGGGTCGCCTTCGCCGATATCTTCACCGGTCTGTGGGCGGTGATCGGGATTCAGGCGGCACTGGCGCATCGCCACAGAACCGGCCGGGGCCAGCACGTGGATCTGTCTCTGCTGGATTCGATGGTAGGGGTCCTGGCCAATCAGGCCCTCAACTACCTGGCGAGCGGTATCTCGCCGGTGCGGCTCGGCAACGCACATCCCAACATCGCCCCTTATCAGGTGCTTCCGGTAGCGGACGGCTGGTTCATTCTGGCCGTGGGAAATGACAGCCAGTTCCAGCGATTGTGCGCGGCCGTGGGTCTGGAGCACCTGGCCGCCGATGCGCGCTTTGCCCGCAACTGCGATCGCGTGCAGCACCGCGCCGAGCTCACCACTGCGCTGGAGGCTTGCACCAGACTGTGGCGACGCGAGGAGCTGCTGAGTAAGCTCGAGTCCGAGGGTGTCCCCGCTGGTCCCATCAATACCGTGGGCGAGGCGCTTGGTGACCCCCAGATCCTCGCGCGCGGCATGGTTCTCGAGATGCCAGGTACGCCCGGCGGGGCGCCCATCCGGGGAATCCGCACGCCGATCCGGTTCTCCGAATCCGCGTTGGCGAGCACGGGACCCTCTCCCTCGCTCGGTGGCACGAGTGCACAGGATCTGCCGTGGCGATCGAGACAATCAGGATGATCCATCCCGTGCGTCGGGGGCCCATGCCGCATGAATGATCTGACCGCGCAGATGATCGCCATCCTGCGGCGCAATGGACGAGCCTCCTATTCCGAGATCGCGCGCGAGCTGGGCACGAATCGTGACTACGTGGCCAGTCGCATCAATCCGCTGATCGAGTCCGGAAAGCTGAGCATCGTGGCCAGCGTGCACCCGCGGGTGCTCGGTCTCACCACTTCCGCCCACCTGTCGATCAAGGCGAGCGGCAACATCCAGAGCGTCATCGATGCTCTGGAGAAATTCGATGCGCCCGTGCTGATCTCAGTGGTGGCGGGTGCATTTCAGATCGTGGTCGAGCTGCAGCTTCGCAGTCTCACGGAGTTGAACCGGGAAGTGCTCGCCATCCGGGCCATCAAGGGAGTCCGCGAAGTCTACGTGCACCTGTACGAGCGCATCCTCAGCAGTTTCTTCCTGGGCACCGGCCCGGAGTCGCTCTCGCAGTTCGATGAGGTCGATATCAACATCGTGAACCGGCTGCTGCACGATGGCAGAGCGAGTTTCGCCGAGATCGCGCAGGTGGTGGGACTGTCGGTGAGCGGCTGCCGCACCCGTGTACAGCGACTGCTCGAATCGGGTGTCATCCAGATCGGGGCCATCAAGCAGCGCGCGGACATGACGAATGACCTGGTATTCGGCATCGGCGTGAACGCGCAGGACGACTGCCGGGAGGCTATCGACGCCATCGCAGCCAACCGCGGCCTGGAATTCATCGCCCGGACGGTCGGGCGCTTCGATCTGCTGGCCACGGTGGAGTTCGACTCGCTGCGGGACTTCAACCTGCTCGTTTCACGGCTCAGGTCCCTACCCTCAGTGGAGTACTGCGAGCAGTGGCTGCACGTGAGAATCGTGCGCGAGCGCTACTGGCGGACGCTTGCACAACCTAACCACCGGTAGCTTGCGGTTTTGCGAACTCCTCTTGCCTGCCTGCGCCGTGGTATCCCATGGCACTCGGCGCTATAGTCCTCGCTACAGGACCGTCAGCGGACCTGCGGCACAAAGGAAGGACACAGACGCAGTCAGGCATCGGACCGGTGAATTGCCGACATCCCGCAATCGGCTCATCAGCCTTCGCAGGGAATGCCGCTTCATGCCTTCGCTCGATCCCACCTGCATCGCCAGGTGCGCTGGGTGGCAACGGCTCCGGGAATGTCGCTGCCCCCGCTCGATCGTCTGTGGCGCCTGCCGGACTGCGCACAGAACGAGTTCCCCGGCGGGCGCCGGGCAGTTTGATCGACGATCGATATCGGAGGAACAGATGCGCTCCACGCGTTCGATGATAGCCGGGGGAGGCGCTGCACTGCTCGAGGGCACCAGCACGCCTCGCTCGCCGCGGAGCGGCAGTCGTGCCTCGGGCGAGCGGACTCGCATAGAGATTCTGCGTGCCGCGAAGCGGGTGCTGGCGACTCAAGGGTATGCTCATTTCACCCTGAGGCGCGTTGCCGGCGAGGCGGAGTTGACGGTTGGAAATCTCGCCTACCACTACCCCTCGAAGCGCAATCTCGTGCGCGCACTGATCATGCTGCTCATCGAGGAGTACCGCAGCCAGGTCGCTGCGCACATGCGCGTGGCCCCGAGCCAGTCCCCGGGGGCCTTCCGGTCGCTCGTCGCGTGGCTGATGCGCGACTCCGCCTCGACGCAGACCAGCCGGCTGTTCCGTGAATTCTGGACGATCGCGCTGCGCGACCCCTTCATCGCCAAGGCCATCGATCGCTTCTACGTGGAGGTCCAGGAAACCGCTTCACAACACCTGCGGCACAACTTTCCCAATCTGCCGCCGGCCTCGTGCCGCGCCATCGTGCAACTCATGGGCATCATCAGCGAGGGCTCCAACGTCCTGTATGGAACCGCGCGCCGCCCAACGGCCCCCCTCGGGAAGGTGACCCGCCTGGCCTGCTCGCTGCTCGTGCTCGCCGCACAGCAATCCGCCTGAGCGGCACCGGAGCCACTTACCCCCGTCGCGGTATTTTGGCGCCCGCGAGCCCTGTGGCATAGTCAGATCGACTGATTCACCGACTGCGTCGCGGCGCACATGAGCCGTGCGGGTACATTGCGGCTGCCGCTGCACTCTCCTCGACCGACTTCCCGGGGGACAGAAAGCTCACATGAAGCTCACTCCGCTCTATCAAAAGCATCGGGAGCTCGGTGCCACGATGTACACAACGGGGACGCAGTACCAGATGCCGTCTTTCTACACGCGAGCCGACGAAGAAGCTCGCGCGGTCCGCGAACGGGTCGGCATGATCGACCTGTCCCTGATGAGCCGCCTGGACCTGAAAGGGCAGGACGCCCTGGCGGTGATACAGAGGTTGATCGTGAACAATGCAGCGCGGCTCCAGGACGGACAGGCGCTCTATTCCACGATGTGCAATGAGCAGGGACTCATCGTGGATGATGTGGTGGTGATGCGTTTCGCGGCACGCCACTTCCGGGTCATCACTTCTTCCAGATTCCGTCATGGGACGCGGGCCTGGATCGAGCGTCACATCGACGGGCAGGACGCGTACCTGACGGATGTCAGCTCGGGAATGGCCATGATCGGCGTGCAGGGACCCCGCTCGCGCGGATTGCTGAGCAGCATCACGGACATCGATCTGGCGAGCCTGGGTTTCTTCCGTTTTGCGACCGGCCCTCTCGGCGGCCTGCCATGTCTGGTTGTGCGGCTGGGATTCTCCGGCGAGCTGGGCTATGAGTGCTACTTCAACACGGAGGACGGGGTAGCTGCGTGGGACGCCATCGCCGCCGCCGGCGAGGCACATGAAATAGCTCCCTACGGCATGGACGCCCTGGATCTGCTGCGCCTCGAGAAAGGCTTCGTGTTCTTCGGCTATGACGTCACGGAGAGCAACAATCCCTACGAGTGCGGCCTGTGGCCGCTGATCCGCTACGATTGTGGCGATTTCATCGGGCGCACCGCGCTCATGCAGATCAGGGAGCGTGGTCCAGCGAGGAAATTGATGGGCCTGGAAGTGACCGGTGAGGCGCCTGCGGCCGCCGATCAGCCCCTGCTGCGCGGCGAGCGCTCAGTCGGCAAGGTGGTCGTCGGATTCCGCTCGCCGACCCTAGGCCGGAATCTCGCATACGCCTGGCTCGATGCGCCCCACTTCGAGCCGGGCATGGAGCTCGGGCTGGACGGCGCGGGAGCAGCGCGCCGGGCCAGCCTCGTGAGCATGCCGTTTCTGGATCCGGATGGCAGGCGAATGCGGCGCTAGCCTCGCGAGCCGTGCCGAGGCTGCCGCTCGCGCCGACCTCAGGCGGTCGATCGCTGGTACTTCGCCAGCGGATCGGAGCCGGGCTCGTATCGGGTGCCCGCCACCACCTCGAGAAACAGGGTGAAGATCTCGGCCTGCGAATTGATGTCGAGCTTCGAGTAAATGTGCTTGCGGTGCACCTTCACGGTGCTGACGGCGATGTCCAGTCGCTGAGCGATCAGATCGACGGAGTTGCCTCGCAGCAGATGTTGCAGGATCTCGTACTCCCGCTCGGTGAGCACCGAGCGACCAAAATTCAGGCGGACATTCTCGATGTGTCGGTGGTGGTCGCCATCGGCCTGAGAGACCCCGACGGACACGCTGGCATCCGGCGACAGGGCACGCCAGGTCGCGCTCAGGGCTGCGGTCACCAGCGGCGCGATGGCCCGGGCGCCCTCCAGCTCCGCGGCGCTGAAGTGGTTCTTGCCGATCGTGCGGCTGAGGGACAGATTGAGATGGCCACCCTCCCCGTCACTGCAGCAGAAGCACATCTCATCGATCAGCCCGGCCGACTGATAGTGCACCTTGTAGTACTCGCTCGAGGCGAAATCCTCCTCGATGACATCCCGCAGCGAGATCAAGCGCTGCTGGGAGCAGTATTCGCTGCGCAGGTAGAACGGATCGAGCGCATAGTGGCCCAGCAGATAGTCCTCCACGGTGTTGGCGCGATGCTTGTGATCCGGTCGACCGTACAGCAGCTGGGGTGATGAGGCTTGCGGATAGCGCAGGATGAGGATGCTGTCCACGCCAAGCCGCTCCACCAGCTCATCGGCGAGTCCGATCATCGTCGCGGTCGTGAAGCTGCCCACGCACAATTCCCCGAGCCTTGCATACCATTCGGCTGAGGCCACTACCGCCTTCGACAGGCCGCGCTTTCTGGATTGCACAGACATCCGCTGCTCTACAGACGACGCCAGTCCTTCTGGATCTCGCGCGCGGCGTTGTGGCCGCAGATGCCCGAGACGCCCCCGCCCGGGTGCGTGGTCGAGCCGCACAGGTAGAGGGCGCGGATCGGGGTGCGATAGTCGGCGAAGTGCGGCGCGGGACGCTTGAAGAAGAGCTGGTCGATGGAAAGCTCTCCGTGAAAGATATGTCCGTTGGGGCTGCCGATCAGCCGCTCGATGTCCGGCGGTACCAGGACCTGCATGGCGATGATGTGCTGGCGGAACCCCGGAGCAAACTCCTCGAGCGCATCGAGGACGCAGTCGGCGAATTTCTGCCGATGATCTTCCCAGCTGGCGCCCCCCTTCAGCGTATACGGAGCGTGGCCGCAGAACAGATTGATGACATGTTTGCCCGGCGGCGCGAGTGTCCTGTCCACGGTGGTCGGCGCAGTCACTGTCACGAAGGGCCGCTGTGAATACCAGCCCTGCTTCGCGTCGGCGTAGGCCTGCTCCAGGTAGGCGACATCGGGGGCCACGTGGGCATACGAGGGGTACTCGAAGCCGCAAACCTCCGGGTCGAAGGCCGTGAACTGTGGCAGACGCTCGCACGCGATATTCAGCTTCGCTGCCGCGGACTCCGTCCGGAATGTCTCGACGTGCCAGCGGAATTCGTCCGGAATCTCCGCGCCATTCATCATTCGCGTGAACAGCAGCTTCGCGCTGACGTTGGCCGCCACCACCCGAGCGTGGAATTCGCGTCCGTCGCGGCAGACGACCCCGGTTGCACGCCCATTCCGGGTTTCGATGTGGTCCACTTCGGCATCCGTGAGTATGTGCATCCCGTGAGTCAGGCCCGACTGCGCGATCGTCTGCGAAATCCGGCCCATTCCCCCCTCGACAAACCCCCAGCCGCCCGCGCCGGCGTGCTCTCCCATGAGGTGATGCAGCAGAATGTAGGCCGAGCCCGGTGTCTTGGGCCCCTGGAAGCTGCCGATACCCGAGTAATAAGCGTAGACGCCCTTCAGCACATCGGATTCGAACCACTCGGACAGGAAATCGTAGGCGCTCATCGTCAGTATGTCGTAGAGCCCGTAGAACTCCTTGATGGACTTGCGGTTCTCGAACACGAAACCGGCGATGTTGGTCAGGCCCCGCAGTGAAAGGTCCTGGGGATCGATTGGAGTCTGCAGCATCAGCCGGCGCGCGGCCGCGGCGATCCGATCCAGGTAGAGCTTGAATTGGGGATACCGGCGGGCGTCCCTCGCCGAGAAGCGCGCGATCTCCCTGACATTGCGGTCATCGTCGCCGGTGAACAGGAAATGATCGCCGCCGGCCAGGGGCGTGAACATGTCACTCGCCGGCAAGACCTTCAGGCCCAACCTCTCCAGCTCCAGATCGCGGATGATCTTCGGATGCAGCAGGCTCATGAGGTAGGAGAACGTGGAGGCACGAAAACCAGGAGCGAACTCCAGTGTGACAGCCGCGCCGCCCACGTGCGGATTGCGCTCGAGGACCAGGACGCTCTTGCCTGCACGGGCCAGATATGCGCCGCATACCAGGCCGTTGTGGCCTCCGCCGACGATGATGGCATCGTATTTGGTGGGACTCTGCATTTTGACCGGTGGCATCCTTTCTATGTCATTTCCCCGCGCCGCTGAGACGGGCACGCGCCGCGGCGCACGTATTCGTTCATGAGAACTCCTCGGCCGGAATCTCCAACACAACCACACGTCGGCGGCTAGCAAATTCCTGCAGTGCCTTGCGCAGCGATTCGCGCGAAGTGATCCGGCGATGGGGATGCCCGAAAGCGCGTGCGAGGTGCGCGAAATCCGGCGGACGGACCTCTACCCCCTCCGGCTCGATCCCCGCCTGAAGCATCGCCGTGCGGATCTCACCGTAGCCCTGGTTGTTCCAGATGAGAACGGCCGTCCACCCACCGACATCCCCCAGCGTCGCCAGCTCGCTCAGCGAGAACTGCAGGCCTCCGTCTCCGACGAGACACACGACCGGCCGATCGGGCGCGGCCAGGCTGGCGCCGGTGGAGGCAGGCAGGGCGTAGCCCAGCGTGCCGTAACCGGTCGCTGAATTGAACCATGACGCCGGTGACTGGGCATTGAAGCCGAGGTTGCCGGCATAGACCAGTTGAGTCGAGTCGCCCACCAGCACGGGGTTGGGAAGCGTGTCGCGGATCAGCTCGAGCAGATCCACGTGAGCCCGCAGGGAGGCCGAGAATGCAGCCAGCGCCTCCAGTCCGTCAGTCCGTGCAGCCGCAGCACGCGAAGCTCCGCCATTCTCACGGGCTGGCCCGAGGTCGCACGACTCCAGCAGGGACAGCGTGGCCTGGGAATCGGCACAGATGCCGAGCACGGGAGTCGCCCCACGCGTGAGCTGGTCCGGGTCGATGTCGATGCGGACCAGCTGCGGTGGATTGGGAAAATCCGCGCGCATGTCGAGTGAGTAGTCGGTTGGACCGATCTCCGTGCCGACCGCCAGCACGGCATCCGCAGTGGCGATGAGCCGCCTCACCGGTGCAAGCATCGGGCTGATCGGCACGGCGAGAGGATGTCCCGGGGTCAGCAAGCCGCGGGCGTTGGCGGTCATTACCGTCGGCGCATCGAGGCGCTCGGCGAGGCGCTTGAGCTCGCTGGCAGCCCTGATGGCGCCACCGCCTGCCAGGATGACGGGGCGGCGCGCAGCACGCACAATGGCTGCAGCGGACTGCACCAGCGAGGCAGGCGGTGCTTTTGCCGACCGAGCCACCTCCGGCAGGGGCAGACCGCTCGCATCCGCAGCGAGCACATCCAGTGGAATCTCGATGTAGACCGGACGCGGGCGGGCGGAATCGAACAGCGTGAACGCCTTGCCGAGCGCGCCCGGCAGCTCCTGCGGCGTGCGTATGGAAAAGGCTGCCGCGGCCACGCCGCTCGCCAGCTCCCTCTGGTTGGGTAACTCGTGCAGAAACCCGCAGCCGCTCCCGCCCTCACCCAGGCGATTCTGGCTGGAGATCACCAGCATCGGGATGGAGTCGCCGTACGCCTGCCCCATGGCCGTCGCGATGTTGGTGAGACCGGGGCCGGTGATGGTGAAGCACACTCCCGGCCGGCCGCTGACCCGTGCATAACCGTCAGCCATGAACCCCAAGCCCTGCTCGTGCCGGCCCGTGATGTGGCGGATCGGGCCCTGCGCCAGTCCCCGGTACAGCTCCAGATTGTGGACGCCGGGAATGCCGAACACATGCCGGACCCCCTGGGCCTGCAGCGCTTCGATCAGATAAAGACCCAGTCTCCTCATTTTTCCTGCACCGCTAGCTGACACAGTCCGAGCGCAAGGAGGGGTTGCGAGCGCTGCGCGACCAGTCGAGCGGCTGGACTCGCGGCAGCATCCACAGCCATCCCACGAGTCCCAGAATATTCACCGCAGCGGCAAGCACGAAGGCGCTCGAGAACTCTCCGGTCGCATCGAGCAGCATCCCGGTGATCGCGGGAGCAAAGATGCCGGCCAGATTTCCGCAGGCATTCTGCACGCCCACCCAGCGGCCGGTGGCCGCCGGCCCGGCGATGATCTGCGGGATCGCATACACGCCCGGCGAGCAGGCGCCCACGGCCACCTGAAAGACGGCCAGGCACAGAATGCATCCCTGGATGGGCAGCACCACCATGCCGATCATGCATCCCATGGAGGCGATGTGGGCGAACGCCATCAGAAATTTGTACACCGGGCTCGCGGAGCGTCCCGAGCGAGTCCAGGCCGCCACCGCCCAGCCGGCGACCAGTGCGCTCACGGCGTTGATCAGGTAAGCGCCGCCGGCTACCACTGCCATGCCCTGCATCGAGAAGCCGCGCGCCCTCACCAGGTAGTCCGGCAGCCATGCCAGGATGAAGTAGAAGTTGTAGTTGCTCGCGAAGTGGCCCAGCGAGGCACCCCACAAGCCGCGCTGCCGCAGGATCTGGCCGAAGGAGGGGGCGGTCGGGGAGCTGGCCGCCTCCACGGCATCCGGTGGTTTCAGCCGGATTCGGGCCAGAGGCCACAGAGTCACCAGCGAACAGACGCCGAACATCACGAATACCGCGCGCCAGCCGTAGAGCGGCATCAGCAGGCCGCCCAGCACCGTACCGATTGCAGGTCCGACCAGGTAGCTGAAGCCGAGCACGCCATTGGCCATGTCGATCTGCGACAGCCGCAACTGGCTGGCAAAAAGCTGCGAGGCGCACGGAAACCCGGCGCTCTCGCCGATGCCCAGGAGCAGTCGCAGCAGCAGCAGCGACCAGAATCCCGCGGCGAAGCCGGTCAGCAGTGTCGCCGCCGACCAGATGACGATGCCGGCGGCGAGGACGCGATGTGCGCCGAAACGTTCGCCCAGCCACCCCGCCGGCACCATCGCCACGACATAGCTGTAGTAGAAAGCCGAAAGCAGGAAACCGAGCTGCGTAGCGGACAACCCGAGCTCATCATGAATCAGCGGCACCGCCGTGGCGAGATTGCCGCGGTCGATGTAGTTGATCAGCAGCGTCCCGGAGACCAGCAGGACCAGCTGCACGGGCGGTGTCGGTCCACGCACGTTGTTTCCATCCGCCATCCTGCCCCCTTGTCCGTTCACGCCACATGGTGGCGCACGCCGCGGTGCGCCACCACTCCGAGCACTCGCTGCGCCGCGACGTGCCCGCGGCGCAATCCTCTCAGAATCGCTGTCCGACCTGCAGCCCGATCAGCCGGGGCGGTGCGATCACCTCGTAGGTCGCGCCCGGACCGCAGGTCTCGGTTCCACACTCCGCATACCGGAACAGGCTTGCACGCCGGTCGAAGGCGTTCTTCACCAGCAGCTCGATCGAGAGCCCGTTGCGCTCCACGCCGAAGAACAGGTTGGTGAGGGCATACGCCGGTTGCTCGCCCAGTGCAGCCACATCGGCCGTCCGAAGGCCTGGAGATACCTCGGTCTGGTAGACGAGGTCACCCGCGACGTGCGCTTCCCAGTCTGCCAGCGGAAACACATAGCGCGCACCGAAGCTGGTCTTGTACTTCGGAGTCTCCGGCAGCGCAGTTCCCTGCGGCGCGAGCGGATCGGGGCAGTTCGTGATCGGATTGCCGTTGGCATCCAGAGCGCCGCAGTAGTTCTCGGTCAGGTACGCGTCGGTGTAGGTCACACCGGCCCGCAGTGTCAGCGCCTGGGTCGCCGCCCACTCCGTCTGCAGATCCGCGCCCTTGACCGCGGCGTTACCCGCGTTCGCGATGAGCGGAATGCCGAACTGGCCCTTGAAGGTGAACTGGAAGTTATTCCACTGCTCGTAGTAGGCCGAGCCATTGATGCGCAGCCGATTGTCCAGCCAGGTCGTCTTGAATCCTACTTCGTAATTCTTGAGGAAGTCCGAAGTATACGGAGGTGCCCCGTTGGTGCGGTTGACACCACCCGGCCGGAAGCCCTTGGAGTAGGTGGCGTACACCAGATGCTGATCGTCGAACTTGTAGGATACGTTGATCTTCGGCGTCCAACCGGTGCCCGATGTACTCGTGCGAATGTCCTCGCACGGCGCCGTGCCGTGCCATACCGTCGTGGTGAAGCAGATCTGCTGGCCACTGATGCCGCCGGCACTCGGCGGCCCACCCGGATACTGCGGTGGCGGTGTCGAGGTTCCAAAGGCATTGGGGCCGAATCCGTAAAACCCCTCGAGCGAGTTGTCGAACTTGAACCTGCGGATGCCACCCAGCAAGGTGAGCTGGGAAGTGACATCCCAGCTCAGCTCGCCGAACACGGCGCTGTCGCGATTCACACGCTGCTCGTTGAGCAGATACTCGGTGCCGTTGTAGCCGCTCGGCGGATCCGGATACCCGACCTCGTACTGCGGTCGCGTGTTGGCCGGCGTGGCGATGTTATTGAAGATGTTCTGCAACTGGCGCGACTGGTACAGGCCGCCGACGAATCGCACGGGATATTCCTTCGGTGAGGTCACGCGCAGCTCATTGCTGAACTGCTCGAACCAGGATGCCGGGAAGTTGACGAAGCCGGTATCCGCAGGCCAGTACTTGGTGTACTGCTGGTAGAAGAACTCGTAGTCGGCATAATCCGAGGCCCCGTGCGTATCTCTCTTGAGATACGCACCCGCGTAGGTAATGTCGAAATTGCCTATCTTGCCCTGCACGGTCATGGCCGCATCGATCCAGCTATCCTGGCTGTTCTCGGCGGCGAAATGGGCGACGGACAGCTCGTTCGGAATGGGCGTGCCGACGAACGGCACGCCCGCCGAGTTGACCGGCATCACATCGGCCTTCCAGATCTCCTGGGCGAAGATGCCGCTGTCCTTGGTCTTCTGCGCCATCAGGACCGGCGTGATCGTCCAGTTGTCGTTGAGATCGACCTTGAGAGTGGCTCGACCGCCGTACGTGTCCACGGGATTGTAGTGGTCCTCGACAAACGCCGCATTATTGAAGGTGTGGCCATTGGAGGTCACGGTCTGCAGGACGTTATTGAGGTAGCCAGAGTCCCGCTCGTAGTAACCGACCAGGCGCGCCGCCACGTTCGAGGAGATCGGCAGGTTGACGAACCCTTCGACGATGGCTCCGGCGGTCCCGTTCTTGATGGTGTTACCCTGGACGTCATAGCCCGCCGAGAAATGCGTGGGATCCGGCTTGTTGGTGATCACGCGGATGGTTCCCGCCTCGGAGCTGGCACCGTACAGAGTACCCTGCGGACCGGGCAGCACCTCGACACGCGCTATGTCGTAGACGTGAACATCGATCGGGCCTTCGATCGTCGTGATCGGCTGTTCGTCCAGATACATGCCAACGGTCGGCAGCGAGCCGGAGGGGTTGCCGCCGCTATCGCTCGCGATACCGCGCATGGTCACGTTGGCGTGCCCGGGTTCCGTGGACTGGAACGTGACGTTCGTCAACGACTGCGCATAGTCGTTGAAGTTCTGGGTGTTCAACTGCTCCAGCGCCTTGGTGCTCAGCGCCTGGATGCTGATCGGCACACTCTGCTGGTCCTCGCTGCGTTTCGAGGCCGTCACCGTGACTTCCTCGAGCTGCCCCCCTGATACATCGGCTGGCGTGGCGGCGTCGGCGGGTGTTGCCGCGTGTACTGAGCGGAGTATCGCCATGATCGCAGCCGCAACCGGCGTGTACCGGCCCAGCGCGGTGATGGCGCCTCGGCCGGGCTGCGCGGCGCGTATCCGCTTTGTCGATCGACTGCGGTGCATCTGCTCTCCCCTTTGCGTGTGTGGGACTAACTGTTGGGTGATGGTTTCCCCGGATCCATCCCGCCGGCGCCGGCATCCAGGGCGGGGCCCAGAGCCCGCTTCAACGGCTCGAGCCAGCGCTCGTAGTGACGCCACTGGTCCAGGCCATCGCGGAAGATGGGCTGGCGGACCTGCTCGGAGCTGGCGGTACGCACGGCGCGCTCGTTCTCGTAGAAGCGCAGGCAGCGCTCCTCGAACGGCAGGCCGCAATAATCGAGCAATGCGCGCACTTCGCGCTCGGTGTCTTCCACCAGCGCTTCGTACTGGACGCGATGGACGCGGCCGGGCAGAACGCTGTCGAAGTGCGCCATCAGCTCGAGGTAGTCGCGGTAGTAGCGGCCGATATCCGCGAGGTCGTAGCTGAAATGCTGGCCGCGGGCGAAGTGTTGCTTGAATACCGAGAACCCGCAGCCAAGCGGATGGCGTCGCACGTCGATGATCTTCGCATTGGGCAGCGCCAGGCAGATCAGGCCCACGTACAGGAAATTGTTGGGCATCTTGTCCACGAAGTGCGGCGCCGCGCTCTTGCGTTGCACCCGCGTCTGCTCGAGATATCGCTCTCCGAGGGCCTGCAGATCCTGTGAGCTGAGACTGGCGAGTACCTGCGGGTACTGGCCCCCGCAGACCCCGGGGCCGGGCCGGTTCAGGGCGCGCGCCAGATCGATCATGTCGTACAGCTCCATCGTGCCCTCGACCAGCGAATGGCTCGAGAGGATCTGATCGACCAGGGTCGATCCGGCCCGCGGCAGGCCGACGACGAAAATCGGGTCCGCCGCCGCGGCGCCGGCTCCCGCGCGCGCCTCGAACAACTCGCGCGTGCAGACCGCGCGCGAACGCTCGACGATGCGCGAGGTTTCCGCCGCATCGTACTGGATCTGGCTGCGCCGCAATCGGTTGCCCTCGGCATAGTGTTGGAAAGACTGTTCGAACTCGCCGGCGTCCTCGCACGCCTTACCGAGCGCGAAATGCAACTGCAGGCGATCGTTTTCCGACGCAGCGGTCCGCTCCAGGGCGCCTTTCATGGTGGCGACATCGGCTTCGCTGAAGCGGAATGTCTTGAGGTTTGCCAGCGTGAACCAGGGATCTCCCACGTGCGGAGCGAGGTTGATGCACTTGCGATAGGCCTCGAGAGCCTCCGGCAGCCGGCCCGAGGTCTTGAGCACGTGCCCGTAGTTGAGCCAGAGTCGTGGCTGGCGCGGGTATTCGGCTGCCAGGCGCCCATAAAGCTCGCTGGCCTGTGCATATTCCCCCACGGCCACGAGGATCGACGCCTTGAGGTTCCGATGCCCGGGATTGCGGGAGTCTGCGGCCAGCAGCCGATCCACTTCCCGCAGCGCCTCCAGGTGTCGGTTCTGCCGGTTCAGTACCGTGGCGTAGTGGGCTCGCGCCTCGGCAAACCCGGGAGCGAGCTCGAGGCATCGGACCAACAGGGTTTCCGCCTCGGCGAAGTGTCCGATTCGAGCGGCGACTTCGGCGAACATGCGGATGGCCGCGACGTCGGTCGGATGACCGCGCAGATGCTCGCGCAGCAGAGCCTCGGCGGTGGGAATCTCGTTGGCACACAGCGCCGAGGCAGCCTGCATGAGTCGCGGGTCACGGGTCGCCGCCTTGATGTGTTGGGCATATGCGGCGTCCGCGCCTTCTACATCGCCCATTGCCCTCAGGTGATCCGCCAGCGCTCGCCAGGCACCGGGCAGCTTCGGACTCAGCTCGACGGCGCGCCGCAAAGAGTGGACAGCGGCCTCTCCCCGACCCGCCGCGGCCAGCGCGAGCCCATACTCATAGTGGCTGACAGCGGCCTTCGGCTGCGCGCGTGCGAGGGGTTCGAGCGTTGCCACGGCGGCGCCGGCCTCACCCAACATCCGCTGAGCGATGCCGACAATCAGTGTGGCGAGCGGGTGGCCTGGGGAGTTCACGCATGCCTGCCGTGCCTTTTCCAGAGCCCGCGCCGGCTCCCGCGCCAGCAGATCGAGCGCCTGCGTCAACGCCTCGTCGACCGAGCCTGCAGACCCTGCGTCGCCGCGCGTCGCTGCGTTCATCGCCAAAAGGTCACCCCATGCCCCCTTCCGTAACGCTACGGCCTCACTCCCGCTGCAAGCCGTGTAAGCCGGCTTCCCATACACCCGAATCCGTCGCCGGGTTTGCGCTGCCGACAGTGCCCCGTCCGGATGCAACCCAAGACTAGGTCGGATGTTCAAACAAATGGCCAGTCGAGTCAATCGGCGCGCCAATCACCGGCGGCTCGCTTGTGCCGCGCGCGCAACAAAAGCGACGCATGCGTCCCGCGAATTTTCGCAGTGCCCTCCGCGGCATCCGACCCGCAAAGCATTATTGACGGCCGCAAGCTGCGTAAACGTTGTTTTGGCGTGTTTCTTCACCGCCGGCCGCAGCACCGGCGCCGTCGCGATTCCCGGCGCCAGCGGCTGGTGCGCCGATCGGCGCTGGCCGAATATCGCACAACACTGTCCGGCCACCGTCGCCGGTCGACTCGGCGCAACGGCCGATGCGTGTGCTTGCGGCCGCGGGATCGAATGGCTAGTCTGTGCTGCTTCGCAGGCTCACAGAAGGAAAACTGCCGTGGATGAGCTGCCTCGTCGAGTTGTTTTGCGGCGTGCGTTGCAGATCACTGCCGCGCTGGCCGTCGTGCCCCGGATCATGCGACCGGCGGCAGCCGCGGATTCCTGTGTGGATCCGGCATCCGAATCCCTGCGCTCCTCGCTGCATTACGCCAGCAGCGCGCCGAATCCGAAACAGACCTGCGGTGTCTGCGGATTCTTCACGAGTGATCAGGCCAAGCCCGCCTGCGGTAATTGCCAGATCATGAGCGGACCGGTGGACCAGGGCGGCCACTGCGATTCCTGGAGCGCACGCAGCGGCTGATGCACGGCAGCGGCGTCCGCCGGCTGCGCCAAGGGCGCCCGCAGGGATTTGCACAGCGAGGAGAGTTGGAGTGAGGAAGGCAGTGAGTGGGTTGGCCCTCGCAGCGTTGCTGCTGGGCTCGGCGGCGGTTCGGGCAGACGATCAGGATGTCATTGACTACCGCGTGCACGTCATGAAGAGCATGGCGGAGGAGCTCGGGGCGATCAATATGGTCCTCGCGAAGAAAGGGCCGGCGGACAACCTGGTTGCCCACGCACAGGCATTGGCGGTGACGGCGCCGCAGGCCAGGAAGGCGTTCGAGCCGAAGGTGGCGGGCGGGAAGTCCAAGCCGGAAGTCTGGTCGAACTGGGCGGATTTCGCGAAACAACTCGACGCGCTCGTCTCGCAGACCGACGAGTTGGCCAAGGCCGCCAAGGACGGCGGCGCGGCAGCCGTCGCATCCAAGATACAGTCGCTCAACTGCAAGAGCTGTCACGACACCTACATGGTGGCTGCGAAGTCCTGATCGGCTCCAATTCCAGGGCGGCTCTGATTCCAGGACGGGCGCCCGGGCCAACCTGCGGGCTCAACGCTGCTGGGCGACCTCGGCGGCGGTTACCGGGCTCGCCCGATTACTCCAGCTCCCCCGCACGAAATTGCTCACGGCAGCGATCTGCGCGTCGCTGAGAACGTCGCCGTAGGATTGCATCGTCTCCCAGCCCCCGAACTTGACTCCCTTGGGTAGCTCAGGGCCGTGCAGGATGGCGCTAAGGAGCGAGGCGGGATCCGCACCCTGCACCACGGCGCTGCCTGCCAGTGGAGGGCCACTGAAGAATCCCCCGCGGCCCGAAGCCCCATGGCACTTCTCGCAACGATCCTTGTAGATCGACGCGCCGGCGGTCACCTGCTCGGGCAGCACGACCTCGCCGGAGTGCTCCGGCCCCTGCAGACTCTTCACGTAAACCGCCATGGCGCGCAGGTCAGCCGGCGCAAGCTGCCTGAGGCTGTTGGCGATGACCTCGTTCATCGGGCCAAAGGTACCGGCTCGCGCACTGACTCCGGTCTGAAAGTATCTGGCCAGATCCGTGACTGACCATGCGGCCAGGCCCTGCTTCGCCGAGGTGAGATTGACGGCGTACCAGCGGTGCGCCTTGCCAGCCGCGTCGCCCAGCTGCAGCACGGCCCCCTCATACCTGCGATCGCTCTGCTCGGCGAGCAGTGAGTTGCGCGGCGTGTGGCATGCGCTGCAATGTGCGAGGCCCTCCACCAGGTACGCACCGCGATTCCACTCGGCCGAGCGGGCGGTATTGGCCACGAACCGGCCGGGTCGGAAGAACATCCAGTTCCACAGGGCCATCGGCCAGCGCATCAGCAGAGCGCCATTGCCCGGAGGTTTGTGGTGAACCGGCTTGAGCGTGCGCAGGTAAGCATAGATATCGGCCACGTCGGCATCGCCGACTCTCGTGAAAGAGGTATAAGGAAAGGCAGGAAACAGATGCGAGCCATCGCGAGCCACTCCCTCGTGCATCGCCCGGCGCAAGTCCTCGACGCTCCACTGGCCGATTCCGGTCTGCGGGTCCGGTGTGATGTTGGTCGAGTAGATCACTCCAAACGGTGTATCGAAGCTCACGCCCCCGGCGAAGGGCGCGCCCCCGGGAAGGGTATGACAGCTTGCGCAGTTGCCTGCGTCGGCCAGGTACTTGCCGCGCTCGACGCTGGAGGTCGCCGCGGGCGGGGGCGGAGTGCCCTGCTGAGAGCGGCTGCAGGCGGCCAGCATGAGCAGCAACAGCGAGCCGACCAGCGCCCACGAAGGCACGCCCGGGTCGAGCCTCGCAGAGCGAGACTGCTGTGCCGGCCTGCTACGCAAGCCCATCGCTCCGCGCTTGCAACCCCAGGCCTACTGCTGCTGCTTCTTCTTTGCCTTGCGGTAGGTGTCGTGGCAGCTCTTGCAGCTGAGCGCGTCCAGCACCTCTGAGAGGGCAGCGTCCTTGCCCTGTGTGTGCGCCATCTTGGCCATCTCCGAGGTCTTCTGGGCGAATTCGGTCATCCGCTTCGAGAAATCCGGCCAGTTCGACCAGACGTCCGGCTTCGCTTCTCCCCCCGGGACCTTGCGCTCGAAAGCCTTCAGCGCAGTCGAGGCAGTGAGCGCAATCGCATCCAGATGCGCGATGACGTTGTCATCCGGGATAGCGTTGGAGAGTATTTCCCCCAGCGCACCCGCCTGCTCGTTGAGCGTGTTCATTATGTGCTCGCGATAATCAACCACGTCCTTGTCGGACGCCGACGCCGCCGTCAACATCGGCGACACCGCGAGTGCTGCTACGAAGAGAATGCTGGCCGAGTGTTTCATGGAGTCTTCATGAAGTCCTTACCCGCAATCTGAACATCATATCCGTCGGGATCCTTGATATGGAAGCTGTCCTCGTCGGGTTTCGGATCCAAGCTCCGACGACGCAGCTCCGTCTCCACCTCCTTGTGGTCCCACCGGTCGATCGTGTACGCGATGTGATCCACGAACGGCTTGTTGTCCGGCTGGTGCGTCTTGCGTGCGATCAGCACCGTGTCTCCGAAGGTCAGATAGCACTGCTTGCCGTTATCCTGGCTCACCGGCATACCGAACAGATCTGCGTAGAAGTCACGCGTGCGCCCGTAATCGGCGACACCGAACGAGATGTGGTTGACCGCCGTCGCCTTGAAGCCCTTGTGCGCCGAGCCGGCGGCGAAAACCGGCCTTGCAACCGTGGCTGCTGTGATGCCGAGCGTCAGGCTCTGCACAAGCTGGCGACGTGAAATTTTTCCGCGCTCGAATTGATCGAGCAGATCGACGACGACTTTCTCCACGGCGTACCCCCTATTTCACACGACGAACCGATCCGTGCGTGGTCCACAGACCCCGCGACTTTGCGCCATCCTGGAACACCTGACCTCACCCCGAGGCCGCTGAACTCCGCCCCACCGCACGGCGTACGCCCTGACGGTCGAGTCGCGTCACTTCTCCGCGTTGCTCACCGCGCTGCCGGCCGTCGAGGCCACTTTGGGCCCGCTTTCGGTGGCTTCCTCGGCAGGTGTCCGAGGAAACGGGGGCCCATGATAGGGCTCCGCCGCAGGCGGCGGCGGCGCCGAGGCAACCAGCTGTTTGGACTCAGGAACGATGTAGATCTGCGTGAGCTTGGCTCGCAGAGCGGAGGAGATCGCCGTGTTGAGGCCCGTCTTGGAATCGGGATAACCGTCCGCGAGGCGCCTGAAGGCCTTGTAGATCGAAGGAGCGGAGGACTGGCCGTAGCTCTGGTGATGTGTCGAGTAGGACCGCATCAATTGGGAGTACCAGGTCTCGACGTCACTATAGCCGGCGATCAGCCCCTCGGCCGCGGTCGGGGACAGCTTGAGTTTGAGCCGTGCGGCACGCATGTACTCGTCTGTGGGAATGTAGAAAACCGCCCAGGGGTAGATCAGGTCGCGTGGCTCGGTGGTGAGCACGCCGTTGGTGATCCTGCCATGCATGTGCTGAATGTATTTCGTGCCCCAGCGCAGATCGATCCTCTGCGAGCCACCGGGGATGGCCTCCTTGCCGGTTGCATCCAGCAGGATGGGATCGCGTCCCCGATACAGGGTCACCTGGACGTCATCGTCATTGACGAAGCTGTCTACTCCACTGAGCTCGATGATGATCCGGTTGTAGACATCCTTGGTGACTTCGTCGTTGTCGAATCCCTGAATGGCTCCCTCCGGTGAGCGGTAGTTCCTGACACAGCCCAGGACGCGGAACAGATTGTTGTCGATTCCCTTCTCGCCTTCCGGACTGGTGAAATCATTCGGCCCCACCTTGCCGTCCAGGTTGAGTCCGATCGCGGTCGGACCACCGGCCTCGTGGAACGGGAATGGATCGGGCAGAGTCGTTGGATACCAACCGTCGATCTCGCGTCTCAACTGAGTTTGCAGCAGGGTCCTTGTCTGCCCATCGTTGGGAAAGAGCGCCTTGAACTGTTCACGATTGCCCTCGTTGAAGCCATCCGGGCACTCTGTTTTGCCGTCGGGGCTCTGCCAGATGGCCCAGTGCAGATCGGTCAGCACATAGGCGACGGTGCCATCCTTGGGAGCAGTGGGCTCGGGTGCAGGCGCCGTCGCCTCGGCAGCGGGGGCGGGGGCCGCAGCCGCAGCACTGTTCGTGGTCGAGGCCGCCGCCGCGGACCGTGCAGGGGCCGCGGACCGCTTCACGGGCCCGGTGCGGTCGGCGCCGGAGGCAATCCCGCCGGCCATGAGCGTCATCGAAACAATGGCAGCGGCACACCGCGGCAGGGTCCCGATGAGTCGTGTCGTAGTTGTTGCCTTCACTTGTGCGCCCCTCGCCTCGGCATTTCGCTGCGTACCGGCTGCCCGGAGCTCAACCGGCGCGCCTGTTGAAGTCGTCCCGAACCCAGTAAGCTTTGAAACCCTCGCGCTCACCGCGGAATTCCCCGATCCCGTCCGCATTGGTGTCCCCGGCCTGCTCATCCCCGGCATAGGTATACACGGGACGACCCCGGAAAGCCCAGACATGCAATGACCCGGACTGTCCCGGAGAAGCCAGGTGGCCGGTCACCGGATCGATGTCGATGACGCTCCACGCGCGGCTTGAGCTCCTGGCGCCCTTCGGTGCCAGCACGTACGGGAAGGTCCCTAAGCACCGCTCGACATCCCCGCCGCCGCACATCGCCAACCGATACGCCTGAGTTTCGCTGGGATAATCGCAACCCAACTGGTCCAGCGCATCATCCCCGCAGAAGTAGGTATAGATCGTCTTGCCGTTCTTGTCGGCCAGGACCTCCCCGGCAGTCGTGTTCTGCACGGTGAACTGCGCGGGGGGCGCGGGGGCGCGCTGCGTGAACACGTTATGCCAACCCGGCACATCGCTCCCCTGCAGGCTGCGCGCCTCCGAGTCCAGCGCATACCGATAGAGCGGCTTCTTCCGGAATGCCCATTGCCGCACGCCGGACGAGCGCTCGAAGATCGACCAGTCTCCATGGGGACGAGCCGATTCGGGCGCGAGCATGGGCGGCCAGGTCTTGGCGCAGGCGGCATCACAGTTGGATTTGTTGGGCCCATCGCCGTCGGAGGCGTACACCGAGAAGTCCCGTTCGGTCTGCAGCAGGCGACCGGTCCGGGCGGTCGAGACTTTGAATCCGGGCGGGACATCCGCCGGCGGTTGTATCGGAACCCGCACCGCCGGATCGTCGCCGCGGTGATCGAAGGTATCCCCGCCGAGGACATCTCCGGGCCCCTGGTCGAGCGCCGACGTGTACAGGGCCTCACCGTCGTAGGCCCACTGCTTGCCGCCATCCTTACGCTCGATGAGGGTCCATTTGTCTACCGCCTTCGCATTCTTGTCGGCGAGCACGGGGTGCCACATCTGCTCGCAGCTCGGGCGCGTCGCCAGGTCGGGGAGCGTGAAGCCGCCGGGATACGGGCTCATGAAGCCGGCGTTTACCGTAGTCTTGGTGGTGGTGCAATTCGACTGACCTTTCGGGTCGCCCGTATTGCCGTTGCGCAGGAGTTTGAACGGCCACGTGTACAGCGTGTGTCCCTTCGGGTCTGCGAAAACGGGTCCTTCCAGCTCGGTGGACTCCACCTTGAAATGAGGTGGCATGGGTACGCGAAGGTATTCCTCGGTAGGCTCGCGTGCCTGTGACGGCGGCGCAGCCATGAGCAGCGCCACGCCGCAAGCGATTCCGACAACCCTGATGATGTCTGCGCCTCGCCCCATTGCTCCCCTCGCCCCAATTGCCTCTCTCAGGCAGCGCTCCGCCCCATCACTGCAAGGTGATCGGCCCGCGGAACCGTCGCGTGTCGCCGGCTCCGATCAGACGAGTATCTCCGACAGCTCCTTGGAGGTGCTGTTGCTCTTCGTACCCCAGGAGTTGGTATCCACGCCCATGATCTTCATGGCAGTGTAGCCGATGCGCGCATTGGTAGCTCCCGCGCCATCGATATGCAGTCCACTCTTGAGCCGTCCACCGGCGCGCCCGGCCGTGAAGAGCGGAATGCCGTCCAGGGAGTGGATCCTCGCCCATGCAGTATCCGTGGTCGCGTAGATCAGGGTGTTGTCCAGCAGCGTCCCATCGCCTTCCTTGACCTTCATGAACGCCTGGACGAAGTACGCCCACGACTCCATCGAGCGCCGCAGGAACCACGAGGCTGTTGGCTGATATCCGATCTTCTGATCGACCGGCTCCTCGTGCGTGCAGGTATGGTGCGGCTTCTCATAGCCGGCCTTGGTGGTGGACGCAAAGGCGGCCGAGTACGCCATGTTGAAGACCCGGGTCTGATCGCACGCGACGGCCATCACCATCAGGTCGGTGAGCATCTTGTGGCGCTCGGCGACGATGCTGGCCTCGACACTGGTCTTCGGATCCTCCTTCGGAGCGGTGACCGGATGGCAGGCGGCGATCGGCTCGGGCTTCGTCAGCTGGTGGTCGAACTGGCGCTCGAGATCGCGCAGATCGGTGAAATACTGATCGAGCCGTGCGCGGTCCTCCGCACCGACGGTCTGGGACAGTGTCTTCGTCTGATCGAGCACGGCGGACAGAACGCTCTTGCGCGCCATGATGCGCGGATTCGGCGTAAAAGCGCTCGCGTTGGGATCCTGATAATCGGGCCCGAACAGCGTCTTGTAGAAATTGACCGGAGAGATCTCCGCGGCGTTGATCGAATTGGCATTCTCGTAGCTGAAAGTGCTGCGCACATCGCCATTGGCAGCCGCGGTGACCGACTGGAAGCGCGTGGTGCGGCCGATGACGCGCGAAATGGTCACATCGATGGTCTCACCGGGGCGGTCTTCGGATCCGATGGGCGCCGATCCCGTGCGCGTGATGATCCAGCCCGTGTAGTGACAGAGGTTAGGGGAGGAATCGCGCATCGCGTTGAAGTTGGTGAACAGATTGATGTTCGGGCGAATGTCGGCCAGCGCTCCGAGCTCCTCCGGCAGCTCCCAGTTCGCACCCACGGTCTTCGGTACGAACACCTGCGCGTCCATGCCCAGACCCCAGAACCAGGTGCCAAAGCGCAGCGGCATCGGTGCCCCGGAGGCCAGTGCCGTGCCATTCTCATTCAGGAAGCAGTTGAGGAGCGGCAGCCCCAGGGTGACGATTCCACCATTCAACATACCGCGTAAAACGCGGCGCCTGCTCAGGCTCTCGAGGCGGCGCAATCTCTTCACTAGCGTTCTCCTGTCGATCGGTCAGCTCCGCTGAGGGCGACCTTGTCGGACACGGGCAATGCCCGGGCCGGCGTCGTCCCGGCGGTCTTGGTCGGAATCGGTGCGGGAGGCGGTTCGCTCACCTCCGCGAACGCCGTACTCAGCGCGACCGTGCGCAGCAGGTCCGGCAGTCGATAGCCTTCCTCCGCAAACCGCTTGTCCAGCCAGGGCAGTACTTCTTTGTTATCCGTCTTCATCACGCCGCCAACGCCGTAGGTGTACACGCGCCGGACCAGGCAGGCCGGCAGCGTCGGGCTGTCATGCAGAGCCTGCGCCAGCCCGATCGGATCCGTGAACTTCTTCCCATCGAGGTTGCCGCTGGCATCGATCGGGGCGCCCCGCTCGGTGGTGCGGAACTGACCGGCGCCGTCGAAATTCTCCAGCCCCAGGCCGATCGGATCGGTGATCTTGTGGCATCCGGCACAAACCGGATTGGTCCGATGGGCCTCGAGCTTCTCGCGCGCCGTATGCAGGGTCGACTTCGGGTTCTCGACAATCGAGAAGTCCACGTTTGGCGGCGGCCGTGGCACGACCTGGCACAGAAGCAGCTCGCGCAGCGCCTTGCCACGCCGCGTGGCCGAGCTTCGCCCCGGATGCGCATGGTCCGCGAGAAAGGCGATCTGTGTCAGCAGGCCGACCCGCTCACTGCCGGCTGGAACCTCATACGGCGTCCAGCCCGGAGGAGCCGGCACTCCGTAGAGTGTCGCCAGTGACGGCGACAGAAAGGTCTCGCGGGTGGTGAACAGATCGCGGTAGTCCCCCTTCTTGACCAGGAGCTGATCAACGATCATTCGCAAGGTCTGCTCGCGTGCATCCTGCACGGTGTCGCCGACGAACGCAGGGTAAATGCTGGGATCCTTAGAAAGCACGGCAAAATCGTCGAAGCCGAGCATATCGTCGAAGAACGCCCGCACTCCGGTTTCCAGCCGTGGGCTGCTCAGCATGCGCTCCACGGCCTTCGCCCTGCCCTCGGAAGTCTGCAGATCTCCGTGCTCAGCGACTTTCAGCAGCTCATCATCCGGTGCGGCGTTCCACAGGAAGAAGCTCAGACGACTCGCGAGCGAATAAGAGTCCAGGCGCTGGGATCCGGGGTGCTTCGGGTCGGCCTCCGGACGATCCACTATGAATAAGGTGTCCGGCGAAACCAGCATCCCCTCTAGCGCCACCGCGAGGCCGGCGTAGAAGTCCTTGAGGCGGGTCGCCGCTTCGCCGGCTTCGGCAACAATCTGCTTCTGTCCGTCACGGCTCATCGGCTGGCGATACAGAAGTCTGCCCACTGAGGTCAGGAACTTCGTGGCGCAGCTCTTATCCGCAGCGTTCTCATGCCGCGGTGTGCACGGAATGAGGAAGTTGCGATGCTCGGGGCTGACGACCTTGGCGGCCAAAGCGGCTGCGGTGCGCTGGAACTCCATCATCTGACCCGTCGTCACGCCCGCCGCCGACGCCCCGATCTCCAGCAGCCCGTCAGTGCGCTGGAAGGGAGCGAAGTGAGCCGCGATCGCGATGTCCGGTCCGAAGATATAGGACAGCGTGTTGAAGTACTGCTCTTGGGATATCAGGCGCACACGCACCAGCGAGCTGGCATCGTTGGGGCCGGTCGGACTCACGGCAGCGGTGGGACTGTCCGGGTGTGCAGGGGCCGGGGGCGCGGCATCCGCGCCGTAAGCACTGGCTAGACCCAGCGGAAGCATCAGGCCGAGCAGGAATGAGCCCAGGACAGGCGCGGGTCGTCGTCGCAGGGAAAGGAGCTTGGTAAAGGCCATGGTCACGATCAACCTTCCTGTGTAAGTCGCGAAAACCAACCGCGCAAGTGCCGCAAAACGTGGGTTTTCTGATGAGGCGTCATGGAATGTTCTACAAATCCCGGGGCAGGTCAATCAGCGCCCGGGACGCTTTGGCGCACGCTTCCAACAGGATGCCGATACTGCGGCAGCCCTCTGGCATATTGTTCACATGGCCCCGGTCTGCAGGGTTTTTCGCCGCAGGATTAGCCCGCTTGAATGGCGGAAGATTTTTGCTATTTTTTGTGTAGTTCCTGCAGTGCCGCATCGTCGGTCGTGGGACCGCAAAGTTGCAGGAGCCGGGCCCACGAGGCGCACAACGAACACGCATCGTGGTTCGGTCAGTGATGATTTGCCGTACTCCCCACCACGGCAAGATATGAGTGGGCACCGTCATGAGTTCCGATGGCATCGCGACCGAGCGCCGACCGGTGGCGGTCCCACCAACCCCCGCCCGGAACATCCCTGGCAGGCTGCAGCTCTGCGGGCACCCTTTCGGGGCCTCGTCCCGTTGCCTGGGAACGAATATGCCACACGGGGACGACCCCGACCAATACCGCGAGGGTGGTAGGCTGGGGTTGCTAGAATCTCGTTCCAGATCAATTATTTAGTTGAGTCCAGAGCCCTGGCCCCGGGTGCGGAAGCCGCCTCTGCGGCCGCAGCCCCGCTGGCCGACCGCATGGTCGCCACGTACCACTGCAGGAACAGGCCGGTGAACTCCTCCATCGGAGACAGCGGACCCGGCTCAAAGAACCGCGAATCGACGCCCGCCTGGTTGCGCTCGATGATCTGCTTGTCGGCGACGGTCGTGACGTCCCACAACCAGGTCAGCTCGGCAAGCTGATAGTCCTTGCCCTCGACCGCCGAGCCATTGACGAGCCAGAGGACCTCGCAATCGGTCCGGCGCGGCGCTCGCGGCGTGAACCGATACAGGACCACGTGATCGCAGTAGGCCAGCCCGAACATCATCGGTCCGAAGTGCAGATCCGTAGCGCCGCCGTCATAGTCCCGAATGGTGCCCATCAGCGGGGCGAGCGGACTCCCATCCCGGCTCCCGGTCTTGTGACCGCGCATCAACCCGTAGCGCTTGTAGCCTCGATCCGTGCCGAGGGCACCGGCTGCCAGCCAGGAGTTGCGGATGTAGAACTCCTGCGTCAATCCCGCAGCGGCGGCCCGCGCCATGACCGGCTCGAGCAGCACTGCCTGTTCGACGGCCGGCACGGCCCGACCGTGCCCCACTGAATATTCCGGATGAGCAGGCTGACAGTGATAGCACTCGCAGTAGTTCTCCACGGCCAGTTTCCAGTTGCTCTCGATCGGATAGGTCTGACGATGGGCAACCTTCGCATTCTGCAGCTCATACGGTGCCAGCGGTGCAGACAGGTCATTCTCGATTGGATCGAAGGCGGCGGCTGCCGCATCGAAATTGAGGAATATCAGACCCACGAACACCCGAACCTGAAGGCGTCGCAGTCCGTGGCGCGAGGCGTCGAAGCCATCAGGCATCCGGCTCGCCGCGCGCAGCGAGCCGTCGAGAGCGTATGTCCAGCCGTGATAGCGGCACACGAGGCGGGCAGCGTGCCCGGTCGCCTCATTGCAGATCCGCGAGCCACGATGCCGGCACACATTCAGCAGAGCGTTGATGCGCGCGTCCGCGTCCCGGACCACGATGACGGATTCTTCCGCGAGGTTGAATAGAAAGTAGTCGCCTCGGCCTGGAATCTGGCTCTCGTGTCCGACGCACAGCCAGGACTTCAGGAAGATTGCACCGATCTCTTTCTCGTAGATCTGCGGATCGCAATACAGGCCTCGCGGCAGCGCGTGACCCGGCCGATACGCGTCTAACAAGCTCTGCAGCGTTTCGCTCACCGCAACTCCCCGTCCCCCGCGCCACACGGCGAGTAGCGCGCAGCAAGTGCCGATGCCAGAGGATGCTCCCGCATCCTCGCCTTGAACTATAAGACATTGGACATTGCCCTGCCGGCGATCAATTCCCCCGGGAGGGTAGACATGCGGGCTCAGCCGGCGGAGCGGGCCGGCGGGCTGCGGCAGGTCTCCATCAGCAGGCGCGTGAACAGATACAGCCGCGGTGTCACGGTCGACAGATCGATCCATTCATGATCGGTGTGAAAGCCCGCACCGACGAAGCCGAGCCCATCCAGTGCGGGCGTCCCGACCGACAAGGCCACCGCTGATTCGGAGGCGCCGCCGTTTCCCGACAGGGCCGCTGTCTTGCCAATCTCAGCATAGATGCGCTGCGCCCTCTTCCCTAATGCGTCCACCTGGGCCTTCTCGATCAACGGGGGATAAGTGGAGCCTTCCGCAATCACCGTGGTGGTGGTATCCGGCACGATGGCGGGCACCATCCCGGATTTGATCCGCGCCACGATCCCATCGAAGTCTCCGGGGTTCCTGAAGCGGACATCCAGTGTCGCCTGAGCGAAGTCGGGAATGATGTTAGTCCGGTCGCCGGCCTTGATCACCGTCAGATTGACAGTCGTCCCGTCGCCACTCTGGGGAAATAGCTTCTGGATCGCCGTGAGCTGATGCATCAGCTCGTTGGCGGCATTCCTTCCGTCCTGCGGCACCATTCCCGCGTGGGCCGCCCGCCCGTGCACCTGAATGACGATGTCCCCCGCACCCTTGCGCCAGACTGTCAGCGCATCGGGCGGATCACCGGGCTCCATGTTGAGCTCGACATCGCTCTGCCTGGCCAATGTCTTGATCAGCTCCGTGGATCCGGGCGAACCCAGCTCCTCGCTGCCATCGATCAACAGGGTGATCGTGGAATAGTCGCGGAAGCCCAGACGGTGCAGAATCTCAAGGGCGGTTACGGCACTGGCGACACCTGCTTTCTCGTCGCCAACTCCTGGTCCGTAGGCGCGCTCTCCTTCGATCCGGAATGGACGCTTTG
Organism: Steroidobacteraceae bacterium; assembly: GCA_036501985.1. Taxonomy (GTDB): domain Bacteria; phylum Pseudomonadota; class Gammaproteobacteria; order Steroidobacterales; family Steroidobacteraceae; genus 13-2-20CM-66-19. Next base: position 95,783 of record DASXZI010000003.1, on the reverse strand, counting down.
CCGCCGTCCCGGGACCGAATACGGTATCGATGTGCGCGATGATGAGTACCTTGGCCTTGCCGATGCCGTGCAGGACAGCCACCACATTCGGCGCGACCGTCGGGACCTCAGCCGCCGACGTGCGGACGTCGGCGCCAATGGCCTTCAGGTGCTGCACCAGCAACGATTCCACCCGCTGGCCACCCGCAACATCCCCTGAGCCGGAATCGATATCGACCATGGACTTCAGCAGGTCGAGTGCGCCTGCTCGGCTTGCCTCGACCGCCCGATAGACGGTCTCGTCCGGCTTGGCTGCCGAGTTTGCATTCCAGGATGCAAGCAGCGCCACGCACGCGGCGGCCAGGATCGGCGTAAGCCTTTTCATCACCACTTGCACCTCTTGCGACCGGCAGGTGCGACGCGGCGCCGGTGTCCGCAGCGCAGTATTGGAACACCCACTCTGCAGTTCCACAAGCAATACGGCTGCGCGTGAGCGAAAATACACGCGCTGCGTCCACCCTCGGCAATGGCGCATTCATCAGAGGAATGGCCAATGAGATGAGGAGCTCATGAGCGGACCGAAACTGTTCAAGCCGATGAGAGTCGGCAATCTCGCGCTTGCGAACCGCATCGTCATTGCTCCGATGTGCCAGTACTCGGCCGTCGAGGGCTGTATGACCGATTGGCACGTCATCCATCTTGGCCATCTTGCGCTGTCCAGCGCCGCGTTACTCACGATAGAGGCAACAGCCGTCGAGCCGGAGGGCCGGATTACCTACGCCGACGTCGGCTTGTGGGACGATGCGACCGAAGGCGCCATGGCCCGTGTGCTTGCCAGTGTCCGCACGTACTCGAGGATTCCGATCGCAATCCAGCTGGCGCATGCAGGTCGCAAGGCCTCGACGGAAGTCCCGTGGAAGGGAGGCGCTCAAATCGCGCCGGACGCCGAGCACGGCTGGCGGCCGGTCGCCCCTTCACCCCGCCCCTTCAATCCCGCCGATGGCGTACCCCAAGCGCTGGACCAGGGCGGCCTCGCTCGCGTGCGCAATGCCTTCGCCGAGGCAGCCGTTCGCGCCGCGCGCCTGGGCATCGACGCCGTGCAGATACACTGCGCACACGGCTACCTTCTCCATCAGTTCCTGTCACCCATTTCGAATTTCCGCACCGACGAATACGGTGGAGTCCTGGAGAATCGGATGCGCTTTGCGCTCGAAGTGTTCGACGCAGTCCGCGCGGCCTTTCCCGCGGAGAAACCGGTCACGATGCGTGTGTCGGGTACCGACTGGGTCGCGGGCGGCTGGGACCTCCAGCAGACGATCTGTTTGGCCCAGGCACTCGAAGCGCGCGGCTGCGCGGCCATCCATGTGTCAAGCGGGGGCCTCGATCCGCGCCAGGCCATTCCGGTCGGCCCCAGTTATCAGGTGCCGCTCGCCCGTGAGGTGAAGCGCTCAGTGAGCGTGCCCGTAGTCGCGGTCGGTCTCATAACGGATTTCGCGCAAGCCGAGGCAATCATCGCGACTGGTGATGCCGATCTGATCGCTCTCGCCCGCGCCATCCTCTATGACCCACGCTGGCCCTGGCACGCGGCGGCTCATCTGGGTGCGCACGTGCGCGCGCCCGAGCAGTATCTTCGCTCCCAGCCCCAGCAGCATCGAACCCTGTTCGATCTGATGGACGCTGCGGAAGGGAAGACGTGATCCTCGGGCTCGGCAACATGGGGCGAGGCATGGCGCGGCGACTTCTGGAGGCCGGCCATCAACTGCACGTATACAACCGAACCGCCTCCAAGGCTGACGCTCTCCGGCATGCGGGCGCACGGCTGTGCGCCACTCCTCGCGAGGCGAGCCAGGGAGCGGACGCGATTTTCGGGATGACGGCCGACGATGAGTCCTCGCGCGGCATGTGGCTCGCACCCGACGGCGTGCTCGCAGCGGACCTCGCCCGAGGGGCGCTGGCGATCGAGTGCTCGACGCTCTCTCATCGATGGGTCATGGAGCTCGCCGGCGAGGCTCAATCGCGTAACCTCAGATATATCGACGCGCCGGTCACCGGCCTGCCGCAGGACGCTGCTGCAGGCAGCCTGACGCTGTTGGTGGGCGCCGAGACCGCCGACCTCGAGTGCGCTCAGCCTCTCCTGAATGCGATCTCCAGTCGCGTACTGCGTTTCGGAGGGGTTGGATCGGGCACGGTGTACAAGTTGATCATCAACCTGATCGGTGCGGTTCAGATCGCATCCCTTGCCGAGGGAGTGGCGCTCGCGGAGAAGGCTGGCCTCGACCTTCAAACCGTCCTGGAGGCGATTGCGACAGGTCAGGCAGCAAGTCCGCAGGTCGTGCGCAATGCGCGTCGAATGATTGCCGACGATCACGAGGAGAACGTCGTGTTCACCCCTGTGTTGCGCCTCAAGGACCTCAACTACGCGCTGCAACTGGCCGATGAGAGGGGGATGGGCAGTCCCTACGGCCAGCTCGCTGCAACCGGCCTGAACGAGCTTCTGCGAATGGGTTACGCAGGTGTCAACGAAAGCAAGATCCTTGCAGTCGCGCGACTGCAGCGGCCGAGGACCGCCATCTCCCCAAAGCCGACCTTCGGTACCCCGCCGTGACTTTCGATCCCCACCGCGGACCGGGGCCCGTATCAGGACGGCCAGTCGTTATCGGCTCCGTTCTCCGATACCCAGTCCGAGCTGAGGGGTCTCGCTGCCCGGTCCTGCAGCAGCGCCGCTCCCGGCCGTGCAATCCGAGTCCGCTCCGGCGTCGATGTCGAGCAGCGGCAGATCCTGTTGCGCGAGTCCCTGGATGTCGCCGGCCACCCCGACGAGCTCGGCAACACCGCTCTGCAGTTGCTTCTCGCGGCGTGCCCAGCGCTGCAGCGTCTGGCTTTTCTCGCTCTCGAGCTCCTGGCGCATGCGGTAGAACGCGCCATAGACGGCCTTGAGCTTCTGTGCGAACTGGGATGAGGTGAGGTAGTCGTAGACGGCCTCCATCTTTTCGCCCTTGTTGGCGGAGACGAGGCGCTGCTTGTGCAGATCGAGGAGCCCCGAGCGCAGAACGCTCGCGAGCTGCAGCGCCGTGGTCCAGGAAGTGACCCAGACCTCCTCATGGAGGCCAAAGAGTTGTCCCGGCTCCCATTCCCGGGGCAGGGCCGTCCCCGTAATCACCAGGATTCCGACGTCCGCACTGCAGCCGCGCATGTCTTCCTTCAACTTCGTCACCCACTGCCCGCTCCAGTCCTTGGCACGCTTGGCCTCCCAGAGCAACACCCCAGCGAGCTGTCCTGCGCGCGTCGCGACCCGGTGAATGACATCGCCTCCTCGGGCTCCCTTCTTGACTTCCTCCACGGTGTCGAGCGGGAAGGCTCGCTCCAGACCGCTTTGCAATGTCAACTCCAGGACCTCGCCCTGCAGCTGCTGGGAGCTCTGCTGAGCCTTGCGCTGCGCCTCGGCCAGTTGATTGTGAACGTCGTCGAGTCGTTTCTGCAGCTCAGCCTTCTCGAGCTCGGCTCGCTCGCGTTCCTGTGTCCGGATGCGCACCTCGAGCTCCGTCCGCTGGCTGTCCACCCGGCGCACAACCTCGACCTCCAGAGCGGCCGCGCGGTCTGCAAGCTCTGCCTTCTGCTGGCGCAGCGCGATCTCCGTCGAGCGCAACTGCGCGATTTGCGCCTGACTGCCGGCGAGCTCCACGCGCAGAGCCTCGAGCTGCGCAGCGAGCGATTTCTCGGCCAGCGAACGGACCTCGCGCAGGGCCTTGGCGTATTGTTCGGACTGCGCTCCGAGCAGGCGCTGGTGCTGCTCGCCCTGCTCGCGCAGCAGCTGTTGCAACTGGCCATTTTCCGTGCGCAGGGTTTTATCCCGCTGCGCGGCGAGGTGCTGCGCCTGGCGATTGGCCTCGGCCCGCTCGCTCTCGCGCACGGCCTCCAGTGCACCTTCGGTAGAGTGCTCGAGCTGCTCGAGCGCCTGCTGGGCAAAGCCATCCTGCAGACTGAACTTGGAGGCGCACTTCGGGCAGGTCACGCGCGTCTCGAGCGACAGAAACAGATGATGGACGGCTTCGCGTTCCGCAGACACTGGCAGGCCCTCGGGGCGGGTCAGTTGCGCCACCCCATAGGATCCGGAGCATACTGCGATCCACGTCCACTGGGGGATGGGAGATCGAGTGAAACAGCCTATTCTCTGCACGATGCTCGCTTGCCTGTGCATGACCGCGGCCCACGCAAACAGTCCAAGCGCCTCACCCCGACTGTACGACCTCATCATCCGCAACGGCCACGTCATCGATGGCACCGGCTCTCCCTGGTATTCCGCGGACATCGCCATCCGCGATGGACGAATCGCGGCCATCGGCCGCCTTCCTGAGGCCACCGCGAAAACGACAGTCGACGCCAAAGGCCTGATCGTGAGTCCGGGATTCATCGACATGCTCGGCCAGTCCGAGCTCACCATGCTGGTCGAGCCGCACGTGCCGTCCAAGATCTTTCAGGGCATCACGACCGAGATCACGGGTGAGGGCAATTCCGTGGCACCCCTCAATGAGCGAATGATCGCGGCGGACCGCGTGAACTACGAGCACCTGAAGATCGACCCGGACTGGCGCACTTTGGCGCAATACTTCCACCGCCTGGAGCATCAACACCTGGGTATCAACCTGGCCACCTATGTGGGCGCGACCTCGGTTAGGAGAATGGTCATCGGCGACGACGACCGCGCACCCACGCCCGAGGAGCTGACGCGGATGAAAGCATTGGTGGGGGAGGGTATGCGCGAGGGAGCGTTTGGTCTGTCGAGCGCTCTGGAATATACCCCTGCGCCTTATGCGAAAACCGACGAGCTGATCGCGCTCGCCGCAGAAGCCGGCCGCTTTGGTGGTATCTATGCCACGCACATGCGCTCGGAGCAGGAAGGAATCATGGCGGCGCTGGATGAGGCCATCCGCATCGGGCGCGAGGCGCACGTGCCGGTCGAGATCTGGCATCTCAAGGCGGGCAGCAAGCTCATCTGGGGCAAGATGAAGGAAATCGTTGCGAAGATCGACGCGGCGCGGGCGAGCGGCGTGGACGTGACCGCCGACACCTACGCGTACACTGCCTGGTTCAACACCTTCTCGGCCTTCGTCCCCCCCTGGGCGCACGACGGGGGTGATGCGAAGTTGATCGAGCGCATGAAAGACCCGTCGATGCGCGCGCGGATCCGCCGCGACATGCTCTCCGACAAGGGGGACTGGGACAATGAATGGCAGGCGATCCCCGGGCCTGATGCCATTCTCATCTGTGTCGTGCAGAATCCGGCGCTGCGAGCGCTTCAGGGCAAGACGCTGGCGCAAGCGGCGGCCATGCGGCACGAGGATCCCATCGATGCGCTTCTCAATATCCTGATCGAGGACAAGGCATTTACCTCCGTCGCTGTGTTCGGCATGCGAGAAGATGACGTGGCGCTCGCGCTCGCCCAGCCCTGGGTGTCGGTGGACAACGATTCGGAGGGCACCTCGCCCATCGGGCTGCTGGGCGCCGAGCATCCGCATCCGCGTGCCTACGGGACCTTTCCCCGCATCCTGCGCAAGTACGTGCGCGAAGAGCACCTGCTGAGCCTTGCCGAGGCGATTCGCAAGTTCACTGCACTACCTGCTCAACGCATGGGCCTGACTGACCGGGGTGTGCTCAAGGAGGGCATGTGGGCCGACATCGCCGTGTTCGATCCGGAGCACATTCGCGACCTCGCGACCTACGAGCACCCCAACCAGCTCTCCGTCGGCATGCGCTACGTGTTCGTGAACGGCGTCGCCGTCATTGCCGATGGCAACGCCACGAATGCCCTGCCGGGTCACGTGCTGCGCGGCCCCGGATACGTCGCCCGCGAGGCGCCCCCCCGTCTCAGGCTCAAAGGCGACGGCGCGGGCTCGTGATGCCCTAGTCCATCAATTTCCGGGTGAAGTAAGTCATCTCCAGCGCCGTCGTATGCGCCTTCTCGGTCAGATTGGCCCCGGATCCATGACCGCCCTCGATCACCTCATAGAAGAGATACGGAATTCCATACTCCGACAGGCGTGCGGCAAATTTTCTCGCATGCTGGGGTCCCACTCGATCGTCCTTGGTCGTCGTCCAGATGAAGGGCTCCGGGTATTTCGTGCCGCGATGGACATTGGCGTACGGAGATATCTTGGCGAGGAACGCGGCTTCGTCCGGATTTGAGACGCTGCCGAACTCGCCCACCCACGAGGTCCCCGCGGCGATCTTCTCGTAACGGAGCATGTCCAGGAGCGGCACCTGGATGTCGACCGCATTCCATAGCTCCGGGTGCTCGGTGAACTCCACGCCCATCAGGAGTCCTCCGTTCGAGCCCCCCTGAATCCCCAGGCGCCGGGTACTGGTGACCTTGCGCGCAATGAGATCGCGTGCGACCGCAGCGAAATCATCGTAAATGATCTGGCGGTGAGTCTTTAATCCGGCCTCGTGCCAGGCCGGGCCGAACTCCCCGCCCCCGCGGATATTCGCCAGCACGAACACCCCGCCCTTCTCCAACCATAACTTTCCCATGGCGGCCGAGTAGGACGGCGTCATCGAGATCTGGAAGCCTCCGTACGCGTAAAGGATCGTCGGGTTATTCCCATCCAGACGCATCTCCTTCGGGTGCACCACAAAGTACGGAACCAGCGTCCCATCGCTGGAGGTCGCCTCGAACTGTTCGACGGCTTCTTTCGAGGCATCGAACTTCGGCGCCAGCGTCTTGATCTCCGCCAGCGCATGGGTGTGGGTATCCAGCTCCCACAAGCTCGAAGGCTGGAGAAAACCCGCCACGCTCAGAAATGCGTGATCGCTGTGAAGACTCGTATCGGCGAGGTGGATGGTTGCATTGTCGGGAAGCTCGAGCGGGGCGTGCGTCCAGGACCCATCGCGACTTCGTCGATATACCCAGGCACGTCCCCGGACGTTATCGAAGGTCGAGACGATGAGTGCATCCCGAGTGGCATTCGCTTCGCTGAACGTCTCCCGCGGACCCGGTGCGTAGAGGAGCTCAGCCTGCAGGTGCTCGGGATCGCGTGTGGCGGCCTTGAGGTCGAATGCCACCAGCGAGCCGCTTGCATAGGTCTTACCGCCGACCCTCCAGTCCTCCGCAAGGCTCAAAACGACCTTGCCATCGATCAGCGCATGGATCTCCACCTTGCGGGGAAGGCCGAGCTTGGCGACCCGCGCTTGCGTAACGAGGTAGTTCTCCGACTCAAACGTGGTGAGAGGCCGTGTGATCAGAATCGCCCGATTGCCCGCACCGTCGTGCAGCACCTGCGGGCTCACGCCATAGCCACCGTCGCTCGATGTGCCTCGAAAGATCTCTCTCGCAGCGGTCACCGGCTGACCGCGCTTCAGGCGCTTGACGATGAAGGGGTATCCTGAAACGGTCAGATCTCCAGGAGCCCACTCCCGGGACACCAGCACGGTGTCTTCATCCTCCCACGCAACGCTCTGCTTGCCTTTGGGGAGCACAAAGCCGTGCGCAGGAAATAAGCTGTGGACGAGGTCGAATTCCCGAACGCTCACTGCGTCCTCACCCCCGTCGGAGAGGCTCAGGAGGCACCGCCTCTCGCCGGGTTCAGCGCAGGTCGTATCGGTCAGGAACCAGTTTGCCTTCTCGGTGGTGGCGAGCGCATCCAGGTCCAGAACGGTGGACCACTGCGGATCGGGCGTCCCGTAGCTGGCCAGGCTCGTCTTGCGCCAGATCCCGCGGACGTGATCGGCGTCCTGCCAGAAGTTGTAAACGGATCCCGCGAGGATCCCGGGCGTCGGAATGCGATCCTTCGCCTGGGCGAGCATCAGCGCGTCCTGGTAAAGCCCGCGATAGCGGCGGTCCTTTTCCAGGACGCCGACTGTCTTGGCATTTTCCGCCTGCACCCACGCCATGGCTTTGGCGCCGTGAGCATCCTCCAGCCACAGATACGGATCGTCGCTCTCGGCGTGGACCAGGCCTGCCAGTGAGCTCGCCACGGCGGCAACAAAGAGGAATCGCTGCACGTTCGTCATGGTTCCCAATCCCTGATTTGCGGGATTGGTAGTATAACGGGGCAAGGTTGGAACGCGCGCGGCGGCCGCCATTTCACCGGGCGAGGCAATTCCCCGGCGCACCGGCCTCAAAGAGAATGATTTGCGGGCCACACCGAGCCCGCAGGGCGATCCCATGAATCATCACCATTTTCGGGTCCCGGCCGGCAAGCGCATCCGTCTTCAGGACTACGACCCGGGATTCACCGGTCACTTCCCGGGCGAGAATGAGGTCGCGGCAAAATTGCGGCAGGATGTTGAAAAACTCGCGAAGCAGCAGGACATGCTGTACGCGCAGAACAGGTACGCGCTGCTGTTGATTTTGCAGGGAATGGACTGTGCCGGAAAGGACGGAACCATTCGCCACGTCATGTCAGGCGTCAATCCTCAGGGCACCCAGGTGCATTCTTTCAAAGCGCCGTCCGTCGAAGAGCTGAATCACGAGTTCCTGTGGCGCAGCACGAAAGTCTTGCCGGAGCGTGGCCGGGTGTGCCTGTTCAACCGCTCCTACTACGAAGAGGTCCTGGTGGTGCGCGTGCACCCGCAGCTCCTGGAAGCGCAAAAGCTGCCGCCTGGAACGAACGGAAAGCGCCTCTGGAAAGATCGATTCCATGACATCAATGCCTTTGAGAGGCATCTGACCCGCAAGGGCACGCTCATCTTGAAGTTCTTTCTGCATCTCTCCAAGGCAGAGCAGCGGCGACGCCTGCTTACGCGAATTGACACGCCTGAAAAGAACTGGAAGTTCTCTCCTGGTGATGTGAAGGAGCGCAGCTATTGGGATGACTACATGAACGCATACGAGGACGCGTTGAATCACACGAGCACCGAGTGGGCGCCGTGGTACATCGTCCCCGCCGACCACAAATGGTTTACCCAGACAGTCGTGGCGGATGTGATCGTTGCGAGGCTGAAGTCACTCAAGTTGAGCTATCCACGACTCAGCGCCGCCGACCACCGCCGTCTCATGAAGGCCAGGAAGCTGTTACGAGCCGATGCCGGCAAGTGAAGCTGCGAGACGGAAACGGCCTGATCCGGGACCGTTCAAGGACGGGCAACCTCCCCCGCCCGCCGCGACCTAACGGGCGGCGCTCGTCAGTTGGAGATATTCCGCCACCGAGATCAGCTGCCGCGCGCGAGTATCCCACAGAATGTACTGCAGCGCCCCGCAGACATGCTCCAGTCTCACCCGGGTGACGGCGGAAAAAAGCTGCCGATGGGCATCATGGCAGCCGATCAGACAGTAGTTCGGAATCCTGGAGGACAAGTGATGGATGTGGTGATAGCCGATGTTGGCGGTAAACCAGTTCAGCCACGCCGGCAGGATCAGGAAGCTCGTACCCTCGATTGCCGCGATGTCGTAATCCCAATGCTTCCCGTCACTGGCGTACGAGTGCCTGAAGTTGTGCTGAACGGTGAACAGCACGATGCCGGCGCCCCCGGCGAGCGACAGGCTGATCAGGTAGATCTTGAAGAACAGCGCTGCACCCAGCACATAGCACAGCAGCACCCAGATGCTGAGCAGAACGATATTGTTCCAGAACATGTGCCGGTACTCTCTCGCCGAGTTCCAGTAGCGCGTCTTGAAGCTGGCGGCTTGCACTTTCAGGGATCCGGACGGCTGCCTGACTTTCTGGCGAACCAGGTGCGCCACGAGCGCCGCGCTGCCCTTCAGCCAGGTAAAGCGCGGGTTGAAGATCAGGTAGATGAACCCGGCGATCGGGGCGCCCAGGATGCTGCACTTGCAGCGGTACATGCGCTGCCCCACCGCGGTCAGCGCCGCGTACTCGTCAACCGACAGCGTGGTGTACGGGCCACGATACTTTTGCCAGTTTCCGTTATGGGTGTGATGGAAGTTGTGGTGCTGTGACCACACATACTGCGGCATCCCTGCTGCAACGCCGAGCAGAAAGCCGAAGCCGCGATTGAAGCGCTGGCTGTGAAACAGGCTGCCGTGACCGCATTCATGCATCAGCGCAAAGACCCGCAGGGTGAACAGGCTGATGAGCAGTACGGACCCCACCGTCAGCCAGGCCGAAACGCCGACGCTCATAGCAGCGACCCACCACCACAGCACCAGCGACCCGAAAGTCGTTGCAACCTGAGTTAACCCCTTGAGATTGCTCGACTTGGAGTGCTGACGGATGATGACTCGCTTCTGTTCCTTAATGCACTCGATCGTTGAACCCAACGATTACCCCCAAACCCGGCGCCGCAAAGATTATCTTTGTACGAAAGCATACCGAGTCTAGCAGGCCCGACGGCGCGGCGCGTGATCTCGTGTGAGACGCGACGCACACTGGGAACGCATCGCGGTGACGCAGGGCCCTATCCGGGTGCCCACGCGTCCAATCCCAAAGAGAAGCTCCACGTCACGCTGGATCGGGCCGCCTTCCGCGGTGACTTGACTCCCCGCGATCCGAACCCTGGCAACACCGCCCCAATGCCGGCGGATTCACTCCCGATCCGGTTGATCGATACTGATGATGAGCAACCGCATGCGCTCTTTCGCCTGATACAACAGTGCCCGACCACTTGCGTCCGGTCCGCGGAGGTGACTGTCAAGCTGGTTGAGCAGCTCGTAGATTTCCCGCGCTCCGGCCGCATTGATGGTGTCGGCTTCAGTGGTCATGACTTACCTCGAAGATTGCTTACCAGCCTGAGGTCGCCGGATGCTGACAGCCTGGCGGTCGTTCTGCCGTCGGCCTGCCTATCCGGTCATGGGTCATTTCAATCGGTGCTCATCACCTCGAGCAACGCCGAAATGTCGTCGCGCGCAGCGCGCAGCGCCTCGGCGGCCTTGGGGTTCGTGACCTGCTCGACTCCAATCTGGATCTCGCAGATCCAACGCGATCCCTGGGCCCGGTCCCTCGAAGTGCTCCCGAACATGTTCATCAGATCATCGACCCGCCGTGCAGCCGGTTCCAACCTGTCGCGATCCAGGCGATCATCCTTGAAATGCATGAGCACATCGCGCGCGTGCGCGATGTGCGTGCGGAGCATTCGTAGATGAGACAGGATCTGCGACTGATCTGAATTCGAAAGGGGGATATCGATTGCCATGCTCCCGCCTGGCTCACCGCGAGCCAGCCGCAGTGTACTCCTGCGGCTGCGCTCACGAGCGCCACTTGGGCACTCCCGTCCTGCTTACATATCCATCCCGCCCATTGCGCCGCCGCCCGGCGCGCCGCCGCGAGCATGCTCGTTGTCCTTCGGAGCCTCAGCAACCATCACCTCGGTCGTGAGTAACAGGCCGGCAATGGAGGCGGCATTCTGCAGCGCGAGCCGGGTAACCTTCGTGGGATCGAGGATGCCCGCCTCGATCAGGTCGCCGAACTCGCCGCTCGCCGCGTTGTAGCCATAGGCACCCTTGCCCGATTTCACCTGGTTCAGAATGACTGCCGCATCCTCACCAGCATTCTCGACGATGTTTCGCAACGGCTCCTCGATCGAGCGGGCGAGTATTCGGATACCCACCGTCTCGTCCTCATTGGCGCCCTCCAGCTTATCGAGCGCTTTGAGCGCGCGGACCAGCGCAACACCGCCGCCCGGCACCACGCCTTCCTCGATGGCCGCACGGGTTGCGTGCAGGGCGTCCTCCACCCGGGCCTTCTTCTCCTTCATCTCAATTTCGGTGGCGGCACCGACTTTGATCAGCGCAACGCCGCCGGAGAGCTTTGCGACACGCTCCTGCAGCTTCTCCTTGTCGTAGTCGCTGGTCACTTCCTCGATCTGCCGGCGGATCGATTCCACGCGAGCCTTGATGTCCCCGGCCTTCCCGCCACCGTCGATGATCGTCGTGTCCTCCTTCGCAATCACAACCTTCTTCGCCTCGCCCAGATCGTTGATCGTGACCTTCTCGAGCGACAGGCCGACTTCATCGGAGATTACCGTGCCGCCGGTCAACGTCGCGATGTCCTGCAGCATGGCCTTGCGACGATCGCCGAACCCCGGAGACTTCACCGCGGCAACCTTGAGGATCCCGCGGATGTTGTTGACCACGAGCGTGGCGAGCACCTCGCCCTCGACGTCCTCCGCGATGACGATCAGCGGGCGACCCGCCTTGGCAACCGCCTCCAGAAGCGGGAGCATCTCGCGAATATTCGACAGCTTCTTATCGATCAGGAGAATCAACGGCTTGTCGAACTCGGCGGTCTGGCTCTGCTGCTGGTTGATGAAATACGGTGAGAGATAGCCGCGGTCGAACTGCATGCCATCGACCACCTCCAGTTCGTTCTCGAGTCCCTGGCCTTCCTCGACGGTGATGACGCCTTCCTTGCCCACTTTCTCCATCGCCTCGGCAATGGTTTCGCCGATGGATTCATCGGAGTTCGCAGAGATCGTACCGACCTGTGCGATGGCCTTGGAGTCCTTGCATGGCTTGGACAGACGTTTCAACTCGTCCGCTGTGACCTGCACGGCCTTGTCGATACCGCGCTTGATGTCCATGGGGTTTCTACCGGAGGCCACGGCCTTCAGGCCCTCGCGAATGATCGCCTGTGCCAGCACGGTTGCCGTGGTCGTACCGTCGCCGGCTTCGTCCGAGGTGCTGGAAGCGACTTCTTTCAGCATCTGCGCGCCCATGTTCTCGAACTTGTCCTTGAGCTCGATCTCCTTCGCAACCGAAACGCCATCCTTCGTGATGGTCGGGGCGCCGTAGCTCTTCTCAAGCACCGCGTTGCGGCCCTTGGGACCGAGTGTCGCCTTCACGGCGTTCGCAAGGACGTTGACGCCCTTGAACATGCGTTGGCGTGCATCGTCGCTGAACCTTACGTCTTTCGCTGGCATTGTCGTGTCCTTCGGTGAGTTATTTCGACTCGATGACGGCCATGAGGTCTTCTTCGCGCATGACCACGAGCTCTTCGCCTTCGAGCCTCACTTCGGTACCGCTGTACTTGCCGAAGAGGATCTTGTCGCCCACCTTGACGTCGCAGGGACGCACTTGCCCATTCTCAAGGATCTTGCCTTTGCCGACCGCGACGATTTTCCCCTGAACGGGCTTCTCGGCGGCCGTATCGGGAATCACGATGCCCCCGGGCGAGGTGCGATCCTCCTCCAGGCGTTTCACGATGACACGGTCATGAAGGGGGCGGATCTTCATAATTGAACGTCCTTTGAAGTAGTGGGTATTCTTTTCGGAGAAGCCCCTCAGTTGGGGCTCTGAATCAGAATTTCAAGTCCCCGCGCGCTCAACGAAGACTGACAGGGCGCAGCTGCGTGTTACGCAGCTCGAAGGTCCTGATCTGCCGCTCGGCCTGCTCGCCGGTGATGCCGTACACCTCCTCGAGGTTGCTCGCAAGCCGTGCGCGCTCGCCGGCAATCAAATCGAGTCGGCAGGCGCTGAGCATCGTCCAGTTTGAGCGCACCTCGTCCCTGAACCGCGCCCAATCGGCTCGTGCGAAATCCCAATCCATTGCGGTCTCCACAGTCGCCCCAGTCAGACACCCGCGCTGGTCCGAGTGTACGCGCGTTCTTGCGCGCCCTCCGTGCGCTGGCGCACTTACCGAGGCCGTTTGGATTCACGAACAGGCGGCCTCAGGGGCCTCCGGCAGTGAAATCTCCAAGACGTTGATGAGTCCGTGGGGGCGGCAGGACAGCTCTCCGACCACCGCCGGTAAGAGCAGCGCATCACCTTTGCGGATGGGATAATCTGCGCCGGCGTGCTCGAGGAAGCCGTCCCCGGCGAGACACACGAGTACGCGCGGCAGCCGCGCGGCACCAACTTTGAATGAGCGTCGTCCGCTGATTCGCGTCATACCGAATTCACTGCCTTGAACGAGTGTCTCCCGTAGCGGCTGCGTCTGCTTTACCAGCGGGGTGATCGGGCCGATGGCCCCCTGTGCAAAATCAATGCAGGCCATCGCCTGATCCACTTGCAGCGACCGTGGTCGGCCCGTCCTGGGATCCAATTGGTCCCAGTCATAGAGACGAAATGTCACGTCACTGTTCTGCTGGACCTCGAAGACCACCGCGTCGCTCAATGAATGAATGGCCCCAGCCCCTATGAAGACGGCATCTCGGGGCTTGGGCACAAAGCTGGCCAGTTGATCGGCCACGGTTCCGTTTGTGATTGCCTGCCGCAGGGTGTCTGCGGCCGCGGCGGTTTTCAAACCCGCGAAGACACGAGCCCCAGGCCCCACCTCCAGCACGACCCAGGCTTCCGTCTTCCCCGTATCGCTCGCAGGGATGAGCTTCTCGTGGGCGTCGGATGGATGGACCTGAACCGAGAGCCGCGTCCTCACATCGAGGAACTTCAGTAGCAGCGGAAACCGCCGGAAGGCTCCGGAGAGTTTGCCCATCAGCTGTTGTGGAGACTGCGCCAGCAATTCGCCGAGGGTGTTTCCTTTCAACGGCCCATCCGCCACCCGGCTAGGATGGTCATCGCGGTCGCTCAAGAGCCACGCCTCGCCGACGGGGTCCTCGCCCGGCAAGAGCGTTGACAGCAGATTGGCCAAGCGCCGGCCACCCCAAAGCCGATACTGATAAATCGGCTCGAATTTCAGGGGATACAGAGGCGTCTCTTTCATCGAGCCTGTCTCGCGGAAGCCACGGTGCAGAACTCCTGGAGGTTGACTGCGAGGCCGATCAGATTCGTCCGAGGAGCAAAAGCACCACAAGGACAATCAAAACGACCCCCAGGACACTCATGCCACGGTGACCGTAGCCGTATCCGTGGACCGTAGCGGTATCCGTAGCCGCCGAAGCGGCCACTGAAGCCGCCGGCCAAGAAAATGGCAAGGAGAATGACAAGAATGAGTCCTAGTGACATGGCCGTGCTTCCGTTGATGGTTGAGCCGGGGCGGCTACTGCGACTTTCTGTCACTTCGATGCCCATCACCGCCGTATGCCGCATTCGGCAGCGGTGGCGCGATTCGAATCGGGCTGGGCCTCGCGGACGGTTCGATACCTGACGCTGCCCGATGCCAGCCCTCGCCGCACTAACGCGACCACCTTGACACTCCACCAAACTGCGCATCAAGGCAAGGCCCAGCCCCAGGCCCGCCTCGGCACGCCGTGACGACGGATTTGCCTGGACGAACACATCGAACACGTGCGGCAGGAGCGCAGGCGCGATCCCGATGCCTTGTGTCCCGAACGCGAACGATGGCCGCGCCCGCTTCTTGTTCCACGGACAACCGGACATCGCCCCCGGCGTCGGTGTGCTTTGCCGCATTCAGGAGCAGGTTCACGAACCCCTGCTCCGGCCGGCCTGGGTCGCCAGGAACGCAAACGGGCACATCAGGGGATGACGATCATCACCCGGTGATGATGCTCTTGCATGATAAATTCGACGGTCTCCGCCGCGTGGGTCACGACGGCACGCAGATCGAGTCGCTCGAGCTGCAGCCGCAACTGCCCGCGGCTCACCCGTGACACGTCCAGAAAGTCTTCCACCAGAGCCGTCATCTGACCGACCTGCCGTTCGATCAGCCGTCGCGCCTTGACCGCCGCGGGACCTCCGGAGATCTCCACGCACAGAACTATGGGCTGCACTGCGAACCGTGCCGAGAGAATTGCGCAGCTCATGCGAGAATACCGCCATAAAACTCATTGTTTCGCTCATCGGGCACACCTGGCCCGGGCCGAAGCGAGCCTCGATTGGCGCAGGGCGCAGGGCACGCATACTGCATGGCTCGGCTGCCCGATTCGACGGAAAGCTGCCCCTGTCAGTTCCGGCAGCTTGCGCCGCATCGCCTCCGCTGTCGGTGCGCGGACGCACGCAGAACGGCCCGCTGAGTGATCTGCATGAGTCACACACAAAGCTGCCCAGCGATAGTTCGATAGCGCACCGACCGATCCAGGAGATCGGCGCAGGCTGCCAGCCTCGACTCAAGGAGACGGATCATGCCTAACAATGGGATTGAAGACGGTTGGCGGCGCTTCCTGGACAGGCTGAGGCGGCTGTGGGGCAAGCTCACCGGCGGTGATTTCGACAAGACACCGTCAACGCGGTAGTGATCGATGCTCGGAGAAGCTGGCTGGCTGGGAAGATGAAGGCGGAGCATCTGCGCACCCGACCTCCGCGCCGCACCCGCGTCGAACGTTGAGGAGATCCCCCTTTTGCATCAGCCCCCGAGCACCTGATCCTGGCGCGCCGAGTCGCCCATGCCGGCCGAGCGGACGATGATTATCCCCTCATGATACTCATCAAGGCTGAGATCTTGATCGTCGCGAAGTTCGAAAACGTATCGGAAACTGCATAAGGCAAGATGATCTGGTCGTTATGCCGAAGCGCCCCGCATGTATATACGACGTTGGGCACATAGCCCTCACGCTCGGAGGGTTCAGGCCTGACCAGCGGCTCACTGGCGCGCGCGAGAACCCTGGAAGGATCCGCCTTGTCGAGCAGAACCGCTCCGATCGAATACTTTCGCACCGGCCCGACGCCGTGGGTCAGCAGCAGCCAACCCTCATCCAGCTCGATCGGGGATCCGCAATTGCCGATCTGGACAAACTCCCATGGGAACTGCGGCTTCAAGATGGCGAGGCCGCCGTTCCATGAATACAGATCCTCCGAATAGATGAGATAGAGGTTCTCGTTGTCCTGCCGCGCGATCATGGCATAGCGATCACCGATGCGCCGAGGAAACAGGGCCATGCCCTTGTTCTTAGTAGCTGCTCCGCTCAGTGGCGACAGCCGGAAGGATACAAAATCGCGAGTTTGCAACAGCTCCGATCTGATCGCCTTGCCGCTATAGGCGGTGTACGTCGCGTAGTAGGTTCTTTGAGCGCCATCGTGGAATTCCACGAAACGGGCATCCTCGATACCATTGGATTGGAACTCGGTGACCGGAACGATCACCCGTTCGCTGATATCCACATCGGGACTGAAGACGAGCGTGACTTCATCCCCATCCGGGCCGGATATTCGTCTTTCCACTGCCGCAGTGGACGCAAGGCGCGCGGATGGATCGAGGCTCACGCAGCCGTCGGCGGCCACGACTCCTGATCGAAACGTCAGGGAGGAAATGTGCCCTTCCCCAACGGCCCGCAGGCTCAGAATGAAACGTCGCCCGCCCTGCGGCGTCCCGGATTGATCCATGTGAGCGACGATGCTCGGATTGAATAGCGCCGCAGATTCGAAGGAATACTCGTTCAGGAAATAGGCACCGATCAGCCGGCGCTGATCCTTGCTGAAGCTCGCATGCGTCGCAAAAGCATTCTCCATTTCATCCGCGCGCGCCTCGAATATCTCAAGCAGATTGCGATGTCGCCCCTGGAAGTTCTCCAGAACTTCAGCCAGCAGGCTGGCCGCGGTGCCCGGATCGAGCGCCAACGCTCGATCAACGATGTGGTTCGCGCGCCTCTTGTCAGTGGCGTTGAGGTCCCGAGGTTCGACGGCAGGCTTGAAAGCGCGCACGACTACTCTCGCCGGATCGGGGCGCAGGTATAGACCCTGGCGGTTCAAAAACGTGGCTTGTGACAAAGCGTTCTCAGCTTGCTCTGTTGGAATCCGGAGCAATTCAGGCGCGCAAAGCGACCAGCAACGCCGGTTTCGTGCGACTGTCGCCTGTACGCGCGAGCTGCCGAATCTCCGCGAGTCCGAGCAGGTAAGATACGACGGACTCGCCGCCCCTGTTTTCGTTCGCACGGTCCGGATGCAGCCCGTCGAGGCAACTTCCCGTTTCCAGATCTACCAAGGATGACGATAGATCGTTGCTGCCGAGAAACCAGCTAAATGCCCGCACGGCATCGGCCTTCCATCTGACATCGTCTTCGGCGCGCCAGGCTGCCAGGCAGGCGGAGATCGACGCCGCGGCTTCGAGGGGCTGCTGATCAAATGCCCGTGGCTGCTTGCGCTTGTCTCCGAAGCTCTCGGAACCAACAGGCCGAAATGTACCACCCTCCGAAGTCTGCAGCGTCATGAGCCAGCGTAGGGACCTCAGTCCGGCTGCCACGTATGCGGCCACACCCGTGGAAACACCAGTGGCAATCAACGACTGCGGCAAGCGCGCATTGTCATAGGCAAGTCCGTCCTCGAACCAGACCCAATCGTTCGACTCGACCGATGAAAGGATGGACATCAGTCTGTCAGCAAGCAGGTGCCGAAGCTCGCGAGCTCTGGAGTTCTCGACGACCGCGGCGCAGTAGCCCTCCAATCCCAAAAGCGTGAACGCCCAGGAGCGCGGCGAATGGAAGCGCTCGACGGTCGGCAGGGCCTCGGCGAACAGGGAAGCAGCCCAGCGCTGTCGCGATGGACTCACATCGCTGCGTGCGCATTCCCCCAGCGCCCAGAGTGTGCGCCCGTGGCTGTCTTCCGAGCCAATGGCTTCGAGCCAACGGCGGTCAAAGCTCATGAAGTTGCGGAATCGCTTGGTGTCGGGGTTCCAGGCATGCTGAACGAAGGCTGCCAGGCGTGCGGTGAGCGCCTCAGGCAAGCGCTGTTCACCCGCGGTGTTCAGCGTACAGGCCACGAGCAGTGCACGCGCGTTGTCATCAACGCAGTACCCGTGCGAGCGATCGGGAACCGAACGGACCGCATGCTGAAAGAGGCCCGTGTCGTCGCACATCGACAGAAAATGGCCGAGCTGCATCTGCGGTAGCGCGGAGCTGCCGTCCTGCACGGTGGGGGTATCTTGGTGCCGCGCAATCACCTTGAGCGGGTAGCGCCGGCGAGTCTTCTCAAAGACGGCAAGGTAGCGCTCTGCAGTTCGCTCCCAGGTCATCGAGCGGCTGCCTGAATACGCGCGCTGTCGCATCCCCAGTCGCCGCGCATCGTCAGTGAGCAACCCCGCGATTTCGGTGCCGATGGTCTTCGCGTCGCCAAAGGGCACGAGCACCCCGCGCCCGTCTGCCAGAAGTTCGCGCGCGTGCCAGTAGGGCGTCGAAACGACCGCCTTCCCCAGCCCAAAACTGTAGGCCAAAGTACCAGAGGTCATCTGAGCTTCATTCAGATATGGCGTGACGTAAACGTCGCACATCGAGATAAAATCGAGCAATGTCGCCTGATCGACAAACCGATTGAGTAAGACGACGTGCTCCTCGAGGCCCAGCGCTCTGACGCGCTCCATCAGGCTTTCGCGGTAAGCTTCGCCTTCACGCTGAACCAGATTAGGGTGCGTCGCACCGAGGACCACATAGAGTGCGTCCGCACGGCTCTGCAGAATTGAAGGCATGGCATCGATCATGACTTCAATGCCCTTGTTGGGAGACAGCAGGCCGAACGTCAGGATGATGGTTCTGTCGCCGAAGCCGAGCTTGGCCTTCGCCACATCGGGCTCCACGAAGGGGTAGTCAGGAACTCCATGCGGAATGAGCTCGATCTTGTCCGAAGACACTCCGTAGACGCCTCTCAGCAGATCCCTGCCCTTCTCGGCCATGACGATGAGCTTCGACGAGGCGGCGATGATTCGATTCAGCGCAGTACGCTGAGCGGCTCTGGGCGCCGCGAGCACCGTGTGCAGGGTGGTGACGATCGGCATGGTAAGGCGCGAGAGCAACGTCATGATGTGACCGCCGGCATCGCCTCCGAAGATGCCGAACTCATGCTGCAGGCATACGACGTCGAACTGTCCGGCATTGAGGAAGTCGGCGGTGGCAGCGTATTCTTCCAATCTCTCGTCATGAATTTGCCGCCGGACCACCGGGGGATAGTCGTACGCATGACCAAGATCGGTCATGGCCACGATGGTGGTCTGCGCATCTGCACGCGACTTGGAGATTGCCTGCTCCAGGTCGGTCGTGAACGTGGCGATTCCGCAACGGCGCGGGAGCGAATTGCCAATGAATACCAAACGACTGGATGGTGGAGTCAATAGCACCTCATACGAGCGGGCCCACACAGGGCTGACAGGCGGCAGCCGCGAAGCCGGGCGGAATGGAGAACCGAAGCTCTTGCAGCCGCGAGTCTACAGCAGGCTTGCAGCTGTCTCGGTGCTCAACCGTACGGACACTTCTGGTATTTTCCCTGCTAATCCCTCGCTTCCCTTCAGCAAGGGCGACCGCAGGATGAGTTCCCCGGGTCGAGCGCGGTCGTCCGGAAACGCTGGATTGAGCTGAGCAGGCTTTCGAGGACTCGACAGTGCCCATGAGAGGGTCGCAGCTTCGGATTCTCGCTGTCGGTGAATGCGCCGCCATACGGCCGCTCTTGGCACGCTTACCAGGAATGGGATCGGAGTTGCAAATGCAGCAGTTCTCCCTCCCAGAGGAGATGATCTCAGCGCTGCAGGACGGGGCTCCGGAGGTCCTCTTCGTCGATGCGGACTGCCCGCGCTTCGCAGCGGCAAAGGCGTGTCGCCTCTTGAAGGAGCATTCCCTGGCGCGGCGGTGGCCCCTGTTCGTGGTGAGCTGCAGCGCGCGGGCCTGCGGCGAAGCTCTCGCTGCGGGCGCGGACGACTTTCTCACTCCCCAGATCCCGCTAAAGGTGCTTTTGAATCGTCTTCAGGGACTCGCACGACTGAGCCTCGCACGACGGGATGCCACCATGACGGTGCTCGAGGCGGACGGGGCCCCGCATGAGAAGGTCCAGCGCATGGTGCGCCGCTGCCTCTTGCCACAGTCGGCCGATTGGACGTTCGGCAAGGGTGAGGTGCGCGCGGGGCCGGAAATCTGCGCGCACGCGGTCATATTATTTGCTGACCTGCGCGGCTACCGGCGCATCTCGCAGAGGCTGCGCCCGCAGGATCTGGTACCCCTGCTGAATGAATATTACTCACTGCTCACGCAGATTGCGGATCAGCACGGAGGCACGATTTTCCAGATAGCCGGCCAATCCCTTCTGGTTGGCTTCGGCGTTGCACAGCAGCAGTCGGACGGTCCGGAGCGAGCAATTCACGCCGGGCAGGAGATGCTCAGTCGCTTCGGGGAATTGTCACAGGTGTGGGGCAAGCGCTCTCGGTTGAGTGCAGGCATCGGCGTTGGACTGCACGAGGGCATCGTGGCCGCCGCGACCGTGGGCTCGCCCCTCTTCATGAGCTATTCGCTAGTTGGCGATGCCGTCAACATCGCCTCGCGGCTGTGCCAACGTGCCCGCGCCGGAGAAATGGTGTTCGCAGGCACTCTCAAACGTATCCTCGATGCCACAAGCGGGCTCAGGCTTCACGCGGTGCAACTGCCACCGATCACCTTGCGCAATCAAGGTGAGCTGATGGACATGTTCTGCGTACCCTTGAAGAACCGTCTGGATCTGTGGGATGAGGCAGCTTCGCCCGTGGATCAAAGACTTCTTCGAGACAGGGGGGATTTGGAGCGGCTCGCCTTCGACGTGGCTTAATAGCGAGACTGCTGAGGATTCTTGCAGCTGCCACGCATCGCCCGGGGCATTGGTCCTCACGGGCACGTCTTGAACTCCAAACGCTGACCGTCGCTTCAGAGCCGCCCCTCGAGGGCTCGCGCACTCAGGCTCGTTGTGAAGCACTGATAGTTACTGCGGCCATGAGCCCTTTGGCGCTAAACAGGGCACTGTCGGCATTCCTCAAGAGCGTCTCGGCATCCACGCCGTCATCGGGGTATACACCAATTCCGATGCTGACGGTAATGTGCGCATCGCGTTGCTCAATGTGGTGGGGTTCGCTGAGCGCGGCGAGGATCTTGCCGGCACTGATGGCCGCATCTTCTGAGCAGGCCACTTCCGGGAGCAGAACCACGAATTTGAGCTCCGTGGTCCACCGAACAGATCGCCCGCTGACCGCACGGCATTCTGAAAGGCGGAGAGCACCTCCACGCCCCTCTTGCCAGCCCAATCAACGGGAGAGTCCCGGTGCCACAGCCACCTCGGCCCGCCGCAAGAAATCTTCTGCTCGCTGCGCTACCCGGCCACGATCGTCAGCATCTACTGGCGCGCTGCGAACAGGTTGATCTCGGCTTCGCCGAAGTGCTTTGCAAGCCCGGCGAGCGCATTCGACATGTTTTCTTCCCCACCGACAGCTTCATCTCTTTGATCGCTCCAATCGAGGGACACACCGGTCTTGAAGTCGGTCTCGTCGGCGATGAGGGCATGATGGGGATCTCATTGATGCTGGGCGTCAACACCTCGCCGCTGCAAGCTCTCGTGCAGGGAGCAGGGCCGGCCTGGCGAATGGAAGCCGCCAGCTTCTGCCGCGAAGTCGACCACAGCCCGGCGCTACTACGAACTCTCAACCGCTACCTCTACGTAACGCTGAGCCAATTGGCCCAGACGGCCGGTTGCACCCGCTTTCATCTCGTGGAGGCGCGACTTGCGCGTTGGCTCCTGATGACTCGCGACCGAGCCCACTCCGATGCGTTCCACATCACCCATGAATTCCTGGCATACATGCTCGGCGTGCGTCGTGCAGGTGTTACCCGGGCTGCCAGCTCTTTGCGCAGGCGCAAGCTGATCCGCTACAGCCGGGGCCACCTTACGATCCTCGACGGACGGGGCTTGGAGGCTGCCGCCTGCACGTGCTATGCGGCCGTCAAGCAAACGCACAGCACCATTCTCGGTTAGGCGCCGAACTCAGCGGCAGGATGAGAGCGAGCTGCCCATAGTCAGGTCGCCTCGCGCAATTGGGGCTACGCGAGCGGCATGGGATGTCCGACCGATCGAGATCGACAAGAAGCAGCCCCGGCAGGAATTTGGAGGCCACATCGAGAGCGGCCTTGCCCGTGTGGACGATACGCACTATGGCGCCCACATCACCCACGCCGATATCGCGGCAACGAACGGTGTCGTCCACACGATCGATGCGATCATTCTGCCGAAAAACTGGCAGTTGCCGGCAGCCGCCTGAGAAATGCTATCCGCTGAGGGACCTCCTGTGGGAATCGCATCGCTTGCCCTGAGCAATCGTTGCGACTCAGGCTGGACTTCTGGGAAGCCGCGGTCGGTGCTGTAACCCACACGGATTGTCCGCACTGCGTATTGCCGCAAATCTCACGGCTCTTCGCGCGGCGCTGTCAGACTCCGATCATGTAGCTGTTCTTTAAGTCGTGCCGGCCAGTGCGCTGATGACAGCCCGGCCGCAGACCAGGCGCGTGCGTTCGCAACGGCCCGCTTGGGCGAATCGGGACCGGACGGACGGTCGCAGCCGTGATCAAGAGCCCATAAAGCCCTGTAGATTGAATGTCTTACCGATTAGCAGGAGCTTTGCTCGGGGGCCGCTGTGTACGCTGCAGTACATCTTCCGGGAGGAAGGTTTACAGTGGAGACAACGCATCGTCTACCGTCTGGAGCTTGGACAATGGCGGGGACATCGGACCCACAGCAAAATCACATACTGCACGCGTTGCCGCAGCCGGAGCGTGATCGGCTGTTCCCATATCTGAAGCTCGTGGCGCTGCCGCTCGGTAAAGTGCTCTACGAGTCCGGCGATACACTGCGGCACATCTACTTCCCGACCGATTCCATCATCTCGCTGCTGTACGTACTCAAGGACGGCGCGTCGGCCGAAATTGCCGTTGTCGGGAATGACGGAGCGATCGGCGTCGCGCTGTTCATGGGCGGTGAAACCACTACGAATCGTGCGATCGTGCAAAGCGCTGGGTCCGCGTACCGGTTGACCGGGGCACGGCTGAAGAGAGAGTTCGAACGTCATGGTGAGATGTTGCACATCCTGCTGCGCTACACGCAGGCGCTGATCACTCAAATGACCCAGACCGCAGTGTGCAACCGGCATCATTCAGTGGACCAGCAATTGTGTCGGTGGCTGCTGCTGTCGCTCGACCGGCTGTCGTCGGACGAACTGACGATGACCCAGGAACTGATCTCCAACATGCTCGGCGTCCGACGCGAAGGCGTCACCGAAGCTGCCGGCAAGCTCCAAAAACTTGGAGTAATCAGCTACCACCGTGGACGGATCAAGGTGCTGGATCGCCCGCGACTCGAGGAGCTCTCCTGCGAATGCTACTCCGTGGTCAAGCAGGAAACCGATCGCCTACTGCCGCTGAGATCGCCCGCTCGGCCATCGTTGACCAGAGCCGCTCAAGCCGCTCACGACTGACCGGGCCTGGCCGAGCAGGTTGGCCGCCGGAGCCAAGATCGCATGCTCGGCCCGGCGATTCGTCACCGCTATCCCGCGCCGTCCACACTCCAGTCGGAATCCCTTCAAGGGATCGATTTGGAGCTCACGCGGGCTACTTTTGCCGCTTCCAGTCAAGGTTAACGAGGCTTTTCACCCGATCCTGGCACTTGTCGGCCACCTTGCTCAACCTCAGCACGGCATTTTCATACTTCCAGGCATAGATGCCCGCTTGCTCACCCGCCTTGGTGCATGCCCAGGGCCCCTTGCCGTCGGTCAAAT
Organism: Steroidobacteraceae bacterium; assembly: GCA_036501985.1. GTDB lineage: Bacteria > Pseudomonadota > Gammaproteobacteria > Steroidobacterales > Steroidobacteraceae > 13-2-20CM-66-19. The sequence goes on along the minus strand of DASXZI010000003.1, from coordinate 71,580 downwards.
GGAGCTTACCCGCCTCGATGGAGTAGTTGCCCGTGACCTCCAGCGTCGCGCCCTTATTCACGTGAAACTGCCCTTTGTCGTCGAAGCTGACGGCGTAGGGCGCTTCTTTGGCCTCGTACGTTCCGGTCGGAAAATCGGCCGCCCAAGCGGGGGTAAGTCCGAGGATTGAGCAGAGCGCCAGAGCACAGGCGCTGATATCTGACTTGGTTAGCGCGGATCTTGACATGGACTCTCTCCGTTGAAGTTAGGTTGGTGCGCCGGCCGCCCGGAGGTGCACCGTCTCTTCAGACAAGACCAGAAATGAGCGCAAATCCCGCCACTCTCGCCTGACTGCTCACCGATGCATGTGCCGTGTCCGAGAATCTCCCAACGAATGCCCGTCGCCGCCCCTGGAGCCGGGCATGCTCCGCGGGCGGAGTCCTGCAATGGCCATGTGTCGTGGCTGAGACAAGGTCTTGATTGTGCTGGCGGAAGCGGCGGGACGCCTGAATTGGGGTTCGAGGCGTGCGGCAGGGATGGGGCTTCAGGCAACCAGGGGGTTGGATGCTCTGCGGCCCAGGCACAACAGCATGAGACCAAGCAGGGCGCTGGCGAAGATGCCAGTGAGGGCGTCGATAGCGAGGCTGCCAGGGATACCACCGAGAGCGAAGCCGAAGGCGCCGACGTACAGCATGTAAGAAATGGGCAAGCCATAAGCCGAGGCGATGAAAGCAGAAGGTGGTGGAGGCCAGCGGGTTGTCGCAGCCGATCGTCTCAAAGATGACCGCGATGCTGGTGGTGATGGCCACGCCCTGAAAGAGGTTCTCGGCGATCAGCACGATGGCATAGGACGCCGGGGTGTGAGGCAGCAATATGAGGCTGAGCGTACACAGGGCGCCGGCGAGGCCGACGGCGAGATAAAGCGGGCGCAGCGGCATGAGGCGGCTGAGGGCCGGAAACACGAGGCAACGCACGACCCCCCGACGGACACGCCTACCCCTCCGACGAAGCCGATGAATCCGGGTGAAGCGTGGAAGTCACCGCCGCGGCCACCGAGGAAGTTAGTGAGCGAGAAAGTGGCGGCGGGAGCGGCGAACAGGACGCTGGCGACCAGCTCCTCTCGGCGCTTGACCAGGGCGGCCAGATCGCCGAAGAACTGCGGGAAGGATTCGCAGGCGAGCCGTCGGTCGGGACCAGGTGCCTGCATGAATGGAAAGGCGAGGGTCGGCAGCAAGATGGAGACGCCCAGCACCAGTGCGACGGCCAGCGGAGAAAGGTGCCGCACGAGCTGGTTGCAGCAGATGGCCATCACGCCGAAGCCCCCGAGACGTGGGGCGAGCGCGCGCTGCGTTGTCGGCTCAGCACGGCGCGGAGTCTCGCAGACTCATTCCTGCACATTGAGTCCGAGGTCCGTCGCGCGAAGGGACTGCTGGCGATGGTGAGTGAGCAGCCCTTGAGCGCGTCTCTGAAAGCTGAAAACGCCGCGCTTCAGGCGCACTACATTCCTCTGCGTTTCAGGGTGGCATCGCACTTTTCTTACAGAAAAAGAACAAAGAGCCTCTAACTTGACTTCGACCGCCGGTTGCTCGTGGACCTGCAGATTCGTGGGCGTACCGCGACCGACGCGCTCATGATGCGCAGCGCTGCGATTCACACGACGCCCGGGTGCGGAAAACGACCCGCAGAATGCGAAGACAGTGAATGCGGTGAACTGTCCGTACGCGCACGACCCGGCCCCGAGGGCCGGGTCGTGGCTATCCGACGCGAGCGATGGCCCGCGAACTTATGCGAGCTGCCTCAAAAGCCCGGCGGAATGTCGAAGCGCAGAATGCGTCCCAGACTGAAGCCCGGTGCCGGGACCGCACCAAAGTCCGAAACGTAGAGCCGCTCGTCCGGTCCAAACGTCATGCCCGTGGGGACATTGAGTCCGGTGACCACTTCCTCGATCGCTCCGGAATGATTGACGCGCACGACCTTGCCGAAAGTGGGCGCCGGGAAGCCCGGGCCGTCCGACAGCTCAAGTGCGTAGAGCAATCCGTCGGGCCCAAAATCCACAGCAACCACCGTCGTGAAACCGGCTTTGGAGCTGCTCACGCGGAAGCCTGCTGGGGGACTCAAGCCCGGCGGGACATTGACCAGGTCGTCGGCATTGGGGCGTGAGATTGTCAGAATCTGCGCCCATTGCGGATCGATCGGGAACAGGTTGAGGTTGCCCACGTAAAACACCGCCTCCCGGATCGCGAACGAGGTCGGCACGATGTGACCCTCCGAGGCGGAAATGTCTATCACTTGCGAGATTCTGCCTTTCGTCGTGACCTCGATAAGCTGGCCGTGGTTGGGCTCGACCGTATAAAGCGCGCCATATTGCGCGACCAGACTGTAGAGCGTCCCGTCCGGCTCGAAGTCATCGGCGCTCTCGAATTTGGCCGGATGAGTCTTCAGCCAGGCCCCGATGTCAGCGATCAAGCTCCATTTGCCGGTGCTCGCATCCACTTTGGCGATGCCGGACGGGCTGGCGGGATTGCCATGTGAGCAGCCACCTCCGCCGACCAGCGCGTACAACGTGCCGTTGAGGAATGCGACGTCGGCCAGGCCGATGAGGTCACCCATCGCGTCCTGCGTCGAAGGAAATCCAGTCGCGACCGTCGTCGTGGTCGAGTTATGGACGTTGATCCGCGAGATTCGGCCCGAGCTGCCACCTTTGTAGGGGCCCACCGGCCCCGGGACCTGCTGACACTGCCCCACCGTGCTGTGGCTGCCGCCGAGGCCGGCTTCCGCTACGTACAAATTCCCGTCCGGCCCGAATCGAAGGCCTCGAGGCGCTTCGAGGTGTTGTGCCACGATCGTGAAGGCAGGTTCCTGCCCGAGACCCGGTACGGGAGCAAGTCCCGCACTCACGGCCGCGAGCGCCATTAGAGTTGCTAAGTATTTTTGGACGTTCACCGGTTCTCCCCCGACTGTGCTTGATGATCTGGATGGACGATCGGTCTGTGCGTCCGCACCGTCCATAGGCGGGCATCATTGTCGTTTTGCTGTCACCACGGGGTGACTAACTTGGATTGTACGCGCGATCCGCGCGTGGCGCGCTTTAAATGTTCCGCAGTTTCAGTTGCTGCCACGGGACCTGTTGCGATGCACTAGCTTCGCTCTCCATACGGAGTTGACATGCCTCGTCTCCAACACCTGACCCATTCAGGCACCTTTCTTGCGTAGCCCTATTAACTTCAAGCAACTTTCGGCGGCGCGACCATCCATGAACCGGACGGTCCTTATCGCTGCCATAAATGGCTCGTGCCACCACGTTCATCGCCTCCCGATCTCTGCAGTGTCTGTACAGAGAGATTCGTTACAATCCGCCTGCCCGCCTGCGGGTCTTGCGGCCCCAGCTGTTTGATTCAAGCCCATCCGCACCCGGTGACTCCGCCGACTGATACCGGCTTGCCCGAGCCCGGCGATTCTTCAAGCGATCCCTCGCTGGTTTGGCCTGAGGATCGCAGGACAATCGACCTCGGCACGATCAGCGTCTCCTCCGGGGTAGCTGACAGCGACTCAGCCCAAAACGCGGTGTTTTTTGACCAACCTGACAGAGGGGACCGATCTGTCCGATCACTCCCGGCTAGCCCGCCCACGGCGGCGACTTTCTGCAGTGGACCGGTCCGAGGGCCTGCTTCAACAGCGCAGTCCGCCAGCAGGCCGTGAGCGACAAGCAACGGCGTCGATCAGTACCGCGTTTAAGTCCTTGAATAGTTGGAGGCGTTAAGCCAATCGCCTACCGCAAGTAGCCGACTAAGCGCTGCCATGATCTGGACGCGCAGCGTTGGAACGTCGAAGGCAGGTCCAGCGAGGTCGCCAGCTTGGCCTGGGCATCTAGTCTGCCGCACCCGCGACGCATAGGCGATAATTCATGGGGCGGGCCTGGCCGACTCGCCGAGGGACGAAAGAAGAAATTCTGCGCAGCGGTCGACGCAACCAGGGCCACGCAAATCTCGTAGCCACAGCGTCATGCGAGGGCAAATGTCTGCAACGACGGGCGGCTCTGCGGCCCAGCGTCGGAAGAATGGGAAGAAGGCCTCGAGCTCCGACCTCCAATTCCTGGCCGGCGGCGGGGAGATGGGCGAGCGCATGCGCGCGCTCGACTGGAGCAAGACCCCGCTCGGGCCGCCCCAGGGGTGGCCTCAGTCCCTCAAGACCATCGTGCGGATGATGCTCGACTCGCGTTATGCGATGTGGATGCTTTGGGGACCGGAGCTCACGTTCTTCTGCAACGATGCCTACGCGCCCACGCTCGGAATCAAGCGGGATTGGGCACTCGGTGCCCAATCGGACAAGGTGTGGGAGGAGATCTGGCCCGACATCGGCCCCCGCATCGCGCAGGTGCTCGAGCATGGCCGAGCGACCTGGGATGAAGCGCTGCTGCTCTTTCTCGAGCGCAGTGGCTTCCCGGAGGAAACGTATCACACGTTCTCCTACAGCCCAGTCTACGACGATGGAAACAGTATTGTAGGCATGCTCTGCGTCGTCACGGAGGTTACCGAGCGGGTAATCGGTGAGCGGCGTCTGCGCCTCTTGAGGGATCTCGCCGCGCGATCGGTCGGCGCGCCGACTGTCGAGAAGGCTTGCCGCGGCGCCTGCGAAGTGCTCGAGAAGTATTCATTCAGCATGCCCTTCGCCGCCATTTATGTGCTCGACGAGGGTCATACGGCCCGCCGGATGGCGTATACGCGCGGTCTACCGGAGCATGTGGCGCCTGCAGTGCTGGAGGAATCCGAATCGTCCGGCTGGCTGCTTGCGCAGCTCATTGCGACCGAAGCGACACAACACATCCGGGGGGCTCGCGAAGTTGGGATCCACGTGACCGCGGACCCCTGGCCGGATCTCATCCGTGACGCATTCCTGCTCCCACTGAAGGGCTCGGGCGGCGAGCGGCTAGCGGGCTTCCTCTTCGCCGGCGTGAGCCCGCGACGGGCGCTCGATGAGGCGTACCGCGCATTTTTCGGACTCGTGGCCGGTCAGATCGCCTCGGCCATCGCCGATGCACAAGCCACCGAAGCCGAGCGGCGCCGCGCCGAAGCACTTGCGGAGATCGATCGTGCAAAGACGGCGTTCTTCTCGAACGTGAGCCACGAGTTCCGCACGCCGCTCACATTGATGCTCGGTCCCCTGGCGGAAGTCGCTGCAGATCCCAAGACACCGGCGCTGGCACGCGCTCGGCTCGATCTTGCGCATCGCAATTCGCTGCGCCTGCTGAAGCTCGTCAACAGCCTGCTCGATTTCTCCCGCATCGAGGCCGGGCGCGTGCTGGCCTCTTACGAGCCGACCGACTTCTCCGCACTCACCAGCGATCTTTCGAGCACCTTTCGCTCGGCCATCGAGCGCGCCGGGCTGCGCTTCGACGTGCAGTGCACCCCTCTCGATGAGCCGGCGTACGTCGATCGGGAAATGTGGGAGAAGATCGTCCTCAACCTGCTGTCGAATGCGTTCAAGTACACGCTCGGTGGCACCATCACAGTGCGGCTGCGCAAGCAAGGCGGCCGGGCGATACTCGAAGTCATCGATACCGGCGTCGGCATCCCCGCCCATGCGCTGCCGCATCTCTTTGAGCGTTTCTATCGAGTGGAGGGCACGGCCGGACGAACTCAGGAAGGCTCCGGTATCGGGCTGGCGCTCGTGCACGAGCTCGTGCGCCTGCATGGTGGGACCATCGAGGTGGAGAGCGAGCTCGACCGCGGCACGACGTTTCGGGTGCGAGTGCCGCTCGGAACGGAGCATTTACCGCCGGATCGCATCAAGGCCGCTCGCATGCGCGACCCGACAGTCGCCGGCGCCAAGGTCTTCGTCGAGGAAGCGCTGCGCTGGATCCCTTCCCATGCCGATGAAGCCGCTGCAGACTCACCGGCGCTGATCGAAAGTTCGGCTTATCCCCTCGATGGCCGTTTCGCCGAGACGGCCGGCGCGCGGATCATCCTGGCCGACGATAACGCGGACATGCGCGCCTATGTCAGCGGCCTGCTCTCTTCGAGCTACGCCGTCGAGATCGTCGCCGATGGCGAGCAGGCGCTCGAGGCCGCGCGACGGGAGCTGCCCGAGCTCATTCTCTCCGACATCATGATGCCGCGGCTCGACGGTCTGGCGCTCCTGAAGGCGCTGAGGGCCGATGAGCGGCTGTGCGGCGTGCCAGTGATTCTCCTGTCAGCGCGCGCCGGCGAGGAAGCGCGCCTCGAAGGCCTCGAGGCCGGCGCCGACGACTACCTGGTCAAGCCTTTCTCCGCTCGTGAGTTGCTCGCCCGCGTGGGCGCTCTGCTCGAGCTCACGCGGATGCGCCGCGAGAATGAGGAGCGGTTTCATGCTTTCGTGAGTGCGACCTCCGAGGTCATCTACCGCATGAGCCCCGACTGGCACGAGATGCGCCACCTGCACGGTCGGAACTTCATCGCCGATACGGTCGACCCGAGCCGCACCTGGCTCGACAGGTACCTCCATCCTGACGACCAGCCGCGCGTGATGACCGTCATCGAGGAGGCCATCCGCACGAAGAGCATCTTCCAGCTCGAGCACCGCGTGCGGCGAGTGGATGGCACGCTCGGCTGGGTTTTCTCGCGCGCCATCCCGCTGAAAGATGGGAAGGGCAACATCATAGAATGGTTCGGCGCTATGGGTGACGTGACGGAGCGCAAGGAGACTGAGCAGGCACTTCGAGAGCGGGAGGAACAGCTGCGCCTCGCGACCGAAGCGGCCGAAGTCGGGTTGTGGGATGTCGATTCGATCAGCGACAAGCTGTTCTGGCCGCCGCGCGTGAAGGCAATGTTCGGCATCTCACCGGAAGTATCCGTATCGATGGCCGATTTCTACGCGGGTCTGCATCCGGCCGACCGGCAGCGCACGACCGAGGCGTTTGCCGCAGCGGTCGACTCAGAGCGGCGCGCGCTCTATGACGTCGAGTACCGGACGGTGGGTAAGGAGGACGGCCTGACTCGGTGGGTTGCCGCGAAGGGCCGCGGAATCTTCGATGGCAGCGGAAAGTGCGTGCGTGTGATCGGAACGGCGATCGACATCACGGCTCGCAAGCGCGCCGAGGAGCGGCTGCGCGAGGAAGCACGGGTGCAGGAACTGCTCGGCAAGATCAGCCACGCCCTGGTCGGCGCGCAACTCGATACCGAACGGGTCGTGCAGATCGCAACCGATGCAGCCACCGAGCTTTCGGGGGCTGCCTTTGGTGCCTTCTTCTATAATGTGCAGGACCAGAAGGGTGAGTGGTACACGCTCTTTACCCTCTCCGGCGCGCCGCGCGAAGCCTTCGCGCGCTTTCCTCAGCCTCGCAACACCGGGGTGTTCGGGCCGACATTTCGCGGCGAGGGGGTCGTGCGGAGCAGCGACATCACGGCCGACTCACGCTACGGGCACAATGCGCCCTACCAGGGCATGCCCGAGGGACATCTACCCGTGCGCAGTTACCTCGCTGTGCCGGTGAAGACGGTCTCCGGCCAGGTGCTCGGGGGTCTGTTCTTCGGCCATCCTGCGCCCGGCGTCTTCGATGAGCGAGCCGAGCGCCTGGTGCTCGCCATAGCCGCGCAGGCTGCCGTGGCATTCGACAACGCACGGCTACACCAGGCGTCGCAGTGGGAGATCGAGCAACGCAAGCACGCAGAGGAGGCACTGAGCGAGGCCGATCGGCGTAAGGACGAGTTCCTCGCCATGCTCGCTCACGAGCTCAGAAACCCCCTTTCGCCCATCATGACCGCGGGCGAGCTGCTGTCGCGCACGATCGGCGAGGACAGCCGCTCCCGGATGGCCATTGAGATGATCAAGCGCCAGACCGCGCAGCTGACGCGGCTCGTGGATGACCTCCTTGATGTCTCGCGCATCACCCGGGGAAGAATTCAGCTGCAGCGCCGTCCCACCGATCTCGCGAGCATCATCGCCCAGGCTCTCGAGACGGTCGAACCCCAGCTGCGCGCCAAGCAGCACAGGCTCTCGACGACCGCTGAGAGCTATGAGCCTTTGTACGTGAGTGGCGATCACGCCCGGCTCTTGCAATGCGTGGCCAATGTGCTCACGAACTCCATCAAATACACCGACCCGGGAGGGGAGATTCGCATACAGACCCGCACGGTGGGGGATAGTGCGGTGATCGAGATCACCGATACCGGCGTGGGGATCGGCCCGGAGCTGCTGCCGAAGGTCTTCGATCTCTTCGTGCAGAGTGATCGCACGCTCGACCGTGCTCAGGGCGGCCTCGGCATCGGATTGGCTGTAGTCAAGCGATTGATTGAGATGCACGACGGCCAAGTCACGGCCCGCAGCCCGGGCCTCGGCGGCGGCTCGACCTTCGAGATCCGATTGCCGCGGGTGGTACGTCCGCGCGCATCGAGCAACGAGGCCGCGCAGATCAAGGGCCCGCCCCGGCGCGTGCTCATCGTCGACGACAACCAGGACGCAGCCAACTCCCTCGCAGCCCTCCTCGCATGCCACGGCCACGAGGCGCAAGTCGCCTTCACCGGCAAGCAGGCGCTCGAGCAGATCGAGTCATTCCAACCCGAAGTGGCACTGCTCGACCTCGGACTTCCGGAGATGGACGGCTACGAGCTCGCCGGACGACTCCGGGCCCTACCACGCCTCAACGGCATCCGCCTCGTGGCGCTCACCGGCTATGGCCAGGCGGAAGATGGTCAGCGGACGCAGGCCGCCGGTTTCCATGACCATCTCGTCAAGCCCGTCGCTCTCCAGGCGCTGGAGCGCGCCTTGGCCGCCATCCCAGCGCGAAGATCAGAGCGCAAGGATGAGCCGGGTTGACTGCGCAGCTTCCCACGACTATCCATGCATTCGCATCTGGCTCGCGGATGACACAGAGGGCCGCTCACACACCGGCACCCGTAGGGAGAACGACTTGAGCTTGCGACGTATCATCAGTATCGCCGCGCTGTTCCTGACCGCATGCGGCGGCGGTGACAATGGCGGCGTGGCCGGGGGACCTGCGCCTGCGCCACAACCGCCCGCCTTCACCTCGGTCACGCAGGTGAAGGTGTCCCAGCCCCCAACGTTTGGGGCGTGCACCGGCGTGACGCAGGCGGGCACGCTCTATGACAACACTGCACTCGAGCCCTCACTGGTGGTCAATCCGGCCAACACCACGAACTTCGTCGCAATGTGGCAGCAGAATCGCTGGAATACCGGCGGCTCGCAGGCTTTGAATCTCGGGGTCTCGTTCGACAGCGGTAACACCTGGATGGTGACCAATGCCGATTTCTCCGTCTGTACGGGAGGCAACAGCGGCAATGCGGGCAACTACCTGCGCGCCAGCAACGGCTGGCTGGCCGCCTCGCCCAATGGCCTCATCTACGCGCTGTCACTGTCCTTCACCGGCGGCGCCCTCGCGGCGGGCTCCTCCAGCGGCCAGCTCGTGGCACGCTCACTCGATGGGGGCCTCACCTGGAGCGAGCCCGTTGCGCTTATCACCGACGGCGCGGATTTCTTCAACGACAAAGGGGCCATCACCGCCGATCCGTATGAGGCGAACTACGTATACGTCGTGTGGGATCGGATCAACACGCAAAACAGTGGGCCGACTTACTTCGGCGTAACGAGTGATGGTGGAGCGACGTGGCAAGCTGGCCGCAACATCTACGACCCGGGAGTCGGCAGTCAGACGATTGGCAACATCATCGTGGTGCTGCCGGGCGACGTCGTGGCGGATTTTTTCACCGAGCTGGATACAGCGAGCAACGGGGTCGTCACGGGACTGCTCCGGGCCGTTGAATCGACGGATCATGGCGCTACGTGGTCCGCCCCCGTGACGATTGCACAAGAGAAAGCGATCGGTGCCTCCGATCCGCAGACCGGCCACTCCATTCGCGACTCCTCGTTCCTGTTCTCGGTCAGCGTCGCCCCCTCAGGTGATATTTATGTCGTCTGGCAGGATGCACGCTTCTCCGGCGGGGCGCATGATGGCATCGCATTGTCCTCCTCCTCGGACGGCGGCCACACTTGGTCGGCACCCGTGCGCGTAAACGGCGATGCCGAGGCGGTAGCCTTTACGCCCACCGTGCACGTACGTGAGGACGGCGTCATCGGCATCACCTACTACGATCTGCGTAACGACACCTTTCCCGGATCCATCCTGACTGACTGCTGGTTGGTGACGACCAGCGATGGCACCAGCCTCACTGAATCACACCTGTCAGGCCCGTTTGATCTGACCCTGGCGCCCATGGGGCAGTTCGGAGCCAATTCGCAGGGCTATTTCCTTGGTGACTACCAAGCCCTGACGAGCGTGGCCAATGCTTTCCTGCCGCTCTATGCACAAACAAACGGCGGTACACAGGTAAGCAGCGACGTATTCATCTCCTTCCCTTCGACGGGCACTGCGGCGGCCGCGGACACGGGCGTGGGTACCTTCCGTGCTAGCCCAGCGCCGCCAGGTAGCATGTCACCCGAGGCAAGCAACCGCGTCATGCAGCACCTCCGGCGCACTCGATCCGAGCGCATCAATCCCGGTGACGGGCGTGGGCAAGAGTAGGCCGTCCGAATAAAGAGCAGAATTGGAGAGTCCGTCTCCCCGCGACTCCTGACGAGGCCTTCGGCACGCATGAGTCGTTTCCCGGTCCCGAGACCCTAGGCTGACATAGCCCCACGCCGGTGTCTCGCCTTGAGCGCCCTGAAACGGCCCGTAGCGGAAAGTTGCTCGCGGCCCGCTTGCGCTGACCAAAGCGCGTTGCGGCAAGCGGCAAAGGAGCTGTTCGATATCTGCTCGAGCGGTCCGGCCTTGGCGAACAGGTAACCCTGCCCGGCCACGCAGCCGAGCTCGAGAAGGGCTGCGACCTGTGGCTCTAGCTCAATCCCCTCGGCCACCGTGTCCAGTCCGAGCGTCTCGCCGAGAGTGATGACCGCGCTGGCCACCTCGGGGCCGTTGTCGGAATTTGTCAGGCGGCTCACGAAGGAGCGATCGATCTTCAGAATGTCGATCGGGAAGCGGTGAAGATAAGACAACGACGAGTAACCTGTTCCGAAATCATCGATCGCCAGTCGAACCCCCAGTGCCTTGAGACGATGGAATCGCTCCAGATTGGCATCGGTGTTGTACATGATAGTGCTTTCGGTGAGCTCGATGACGAGGTTCCCTGGCTCGAGCCCGGATTCCCGCAGAGCCTCCGCGACATCGCGCACCAGGTCTCCGTGCTGGAGGTGCCGCCCCGAGATATTGACCGCAAGCCGCAGTCCCTCGCCGCCGGCTATGGCACCGCGCCACGAGCACAAATCGTGGCACGCGCGCTTGAGGACCCAGCAGCCCAGCTTGTCGATCTGACCGCACTCCTCGGCTACCTGGATGAAGTGCGCAGGCATCAATACGCCGGCTTCCGGATGCCTCCAGCGCACCAGCGCCTCGACTCCGAGCAGGCTTCGGGTACCGAGATCAACGATGGGCTGGTATTCCAGGAAGAACTCTTCCCGGGCTAGTGCGCGGCTGATGTCCGCCTCGAGGCGCAGCCGCTCTTGCAGCCTGTCCTGCATCTGCGGCTGGAAAGTGACGTAACGGTTCTTGCCGGCCGCCTTGGCGTGGTACATCGCTATGTCGGCATTGCTCAGGAGCGCCTCGGCGCCGGTTTCGCAGTTTGAAGAGGCGACACCGATGCTGGCTCCAACGCGCACTTCCATTCCATCGAGCGTGAACGGCGAATCCAAAGTCTCAATCAGCGCGGCCGCAAGGTGCTCGACTTCCGCGATCGTGGAAAGATCCTCGAGCAGCACCGCGAATTCATCTCCGCCAAGCCGCGCCACGGTGTCCGAAGACCGAGTGGTCTTGACAATGCGCTGGGCGGCCGCTTGCAGCAACCGGTCACCGGCATCGTGGCCCAGCGAATCGTTGATATTCTTGAAGTTGTCCAAGTCCAGGAACATGACGGCGACGAGAGTGTGTCCGCGCTGGGCCAGAGCCAGTGCATGCTGCACCCTGTCCCGGAACAGATTGCGATTGGCCAACAAGGTGAGCGGATCGTGAAATGCGAGCTGGCGCAGTTGCTCCTCCAGCGCCTTGCGTTCGCTGATGTCCCGGAAATTGAGCGCCAGACCCTGCACCGCCGGATCCTGCATCAGATTGCTGCCGACGGCCTCTATGACGTAGCGATTTGCATCGCGCTCGACGCGCAGCTCGACCGGGCCAACTGTTCCCGAACGTGCCGCGATTACCTCGGCCAGGAAGCCGCGTAGCTTCTCCTGATCCTCGCCGACCCAGAGCTCGGACAGAACTTTCCCGGTCATCTCCTCAGGCCGCAGACCGAAGGTGCGCTCGGACGCCTGCGACACGAACCGCAGAGTGCCGTCGGCACCGACAATCACGATCACGTCGGACGCGTTTGCGATCAGGGAGGCGTAACGGTCCTCGACGACGCGCGCCGCCTTGCGCTCGCGCACCAATGCGTCGCCGCGCAAGACCACCCCTTGTCGAACCATGAACAGCAGCATGAGGGCGAACACGACCATGGTCATGACGGTCGCAGGGCCGCCGATCTCACCCCGGCTGAGACATACCAGCACCAGAAAGGCCGCAAGCACAGATGCGTATGGGAGCGAACGCGCCAGGGAATCCGAGGTGCTCGACATCGTGAGTTCGGAATCGGACCTGGAACGCATCTGCTGGCGGCCCGCGGCAGCGACGGGCACGTACCAGCACAGATACAGCACGTCCTGAAACTGGCCCGGCAGATAGTAGCCGCGCATCTTGGCCAGCGACCAGAGCACGTCGCTGAGAAACATCGCCGCGATGCCAAACAGCAGCAGCAGGGCGATCCGCCGGCTGCCGACACTGCCGGCTCCCGCCAGCAATAGCACACCCAACATGAGCAAGAGAACGCAATCGAGGGCAGCATACGCCAGGGTCAACGCCTGCTTGAGAAAATCAACTTCGGTCACCAATACGGTGTTGCGAATCACCAGAAACCAGAAGAACGCACCGAAGCCGACCACAAAAATGGTTGCATCGAGCGCTAGATGAACCCACGGCACGCGCACGGCCGCCGAACGGATGAAGAACACCACGCTCAGTGACCAGGTGAGATAGAACGCGATGAAAAAGAAGTCGGCCGACCCGGGGAACGGATCCTGGCTACGCAACCACGAATTCGCTCCGATCACCACGCCCCCCAGATAGAGAGCCACGGCGATCGACAGCAGAATCCAAGCGGACCGCACGGCGCCCCGGCCGCACTGGCGCGCCGTTGCGGCAAGCAGGATGACGGTCACGAAAGCCGCAGGCGCATCGGACAAGAGGCCGACGTAGCGGGTGACCTGGGGGCCACCCACACCCGTGAGCATCCAGACGGTGACGATGACAGCGTACGCCACCAGTCCCCTGAAGAGGCTTTCAGCCCAGCTGGGATTGCCTCCGGGCTCAACCGGTTCCGCAGATACTGCTTCTGTGTCCACGTCGGATGTCGGTACGCGCTTCAATTGAATCACCGGACACGCGAACAGAAGCGTGACTCGGCCACCAAGTGCTGAATTTGAGGCCAAGACCCACGCCGAGCCAGAAAAGAGAGTCCAGCCGTGACAGGGTTCTCGCGGGCATCCAAAAAAATGCGCTCTGCGTCATGCTCCGCCCCGGGGACCCCGCGAGTGCAGGGAAACTCATTGCGCCCCAGTCTTATGCCCGCTGGAATCGAACCTCGGGACGCGGCCTGCGATCAGGGCCGGCCGAGCAGACCCCGACACGCGGTCCCGGCCCTTCGATCACGTTCAGCAGCTCACGCCGGGGTGGCGTGGCGGCGCAGGGAAGGCGAGAGAAAAAGAAACTCATCGAGTCTGAGTTCAGTAGCCGATGTGCAACCAGTTGGGCTGGCCGGTTGGGTAGGATTGCACCGGCTCTTGAGCCAAAGGATCGATCAAAGGGCGCGCACGGCGGTAGCGCGATCAATGGCCGGTAGCGGGCTTCCAGTCCAGCTCCCGCTTTGCTCGCCCGCCGGCGCGAACACCCGCTTCACCCCACTTTGAACGTATAGCGCACCGGGGGGCTTGCGGCAAGACCCCCGTCCTGGCGTAGAACGCTGCTCCTGCCGTAGAACACTGCCCGAGGTCAGAGCCACTGGGCAATGGAAGTTTGCAAGAAATGCATGTGTGGTGGTCGTTGTTTGGTTCGCGCGCAGACATTGCACCCGTGGAAATCCAGCGGCGCCGCGCGGCCGAGTTGGTCGCCGCGCAGCTCGACACGGTTTCCGTGACAGCTCGGGCAACTGATGCGCTGGTGGCGACCGGGTTGATTTCGGCCGGCGCGTGGCTATGAACGGCCCTGCGGTGGTGATCGCCGGAGCAGGTCCGACAGGGCTGATGTTGGCAGGCGAGTTGGCGTTGGCGGGCGTCGACGTCGCGATTGTCGAGCGGCGTGCAAACCAGGATCTCGTCGGCTCGCGTGCAGGCGGTCTGCACTCACGCACCATCGAGGTCCTCGATCAGCGCGGAATCGCTGATCGGTTCCTGTCGCAGGGGCAGGTGGCTCAGATCGCGGGCTTCGCCGGTGTCCGACTGGACATCAGCGACTTTCCCACACGGCACAACTACGGACTCGGGCTATGGCAGAACCACATCGAGCGCATACTGGCCGGTTGGGTTGGCGAGCGGGCGGTACCGATCTATCACGGACTTGAGGTGACCGGTTTCGCGCAGGACGACACCGGCGTCGACGTCGAGCTGTCAGACGGCCAATCGTTGCGGGCGGAATACCTCGTCGGGTGCGACGGAGGACGCAGTCTCGTCCGTAAGGTAGCCGGCATCGAGTTCCCCGGGTGGGATCCGACGACCAGCGCCCTGATCGCCCAGGTCGAGATGGCCGAGGAGCCGCCATTGGGCATCCACCGCAATGCCTTTGGCATCCATTCCTTCGGCAAGTTGCAGTACAAGATCCGCGACGGCAAGGTGCTCTACATGGACGGTGGGCCCACAGCAGTCATGGTGACCGAGCAGCACGTCGGACCCGCGAGCGCACCCACCCTGCGCGATCTCAGCGAGGCGCTCATCGCCGTGTGCGGGACTGATTTCGGGGTCCACAGTCCCACCTGGATCTCCCGATTCACCGATATGACTCGGCAGGCCGCGGCCTACCGCGACCGACGAGTCCTGCTCGCCGGCGATGCCGCACACGTGCATGCCCCAGACGGCGGACAGGGCCTCAACACCGGTATGCAGGATGCGGTCAACCTGGGATGGAAGCTGGCCCAGGTGCTCAAACGGACATCGCCGGAAAGCCTGCTCGATACCTACCATGCCGAGCGGTACCCGGTCGCTGCCCGGGTGCTGCGCAACACGATGGCAAGTGTCGCGCTTCGCCGGCGAGACGAACGCACTAAAGCCGTGCGCGACACCCTCGCCGAGCTCCTCGGCATGGACGAGCCTCGCCAGCGGTTCGCCGCGATGATGTCGGGTCTGGACATTCACTACGACCTCGGCCAGGGACATCCCTTGCTCGGGCGCCGCATGCCCGATCTCGACGTGGTCACCGCCAAAGGCCCCCTGCGAGTCTTCACCCTGCTCCACAACGTCCGGCCGGTGCTCCTCAACCTCAGTGAGCCCGGCGGCTTCGACATCGCTCCGTGGGCAGATCGGGTTCAGTTGGTCGACGCCCAATACGTAGGTAAGTGGGAGCTGCCGGTAATCGGAGCGGTCCATGCTCCCCCTGCAGTGCTGATTCGGCCGGACGGATATGTTGCTTGGGTCGGGCACATGACCCACCCGGAACTCCCAAAGGCGCTAACCACCTGGTTCGGACCGCCTGCTGGGTGAGCTCCGCAGGTTCGTTGTGAATTCCCAGCCGCGCGCAGGCTATCGGGGTGGCAGAGAGCCCTTCACTTCGCGCCGCGCGAGCGCAATTGTTGCAGCAGCTCACGATGAACGGCGAGGTAACCTGGAGCGGTGACCCGAACGCGTGAGCCGATCAACGCGTGAAGCGCGGGCAGCGTGTGAAATGGAACTGACGGACAGGCGTGGTGCTCGGCATGGTAAGGCATGAGCCAAGTGAGTCGCCGCACGACAAGATTAGTGTGCGTCGTGCGCGTGTTCTCCAACATGTCGCTGCTTAGAGGGCAGCCCCAATGTTCCGCAAGGAGAAATAGCCGCAGAAACGGTTGACCCACGACAGCCGGTAACACCCAATAGACCAGTGCGTCCGCTCGCCGCCAATAGACAGAGGCGGCGAGGACACACAGATAACCCGCCCATAGAACCCGCGCCTCCAGCACAATGGCCGCGCTCTTTTGCGCCGACACGAAGGACTCCTGCACATGTCCTGTGAGCGCGTGGCTCGCAGTCACGGTCAGCCGATCTCGCCAATAAGGAATCCCGGAAACGCGCCACAGATAAGCGGCCAGTGTCACGGGAGCCGCTACCGCCAGCTCCGGATCACGCGTTGGGTCTTGTGTGAATCGGTGGTGCGCAAAATGGAATGCGCGAAAGTATGCGGGCGGCAGCATGAGAAGGGCGCCGCAGATCCCGGCCACCAGGTCACTGAGCCAGCGGCTGGCGAAGGCAGTGCGATGGATGGATTCGTGGAGGGCGCAGAACAGAAAGGAAAGCGCTATGCCATGCAGCACCACGGCGCCGATGAGCCATGCCTGGCCACGGCTCATCCAAACCAGCAGCCCGGTGATGCAGAGCCCGCCGACGTGCAGGCCGAGCTGCAGCAAGCCCTGAGAATTGGATCGGCGCGAGAGGCGCTGGAGCGTCTCGCGCGAAAGGCATCCCCGCGCAGTGGCCTCGATGTCCATCTACCGATGATACTGAGAAAGCCATTCGTCCGTGAGATGCCGGCTCGCGTCCGGTGCCGCCTTTGCTTGCTCTCCACTAACGAAGTATTTCAAGGGCTAGGGATGCATAGACTATCGAGACGCTGCTCCATACTCCCAAGGTGAAATAAAGCGACCCACAGCACCTCGGTCTTCCAGTCCGTCCAGCGGTGGGACACGACTCGGCGCCGGCAGACATCGACCACACCCTGGGAAATGCTGAAGTAACGGCGACCGGCGGCTTCATCCGCAAGCCATCGCGACCTGTACATCGGGACATCGAACAGAAAGATGAAGAGGACGTAGGCGGCGCCCCCGACGCACCAAGCGAGCATGGGTGGACACAGGTTCGCGACTCGATGGGGTTCGATCAGGAACATACCGGCAACCACCAGGACTGCCGATAGCCCCCAGATTGAATTCTCGACTACGTGACCGCGCTGCGCTGTCGTGAGTACGGCGTACCAAGAGAATCCCTCGGCAACGACAATGAGCGGCACGATCGCTGACGATGCGACGTAGCCGAACGGGCTGTGGCTCAACAATGCGAGGCGGTGCAGGATCAATGCCCACTGGGCGGCGAAGCACAACTCACCGACGGTCGCGACCGACCGACCGACGATGACGCGGGACAGTCGAGAGTCGACGAGAACGATGCGTGGAATGTCGTACACGGGCAGCACGGACCGGAATGCGCACACGAACACGTATACGGCGGACAACAGCAGTTGCAGCAGGGTAGCGGCGTGGGTCTCGCGATCAATCACCACCTGTGCGCCTGTGACGGCGACGGCGGACAAGGCATCAGGTTGTCGAGCACCAGAGCTCGATTGAGTGCGTGCGGGCCGACTGCGGGATTTCAATTTGGCAACGCTTCGAGCGCACCCCCGCCACCCTCTTTCCTGATAGCGCCGAGAGTCGATGACAGGTCGCCGACAGGCATTCCCACGATGAGCAGGCTTCCAGGCTCCGCTCCGCTTCTGTCGGCGTGCCTCGTCCCCGCCCTTTCAACCTAAAGCGACCAGTTCGGTGCCGATGGTCGCACATACGTGCGCGTTCGGGGATCGAAACGCTTCCGCCGCGTACTTGTACGAATCGATCCGTGGCCGCCCTCCGCCTCGGAAGCCAAGGGGGGCGGACGCAGCAGTGCAGCCGTTATCGATCAGCGAGCCGAGGTCAGACGAATGGACACGCGCCCCCACTACCAGCCCGCCCACGCAGGCAGCAGCACGAGCACGAATCCGATCACGGCGAGAAGGGCGTGGCCGACCATTAAACCGCGGGGCAACAATGCATTTCGCGAGTGGTATTTCAGGTTCAGCACCAGTCCGCCCAGTGCCGCCAGCACCAGCAACCCCAAGCCGATGTTGGCTAGCTGAGGAATTCCGGCCGTAAATGTCGCATACAAGAGGAGCGTAATCCCTGCAGCGGCCAGCAACCCGTGCAACATCGCCAGAGCGCTCGGTGGATTGATGCTCCGGAAGAGGCGAATCAGCGCCATGCCAACGCCACCGAGAGCTCCCATAGCAAGGAGGATAACCGCCGTCCGCACCATTGTAATTGCAGTCATGGAGAGTCCCCTTTTTTTGGGTCGTTCAGGACTTTAGATGTCACCTCTGCCTATCCTGTTCCGGCGGCATATACCCCGCACGTCAAGATGCTTGACTTTCAATGAGTTACGCGCATCCACATGCCTCGGAGCACGGATGCGCACCGCCGCAACGACAACGGCGGCCCGTCGAGGCGGAAGTCTGCAAGCGGATCGGAGTCAGCGAGGGGGGTGCGATACCTCCTGCGTCAAATATGAGGTGGTAGCCCGGTGTACTGCCTCACAGCTTCAGGAACAGCCATTCCTTGGTATACGGCACAAAGCTCATCCGATAGCCCGTGCCTGCACCCGTAACGATGCTGTCGCTCCAGTTATACCCGACGCCGACGGCCGGATCATAGAGGCCTGGCTCCTCGGAAAAGATCGACCCTTGTTTGAGCACGGTACGATCGCCGAGTGCGATGTAAGGCGCGTAGTGCCCCTCGCTCGCCTCTCCATGCCCAGGTCGATGGTAGATGTACTTCTGCATGCCCTGCTCGACCTGATATTTGTGAATCGCGTAGGCGATGTCGCCGCACACAGCTCCTTCCTTCTGCATGTCCCTCTGGATGTCACAACAGCGCTTGGTCACCTCCCACATCTTCGTACCATGCGCATCGAACTTGCCGGCCGGATCGGCTATCTGATACATCCGATAGTTCTCGCCTCCGCAATTGCCCACCATGACATCGCAGACGATCTGCAGCGGCTGGTTGCGCAATACCCTGGAATAGTACGGCTGATTTGGATGAGGATAGGCAGTCGTACGTCCGGCGCGTATTTCCACGTCACTGGCCGTGCCCACACCGTGGTTCATCAGCCCGCCTGCAAGATCGAGCTCCTGATACATCAGATCCGCAAGCCACAATTCAGTCGCGGTCTGCAACTCGAGATCCGTAATATCTGTCCCGTAAGTCAGCAGATAGTCTCGCGCAAAAGCATGCGCTCGATCGTTGTAAGCATACGCACGGCTCCAGAGCGCCAGTTCTTCCGGGGTCTTGGTGATGCGGATCTCCTTGATGACATCCGCGATATCGACCGCCTCGAGGTTGGGCAGAATCTTTTTGAGCTTGGCCAGCTCGGATGGATACAACTCTCCATCTACGCCAATCTTGCCACCCTGAACTTTTTTGTCTCTGATTCCCTCCAGCATGAATTCGAACAGGTCGACCGCCGGGCCGGTGACGACCTTGCCTTCATTGGGGAATCCGCCCGGTGTATGCGGGAAGTCGAAGTAGACCTTTTCTCCCCCGAACCAGCCGGCGCGAACCAGCTCGTTGTCGATGACAGGGTGACAGTACCACGGCGCTTCGTCGTCCTTGTTCATGAACGCGACCTGCGGTCGCTCCGTAGAACGATACCAATACCCGGTAAAATATTGCACGTTGGCAGGTACACGCAGCAGCACAGCCTTCACATCTTGCTGCGCGACCCTGGTGAACAGGAGCCTCATCTGCCGCTGGTTCCAGAGGATCGGCAACATATCGAAAGTGGCAGGCTGCGGTGGCTGATCCAGCCCACCATATGAGCGTGGGAGCAGCAACTTCTCACTGTTCTTCTTATAATCCACTTTGAGCTTGCCGGTCATCGTCGCCGCGGAACTGGGCGACGTGGCCCTCTGCATGGCGGCGACCTTGTCCACCCTATTTGTCACGGCACCCGTGACAAGACCTAGCGCACAATATTTTATGACCCGACGTCGAGTCTTCTGCAGCTGGTTCATATAACCCTCAAATCAGTTGTTTTTCTGGCTACGGGTACTTTTAATCGTTTTTCTATGGGCCGGCAATCAGCGGCTCAGGCTGTCCTCAAATAGACTCGCGTGCCGCGAGGACGGCCTTCGATCCGTGAGCGCTGAAAACTGACAGCGGTGGCTGAGATCCGGATGGCAGGGCGCGGTGTTTGGCCGTCTTCGCAGTCATGGAACAGCTGGCAGTCGGGGGGATCGCACAGCTCTTGACACTCGATGTTGCCTCCGACCCAGCCGGCATCGCGGGGTGACCCTCGCCTTGATCCGACCCCCGCTCGCGGCGCTCAAAGCCCAGGTATGCCTCGATGCCGCCACGAAATGGGTCCGGCTCGTCCGGGCGAGCGCGAGGCGTTAGGCGAGCAAACGAGCCTCCATTACAAGGCCAGCAGTCTCTCGAAGAACGAGCGGTAGCGACGTAAGCCAACGCGCAGGGTCTCTGTGGAGGCCTCGCCGGTGTGGGATAGGTCGTGCTCCAGCCTTTCGCGCTCGTGGGCGAAGGATTGGGCCAGGCTTCGCATCACCTCCGCCACCAGCTCATCACCCTCGGCGACTGCCCGGCGTGGGTCGTCGACGAAGCCGCTTTGCACCTCCGCCCACCGCCCGCGAAATTCAGCGGATGTGTCAGGTGGAAACAACGCCTCCAAGCTTTCCGGCCCAGGCGCCCTTTCCGGCCCAGTGGGCCCAGTAGTGGATTGCGTTTGTTCCTCAACCGCCGAGGAGGACAGCGTGTCATTCGCAGCCGGGCGCATCGCAGTCGTCGATGTGCGCAGGTGGTCCGACTCTTCGCGCCCGCTGGACGCGCGTTCTTCGCGCTCACTGGGCGCGCTGCTGGCCGCTGCCAGGTCTGAGGTCCGAAGAGGTCGCCGCGCTTCGGCTTTCGGTATTGAGTCGGTATTCGGACCCCAATCTGTATTCGGCGTGTTCATGAATTCACCACTTCAGTATTCTCAATTCTCGACGGCTTCGGCTCACGAACTTCAAGTAATTCATCAAATAGCGTCCGATAGTAGACCACGGCTTTGCGAAGCTCCTCGGTGCTGGCCTCCCCGCGCTGATCACGAACCGCGATAGCGCGCGCAGCGCGGTACGCCTCGACGACCCGTGGGTGATCGACTGAAATATCTGCGGCTCGGTGCTCGAAGTCAGACATCGGATAGCCCCGCTTGCCCATCAGGTCGCGGACGAGCCCGTCGGCTTCCAGCACCACGGCCTGAGGCTCGTCGACGAAACGGGTTTGCAGCGTGCTCCACGCCGCACTGAAACGAGCTTTGTCCTCCGCTGACAAGTCTATGAGCTTCAGCCGCTCCACTCGTTTCTCGCGCGCGAGCAGCTCGGCTTCGGCCTTCGTCCGATCACCTCGCTCAGCCACCACGCGGGAATACTCCGGGCCAAAGCGCCGCTGCAGCCTACGCGACTCCCTGCGGCGCCTCGCACGGGTAAGGAGCCACGCTCCCGCGATCGCTGCGGCGACCACGATAACCGCGATCACCCAGGTCTCGCTGCCGTTGATATTCATAGTTGAGTCGTCCGCCGCTCCAGGTCTAGCAAGCGAACGCTTGGATCACTACTCCGGTTCCACTCGGTGGATGCGACCCGCACAAAGCAGGTCAACGCGGGGTACTCGGGTCGTCGCGTATTTATCTGCGCGCAGAGACGGACATCGATGGTTGTATATGAGCCACGACCGATATCACTACTCCACATCTAACGCGGGTACGACACGTTACCGTGAGATGCGGCTCCTTCCTACACAGCTTTAGGGAAAATGGCCGTTTGCACGCGGCGACCCTTAACGGATACTCCAGCTATGAATCCCTTACTACCGCGGGTTGGATCTGCCGCTGCCAGTCAATCACAGGATCTCGAGCATTCTCGTGATGCTCGGGCGCCGGCCGCGACAATTGCTGCCGATACGCCGCAAGCCCAAAGGCGTTATGAACGGATCGCTGAGCTTGCTTACCGGCGGGCTGAACGGCGTGGATTCGCTTCCGGGGGCGAGATCGATGATTGGCTCGCCGCCGAGAGGGAATACGATGCCCGACAAGCCTCTGCGCAGGCTTAGGAGATGTGTACCGGGAGTCCATGTGCCTCGACCCGCGGCATGAGGGCTTGTTCCGCGTAGCACCTGCTAAGTGCTCAGTCCGAGTGCCACGTACGATGAGCGCACCGGTTTAAACGATATTGACGTGACGAGGAGAGTTTCAATGCGAACCACCCCAGCCCTTTTCGGCCTACTGGCAATTGCCTCGGCCACGTTTGCCCTGGCGCAGACGACGCCCCCACCGCCGCCAGACACCACGGCTCCGAGCTCAGCTTCCAGCCCGCAACAGCGGGATTCGACAGCCAGTCAGGCAACGGAGGCTCCCGCGACAAATGGTACTGACCCCTCATCCGCATCTTCTCCGCACCAGCAGCAAGCCACTGCCGGGGCCGGTCAATCCAGTCACAAGCAGATGATGAAAGAATGCATGGCCAAGGAAAAGGCGAAGAGCACCGGTATGTCGAGGGATGAAATGAAAAAGACCTGTACGGACCAGCTGAAGGCTACTCCAAAAGAGTAACGGCAAGCCTGTCCCTCCCCGGCCGTCCGCGGCCTCCGGCGTGGGATAGATAGACTCTACTCAGGCCCGACTGGCGGCCGTCTCAGCGGCCGCCAGTCCTTCACTTGCAGACAGGCGGCGGCGATGCGAGCGGCCAACTGCTGTTCGGCGGGTTTTTCAGGATGCGACTGTTGATCGTAAAGAAAACGTTGCCGAGTCTGCCGCGCACATCGCCGAACGGATTGGGGTTGGCGGCGGAGCTGCCGAAGCTTTTCGCGCTGGCCGCGACCACACGATCGCAATCCCACACGGCTCGTGCCGCGCATGCATAGTGTCCAGTATCCAGAAGGATCGCGCTCGTAATCAGGCACGCAGCCAGCGCGGCCTGCGTCGGCCTGGCGATATTGGAGGACACGACGGTCTTGCCGAGATTCGCGAGCTTGTCGTTGGCAAAGACGACGAGATTGCGCGTGCTGGAGGACAGCGCGGTGCTCAACTGTCCTCCGATCGCATAGATCGAGTTGCCGCGCGTGCTGCTGCCGTTCCTGTCACAGAACGTGGTCATCTCCAGCACTTCGGCCCCCTCGGGAACGATGCCTTCATCCGAGCCCAATCGAGGACTCCAGCCCACTACCTGAGTTGATGTGCACGGCTGTTCCAGCGTGCCGGGTATGAGCCCGTTCGGGTTCTCCTCGCTTTGAACCAGTATGCCCGGAACATCGTCAACACCATTGGCGATCGACTGGATGATCGCAAACTGGTTCTTTGCAGGACCGGACCCGCCGCAGATCTTGGGCGTGATGATGTTGGCCGGGAAACCCGGACAGAGCTGCGCGATGTTGAGATTACCAGGGCAAGTACCATCAGGCTGCAGACGTGTATCCGTGACGATGCAGCTCTGCTGGATGATATTGCCGTGCAATCCTTGCGGGCCGACTCCTGAGGGTCCCGGCACAATATTGCTGGCCAGCCCGCCTGAAGGATTACAACCAGTAGGCGAGGCGCAAGCCGCGGCGGATGCCACGACTACAGTCTGAGGCGCAACGGCTATGCCTGCGGGGCTGCCACTCGTCGAATCCGCGGTGGTGGACGCAGTCGTGGGCACGACAGCAGTCGGCGCAGTGAAGGCAAAACCGTAAGCGGGAGTGACAGTCGCCAACGGTACGGCAAACTGCAGAATGTTGCCGCTGGCCGTGCCCGTCGATTGGGTGACAAACGTGTACGCCGTGTCGGTCTGGGTGGCCGTCCGCAGTTTGCCAAAGGGGCAGGAATTATAGCCACAGGGAACAGAGGCGAACGTCGTCGCGTAACTGTTGGTCCAGAACACAGATCCGGACCCGCCGGCAGCCAGGGCGTACTGCAGGATTGTGCCCTTGCTGGTGGACAGCAGCAGGCTGCCGTCGCTAGGCCAAATGCCGACGCCTGTCGGCAGCGCGCTGCCGCGCTTTGAAGTCGGGAACTGATGCTCGAGCAAGGCCACTGCGGGCGGGGCGATGGGTTTAGCTGGGTTGGCAAGAAACGCCGTGATGCTGGCTGCCGAATAATGCAGGAGCGTGGCTCGCTCGCGAGGGTCATTGGGATCGAAATCGTTATCCGCTACGAGCACCAGCAAATCGCCGGCGTGCACGCCGTTGCCTGCGAGCTTCGCGACCACGGCAGCGGACAGCGTGTTCGGCACGATTAGGGTCTCGA
The DNA here is from genome assembly GCA_036501985.1 of Steroidobacteraceae bacterium. GTDB lineage: Bacteria > Pseudomonadota > Gammaproteobacteria > Steroidobacterales > Steroidobacteraceae > 13-2-20CM-66-19. Next base: position 47,271 of record DASXZI010000003.1, on the reverse strand, counting down.
CCAGCGAGTCCACCTCGTACCCGGCGAAGTGTGAGTCGAGCAGTACCGGCGCCTCGAAGCCCCCGGGCGCTGCAGCCGACGGCCGCAGTATCCAGATCGAAGGCTTCGGTTGCGTCGTCGTCACGTATAGAGTGCCCGCGCCGTCCACCGACAAGCCGTCGGGACGGTACGGCCCTGGGACATTCGAGCTGGGGCCCCAAACAAGCACGGAGGGCTCCGTTGGCGTCCCGGTCGGAGCGATGTAGCGCACGATGGAGCCTGCGCCGGTGTCCGCGACCACCAGATCCAGCTCGCCCGCCGCGCCGGGCACAAAGGCGAGAGAGCGGAAGCTCCTCATCGCACTTCCATCCGAGTTAAGAAGTGTAGTGCCCGCGGGGCTGAAGAGCACATCGTAGAGCGCGTTGGGCGCGGAGGAATTCGCGGCCGCAACGCGCAGAGACTGCGCCATCAGAGCATCCGCCGCAAGCAGTGACCCAACGGCAATGGCCAATCGGACGAGGAGCCTATTCTTCTTACTCATGGTGCGCCGTGTCCCCGAAAGAATTTGTTCTACTCGAGCGCGCGATGCGCTTCCCTGCTATCGCGCATGCCCGCTCGGCAACCGTGCAGGCTAGCACCTGGCAGCGCCGGCGACCATCGCTTTCGAGCGCACATTATGTAACTGCGCTAGCGGTGCGGTGTAGAGGCGATTGTCTGCGGCGACACACGCTGTAAGGCGGATGTCGCGGCAGGCACTCCCGATCGCGCCCGGTGCTCCTGCTCATGAAGGGCCTGCAGATACTGCTGCGTGAGGGTCCGGAAGGCGGCCGGTGCGAAGGGGTCCTTCCGCAGGATGCCATAGCTGTGTCCGAGCAACTTCTCAGCTTCGGGGTAATTGCCTAGGCCCGTGAGCGCGCCGCCTGCTGCGCTCTCGGCAATCGCGGTTCGCCAGTCGTCCGCGGAAAACGCATGGGTAAGGATGCCCACCGCGGTGCGAGCGGATCCCAGCGCATCGGAGTAGCTGTGCGTGGCGACCTGCAGTATCGCGAGATTCTCCAGGCTCGAAGCGACATCGGGATTGGCATCGTTGAACAACCGGCGGCGCATGGCCAGCGCGGCACGCAGGTCGCGCTCGGCCTCGGGGTAATCGCCCTGGAGCGTCAGCCAGAAGCCGATCTTGTTGGTGACCGATGCAACCATGGCGTGGTCGCCCGGAAACAGCTTGGAGTAGATGCCCAGCGCCTCGCGTTCGTTCGCGAGCGCGCCCTGAGTGTCGCCGCGGTCATACTGCACGAAGGCGATGTTATTCAGTGTATTGGCCACCTCCGGATGCGTCTCACCAAGCAGCTCGCGCTCCATCTCGAGCGCCTGGCGATAGGTCGCATAGGCACTCGCGAGCTCCCCCTTGTCCTGCAGCGCGCTCGCCAGATTGTTGAGACCCCTTGCGATCTGCGGATGCTTGTCCCCATAGAGCTGGCGCTTCAAGGCAATCGACTCCCGGTACATCCGCTCGGATTCGTCATAGTCACCGTTTTCCTCGAGCAGCGAGCCGAGATCGTTGATCGCCTCCGCGAGATCCGGGTGCGGCTGACCGCCATGCAGCTCACGCTGCATGCTGACCGCACTGCGCATGAGCGGCAGCGCCGATTTGAGGTCACCCGCATCATCGGCGGTCAGGGCGAGATACTCTAGCGAGCGGGCGATGTCGCCGTGCTTCTCGCCATAGAGCTTGCGCTGTAGGGCCAGCGCCTCGCGCAAGCTGCGAGCCGCCTCGGCATAGTGGCCTTCGTTGAGCAGCACGATTCCCAGACCATACCGACTGTTCGCAAGCGTGATCTGGCTGCCGCGGTCTGTCGCATGTGCACCGACACGAGCTATGGCTTCACGATAAGCCTTCTCAGCCGCCGCGTAGTCGGCCTGCAAGTCCTGCAGGTCCGCCAGGTCATTCAATCCCTCGGACAGCGCATCCGCCTCGCTATCGGTCAGGCGCCGTGCCATGGCCACCGACCGATTCAACAGTGGCTGTGCCTCGCGATACAGACCCAGGCCCGTGTAGACCGTGCCGAGCGATTGCAGCAGTCGCACCTGAATCGCCGGCTGCTTCGCCAGCTCCGCATCGACCCGCACCGCCGCCTTGTCCAGCATCTCGCGTGCCGTCACCGTGTTGCCGCGCGCCTCACTCGGATCCGCGAGGCGGAACAGGCCGATGAGAAAGTTGGTCGTCTGTAAAGCGGCGTCCGCCTCCTTCTCGGCCCGCACAGTCTGCTTCTGCGCAATCTCCCGCTGGATCAGCGCATAGGTCGCCAATCCGGTCGTCAGTACCATGCCACAGGTAGCGGCACAGGCAGCGATGAACAGCCGCCGGTTGCGGCGCTGCCGTTCGCGCCGACGCAGGACGTCGAAGCCGACGCCCAGCACTGCGGCGACCAGTTTCAACCGGGCGCGATGCTTGCCGTCCTTGCCCGGGCGAGCGTCGGCTGCGACCGGCTCCGTGCGCGCATCACTAAGCTCGCCGTCCGCACCCAGGTGAAAGCGCAGCGCCGGTGGGAAGCATTCCTCGCCCTCACGGCCAGTGAGCTCCGAGGCGTTGGGCTCCCCACTCACGATGAGTGGAAAGATCCGGTCCTCGCGGCCCAGTCGCTTGAACGCCAGAATTTCTGCGTTGACCCAGCGTGATTTAGCCGCATCAGGCGAGCAGATTACGATCTGGCACGCGGAATCCTGCAGTGCCGCATTGATGACCCTGCCGAGCTCGGTGGCGCTCGAGAGCTCCTCGCGGTCCCGGAAGATGGGAATGAGGCGCTTGGGAACCGTGCCCAGCGCGGTTGTGGTTCCGACCAGCGGTTTTGGCAGCCGATAGGTCTCGAGCGCTTTGTGCAACCAGTCGGCCCACTTGGCATCCCGATGGCTGTAGCTCAGGAATGCCCGATATTGCATGCGCCCCACGCCAGTTCTCCCGCTGTCGAGTGAGCACGCGACGCCTGCCGCGATCTCACTTCCGAGACCCCGCGCAGACTGTAAACCATCCGATCTATGGTGCCAAAGGCCCGGCCGATCCGCGTTCGTGTCTAGCCCCGGACAGCTCCTTGGCGACTCGTGCGGCTGTTCCTACACTGCGTCCAACCCACGCTTGGTGAGAGACGCGCACGGATGCAAATTGCGGGCCCTTCCGGTGTACTCTGGCGGGATGTCCGGATGAGGAGACGCCATGTCGTTGCGCAATCTTCTGCTTGCCCTGTGTGCTTTGTTATTCGCGCTGGTCGTCAGCGCCGCCGACAAATCTCCCGTGGCCACCACGAGTTACTTGCTGAAGGCCGATCATGTCTTTGACGGGCGCAGCGAACAGACGCAATCAGGCTGGGCGGTGCTGGTCCAGCACGACAGAATCACCGCAGTCGGCCCGGCCGATCAGATCAGGGCGCCCGGCGATGCTCAGGTCATCACCATGCCGGGCGCTACGCTGATGCCGGGCCTGATCGATGCGCATTCGCACATTTTCCTGCACCCGTATAACGAGACGCTCTGGAACGACCAGGTGCTGAAGGAACCGCTGGCCTACCGCACCATCGAAGCGGTCAATCACGTGCACGACACGCTGATGGCCGGCTTCACCGCGTTGCGCGATCTCGGTACCGAGGGCGCGGGCTATTCGGACGTGGATGTCCAGCGGGCGATCAACGAAGGTCTGATTCCCGGCCCGCACTTATTCGTCGCCACCCGCGCCACCGTCGCCAAGGATTGTTACGGCCCAGGCCCGTTGGGTTTCCGCGAAGACCTCGCGCTGCCGCAGGGCGGCATCCCGGTCGCGGGCGTGCCGGAGATGATCGGCGCGGTTCGCGACCAGGCCGGCCATGGCGCGGACTGGATCAAGATGTACGCGGATTATCCCTGCGGTAAGAGCCAAACTCCGGTTCCCACCTTCACGCAGGAAGAATTGAGTGCAGGAGTATCGGCCGCGCATTCGCTAGGCCTTCCGGTGGCGGTGCACTCCATGGTGCCCGAAGGCATGCGCCGTTCCATCCTCGCGGGCGCCGACACCATTGAGCACGGCTACTACGGCACGCGCGAGGTGTTCGAGATGATGGCGAAGCACCACGTCGCCTACCTGCCGACGCTGGAAGCCGCCGCCGCATATGCTGAATACTTTCAGCACTGGAAGCCCGGCGACCCGCCGACCGACGAGATGCGCGCCGCGCAGAACGCATTCAAGCTCGCGATGCAGGCCGGCGTCATCATCGGCTGCGGCAGCGACGTCGGCGTCTTCACGCACGGTACCAATTTCAAGGAGATCGAATGGATGGTGCGCGATGGCATGTCGCCCACACGAGCGCTGCTGGCTGCCACCGCGGTCGACGCCAAGATCCTGCGCCAACAGGATCACTTCGGTCAGCTCCGCGAAGGACTGGATGCGGACATCATCGCCGTGCCGGGCGATCCCACCCAGGACATTAGTGCGATCGAACACGTGCAGTTCGTCATGAAAGGGGGCGTGATCTACCGGGGACGCTGACTGGCCGCTGTCGGAGCTGTCGAGCCTCCAACGGGCTCAAGAGCGCCGCCGCGCACCTCGTACGGTCCATCTCGATCTCGGCCGAGGCCTTTCGATCTCACTCGAAGTCGCGGACGCATCCGCACACTTCAGCCTTTGCCGAACTCCGGCTACTCTAAGCCGGTCCGCGCCGCGCCGCCTCGATGGCGGCGATGTCGATCTTTTTCATTTTCATCATCGCCTGGAACGCGCGCTTCGCAGCCGCCCGGTCCTGATCGGTCGTTGCCTCCAGGAGCACCCGCGGGGTGATCTGCCAGGACAAGCCCCACTTGTCTTTGCACCACCCGCACTGGCTCTCTGCGCCGCCATTGCCGACGATGGCCTGCCAATAGCGATCGGTTTCGGCCTGATCGTCGGTGAGGATTTGAAATGAAAAGGCTTCGCTGTGTTTGAAGGCCGGCCCTCCATTGAGGCCGAGGCAGGGCACTCCCACTACCGTGAACTCCACGGTCAGCACCCGTCCTGCTTCGCCCGCCGGGTAATCGCCAGGGGCATGGTGGACTGCTGTCACGGCGCTGTCCGGAAAAGTCTGCGCGTAGAACTTGGCGGCCTCTTCGGCTGTGCCGTCATACCAAAGACAAATCACGTTTTGCGCCATCTTCCGTCTCCGTTCGCTGCAGGCCTTCGCAACTTACCCTCGGCGCTACCGTCACATTCCCGTGTCTCTGAGGCCCTGGATCAGCTCTTTCGCAAGCGCCCCCCGGATCGGGAGCTCGCCAGGCCCGGACAGCCGAGGTTCGGATAGCGCTTCATGCGATTCCCCAGCACAGGCGCTTGGGCCTGGATTGGGCACGCCGCTTATGACGCAGTCTCGCAGTCCCTTCGCCTCAGCGCCGCCCGGAACCCGTGATCCCTTCGCTCCACCGGCGCCCGATCGGCCAGTGCATCCGCATGACAGCCATGCACGGGAAAGTGCCCCTATCCACCGCGGAACATCAGTCAACGGGAACCGTTGGCACGCTATGCAAATGCCTCCCCATCCATGAGCGCCCCGTGGTGGCAGCGCGGAGTGATCTATCAAATCTATCCACGCTCGTTCCAGGATTCAAACGGCGATGGCACGGGTGACCTCGCCGGAATTCTCCAACGGCTGGACTACTGCCTCGCGCTGGGCGTCGAGGCACTCTGGCTCTCGCCAATCTATCCCTCTCCAATGGCCGATTTCGGCTACGACGTCTCGGACTACACGGACATTGATCCCATCTTCGGCACGCTCCGGCAGTTTGATGAGCTCACCGCGCAGATGAAGCGGCGGGGATTGAGACTCATCCTCGACTACGTCCCGAATCATACCTCCGACCAACATCCCTGGTTCCGCCAATCGCGCGCCTCGCGTAACAACCCCAAACGCGACTGGTACCTGTGGCGTGACCCAGCACCCGGCGCAGGACCTCCAAATAACTGGCTGAGCCAATTTGGGGGCAGCGCCTGGGAATGGGACGCCCTGACGGGTCAGTACTACTATCACGCCTTCCTGAAAGAACAGCCCGATCTGAACTGGCGTAACCCGGAGGTGCGCGCGGCGCTCTACGAGGTCTTGCGTTTCTGGCTGCGCCGGGGCGTGGACGGGTTCCGAATCGATGTCCTGTGGCAGCTGATCAAGGACGATCATTGGCGCGACAACCCCTCCAACCCCGAATATCGCCCCGGCGACCCTGCTCGCAACAGCCAGATTCCGCTATACAACACCGACCGGCCCGAAGTGCAGGAAGTGGTCGCGCAGATGCGTCAAGTCGTGGACGAGTTCGACGACCGCGTACTGATAGGGGAAATCTACCTGCCTGTCGAACGCCTCGTTGCTTACTACGGCAAACGACTTGATGGCGTTCAGCTGCCCTTCAACTTCCAGCTGCTGCAAACTCCGTGGAACGCCCGCTCGATTGCAGCGTCGATAGCCCGGTACGAGCACGCTCTGCCGCGTGGTGGATGGCCCAATTGGGTACTGGGCAATCATGACAATCCTCGAATCGCCTCGCGCGCGGGTATGGCGCAGGCGCGCGTGGCCGCGATGTTACTCCTGACATTGCGCGGCACGCCGACGATGTACTATGGGGATGAGCTCGGCATGACCAACACACCGATTCCTGCCGACCGCATTCGCGACCCTCTCGAAAAAAACGTCCCGGGTTTGGGTCTGGGACGCGATCCGGCGCGAACACCGATGCAGTGGACCTCCGGGGAGCACGCGGGCTTCAGTGTGGCCGAACCGTGGCTTCCGCTGTCAAATGACTACTCGGTGGTCAACGCCCAGGTCGAGGAGACGGACCAGCGGTCGATCCTGTGGCTCTACCGCAAGCTCCTGCAGCTGCGTAGATCCCATCCGGCGCTGCGCGAGGGCCGCTATGAGCCTCTCACGATGACGGATGATCTGCTTGCCTATATCCGGCGCTCACCGGCCGAAGCCTTGCTGATCGCCTTGAATCTGGGCACCTCGCCGATGTCGCTCCAGTTGCCTTCGCTGGGCACGGGCCGAGTCGTTTTGTCAACGTACCTCGACCGAGATGGAGCCTCTCTTGTTTCCGATTTGGCACTTCGGGCGAATGAAGGCGTGATCGTAGCGTTGGCATAACCGTGGGTGAGTAAATGATTAATGATCTCTGGTACAAGAACGCGGTCATCTACTCGCTATCCGTTGCAACATACATGGACGCCAACGGGGATGGTGTCGGCGACTTTGAGGGGGTGATGCGACGCCTCGACTATCTCCAGGGATTGGGCGTGACGGCGATCTGGCTCATGCCGTTCCAGAGGTCTCCGGGACGTGACGGCGGGTACGACATTTCAAACTACTATGAGGTCGATCCCCGCTACGGCACGCTCGGCGATTTCGTGGAGTTTACCCACGCAGCCTCACAACGAGGCATCCGCGTCATCATCGATCTGGTGGTGAACCACACCTCCGAGGAGCATCCCTGGTTTCAGCAGGCCCGCCGCGACCCCCACTCGAAGTATCGTGACTGGTACGTCTGGGCAAAGAAGCGGCCCCCGGATGCAAGCAAGGGAGTGGTCTTCCCCGGCGTGCAGAAGTCGACCTGGTCCTATGATGCCGACGCGCACGCGTGGTACTTCCACCGCTTCTACCAATTTCAGCCTGATCTGAACACGTCGAATCCGTACGTGCAGGCCGAAATCCTGAAGATCATGGGATTCTGGATTCAACTCGGGGTCTCAGGCTTCCGCATGGACGCTGTTCCGTTCGTAATCGCGACCAAGGGCGCGGGAGTGCGCAAGCCCGTCGAACAGTACGGCATGCTACGCCTGGTCCGCGAGTTTCTTCAGTGGCGGGAGGGCGATGCGATCATTCTCGCCGAAGCGAACGTGCTCCCCGACACCGACATGGAGTATTTCGGGCGCGCCGGCGACCGTATGCACATGATGTTCAACTTCCAGGTCAACCAGACCCTGTTCTATGCGCTTGCCGCCAGCGACGTACGAGCTCTTAAGGCGGCGCTGCGCAAGACCCGTTCGCGACCCGCCACGGCGCAATGGGGTCAGTTCCTGCGCAATCACGACGAACTGGATCTCGGCCGGCTGACACCACCGCAGCGCCAGCGTGTGTTTCAGGAATTTGGGCCGGAGCCCGGCATGCAGCTTTACCAGCGCGGCATCCGGCGCAGACTGGCTCCAATGCTCTCTGGCGACAGGCGACGGATCGAGCTCGCGTATAGCCTCATGTTCACGCTTCCCGGCACTCCGGTCATACGCTATGGCGATGAGCTCGGAATGGGAGACGACCTGAAGCTCGCGGAGCGGGAGTGCGCACGAACCCCCATGCAGTGGTCCACAGAGCCGAACGCAGGGTTTACCAAGAGCCGCAAGCCCGCTTCGGCCGTCATCCATTCGGGCCCCTACGGTTACAAGCACGTCAACGCCGCTCAGCAACGCCGTGACCCCAATTCGCTTCTGAACTGGACCGAGCGAATCATCCGGATGCGCAAGGAGGTACCGGAGGTCGGCTGGGGCGATTTCCAATTGCTCCCGACTGCGGATGAGGCGGTGCTTGCGATTCGCTATGACTGGCGCAATAACTCGGTGATCTTTGTGCACAATCTCGCCACTACGCCACGCGAACTGACCTTTGACGTGGGCCACGCTGAGACAGAGGGCTCGGTCCTCGTCAATCTCCTGTCCGAGGAGCACAGTCACGCGCCGCAGGGCCGCCATCATCTGATGCTCGAGGGCTACGGCTACCGATGGTTTCGCGTCGGAGGCCTCGACTACCTCTTGAGGCGCAGCGAGGTCGAAACATCGCAGCAGGCCGGAAAGGGTGGCGGTCGTCGGGGCCGCCGCATGTCACGGCGTCGCTGAAGAGTGTGACCACGTTGCTAACCGGCGAGGTCGGTTTAACCCAGCGAGTCAGCGATCTACCCAACACTCAAGGGAGCTGCCCATCCGCGCTGCGGTGAGGCCACCTGCGCTGGCGCTGGGACATACCGGCGCCCGAGCTCGAGACCTCAGGTTTCGTGAACCAGTCGGGAATATGTCAAGAACGGCCTGGATCACTCTGTGGCTCTGACGGATCCACGCATTTGCGAGCGTTCGCGCATTGCGAGCGCGGGAGTCGCCCAGAAGTCCCACACCCTCGATCCCGTATCGTGAGGCTGTCCATGCGAAACCGGGGATGGCCGCACCCGCCACTTCCCGTCTCCAGAATCATCGATCTGCCAACCGGCACCGCCTTTGGCCCGGTGGCAATGAGCTCAGTAAGGCAGAGGTCGCATCCCCTCGTAAGTCCTTGACATAACTGGGTTGTGCGACCGTCTCAACACCGGAGGCCGGCAGGCCTTTCGGGGCTGTAGGCGCTCCGTTTCAAATCCAACCTGAGCATCGACAGCGAAGCGCTGCGTGAGCGGATGCGAGTAATCGTGTCCGGGCACTGAAGTGCTTTGCGATCCAAACCAGACGCAGACCTCTTGGTTCCGATGAACCGCTCCTCCTGCATCCGCACTTTTATTTGAGAATGGATGAGCGTTTGAGTAATGCGCTCGCCCGAACCAACGGCGATCAAATTGGAAGACTGTTAGGAGTGGCGAAGCCACGACAACAATGCGATGATGATGCTCAGAGATCCAGCGTCGTCTGGAAATAAGAACCAGCACTGACTTCGGGGAGATTACGATGTCCAGGTCAACATTCTGGCTTTCTGGCGCCCTGTTCGTTGCACTGAGCGCGGCCGCCCAAGCAGCCCCATCGGTTTATTCCGCTCAAGCGAAGGCGCTCGACCTGGGATCGGTCCACCGGTTCGAAGCGGATAACGCGATCACACTGACACTCGCCATGAAGCCGGCCCACGCCGATGAAATGGAGGGACTGCTCAACTCGATTTACACTCAAAACAATCCCAATTACCGGCATTTCCTGACGCCGGAGCAATTCAACGCGCGCTTCGGCCCCACGCAGGATTCGATTCAGCGTGTCACGAGGCATCTGCAGGCGGCAGGTTTCAAGGTCGAGCAAAAGACGCCGTCACACCTGGGCGTTACGGGTAGTATTTCCGCGATCGAGCGTGAGTTCGGCGTAAGCCTCCACACCTTCGAGGTGGCGGCGACTCGGGATTCGGCCACCTATCGCTTTCGATCTCCGAGCACAGCGGCTCGAGTCGCCCCGGCGATCGCGGGCGATGTCGGAGCCGTCATTGGCCTGGACAATCGTCCGCGCTTGCGGCCGATGAATCACCGCGCACTGAGCCTGCCGCGGGTGAGAGCAGGAGGCCCGGCCGGCGCGCCCAATACCACTGATCCGCCCGGCGAGTGGACTGTCGCCGACCTGGCCCAGTACTACGATGTGCTACCGCTGTACAACCACGGTATTTCCGGTAAGAACCGCACCATCGGCATCGTCACTTTGGCCGCGTTCACTCCGAGCGACGCGTTCTATTATTGGAATACCGTCCTCGGACTCAACGTCGATCCAAACAGGATTACGATCGTGAATATCGACGGTGGCCCCGGAGCACCGAGCGATGCGTCGGGCTCCGACGAGACCACGCTTGACGTCCAGCAATCTGGCGGGCTTGCGCCAAGTGCCAAGATCATCGTCTACCAGGCGCCCAATACCGACCAGGCGTTTGTGGATGCATTTGCGGCCGCGATCTCGGGGAACCGTGCCGACGCCATCTCCACGAGCTGGGGTGAGTGGGAGGAGTTTCTGGTCCAGGGCACCCCGGTCAGCGATCCCGACGCGGCTGGCGACTTGAGCGCGATGCACAATCTCTTCATACAAGCCGCTCTTCAGGGCCAAAGCCTGTCAGCCGCTGCCGGTGACAGTGGTGGCTTTGACGCCAATGAGGTCTTCGAGCTTCCCAACTCGGTCACCGGGGACCCGGGCTTCACCGCCGTCCTCTCGGTCGACCATCCGGCGGCCGACCCCTATATGTTGGCTGCGGGAGGGACCACGCTGCCTGGCCCGCAAACCTATCAGATCAGCGACACCCAGACACTCACGATCAACGTCCCTGCAGAGCGTGCCTGGGGCTGGGATTACCTGGCGCCACTGTGCGCAGCGATCGGAGACCCCGATCCAGTCGATTGCGGCATCCTCCCATCTGGCACGGGCGGTGGCGTGAGCATTGTGTTTCCTGTCCCGTTCTACCAGTTCTTTGTCAACGGAGTGCGGACGAGCGAGGCGGGACAGGTGCTGGCCGACGAAAGCCAGACCCCGCCGCAGCGGCTCCTCAAGCTGCCCGCACACTTTCCAGGCCGGAACCTTCCGGACGTCTCGCTGAACGCCGATCCCCAGACGGGATATATCATCCCCTATACCTCGATCGTCGGAACTCGCCATCACTTTGAAATCGATCAGGGGGGTGGAACGAGCTTCGTCGCGCCCCAGCTCGCGGGCATCACCGCGCTCATCGATCAGAATGCGGGCGGCCGGGTCGGCTTACTCAACTTCGCGTTTTATGCGCTGGCGCTGACCAACGAGGCGTACTCCGGGCGTCACCCGCCGTTGCGGGATATCCGGCAAGGCACCAACGAGGGCTACCAGGCCAGGGCAGGCTACGATCAGGCAACGGGTCTTGGGGTGCTGGATGTCGCAAACCTCGCCGCGTTTTTCAAATAGCGTTGCGATGCGATCGGACCACGTGTTATCTGCAGCGGCCTAAGGGCTACTTCGGTTAAGTGTTGACGCATCGCCCCGGCCAGGCTCTCCAGCCTGACCGGGGCGATGCGGTGGCTGGAGTGCGCCCTTTGCGCCCTTTGCCCCCTTTGCGCCTCCCAGACCCCCGCCGGATGGGCCGTCAATTTTGCGTCCCACCTTGCTCTGATCCTCGTTTTCTCTATTGCCGGAACCCGGTCGGTGATGCTCGCATCGCCACTGCCTGAAAGACCGCCTCAATCGTTTCGATATTCGTGGCGCGCAAGCGTGAAGCAATCGCCTACCTTCTCCGGCCCTCTTCATCCAGTCGCCGCGGGACTTACGAGCCGTCCAATTGGCGATCCGTAGTTAAGTTGGTTGACCGCTCAGTCTCATCGGGCCGCTTTCGCACCGGATTTCGGTGCCTTGGGTGGCTCCTGAGGCCTATTCGTCGGAAATTTGCGGCGCTCCTCCGCAGTTGATGAGAAAACACCGTCGGACCCATCGCACATTTCCTTAGGAGACAGACATGTACGCACCAGCAGGCACGCCGCAACCGATGAAGTTGCACACCGCGCGGGCCGCGGCATTCGCTGCGGCACTCGCTATCATGGTTTTCACATGGAGCTGGCCAGACACCTCTCACGCGGCGACGCCGCGAGATAAGTTGCCCACTGCAACCGTTAAATACACCGATCTCGATCTCTCAACCGACGCCGGGGTAGCTGCCTTGTACCTGCGAATCCAGGCCGCCGCTCGGCAGGTTTGCCCAGGCGAGCACTCGCTGATCCTCTCCGACGTCGTGGAAAGTGAATCCTGTCAGGCGGTGGCCGTTGCCCGCGCCATTGCCGCCTTCAACAGTCCGCGCCTCGCGATGTTGCACGCTGCGCACAGTCCAAGGGGTTAGCCGCCTCATCAGCCGGTCCAGTGTGCGAGCTGGACCGGCTCAATGGCCCCTACGTTACGCCGCGATTGATCTGCCACAAGATCGCTGGATCGAGCTTTTCCTTGAGTCCCTGGAGGGATGAATTCAAACGAAAGATGCGACTGCGCGTTACGAGGTTGTCAACCTCTGCGTTCATGACATCAAAGTCCCCGGTGGCGACGCGCTGGACCAGCGATCTGTAAACACATGATCCAGACGGATGTCCCCTGCTCCGACTCGTCCCGGCGCGGCAGCCCACGATAGATCGAACGACCAGGCCAATTCGCTTTGAACGCTTTCAAAGCGAGCCTTCGAGCTCTCACTTCGAGCAAGCGGCTCGGGCCCTAAGAGAGCCCTTTTCCTGTAAATTTGGCAATAAGACCCAGCAGCCGCCCTGCTTGCCGGCGTTGTGAAGGCTTGATTGGAGGGTTCGATGACTATTTCCCGCCGCAAAATGTTGCTGGGTACCGGTGCGGCCGCGTCACTTGCGGCGATCGGCGGCCCACTCCGGTTCACCGAGCGATCCCGCGCCGCGCCCGCGTGGAGCTTGCCCGCCAAGCGTCCCTTCAAGGTGATCGAGAATAAGTGGATTCCGATGCAGGATGGCGTGCGCCTGGCCGCTCGATTCTGGATCCCCGAGGGCGCCGAAGCTCATCCCGTGCCGGTGGTCTGGGAATATCTCCCGTACCGCCTCTGGGATGATTTGCGCTGGCGCGACGACAAGACGGGCGAGAACCTGGCGCCGTATGGAATCGCGTTCGTGCGGGTCGATGTCCGTGGCACCGGCAATTCCGAAGGCGTGATGGTCGATGAGTACGATGTGCCCGAATTGACCGACGGCGTGCAGATCATTGCCTGGCTTGCCCGGCAATCCTGGTCGAACGGATCGGTCGGCATGCGGGGCATCTCCTGGGGTGGAATCAATACGCTGCAGATTGCCGCCATGAGGCCTCCGCAACTCAAGGCCATCATGCCCATGGGATGCGTTGTCGATCGTTATACCGATGATGCCCATTACCTGGGCGGCGCCTACGGCGAGCAGAATATGAGCTGGGGAACGGCCTTCAAGGGCGTCATGGCGGCGCCGCCAGATCCGCAAGTCATCGGCGCAAATTGGGAAGCGGTGTGGCGTCGGCGCCTCGAGGCGACGCCGGCGATCCTGCGCACATGGACAACGCATCAGATTTACGACGCTTACTGGAAGCGCGGCTCGATTGCCACCGACTATGCAGCCATCACCTGTCCCGTCTATGTCGTCGACGGCTGGGGTGATCCGTACGAGAACATCATCGGCGAGCTGCTCGCCAATCTCAAAGTTCCGCGCAAAGGTCTGATCGGCCCGTGGGGGCACATCTTCCCGAATCTCGCCACGCCGCTCGGGCTCAACTGGCCATACGAGGAAGTGCGCTGGTGGCAGCAATGGCTCGAGGGGTTCGACACGGGAATCATGGACGAGCCGATGCTGCGGGTCTACATGATGTACAAGGCCGATTCGGAAGCCTTTCCCGAGGAGATACCTGGCCGCTGGGTAGCGGAGCGCACCTGGCCCTCTCCCCGCACCGAATCGCTAAATCTTTACCTCGACGCGGGCGAGCGTCTATCGACGCAGCCGAAATCCCGCGAACACGTCAAGTACGTCGGCGACAAGATCGTCGGCTTGACGAAGCCCCAGTGGGTCTATGGGCGCCCGACCGAATTCGAGCAGACCCCTGATGACCGTAACTCGCTGCTGTTCGATTCAGCGCCCCTCGAGCACGATCTTGAAATCCTGGGCTACCCGGTCGCAAAAATCCGCGTCAGCGCCGACGTTCCGGTCGCACAGATCGCGGTGCGCCTGACGGAAGTCACGCCCGAGGGTAAATCCTGGCTGGTGACCTACAATTTGCTCAATCTGACCCGCCGCGCCTCGATGGAGCAACCCGCCGCCCTGAAGCCCGGCGAGTTCTACGACGTCGAGCTACCCCTTTACCTGATCGCGCATCGGTTCAAGCGGGGAAATCGTATTCGCGCGGCGCTCTCAGCGAACTTGTGGCCGCTGGTCTGGCCCTCGCCGCAGATCGCAACGCTCAGTATCGCTCTCGGGGCTTCATACCTCGTACTGCCGGTGCGGCCCGCTCCCTCCAAAGAGGAGCCCTTCAGCATCCCCGTCATCCACGCGGTGGCCCCACAACTCAACACTCACGAATCGGCCAGCGATCTGCACAGGGCAAAGGCGCCGCCGGCGACCCCGAGCGGCGCGCAGATGCCGACGCGGGATGCGACAGGTCGCATCCGTTATGATCGAGATTCTCAGCCGACCGTCACTCTCGTCTCAGCGGTTGGTACCACCAGCACCGTGGCGACGCAGCGGACCATCGAAATCACGGAGGGCGATCCCAACAGCGGCCGCATGATGTTCGACCACGTGAATCGCTGGCAACGCGGCGGTTGGGACTGCACGATCCAATACGGAGCCGACTTGAGCTCAACCGCCGAAGAGTTCCATTTGAAGGAATGGGTGGTGGCTAAGAAAGGTGACGTGGAAATCTTCCGTCGGGAGACCCCCAGCACGATCAAGCGGCATCTCCTGTAGGCCTTCCAATCGATGGGCGATCCCGCGCCTCCCACTCGCGCTGGCGCCGGGGCAATCCGGAACCATTAACGGGACGATCACCCCTGATTCTACAAAGGTCGGTCAGGTCGTGAGCGGGTTCGTGTACATCGACACGTTCCAACCTGCCGTCTCCACCGGAGATGAGGTAGTACGCCTGCCATTTGCGTACAAGGTGGTGCCCTGACGCACAAGCCCGGCCGGCATGAGGACGGTCGGGCCGCTCGCGGCTGGCTGGCTTGCCTGATCCGGGTGGTACCTGCGGCGCGTATCGAAATGGCGACACGCGTTGCCTGCGAAACGCGCACCAGTTCACACTATCAGTCTGCTGCTAAAGCCCTCGAGGCAACTGCCGACAACAGAATACTTTCTCCGAAGATATGCTGGTCCGGAGGTCGGCCGGCCCTATGGTCATGTACGTCACAGTGCTGCTTCTGTTCGCCCTGAGCGCGGGGTTTGGAATCGCACTGTATCCTGCGCTCCGCAGGGTGCCGACGACCGCACCACGGACAGCAGTGCCAGATGTAGCAGCGCCGCCCGCTGCGCTCACGCTCGAACTGCCAGCGGAGCTGCAACATCTGCCTGAGCCGCCCGTGCTCGAAGCCGCTCCGGTGGAGATTCTCGAGCCGCCCGAAATCATCAAGCGGCTTCGGCAACTGCAGTTGGGCGTTCAGGAACTGGGACCGCCCCTGCGTGACGACCATCCCGTCGTCGCCTCGGTGCTTGCGGTGATCAGCGATCCGGCGACTCAGAAGCGATTGACGCCGCGTCGTCCCAACCTGCTGCCGCAGCTGATGCGCGCCATCAATGACGAGGAAGTCTCGCGGCGTGAGCTGTCAGCCATCATCGCGCGCGATCCCTCGATGGTCGGCAGCCTGTTGAAGATGGCGAACAGCGCCTACTACCGTGTTGCCGTCGGAAGGATCGAGTCGATCGAGCGCGCCGTCGTCATACTGGGAACCGATGGACTGCGATCGCTCGTGGCGAGCTCGATATTGCAGCCGATTTTCCAGATCAACGGCACGCAAGTATCTTCTCGATTTCCGGAGATAGTGTGGGAGCATGCGCAGCGATCGGCGCACGCTGCCATTCCCCATGCAGCGCTCGTTGAGCGCACGGATGCGTTTGGCGCCGAGCTGCTGTGCCTCATCACGGGACTGGCGGAGATCATCCTGTTCCGCGCCACCATTGATCACTGCCGGAACAATCCTGAGCGGAAAGCACATCGTCCCACGCCCCAATTGATCGCTGCCCTCCTCGCATCACAGGTGCCGGTGTTCGCATGGCGACTCGCCGCGGAATGGGACCTGTCCGAGTTGATGCTGGCCGCTCTGGAAGAGCAGACGATGACAACCGATCCGAGCACGAGGCTGGGCCGATCGCTTCGCTTCGGCCGCATTGCCGGCGCGCTAGCCGTGTTACATTCCAACTCGATCATCGATGATGCGACGGTTCGTATCTCGCTGCCCGAGGCCGGGCTGTCGCCAGCGCATCTGAAGTGCATGTGGACCAGGCTCCTGCACGAGCTCGAAGATCCGCGGCTGGCCCGCCGAAAAGCCGCCTGAGCCGCAGCAGCAACACCACGGAAGACCTCCGTGTTCAAAAGCCGTCGTGGCCAGATCCGGCCCAGCGAAAGTCCCGCACTAGCCATTGTACTGGGAGCGGTGGGACGCAAGTCGGTGCTTCCATTGGCCGACTTCCTCAAATCTCCCGCACGCGCGAGGCGTGGCAATCGCGGCCGCACGTTTCTCCGGACGGCGCCCCTCGACCTGGCAGCGGTGAGCGACGCCAATCGCTCGCGTGCGATAAGAGCCGTTCAGCAGAGGGGCCGACGACCTTCAGGCCGTCCGTCCGCGCTTTGGCATGTGCGGCAGTGGTCACCTCCGGGAGGGGCGCGCGCCATCTCCATCAGCACGCCGATGCCCTGGTCTTCGTCAAGAGGGCAGCTTCGGGCCACGTTTTGCCCGTCGGCGAGCCTCACGCCGGCGATGTCGTAGTGATCGCCGATATTCGTCGAACCAATTGCTAATTCTGCTAACTCGATCAAGGAGCTCGCAACACCGGCAGCCCTCGACCAACTCCGGAGCTTGAATTGGCCGCACGCATGGCCCAAAAACAATCAAATGGCGAACTTTTCCGAACTCAACGTGACACGCACTTACCGTGCCAGTCCCAACCGCCTTGGTAGTTCTGGACCCGCGACAAGAAGTATCGCCAGGTAAAGAAGGTGGCCATGGCTTGCGTTGCAGGGCGGCCAATCTGTCAGAGATCTTCCCAGAGGATTGAGACGATCCGCCAGCAGCCAGCCAATCGGCAGAGCGAAATGAATTTTCTGCCCTCGCCAACATAGGGGTCCCCGCGCAGGTGTCCAGACTTGCGGTACTGTGATCGATGCTCCGCGATGTTGCCGAAAATTGTCGTGGCTCCTTCGATCTCCCACTCGTGGAATTTGACGAGCGTGCCATCCATGAGCATGGCTGCGCGCGGGGCAATGAACTCATCGACCGACCACGATTCCATTTGGCCGGCGCACACGCGCGTTACCCTTGCATTGGGCAGGAACATCTCACGAAGCTCAGTCACCGCGACGGTCCTGCCCTCCCGATTGTCGAATGCGCCATAAAAGCGGGCTATGAGACTATCGATCTCTGATTGCTGAGGTGGACTCAATCCCTGCTCCTCCGGAACGATGCTGACAGCGGCCGCGCGAAAAGCGCGGTGCTCGAAAACGAGCCTGCCAAGTTGCGGCCGCCGGGCAGTCGTACGGCCTTCATGTCGAGCTCGCGAGGGCGCGCGCGACTCGAGCCTGCAGTAGATAGACGGCAGAGCTGGTCACGACAAGTGCAAGCAAGCCGATGATCTCGGGGCGTGAGGCAAGCGCGATGACCAGCAGCATGCTGATCACCCCCAGCACCATCGCGGGTCCGAGGTAGCGAAAATTGAGCGGCTCACCCGCCAGGGCCACTCGGCGACGCGCGAGTAGCCAAGCTGCAATGCAGGCTGCGATATACAGGCCGGCGGTCGCAAGAGTCGCTAACACAGCGAGCTCGGCGAACGTTCCAGTCAACGCGAGGACCAACGCGATCGCCGTATACGTGAGGATCGCAACGTGGGGCGTATGTGTTCGAGTATGTATGCGCCCGAGCACACGCGGCAACAGGCCATCCCGGGCGAACGCAAACAGCACTCGCGGGGTGCCGAGAATGTCCGCAGCGATCATGCCGAGCAAAGCGAAGGTAGTCCCCGCGAGCATTACCATGCGTAGAGCTGGACTAACCCGTCCCATCGCATCGGCCAATGGCGCTGCTGATTCGGGCAGAGCGGACCCTAGGACCCCTTGGACGATGAGCTGAATGATCGCATACAGCGCCGTCACCGATGTCAGCGCAATGGCGAGCGCCAACGGTATCGTCCGGCTCGGCCGAGCGACCTCGCCGCTCGCGCAAAGGGATGTTTCCATGCCGATGAGTGCAAAGGTCGCGAGAATGAGCGCGCGACCCAGCCCCTCGATGTTCCACGCGGGCGGGGGCGAGAAGTTCGCGCCGTGCATGGCAGTGGCGCCCGCCACGACAAAGATCGCGAGCGGCAGCAATTTCAACGCCGTCGTGACGGTGACCAGCCTTGCTCCCCGTGCCACACCGCTGAGGTTGACGAGCGCGATCCCGCCGACTACCACGATGATGACCGCCACCCGCACCGCCCCGAGGAGCGCCGCCGGTACGAGGCTGGCAGCCACATCGCCGAGCGCGGCAGCCACGCCGCCTACGGCGAGGACATCTCCGACCCAGAGCAGTGTCCCCGAGATGTAGCCGGCGAGCGGGCCGAGTGAGGCTTCAATGTAGCCGTATATTCCGCCGCTCGTCGGGATGCGGCTGCCGCCTTCGGCGCAGCAGATCCCAACCGCTCCGATGCCCAGGGAACAGGCGATGAATGCCAAGGGTGCGTAGGAGCCGAGGGATGCCGCAAGGCCGCTCGGCACGGCGAAAATTCCGGCGCCGATCATCATGCTGATGATGCTGGCCGACAGGCCCCACGGCCCGACCGCCCGGACGAGACCGACGTCGCGTTCACCCCCCATGCGACCACACCGTAGCACGTTTGTTGATCGCGGGCGTCGGGCGATTCCTGGAGCCATCTGCTCCGAGTTGAAAGTAACCGGTCAGACTCTGATCCCAGCGAAGGCTGTGGGGAACGGCGAATCTTGAGCCCCCGGCATTCTGAGTGCCGGCTCAGAGGACCGAGCTCTCGACGCCTGGTGGCAAGTACCTGATCACAGGCAAATCCTTTTAAACCGGATCTGCCGGCTCAGACGGCGTAGCGGCCCTTGGGGACCAAAGAGCACTGAGGCAAGGGCAGAAATGGCGGCCGCGCAAAAATGGAAGTCGCTCACGAATCCCCTGCAGAGAAGGAAATGCTTGTGTGCGCGATGAGCACTTGTGCGCCATCCGGCACCCTTTTCTGAGCGCAGGCGGGTAGCCTGAGTATGGGCGGTATGGACCACCCCATCTCGCGGCCCACGATAGCACCCAGTGCCAGAATGGCATCCGGTGAATCCAGAATGATGGCTGCGGGGGCCAGACGACGATAGACCAGCTCCAGAAGAACAGAGCTCGCAGATGAAGAGCCACGCAGCTCACGGATGAACAGGGCAGATCCGCTAATGAAGCGCTCCCGATTCTTCAACTGAGAACTCAGCAACAACCTTCCATCGATGGGCGAAACATTGCCCCAGAAGCTTATGGGTTCGGCCAAAACGAGCGCTGGCGCCCGAATAACTTCGCCCTCCGGAAACCCAGCAACGATGATCTCACACTGCATGGGCGGAGCTGATCGCGACTTGGAGCGAGCCCATTACGGCGCTTTCGACGCACTCCGTCAGGCTTGCGAATATGACCTCGTAGCCTGTGTTCGATGGCGCGTAGTGCGCGAACTTTCCCGAATTGGTGACGAGCACACCGTTACTCTTGGGCAGAATCGGAGTGACCACGATGCAGGTATCGCTCACCACGATGACCCCCCGCTCGGCAAAGCGGCACAGATCCTTCTCCGAGAGCGCAGCCAGTACATGTCGGCCGGTGCAGGCGTAAAGCGGCACAGCGCATTGTCGATCTCCGAGGAGTCGATCGAGCAGGAGAAGCTCAGCCCTCGAGAGGTGGGGACTGCCGATAGCCACTGCATTGACTGTATCGCCAGCTTCCAGCCGAATGCTCGAGAGAGTCAGCCTGACGTGATCGAGCACGCCCGTATCGAGTCGAATGACCTCCCGGGGGGGGATGTTTCCGAAGGCCGCGGCGCACGATGGCGCCTCGGGAGTGACCCCGATGACATGGAAGAGCCCCACGGCGCCACTGGATGCTGCCGCCGCCCCGAGAGCCTTGAGTTGGTCCTCGCTGGGGCGGCCGATGCCCTCAATGGCGGCGACCCTATCTCCGATCACGCGGCCCAGCCACGTACCCAGCACCGGATAGGCGATATCCTGAGCCCAGTACGAGTCCGGAATACCGCTCGTATCAACGAGCACGGTCGCCAGTCGGTTCTCCGGCAGATGCAGTCCCGTGCGAGGAGCTCGACCCGTGATTGCGGCACAGATATCGAGAAAGTCTCCGTATCGGTTGGTTCTGGCTCCCAGCACAGAGTTGCAGAAGGCCACCGCATTGCTCTCACCCCAGGCGACATCCTCACCTCGTGGTGGCCGATGGCCCGCCTGATAGGGCGCACATGTCCAGGTAGGCTTTGCACCCATCGCCACGTACGCGTTCATCAAGCGTCGCGCCATCTCCTTCGCCTTTGGCTCAAGACGAGAGTGGCCAGGGTGCATGAGATCAATGGCACCGACATTTAACGTTGTCGGAACGCTGACTTTTCCCCCAAGATCCGTAAGCCGCTCCGCGAATAGTACGCCGCTATCACCGTGATAAAGGCAACCGTCTATGTGAGCTGCGCGAATCTGAATAAGGCGGTCGGCGCCGAGCATACGGGCGGAGGAGACCACGATGCGCATCGCCAGAGCGACGCCGTCCCCCGACGCCCCACTCAGCAGTGCTTCCTCAGCCTTATCGAGATGCAGACTCACGTGGACAAATGATCTGTTATGGCTCAAGGTAGATCGAACATCAGCGCAACACGACACGCACGGTCTTGTAGCCGTGTCTGATGACAAGACCATTGTACTGCTTCAACGCCTGTACTCGTACGCTCCCGTCGCCACAATTCCTCGGATCCTAAGGCTGCGCCGATTACAAGCCGTCCCGCCGGCCAGTCTTTGAAACGCACCGTGGCCGCGAAACGGCCCTCAATTCCAGTCGGTTAATCGCGGTGCCATTGTCCTCTTTGCGTCCCGGGCGGTTGGCATCATCGATCGTTTCCGGCAAACCTCTTCCGAGTTAGCGGATAATGGACTCGCCTTGAAGGGCTTTGATCGCGCGCAACAGGAAGAGATGAGGTGAACTGGATCGATGGAGGACTACGTTCATGATTCCCTCAGCAAGGGGTGGGTGACTCCCTGGTGGGCCTACCGCGAGGCACACCAAGCCAATTTGGCTGTAGTAGCCAAGGCATACAAGGATCATCCAATACCGAATCTGCCAGACGCGCCCGCACCGGATGTACAACCTGCGACCCCGTAATGAGTCTCACTCGGAATGCAGTGAGGACCGGCGACCCCCAGCATTACGCAAGGGCGTAGAGCTTGCAACAGAACTCAAAGAGCCGGTCGGCTCCCTGGAGCCAGGCCTGCAGGGCCGGCGCAGCGGCGGAGCCCCCGTGCTGCCCCGCGCGCCGATTCCGGTTAGACCACCGCCGTGAATCGAACTTTTGTCGCTTTCCTGATTGTGCGGGTAATCGCCTGGCAGGGGCCCAGCTTGGCCTACGCGGATGCGCTTGGCGCGAAGTCCGTATCGCCTGCCTGCGGAGGGCACGTTCTCGGTCACGACCACTCATGCTGCCCGCAGGGTATCCTCCCCGGTCTTTGTTGTGCCGGGGGAATTGCACTCACAGCGCTACCCCCCACACCGCTCACACTTTCCGTAGTCTCCTCGCAGCTCCCGCCGCCCGAGCTCAGGTCAGTGCCATTTCAGACGGAGCGCTCCGCGCCGCTCCTCCGACCGCCCATCGCCTGAGACCCCGCTTCCCTTCGATCTAGCTGCAGCGGCACTTGTGCCGCTTGGCTGGCAGTGCGCACTGCGCGCCGGCCTTGATGGCTTCGGAGAATCTTCATGTCCCGTTCAGCGACTGCTGTCGTGAGCGCATTTGCGCTCGCCCTCCCCCTGAGTCTGGTGGCGAAACCCATCGCCTTCGCGGGCGGCTCTACCATCATGGCGGAGTACGGCGCAGGGACGATGGAGGAGCTGCAGTATTTCTATGCCCCCCCCGCTACGACTTCTCATGCGGCGCAGGTCATCTACGGCTCGACAGCGATGAGACCGCCAAGACCCGTGATATCACTTATGCGCGACTGAACTACCTCCTTCACCGCTGGAATCTTGATAACGCCCAAGCAAACATCTTTGTCTGGGGCGGCTTGGGCAGCGCGACGGGAAGCACATTCAGCGGAAGCGCGCTCACCGGGAATGCCGGAGCACAAGCGGACTACGAGACGCGACGCGTTTACGGCGCGTTCAAGACGGATTGGCAGAGAAGCTCGGAGTTCTCCCATCGCGTTGACACGCTGCAACTGGGGCTCGCGCCCTACCGACATGACTACGGAGGCCTCGCCACGTGGTTTCTGTTTCAGGCCCGCGAGTACACCGGTGGGATTCACCGTGGCGTCGAGACCGCACTGCTGGTGAGGCTGTTCAAGGGGCCTGTTTGGATCGAGGCCGGGATCACGAACGGCGGTAAGCGCCAATCCATGGCGATGTTTAATTTCTGAAGGAGATCTACACCATGAAATTCTTACTCCTTACTCTGATCGCCTCTGTGGTCACGGCCTGCGCGCCGGTTCACGCGGCAACCATCGAAATGAAGGTCAGTGGCCTGGTCTGCGCGTTCTGTGCGCAAGGCATCGAGAAGCAGTTGCGCAAGTTCCCCGCGACGACGGATGTGGTGGTGAGTCTGGAGCACCAGGTAGTCGCGGTAGCCTTGAAAGAAGGGCAGGACATTCCGGACGCGGAACTCCGCCGCGCCCTCACCGATGCGGGCTACACGGTCAAGGGCATCGAGCGCACCGAAACACCCATCGCCGAAGTGCGCGAGCGCCTCAAGCAGAGTAAGCCATGAGCCGGCTAGAGGCTTCCCTGACACGCAATACGGGTCTCGCCGCCGGGGCACTGCTCGCAAGTTCAGCGACGCTGGTGTGCTGCGTGCTCCCAGCTGTGCTCGTGTCACTTGGAGCCGGGGCGACGTTGGCAGGGCTCGTAAGCGCAGTGCCGCAACTCATCTGGCTCAGCGAGCATAAACTGATCGTATTCGGAAGCGCCGGCGCACTCCTCGGGGTGAGTGGGGTTGCGATATGGTACGGACGGAATCTGCCGTGCCCGGCCGACCCTGTTGCGGCTCGAGCGTGCCGAGGCCTCGCCGCATTACCTCGATGCTCTACTGCCTCGCACTCGCCAGCTTCACCTTGGGTGTCCTATTTGCTTTCGCGTTACCGGCTCTAAGGCGTCAGCCGTGATCTATGCTCATCCGGCAACGCGCACAAGGCGAAGGCCTTCGCTCGGCGCTTCCCCGAAGGGTTTCCTATGACCAAAGCAGAACTCAGCGAATGGCGATATATTGCAGTCGGCTCCCCGCTTCCGCTCGAATTCATGTGTAGCACGGCGCTGGATGTCTGGGGCCATTGAACTTTCCGAGACTGATTCCTTGTTCGCCGGAGACTGTGGCCATGAAGCATGCGAGCGACCTGTCCGTCCCCCTCGAGCTGGCAGATTTGTGTCATCGCAAATCTACCGCCCTCCTCGTATACGACATGCAAGTCGGAATTCGCAGCCAGATCGCCGGCGGGGATCGACTTGTCGAGCGCTGTGGCGTGGCGTTGTCCGCTGCTCGCCGTGCTGGAATGAGGGTGGTGTTCACCCGTCATGTGTCCTGTCCCAAAGCGTGGATGGGATCAACGCAGTATCGAACGGCGATGGCCTGGCAGAAAACGGATGACCCCTCGGCCGTGAGGCCCTGGTTCCTTCGGGACGCGCCGGCCACGGCAATCGTGCCCGAGCTGCTGCCGAGCGCTGACGAGCTGGTGCTCGACAAGCTGGCCATGTCCGCCTTTGAAGGGACGCCCCTGGCCTTTGCATTACGAGACTGCGGCATCACCGGCGTGGCGATTTGCGGAATCGCCACAGAAATCGGCATCGAGCCGACCACTCGTCACGCGACTGACTTGGGATTCATCCCGATTGTCCTGAGCGACGCATGCGGGTCCGGGCATGCCGAGGCGGGCAAGCGATCGATGGACACAATGCGTTTTGTGGGCGAGGCGATGATTACCGAAGTTGATGCCTTTGTGGGCCTGTTGGCGCGAAGTTAGCCTGCGGGCCCGCAGTCTGATGTTGGGCATACCGCGGACGGAAAAGTACGCCCTCAAGTCCCATCCGAACCCGTTCACGCGCGAGCGCGCCGGCTAAATGCGTCGGTCGCGCGGACAAGTTCGCGCGCCGTGCCGTATTCGAATGCCGAGTGACCGGCGTCGCCGACGATGCGCAGCTGCGCCTCGGGCCAAGCACGGTGTAGGTCCCAGGCGGTGCGCATCGGACAGATGACATCGTAGCGACCTTGAACGATGACCGCGGGGATCTTGCGAATGCGGTCTACGTCATCGAGGAGTTGGCTGTCGCGGCGCAGAAAGCAGCGATGGATGAAGTAATGGCGGCCGATTCGCGCCAGGGCGCTCGCGACCCTAGTGCCGCCCGAGAGAGCAATCTCCTTTTGACTGATGCGTAGGTAACTGGTCGCACCCTCCCAGATAGACCAGCCGCGCGCTGCGCGCATCACGGTCTTGCGGTTTGCGCTCGTAAGCCTTCGGTAATATGCCTGCAGCATACTGCGCCGCTCGGCCTTCGGAATGGGAGCAAGGTACTCCTCCCAGCGGTCGGGATAGAGCGAGGCCGTACCCGCCGGGTTCTGGTAAAACCAGTCGAGTTCAGAGCGGCGGCCGAGGAATATTCCCCTGAGGACTAACTCGGTCACGCGGCCAGGATGCCTCTGCGCGTAGGCGAGCGAAAGCGCCGATCCCCACGATCCTCCACAGACCAGCCAGCGCTCGATGCCAAGGTGGGAGCGCAGTGCTTCGATGTCCGCTACAAGGTGCCAGGTAGTGTTGGATGCGGCGCCTCTTCAATCCGCGGAAGTATCGGATCGTGCTGTTCGATCAGCGCGGCTGCGGGCGCAGCCGTCCGCACGGGAGTCTCAGGGACACCTTGGCTCCGTGCCGCCACCGGGGCCGCCATGCAGGTAAACGGCGGGTTTTCCGCGCGGATTGCCGCTCTCCTCGAAATAAATGCTGTGATGCCCGTCGACGCTCAGGTAGCCCTTGCGGTAGGGCTTGATCGCAGGATAGAGGGAATTTGCCGCTCGTCGCATGACTCTCACACCTCCTCTGCAAAGCCGGTCGCGCAAGGGTCACGCCTCTCCGCCGCGAGCGTGCAGGGCATGCCCGGGGGTCGCACTAGGGCAAGTGCGCCCAAGGACCTCGGCCCGCAGTCAATCGGGCGTTGCGGGTCCTCCAGCGTTTGGATTACCCGCCCGCGGCTGCAAAGCCACGGCATCTTGCGGCTACTGCCAGCCTCAAGCGATCCGGAATGTCCGGTAATGGGACCTACCGAGCGTCCGCTCAGGGTCGCGAACCCTCTAATGCGTGTCATCCGAGGCACGGCTGCAGCGATCAACCGGCAGAGCATCGGGTAGCCGCGCTTCCCTAGTCGCCCAAGACCAAGTGGCCGAGGAGGCTGCAGGAGTCCATTTTAGAGAAACCTTACTTCGAAGCACGACTAGGCGGCAGGCCCATCGACACAGTGAGGTCAGGCGCACTTCTGAGCACTCTACGTGCGACGCTCAAACCCGTCCGCGCTCCAGTCCTCGCTACCGACCCCGTGGTGGACGAAGAAGAACCCCTCAGGGTCATAGCGGTCCTTGATTGCCTTGAGCCGCGGATAGTTGGTTCCCCAGAACGCCTCCCGCCAGTCACTGCGAAAGAAATCCGTCTCCGACACATAAGAACCCGCACCGGGCGCGATCTTTTTGAGCTCGGCAGCAGCCTTCGCCACGTTCGAGGCATTGCGCTTCGCCTCGGCCAAGTCAGCCTTCGGACCCGGTAAACCGGAGAAGGGCGGCTTACCTCCCGTAGCCACGATCAGCAGACAGAAAGCATCCGCCAGGTGGGGGTTGATGGCACAGCGACGCGCTTCTGCGTTCACCTGCGCAGGCGCGCCGGCAAGGCCCTTGTTGAAGTGCAGCCGGACGGTCATGAATTGGCTAGCCGCGACCAGCGCGTTGGTGAGCCGCACCCGCTGAATCCGATCGAGCAGCGATGCCGGCAGCCATTGCGATTCGTAGCCGTGGATGAACATCGAGACCTGGTCTTGGTCTCCACGCCAGAACGCGTGGGCAGCGTTGCCGCCCGGACGGTCGTCCTTGATCATCGCGGGATTGTTGGAGACATCCCACCAGTCCCGCGCCGGTGCCGTCGTGATCTGCGGCGCATCGGTGAAGCTGAAGTCACGCGTCGAAGCACGGACGCGATCGAAGAATGGGGCCCAGAGCGCCTGAACCTCATCCGTACTCAGTCCCTCGCACGCCATTGAAATCTCGAACTCGTCCTTGTAAAGATTCACCGCCTCGCCCCAGCGTTCGTTGAATAGGGCATTGGCATAGTGATCGACGAACCAGCCGACCAGCCGGCGATAGGCCTCAGGCGAGGCGGCTTTGATCTTGGCTCCCACGTAGCCAAACCGGTCCGGCAATTCGTGAGTCCTGAGCCACAGCCGGGTCACGACGCCGAAGGTGCCGCCGCCGCCGCCCTTCAGTGCCCAGTACAGGTCTGGATCCTTGCAGGCGTTGACTATGCGAACGATCCCGTCGGCGGTGACGATCTCGGCCTGAATCAAGCTCGATGCTGCGAGCCCATAGCGCTTGGAAAATGAGCCAAATCCCCCGCCCTGGATCAGACCCGCCACTCCCACACTCGTACAGCCGCCGCCCTGGACATACCGGCCGGCCTTTGTCGTCACAGCGGTGTAGGTATCGATCCACATGCAGCCGGCGCCCAGCGAGACGGCAGGCGTAGGCTGGACCGGAGAGCCTTCAGGGAGAAACGCATCGTGCAGCTCGATCCGGTTCATCGCACGGGTCCAAATCAAAAGCGAATCCCGGGCGTTCGAGCCGCCCAGATAACTGTGCCCACCCCCCTTCACGACAAGGCGCAAATTGTTCCTGCGTGCGAAGTTGACCGCCTCCACGACATCCCCAGTTGAGTGTGCCGCAACCGCGTAAGCACTGGCCGCCGGCCTCCACGCATCAAGCCATCCAGACACTTGCGTAGCACCGGGGTTGTCACCGAGATAGAAAGGGTTGCGCGCATACTGAATCGCGCTCAAGCACTGGGGTGATCCAGCTGCTGCCTCGCACGCCGACCAGATTGTGTTCGGGCGCAGCAGATTCCCGCCCACGGCGCGCTTCAGCTGCTGCCATTTTCCGGAGCTCGGCCAGGCCGGATCGGAAGGACGGATGCGGCGGACACCCCTCGGCAATGCAGCCCGAGTCCGTACAATTGGTAGGCCGACGAACGAAAGAAGCCCGGCGGCCAGCTTCAACAGGTCTCGTCTGATCATGTTTAGGGTATGGGGCGAGCGCCGACCATTTCAGTTCGGGACATCCGCGACTTCAAATCGCGTTCCCTGCTCCACGCGAAGGGCGCTCGGAAACCTCCTGTTTAACTGAATCGAAGTATAGCGAGCGTCCTCGGCTTGGTGCGATCCCGCTCGCGGGGCCGAACGCCGGTCGCAGAGCAGGGCCGGCCGCTGTCGGCCATGAGCTGCCATTGAGACGCTGATCCGGATGCTCCGAAGCGGCTATTGAGCTTAGGTCGACGAAGAGGTGTCCCTTTTTTTGCTGTCGCCGGGCCACGAATCGATACACACCAGAGATTGTATCTCCTGGTGGCAATGGGAGACACTCTCGCCCAGAGTGAGCCCATATCGCTGGATCATCGCAGGGTTGTGGCTGCTGTTTGTTGCCTACTGGGCAGTCGCCGCTGTGGGTGCAAAGCGCAGCGCTGGCAGACCCCGGTGGCGCTGGGAAATCGGCTTACGACTGGTCTTGTTCTTACTGATTGTCGCGCTGCTGCAGTCCCGATCGCTTCGCCAGTTCCTCGCGGAGACCCAGCGTTCTGCCAGCCACTCCAGTACCCTCGGCTGGACCGGCGTCGCCCTGTGCCTGTTGGGCTTCAGCTTGGCGATCAACGCCCGCCGGCACCTCGGGCGCAACTGGGGCCTGCCCATGTCTCGCAAGAAGCAGCCCGAACTGGTCACCAGCGGGCCCTACGCACTCATTCGTCATCCGATCTACACGGGCCTGATTCTGGCGATGCTCGGTTCCGCGATTGGCGTAAACATCTTCTGGGCGCTGCTGCTGGTCCTGGTCGGCGCATATTTCATCTACAGTGCTCGACGCGAAGAAGCCGTCATGTTGCAGCTATTCCCCCACCGGTATGCCGCCTACAGATCACGGACAGGGATGCTCGCACCCTGCCCATTACGTCGACACTGACATGGTCGTGCGCGTTGCGGCCGACCTCATCGACCCGATCCAAGCGGACAGCAGAGAATGACCCCGTTTGATCGGGCCACGGGTAGGGAAAATGATGTGACAGTGCTTGACATTGTCGGATCAGAAACCTACTGAGCCCGAAGTCCGGCGGAGCCTCGGCACTGCCATTTGCTTATGCAGACATTCTCTTCACTCAGGTACCGCTGTCCGATCC
Source organism: Steroidobacteraceae bacterium (assembly GCA_036501985.1). GTDB lineage: Bacteria > Pseudomonadota > Gammaproteobacteria > Steroidobacterales > Steroidobacteraceae > 13-2-20CM-66-19. The sequence continues at coordinate 18,239 of DASXZI010000003.1, read as the reverse complement.
AAGCGAACGAAGATCACAGAAGGTCTGCGGACCTAGGAAACCCGCTTGCTCAGCATCGCCGATCAGGTGATGCTCTGTTTAACGTGTTCCCAGACCTTGGATATCACGACGGAGCCTTCGCCCACCGCCGAGGCCACCCGCTTGACCGACCCTGACCGGACGTCACCGACGGCGAAAATGCCGGGGTAAGACGTTGCAAACGGCGAGGACGGTGAGCCAAGGCCGGTGATGACGAACCCCTTGTCATCAAGCTTCACCAGACCCGAAAGCCAGTCGGTGTTCGGCGCCGCACCCACCATGATAAAAAGAGCTCGAGTCGCAACCTTCCGCGAGTGCCCGGTCTTGGCATTGCGGATAGTGACGCCTTCCAGATGTTCGCCACCCTCTAGTGCCGTGACTTCGCAGTTGTACTCGATCGTGATGCCGGGATCGGCCTCAAGGCGGCTGGTGAGATAGCTCGACATCGAAGCGGCGAGCGAGGAACCCCGGACCAGCACTCGGACGCACCTGGCGTAGCGGCACAGAAACATGGCCGCTTGGCCCGCAGAATTGCCGCCGCCAATGATCACGACCTCGGTGTCCTTGCCATACCGCGCCTCCATGTCAGTAGCCGAATAGTAGATGCCCGAACCCTCGAAATCGGCGAGTCGCTCCAGGGGAAGCCGTCGATACTGCACGCCGCTCGCCACCACGACTGCACTGGTGCGAACACGTTGGCCGTTCTCGAAGACCGCGCAGAAGGAGCCGTTCACTTGCGCCTCCAGCGCCGAGACCCGGCGTGGCATCGCAAATCGGGCGCCGAACTTCATGGCCTGCACCTCGCCGCGCCACAAGAGGTCCGCGCCGGAAATGCCCGTCGGAAAACCCATGTAGTTCTCGATCCGGCTCGAGGTTCCCGCCTGCCCTCCCAAAGCAATGTCCTCGACGACCAAGGCACACAGACCCTCGGCGCCAGCGTAAACAGCTGCCGCAACGCCGGCCGGACCCCCACCGACGATCAGCACATCGAAATGCTCATCGCCGCTGAAGTCGATGTTGAGTCCGAGGAGCCGCGCTATTTTTTCCGGCGTCGCATCGGTGATCGGTACCTTGCTGCCAAATATCACGGCCGGAGTTCTAGCATCGATTGCGCAACTCTCAGCGGATGCCTCGGCCTCCGGGCTGTGCAGAGGTACCGACGCGTAAGGCAAGCGATTGCGACTTGCGAACTCAGCGATGCGACGGACGTTGCGGTCGACCTCCTCGCCGATAAGGTAGAGGCCGCTGCGGCGCTCCTCGAGTTGCCGGCGGCGGCGGGCCGCAAACACTGTGATAATGATGTCCGACATCTCGGGGATCTGTGACATGAGGGTGAGGAAGGCCTCGCGTGGTACCTCGATCACACGCGTGTCGACTACCGTGCGCAGCGGCAGGGAGGCGGTGCCGCCGTACAGAAGACTGATCTCCCCCATGAATTGGCTTGGCCCAATGGTCGAGGGGTACTGCCGCTCACCCGTGAATGGATTGACTACTTCGATCTCGCCGTCCTCGACGTACACGAAGCGGTTGGCCTTTTCGCCCGGCTGAGCCATTATCGTGCCCTTGCGATACGTCACGACCTTACCTGCCGCCCGCAATGCCGCAACATGCGAGGGGGAAAGTGGTGTCCGTATCATCTGGCGCAGGTCTTCGCCAATCGTTTCCACGTTAACTCCTTCGCTTGAACTCTAGCCGCGAATGGGAGTCAGTCCCCCCGCTTCCGTACCAGATTCTGAGAACAAGCTTCGAGGTGGATGAGCGGGGCCAACTTATCGGTGGCTACGCAGCTCACGGCTGCATGATGCCACGCCAGGCCGTCTGCTTTCGATAGCACCCCGCGTTCGGGCGCTTAGTAGGCAGTGCCCAACCGCGGGCCATCGCTCGCCCACGCGTCAATGGCGATGCACAATCAACGCCACACGCAGTAGGTCTTGCGCAGACTCTCGTGAATGGTCCAAGTCCCGCGCGTTGCCGGTGGAAAATACGCTGCGTCGCCGGCTCGGAACTCAAATTGTTGTCCATCCTCAGTCACAAACGTGGCGTGCCCTGATATGAAGTGGCTGAATTCGGCATCCATGACCGCTCGCTGGAATCGGCCAGGGCTTGCCTCCCAGATGCCCGCTTCTACCGCTCCATCCGGGGAGGCGAACGCTTCCTTGCTGGAAAGCTGCGGCGCAGGACTGCTTCCCACCGGCGGCGGAATGGCAGTTCGGTCGAATTGTGCAATTGACATCTGCGCGGGTGAGACAATGTGGACTATTCCCATATAAGAATAGTGTAGTTCCAACGCACATGCTTGGCGAGGAAAACGGCAATTGGTGCGACCTGCCGAAGGGTCTTAGAGATGCTCAGACAACCGGAGCCCGCCGCCACGCCCGAAATGATTGGAGTGGCCGCTGCGACAGCCACTCTCGACCACCAGATGCGCGGCGCTTACGCTTATGACCGTTTGACCGAGACCGGCGGCAGGAACCGTCTGAGTGTCCGAGTTTCGAACGCATGGAAGGGTAGCCCCGGTGAATCTGTACTCCTAGCTAGTCAGTGGAGACCGCCATGACAACACGCCGCGACCTCTTGCATTTGGGCGCTTGTCTGGCCGCGAGCGGCGTGCTGCGCCGGTCGAATGCGGCCCAGACTACGCGCAAGACCCTGCTGATTTTGGGCGGCACCGGATTCATCGGCCCGCACCTGACCAAGGAAGCCTTGCGCTTAGGTTGGAAAGTCACGCATTTCAACCGCGGCAAGCGCGCACCTGAGGGCGTCGCGGACGTAGAGACGCTGATCGGCGACCGCAACGGTCAGATCGACGCGTTGCGCGGTCGCAAGTGGGATGTAGTGATCGACGATACCGGCCAGATTCCGAAGTACGTGAAAATGTCGGCAGACTTGTTGGCGCCGAATGTTGGCTACTGTCTGTTTATTTCGAGCATTTCGGCCTACGCAAGCCTTGCAAAACCGAACGACGAGAGCTCGCCGGTTGGCCATCTTTCGGATCCCAATATCGACAAGACCACGGATGAAACCTATGGACCGATGAAGGCGCTGTGCGAACAGTATTCAATGGAGGCCTTCAAGGGTCGGGCGAGTGTCGTGAGACCGGGCTACATCGTGGGACCCCTGGATCGCTCCGATCGATTCACCTACTGGCCGATCCGCGCCTCAAAAGATGGGGAGATGATGGCGCCGGGCACTGCGCGCGATCCCATCCAGATCATCGATGTTCGAGATCTGGTGAGGTGGATGGTCAAGCTGGCGCAAGAACGCACCACCGGTTACTTCAACGCCATCTCGCCGCCGAGGGCATTTACCATGGGCGACCTCATCAAGGCGAGCCTGCATGCATCACCGGCGGCGGGCGCCAAAGCAACCTGGGTGCCGGAGGATTTCTTGGCGACGCAGTGGAAAGTAGAGGAACTGGATTTCCCGCCCTGGTCACCGATGAGCGGAGAAACGGCAGGTGCCTCGCTGACTTTCACGACGCGCGCACAAAAGGCTGGGTTGAAGATTCGTCCGATGCAGGAAACGGTGGACGATACACTGACTTGGTTTCACACCTTGCCGCCCGAGCGGCAGGCAAAACTGCGCGCAGGTATAGATCCACAGAAAGAAGCCGACGTGCTCAAAGCCTGGCACGCGAAGGCTGATAAGAAGACGGCTTGAACGCTTAGACGACTTTCACGATAGACGGCGAAGCGCGCTCGGGATCACTTGCGGGAGAGCATTCCCCAGCGGCCAATTTTGGCGCTATTCAGAGATCACTCCGGCCGGCCCTGAACCGCTCTGCGCTGAGTGCCGTTAGAGCTGGATCGTTGAGATTTCGGTGAGAGTCTGCTGGATATTGGCCTTCGCGGCGCCTTCGGTCGCAAGGCGCAAGCGTGTCACACCCGCAAATGCCTCGCTCGGCTTAGCCATGTGCTCGTTCGCGATGTTCTTTGACCAGACGGTCTTGCCCGACTGCGTATCAACCATCGGGTAGCTCACTTCCATCTTGACGGTCATTGAGAAACCCATCATGGGCTGGTCCACCTACCAGAATGTCTCCAACATCGCCAAGCATGAGCTCATTCTGCGAGCCCTCATCGTAGTCAGCCCACCAGGTTCGAATAAAAAAGACGCGCTCTCCTTGTAGTTGGTGACACGGAACGACAGGTGATCGAGCCACACGGTTTTCCAGTCTGTCGAGGCAGACGGAAGCGGTTCTGGCGACCGCGCGACAGCGGGCCTGCGTCGCGAGCCGGCCAGACCGCGATCGTTGCATATCTACAGGTCCCAGCCGTCCGGGTCCATTACATGGAAGCTTTCGAATGCACCTTTATGGGCCGCCACGGGACGCAGGCCACGCTTCTCGAGCACAGCAGCGACGCGTTCGCATTCCAGTTGCCGATGACCAAAGCGAATCCGGTTACCACCACTTCACGGCCTTCGGGCACCTTCACCGAGAAGTTGCCCGAGGCAACATGGCGGAAAACTGCCGACTCCCAGGCACCGATGTCCAGAATTGCCTGCTGTCCATCATCGCTGCGCCACTTCCAGCCCAATAGGGCTACATAGAAGGCTGCTTCCCTTCTTGTAGTCCAGTAACTCAAAGGTGATGTGTTCCAGTGCGGAGGTTGGCCAGCCCGTCGGTGCGAAGACCGGCCGGATGGGCGCGGTGGCCACCTCACGGCTTAGAGGGCAGCGACCCTGAGCATAGCCGTCCCGACAGAGGCCCTGCGCGCAGGCCAACCTACGATCCAAATTCTCACGTGCGTCCGCGCCTGTCTGTTTTGAATCAGGTACTTACCCGATGTGCCCGCCGACTTTCCGTCACAGTGGGGTTAGTCCCCGTTGCCCTCGACGCCCGCATCAGGCGGATCTGGAGGACGCCGCTGCTCGCCCTCCTCAAACCACTGCCCTCGACTTAGCGGTTGCACTTCAGAATGAACATCGACTGCGCCGCCGCGTGGTTCGCACCGGTTGGTCCTCAGCCGGGCGACTCAGCTCGGTCCAACGCAGCTACTTAGGCTGAGCTTCCGCCCACGGAGGCGCGGAAAACCTCCGGTTACCTATCACGGGAACGATCCTTACCGGTGAGCGAGCTCTCGCATGCGGTCTTTCTGAGCTACGCCTCGCAGGACGCGGAGGCTGCCCGGAAAATTTGCGAGGCACTGCGGGCCGCCGGAATCGAAGTGTGGTTCGACCAGAGCGAGCTGCGGGGCGGGGATGCCTGGGATCAGTCAATCCGCAAGCAGATCAAGACCTGTGCGCTGTTCCTGCCAGTCATCTCCCACAACACGCACGATCGGCGTGAAGGGTACTTCCGCCTGGAGTGGAAGCTCGCGGTCGATCGCTGTCATCTCATGGATGCCGGCATGACCTTCCTGTTGCCGATCGTCATTGATGACACCGCTGAGGAGGATGAACGCGTGCCGGAGCGGTTCCGGGAAGTGCAGTGGACGCGCTTGCCGAGTGGGATCACGCCGCCTGCCTTCGTCGAGCGCGTCCGGCATTTGCTGGCAGGGGAGTTTGTACAGGATCCCCCCCGGAGCGCCTCGGCCGGCGTTCGAGTGTTGGCTCCGTCGACGAGCCCAAACGCCGGCCTGGCATCCCCGCACTCAAAGGCCGCTCTGACAGTCATGATTGCCGTGGTGGTCTTGGCACTCGGTTACCTTGTGGCCAGTCGCCTCGTGCTCTCGAAGCGAACCACGGAAGTGGCTGCGGCACCGGGGGTTCGGAGCGTTCCCGCTCTGGCTGCTGCCCCCATCGCCGTCTTCAAACCGCCGCCGCACTCGATCGCGGTGCTGCCGTTCGTGAACCTCAGTGGAGACAAGGAGCAGGAGTACTTCTCCGACGGGCTCACCGAGGAGCTGCTCGACTCCCTCGCCGAGATCAACGAGCTGCAGGTCACCGCTCGGACTTCGGCATTTTCGTCAAGGGTCAAGACAACGACATCGGCACGATCGCGCGTAAGTTGAATGTGGGCGCAGTCCTCGAAGGCAGCGTACGGCGTTCCGCGCACACCATCCGCATTACCGCGCAGTTGATCAAGGCGGTCACGGGCTTTCATCTGTGGTCCAAGACCTATGACCGGGACTTGGGCGATGTGCTCAAACTGCAGATCGAGATTGCGACAGCGGTGGCTGGCGCCCTCAAGGTCACCCTGCTTGGGGATGTCGCGGCCCAAGTCGAGCTCGGGGGAACGCGCAATCCGGCTGCCTTCGGTGCGTATCTACGCGGAGCCAAGGCGTTCAGCTCGCGGCACGACGCCCAAGATGTTCCCACGGCGATGGCCGCTTACACCGAAGCAATTCGCCTGGACCCGCACTATGCGCTAGCGTTCGCGGCGCGATCGATCGCACTTATCGCTTACGCCGACGAGGTCGCAACCGGGGCGAGCGCGACCGCATACTATGGCAAGGCGCAAAATGATGCGCGCCAGGCGCTCGCGCTCGCACCGGGAAATGCCCAGGTTTTGCGAGTAAGCAGCGGATATGCAAGCTACATGGGACACGCCGATGCGGCTCTTGCGGCCGCGCGACGGGCGGTCGTGCTCGACCCGCTCTCTCGCACAAGCCATGATGCGCTCGGCGCAGCGCTGTATGCGGCCCACCGCTATGAGGAGGCATCGGTGGCCTTCGCGAACGTCGTGAGCCTGGAACCTGGTTTCAACCCTGCCTATGGCGACCTCGGGCTTTCCTACTATGGGTTCGGAGACCTGCCGAAAGCGCGCGCCTCATGTGAGATGAAGCCGGACTACTGGTACGGTCAGCAGTGTCTCGCCGTGATCTATGACAAACTGGGGCGCCACGCGGATGCGCAAGCCGAGCTTTCGAGGATGACAGCGTCGCTGGGCAATGCCGCGGCTTACCAGTACGCGACGATCCATGCGCAGTGGGGCAATCGGGTTCAGGCGCTTGCGTGGCTCGAGAGGGCCCTGCGTCTAAGGGATGCGGGGCTGATAAATCTGAAGACTGACCCGCTCCTGGACCCGTTGCGCCAGGAGCCGCGCTTTCAGGCGATCGAGCGGGAGTTGAAATTTCCGGACTGAGCGAGATCGCCGGTAGGCTGCTTCAAGTCATCGACAAAACGCGCTCCCCGCCTATCCTGCCTTACCTCTCGAACGGTTCACGAAGCCGCCGCACTCTTGGAGAGCCTCGTTCAAAAACCATCCGTTCGTCGATGGCAACAAGCGAATAGCGTTTGCCGTGGCCGATGTCTTTGCGAATCAACGGCCATACGATTACCGCCGACTCGAAGGCGATTTACGGGTACATCATGAAGCTTTTCGAAAGCAGAACTTTCGACATGGAGCGCCTGGTCCCGTGGCTGCAGGAAATCACCAGGCAAAGCAATTTGGCGCTGTTCGGACATAACACGCAGCCACTGACTGTTGACACCTACGACCGCGGAATCGAAGCGGCGGAGCGTTAAGTTCTCCCTGTACGACTCAATGGTGGCCGCGTCTGCATTACGATCTGGATGCAAGATCCCCTATTCCGAAGATCTTCAACACCGACAGGTCTTCGACGAACAGCTCACAGTCATCAATCCTTTTGCAGGAACTTGAACTGTCCCTGGCCAGTGCTCCGGCACACAATCTGTCGCGAGTTCCTCGACGCCAACCCGGCTGCGGCATTCAAACTGGGTCCGCGTTCGGTGGACTATCGCCGACCAATTTCGCAAGAACCTCGGCCAATTTCGCCGCATCCACAGGCTTGGCCAAATGCTCATCAAAGCCGGCCACTCTCGCGCGCTCACGATCTTGCCCGCGGGCGAACGCGGTCAATGCAATCGCAGGGACGCGAGCTTGTCCGAGCCCGCGTTCGAACTCGCGGATCTTCTCAAGCAGCGCGTAGCCGTCTTCGTCGGGCATCCCGATGTCTGCGAGAATGGCATCGGGGCGCCGACTCTCGTACTCATTGCGCGCCTCGGCCGCGGAGCCGACAGCACGAACCCGAACCCCCCATTGCCTGAGAAGCCTCTCGGTGGCCTCGCGCGCCGACGCTTCGTCCTCAACCAATAGAACATCCAGGCCATTGAAGTCCCGCTGCCGGTTTGCCGATCCTGTCGTGAGCTTCTGAATGGCGGTGGACTGACGCGGCTGAAGCGGCAAATGCACCGTAAAACTCGCCCCCTGTCCCTTGCCTTCACTGCGGGCGATGATCGTGCCGCCGTGCAGGTCCACCAGCTGCTTGGCGATCGCGAGCCCCAATCCAAGTCCTGAGTAACGCCGGGAGGCACCGCCATCCGCTTGTCGAAATCGATCGAACACCTGCGGCAGGAACTCGGGACTGATCCCGATTCCGGTGTCGCGGACCTCGATCTGCACGGTCGCCTCCACTCGCACCATCCGTACAAGCACCCGCCCGCCATCGGGAGTGAACTTCACCGCGTTCGCGAGCAGATTCCAGACCACCTGCTGTATGCGATCGGAATCTACATGGACGATGCCGACTTGGTCACTGAGGTCGGACTCCAATCGAATGCGCTTGCTCGCTGCGACCGGGCGAATCGCATCGATCGCCGCGGAAACGGCAGCCCCGAGGGGGGTATCGCGCAGTACCAGGCGGAAGCTTCCGCTGGCCATGCGTGAGACATCCAACAGATCGTCGATGAGTTGTTGCTGGGCGAGCGCCGCGCGTTCGATCTTCCTTCCGCCTTCCATCACCTCGACGCCCTGCACCTTGCCGCCCATGAACATGGTAGACCACAGGCGAATGGTATTGAGCGGCGTGCGCAATTCGTGGCTCACGGTGGAAATGAACTCGTCCTTGGCACGGTTGGCGCCTTCAGCTGAGAGGCGCGATTGCTGCGCCGATTGCAACGCCTCCTGCAGGCGAGCATCCAGCGCCTTGCGCTCGGTCTGGTCGCGCATGATCTTCACAAACCCTTTCCGAGCACCGCTCGAATCCTCGGCGATCGTCATGGCGCCGCTTGCCCAGAAGCGCGTGCCATCCCTGCGCAAATGCCAGCGCTCATCCACTGCCTGGCCGGTCTCGGCCGCCTGGCGCATTTCCAGCTCAGGAATTCCGGCCGTACGGTCCTCCGGCATAAACAGGATCGCACCCGACTGTCCGAGAATGTCCTTCTCATGAAAACCAGTGACGCGCTCCGCGCCACGATTCCAGCTCACGACGCGGCCCTGAAGATCCAGCATGAAGATGGCGTAGTCGTGCGCACTTTCCACCAGCATCCGAAAGTGCTCCTCGCTTTCGCGCAGCGACTCCTGGGCGAGCTTCCGCGCGGTCACGTCCCAAAATGCCGCGACGGCTGCGACCACTTCCCCAGCACCGTTGCGGATGGGTGACGCGTTCATCGATACGATACTGCGGACCCCGTCAGGTCGCACCAGCGTGACTTCCTCATCCAGAATGACTTCCCCATTGGTCAAGGCGCGCGCCAGTGGCCATTGGTGCGGATGGTAAGGCCCACCGATCTCGTGTACTCCGTGCAAACTCGCGTAAGCCGTGGCCCAATTGTGGCCGATGAGCGGCAGTGGGAAAGGCTGATTGAACAGCGCGGCGGCCTGGCGATTGGCGAGGAGCAACTTGCCGCTGGGCGCTTCGGCCATCAGAACGGCGGCCGGCATTTGTTCGACCACGGCCTGCAGGCGCGCTTGTGTCGCCGCGATCGCCTGCTCCGCGCGCTTGCGCGCCGTGATATCGACAAACGTAATGACGACGCCGGCGATGCGATCATCCTCGGTGCGATACGGCAGCGTGCGCCGCAGGTACCAGCGGTCGCTGTGACTGTGGGCCTCGGCCTCGAGCGGTACGAGATTGGCGATGACCTGGGAGGCGTCCGCAAGCAGATTGCCGTCCGTGAACTTCTGGGCCAGATGCGCCAGGGGGCGTCCGATATCCGATGGAATGAGCTCCAGCAGATCAGCGATGGCCGGGGTGAAGCGGCGGACATTCAGCTGGGAGTCCAGGAACACGACTGCGATGTCGGTACTGCTCAGCAGGTTGTCCAGGTCGTTCGTCAACGCCTCGAGCTCGAATATCTTCGATTGCAGCTGGGCGTTGACGGTCGCCAGCTCCTCATTCAGCGATTGCAATTCCTCCTTGCCGGTCTCCAGCTCCTCGTTGGTGCTCTGGAGCTCCTCGTTGATCGAGGTGACCTCTTCATTGGAGGCTTTCAGCTCCTCATTGCTCGCCTCGAAAGCCTCGACACTGGTTTGCAGCTCGCGACGTAGCTGGCGTAACTCCTCTTCCAGCATCGGCACGGCTTGGAGAGCGTCCAATCGACCTTTGGTGGCTTCTGCTACCGGCAGTGTGTCGGTTGAAATCTCCGGGCTGCGCGACTCTGCGTTCGAGAAGCTGACGCAAAGATACTCTCCGGAGCCACCACTCAGATTGAGCCGATCCGCCGTGACGGCGGTCGGAGGGATGCCCGTCTCATGAACGCCGGTCGAGATCGTGACGGAGCGCCTTTCGGACACCGCTTGGCGCAAGGCGGCGCGCACGGCCGCACGGAACGGAACTCGCACCATCTCCAACAGGTTCTGCGTAGCCTCTCCGGATGGGTTCTGCAAATACTGTCCGGTATCCCCGTGAAAATAAACGATTCTCTCATTCGCATCGATCACGACCGTGGGGGGACCCAACTTCTCCAGCAGAGCGGCCTGCATCAACAGCGGTGCGGCGGCTCGTCCGATCGGGGTGGGGGCTCCGCGTGCGCCCAGATGGATCGTCGGCGGCCGTGCAACAAAGGACGGCAGCGGCCCCAGGCGCGGCTGAATCGCGCTGGAGCGCCGATAAATGCGCCAGCGTTTGCTCACCACCTCGAAAAGACCCTCGGCGCGCCCGAGCGTCTCGGCACCCCCCAGCAGCAGGTACCCCCCTTCACGCAAGGCAAAGTGCAGTAGCGCCAGAGCGCGCTGCTGGGCTTCTGGCTCGAGATAGATCAACAGGTTGCGACATGTCACCAGATCGAGGTACGAGAACGGCGGGTCCCGCAGCAGGTTCTGCGGAGCGAATACGACCTGGTCGCGTACCTCGCGTTTTATCCGATAGGTGTGCTCGTCCTTCTCGAAGAAGCGCTGCAGACGTTCGGGCGAGAGGTCGCCTTCGATTCCGCCCGGATAGATCCCGGCGCGCGCCAGAGACAAGGACCTGTCCGCCGTGTCTGTCGCGAAAATCTTGACTGCGAAGTCCTTCCCGGCGCGCTCCGCTTCCTCGGCGATGAGCATCGCAAGCGAGTAGGCCTCCTCGCCGCTGGCACACGCGGCCACCCACGCGCGAAGAGACTCTCCCGCGGCGCGCTCCACGACCAAGGGTCGCACCACAGCCTCACGCAGAGCATCCCAGACTTCCGGATCACGGAAGAAGCCCGTCACATTGATCATGAGATCGTTGGCGAGCGCGGCGGCCTCAGCGCTTTTCTCCTTCAGCACATTGCCGTATTCGGTCAATTCGGTCATGCCGAGCAATCCCATGCGGCGCTGGATGCGACGCAGGACGGTGGGCGGCTTGTAGGGCGTAAAATCGTGCCCCGTACGCACGCGCACAGCAGTGAGTATCTCGTTCAATTGCTGCCGATGGCGTTCCATCGCCTGGCCAGCGCGAAGGATCCCGCGCGAATCGGCCATCAAATCAGGATGCCGTGCGTAGCGCAGGAGAACCTGGGGAATCTCCGCCGTCTTCAGAATCTGATCGGCATAGCCCGAGTAGATCAGGCTCTGGGGCATCCCGGGGAAATCCGCCGTATCGGGATCCTGGGCTATGCACAGTCCGCCACCGGCCTTGATGGCCTGAGCGCCGGCGCTGCCGTTGGTGCCGGTCCCGGACAGGATGACGGCGAACGCGCTTTCCTGCTGCTCGCGCGCCAGGGAGCGGAAGAAGTCATCGATCGGACGCCGGTGCCCTTGACTCTCAACCGAAGCACCCAAGTGCAGGACACCGCCCTCGAGCGTCACCGTGAAGCCCGGGCGAATCACATAGACGTGGTCGGGTTCCACCCGCATTCCGTCCTCGATTTGCCGCACCGGCATGGAAGTGCACCGGCCCAGAATCTCGGCCATGAGACTCGGGTGATCGGGCGAGAGGTGCTGGATCACCACGTACGCCATGCCGCTATCGGCCGCGGTGGCGGCAAAGAAATCCCTGAGGGCTTCGACCCCCCCGGCGGAGGCCCCGATTCCCACGACCCGAAAGGGAAGCTTGGCCCGGGCCACAAAATCGGCCGGCGCCGAAATATCCGCAGACTCGGAAAGACTCGCTGGGTCTGCGCCGTCTCCGCTGCCTTCCGGTGATGCCATAGGTTTCGCTCCGTTGGCCACGAACAGTGGACGTGGAGCGTCCAGTGGCGCACGCGATCACGGCGACTTTCGACTGATGCATAAGTGTACGCGGAAAGCGACACCTCTTGGGAACTCTACTTTCCCGCACTCACGGCAGCCTCGGCCTTCGGCTGGAGAGCGTGATTCCGTTTTCCAAAGTGCGGTGATGCGTCGCTCAGGCACTATCTTTTCGAGGTCGCTGCGGACGTCAGACCCGGAGCGGATATGAGGATTTTTCTCGCCGGAGCTGCGGGGGTCATTGGCAAGCGATTGGTCCCCCTGTTGCTCGACGCGGGGCATCCGGTCATCGGTACGACCCGCTCGACAAGGAAGGCGCACGCTTTACGCACCATGGGCGTCGAGCCAGTGGTCGCGGATGTGTTCGACGCGCCCGCATTTTGCCGCGCCCTGGCGATGGCTCGGCCGGATCTCGTGATGGATCAATTGACCGACCTGCCGCCGGGTCTCGATCCGAAACAAATGGCAGAGGGCACCCGACGGAACGCGCGAATGCGCAGCGAGGGAACCGAACACCTCGTTTCCGCGGCACCTGCATGCGGCGTAAAACGTCTCGTGACGCAAAGTATTGCGTAGATGTATGCGCCCGGGCCTGAGCCGCATTCCGAAGACGACCCTCTGGACATCCACGCACAGGATTCGCGGGCGATCGCGGTGGCCGGGTCGTCACTCTGGAACGGCTGACTCTCTCGTCGCCGCCGATCGAAGGAGTCATTCTTCGCTACGGACACCTTTATGGGCCGACGACCGGAGCCGATGTGGCGGCAGCACCGCCGGCGCTGCACATCGATGCGGCAGCCTCGGCTGCCTTACTTGCGATTGAGAAGGGAGCGCGCGGCATCTACAACATCGCCGAACCGAACGGATATCTCTCTACCGAGAAGGCGCGTCGCGAGCTCGGGTTCGATGCTGCCTTCCGCCTCGGGGAGCCGACGACGTGACGAAGTTCGTCAGAGCGGCGCGCGACACTCGGCACCCTCTATCACATGTAATCGACTCATGCGCGCAGCCTCGATGGCTTGAGTGTCGCGTATCAGCGGCTCGAGCGCCCGTTAACCGAAACTAGGCAGGCATCCATCCAGTGGGCCGCGCCACGACGAATACGGAGGAGTCCCTCCATGTGTCCTTTGTGTATCACGACGGCGGTGCTTTCGGCTGCCAGCGGCACCTCTGGAGCAGGCGTTGTAGCCCTAGTGGCCAAGAAGTGGCGCACGGTACGGCGTTGGTTTTTGCACTGCGGGGGAGGATCCTAGGATTCTTCCACGCCCGGACGCGTGCTCGTATTGATTGACCTCGGAGACGCCCGACCGGGATCACCAGCGCCGAGAACCCCTTCGGCGCAACAGTATTACCTATGTGCTCGGCATAATCTGTTTCCGATATGGTCGGAACAGACCCTTGATCTTCTGGTGGAAAGGCAGGGACTGGAACGTTCGACCCGCGGCATTATGAGCGATAGGCTTACATTAACACCAATATAATCATATAGTTAAGAGTGCCAAAGCTTTACGGCATTTTCCGCCTGATTGGCAGGGTTGGACGGCCATCGGAATTCCGATACTATTAGTGTTGTTGAACTCTTCAACAATGGACCCTGACCATGGCCACGGTAAATTTCAGCGTTCCCGATGATGTCAAAGCCGAGTTTAACAAGACATTCGGAGGACAAAATAAGAGCGCGGTCATTGCGGACTTGATGCGCAAGGCAGTCGCGGACGCGAAACTGCGCAAGCGCCGGGTGGCTATCTTCCGTACCCTGACACAGAGACGATCGGAACGACCACCATTGTCTGACGCGCAGATTCGGGCGTCCCGTACTGCCGGCAGGCCGTGATCACCGTTGTAGATGCCAGTGTAGTTATCAAATGGTTGCTCCAGGATCCGGAGCGCGAAGCCGGTACAGAGAAGGCAACCCGGTTGATGGAGCTTATTACAAGCGACGAGCAGCCAGCGTTGCAGCCCTTACACTGGATTGTGGAAGTCGGCGCAGTGCTTGCACGAGAGAGCCCTGCCACCGCGACAGACGATGTTGAGATGCTGACAGCTCTGGAATTGCCCGTGGCAGATAATCCGCAGGTGTTGCGGCGGGGAATAGCGCTTGCAATAGAGCTTAAGCAGCATCTCTTTGACACGTATTATCACGGAGTCGCTCTGGAAACTCCGGACTGCGTACTCGTGACTGCAGACGAGCGCTACCTCCGCGCAGCAGGCTCGAAGAGCCACATCGTGAGTTTAACGGAGTGGAAATAGTGCCCTCGATGGAGCCGACTCTGACGCCATGATCGATCGATTAGCGCGCGGTCCGCTCGCTGAAGGCTGCGACATTTCTCGGCGGGGCGCTCCTGGAGCGAGGATTTCGAGCAGCGCTGCGTGCAGGCGGGTATGAACCTGGCACTGCCCATTGCGTGTTAGCAACGGCGCGTCTCAACGTGGCAGGGCAGCCCCGGCGACGCGAAATGAGAGGCGATTAGTAAGCTTCTTCAAGCGAGCGCGAACTCCTAGTGCGCCTCCGTAAGCAAGTAGCAACTTGGAAGCCCACCGTTGCCAGATGAAGGTCCGCTCGCGCCCCAGGCGACTCATGCAGCGCACGATGTGATCTATCAGCGCGTCCAGATCCACCGGCTGGAGCATGTGCCGATCGAACGTCGCTGCAACGACACTGCGCTTGGGGCAGGCACTCGCCGCAGACCCTTGAGGGGGCTTGCTGTTCATCCTATTTTAAGATACATAGTGTCTCGTATTTGCTGACGAGAGCTGGCACGTGCCCGAAACCAATGCGTCGGGGGAGCATGAGCTGCCAGAAGACGTACTCGCGTTGCTGCGCACGCGCCTCGAGACGTACGAGCAGATTGAAGTTCTCCAGCTCTTGCACTCAGAGCCGCGCGGCGACTGGAGCCCCAGCCGGCTCAGCGAGCACCTGCATATCGACGTGCCGCTCGTCGAGACCGCCGTGAATGCGCTACAGTCCGGTGGACTCATTCAGTGCTCCGATCCGGAGGCGGGCAGGCACAGCGCGTACTCGCCAGGACACCCGACTTTGAAAGCGGCCGCCGAGCGACTTCTACAGGAGTATCGGGAGCGCCCGGCCCGTATCATGCAATTGATCAGCAGCTACGCGATCGAACGCGTTCGCACCGCCGCGGCTCGAGCTTTTGCGGATGCATTTATCCTGAAAAAGGGCCTGGATCGTGGCTGAAGCGGTCTACGTATTGTGCGCACTGACCAGCATCGCCTGCGCCGTGATGCTCTTCAGGGGATACCGGGCGAGTCGCACAGGACTGCTTTTCTGGGCGAGCGTTTCCTTTGCAGGGTTTGCTCTGCACAACATATTGCTGTTTGTAGACCTTGTCATGCTGCCGAAGATTGACTTGTTCTATTGGCGCACGGGCGTCGCCCTGTTCGCAATGCTTCTGCTGCTCTACGGACTGATCTGGGAGTCGCGCTAGGAATCGCCAACGATGCGCGAGTTCATACTGGGTATGTTAAGCCTCAGCACGATCATTGCCGGGCTGTTCTTCCTGCGCTATTGGCGGGTGGGCCGCGACAGGCTGTTTGCGTGCTTCGCGCTCGCCTTCGCCACGATGTCCGCAAGCTGGATCGCTTTGGCCGCGACCCACGACACCTTTGAGGGGGTTCCTTATATTTACCTTGTACGGCTCCTCGCCTTCGTTTTGATCATCATTGGCATTGTAGACAAGAATCGACGGGTGGGACGTCTCTAACGAGGGGCCAGCTCGAGGAAGGACTGCCATCCGATCACATGGCAACGCGCGCAACCCACCCCTACGTAAGGCCGCACAGCTTGATAGTGTAGATATTTTCATGGCTGAGCAGCCGCCGCACGCCCATGCTGACCGCGACCGCCACGATCATCCGCACCACGAGCTCGTAGTCCCGCGTCATCTCAAACATCATAGTAATCGCTGTCATCGCCGCACCCGTCCCCCCTCCCACAGTGGCCGACATGCCGATCATCGCGAAGGCGGGAGCAGTAATATCGGGAAACCCGAGCAGTGCATGAGCGAGGGCGCCAAAAGCTCCTCCGACGGTGGCGCCCATGAATAGAGACGGCGAGAAAATGCCCCCGGAGGACCCTGAACCGAGACTGAGGGAAGTGGCTGTCAGTTTGCTCGCAAACAGCAACGCAAGGAAAGGCCCCGCGGCAAGGCCTCCTACCAGAATATCCTGAATGGTCGAATAGCCAACGCCGTCAATCCGATAGTGCCCGGAGTTGAGGAGGAAGGCATACATCATCAAGCCCACGATACTCATTCCCGCCACATGTCGAAGGTAGGCATTGCGGAGGCGCTCGAAGAGTCTCTCCGATGTATGCAAGGCGCGAATGAAGGCCGTCGCCGCTACCCCGCAAACCGCCCCCAGTAGGGCGCGGAGCAGCATCGCGTTCAGCGAGCTCGGGGCGGCGGCGAGTAACAGGTTTGCCGGAAGCTGCAAGGCAGGCAGCACCCCGAGAAAGTACCTGCCGATAAAGGTCGCCGTGCCGGTAGCGAGTGCCACTGGCGAAAAGGTTCGCACGCTCACCTCGGGCATCATCAACTCGACGGCAAGCATCACGCCACCCAACGGGGTATTGAACGTTGAAGCGATGCCCCGCGCCCGCACCCGCTGCGATAAGCGTGATGCGTTGCCAGGCCTCTGTCGAATCAGTTGTCCGGCCGTCGAGCCGAGCGATGCGCCGATTTGAATAATTGGTCCCTCCCAGCCGACGGCAGCCCCGGTGCCGATGGAGAGCGCTGAAGCCAGCGACTTGACTGCGGCCACGACGGGCCGGATCTTGCCCTCCCGATAAAAGATCGCGTCCATCACTTCTGGAACGCCATGTCCACGCGCCTCGGGCGCGAAGGTCGCCACGAGGAATACGACACCGAGGCCACCGATGATCGGCACGAGAATGCTGCCGGCGCCCTACGGCTCAGTACATCGTGTCTTCGAGGCACTCGATCGCCCCGCCATGCGAGCGTTGCAACGGACGGATCGCCGTATTCAACTCCTCGAGACTGAAGAAGCGTGGGTGCCGCAGTCGGGCCACAATCCAGCGACAGACCAACAGCACCGTCAACTCAACACGGCTTTTGTCCTTTGGGCGATAGGGCCTGGCAGGTATCACGACCGCGCGGTAATGGGCGGCGAGCTCCGCATACGAGCGTTGCAGGTCCGGCTCGTAGCGATGGGCGCGTGTGACGCCGACCTTCGGATTGTCGGGCACGAAGATCGTAGGCGCCGCCCCGTAATACTCCAGCGCCCGCACGTGGCTTGCGAGCCAGTCCGGCAGCGACTCCGTGCGCGTGGCTTCCGCGTACGCGCAGCCGCCCGCGCCCATCGCGCTCACCCACAGGTGCGCCCGGAATACTTCCTCGCCCCCGCGCCCGTAGATCGGCACCGTGCGTCCGGCGTAATCGACGAACAGCTTCTCGCCAGCGAAGTGCCGCTGGCGCATCGAGCGCTTCAGGCGTTTCGCCCAGCGACGATAGTGGTCGCAAAATGCGCTGCGTCGGTAGGCCGCCGCCCCGTGCTGGCCGGCGTACTCCTCCCAGAGCCATTGCAGGGTGACGTGCCGGTGGCGTTTGAGCTCCCCGTGGATCCACGCGCAGTCCGGGGCGACCAGTGGCCCCGATTTACCCTCCGGCATCGGCCCGAAGACCCGTCGCTCGAGCTCTGGTTCCGAGAGCGTCTCGGCTTCCGCCGCCACCACCCCGGCGGCGCGCACCGCCCGCAGATACTTCGAGACCGCCCCGACGGACAGTCCGAGCGCTCGGGAGAGCGCCCGTACGCTTAAATTGCTGGTTTGCAGCCCGATCAGCTGCTTCAACTTGGACATGCAGATCCTCTCGTTCGGCATCGATCGCGCTCCCCGGGGACAAAAACCCTCAGATTACGCAACTCGCCTTCCGATCAATCTCCAGTCGCCCGCTTCCCCTTCCACGCT
>DASXZI010000002.1:0-127916 GCA_036501985.1 Steroidobacteraceae bacterium | reverse complement strand
GGCGGACGAACTCGCTGTGTATCTTCTCTTCCACGAACAGGCGGCTGCCGGCCGTGCAGCACTGGCCGCCGTGGAAATAGATGGCGTGGAAGGCGCCGTCCACGGCCTGCTCCAGGTTGCAGTCGGCGAAGATGACGTTGGGGCTTTTACCGCCCAGCTCGAAGGTGGTGCGTTTCAGCGTGTCGGCGGCGGATTTCTGAATGATCTTGGCGGTCTCGAAGTGGCCGGTGAAGGCGATCTTGTCCACGTCGGGATGGGCGACGAGTGCCGCGCCGGTGGTCTCGCCGTAGCCGTTGAGGACGTTGATTACGCCATCCGGGAAGCCAGCCTCCAGCGCCATCTCGGCGATGCGCATGCCGGTCAGCGGCGTCTGTTCGGCCAGTTTCATGACCACGGTGTTGCCGCAAGCGAGGGCTGGCCCCCACTTCCAGGCCAGCATCAGCAGCGGGAAGTTCCACGGAATGATCTGGCCGACGACGCCGATCGGCTCCGGCCGGGTGTAGGAATGATATTGCGCTCCGGGTGTATATAACACCGAGAGGGGAATGGTCTTGCCCTCGATCTTGGTGCTCCAGCCGGCCATGTACTGGAAGATATCCGCCGCGAGCGGCACGTCGGCCACATGCGCAACGGCCATCGGCTTGCCATTGTCGAGGGACTCGAGCTCCGCGAGCTCCTCGACATGCCGCGAGATCAGCTCGCCAATGCGCCAGATGAGCTTGCCGCGATCGGACGGAGTCATGCTGGCCCAGGGCCCTGACTCGAACGCCCGCCGCGCCGCCTGCACGGCCAGATCCACGTCAGCCTTGTCGCCCTCGGCGACGCGGGCAATCGTCGCCGCGGTCGCCGGATCCTTGACTTCGAACGTCTTGCCCGAAGCGGCGGCGACCCACTTGCCGTCGATCAGCAGTTTCTTGGGAGTGGCCAGGAATTGGCCGACACGGGTGGACGTCGGTGATTCTTTGATGACAGCGCTCATCGTGCTACCTCCTCTTCCTCACGGTGCGAGCCCCTCGTCGATGCGACGCGGGCGGTATCACATGCCTGGCGCTAAGCCGTCGGGGCATGCCGGGGAAGGCCGACTATAGCGCCGATCCACCGCGCTCAGAGTCACGCCGCGGTGAGGAATCGGCCTCAGCCGGCGCTGCTGCGTTTCTGTACGGGAGGGTTGCGACCTTGGCCGCAAGCTTCGGAACGCAACTTGCTACGCTGCAGCCATTATCGTTACGGGGGGGCGTGGCTCGCGCTGTGGCCACACCGTCATGGCTGAAGTCGAGCCCGATGTTCCGGAGCCGAACCAGGCTCCCTCGTCCACGCCGGGGTCCGCGTCCGAGGGGCCAGTTGCAGCGCAACCGCATGTTTTGACGGCTTTTTCGGCCAACGCACCCTTTACCGGGGCCGAGACACTGCGCAGCCATCTCGCGGCCATCGTCGCATCGTCCGATGACGCCATCATCAGCAAGAGCCTCGAGGGCATCATTCTTTCGTGGAATCAGGGCGCCGAGCGCATGTTCGGCTATACCGCGGAGGAAGCCGTGGGCCAGTCCGTCACGATTCTGATTCCTCCGGAGTACCCGGATGAGGAACCCGCCATCCTCTCGAGAATCCAGCGGGGCGAGCGCATCGACCACTACCAGACGGTGCGGCGGCGAAAGGACGGGAGCGAGCTCGATGTCTCGCTGACGGTCTCGCCGGTGCGAAATGAAACCGGCCGTATCGTCGGCGCGTCGAAGATTGCGCGCGATATCTCTTCCCAGAAGCGCATCGAGGCGCAATCCCGTGCAAGCGAGCAACGCTTCCGCCTCATGGCCGATTCGGCTCCCGTGCTTATCTGGCTGGCGGACGCGACTCGGGCACGCACGTGGTTCAACAAGGCATGGCTGGATTTCACCGGCCGTGCGATGGAGCAGGAGTTGGGATTCGGCTGGAGCGAGAACGTGCATCCGGACGATCTGCCCGGGTACCTGCGGACCTATCTGGACAGCTTCCAGGAAAGCAGGCCGTTTCGCACCGAGTACCGCCTCAGGCGGTACGACGGTGAGTCACGTTGGGTGAGCGACACCGCCGTACCGCTCAGGGAAGGTCCCGGAGGTACGATCTCCGGCTATATCGGCTCTTGTGTCGACGTCACCGAGTATCGACAGGCGCAGCTCGAGCGGGAAGACCTGCTGCGCGCCGAGCGTGCCGCGCGCACCGAGGCGGAGCGGCTGGGACACGTGAAGGACGAGTTTCTCGCAACGCTGTCACATGAGTTGCGCACTCCTCTGAACGCCATTCTGGGCTGGTCCACGCTGCTGCGACGCGTTGGCCGGGACAGTCCCGACCATGCCAGAGGGCTGGAGACTATCGAGCGCAACGCGCGCGCCCAGGCGCAGATCATCGGTGACCTGCTGGACATGAGCCGCATCATCTCCGGCAAGGTGCAGCTCGATATCCAGACGGTCGATCCCTACGAGGTGATTCAGTCGGCCGTGGAGACCGTTCGGCCCTCGGTGCAGGCCAAGGGTCTGCGACTGCGCATCAATACGGTGGGTCGAGTGGAGCCCATTCGCGCCGATCCGAACCGGTTACAGCAGATCCTGTGGAATCTCCTGACTAACGCGGTCAAATTCACGCCCGCGCACGGATTGATCGACATCACCCTCAAGCGCTTCAACGGGCATATCGAGATTTCGGTCGAGGACACCGGTATCGGCGTCAAGCCGGAGTTCCTCGAGTGCATGTTCGACCGGTTCAGGCAGGCGGACGCGTCCATCACGCGCCGCCACGGCGGCCTGGGGCTTGGCCTGTCGATCGTCAAGCAGCTCGTGGAGCTGCATGGGGGCTCGGTGTCGGTGCACAGTCCCGGAGTCGATCAGGGCACCACATTCACCATCGCACTGCCGATATCCGTGTGCAAAGTGGACGAGGATACCGTTCACCAGGCACCGCCCACCTTTGCGGATGTGGATGGCGCCTCGGTAGAGCTACCCAGCCTGTCGGGCCTGAGAGTGCTGGTCGTGGATGACGAGTCGGATTCACGCGTACTGGTCACCCGACTGGTCGAGGATCGCGGCGGTCATGCCATCTCCGCCGCCAATGCCGGGGAGGCACTGCACGCGATCACGCAGGGGCCGGTCGACATCGTGGTCAGCGATATCGGCATGCCGGAGATGGATGGCTATCAGCTCATGCGCCGGATCCGCAGCCTCGAGCACGCCGGCGCGCGGGGCGTGATGGCGATTGCCCTGACCGCCTATGCGCGCCCTGCAGACCGCCAGCGGGCCTTGCTGGCCGGCTATCAGATGCATCTGTGCAAGCCGGTCGATCCACGTGAGCTCGTCGTGGGGATCGCCAGCCTCCTCAACGTCGCGAAGCAGGCTGCGAACTGAGCGGCGGCGCCCTCGCACCGCCGCTCGCTGCACATCAGCTCGCCTTCATGCCCAGGGACTGCATGATCTGGGTGGCCTTGTCCTTGACCGCCTGCCCCTTGGTTACCGCGCCTGCGTAGTCCTCGTTGGATACGGCATTCGTCGCGTCCGTCCACTGCGAGTCGAGCGCGGCGGCATCGGTCTTGGCCGATTCCAGCGATGCCTTGGTGATGCCCTTCGGCAGCTTGCGGGACTTCGACAGCGTATCGATCTGTGCCTTGATGGCATCCACCATCTTCGGCACGTCGGTGCTGAGCGTCCGCCACTGTTGCTTCGTCTGCGCAAGGGCCGCGTCGGCTGCCGCCTGCTTGGTTTCGGCATCCTGCTTGAGACTGGTGATTGCGGTATTGACGGCCGGCGCTGCCGCCAGTACGTCCTTGTAGTCTCCCTTGGCAAGATTTCCCTTGAGTGTCGCAACCTGGCCCTCGACGTTCTGCAGCATCTCGGGAGAATATTTCGCCGCGGTGTCGTGTACGGCGCTCAGTGCCGTATCGATGTCCGCGACGGCCTGCTCCGCGGGAGCCTTCTGGCTGGAGCAGGCGAACATGAGCACGGTGGCGACGCTTGCCACAAGCCACGCGCCTGTGACGAGCTTATTGGATTTATTCATGAATCGAACTCCTCGTGATGACTGACGGGCGTCTCGCCGCCGGCCGGCCTCAACTGCACTCGGTCACGCCGACTGCGATCCTGCGGCGTGCAAGGCTAAACCTGCCTCGCCTCAATGACAAATGGCGCCGCGCGCAGGCGCACGAGTTGGAGCATGGCGTGCGCCCGTCGCCCTGGGGGTGAATTTATTATAAGCAAATTCATAGTGTTACGTGGTAGGCAATGACTCACACGGATTCTTGCCGCCGGCATGGAGCTGCGCGGGCAAATACGCTGCACAGCGTACTGGATTGGAAACGCCAGTGGCCGCAAGCCAGCAGGGCTGGCGAGCGAGCGACAAATGCCAGGTGTTGCACGGGTGCGGATGGCAACATGCACAGGTTCACACCCGGATGAGAGCAGGCGACTGATGAGCTGGCACGCGCGGGACCCAGTGGCGATGACGGACTATGACGATGCGCCCTTGAGGCGATTTCACCTGCGGGTGGCCGTGGCGAGCACCGGCGGCGTGTTCGCCGATGGATTCGGGCTGGGGATCATCGGAATCGCCCTGAGTCTCGCCGCTCCCGAGCTCGGCTTGGGCGCGCTGTGGCAGGGCCTGCTGGGGGGTGCCTCGCTTGCCGGGCTTTTCGCCGGCGCCCTGTTGACCGGGCCCGCCGCCGACCATCTGGGCCGGCGACCCATCTTCGCCTATAACATGCTGATCGCCGCAGCGCTGTCCGCCCTGCAGTACCTGGCTGCCAGCGGCGGGCAGCTCCTCGCCTTGCGCATCGCAATCGGTTTTCTGCTCGGCACCGACTACGTGGTGAGCAAGGCTCTGCTGAGCGAGTTCGCGCCCCTGCGGCTGAGGGGCCGGATACTCGGAGTACTCTCCATCGCATGGGCCGGAGGCTATGCCTGCGCTTATGCGTGCGGATTTGCGCTCAGCGCCCTCGGCCCGGAGTCGTGGCGCTGGATGCTGCTTACCAGCGCGGCGCCGTGTTTGTTGATCGCGCCATGGCGGCTTGGAATGCCCGAATCGCCGGTGTGGCTCCTCAAGCACGGGCTGCCCGAGCGTGCGGCGCAGATCGTCCGTCACAGGCTCGGCGAGCACATTCGGCCGCCTGCCGTCGTTGCGGCGCCCGTTGCGCAGTCCGGCCGCTGGCGGCAGTTATTCGGGCCGCGCTGGCGCCTGCGAACGCTGGTGGCCTGTACCTTCTTTACCTGCCAGGTGATTCCCTACTTCGCGGTGGGTACGTTCGTCGCACAGGTGATGTCGGCCCTGCATCTGCACGGCGGCTATGCAGGCGGGCTCGTATACAACCTTGCGCTGTTCGCGGGCGCCGTCTTCGGGCTCATGATCGTTGATCGACTTTCACGCCGCGGCTTCCTGGTCGGCAGCTTCCTCGTGGCCGCGTTGACGATGGGCATCCTGACCGCGTGGCCCGATGCTGCCCCGAGCATGCAGATCCTGCTCTTCGCGCTCTTCGCGGGGGTCCTGTCGGCGGCCTCGAATCTGGTGTACGTCTATCTGCCGGAGCTCTTCCCCACGGACCTGCGCGCCTCCGGCATCGGAATCGCGGTCGCGGCCAGCCGGGTCGGCTCGGCAGTGGGCACGTTCCTGCTGCCTGTGGTGGTCGCGGCGTACGGGGTCCGAATGGCGCTCGAGGCGTGCGTCGCCGTATTGGCGGTGGGCGCGATTGTCTGTTATCGCTGGGCGCCGGAGACTCGCTTCCTGCGCCTGGACGCTCTGGAGCACGAAGCGGCCTGAATTCCATGTTACGGGGGAGTGATATGCGCTCTGGAGCCACGCGTTTGGGGATCTTTTGTGCCGCCCTGCTGTCCGGCCCGCCGCTGACTTGGGCCAGCGCGGCGGACCTTCTGCCAGTGAGGGTCTTCGAGGCGGCTCAGGTGCCGCAGGCACCGGTGTCGAATAGTGCCTTTGCGCCGGGACCGCGCGCCCTGCCGGCGCCCCCTTTTGAAGGCGTGCTCGAGATCGCGGCCGCCCCGATGAGAATACAGCCCGCGCTGGATGCGCCCGTCATCCTTGGACGAGATGCCCGGATTTTCCCAGGCGTGCGACTCACATTCCTGACGATGGGTGATGTCCTCGTACCGGTCGAGCGCGGCTCGATGGTCCGTGAGACCGGAGGCGGCTCCGTGCCGAGTTACTGGCGTGTGATTCCGCAGTTTGGACGTGTCTGGCGGGAAAAGGGCGACGGGGATTGGGCGCGCGCAGCTTTCCCCATCATGCTCGTCAATGACACGGAAAATCATGCGCATCAGGGGCTGGCGACTTTCCTGTACCGTCCCGGACAGATCACCGGTCTGGTGCTGCAGTTCGTTCAGCAGACCGCCCCCTATCTCACCGGCCATCCGTTCGTCGCCTGGGGTTTTGCCGGCGCGCGGTTCACGCCGGGCGATCGGAGTCAACTCGATGCGCAACGCACGCAGGCCCGCGCAGAGCTGGCTGACCGACTACCTGCCAAGCCATGGGCCGAGTTGGTCAGAAGTGTCCCGCCCGGCACCCTCGATGGGTTTGGAGGTCCATTGCGTCCAAAGTGGCGTGTGGAGGTCGGCCTCGTACGCGATGGCACTCTGTACTATCAGGATTCGGCTACTCCTTACGGCCCGTATCCGTACCCGCTCGAGATGCGCTTCGGCGTGCGCTCTGTGATGAAGAGCGTTGCCGCACCGCTCGCGTTGCTGCGGCTCGCCGAGGTTTACGGTCCGTGGGTTCTGACGCTCAAGGTCGGTGACTACGTGCCAAGGCTGGATCCCAAATGGAATCGCATAAGATTTATCGACGCGGCCAACATGGCCACCGGTTTTGGTGGCGTTGGTACCCTACGAACGCACCCCAACGATATCTTTGACGGCTATCTCGACGGCAACTACGACGCCTGGTACACCGCACCCTCACATGCGGAGAAGATCCGACAGATCGTCGCGAATCTGCATCCCTATCCCTGGGAGCCGGGCACAGTGATGCGCTACCGCGACCAGGACTACTATCTGCTGGGAGCGGCGATCGAGGCCTTTCTCAAGTCCAAGCGCGGTCCCCAGGCGGATCTTTGGGAAATGGTGCAGGCGGAGGTGTTGCGGCCGATTGGCATTCATCAGGCGCCGGCCGTGCGCACGCGCGAGGCTGGTGGCCGCGATGGGCTCGTATGGTGCAATGCCGGCTACTATCCAACACTGGATGACCTGGCGAAAATTGCCCTGCTGTACCAGGCGCGCGGTGCGCACAACGGTCAGCAGATTCTCAATCGCGAGTTGACCACGGATCTGCTGGCGGCCCGCGACGCGATCGTGAAGGCGGGCGATGCCTCACTCGGACCGGTTGCCGTGACGGCCCAGCAGGGCTCCGATGATGTCCTGTACAGGATGGGATTCCACTTCATCCGTTACGTCGGTATCGACAGCAAGGTCTACTACCTGCCCAACATGCACGGCTCCGGCGAGAACGACGTCATCCTCTATCCGAATGGCATGGTGTCACTGCTGACGGCCAAGGCAGCTCAGGAGCGCATAGACGGCGAGAACGTGCGCTCCGATGAGGGACCCGTCACCATCCGGGCGGTCGAGAGACTCGCTCCGTTTCACTAGCAGGCTGTTGTGCTCGCCTGGGCGTGGCGGTACTCGGCTCGAAAGTATGGCCACTGCGGAACCTTACCGGAGGCGGTGAATTAGGATCGCATGGCCATTCTCAAGGAGAGCTCGATGCCGACAACAAAGGTGGCAGTCATTATCGGCAGTCTGAGAAAGGCATCTTTCAGCCGCAAGGCCGCGCAAGCACTCATTGCATTGGCGCCTGACACCCTCCAGTGCTCCATCCTCGAGATCGGCGATCTGCCGCTCTACAACGAGGATCTCGACGGCAATCCGCCGGCCGCATGGACACGCTTTCGCTCGGAGCTGAAGAGCCATCAGGCGGTGATGTTCCTGACTCCGGAATACAACCGCTCGATACCAGGTTGCCTCAAGAATGCCCTGGACGTCGGCTCGCGACCGCAGGGACGGAGTGTCTTCGATGGGATGCCGGCATGCGTGGTGAGCATCACGCCCTACCAGCTCGGGGCCTTTGGCGCAAATCACGCGCTGCGACAGACTTTCGTTTTTCTCAACATGCCGGTCATGCAGCAGCCGGAGGCCTATATCCATAGCGCCGCAGAACTGTTCGACGAGCAGGGGGGACTCAAAAGCAAGGCGACGCGCACATTCTTCTCGAGCTTCATGGCCGCCTTCGCCCAGTGGACGGCAAAGGCCGGCAAGCGGACCCAGCCGGGGAGCGCGAGTGCTGACAAAGCCCAGGCGGAGAGCTCCGGAGCGGCGGAGAGCTTCGGTGATTTCCTGCGGCGGCGGCGCGACATTGCGCACTCCTATATCTGCGGCAATGCTGCCCCGCTCGATACCATCCTCCCGCAAAGCGGCGGCGCGAGCTTTTTTCCGCCGAACGGTGGCAGCGTGCAGGGCGCGCGGGAAGTCGCTTCACGATATGACAAGGACGCCGGGTCCTTCGCTCCAGGCGGCGCCGCCGAGCTCCAGGTGATCCAGAGCGGTACCACCGGAGAGCTTGCGTTCTGGACGGGCTTTCAAAGCGCGGAAGCCCACGTGAAATCGCGCAAGGAGACGGTCCACATGAAGCTGCGTGTCACGGAGGTGTTCCGCTACCAGGACGGGCGCTGGCTGTTGATTCACCGTCACGCCGATGCGGCAGACCAGTCTGGCTCACCCGACCGTGCTGGCGCCCGCAGCTCTGCCCAGCCCGGGGCCATCAACCACTAGCTGGCGCCATCGGAGGCGCCATCGGGCACGCGGGAACGCTCTAACGATACCCAGCCGCGCCAGCCGCGCCAGCCGCGCCGTGCGCATGTCCACTTTCGCCTGAGGTTTACGTTCTACCCAGGCAATGGGGGGTGAACAACTGTTGCCCCGCCCGGCCGTAGAACCGCATTCTGAGGGAGAGGGTCATGGTGAGCACAGCGAGTCGCATTGTTCTGGGTGTTGTCATTGTCGGATCCATGATTGGCGGTGTGGCGGTGCTCGGCACCGAGCGCTACAGCGATTCCGAAGCCACGCTCGCGCAAGCCTGCACGGGGGCCCTTACGCACTCGCGGCTGGACTACACCTTGTTCAACCTGCGCGCGCAGACGAACGGCGGCGAGGACACGATCTGCGAGCCCACGACGCAACTCGATGAAGACTCGGCGCTGACTCAGCGCACCGCGCGACTTGAGCGGCGGCTCCTGCACAAGGGGCGCTGAGGCTCGCAGCGCGGCGCTGCGGTGCCGCGCGGTGATACTCTAGGAGCGGCACCGCTTCGGGCCGCCGGGAGTATTCGGAAATGGCGCGGTTCTGCGCGGCTCACCTGCTGGTGGCCGCTGCGACATTTCTGCTCTCCGCCCTGGCCCAATCGAGGCAGCCTGAGGCAGGCTATCCGGACCCACCTCAGGTGCTGTTCGGCGACCTGTTCGTCGCCGTGCAGAGCGCGGCCATTTATTCTGACAGCAAGGCATTCCCCGATGCCGTACCCCGTGCACCGCCGCGGGACATTCTCGATGCCTATCATGCCGAGCGCCCGCGTACGCCGCCTGACCTGAAGCGCTTCGTCGAAAGAAACTTCACGCTGCCCTCCGAAGCACTCACCGAGCCCGCTCTGGCGCACACGGTCAGCATCACGGCGCACATCGATCAGCTCTGGAACGTGTTGACCCGGCGAACTGTCGCAGTCCCGCGCTTCGCATCTCTACTGGCGCTGCCGCGTCCTTACGTCGTGCCCGGGGGCCGGTTCCGCGAGATCTACTACTGGGATTCGTATTTCACGATGCTGGGGCTGCAGGAGAGCGGCCGGCACGAGCTGCTCGAGGACATGGTGCGGGACTTCGCATACCTGATCGACACCTACGGGCATGTCCCCAATGGCACCCGCACGTACTATCTCAGCCGCTCCCAGCCCCCGTTCTTCTTCGCAATGGTTGGGCTTCTGTCCGATCCAGATGATCCGGGCGCTGCCTATGCGCGTTTTCTCCCGCAGCTGCGCAAGGAGTATGCCTTCTGGATGGAAGGGGAGGGCTCGCTCGAGCCGGGCGCCGCCCACCGGCGCCTAGTCTCCTTGCCCGACGGGTCGCTCCTGAATCGCTACTGGGACGACCGCGATACGCCGCGGGACGAGTCCTATCCCAACGATGTGGAGGTGGCCAAGGCCAGCCACCGCAACGCCGCGCAGGTCTTCCGGGACATCCGCGCCGCGGCCGAGAGTGGCTGGGATTTCAGCTCGCGCTGGCTCGAGGACGGCCGCAATCTCGCCAGCCTCGACACGACGCAGATCATACCCGTCGATCTCAACAGCCTCCTCTATGGCCTCGAGAACGCCATCGCTCTCGGGTGCAAACATCGGGCCGACGAGAGCTGTGCGCGCGAGCTTGCCGCCCGCGCCGCCCGGCGGCGTGCGGCAATGGATCGCTACCTGTGGGATGAGACGACGCGATCGTATCTGGACTACCGATGGACGCGCGCACAAAGAATTGCGCGCGTGTCGGCCGCGACTGCGTATCCTCTGTTCGTCCACGCAGCCTCGCAACACGAGGCAGACTCCGTGGCGGACACGATAAGCCACACCCTGCTGAAGGAAGGTGGCCTCGTCACGACGACACTCGACACAGGTCAGCAGTGGGATGCGCCCAACGGTTGGGCACCATTGCAGTGGATGGCTGTCGCCGGCTTACGTCAGTACGGCAAGAAGCGGCTCGCGGAAAGCATTGCCTGTCGCTGGATGGTGAACGTCAGCCGTGTGTATCGGGACAGCGGCAAGCTCGTGGAAAAATACGATGTCATCAGGACGGGGCGCCAGGGAGGAGGAGGGGAGTATCCGCTGCAGGATGGGTTTGGCTGGACCAACGGCGTGATGCGCAGGCTGATGGCGCTCTATCCGGCGGATGCCCGCCTGACCCCGCAGCAGCAGTGTCCCACGCCGTAGATCGCTTCAGGGAGCGCGGGGAATGGTGAGGCCCCTCGCCACGGCCGGACGGGCGACGAAGGCCTCCAGGGCCCGCAGTACGTGGGGGTAGTGGTGGATTGCGACCAGATCAGCCGCCTCGTAAAAGGTGATCAGATTGCGCACCCACGGAAACGTGGCGATGTCCGCGATGCTGTACGTATGTCCCACGATCCACTCGCGCTCGCTCAGGCGCCCGTTCAGCACATTGAGCAGCCGTTTCGATTCGGCGACGTAGCGCTCCAGCGGACGCTTGTCTTCATAATCCCGGCCCGCAAATTTGTTGAAGAAGCCCACCTGACCGAACATCGGGCCGACGCCGCCCATCTGCCACATCAGCCACTGGATGGTCTCGTAGCGTGCGGCGCCCGTGCGCGGCAGGAGATTGCCGCTCTTGTCGGCGAGGTAGATGAGAATGGCACCGGACTCGAACAGCGGCAGCGGCTGCCCGTCCGGCCCGCTCGGATCAATCAGGGCCGGGATCTTGTTGTTCGGATTGAGGGACAGAAATTCCGGCGAGGTCTGATCGTGCCTGTCGAAGTTCACGCGGTGCGCCTCGTAGGCGAGCCCGGTCTCCTCCAGCATGATCGCCGCCTTCACGCCGTTCGGAGTGGGCAGTGAGTACAGCTGGATCCGCTCCGGGTAGCGGGCGGGCCATTTCCGGGCGATCGGGAAGTCGGCGAGTGTGCTCAAGCTGCTGCGTCCTGGTCGCGTAAACGGCAACGGGCAGGGTATGACCCCTGCCGGCCGCGTCAACTTTATTTGTCATAATTGCGCCGCGACAGGGCCCTGCGAGCAGAGGGCGCGGACGCGATGCGCGTCTAGGAAATTATTCCGCCGCCGTTATTAACATAGTGCCATGCCCGCCGACGCGCTCTTCGAGGGAATTCCTGATCTGGTGGTGCTTCTGCGCCGGGATGGGGAGATCGTCGCGCACAGCGGCGGCCATGGCGTCAGCGAGCTCATGCCCTCGAGCGATGCCACCGGCCAGCGGATCGAGGCCATATGGTCGGAGTCCTTCGCGGCCCTGGTAAGGCAACTGGTGCGTCGGGCGATCGCCTTGCGCGGCTCCGCGGAGGCCCGGCTGCGAGATGGCCTGTCCGAGTACGAGGCTCGGGCCAGTGCGCAGGGGCCCGATCGTGCACTCCTGGTCATCCGGGCACCGCCGGCTGAATCCCGCGAGGAGTCACTGGAGTCCTCCGACGAACGGCCACGACCCCAACTGGACCGACGCGGGTTCCTCCGCCGCTTCAAGGAGTCCATGTCGCTCGCGGCGCTGCGCGAGAAGGCTGCCGCGGTCGCCGTCATCTACGTGGACGGAATCGCCGACATCGCACAGCTCATCGCGGCCAAACTCTCCGAGCAGATCATGAGCGCCGCCGTTCTGCGTCTGCCCGCGCAATTCGGCTCCGTGGCCGATGGCGAGGCGCCCGCCTGGTATCTGGGTCAGCTCGGCGACACACTGCTCGCTCTCGTATTCGAGACTTCCAATCGGGATGCGATCGAAGCGTGTGTCGAGCGCATCTGCGCCAGCCTGCGCGAGCCGATCGACGTCGGCGAAGCCTCGTTCCACCTGACTCCATACGCTGGCGTGGCGATCCTTGGCCAGGATGCGTCCTCGCCCAAGCTGCTCCTGGATCATGCGAGATCCGCTGCGAATGAGGCCCGGCGCTCCGGATCCCGACGGGTGTGCTTTTTTACCGATACCCTCAGCCTGCGCTCGCTGATGCGCCTGGACATCGCTCGCGAGCTGCGCGAGGCGATCGAGGCGCGCGACATCCGCCTGCGCTACGTCGGCCGCTACGATCTCATCTCGGGGAGGGTGGTCACCTGGGTGGGCTATCTGCACTGGCTTCATCCCCTGCGGGGCGAGATTCGCCCCGACGAGTTTCTGCGCGTCGCGGAAGCCACAGGTCTGGCAACGGCGCTCTCGCGTGCGGTTCTGGGCTGCCTGCAGGATGACTTTGTCCAACTTGCCGCGACTTCCGAGCACGACGTGCACATCTCCTTCGGGGCACTGCGACATCACGTGCTGCACGAGCAGTTCGTGGACGATGTCCGGCAATTCCTGGCCGCCGGCGGGATGCCGGCGGAACGGCTCGAGCTGCGCATCTCCGAGAAGACGCTGATTGCCCGCGCTCCCATGGATCTGCAGGCTCTGCGGCAGCTGGGCGTCCGGTTGGTGGTAGACGAAGTGGGGCGCGGTCTGGGCTCCCTCGACTGGCTGGCGAGAGCGCCCATCTGGGGCCTGCAGCTCGACCGGGCTTGGACCACGGCGCTGCGGACTGATGAGATTGCGCTCAAAGTATGCCGCGCCGGCGTGGGCGTTGCACGAGCGCTCGGCCTGACGCCGATCGCCACTGGGGTAGACAACGAGGAGCAACGGGAGGCGCTGCTGGAGATCGGCTGCCGGCACGGAAGCGGCGATCTCTACCAGCAGCGATCCCTACCCGACATAATGCCGGCGATCGGCCGCCGCTGATCCTCGCTGACACGCTCGTCCGATCCTCTGCACGGCTGCGCGTGCCACTGCAACCGATTTGACCGGCCCATTATGCGAAGCACCTCACACTCGCCAGCTGGGCCAGTGAGGGCCACAAGGCCGTGAAAGTTGCGGCGCCGCAGTGAAATGTACCCGCACGGAGCCATTGAGCTCCGGGACATGCGGGATACGAACAATGCGCGCGCGCCAACTGATCTGCTCCCTCTCAATCGCCGTGGCGTCGATGGTTGCCGTCGCTGCCGCGACTCCTCCGAGCCCGCGCACCAGCCCGACCGGATTCGCTGCGCCCGCCGGTGCCCCTTCGTCCTACATCATCGAGGCGCGAACGGTGGATATCGCGGCCGACAGAGTGCTAGGCGTCGGCGCCCGGGTGGACCGGCCGCTAGCCATCATCGGCGCAGTATCGGCTCAGTTGACTTCCCGACAGGCCGAGGAGCTGCGTGGGCGCACCGATCTGCGCGTGTTCGCCGACCGCAGAGTGCGTAGCAGTGGGCTGACATCAGTGTTGAACGGCCTCACCTCTTCAGTCACCTCCAGCGTCGCCAAAGTGACCTCGCCGATACTGACCAAAGTGGTGACTCCAGTTGCTCCGGTGGTCGCGAGTCTATCGCCCCTCACCACCCCCCTCGCCTCCACGGTGGGTCGCGTGGCTGCGCCGGTACTCCCGGTCCTCACTCCGGCGCTCGGTCCGGTGGTTGCGCCGCTGGTCGCACCGGCCATAGTGTCTCTGAGCTCCGCCACCAGCCTGCAGGATGGCAAGGGCGTCGCGGCATCGAATCTCCTCTATCAGACCGATTATCCGATGCGGGTCGGGGCCGATCAGCTTCAGCAGGGAGGCATTACCGGCCGCGGCGTCACGATCGCTGTCCTCGATTCCGGCCTGTGGCAGGACCCGGCGCAGAACTACGGCTCGCGGGTGCTGGCGAGCGTTGACGTCCTGAACGGCGGCTCCGGTCCTGTGCACGGCGACCCATACGGACACGGAACGCACGTCACTTCCATCGCCGCCGGAGGCGCCCAGAATGCCTCCCTCAGCTATCTGAGCATCGCGCCGCAGGCAAAGCTGGTCATCGTGCGCGCGTTCGATGGCGCAGGAGCCGGTCGCTACAGCGATGTCATCGCCGGGCTCGACTGGATCGTGACGAACCAGAGGAAATACAACATCCGGGTGCTCAACCTGTCGTTCGGTGCGCCGGCCGAGTCCTACTACTGGGATGATCCGTTGAACCAGGCGGTAATGAAGGCGTGGCGCGCGGGCATCGTGGTGGTGACCGCAGCGGGCAACGAGGGACCGGATCCGATGACCATCGACGTGCCCGGCAACGTGCCGTACGTCATCACCGTGGGCGCATTGACCGACAACTACACGCCTTATACCCTCAGCGACGACCGACTTGCCTCGTTCTCCTCGACGGGACCGACGTTCGAGGGATTCGTCAAGCCCGAGGTGGTGGCCCCCGGCGGCCATATCGCCGCCTCGATGTCCGCTCAGAGCTATCTGGCCAACATCGATCCCAACTCCATGTCGGCCGGGCAGCAGCTGTTCACCATGTCCGGCACCTCCATGGCTGCGGCCGTCACGACCGGCGTCGTGGCGCTCATGGTGCAGTCGGATCCCACCCTGACGCCCGACACCATCAAGTGCCGACTGATGGTCGCCGCGCGTCCCGCGGTCAGCTCCTCGGGCAAGCTCGCGTACAGTGTCTTCCAGCAGGGCGCGGGACTGATCAATGCCGTGTCCGCCGTCAACAGCAGCGCGACCGCTTGCGCCAACCGCGGCCTGAACATCAACGCGGACCTGGCCGGCACGCAGCACTTCGGCGGCCCGGCGAACCGCGATGCCAACGGCAATTACTACATCATGAATATTGGAGCGTCCGCCTGGGGCGCCCCGCTCAGCGGCGACGGCTACACGTGGTCGCAGGGCTACACCTGGTCGCAGGGCTACACCTGGAGCGCAGGCTATATCTGGAGCCAGGGTTACACCTGGTCGCAGGGTTACACCTGGTCCAGCGGCTATACCTGGTCGCAGGGCTATACGTGGAGCCAGGGTTACACGTGGAGCCAGAGCGTGCCGTGGTGGAACCGATCGCACCCCGGAGCCGCCGCCGCGACGCCCGCCTCGATCGAGTCCTGGGTGCCGAACGAATAGCCGGAGTGTGACGGCCTTCGCGTAAGGCGGCGCCGGAGCGCGCCGGCTAAGCGAACCTGAGTCAACGAACCCCGCAGCCGCCTGGTGCATGGTAGGCCCGTGAGCAGCCATTATCACAGGGGCGTTCGGCGCGCCCCGTTCCTCGCCGCCCTGGTGTGTCTGACGGCCGCGGGCCTCGGCCACGCGGCGGATTCGCCGCCTCTCATTCTGGAGCATCTGACGACCGCGGACGGGCTCCCCCAGGGCACTGTCTTTGTCACCCTGCAGGATTCGCAGGGGTTCATCTGGCTGGGAACCGAAGATGGCCTCGTTCGCTACGATGGCCACGAGCTGCTGCGTTACGCGTACTCACGCAACACGCGTGCGGGTCTTCCAGGCAACTACATTCAGTCGATCGTCGAGGATCGTCACCATGACCTGTGGATAGCGATCAAGGACGCCGGAGTAGCGCGTTGGAGTCGCGCGACAGACAGCTTCGAGGTGTACCAGCACAGGTCGGCGGATCCCAACACGATCGCGAGCAACGCCGTTCACGAGCTGCGCGTGGATCCCCGAGGTCTGATCTGGGTGACGACCACCGATGCGGGCGTGGATATCCTCGATCCGGATTCCAGGCGAGTGCGGCACCTGCGCCACGACCCGAGGAATGCGCGCTCTCTGATCGATGATCGCACCCTGAGCCTGATGCTCGACCGCCACGGGACGATGTGGATCGGGACGCGGGGCGGGCTGGATCGATGGCAGGGCGGCGGCTTCGCCCATATCGGGCACTCCGCCGCAGGCGCAGCTGCAGGCGGCGGCGAGCAGATTTCACGCGTGATCGAGGATCCCGACGGCACGCTGTGGGTCGGCACTCACGATGGCGGCCTGGAGCGGATCGATCCCGAGGGCGGCGTTCTCGAGCGCTTCCGCCACGATGCGCAGCAGCCCAACTCGCTGAGCAGCGATGATGTCCACGCGATCCTGCAGGACCAGTCAGGACACCTCTGGGTCGGCACCGCCGACGGACTGGACCTGCTGAACCGCTCGACCGGCCAGTTCAGCCACTACCGCCACGATGCAAGCGATGCGGGCTCGCTGCGCGACTCCTACATCATGTCGCTGTACCAGGACGAGACGGGTCTCGTGTGGATCGGTACGCGGGCAGGCGGAGTCAGCCGCTGGAACCCGCGCAGCTGGGAGTTTGGCGCTCATCGGCCGGCGTGGCTGGGAGACAGGCTCGTCACGGCCTTCGCGGACGCTTCCGACAACCGGGTCTGGATCGCCACCCTTGGCGGCGGGCTGATGCAGTTCGACGCCGACAGTGGCCGTGCCGTCAGCCTGGAGAGCCTGCTCGGCAGGCCCGATCCCATTGGCGATCAAAGAGTCATGTCGCTGCGCCAGGATCACGCCGGCAACCTGTGGATCGGAACGATGGGCAGCGGACTTCGTAAGCTGCGTCCTGACGGGGGGCTCGAGTCCTTCACCGCGCGGCCCGCAGAGGCACACAGCCTGAGCGCCCCGGGCATCATGACCATCCAGGAGTCACGCAGCGGCCAGATCTGGATCGGCACGTTCGGCGGTGGCGCGAACATACTCGATCCGCTCACCGGCTCGATCCGCCGGCTTGCCTTCGGTTCGGCCCCCGGCGCCATCAGCTCCGCGAACGTCAGCGCGATTGCGGAGGATTCACGGGGCTACTTCTGGATCGGGACGGATGGCGGCGGCCTCGACCTCGTGCGCGCGAATGGCACGCTCGTCCGGGTGTTCAGACACGCCGCGGACGATCCGGGCAGTTTACCCGCCAATACGGTGTATTCGGTG
The DNA here is from genome assembly GCA_036501985.1 of Steroidobacteraceae bacterium. Lineage (GTDB taxonomy): Bacteria > Pseudomonadota > Gammaproteobacteria > Steroidobacterales > Steroidobacteraceae > 13-2-20CM-66-19. Next base: position 110,463 of record DASXZI010000002.1, on the reverse strand, counting down.
GCGATCGACGCACACCAGCGCGTCTGGGCCGCGACCGACGGAGGTGGGCTCGCTCAGGTCATCGGCTCCCCCGACTCGCCCGAGTCCATCCGCTTCAAGACCCTCTCGCGCGAGAACGGGCTCGCGAGCGATACGATCTACGGTGTGCTCAGCGATGTCGTCGGGCACCTGTGGCTGAGCACCGATGCGGGCCTGATGCGTCTGGATCCCGAGACCCGATCCATCAAGACCTATCACCGTGAGCATGGACTGCAGGGCGAGGAGTTCGACTCGGGCGCGTTCTTCCGGCTGCGCGACGGACGGCTATGCTTCGGCGGACCCGGGGGATTCAACATCTTCGACCCGCTGCACCTCACCGAGAGCCGGCAGGCGCCGCGGCTGGCGCTGACGCGCGTCGAGATCATGGGCGTGCCGGCGGCCGGCCCGAAGCCATACTGGCTGCGCGAGCGGATCGACCTGGATTACCGCGACAACATCCTGTCGCTGGACTTCGGCGCGCTCGACTTCACCTCGCCCAAGCGCAACCGTCTCGCCTATCGCATGGGTGGACTGACGGATCGCTGGATCGATCTGGGCGAGCAGCATCGCATCACGCTGACCAATCTCGAGCCCGGGGATCACCTGCTCGAGGTGAGCGCGGCCAACGCCGATTCGCTCTGGAGCCAGACTCCGTTGCGCCTGATGATTCACCGCGATCCGGCGCCCTGGCGATCCTCGTTTGCCTACATGGTCTACGCGCTCGCAGTTCTCGCTCTGATCTTCTACCGCTGGCGGCTGCAGCGTATGCGCTTCGCGAGGGTAGTGCGCGAGCGGGCGCGCCTGGAGTCGGAGGTTGCCTTGCGCACTTGCGAGCTGGTGGACAGCAATCGCCAGCTCGAGGAGGCCGTGCAGGCGAAAAGCAACTTCATGGACCGTATGTCCCATGAGCTGCGGACACCGATGAACGGCGTCGTCGGCATGACTGAGCTGCTCGCACGCACGAGCCTGTCCTCCACACAAGCCCAGTTGACACAGACCATCCGGTCCTCGGCTCAGGTGTTGCTGCAGATCGTCAACGACCTGCTGGACCTTTCCAAGATCAACGCCGGCAAAGTGCAGCTTGAGGCGCTCCCCATTGAGCTCACGCAGTTGCTCGAGGATTGCACCAGCCTGTTCATGGGCGCTGCCGAGTCCAAGGGCATCGACCTCATCGCCTGTCCCCCGCACCGGCAGCCGGCCGAGCTGCTGGGGGATCCTCTGCGCCTGCGTCAGATCCTGATGAATCTGATCGGCAACGCGGTCAAATTCACCAGCCGGGGTGAGATTGTCGTCACCATGGATGTCGAGCTCATCGATACGGCAGCGGCGATGCTGGATGTGTCGGTGACCGACACCGGGATCGGGATGGATGCGGCGACCATCGCGAGGATTTTCAAGCCATTCACCCAGGCGGACGAGTCAACGACCCGCAAGTTCGGCGGGACCGGCCTGGGACTGGCGATCTGCCGCGAGCTCGCCGTGGTGATGGGCGGCAATATTACGGTCGAGAGCCGCCCGCAGATCGGCTCGACGTTCCATCTTGCCGTGCCGCTGAAGGCACGCGCGGCGCAGCCGCCTGCGGAGAAGTCCAGTCTGCTTCCCCACCGATCGGTGCGCATCATCACGCGCCGGCCGGCGCTGGCCGAGTCACTGTCACGCTACGTGTCAGGGTTCGGCGTGACCGCCGTCCTGGGCGACGACGAGGCCGCCAACAGCATCGAGCTCGTAATCGTGGATGCCAGCGCGGACCACGAATACCTGCGGCCGGCTGCTGGCGAGGGGCGTGCGGATCAACGCGCGCTGGTCATCGTGGCAACGGCGGCAGAATGCGCGGCCAAGGACCTGGAGCGCGTGGTCGGCATGAGGTCGATCGTTCTGAAGCCGGTTCGGGGACTCGTCCTGCGCCAGGCTCTGGCCGCTGCGATGGGCGTGGCCGAGAGCACGCCCGGCCCCGCTCTGAGCGCCCCCTCGACCGAGACTCCCATAGGAGGGCACGTCCTTCTCGTCGAGGACGAAGCGGTGAACGCCGCTGTTGCCCAGGGCTATCTCACCGCGCTCGGCTGCACTTGCGTGTGGGTCAAGGACGGCCCCGAAGCCGTGGCGCGCAATGCCGCCGAGCGCTTCGATCTCATTCTGATGGACCTGAGCATGCCCACGATGGATGGCTTTGCCGCGACGGCGCTGATTCGCCAGCGGATGGGGCACAGCCGACACATCCCGATCATTGCATTGACCGCACACGATCCGGCCAGCTATCGGGACACCTGCCGGCAGGCGGACATGGATGACCTGCTCAGCAAGCCCTGCACTCTCAGTGAGTGCGCACGGGTGCTGCGCCGCTGGATTCCGAGCTGGCGGGCTGCGCGAGCCAGAGGAGCCGGCACCGTGCAATCCCCGCAGCGGACCGAACTCGCAACGACCCAGCCGATGCCCTCGGCATCGGCCACAGGGGATCTGGCGGATGTGGATGCCTCTGCCGTGCGGCGCCTGAGGAATCTGCGGGGCGGCGCCTCCAACGATCTGTACGAGCGGCTGGTCGAGCTGTTCCAGTCGGGGTCGGTGCAAGCGATGGCACAACTCGGCGCCGCGCTCGAGCGGCAGGATCTCAAGGATGCCGCGGCGATCTGCCACAAGCTGGGCTCGAGTGCGGCAAACGTCGGCGCTCTTGCGTTTGCGCAGGAGGTCCGCTCGCTCGAGCACAGCTGCGTGGCAGGTGATGCGACTCGTGCCCGAGCCACCCAGCAGCGACTGCAGCAAGCGCAGCCCGCGCTCCTGCAGGAGCTGACCTCGATCCGGATGAAGGCGAGCGCATGAGCTCCCAGCACGCCAACGGGCCAGTCGCCATCGTCGCCGATGACGAGGACCTTGGGCGGCTGCTGCTTGCGGAGTCCGTGGCTGCCTCGGGCCTCGTGCCCATCTCCTGTGATAGCGGCACGGCGGCGCTGGAAGCGGCTCTCTCGCACGATGTGTCCATCGTGCTGCTGGATGTGGACATGCCGGGAATGGACGGCTTCACAGTGTGCCGCCGCCTGCGCGCACAGCCGCGCCTGGCGAGCGTTCCGATCGTGATGGTGACCGGGCATGAGGATTCGGCCGCCATCAGCCACGCCTTCGAGGCTGGCGCCACGGACTTCATCTCCAAGCCCGTCAACTGGGCGCTCCTGCCGCGCAGGCTTGCATACATCCTGCGCAACGCCGCCGCCGCCGAGCGCATCGAGCGGCTGGCCTACTACGACACGCTCACCGGACTGCCCAACAGGCAGCGTTGTATCGAGACCGCCGAGCGGCTGTTCACCGAGGCAAGCGCCAGCCAGGAGTCGGTGGCGATCATCTATCTGGATCTCAACAGCTTCAAGCGGGTCAACGACACGTTCGGCCATTCCGTGGGCGATGCGGTGCTCAAGCGGGTCGCCGACAACCTCAGCCGCGCACTGCGGAGCTTCCCGACCACCCTGGAGCATGTGACGGTGGCCCGGTTCGGGGGCGACGAATTCGTCATCCTGTTACGGCACCGGGACGCGCGGGCTGTGGCCACCGGCGTAGCCGAGGCGTGCTCGGCAGTCTTCACGGAGCCGATCGACTACGAGGGGCTGGAGTTCTACTCGGCGCCGAGCATCGGGGTGGCCATCTATCCCGATGACGGCCCGGATGTCGCCACCGTCCTGAAGCATGCGGACACGGCGATGTATCAGGCCAAGGGCGGCGCAACAGCCGGTGTGGCGGTGTATGCGCCGGCAATGAGCAGCCGACTGCGCGACTGGCTGGACCTCGAGGCACGCCTGCGCCATGCCGTCCAGGACAATGCGCTGCAGCTGCATTTCCAGCCCAAATTCCGCCTGAGCGACAACCAGTTGTCGGGCGTCGAGGCCCTCCTGCGCTGGTGTGACACCGAGCATGGTGAAATCGCGCCGCAGCGCTTCGTCGAGATCGCCGAAGACAGCGGCCTCATCATCGACATGGGCAGCTGGGTCGTGCGTGCGGCCTGCCGCCAGTTGCGTGCATGGCTCGACCGGGGCATCGCGGTACCCATCGCCATCAACGTTTCGGGCAAGGAGCTGCTGCACGGTGATCCCGCGCGAGTCATCGAAGCCGAGGCAGCCGCTGCGGGTGTCCCACCGTCGCTGCTCGAGGTGGAGATCACGGAGTCGCTGCTGGTCAAGGACGCCAGCACGGTGCGACGGGCTCTGGAGCGGCTGCGCCAGCTTGGATGCAAGATTGCGCTCGATGATTTCGGCACCGGCTATTCCTCACTCGCCTACATCACGCGGTTTCCGCCGGACCGCATCAAGATAGACAAGGCATTCGTGCACAATGTGGATCGTTCGCCGAGCGATGCGGCCATTGCGAGCGCGATTCTGTCACTGGGCGCGAGCCTCAGCCTGATCGTCACGGCCGAGGGCATCGAGCGCTCCGGGCAGCTCGAGTGGTTGCGGAGCCGAGGCTGTCACGAGGTTCAGGGGTTTCTACTCTCGAAGCCACTGCTCGCAGAGGAGCTCGAGAGACGCTTCCTGGGCGCGACGGCGGCGGCGCAGGGCACGGACACCGCTGCGGAAATCGCGCAGCAAAGCCGCAGTCGCTAGCTGCAAATTCTCGGTGGGGAAGTAGCGCTGCGTCGGTACGAGTAGCGCCGCTGAGCGCAAGAGCGTGGGTCAATCTGCGCGCGAGCCGAGCGAGCCATGAGACCGGTGCAATGCCGAGTCATGTCCCGCTCTTAACCAGCCTATTTAAGCATGCACTCCCGGGGCCCGGATGCGACAATGCATATTCCCTGCGATTACCCCACCCTCGAGGAGCCGACATGGCAATGAGCGAGTCGAAGAGGAAGGAGCTGGGCCGCCGGCGTGCGGCGCCACTGATCACTCCAAGCGATCTGGGCGCGAAGGCCTCCGCGCAGATCGCGGGGGGCATGAACGCAATCCTGGCGGATGTCTTCGCCCTCTATCTGAAGACCAAGAATTTTCACTGGCACATGAGTGGACCGCATTTCCGCGACTATCACCTGCTGCTCGATGAGCAGGCGGATCAGCTCTACGCCATGACGGACCCGATTGCCGAGCGCATCCGCAAAGTCGGCGGCGAGACCTTGCGCTCGATCGGGCATATCGCGCGCCTGCAACGGGTCAAGGACAATGATGCCGAGTACGTCGATCCGCTCGACATGCTGGCGGAGCTGCGCGAGGACAATCAGGCGCTCGCAGGGCGTTTGCGGGAGGTGCATGAGGTCGTCGATGACGTGCATGACATCGCAACGGCGAGTCTCATCGAGAACTGGATAGACGAGACCGAGCGCCGCACGTGGTTTCTCTTCGAGGCTGGCCGACAGCAACGTTGAGCGAGGGTGTCGCGGGTCGCAGACATGTTGACTCGCCGCGAAAGCGGCGATTCAACATGTAGACTAACACCTCGGGCACGACCGTTGCGGTGCGCATACGGCGTGAGCTTGACAATCCGGGCGTTGTAGTTGCGCAACGTGTGATTTTAGTCCCGCGAAGCTGTGGCACTATGCCGGTTCTGCGGTCATCGGGGGGCAGGTAGTGCAGTTGCTGCGGCGGATGAAGATGCGGGTGTTACATCGCGGAATCGCGATGGTCGCGATCCTTGTGGGACTGAGCGCCTGCGGTGGTGGAGGGGGTGGCACCCGCATGCCCATGCTGGGCTCCACTGCATTCACGACGAACGAGAACGTGGCGCTGCCCGGACAGCTGACCGCGACCGGCGGCAGCGGCAGTCTGAGTTTTGCGGCTGTGGGCAAGCCCGCCTCAGGCAACCTGGCGACCTTCACGCCGGCAGGTGCTTTCACCTACGTGCCCGCCGCAAATTTCGTCGGCTCCGATTCGTTCAAGGTGCAGATCAGCGATCCGCAGGGAGACACCGTCACCGCAACGGTTTCGATCACCGTGCACGCGAATCATGCGCCCGCCGCGGACAACGTGGCCATGCGTGCCGATGGGACGGCGCTCACGAAGATCAATGTGCTGGCAAGCGCTCACGACCCGGATGGCGATCCGTTGACGGTGACGATTGCCGCGCCGGCGCTGGTAGGGAGTGCGAGCGTGAATGCGGACAAGAGTGTGAGCCTCACGGGCTTGCCGTCGGGATTCAAGGGTCTGACGCGATTCAGGTTCACCGTGACCGACCCGAGCGGCGCCACGGCGAGCGCAAACGCCGCGATCTTCGTCGGCGCGGATCCGTTTCGGGCCGCATTTGCCGGGGATGCATCCGGGAATGACACCCCCGAGGTGTATCTGACTGACTTTGCGGCGGATCCCCAGGCCATCACGATGGCGACGCAGGGAGACTATCGCCTCGCAGGCTTCGCGGTGTCCGTCAACGGCGCGACCATTGCTTACCGCAGCATGGCCGCGTCCGGATCGAAGCTGACATTCGTGCAGACCTCGGCTGCGGACAAGCAGGTGGACATTGCCCTGCCGTCCGGCATGGCGCTGATCCAGGACGCGCAGGGGAAGGATCAGTTCCAGGTCAGCCCGGACGGGCAATGGATCGCGCTGGTGGCCGGCCAGAGTGGCGCGAGCTCCATATACGTTCTCAACGTCTCCAAACCGACCGTGCTGAGCCGCGTGGCTCCTTCCGGCGCGCTGTTCATGAGCCAGCTCAGTTTCTCGAACGATTCCAAGAGCCTGTATTTCCTCTCGACCAGTGTCGCCTCGGGTGCCAACGAATCGCTGTACCTGGTGGAGCTCAGCGATCCGGGCGCCACGGCGCTGATCTCCGCAGCGAGCACCCCCGGCAGCAGCGACGCGGTACTGCAGTACTCGGTCTCGCAGGACCAGACCCGGATACTCGAGGAAGCCAGCCGACACGGCGCCGCCGGCCTGTTCTACATAGACCCGCAGGATCTGCAGAACGAGATCCAGCTCACTCCGACTCTGCTGGCGGGGCAGTTCATTCCCCAGACGACGTTCAATTCGCCGCCGGGAATTGCCGTGAACGCCAGCGGCACACAGGTCGCGTACTCGATTCAGTCGCTTCTGGGCGTCAACACCTATGCCGCCAATATAACGGCAAACTCCAATCCGCAGCTCGTCGCCAGCAGTGCGCGGGCGATCGGCTTCCGGCCCGACGGAGCCGCGCTGCTCTATTCGGGCGGAGCGCAGGTGTATGAAAGCGCTGTCCGTAGCGGCGCCACCGGTCAGCTCGTCGGCAACGGCGGGGCGGCGTGGTACGACTCGACGGGCAACATTGTTCTGCTGGAGCAATTCCTGGCCTCCGGCGGCACACCTTCGTCGTACACGGCACTCGCCTCGACGGTGCGTGGCTCGTTCGGCACGACCCAGCCTATCGGCACCGCGGTTCTGGCTGCGCAGTATTTCAATGTCTCGGGCTTCGATCGCGCCGTCGTGCTGCTCGGAGAGGGGCCGACGACCGGATCGCCCTCGCCCAGCGTGCATCTGTCACTCGTCAATGCCCTGGCGCCGGGCAAGCTGTTCTACCTGGCGGACTTCCAGACACCGTTGTCACTGACGTCCGATGTCGCCCGGGTTGTGAGCGAGTGAATCGGCGCGTTTGCATGGCGCGTGGTCGGTCCATCCCAGCTACACGCTGCGGATCATCCCGCCGTCAATCCGAATGACACTGCCGGTCATGTAGGAGGAGCGCGTGCCCGCGAGGAAGGCGGTCATGGAGGCGAATTCCTCGACCTCGCCGTAGCGGGCGGCAGGGATCACGGCGAGGGACTGCCGCTGCACTTCCTCCACCCCGATTCCCTCCTTGCGAGCCCGGACCTGATCCAGCTCGGCGACGCGGTCGGTCGCAATGCGGCCCGGAGCGAGGCAGTTCACCGTGATGCCCTGACTGGCTACCTCCCCAGCGAGAGTCTTCGCCCAGCCCAACACGGCCATTCGCAGGGCGTTGGAAATCGCGAGATTCGGAATCGGCTGAATGACGCCGGAGGACACGACGGCAATGATCCGTCCGAAGCGGCGCTCGCGCATGCCGGGCAGCGCCAGCCGGGTCAGTCGCACTGCACTGAGAAACATGGCCTCGAAGTGCTGGCTCCAGGCGCTATCGGCGATGTCCGCGGCACAGCCCGGCGGCGGTCCGCCTGTGTTGAGGACGAGGATGTCCGTCCGTGCCAGCAGGCTGGCCATCGCGTTGATGGCCTGCGAGTCGCGCAGGTCGCAAGCCTGAGGCGTGATGGTTCCGGGGCCATTGCAGCTGGAAGCGAGTTCCTGCAGAGGTCCCGCCGTCCTCGCAACCGCGATGACCTCGGCTCCTTCGGTAGCGAGGGTCGAGGCAATCGCCCTTCCCAGGCCTCGCGATGCGCCCGTGACGAGCGCGCGATGTCGTAACAGTCCCAAATCCACCGGCATGCTCTCCTATCAGGTCCGCGCATGTTAGCCGTTTCCACCTGGCCTGCCGATGGGAGTACGCTGCGGCGCGAGGCGTATCCGGGCTCGTTTGACCGGTACCTGTCCCCCGCACGAACGCTGCGCCAGAGCGTCGAATGGGGCAGGAGCGCGTGAGGAGACTGAGTGCTGTCGGACGATCAATGCCGGCGTTGTGCCGAAGAGCTGCTGCGTGCCGGACAACTGAGGCAAGCTGCCGTCCAGCCGAGCCGCTCGATTCCCGGAATCGAGGTCCGCGACGCCTGGCGGATTCAGGACCTGTGGGCGCAGGAGCGCATGAGCCAGGGCGCAAGGCTGATTGGCTACAAGATCGGACTGACTTCCCATGCGATGCAGACGGCCCTGCAGACCTCGGAGCCCGACACGGGTCGTATTTTCCACGACACCGTGCATCGAGTCGGAGAGGCCATTGCGGCGGCCCGCTTCCTCACTCCGCGCATCGAAGTCGAGCTCGCATTCGTCCTGCACCGTTCTTTGCCGGGGCCGGGTGTAACGATCGAGGATGTACTGCGCACCCCGCACAGCGTGGTGCCGGCGCTCGAGATCGTTGACCGGCGAACCGAGCTGCCCAGGACGATCGTGGACACGATCGCAGACAATGCGGCATTTGGCGGGATCGTGCTCGGTACGCGAGCGCTCGAGGAGAGTGTCGATCTGCGCTGGGTCGCCGCAACGCTCGCCAGAAACCAGGTTATCGAGGAGAGCGGCGTCTCCGCCGCCGTGATGGGGCATCCCGCAGCTGCGGTCGCCTGGTTGGCCAACACTCTGCATGCGGCACAGTGCGGCCTCGAAGCCGGCCAGGTCATCCTCAGCGGCGCGTTCATGCGCTCGATCGAAGTGCGCCCGGGCGACCGGATCCTCGCCGACTATGGCCCCTGCGGGGCGCTCGAAGTCTCATTCGTCTGAACCGGCTTGCAACCAGGAAACCACCATGCCCGAGATCCGTCCGTTGAGGCTCGCCGACCGCGCGCAGTGGGGCGCGCTGTGGGAAGGGTATCTGCGCTTCTACCGGCAACGGCTACCCGAGGAGCTGACCCAGACCACGTTTGCGCGACTCGTTGAGGAGTCTCGCCAACCGCACGGTCTCGTCGCCGAACAGGACGGCACGCTGATCGGACTCGTCCATTACCTGTTCCATGCGTCTTCCTGGTCGCTGGGCGATGTCTGCTATCTCGAGGATCTTTATGTGGACCCGGCGGCGCGCGGCGCTGGAGTGGCGCGCGCACTGATCAAGGCCGTATATGCCGCGGCCGATCGCGCCAAGGTCGGCACGGTCTACTGGCTCACTCAGGAGTTCAACGCCGACGCAAGGGCCCTGTACGATACGATTGCGCGCCGTACCTCGTTCATCCGGTACGAGCGCTGAAGGCCGATCAGTCCTGTGGGGATCTTTGAGCTCGCGCTCGCTCAGCCGGAGCTCTCGCGCTGGCGCCGGCTCTCGTATGCCCTGATGTGCGCGTGCGCCAACTCCAGAAGCGAGTGGGAGGGGGCCCCGCCTGAGTTGCGTGTGCGGCGGCGCAGGAGGTCGCCCAGTATGTGGTCAACCTCGGTGCGGCCGCCGTTCTCGATGTCGCGCAGCATTGAGGCGGTGAGCGGAGATCCCGCCGTCGTGAGGGCTGCGAGGCTACGCTGGCGCATTGCCGGTCCCGGCGCATGGCCCGCATCTGAGGCGATCTGCGCGCATTCTGCGTAGAGCTCTGCCGCCAGCGGCGCGGGATCTGCCGCCCCAATATCACCTATGGTTGAGCGCATCAGGCAGGTGATACCTGCCAAGGCGGCAATGAACACCCATTTCTCCCACATGTCCTGTGTGATCGCCGCGCTGAGGCGCGCTTCAAACGTGGCGCCGGCCAGCTCCTGCAAAATGGCGGCCGCTCTTGCCGAGTGCGGCGCGGTGCGTTCCCCGAAGGTCAAAGTATGCAGATCATTGAGATGCACAATCCGTCCCTGTGCATCCAGTGCCGAGGAGATGATGCACTGGCCGCCAAGCACCGCTTCGGCGCCAAACCGGCTCTGCAGCAGCTCCAGGTGCCGCATGCCATTCAGCAGTGGCAGAACCGCGCTGGCCGCTCCGACTGCCGGTGCGAAGGCGCTGATCGCCTCCTCGAGATCGTAGGCCTTGCAGCTGAGCAGAATCAGATCGAACGGCTGGCGCAGCGCCTCGGGCTGCACCGTTGGGGGATCGCGCAGCGCCAGGTCGCCCAGTGGGCTCTGGATGAGGAGTCCCGTCTCGCGCAATCGCGAGGCGCGCGCCGCGCGTACCAGGAACGTCACGTCCCGCTTTGCCTGCAGCAGCCGGCCGCCGAAGTATCCACCGACGGCGCCGGCTCCCACGATGAGAATTCGCATGTTACGAGCTCCTCTTTCCCTATATCGTAGCTCCCGGCAGGCCGGCCAACTGCTCCGTCCGGGCGATCCGCTCGTCAGGAGAGCCGACCTCGAGCGGACCAGTTAAGGAGAAGCCTCATGCAGGCCAGCGTCAAACCGGATTTCAGTCGCGGAATCGCCTTCAGCACTTTGCCCGACGGCGCCATGGTTGCGGGGACCGCCGGCGAGGACGAAGTCATTTTGATCCGCCGCGGGGACGAGCTGCATGCTGTGTCCGCGTTCTGCACGCACTATCACGGCCCTCTGAGCGAAGGACTACTGGTAGGCGAGACGCTCCGCTGTCCGCTGCATCATGCGTGCTTCAGCATCCGCACGGGGAAGGCATTGCGCGCTCCAGCACTGGATCCCATCAGCTGCTGGCGCGTCGAACGCACGGGTGACACGGTCTTCGTTCGCGAGAAGCTGGAGGGAAGCGCATCGCCTGCGCAGGCGCCACCGCGCCGGACGCCTCGATCGGTCGTCATCGTCGGCGGGGGAGCCGCGGGGCTTGCGGCCGCAGACACCTTGAGACGCGAGGGCTACGAGGGTCCGCTGATGCTGGTCAGTGCCGATGACTCCCCACCCTGCGATCGTCCGAATCTCTCGAAAGATTTCCTCGCCGGTACCGCTCCTGATGAATGGATTCCGCTGCGCTCACCGGAGTATTACACCCAACAGCGCATCGAGCTCGCTCTGAGCACCCGGGTGACTTCTGTGGATACTCGCGCCAAACGCGTGGTACTCGACGGCGGGCGCTCGCTCGAGTTCGATGCACTGCTGATCGCCACGGGCGCGGACCCCGTGCATCTGGAGATTCCGGGCGTGCCGACCGTGCCGATTCTGCATCTGCGCTCCTTTGCCGACAGCCGGGCCATCGTCGCGCAGGCGGCAGGTGCCCGCCGAGCGATCATCATCGGGGCGAGTTTCATCGCCCTCGAAGTGGCGGCATCGCTGCGCACCCGCGGGATCGACGTGCAGGTCGTCGCCCCCGAGAGCGTGCCGATGATGCGCGTGCTGGGGTCCGAGGTCGGCCGGTTTGTCCAGGCCCTGCACGAGTCGCGGGGAGTCGTATTTCACCTCGGAAAAACCGTGAGCCGCGTGGATGGGCGCCGGGCAGCGCTCAGCGACGGCACGAACCTCGAAGCTGATTTCATGGTCGCGGGCGTCGGCGTGCGGCCCTCGATCGAGCTTGCTGCCGCGGCCGGACTCACGATGGACCGGGGTGTGGCCGTGGATGAGTACCTGGAGACGAGCGCCAAGGGGATATTTGCAGCGGGGGATGTCGCGAGATGGCCGGATGCTCACTCGGGCGAGCGCATACGCGTCGAGCACTGGGTCGTGGCCGAGCGTCAAGGACAGGTTGCGGCGCGCAACATTCTCGGTGCGGGCGAGCGGTTCGACGCGGTGCCGTTCTTCTGGAGTCAGCACTACGATGTGGCGATCAATTACGTTGGACACGCGGAACGCTGGGACACCGTTCAGATCGATGGATCCGTGGAGGCCCGGGACTGCACGATCACTTACCAGCATGGCGGCCGAGCGCTCGCGGTGGCCACCGTCGGCCGGGACCGGCGCAGCCTCGAGGCGGAGCTCGCGCTGGAGGGCGGGAAGAATCCGGCCTCGTCCTGAGATGCAATAGGGAGCTCACGTGCCGGTTGATCTGCGCCTCGTCGCCGTCATTGCCAACGTGCTGTTGGATCAGCTCGGGCTGCCGATTCCCGCGGTTCCAACACTGGTGGTGAGCGGGACGCTCGCGGCAGAAGGCCAGCTGTCCGGGACCGAAGTGTTTGTCGGAGCAGTTCTCGCCTGCTTGAGCGCTGATGGCCTGTGGTACGTGGCGGGACGTGTGTACGGGAGCGCAGTCATGAAGCTGCTCTGCCGCGTATCACTGACGCCGGACTCCTGCGTGAGCGAGACCCAGGCGCGGTTCGAGCGGTGGGGGTCGAACGCGCTGCTGGTCGCGAAGTTCATTCCAGGGCTATCCATCATCGCACCGCCGCTGGCGGGCGCGACTCATATGCGCTGGCGCTGGTTCCTCGTCTTCAGCACTCTGGGGTCCGCGGCCTGGGTGGGCACTGCGATGCTGGCGGGCATGCTGTTCCGACACCAGATCGAGAGGCTATTGCCGCGACTGGCAGGCCTCGGGCTGATTGCACTCGTGGCGCTTGCAGGACTGCTCGGACTGTATATCGCCTACAAGTGGTGGGAGCGTACGCGCTTCTACGCAACCCTGCGCATGGCGCGCATCAGCGTCGAGGAACTGTATCGCTTGATCGAGTCGGGAGCTGCTCCGCTGGTCGTGGACGTGCGCTCGCCGACGGCACTGCTGTTGGATCCGCGCCGCATCCCCGGTGCCTTGCACATCTCCTTGCACCAAGTGGACCAGCATCTCAGCAATCTGCCGCGCGATCGCCAGATCATTGCGTACTGCTCATGTCCCAACGAGGCCTCCGCCGCGCAGGTCGCCAAGCTGCTGATGAACAGCGGCTTCAGGCGAGTGCGGCCGCTACATGGGGGACTCGACGCCTGGGTGGCGGCGGGCTATCGCGTGGACAGCGGGCAGCTGCCGCCGGTCGCTGTAGGCCAAACACTGAAAGTGATGTAGGGGCGCGCGTGCAGTCACGGTTCGCAAACCCGGCAGTTGGTATGCAGTAGCTCCCCGAGCTCGAATCGACGCGTAAACTGGCAACACCTCGGCATGGTGCCGTATGCGGAGTCGAGATGGGTATTCTCAAGGCAATTGGCGTGCTGCTCATCGTGGCATGGCTGGTGCTGTGGCTGTTCGTGAAGATCACGTTTGCGGCGATCCACCTGCTGCTGTTGATCGGACTGGTGATGCTGGTGGTGGGTTTCGTGAAACGCGAGACCGCCTGAGCGGCACAGCGCGGGAAAGCGGCTGGGCGGCGCACCGGGCCGAACGCGGCGCTGCATCGCGCCGCCGACACCAGGTGCGGCCCGGCTGACCCCTGCAACGGTCAGTCCAACGGCGAGCGCGCCGATTTCAAACGGCGAGTGGCCCGCTGCAGACCTGCTGCCGGCTCCAGCGATCAGAGCGTCAGGAGCTCTTCGAAGAAGCCGCCCATGGTCCTGGCGGGAGCGACGAAGTGAATCTCGAGAATCCAGTGGCGAGTGGCGCCACGTGAATCGGGCTCGCGCAGGCTGAGCTCGTTACCGTGACGGATGGAGAGCCGCTGGGTGTCACCGGGCGCGCTCTCGTGCGGAAAATGGCCGACCAGGTGTCCGGCCGTGGGAGCGCCGAACTCCCAACCTGCCTGTGTGGCCAGATCGTGTACGAAGTCATAGAGCTCACCGGCCGTCAGCTGCGGATCGTCCCGGAAGCGCTGCTTGCCCCTGGCGAAGGCTGACTCGATGTCGGCGACCAAACGGTGTTTAGTCGGATCGTGGCCGAGAACATAAGTGCGGCCGAAGTCCGCTTCCCATTCCTCGAACAGCGGTCCGAAATCCAGGTACACCACATCGTCCGCACCGAGCCGCCGGTCAGGCGGCTCCGCATGGTACGTGAGCACGGTGTTGGGCCCTGCGCGAACCACCCGCTTGTGCCAGTGTCGGCGAACGCCGAAACGCGCTCTCGCCAGGACCTGGATCTCCTCGCTCAGCTCGCTCTCGAGTACGCCATCGCGGATCAGCCCGGCTTCGACCACTGCTGCGAATAACGCTTCCGCTTTGTGCTGCGCATCCAGCAGCGCCTGCTCGACGGTCATCACTTTTGCCGATGCCGCGCGCGAGCCCGTTACAGCGCCGAAGCGGCGCTCACGAGAACCGGACGCCCACTGTAATAGGCCGGGAAAATGCGCTGTAGATTCCGGACCTTGGGCAGGTCGTTGATCGCGATGTACGGAGTGTTCGGGTTGTGAGTCATGTAGTCCTGATGATAGCCCTCGGCCGCGTAGAAGCCCTTGAGCGGATCAACGCGGGTGACGATGGAGCGGGGGAAGGCGTGCGCCGCGTTCAGCTGAGCGATGTAGGCGAGTGCGATGTGCTGCTGCGTCTCGTTCGAGTATTCGATGTCGGATCGGTACTGGCTGCCCGTATCCGGACCTTGCCGGTCAAGCTGGGTCGGATCATGCACGACCGAAAAGAAGATGTGCAGGATGTCCCCGTACGAGATCTGCGCAGGATCGAATGTAATCTGTACGGACTCGGCATGACCGGTCGTGCCGGTGCTCACCAGATCGTAGTGGGCGGTCGCCCGGTCACCACCTGCATAGCCGGCAACCACCTTCTGCACGCCGCGGACATGCTCGTAGACCCCTTGCACGCCCCAAAAGCATCCACCCGACAGGACAGCCGTCTCGGACGGCCCGGCGGTGCGCGCGTTGTCCACTGCGGGCGGCGGGATATGGACGGGCAACTCTGCCGCACACGAAACCAGTTGCCAGGCCACGCCCAGCGCGCCCAGCAGGATCGGCAGCGCGGAAAGCGAAGACGGCCGCAATCGAGAAGCGAACATAGGCATCTCCAAGCAAACTCATCCGGGGTGCAGGCTCAGCATCCCTCTCGGTCTCGGCCGGGGCGGCAATACTGAGTATGCCTGCGGTATCAGACCGGAATCCGGGCCAGATGATTACATCGCCCACGCGGTCCTGAGACCCGGCTCAGCCACACTGCGATCCCAGTGGGCTCTCCCCGGGGCGCCGCTCGTAGGCCGACGAGCGGTCTTGCGCCGTTTTCTTTTTATTGGTAAAACTTTCTTTAGATTTCTTTAGATCATGGGCGTGAGCTCGGCACCGCCAGCGGGGGGGTCGGAACATGGCTATCGATGAAGGCCGTCTGAATGCCTTTCTGGGCAAGGCTGTAGGCGATCTGGGTGCAGCGATCAGCGCGGTGCTGATGTGCCTCGGAGATGAGCTCGGTTTCTACCGAGCCCTGGCTGCAGGGCCCATGAGCTCGGGCGAGCTTGCGAAGCGTACCGGGACACATGAGCGCTACGTGCGCGAGTGGCTCTGCAACCAGGCCGCGGGCGGTTACGTCGAGTACGACGCGACGACAGAGCACTTTCATCTCAGCGCAGAGCAGGCCCTGTGCCTGGCAGACCCTCACGGTCCGGTGGACCTGCCGGGCGCCTATTCGATCGTGCAGGATCTGTTTCACATCAAGCAGCGGGCGCTCGAGAATTTCCGCAGCGGCCAGGGGATGGAATGGGGCGAACACCATCCGTGTCTCTTTCACGGCACGGAGCGTTTTTTCCGCGCCGGATACAACGCTCATCTGCTCTCCGAATGGTTACCGGCTCTGCATGATGTGGTGCGCAAGCTGGCATCCGGTGCTCGCGTGGCCGACGTGGGTTGTGGACACGGCGCCAGCACGATTCTCATGGCCCGAGCGTTTCCGAATTCGGCCTTTGTGGGTATCGACTATCACGCCCCATCCATCGACACCGCGCGCGGCCGGGCCCGCGAAGCCGGTGTGGACAATGCGAGCTTCGAGGTGGGGGACGCCACGGGCTATGCGGGCCGTGACTACGACCTCATCGCGTTCTTCGATTGCCTGCACGACATGGCCGATCCGGCCGGCGTGGCGCGACATGCGTGTCAGGCGCTCAAACCCGAGGGAACCTGCATGATCGTCGAGCCGATTGCCGGGGACCATCTCGAGGACAACATGAACCCGGTTGGCCGCGTCTACTACGCAGCCTCCTCGATGATCTGCGTCCCTGTATCCCTTGCGAGGCACGGCCCGGCCCTGGGTGCTCAGGCAGGGGAGAGCCGGCTGCGCACCGTAGTGGTGGATCAGGGCGGATTCTCGCGCTTGCGGCGCGCCGCGCAGACACCATTCAACATCGTGCTCGAAGCCAGGCCCTGACCAGAGGCTCGTCCGCGAGAGGGCCTCGCACGGGCGCTCGCTGGCGAGGCGGCGGTACACCGATTACCATCCGTGCATGATGTCCCGCAAGGTATCTCCACAGCGCGTGCTCATTGTCGATGACAACGAGGATGCGGCCGAGTCCATGGCCCTCGTTCTGAAGCTCGAAGGACACGAGACGGACTTCGTCTATTCAGCGGCAGACGCGCTGATGCATGCCGCCTCGTTCAGGCCGGACGTGGTCCTTCTGGACATCGGCCTGCCGGGAATGAACGGCTATCAAGTTGCACAGCAGATGCGCGAGCTACCCGGGCTGAAGCACGTGCGACTCGTCGCCGTCACCGGCTACGGGCGATCGGAAGATCGGCTGCGCGCGCGCGAGGCGGGCTTCGATGCGCACCTGGTGAAGCCGGTTGACTACGCGGTTCTCGAGAAGGCGCTGAGACCTAACCAGGCGCGCGGCGCCTGAGCGAAGCCAGGAACAAACTCGCACCGGCGGGCGTGCCCGGCTGACAAGTCACCACACCATCGGTTTCGAAGCAGCGGGCGACCTCTACGTCGCGCAATACGCCCCTCTCCCCGAGAGCATTACTGAGCTCGATCGACCCGGCCAGGCAACACAGGAGGGTTTCGGTCCAGCCTGCCGTCTCGATGTGCTCGGCCGCCGCCAACCGCATGCATCGCGCCGTTGATTGCGCGCGCGAGCAGGACACGATCAGGTTGAGATCCGTACTCGGACCCTGGATCAACCTGCAGTGCGTCGGCCATCCGCCGTCGAACGTGGCCGACTGACCAGTCTGGGCAAGTCGCGCGGCGCCGTGCGCGCCGAAATCCAACTCGACGCCCGCGCCCCGCACGAGGACCAGAGTGCGTTGATAACCGGGAAAAGCCGAGAAGGGGCCGGCGCGATCGATGCTGGCCAGGCTCAGACGCCAGTCAAACGGGGCCGGGTCCGAGGGCTCCCGGTGAATCTCCCGGGTAATACCGCCGCCGTTTTTCCACGGCAGGGCGAGATACTGGCCTTCCCGCAACAGCAGCATCCAGGGGCGCCGATTGACTGCGACGGGCGAGTATGGCATCGACCCGCACGCCGCGCTGGCTCCCGCTCAAGTGCCGGAGTTCTTCGCTCCTGGGCTCTTCGCCCCTGGCTTGTTCTCCAGGTCACGCAGCAATTCGGCGTCGCGCTTGTCCTGGTCGCGGCCCCTCGCGCGCGCGAGTGCCTCCTGCTCTGCCGGTGTGAGGGTGGCCGAGGCTTCCTTCGCGGAGCCCTTCAGCTCCTGTCCGTCCTTGCGCTTTTCCTCGACGAAGTGCCGTGTCTCCTCGTTGTAGCGGCGGGCCGACTCGTAGTCGCCCTCGCCCTGGACTTTGGATGCCATACGCCTGCTCCGGATCGGTTCGTTTCGGATACGGGAACAGAGCAAGTCCCGTTCCCCCGGGACCGGATCCGGCGTGCGCGAGCCCGCCTCAGTGCGGGGCAGGTCCCTGCGTGATGCGCACCAGATCATCCGGCCGCAACCACTTCGCGAAGGCCGCCTGGATCTCGCCGGCGCCGAGCGCAACGTAGCGTCGTGCCGCGAGCGTGGGCTCGTCGAGGGGCAGCCCTAGATCCACCCGCCCCAGGAACCCGTGCGCGATCTGGTCCACGCTCGATTCACCGAGCGGGATCTGCCGTATGAGCATCGCCTTGATGCGCACGAGCTCATCCTGGCTTACGCGGCTCTGCTGCATGGCCTTGATGTCGTGCACGACGATGCCCGCTGCGCGGCTCACGTTCTCCGGATCGCTGGCGTATTCGACCAGGTAGGCGCCACGGGTTCTGCCAGCCTGCAGGACCGAGCCCACGGAGTACACCAGTCCCGCGTTCTTGCGCAGGTCAACACTCAAACGCGTGGAGTAGAAGCCGCCACCCAACAACGCATTGCCCAGCTCAAGGGCGTAGTAATCGGGATCGGCCCGGGTCAGATCCAGGTTCTGTGCCAGGACGGCGATATCCTGAACTCTGCTGTCGTCCGGTACCGCTATGACGTCGGTGTGATTAGGCGGCGCCGCCGGCAGATCCGTGTCCGGCTTCGGACCCGAGGCCTGCCAGGCGCCGAAGCGGGCTTCGATTGCAGCGCGTGCCTGCGCGGGGGTGATCTTGCCGATGACCACGATGGTCGTGAGATCGGGCCGGAAGACCTTCTCGTAGTAGTTCTTCACCGACTCCAGGGTCAGTCCCCGCACGCTTTGCGGTGTGGGCACCCGCAGGCTGGGATCGGTCTTCGGATAAAGCGCCTGCCGCAAGGAGTGCTGCGTCAACCAGCCGGGGCTGCGGGTCCGCGCCTGCGCACCCTGCGCGACCTGGGTCTGGATGACCTTCATCGCCTGCTCCGGCAGCGCGGGACGCAGCTCATTGTCAGCCAGAAGCTCGATACCCCGATCGAAATGCTCCGTGAGCGTCTGCATGTAGAAATCGGTGCCGGCCTGCGCACGCGCGCCAATTGCATCGAGCGCCTGCTCGAAATCAACCCGATCGAGCGTCTGCGTGCCGAAGGTGAGCAGCTGGTCCAACACCAGATGAACGCCTTCCTGTCCCGCGGGCTCCTCGGTCTCGGGGCGATTGCGGATGTGTCCGAACACGCTGATCGTGTCACTGACATCCTCACTCTGCACGATCAGAGTCACTCCGTTGGGCAGGACGCTGACGAGGGGATGCAGTGTCGAAGGGGGCAGATCGACGCGGCGCAGCGCCGCCTCCGCCCACGAGGGGAGCGGGGTGGGATGTGCTTCACCGAGAGCGATTGATTCGCGACCGCCAAAGCCACCCGCCGCCGAGGCCACCGGTTTGCCCGAGCCGTGTGGCTGCATGACCGCAGAGACTGCATGGTCGAGATCCAGGTACTTGCGGGCGACGCGGTTGACATCCTCCACGCTGACCTTCTCGATCCGCTTCAGGTCCTCCTCGGGAGACTCCAGGCCGTACAGCGCAACCGCATCCGACCAGATGGAGGCCAGCTCGGAGATGGAGTTGCGGGGGAACTGAGCGGCGCTGCGCTCCTGCACCTTGGCTGCTTCCACCAGATCGGCTGGCACACCCTCGCGCACGACACGCGCGAGTATGGCGCGCACCGCGTCCTCCAATGCCTTGGGGTCATCGCCAGCCGAGAAGGAGACGCTGGTGTAGACCAGGCCCGCGTGGGGCAGCGGGTCCAGGGTGAACTCGGCATCGATTGCCTTGCCCTGGGGGACCAGGCCGTACAGCTCGAAGCGATGGCTGTTCAGCACATCGGAGAGCACTTCCAGCGCAGGAAAGTCCGCGCTATCGAGCCCCGGCACGCGCATGGCCAGGAGCTCGGTGCCGTTGGGGCGGTCTGTATCCACGCTGAACGAAGCCGCCTGCACGGGTTGCGGCCGCACGGCGGGTCTGACGGGCAGCTTCTTGGGCTTGATCGCGCCGAACAGTCCCTTGATCTCGACCAGGGTCGCGCTGGGATCAACATCGCCCACCACGATGAGAATGGCGTTGTTCGGCGCGTACCACTTGTCGTGAAATGCCTTGAGCATGGCGGCGGTCGTCTTGTCGTACGAGGGCCGAGTCCCCAGGGCATCGTGGGCATACGGTGTGCCGGCGAAGAGCGCCGAGCGCACCTTCTCGTAGAGCAGGTAGCCAGGAGTCGAGACATCCTGGGCGACCTCCTGCTCGATGGCACCGCGCTCCTGCTTCCAGTCGGCGGCGGTGTCGAGCACGCCGCGCATCCTGATCGCTTCCACACGCAATGCGACGTCGAGATCCTCGGCCGGGACGGTGAACAGGTATTGAGTGAGGCTCTCGCGTGTATTGGCGTTGAAATTGCCGCCGAGCACGCTGCCGATATCGGCTAGTTGATCCGCCGTGAGCCCCGGGCTGCCGCGGAACATCATGTGCTCCTGTGCGTGCGCCATGCCGGGGAAACCCGCCGGCGCTTCATCGGAGCCCGTCAGGTAGTTAACCGAGGTCGCTACAACCGGCGCCAGTGGGTCAGCCACGATGATGACGCGCAGGCCATTTGGCAGCGTTGCGCGCACGACATCCGTCCGCGATGGCTTCGCTTCTTCTGCTTTCACTTGCGCTGTGGCCGGCGACGGGGAGCTGCAGGCCGTCCGGCTCTCCACCAGCACCAGCGTCGCGGTCAGCAACAGGGCGGCGGCTCGCGCCCCATCTCGCCAGTTTCGGCCGGCACAAATTCCCAGTATCGTGCGCATCCCGTATACCTTATTCGATTTGCCCGCTGTTCATCATCTGGATTTCTGGAAGGGAGCGCATCCGTGACTTCAAACGCCCACTCACGCTGGCCTGTTTTCCTGGCCGTGACCGCGACCCTCGGTTGTTCGGCGACGATGGCCGAGGAAACCTCGAGCGCAGCCCCGACTGTCCTGGCCATTCACTGTGGTCACCTCATCGACACCCTCGACGGAAAAATGCTCGGCGAGACCACGGTCGTCACTGACGGCAAGCGGGTTCGGGAAGTGACCGCTGGCTCGGGTACGCCCGCCGGCGCGACCGCTGTCGATCTGTCCACGCAGACCTGCCTCCCTGGATTGATCGACGCCCACACGCATCTGACCTCGCAGTTTGGCCCGACGAGCTATATCGATCGCTTTCACTGGAATCTCGCCGACTACGTGCTGCGATCCACGATCTATGCGCGCCGCACCCTGCTCGCCGGATTCACCACGGTCCGCAACCTGGGAGACTCCGAGAACGAGTCCGTCGCGTTGCGCAATGCCATCAACTCGGGCGTCCTGGTCGGTCCCCGGATCTTCACCGCGGGCAAGGCCATTGGCTCGACCGGTGGACACGCCGATCCAACGGATGGATACCGCGATGACCTCGCAGGGGATCCAGGCCCCGCGGATGGCATCATCAACGGCGTGGACGATGCGATGAAGGCCGTGCGCGAGCACTACAAGAAAGGCGACGACGTCATCAAGATCATGCCTTCCGGAGGCGTGCTGGATGCAAGCTCGAGCGGGGAGAACCCGCAACTGACGCTCGATGAGATCAGAGCCGTGGTCAACACGGCGCACGATTATGGATTTACCGTCGCAGCTCACGCTCATGGAGCCGAAGCGATCCGCCGTGCGGTGATCGGCGGAGTGGATTCGATCGAGCATGGCACCTACATGAACGATGAGGACATGAAGCTGATGAAGGAGCACGGCACCTGGTACGTCCCCACGATCATCGCCGGTGATTTCGTCGCGACCAAGGCCAAGATTCCCGGCTACTACCCGCCGCAGGTGGCGGCGAAGGCCGCGGCCATCGGGCCGCTGATCCTCGGGACCGCCGGACGCGCTTACAAGGCCGGCGTGAAGATCGCCTTCGGCACCGATGCGGGCGTCTATCCGCACGGCGAGAACGCCCATGAGTTTGAGTTGATGGTCCAGGCAGGCATGCCGCCGATGTTTACGATCCAGGCGGCGACCATGCACGCCGCGCAGCTTTTGAAGCACGACAAGGATCTCGGCAGCGTGACAACGGGCAAGCTTGCCGACCTGGTGGCGGTCCCGGGCAATCCGCTCGAGGACATCAGCTTGATGAAGAAGGTCAGCTTCGTCATGAAGGAGGGCGTCATCTACAAGCGAGACGGCAAGCCCGTCGAGCTCAATCCCTGAGGCCGCTGCGCCCGGGGAGGCGTTTCTTCCAAATCGGCGGCCCCCAGCTCATCGTCACGGAGGCCAGGCCGCGCCCGGCCTCCGGCCCGGCTCAATGCATCCCGGCGGGCGGCGCATTGTTCGCGGCATCGAGCGCCCGCAGCACCTCGGCGGCGGGTGGCTCGAGCGCCATCGGTGCTCGGCTCAGAATCGCGACGCTCCCCGATCGCGCGGGGACCAGCAGACCTGAATAGCCATCCTCGCTGAACGTCTCGTGTCTGCCGACGCGCTCGTGCGCCAGGATCATCACGGTCACAGGGCCCGAGGCGGTGCTGACGACCAGGTGTGGCACGAGATGGCCCCGGAACAGGCAGCTCGAAGCGTACACGACAGAGCCCATTCCGGGACCCAACCGGACACCGCTCTTGCGCAGGACCTCCGCAAGCTGCTCGCTGGCAACCGGCTGCGTGCGGCCCCAGCTGGCCGGCTCGCCCTCGACGTGCGTGACGATCTCGGATGCAAGGCTCGCGTTGGGCCGGCTGAGCCACAGGGTAAACGCTACCAGCAGCCCCGCGGCCAGGCTGCTGGCGATGGACAGGGCCCGCAGCCGAGGTCTGCGCCTTTTCGCAAGCGCCAGATCCAACACGGGGGCAGCTCGCGGCGAACCCGCAATACGCAGCTTCTGCGGATCGATCTGCAGAGCGTGCCGGATCCGTTCATCCAACCTCTGCATATCCGCCAGCCACGCACGGCACGACGGACAGGAGTCCAGGTGTGCCTGCAACTGCGCGGACACCTCATTGGGGTCGGCACCGATCAGCTCGCGGATCTCCTCGCAGCTCATGGCGCATCCGTGGCGGGTGTCACGCCCGGCGCCGCGGCGGCCCCGAACACATCCCGCAGCTTGTTGCGCGCCCGGAACAAACGGGTCAGCACGGCTGGCACGGTCAGCCCGAGCTCGGTGGCGATCTCCTCGCTCGAGAACCCTCCGAGCACCTGCATGACCAGGGGCTCGCGATACTCGTCCGGCAGGCAGAGGATCGCGCGCCGCAAATCGATCACCTCCGGATCGGGATCCGTGAACGCAAGCTCGATATCCTGCCGTGCGACGCATTCATCCACGTCGATGGTCGGCAGGCTCTTGCGCTCGTAAAGGCGCGCATGCTCACGCCGCACGATCGTGAGCAACCAGGGTTTGGCCGCTGCCGCGTCCCGTAGCTCTGCGCGTGCGCGCCATGCCCTGAGCATCGTCTCCTGCACAATGTCCTCGGCCACGGCGCGATCGCGCGACAGCCAGAATGCGAAGCGCAGCAAATCCGGCCTGATGCTTTCCAGCAGGCGTCCCAGAGGCTCCTGGGTATCCCCTCGTTCCGTTAGACTCATGTCACGACTCGAATAGCCGCGGCCCGTTCGGCGCAGCGTGCCGGTGCGTCCACTGTAGCGGATCGTCCGACCGGGGTCGAAGCGCAGCCCGGTTGTCACCGGAGTGAGTCGAGGTCCGCAGCGGGAGGGCGTGCCGGGCGTCATGCCAAGCAGACCGGGCCGCGGCGCGATTCATTGCGCCCGGACCGGAGGACGGCGGTTTGCAATAACAACGTGGGCTCGGCGGTCTAATATGCCACCACGGTCCGCGCGTAGCGCCTACGCAACGGGAGAGGGGCGATGAGATGGCTGTTCGATTGGTTGATTGACTGGCCGGCGCGCGTCGCCCGGCCCCTGATGTGGATCGCGCCGCTGTTTGCGCGGATCACCGTTGGCTGGGTCTTCCTGTGGAGCGGGTGGGGCAAGCTCAACAACCTGCCGCAGATCACGCAGAACTTCGTCGAGTGGGGCATCCCTTTCCCGCATCTTCTGACGCCGCTCACCTCGGGCATCGAGTTCTTCGGTGGTCTGTTCCTGTTGCTCGGTCTTCTGACGCGGATCTCGGCCGGGGCCCTCGGCGTCACGATGATCGTCGCGATCCGCGCAGCCAAGTGGGGCGATGTCGATTCGCTCGAGACGCTGCTCGGTTTCGATGAGGTCGAGTATCTGGCCCTGTTCCTGTGGCTCGCCATCGCCGGCCCGGGTGTCGTTTCGCTCGATCATCTGCTGGAGCGGCGGTTCGGGCGCGCGGCGCCCGTTCGGGCCACCGGCCCCCGGTAGCGGCCCACCGTGCGCGAGCGCGGCTCGACTCAGATCGAAATGGCCTGGGGCCGCAATAAAGAGACACCTGCAACGGTCTGCTCATCCGGGTGGGCGCTGTCAACAGCCGTTACCACCGCTTCCTTCCACAAACCGATGAGGACACGACCATGCGCTTGAAGACCAGTCCAGGTTTCGCCGTCGCGACCGCCGCGGCGCTGCTGTTCGGATCGGCCATTGCCTCGACGGCTGCCGCCGCTGAAGCGACCGTCCACTGTACGGGAGTCAACTCCTGCAAGGGCCAGTCCGCGTGCAAAGGGGCGAACAACTCCTGCAAGGGACAGAACTCGTGCAAGGGACAGGGCTACCTCGAGATGAGCAAGAAGGATTGCAAGGCCGCCCAGGCGAAGATGAAGAGCGAGGGAGACAAGGCCTCATAAGGATCGCGATCCCGTGGCATTCGCAGACACCGGGTGCTGCAGCGGCGGTCGGGCTCCGCCCGGCCGCCGCCGCGGGGGGCCCGCAAGCGGTCAGGGCATGGCGTCGGGGGTCCGCGTGATCGTGATTTTTGCCAGCGGCCCGTAGGCTCCCAGGACTTCGAGGGTCAGCTCGGTGGCGCCGGGCAGGGAGAACTGAAGGATCTTGTGCGGAGCCTTACATCCGCGCCGTCCCTGGTGATCGCCCATGCTGAGTAACTCGCTGCCGTTGGCAATGTCCACCCAGAACGGCTCGTCCAGGGACAATCGATACAGGCCCGCTTTCGCGACCCGCAGATGGGCGATTCCCGCGAATGAGGGGTCCGAGGCGGGTTTCTTCCGGGCCAGCGCGACCGGAAAGTGAACCTGCTCCTGAGGAGACAGACTTAGGCTGTAGAGGCGGTCGGCTCTCAGCAAGGGCGCCGACGCAGGATCGACCCCAGCCTTGAGGCTCTCGGGAGCTCCGGAAAACAAAGCGCGTTCGTGGCTGACGTTCCAGCTGAATGTCGCGCAGGGATCCTCGCCGTCGGCAGCTACTGCGCAGGTGTGGATGGTTCCTGCGCCGAGTAGCACGAAGAGAACAGTCCGTTGCATGCCGCTACCCTCTGATGCGAGCGCGAGCCCGCCTCTGAGGTGAAGCCGGCCGACTCATCCTGCGTCGGGGGGTTCCCCCGATCCTTGACCGGCCGGCGTTGGGTGAGGGAACCGCATTCGCAGGAAAGGCCGTCTGCAACTGTCTGCGAATGTCCGATTCCAGTGCCCGGTAGGCTGTGACCAGCTCCGTCCCGAACGGCGTGAGCGCCGCGCCCCCGCCCCCCCGTCCCCCCACGCTCATCTGAGCCGCGGCTTGCTGGAAAGACGTGTTGATGTCCTCCAGAAGCAGCCAGGCGCGCCGATAGCTCATCGCCAGTGCGCGGGCCGCCCGCGTGAGCGAGCCCGTACGTCCGATGCTCTCCAGCAGAGCGATCTTGCCCGGCCCGACCGAGCAATGCGGACCAAAATCCACCCGAAAGCTCACGGACATATCCGTCATGGCTGGCTACTCCGGAAAGGCACGGCCGCGCCGCTGGCCGTGTGTGTCTCATATCTTACGCTCGCACGGCCTTGTCGTTTCCCTATGGTCAAGTCACAGCATAAGCTATTGTCATAATCTCAGCGGGGTCCGCCGAGGGCGGCGCCGCTTTTTTTCCCGCCGCGCTCACCGGGCGCACCTGCGCAGTCGCGGGCGGGCCGCGTGCGAACTGGATCACGATGGCTCGAGAGCTCGGCGGCTTTTAGCATGGGCACGCACTGTAGTAACCGCGACGCTCAGCACATTTACCTGCGCGCTGGGCCGCTGGAGAACCAGCAGGCGGCGCGGCTGCGGAAAGCCGCACGTCGCCCCCGGTAAAATCAGAAGTTGGTTCACGGTGCACCGCCTTCCAATGTGCTCTGCTACACTGCACCAGGGTTGATATGACAAGGCGCGAGTGATGGGACGGGAACAACAACTACGCATCGCAGCGTGCGCCTGCTTCTTGCTCGCTGCCTCGACCGCCCAGGCGCATGCACGCTCTCATCACGCCGTTCGGGTGCGCTCGGACGAGCCGGCGCTGCGCTCGGCATCGGCCCTGGTGCTCGATGCCACCCATGCATCCGTACTGTATTCCCGTCGGGCGGACGTGGCCGCCCCGATCGCCTCCATCACCAAACTGATGACGGCGCTGGTCGTGGCCGATGCCGGCCTGCCGCTGGATGAGCCGATCACGATTACTCCCGAGGACAAGGTCATCGGCAAGGGCGCATTCTCGCGGCTCACCGTCGGGACCACCCTGACTCGCGGCGACCTCATCCACCTTGCGCTGATGTCCTCCGAGAATCGGGCGGCCCACACTCTCGGGCGGCACTATCCCGGAGGGCTGCCGGCCTTCGTGCAGGCCATGAACGCGAAGGCCAGGTCGCTCGGGATGAGCCACGCCCATTTCGTGGATCCCGCCGGCCTGTCCAGTGAGAACGTGGCGAGCGCCGAGGATCTCACACGGCTCGTCGAGGCAGCCTCGGAAAATCCCATCATTCGCGAGTATTCCACCTCGCCCGACTACGAAGTGTCGGTCGGTCGTCGCATGCTGGAATTCCGCAATACCAACTCCCTGGTCTCGAACCCGAGCTGGAACATCATTGTCCAGAAAACCGGGTACATCAGCGAGGCGGGCCGCTGCCTGGTGATGCAGGCGGTCATCGAAGGGCGCACCGTCGTGATCGTCCTGCTCAACTCCGTGGGCAAACGTACTCGCGTCGCCGATGCCGTGCGCATCAGGCGCTGGATGGAAGCCAGGCTGAATGCCCCCGCCACCCATCTCGTAGCCGACAAGGCTTAAGACTCGTATTGCGCACAGTCCGAGGTCGCGCCCGAGGGCGCGATGGCCCCTCATCCGGCAGAGGCCGCCGAGGCCCTCGCCAGAGGCGGCTGCAAATAGAACGAGTACTGCGCTCGGCAGGCCCGCAAGAACGAGAACAGGCCGTAGCCGGCTCGCGCGAGAACCGGCCGGTGAGTCATCCAGACCACCAGCGCAGCTCCCGCAAAGAAGGCCCGGTGCGCCATCTCGATCGGTAGCCGGCGGGCCATCGGGTACCGAGCCCGGATGGCCAACAGCAAATCCGATTCGAATCCGATGTGCGCGAGCTCATCGGCCACCAGCACCCGGCAGAGCAGCCGCAGGCGCTGACAGCGGGTAACCCCTTCGAGCGCCCGGTAGTAGACATTTCCGATCAGCTCGGCCGTCAGCAGTACGCCCAGATAGAGCTCGAACTGAGCCAGGCGGCGGACACGGCGAAACACCGAATCGGTCCAGTGGCGCCGCCGTCTCACCATCTCGTGGTCTGCCATGAATCGGGCGAGCAGCGCCGCGTGCTGCTGCTCCTCGTGCACCAGAAGCTCGGTGGCCCGGGCGACTGCAGGTGCGCCGTTCTCCCGGGCAAACCTATACGCCGCAGCCAGCAGGTGGCTGCCCCCAGACTGCTCGCCTAACTGGAACGTGGCGATGGAGTGAGCGATCAGCCTGCGCTCCTGTGGGGACAGCAGGTCGGAGAGCTCTTCCGGCAGACGCCGTGGACGCTGTGCGTGATACTCGAAATGGTCCAGCCAGACTTTGAGATTGGGAAGCATGGATTTTGCCCTCGCGATCCTTCAGCACGCCTACGAGCCTGGCGTGCGATTGGGCCGGGGCGGTGAAGCAATTCGGGCAGATTCGGGCAGCGAGAGGCTGGCGGGCATCGGCGCCGCGCGCGCACAATCGCTCGTTCCGCGGCCGGTGCGAGCTGCTAAAGTGCGCTCGCTGCGCTGCGCAGCGCAGCGCAGCGCTGAGCGTCCCAAGGCGCTGGCCGTCCAAGGGCTCGCAGCTTTGCACCAACAGGAGAAGACACTGATGCTTCGTCATGCATTTCTGCTTGCCACGGGTCTGTGCGCCGTGGCCGCTATGGGCGCGCCGGCTCTGCAGGCCGCCGAGCATATTCCCGCCTACATCTCCAAGGCGGTCGATGATGCGGGCAGACCGGCTGAAGACCGGCAACGTGACGCGGACCGCAAGCCTGCCGAGACGATCAAGTTCGCCGGCATCAAGCCGGGGGACCGGGTGATGGAGCTGGCTCCATCGAAAGGCTATTTCACGCGCTTGCTCAGCAAGGTTGTGGGCCCGAAGGGCCACGTCTATGCGATCTCGCCGCCGCGGCGCCCCAACGCGCCGGCCGATGCGCCCGATCCCGTGGCCGCCACGAAGGCCATCGCAGCACAGCCTGACTATTCGAACGTCACCGCGGAGGTGCGCGCCATCGAGTCCTTCGGCGGTGCGGAATCAGAGCCCGTGGATGTCGTGTGGACCTCTCAGAACTATCATGACTTCCACAACGTCCCCAACCTGGATGTCGGCGCGTTGAACAAGGCGATTTTCGATGCGCTCAAGCCCGGCGGCCTGTACATCGTGCTCGATCATGCGGCCGCGGCGGGCTCCGGCGCGCGCGATACCTCGACATTGCACCGGATCGACCCCGCGACGGTGAAGACTGAAGTGCTGGCGGCGGGATTCGATCTGGCGGGTGAGAGCAAGCTGCTGCACAACCCCAAGGACGAGCACACGCTCAAAGTGTTTGATCCCTCGATCCGGGGCAAGACCGACCAGTTCATCCTGAAGTTCCGCAAGCCGACCAAGAAGTAGCCGTTCAGAACGACTCGGCCCAGGGTCGCAGATCCACTTCGAACGACCACGCGTTGCGAGGCTGGCGCAGTACATCCATGTAGGTCTGCGCGATGCCGTCGGGATCCAGCGTCCGGTCTCCCGAGTCTGGGCGCGTCGCGCTGCGCACCGAGCCGTCGATCAGAAAGTGGGCAACGTGGATGCCCTGCGGCCCGAGCTCGCGCGCTGCGCTCTGCGCCAGTCCGCGCAGAGCGAATTTTCCCATCGCAAAGGGCGAGGACTGCGCGAAGCCTTTCACGCTGGCGCTCGCCCCGGTGATCAGGATTGCCCCGCCGGTGTGCGCAATCATCCGTCGCGCCGCCTGCTGGACCACCAGAAAGCCTCCGAAGGCCGACACGGCCAGCGACCGGCGCACCTCTTCGGGCTCGAGGCCAACAAGTGGGCCGCGCAGGCGGGTGCTGGCGTTGTAAAGCACCACGTCGGGCTCGCCGAGCCGCGCATCCACATCCTTGAACAGCTGTTCGACCGAGGCCGGCTCGGAGGCATCGACGGCAAAGGCCGCGGCGCCGATCTCGGCTGCATAGCCGGAAAGCTTCCCGGGACTGCGGGAGGCGAGGCCGACCCGAAGCCCGGCGGAGGCGAGCGCGCGTGCCACCGAGGCGCTGATTCCGGCACCGGCGCCAACAATCAGGGCGATCCGATAAGGGATGCTTGTCATGGGAGTCTCCATGCAGAATAGGCGAAGACCGGTCCAGGGGAGGGTTTTCGGTGCCGGAATTATCACCCAGCCAACTGGCCCGCGTGGACGAGCTGCTCGATGGGCTGCTCGACCTGCCGGAGGAGGCGCGCGCCGCCTGCCTGGAGCGGGATTGCGCGGACGATCCGCAAGTGCTCGCAGAAGTGCGCAGCCTGTTGAAGGCTGCCCGGTCCGTGGGGGATTTTCTTCTCGCACCAGCCATGCTCACCTCGGAGCCGGCCGCCGAGGAGGCCCCCGAAGAGGTCCCCGAGGGGATGCGCATCGGCGCCTGGCGCATCACGAGCCGAATCGGCCGCGGTGGCATGGGAGTGGTGTACGAAGCCGAGCGGGCCGAAGGGGACTTCCGCCAGCGGGTGGCCATCAAGCTGCTCAGGCATGAGGCGGTAGCGGAGCTGCCGCGCTTCCACGTCGAGCGCCAGATCCTGGCGCGGCTGGAACATCCCTCGATCGCGCGGCTGTACGACGGCGGCGTGACCCCGGACGGCCGGCCCTACATGGCAATGGAGCTCATCGAGGGAAAGCCGATCACGGAGTACTGCATCGACTCTGCGCTCTCCCTGGGCGAGCGCATGCAGCTATTCGTCGCCGTGTGTGAAGCAGTGGCCTATGCCCATCGCAATCTGATCGTGCATCGGGATCTGAAGCCGGCCAACATCCTGGTCACTCGACAGGGGCATGTGAAGCTGCTCGATTTCGGAATTGCCAAGCTGATCGATACGGATCGAGCGGATCTGACCAGAACGGCGGCGGCCCCGCTGACACCGCTCAGCGCGGCGCCCGAGCAGCTGCTGGGCCAGCCCATTACGACAGCGACCGACATCTACGCACTCGGTTTGCTGCTGTTCGAGCTGCTCACCGGCAGCCGACCCTGGCTGCTCGGCGGCGGACCGATCGCACAGGCGGTGCGAGTGATCCTGGATGAGCCTGCGCCGGTTCCCAGTCAGCGCGCCGCTGCAAGCAAAGCCGCGCCAGTTCCGCCTCGCGCGCTGCGAGGCGATTTCGACGCGATCGTCGCTAAAGCGGTACGCAAGGAGCCCGCACATCGCTATGGAACAGTGGAGGCGCTGAAGGCCGACGTCGGACACGCTCTGCAGGGCGAACCGGTCGCAGCGCGCTCGGGCGCCCGAATGTACGTTTTTACGCGCATCCTGCGACGCTACCGCTGGGTCACGCTGGCAGTTGCTGCCGTGGTGGTGTCTTTGGCGATCGGACTTGGAGCTGCGGCCTGGCAGGCGCAGCGCGCGGCAATTCAGCGTGATAACGCGCGGCGCGACGCCGCACGGGAAGAGGCGGTCCGATATCAGTTGACGCGGCTGTTCCGGACGGCAATCGCAGAGAGAGGCTCCCAGCCCGCTACCGCGAAGGCCATGATCGACAGCAGCGCGCAGCGAGTGCTGCAGGAATATCGAACCCAGCCACAGCGCGCCGGGCAACTGGTGGTGACGCTGGCCGATCTGTACGGGGCGCTCGAGGACTTGCCGGGCGCAGCGTCGCTGCTCGAGGGCTTCGTCCGGGAGGCAAACACGCAGACCGACCCGGTCGCTCTGGCCGATGCGCGTCAAAAGCTTGCCAACATCGAGCTCATGCAGGGGCATGTGGCGCAGGCGGATCGACTGCTCATACAGGCGGAAGCCTTCTGGAAGGGCCATTTGGATCGCTACGCGGAGGAGCGGCTGGAAGGTCTGACCGTCCGGGCGCGGCTGCAGCGAGCCAGCGGCGATCCTGACGGAGCCAGTGCCACGGAGAGCGAGGCCATCGCCCGGCGGATCGCGCTATCGGGCCGCATTCATCGCGAGACCGCGGTGCTCTACAACTCGCACGCGATCACTCTGACCGTCGCCAACCGGCTCGACGAGGCGCTCGAGGCTTACCGACAGACCACGGCCATCTATCAGGCCCTCGGTCTGGGGGATGAGCTCGACGCGCAGATCGTGCTGGGTAATACAGGCACTCTCGAGATGCGCACCGGACATCTGCGCGAGGCGGAAGGCTTGCTGCGCGACGCTTACGAGCATGAGCGCGCGCTGGCCGGCAACTCGGCAGCCGTGGCCGCGGTGATGGGCTATTACGGCGAGCTGCTGGCGGAAACCAATCGTGCGGACCAGGCTGTCCCGATCCTGCAGGAGGCATCTGACCTCGCGGCCCGCTACGCAGGCGCCTCGAGTCCGGTCGCCGTGCAGAACCGGATGCTTCTCGGCGAGGCGCAGCTCACGGCCGGGGACCTCGCTAAGGCCCGCTCCACTCTGATAGCCGATCACGAGGGCGCTCTGGCGCAGTATGGGCCGACGCATCTGATGACGATTCGCACCCAGGTGTCGCTAGCCAGACTTGCTCTCGCACAGGGCGATGATGCGACCGCCTCGGCCACGGCGCTGGCGGCGGCTGACACCCTGCGCACCCTCGGAAGGCGAGGCGCTCCTTCTCTGGCCGATGCTTTGCAGACACTGGCCGATGCGCAGCTTGCCCTGGGCGCACCCGCTCAGGCGATCGCGCCCCTGCGGGAGGCCATTGGCTTACGTGCTCAATACGCGAACGGAGCGTGGCAACTACAGCAGGCGCGCGAGCGCTTGGGCGAAGCGCTCGCGGCCACCCATCAGGCCGGGGCGGTGCCCCTGCTGCAACAGGCGGCTGCCGGGCTGGCCTCGACGGTCGGCCCCCGTCATCCCGAGACCGCGCGGGCACGCGTGGCTCTGGCACGCGCCCAGGCGGCTGCTCAGCCCGGCACTCCTCCGAGCTCGCGGTAGAGCCACGCGCGAGCCTTCAGCCAGTCGCGCTGCACGGTGCGCAAGGAAAGACCCAGCGCGCGCGCAGTGTCTTCTTCGCCGTACCCCCCAAAGAACCTGCATTCCACGATGTCGGCCAACCGTGGTACCTCCACGGCCAGCCGGGCCAGGGCTTCATTGAGGGCGAGGAGGCCCTCGTCCGTGTTGATTCCAACGCTCTCCGCATGCGACAGCGTGAGATGCAGCTCGCCTGCGCCTCGCTTATCGGCCAGACGTGCGGCTGCGTAGTTGATCAACGCATGGCGCATCGCGAGCGCGGCGGCGCGCAGGAAGTGGGTCTCGTCTGCAAAGCCGGGTGTATGCCGCAGCCGCAGATACGCCTCGTGCACGAGCGCGGTGGTCTGCAAAGTATGATTGCCGCCGAGCCGCGAGCGCGCTCGCTGGGCAATGTGTTTCAGCTCGTCATAGAAGGCTGGTAACAGCTCCGCCGCGATCAGCCGCACCTCCCGGGGCGCGGACGTGCCCGCGAACGGCTCGGGTTGGTTCCCGCGATCGCCTGGTCCCCCACTCATGAGCGAATTCTAACACTCAACACGCCTGTCAGGGACCCTTGCCGGCGGTGGACAGGAGGATCCGGCCCGCGGTCGGCGGGGGCAGCCGTGTCAGCGATTTTCGCTGGCGGAGGGTCCGCGGGCGGGGGCGGGGGATGTCACGAGACGGGTAAACGATGCGAACGGGCAATGGGTGCCTTCGGGCAGCACGATGCCGGAGTAGTCGTTGAGCGCCGCTCCGGTGGGAATGATGAAAGCGATGCTGTTGGCGAGCCGCAGCCCGGCGCATCCGCCCCGGAAGCGTGCCTCGAACAAGGAGCGATCCACGCCATTGACGACCAGCGTCCGGTCGTCGGGGGCGATCCAGTCCGTGACCTGGTAGGCGCGCAGCTCGGGGCTGCCCGAGCGCATCTGAGGAGTCACTTTGCCGGGAGCCGTAGCCTGTTTCGGAGGCGCCGCTGCGCAAGCGCCCAGCGTCAGCGTGATGAGGCACCCGAGCCGCCCGAGCCAATTGAGCCACCTGAGCCTGCACCGTGCTGAGTTCGTCATCGTCGGTCCCTGCCACGATTCGCCATGAGTCTTCTCCAGACTGCCGTATTTCCGCCACGGGAGCCACTGGCCGCTGCGGTGAACTGGGCAGCAGGTCGGAACTCGGGTTCCGTTATGCACCTGAAGCGGAGGAATGATCCATGAATACGCTGACGAGACAGCTGCGCAAGGGTTCGATAGGGGTAACGCTCGTGGCCGCCTGCGCGGCGGCTTTGCCTGTCCATGCTGAGGAGGCCGCCTCGGGCCAGAAGTCCGCCTCCCGGCAGGAGACGATCGGGGTGGCCACCGGTTTCGCCCTCGGCGCGGTGGCCGCCGGTCCGATCGGGGCGATGGTGGGTGCGGCGACCGGCGCCTGGCTCGGCGACCGGGACCACCGACTGGCCGCGCAGCGAACCGCCCTGGCGACGGGCCTGGACAAAACACAGAGCGAGCAGAGCCGGCTCGCGCGAAACGTGGCCGAATTGAACGGCTCGCTGGCCCGCGAACAGGCACGCGGTGAGCAGCTTGACCTGGCGCTGAGCCAGACCGACGAGGTCGAGCTGGATGTCGGCTTTCGCACCAACGAGGATTCCATTCAGGTGCAGTCGATGTCTCCGCTGCTGAAGCTGGGCGCCCTGGCAGCGGCGCTCCCAGATACGCATGTTCGCGTCGCAGGCTACGCCGATGCGCGCGGCTCGGATGAGCTCAACGACGTGCTCTCGAAACGCCGGGCCGAAGCGGTCGCAGCCGTACTGCGCAGCGCCGGTGTCTCCCCTGATCAGCTGATCGTTGAGGCGCATGGGAAGTCCGCTGCGAGCAGCGCCGAGGGCGATACCGATGGATACGCATTCGACCGTCGCGTCACCGTGCGCATAGAGAAGAAGCGCGAGGAAGCCGTGGCCAGCAATGACTGAGGGACGAAGAGGGTGGCCGGGCAGGCGCTCATGCCGGCATCGCAGGGCGATTTTGCGCTAGGATTCCGGCATGAGCTGCCCCATCGTCCGCCTCGATGGATCCATCAAGTCCGAAGTGTCGGAGCCGGCGGCCGACCGGCGCCTCGCGGGCAACCCGTCCACCTGTGTGGCCAACTACTTCAGCGATCCGAGCCAGCAGTTCTTCGCGGGCCACTGGTCGGCGACCCGCGGCAAATGGCGCATCCGCTACACCGAGAACGAATTGTGTGTCATGACTTCGGGCAGGGTCGCGCTCGAGAGCGACTCGGGCGAGCGCAGCGTCTTCGCCACTGGCGATGCGTTCGTCGTGCCCGCGGGTTTTTCCGGCACCTGGGAAGTGTTGGAAGACTGCAGCAAGATCTACGCGATCTTCGAGGCGCGCAGCTGACCTGAGGCGCGCTGCACTGAACATAACGCTCGCTCCGGCTGAACGTAACACCGGCGGCGGGTGAAGCCTGTCGCAGATCGAGGCCAGGCGCCCGCAGTCGCGGGCATTTCCAGGGAAACTATTGCGGCTCGAAGTCGCTTGCTTGCCTGGAGGTATCTCATGGAAACCGTGACCATTACGGCGTCCCGGGGATTCACGATGGCGGATATGGAAATGCTCGTGGGGAGCGCGGTCACCATTGCAGCCCTGGCATGGATCGTGCTCTCCCGGTTGAAGCAGCTGCATAGCCGCCACCACGAACCCAACATCTGAAAAGCCTCGAGCGTGTGGGACGTGGTTCGCATGTCCCACACGCCTGAGAAGGCTCAGATCGTCCGCAGCACATCCTTCAGCGTCGTGAAGATCTGATCGATGTGCGAGCGCTCGACGATCAGCGGTGGAGACAGCGCCACGATGTCGCCCGTCTGCCGGATGAGCAGGCCGCGCTCGAAGCATTTCACGAATACCTCGTACGCCCGGCTGCCGACCTTGCCCGCAATCGACTCCAGCTCGATACCCGCGATCAGCCCGTAGTTGCGTATGTCGATCACGTGCGGCAGAGCGCGCAGCGAATGGGCGCCATCGGCCCACAGCTGTGCCAGGCTGCGGGCGCGCGTCAGAAGCCCGTCGCGCTGGTAAATGCCGATCGTGGCCATGGCCGCCGCACAGGCGGCCGGATGAGCCGAGTAGGTATAGCCGTGGAACAGCTCGATCGAGCCTTCCGGGCCCTGCATGAAAGCATCATAGATCGACTTCCTCGCGAGCACGGCGCCCATGGGAATGCAGCCGTTGGTCAGCCCTTTCGCGAGGGTCATCAGATCGGGTGTCACCGCGAACTCCTGCGCCGCGAATGCCGAGCCGGTCCGGCCGAAGCCGGTGATCACCTCATCGAAGATCAACAGGATGCCGTGGCGATCGCAGATCTCCCGCAGTCGCTTGAGATAGCCGCGCGGCGGAATCAGCACCCCGGTGGAGCCGGCGATCGGCTCGACGATGACCGCGGCAATCGTCGAAGGATCATGCAGCGCCACGATCCGCTCGAGCTCCTCGGCAAGCTGCGCGCCGTGAGGGGGCTCGCCCCGCGAGAAGGCATTTCGCGCCAGATCGTGGGTATGCGGCAGGTGGTCCACCCCCGGGATCAGCGCGGCCGACCACATTCTGCGGTTGGGCGCGATACCGCCCACCGAGATGCCTCCGAAACCAACACCGTGATAGGCTCGCTCGCGTCCGATGAGGCGCGTGCGCGCCGCATCGCCGCGCATCCGGTGGTATGCAAGGGCAATCTTCAGCGCGGTGTCGACGGACTCGGAGCCGGAGTTGGTGAAAAATACGCGCTCGAGCCCGGTGGGCGCGATGTCGGCCAGCAGGTTCGCTGCCTCGAACGCCGCGGGGTGCCCCATCTGAAAAGTGGGAGCGTAGTCCAGGGTCCGCAACTGGTGCGCGACCGCATCGCTGATCTCGGTGCGCCCGTGCCCTGCGTTGACGCACCACAGTCCGGCGGTGCCATCGAGTACCTGGCGTCCCTCCGGGGTCCAGTAGTGCATGCCCGCAGCCCGCGCGAACATGCGCGGCCGTGCCTTGAACTGGCGGTTCGGGGTGAAGGGCATCCAGTGGGCTTGCAGGTCCGGGTTCGAAGAAGCCCCGGAATGAGCTTCGGACGGCGCTTCGGGCGGGGTGGGTGAGGGGGAGGCCGCGGTGGACATGGGAGCGTTCGCCTGTGACGGAAGGGCCGGGCAGAATGATAAGGAAATTTGACATTCGGGGCCATCGGACCAGAATTTAGCCCCTGCTTGTCCATAATCTTAAACACTCGAGAAGGCGAACTTCCCTGATGAGCATCGACGTAGGCGCCCGGCTGCGAGGCATCCGGACGACTTTCGGCCTGTCCCAGCGGGAGCTTGCGCGGCGCGCGGGTGTCACGAACGGGCTGATCTCGCTGATCGAGCAGAATCGGGTCAGCCCTTCGGTCAGTTCGCTCAAGAAGGTGCTTGACGGCGTACCGATGTCGCTCGCAGAGTTTTTCACCCTCGATCTGAGTGCTCCGCTGCAGACCTTCTTCGCCCGTGACGAGCTGGTCGAGCTGGGTAACGCGCAGGTCTCGCTGCGGCTGGTCGCCGCACAGCGCTCCGCCCGCCAGCTCACGATTCTGCACGAGCGGTATGCCGCCGGCGCTGGCACGGGGGATGAGATGATCGTTCACCGCGGCGAGGAGGGAGGCGTCGTGATTCGCGGACGCGTCGAGCTCACGGTGGGCGGATCGGCGCGAGTGCTCGGCCCCGGCGAGGCTTACTACTTCGCCAGCCAGCTCCCGCACCGCTTCCGCAATGCGGGGCGTGAGCCCTGTGAGATCATCAGCGCAAGTACGCCGCCGAGCTTCTGAGCTTCGTCAACGAACCTGATAACCGAGAGAGACCCATGGCCGCCAAACCCGAAACCATCTCCTGGCACGAGCGCGCCCGCACGCTCGACATCCGTACGAAGGCCTTTATCAACGGCAACTATGTCGATGCGGCATCCGGCGCGACGTTCGATACCGTCAACCCCGGTACCGGCAAGCTGCTCGCGCGGGTCGCCGCCGGCGATGTCGAGGACATCGAGCGCGCGGTGGCGGCCGCGCGCGCCGCCTTCCGCACGGGAGTCTGGGCAAACCAGGCTCCGGCGAAACGCAAGCAGGTATTGAAGCGGTTTGCGGAGCTGATACTGAAGCACTCCGACGAGCTGGCGCTGCTCGAGACACTCGACATGGGTAAGCCCATCGGCGTCAGTCTGAACGTGGACATTCCGTCAGCGGCGCGCTGCATTGAGTGGTATGCGGAGGCGATCGACAAGATTTATGACGAGGTGGCACCGACGGGCCCCGCCTCTTTGGCGTTCGTGACTCGCGAGCCGGTGGGTGTCGTCGGGGCGATCGTGCCGTGGAACTACCCGCTGCTGATGGCGGCCTGGAAGATCGGCCCGGTGCTGGCGGCCGGAAATTCACTCGTGCTGAAGCCTTCGGAGAAGTCGCCGCTGACGGCCATCCGGGTCGCGCAGATTGCCGTGGAGGCGGGGATTCCCGAAGGGGTGTTCAACGTGGTACCGGGACTGGGGGCGAGCGCCGGCAAGGCGCTTGCGCTGCACATGGACGTCGATTGCATCGCCTTCACGGGCTCGACGGCGACCGGCCGGGCAATCATGCAGTACGCTGGCCAGTCGAACATGAAGCGGGTCTCGCTCGAATGCGGCGGCAAGTCTCCCAACATCGTCATGGCCGACTATCCGGATCTGGATCGGGCGGCCACGGCCGCTGCGTACGCGATCTTCGACAACCAGGGCGAGGTCTGCTCCGCCGGCTCGCGCCTGCTGGTGCAGGAGAGCGTCAAGGACCGAGTCCTCGAGAAGGTGCAGGCCATCGGCCGAACCTTGCAGCCGGGGGATCCGCTCGATGCGCAGACGAAGCTCGGTGCGATCGTCGATGACATTCAGATGAAGCGCGTGCTCGGCTACATAGAGGCCGGGCGCCGCGATGGGGCAACCGTCCGCTTCGGCGGACGCCGCGTCCGTGAGGACAGCGGTGGCTACTTTGTCGAGCCGACCGTGTTCGACTCGGTTCGCCCGAGCATGGCCATCGCGCGCGAGGAGATCTTCGGACCGGTGCTGTCCACGATCACCTTCAAGACCGTGGAGGAGGCGATTGAGATTGCAAATGACGTGATCTATGGACTGGTCGCCGCCGTGTGGACGCGCGATGTGACCACCGCGCATCGCACTGCCAAGGCGCTGCGGGCCGGCACCGTGTTCGTCAATTGCTACGACGCCGATGACATCACCGTGCCGTTCGGCGGTTTCAAACAGTCCGGCATCGGTCGCGACAAGTCGCTGCATGCGCTGGAGAAGTACACCGAGCTCAAGACGACCTGGATCGATCTGTCCTGAGACGAGCGGACTGCCGGCGTGAGCCATTCGCGTGGGGGAAACCCACGTGCGGGGGAGTTTTCTTCCCGGGGGCGAGCCCACGCGAATAGCCTGCCTCGCACGGGCGAGCTCGCCCAGGGAGCGGCCTCGCCTCGCGCTGTGGGCAGCGCCGGCGTGCTGCAGTTCCTTGCGAGCTCGCCGCGTGGGCTGGCGGATCTCCTGGCGCGCGAGCTGACGGAGCTCGGGGCGGAAAATCTCAAAGAGCGTTCGGCCGGCGTTGCCTTCTGCGCAGATCTCAGGGTCGCCTATCGGGCGTGCCTCGAATCACGGATCGCGAACCGGATCTTCCTGGAGCTCGCCCGGTTCGAGGCCCGCGACGCGCAAGCGTTCTACGAAGCCGCACGGGGCATCCCGTGGGCGGCGCATCTGGCGCCCGGCGCGACGCTCGCTTGCGAGTTTACGGGCCGTCATCCCAACATCACGCACACTCATTTTGGGGCGCTCAAACTCAAAGATGCAATCGTGGATGCCGTGCGCGATGCCACGGGCGCCCGTCCCGACGTGGCACTCGAGCGGCCTGGGCTGCGCATACATGCCCACGCACAGGGACAGCAGATCACCGTGTCGCTGGATCTGTCAGGCGAGAGCTTGCACCGTCGCGGCTATCGAGGCCCGGCCGGCGAAGCCCCCCTGAAGGAGAATGTGGCAGCCGGATTGCTGTTGCGTGCCGGCTGGGCCGAGCTCGCCGCCGTAGGCGCCCAATTCCTGGATCCGATGTGCGGCTCGGGCACGCTCGCGATCGAAGCGGCTCTGATCGCCGCCGGCCGGGCGCCGAATCTGGCACGGGGATACTTCGGATTCCTCGGCTGGCGCGGGCATGATCCGCAATTGTGGGGCGCTGTACAGGAGGAGGCTCGAGCGCGCGTCCGCGCGCAGCCGGCGCGCACGCTGGTCATTCGGGGTCGTGACGGCGATTCAAGTGCGATCCATGATGCGCGTGCGAATGCCGCTCGCGCAGGGGTGGGCTCGCTCGTGCATTTCGAAGTTGGCGAACTGGCGGATGCAGCGCCTGCAGCCTCGGCGGATGCGGCACCCGAGACGCCCGTGGAAGTTGCACCCGAGCTCTCGGCGGAGGTGGGACTCGTGGCCGTCAATCCTCCGTATGGTGTGCGGCTGGAGGATCACGAGCGTGCGCTGGCCCTGCATCGCGAGCTGGGTCATGTGCTGCGTGGGCGCTTCCGGGGCTGGCACGCCGCTGTCTTGATCGGTGCTCCGCACCTGGGCAGGGAGCTGGGCCTGCGCGCTTGGCGGACGCACGCGTTGTGGAACGGGGGAATCGAGTGCCGCCTGCTGCGCCTGCGCGTCGAGGCACAGAGCGAGCGTGAGCCCGGCAGGCTGGCCAAGCCGGGAGCGAAGCCGAGCGACTCGCCGGGCGCGCGCATGTTCGCCAACCGTCTCGGCAAGAATCTGAAGCGCCTGCGCGGATGGGCGGCGCGAACGGGCGTGTCGTGCTACCGGCTCTATGACGCCGACATGCCAGAGTACGCGTTCGCCATCGACCTGTACCGGAGCATTGAGCCGGATCTGGAGTGGCTGTACGTGCAGGAGTACGCGGCTCCCGCGGAGATCGAGCAGGAAGCGGTGAGGCGGCGGCGC
This sequence comes from Steroidobacteraceae bacterium, assembly GCA_036501985.1. GTDB lineage: Bacteria > Pseudomonadota > Gammaproteobacteria > Steroidobacterales > Steroidobacteraceae > 13-2-20CM-66-19. The sequence continues at coordinate 70,021 of DASXZI010000002.1, read as the reverse complement.
AGTGAAGCGCTCTCAACCCTGCCGCAGGTGACTGGTGTGCCCGGGGAGCGCATTCGGCTGCGGACACGGCGCCGAACCCGGCGCGGCGATCAATACCGCAAGATCCAGCAGCAGGGGAGCTTTCATGTAATCAGCGAGGGCGGCCTGCGCTTCGAGGTCAATTTCGACGATTACCTGGATACGGGACTATTCCTGGACCATCGGGTGACGCGCGATCGCTTGCGCGCGCGGGCGCAAGGCGGGCGCTTTCTCAACCTGTTCGCCTATACGGGCACCGCGACCGTCTATGCGGTGGCGGGCGGGGCAGCCGCGAGCACCTCAGTGGATCTTTCGCGGACCTACCTCGATTGGACGCAACGCAATCTCGAGCTCAATGGTCCACTGGGCCGCCAACACGAGCTCGTGCAGGCCGACTGTCGCGAGTGGTTGCGGGAGGGCGCGCGTGCCCACGGGCGCTACGGCCTGATCTTCCTCGATCCGCCCACCTTCTCAAACTCGAAACGGATGCAGGGTGTTCTCGATGTCGAGCGCGATCACCCGCAGCTGATAGAGTCGAGCATGAGCTTGCTGGAGCCGGGCGGACTGCTCGTTTTCTCGACCAACGCGCAGCGCTTCAGGCTCGATGCCGCGCTGCGCGAGCGCCATGAGGTCCGCGATATCTCCGCCGCGACACTGCCGCACGACTTCGAGCGCAACCCGCGCATCCATCATTGTTTCGAGCTCGGCTGACTTTCGAATGCGAGCGATCCCAGCGGCCGTTCGGTGGCGATGTTCGTCGCTGGCATCAGCTCCTGAAAGGCGCCGCGCTGAATGCGGTGCAGATCGCCGAGAGGGTGCTGCGCATCGAGCGCGCGGCCTGAGGGGCCTGCATCACAGCAGGTCTTTCAGCCGGTAGTAGAGCATCGCCAGCACCAGTGCCGGCCGGCGCAACGCCGCCCCGCCGGGGAAATTTGCGTGCGGGATCCGCGCAAACACGTCGAAGCGTTCGGCAGTTCCAGCGATGGCCAGCGCGACGAGCTTGCCGGCGATGCCGGTGAGAGCGATGCCGTGGCCTGAGAAGCCCTGCAGGAAGTAAATGTTGGGTCCCAGCCGGCCGAAGTGCGGAGCGCGGTTGAGGGTGATATCCACCTCGCCGCCCCATGCATACTCGATCCGGACATCTGCGAGTTGTGGAAATACACTCAGCATACGGGCACGCGTAGCGCCCGGCGCATCGAACGAGCTGAATCCGGAATAGTTCACCCGGCCGCCGAACAGCAGACGGTGGTCCGAGGACAGCCGGAAGTAATCCAGGACCCAGTTCATGTCGTGCACGGCAGAATTGTTGGCAATGAGCTGCTGGGCCCTCCCTGCGCCCAATGGCTCGGTCGCCACGATATAGGTGGCGACGGCCATGATTTTCGAGGCAATCGCGGGTGCGGTAGCTTGCAAATACACATTGCCACAGAGCACCAGCTGACGGCATCGCACCTCGCCCTGGGGCGTGGCTACGCAGATGGAGGCGGTTGCCGTGCTGGCATCGTCCTTGTACCCGAGCGCGCGAGTCCCCTCGTAGATGCGAGTGCCGCTGCGTTCCGCGGCAGCCGCCAACCCCAGCGTGTAGTTGAGCGGGTGCAGGTGGCCGCTGTGCGTGTCGTACATCGCGGCGATGTAGCGGTCGGTTGCGACCACCGAGCGCACTTCCTCGCGAGGCATGTAGCGCAGGTGGGGGTACGCATACTTCTCGCGCAATTCTTCGATCTCGGCGCGCAGCTCCACCTCGTGCCGCGGCTTGATCGCTGTGAGCAGGTGGCCGGCCGCCCAGTCGCATGCGATCGTGTGGCGCTCGATCAGCTCGCCGATCAGCGAGAGTCCCTCCACGCTGACATCCCATACCCGGCGAGCTGCGGCTGGTCCGATCAGCCGTTCGAGCTTCGCCTGTCCCGCCGCCACGCCGTGAATGGCCTGCGCCCCGCTGCGGCCCGAGGCACCCCAGCCGATGCGATGTTCCTCGAGCAGCACGACCGAGTAGCCGCGCTCGGCCAGATGCAGCGCCGCGGAGCAGCCGGCAATGCCGCCTCCGACCACGCAGATGTCGCAGTCGGTGGCGCCTGCCAGCGGCGGGCGAGCCGGTGCGGGGTTCGCCGAGGCAGCGTAATAGGAGGGGACATGGGGGGCGAGGGCCATGAGGGCAGCGGGAGACGGTCCGGTAGTGTTTAGGATATGTTGACGCGCCGGGTGCAAGCGGCGCGGCGGGAGGATAGCGACTCACAAGCATCCGGGGCAAATCGGGCGGCCCGCGGATGGCCGGCAGGACCGGCACTTAGGCCTTTCCGTCGCCTCGATCGACCGGGCAGATTCCGGACCCCCAGCTGTGGTCTAATAACCCCCTTTGGAGAAGTCGCCGGGCGGGTCTGTTTAGTAAAATAGACGCTGCCTGCAGAAGCGTCATGGCCGCCCGCCCTCTCATCGGTATCCCCTCAGACCGACGCATGATCGGCCCGCACCCCTTTCATGCGGTCGGCGAGAAATACATTCGCGCGGTGCTGGACGCGGCGGAAGCCCTGCCCATGCTGGTTCCTGCCCTCGCCGACGAGCTGGGGATGGACGATCTCATCCGGCGGGTTGACGGAATCCTCTTCACGGGCAGTCCATCGAACGTCGAGCCCCACCATTACTCCGGGTCGCCGAGCGACCCTGGCACGCTGCACGATCCCGCACGGGATGCGACCACGATCCCCCTGATTCGCAAGGCCGTGTCCAGTGGCATTCCGGTGCTGGGAATCTGCCGGGGGTTCCAGGAGATTAACGTCGCCTTCGGTGGCACGCTGCATCAGAAGGTCCATGAGGTGCAAGGCAAGCTGGACCATCGCGACGATGCGACGCTGCCTCTGGAAGCTCAGTACGGGCCGGCCCACGAGGTCCTCCTGGAATCCGGTGGTCTGCTGCGCACGCTCGCTTCGAGTGATCGCATTCAGGTCAACTCGCTGCATTCGCAGGGCATCGACCGGCTGGGCAGCGGGCTGGCCGTCGAGGCTCGGGCGCCGGACGGACTGGTCGAGGCATTCCGCGTGGAGGATGCCCGTCGCTACGCCGTGGCCGTGCAATGGCATCCCGAGTGGAAGGTGATGGACAGTCAGTTTTCGCGCGCCCTGTTTGCGGCCTTTGGCGCGGCGTGCCGCCAATACGCACAGACGACGCGCGGTTGATGAGGTCCGGCGCAGGCGGCGCCGTCCATTCCCGCCCCGGCGGGCGGCACACGGGTGCGGCCGGTCGGACCGTTGCGCACAGCGCATGAAATGAAGGTTATCTCTATGGTGAGCGAGATCCAGCAGTTCTTCCGTGACCACGGCATCTCCGAGGTGGAAGCGATCATCCCCGACATGGCGGGCATCGCGCGCGGCAAGATCATGCCGGCGGCCAAGTTCGCGGAAGACGAGGGGATGCGCCTGCCCGAGAGCGTTTTCCTGCAGACGGTCACCGGGGACTACCCGGTCGAAACCGGCGAGGCGATGAGCCCGGCCGAGATCGACATCGTGCTCAAGGCGGATCCGAAGACGGTGCGGCGGGTGCCGTGGGCCGCGGAGCCCACCGCGCAGGTGATCCACGATTGCTTCTACTCGGATGGCCGCCGGGTCTCCATGGCTCCGCGGCACGTGCTGCGCAACATCATCGAGTTGTACGCCCAGCGGGGCTGGGAGCCGGTCGTCGCTCCCGAGCTGGAGTTCTATCTCATCGAGCAGAACAAGGACTCGGATTATCCGCTGCGCCCGCCGGTGGGCCGCTCGGGTCGCGCCGAGCCGGGACGCCAGTCCTACAGCATCGCCGCAGTCAACGAGTTCGATCCACTGTTCGATGACATCTACCAGTTCTGCGAGGATCAGGACATCGAGATCGACACGCTGATTCACGAGGACGGCCCGGCGCAGATGGAGATCAATCTGATCCACGGCAATCCGCTCGACCTCGCCGATCAGGCTTTCCTCTTCAAGCGCACGGCGCGCGAAGCGGCTTTGCGGCACAAGATCTACGCCACATTCATGGCCAAGCCGCACGCCAAGGAGCCCGGCAGTGCCATGCACATCCACCAGAGCGTGGTGGATACCAAGACGCGCCGGAATATCTTCAGCAACGCCGATGGCACACCCTCGAGCCTGTTCTTCTCGCATATCGCCGGGCTGCAGAAGTACATGCCCGCGGCCATGGCGCTGTTCTGCGCGAACGTGAATTCGTATCGCCGCCTGACCCGCTATCTGTCCGCTCCGATCAACGTGCACTGGGGGTATGACAACCGCACCGCCGGGTTGCGTGTACCCATGTCCAGCGCCGACGCGCGTCGCGTCGAGAACCGGGTGGGGGGCGCCGACGCCAATCCCTATATTGCCATCGCTGCTTCCCTTGCCTGTGGCTACCTTGGAATGATCGAGGGTCTGCAACCCACGGACCCCGTCACGGGCAGCGCTCATGACCTGCCGTTCGGGCTGCCGCGCTCACTCGATGAGGCATTACGGGAGCTGCGCTCCTGCGAGCCGCTCGTGAAGTTGCTCGGCGAGCCATTCGTCTCGGCATTCACCATCGTCAAGGAAGCCGAGTACGAGGTGTTTCTGCAGGTGATCAGCTCCTGGGAGCGCGAGCATCTGCTCCTGAACGTATGAATGCTATATAAGGCTGCGTAAGCGGTGCCGGCGCGCACTGGCCCGCGCATCCTGGAGAACGAATGATGAGTAGCGCCCGGGCGGCTGCCTCCATGAAGCATTGGCTGATCTCCCTGTGCCTCGCGGCCGCGCTGGCGGGCTGCGGTGGGGGCAGTCGGCCGCCCCCGGGCGCGACCGGCCAGCCGTCCGGTGCGCAGCAGCCGGAAGAGAAGGTGCTCAACGTCTACAACTGGTCCGACTACATCGAGCCCAGCGCGCTCGAGGAGTTCCGCAAGCAGACCGGCATCAAGATCAACTACGACGTCTTCGATGCGAACGAGGTGCTGGAGACCAAGCTGCTCGCTGGCCACACCAACTACGACATCGTGGTCCCCTCGGCACCCTTTCTCGCGCGCCAGATCCAGGCCGGTGTGTTCCAGAAGCTGGACAAATCGAAACTCCCGAACCTGAAGAATCTCGACCCGCAGATACTCAAGCAGCTCGAGGTATACGATCCGGGCAATGCCTACAGCGTGCCCTACATGTGGGTCACCTCGGGTCCGGGCTACAACGTGGCGAAGATCCACGAGCGGATGCCGGATGCCCCGGTGGACAGCCTGCGGATGCTGTACGACCCGGCAGTCGTGTCGAAGTTCGCCGATTGCGGCGTGTCGATCCTGGACGCGCCTTCCGAGGTGGTCGGCACGGTGCTCATCTACCTGGGCCGGCCTGGCAACAGCGAGTCCCCCGAGGATCTGCAGGCTGCCGAGAAGGTCCTGATGTCGATCCGCCCCTACCTGCGTTACGTGAACTCGTCGCGCTATATCGAGGACCTCGCCAACGGGGAGACCTGTCTGGCCCTGGGATGGTCGGGCGACGTCAAGCAGGCGCGCGATCGCGCGCGGGACGCCGGCAAAGGCATCGAGATCAAGTACTCCATCCCCCGTAACGGAACCATCCTCAACTTTGACATGCTGGCCATTCCCGCGGATGCACCCCATCCCCAGAACGCGCATCTGTTCATCAACTTCCTGCTCGATCCGAAGGTCGCCGCGCGCAACTCGAACCTGGTGAAGTACGCGAACGCGAATCTCGCCTCGAGCCAGTTCATGGACGAGGCGGTGAAGAACGATCCGAACATCTATCCGCCGGCGGACATTCGCGCCAAGCTGGTGCCGGAACCGCCCCGGTCGCAGGAATATCAGCGGCTGCTGACGCGCGCATGGACGCACTTCAAGACAGGCAAGTAACTCCGGTCAGCCGCAGCGTGAGCACCAAACCGATGAGCGACGGGCAGAACCGCCCCACGGGAGCGGCGGGTCCGCCGATCCTGCGGATCGAGAGCATCACGCGCAAGTTCGGCGATTTCGTGGCGGTCAACGAGGTCAGCCTCGAAGTGCAACGCGGCGAGATCTTCTGCCTGCTCGGCGGCTCGGGCTCGGGCAAGACGACCCTGCTGCGCATGCTCGCCGGCTTCGATACCCCCACCAGCGGCCGGATCTACATCGATGGCCAGGAGATGAGCGGCATCCCGCCGTACGAGCGGCCGGTGAACATGATGTTCCAGTCCTATGCGCTCTTCCCGCACATGACCGTCGAGAAGAACGTCGGCTTCGGCCTCGAGCAGGAGCGCCTCGGGCGCGAGGAAACGCGGCGCCGCGTCGTCGAGATTCTCGAGATCGTCAAGATGGGGCCGTTTCTGGCTCGCAAACCGCACCAGCTCTCCGGTGGCCAGCGCCAGCGGGTGGCTCTCGCCCGCGCGCTGGTGAAACGGCCCAAGCTGCTGCTGCTCGATGAGCCGCTCGCCGCCCTCGATCGCAAGCTTCGCGAGCACACGCAGTTCGAATTGATCAACATCCAGGAGCAGCTCGGCGTCACCTTCATCGTGGTCACCCACGATCAGGAAGAAGCCATGACCCTGTCCTCACGAATGGGCGTCATGAACCACGGACAGATCGTCCAGGTCGGCACCCCGACGGATATCTACGAGTTTCCAGCGACCCGCTTCGTCGCCGACTTCATCGGCTCGGTCAACATGTTCGAGGGGCAGCTGATCGAGGACGAGCCGGATTTCGTGCGCATCCAGTGCGCGGAGCTCGGTGGCGTGGTCTACGTCAACCACGGGATCAGCTCCGCACCGGGGGCGACGGTCTGGGTCGCCGTGCGGCCGGAGAAGATCCAGATCAGCCGGGAGCCCCCGACGCCTGCCTTGGGTCATGGCCACGAGAGCGGAACGGGGGAGAACATGGTCCGCGGCACCGTCAAGGAAATCGCCTACATGGGCAACGCCTCGATCTATATTGTCAGGACTGAGGGGGGTAAGACGGTGCGCATAACGCTTCCGAACATCGCCCGCCACGCCGAGGACCGGATCACCTGGGACGAGACCGTCTACCTCTGGTGGCAGGCCGCAAGTCCGGTCGTGCTCACCCGTTAGGGAGTCGTTCGCTTGCCGGGAATCAGTGCAAAGGCGGGAAGGCGGGTGGTGATCGGTATCCCCTCGCTGTGGCTGATCGTCCTGTTCCTCATCCCCTTCATTATCGTCTTCAAGATTTCGTTCTCGGAGGTGCGCCTGGCGATGCCGCCCTACGCGCCCCTGTTCGAGTGGATCAATGGCCGGCCGGCGGCCCTCAAGCTCAACCTGGCCAACTACGGGTACCTGTTCACCGATGCGCTGTACATCAGCTCGTATCTGTATTCGCTCAAGGTCGCGGCCGTCTCCACGCTGTTCTGCCTCCTGCTGGGCTATCCGATGGCCTATGCGATCGCCCGAGCCACCCCGACCTCACGCAACGTGCTGCTCATGCTGATCGTGCTGCCGTTCTGGACTTCATTCCTGCTGCGGGTGTATGCGTGGATCGGGCTGCTCAAGAGCAACGGAGTCATCAACAATCTGCTGATGGCGCTCGGCATCATTCACGAGCCCATCACGATGCTGCAGACTGATTTCGCGGTGTACATCGGCATCGTGTACTCGTATCTGCCCTTCATGATCCTGCCGCTGTACGCCAACCTCGAGAAGCACGACGCAACTTTGCTGGAAGCGGCGGCGGATCTCGGCGCCCGTCCGTTCACCGCCTTCAGGCGCGTGACCCTGCCTCAGTCGATTCCCGGCATCGTCGCGGGATCGCTGCTCGTGTTCATCCCTGCGGTCGGCGAATACGTCATTCCCTCACTGCTGGGCCGCACCGATCAGCTCATGATCGGCCGCGTGCTGTCGGATGAGTTCTTCGAGAACCGCGACTGGCCGGTGGCCAGCGCCGTGGCCATCGTCATGCTCGCGCTGCTGGTGGTGCCGATCATGATCTTCCAGCATTTCGAGAAGCGTAGTCTGGAGGCGGCCAAGTGAGCTCGCGCGGCCTGTTCTCGCGGACGGGGCTCGTGATCGGGCTGGTGTTTCTGTATGTCCCCATCCTCTCGATGGTGGTGTTCTCGTTCAACAACTCCCGGCTGGTCACGGTGTGGGACCGCGCTCATTCGCCGACGCTGAAGTGGTACCTCGAGCTCGCGTCCAACGATCAGATCCTTGGCGCAGCCGGGCTGTCGATCAAGATCGCCATCATCGCCGCCTCCGCATCGGTCGTACTGGGGACGCTGGCCGGCTTGGCCCTCGCCCGATTCGGCACGTTCCGCGGGCGGGCGATGCTGGCCGGCATGACGACCGCGCCGCTCGTGATGCCGGAAGTGATCACGGGACTGTCCCTCCTGCTGCTGTTCGTGGCCCTGGAAGATGCCATTGGCTGGCCCCGGGGGCGCAGTGCCGTCACGATCACGCTCGCGCACATCACGTTCTGCATGGCCTACGTAACCGTGGTGGTACAGTCCCGTCTGGTAGGCTTTGACGAATCCCTCGAAGAGGCAGCGATGGACCTGGGCGCGCGTCCGACGAAAGTATTCTTTCGAATCACCTTGCCGCTGATCGTGCCCGCGCTCGTGTCGGGCTGGCTGCTCGCGTTCACCCTATCGTGGGACGATCTGGTCATCTCCCAGTTCGTGGCGGGTCCGAGCTCGAGCACGCTGCCGATGGTGATCTTCTCCAAGGTTCGCCTCGGGGTCAGTCCCGACGTCAACGCACTGGCCACCATCATGGTGCTGCTGGTGGCGACCGGAATCGTGCTCTCCTCGTTATGGATGCGCTACCAGAACAAACGCCGGGACCGGGACATGCAGCTCGCCGCCGCGGCGAATCTCTGAGCTCGCACCATGGGCCGTGCATTGCTCGGGATCGACGTCGGAGGGTCTTCGGTCAAGGCCGGGGCCGTGGACGTCGAGGCCGGGCAGTTGATCGGTGAGTTGATTTCCGCTTCCACGCCGCAGCCCTCGACGCCGGCGGCCCTGGTGCCCGTGCTGGCCGGCCTTGCGGCACGGTTACCCCAGGCACAGAGCCGGCTCGGTGTCGCTTTCCCCAGTGTCGTGAAGCAGGGCACGGTGCGCACCGCAGCCAACATCGACGCCTCATGGATCGGGGTGGACGGCGCCTCGCTGCTCGAGCGCACCCTGCACCGGCCCGCACTGTTTCTCAATGACGCCGATGCAGCCGGAGTCGCGGAGATGACCTGGGGGGCCGGGCGTGGAGTCATGGGCACTGTCATCATGGTGACGCTGGGCACCGGTATCGGGACGGCTCTGTTCAGCGACGGCCGGCTGCTGCCCAACACGGAGCTCGGGCACATGGAGTTGCGCGGCATGGACGCCGAAAAATGGGCGTCGGCGCACGTGCGCACGCTCCTGAAGCTCGACTGGCCGGCGTGGATCGAGCGGGTGAACGACTATCTCGCGAGCATGTTTGCGCTGTTCTGGCCGGATCTGTTCATTCTGGGGGGCGCGGTCAGCGAGCGGTTCGAGGAATTCGCGCCGCTGCTGCGTTCCGAGGCGCGGATCCGGCCGGCGCATTTCGCGGGACAGGCCGGTGTGATTGGCGCGGCGATGGCGGCGGCACAGACCTGAGCGGCACGAATTGGCATGAACATTCCGTTGCGCAGCAAGCTTCCCGATGTCGGGACGACGATCTTCACGGTCATCTCCCGGCGTGCACGCGAGCTCGACGCACTCAACCTCGGACAGGGATTTCCCGACTACGACATCGATCCGCGCCTCACCGAGCTGGTGACCGCTGCAATGCTCTCGGGGCACAACCAGTACGCGCCCATGGAGGGCCTGATGGAGCTACGCGAGCAGATCGCGCGCAAGCTCCTGCTGACCTATGACCTCAAGATCGATCCCGACTCGCAGATCACGGTGGCACTCGGTGCAACCGAGGCCATCTACTGTGCGATCCAGGCGGTCATTGGCCCGGGAGACGAGGCGATTGCCTTCGATCCCGCATACGATTCGTACGATCCGGCGGTGCGCCTGGCGGGCGGACGGTGCGTGCGGTTGCCGCTCATGCTGCCGCACTTCCGGTATGACTGGGACGCCGTGCGGGATGCGATTACGCCGCGCACCCGCCTGGTGTTGTTCAACAGCCCGCACAATCCAGCCTGTACGGCCGCCTCGGCGCAAGACATGAAAGCCCTGGCCGAAGTGATCCGGGGACGCGACATCTTCGTGATGTCGGACGAGGTGTACGAGCATGTGACCTACGACGGACGCGCCCACGTCTCGGTGCTGCGCGAACCGGAGCTTGCTGCGAAGAGTTTCGTGATCTACTCCTTTGGCAAGACGCTGCATGCCACCGGCATTCGCGTCGGGTACTGCATTGCGCCACCGGCGCTGACGGGCGAGCTCCGCAAGGTGCACCAGTTCAACACGTTCAGCATATCCAGTGCGTTGCAGTTCGCCATTGCGAGCTATCTGAAGGAGAAGCCCGACTCGTGGCGGACGCTCGCTGGGTTCTTCCAGGCCAAGCGTGACCGGCTGCGAGGGGCACTGGCCTCATCCGGGTTTCGGCTGCCTCCTGCGCAGGGGACTTATTTCCAACTCCTGGACTACGGCGCGTTCTCGGCAGTGGACGATCTCGCCTTCGCCGAACGGCTGTTGACCGAGGCAGGCGTGGCCACGATTCCCCTGTCGCCGTTTTATGCGAAGCCCCCGGCCCAGACCGTCCTGCGCCTGTGCATCGCCAAGAAGGACAGCACCCTGGATGAGGCCGCCCGCCGGCTGAGCGCATTCGCCGCCCGACTGGGCCGCGCGGGGAGCTTCAGATGAAGAAGACCACGCGGGTAAACCACCCACCCGGAGTGGGGCTGCCAACCGACAATCACGCCGTCGTGGCGCCGATCTACCAGAGCGTGAAGTTCGAGTTCGACTCACTGGAGGAGACGGAGCGCTTTCTGCGTGGAGAGCGCTCGGGATTCTTCTATACGCGCGCCTCGAATCCCACCACGCGACAGCTCGAGCTGCTGCTCGCCGAGCTGCAGGGCCGGGAGGACTGCCTGGTCACGGCCTCCGGGGTGGGCGCCATTGCACACACGCTGCTGGCGCTCACCAAGCAGGGCGACCACATCATCTGTTTCATCGAGACCTACAATCCGACACGGTATCTGATCCGGCGCCTGCTGGCGCGCTTCGGCGTCACCCATACCATGCTGTCGATCGAGGACACGGCAGGGGTGGAGCGTGCGCTGGCGGCGCAGCGCACCCGCCTGATGATCTTCGAGAGTCCCACCAACCCCGTGACCAAGATCGCGGATCTGACAGCCCTCACCCGGATGGCGCGCAGCGCAGGAGCGCTCACCGTCCTCGACAACACGTTCGCCGGTTTCCATCAGCACGGCGAGTACGAAGTGGACCTGTTCCTGCACAGCCTGACCAAGTATGCCTCGGGCACCGGTGATGTGATGGGCGGAGCCGTGATCGGCCGTGCGGATCTCATTCGCGGTATGCGCACGGATTTCGGCACTCTGGGTGGAACGCTCGATCCGCACGCCGCCTTCCTCATCCTGCGCGGCATGAAGACCTATTTCGTGCGCTATCAGGCGCAATGTGCCAGCGCGATGCGCATCGCCGAGTTGCTCGCCGCCCATCCCGCGGTCTCGCGCGTGCACTATCCCGGGCTCGCCACGCACCCGCAGCATGAGCTGGCACGCAGCCAGATGCGGGACTTCGGCAGCATCGTGACTTTCGACCTGAAGGGGGGCGCGGAGGCGGGCAGGCAATTTGCCGGCGCGCTGAAGCTGTTCGCGCTGGCGGCGAGCCTGGGCTCGACCGAATCCCTGGTGGTCGCGCCTCAGATGATGGGAGGCCGGGAGCTGTCGGCCGAACAACAGCGCCTGTCCGCGCTCACGGAGGGCACGGTGCGGCTGTCGATTGGACTCGAGGATGTCGACGACCTGGTTGAGGATGTGACGCAGGCGCTGGCCACTACTGGCTGAACAACGTGTGGGTTCGCTGCGGCGCTCACTCAGCCGCTGCCTGCCACTCGTACGCGGTGCGGGTGATAGGGAAGGACTTCCAGCACGTCGCCTTCGCGCAGCCGCTGCTGCACGTTACGCCAGAAGGCGGCAGTCAGGATTTCCCCATGCAGCCGCATGAATGCGGCGCGCTGCGGGTCGTTGAAGCCCAGAAAGCTCATGAATGTCTCGGGGAAAACGTCGTTGTCGGCCACGTAGAACCACGCCTCGCCGCGCATCTCGTCCTCCGGGTTCTGGGCTGGAGGCACATCGCGAAAGTGGCAGTCCGTGATCTGACAGAGCTCATCGTAGTCGTAGAAGATCACGCGCCCGTGGCGGGTGACGCCGAAGTTCTTCAGCAGCAGGTCCCCGGCAAAGATGTTGGTATAGGCCAGGTCGCGGATGCACTGGCCGTAGTCGAGCACGGCACGCTCGGCAGCTTCCTCCGTCGCGGTCCGCAGGTACAGGTTGAGCGGCGTCATCCGGCGCTCGATGTACATGTGGTCGAAGATGAGGTCCTCGCCTTCCTCGTGGACCGTGCTGGCGGTCTCTGCGCGCAGCTCCGCGAGCAGCTCGGGCGCGAACAGCGTGCGCGGGAAGCGCAACCGCTTGAATTCCTGGGCGTCCACGAGGCGGCCGGCCCGGTCATGCTTGAACACCAGCTGGTATTTCGCCATGACTTCTTCGCGCAGCACGGTCTTGGGATATGCGAACCGGTCGCGGATGACCTTGAAAACCACATCGAACGAGGGCAGCGTGAAGCAGACCATCACCAGGCCGCGTTCCCCCGGAGCATGCACGAATTCCGCCCGCGTCTGCTCGAGGTGACGCATGAGCTCGCGGTAGCGCTCGGTCTTACCCTGTTTGGCGCGTCCGAGAACCGTGAAGAGCTCGCTGACCGGCTTGCGCGGCAGAATGGTCTTCAGAAACAACACGGCCTCGGCCACCCGGTCGAGGTCGGCGTGGAAGTAGGATTTGGTAAAGCTGAACACGATACTCACGTCGCCTTCCGAGAGCATCACAGCGTCCACGAGCACGCCTGCATCGGTGTTCTTCAGCGCAATCACCAGAGGCACCAGGAATTCCCGCCCGACGATACGGCCTACGATGTAGGCGCGCGAGACCTGGTAGAAGACCGGCCGAATGATTTCCACGCGCACGACGGCGCGGCGCTCGTTGCGATCCTTCAGATACCCTCTGGTCTCGGTCGCCACGTGCTCCACGCTTCGGTCGAAGTCGCGCCACGCCGAATGGAAGCGCACATCCCCGAGCACATCCTCGAACAGCAGGTGCAGAGAGCCGTGATTGACATAGGTGTTGGTACCGACCGCGCTCTTGACCTTGCCCAGGGGGTCCAGATCGGTCGCCACGAACTCGATGTTCGGTGCGACTCCGACCGTGCCGAACAGCCGCCGGGTAATCGAGCTGAAGAAGGTCTTGGTGAACTCCTCGTCCGGGAGCCCTTCGATCATCGCGGTGAACAGAGTGCGGATGTGGGCCCACAAGGGGCGGTCATGCGCATCCTCGCCGAGCCGTTCGCACAGCTGCGCGATGGTCTGGCCGACGAAGCGGTCGTACAGCTCGATGCGCTCGACCGCATCGCGCTGGCTGGCTTTCCAGTCGCTTGCGTCGAAACGGGCCGGTGCACGGCGCGTGATTGCGCGGAACTCCGCGTTGTAACGGATGAACGCGGCGGCAATGCACTGCGCACATTCGTGCGCCAGTCCTGTGGGCGGGGGCAAACCGGGATCGGGCGGTGCCGCCGAGGACTCGGAGGCAATCGGCGGCGGGCTCTCGGAGCTGGGCATCTGCGCTAGTCGAAGTCGGTCGGCAGTGCCTTATCCAGGCTGTGCCGGTAGAGGCGCTCGACCTGTGAGGGGGTCGTCCGCCCCAGGGACAGGGGCGGGAGCGAGCGGACGGGGAAGAATTCGACCGCGTCGGTCTCGATGCTGCTCGCGGGCGCCCCGCCGGTCCGCTCGCATAGAAAGAGCAGCTTGTAGATGTGATGGACGTCCGGAGGATGACCATGGACCGGATTATTCTTGTCGAATAGCGCCGCGAGCTTCACCGCTCTGGCGCGATAGCCGGACTCCTCCAGGATCTCACGCTCCACGGCACTCGAGGGCGCGTCGTTGACATCCACCCAGCCCCCCGGAAGGGTCCACTTTCCATCGGAGCGCTCGCGCACCAGCAGTACGCGGTCGGCGTCGAAGATGCCCCCGCGCACGTCTACCTTCGGAGTGGCGTATCCCTCGTCGTGTGACCACAGATCGCGCACCTGGCCCAGCGGAATGTCCAGCTCCGCACCCAGGATGGAGACGACCAGAACCTGCAGCTGTGTATAGCGCTCCCGATCGAACGGGTCGTGCGCATAGAGGAGGCCATTCTGGGCAATCGCCTGCACCTTGCGGGCCCAATCCAGAATAGTCCCCGCGCCCCCCGCGCCAGTCATGATCGATCGCGTCCGCTACAGGTTGCGGATCAGCGTATCGCCGAACTCGCTCGTGGAGACTTCCCTCGCCCCCTCCATGAGCCGCGCGAAATCGTAGGTCACGATTTTCTGGCCAATGGTGCGATCCATGGCCCAGATGATTGCATCCGCGGCCTCCTGCCAGCCAAGGTAGCGCAGCATCATCTCCCCGGAGAGAATCAACGACCCGGGGTTCACTTTGTCGAGATTGGCGTACTTCGGTGCCGTCCCGTGGGTGGCTTCGAACACCGCGTGCCCGGTGAGATAGTTGATGTTGCCTCCCGGGGCGATGCCGATGCCTCCCACCTGGGCAGCGAGCGCATCCGAGAGATAGTCGCCGTTCAGGTTGAGGGTCGCGATGACGTCGAACTCATCGGGGCGGGTGAGCACCTGTTGCAGGGCGATGTCCGCGATGGCGTCCTTGACGAGCACTTTGCCTGCTTTCTTCGCCGTATCCATCTCGGCATTGGCCGGCGTCTCGCCGCTGGAGGCACGGGTACGTTCCCACTGCTCCCAGGTATAGGTCTGGCCGCCGAACTCCCGCTCGGCCAGCTGGTAGCCCCAGTTGCGGAAGGCTCCCTCGGTGAACTTCTGGATATTGCCCTTGTGGACCAGAGTGAGGCTTTTGCGCTTGTTGGCCACCGCGTACTGGATAGCTGAGCGTATCAGCCGCTCGGAGCCTTCCCTGGAGACCGGCTTGATGCCGATCCCCGAGGAATCGGGGAAGCGGATCCGGGCATAGGCCTTCGGGAAGGACTGCTTGAACAGCTCCAGGAACCTGCGGTTGTCCTCGGTGCCGGTCTCGAACTCGATCCCCGCATAGATGTCCTCGGTGTTCTCCCGGAAAATCACCATGTCCACCTTCTCGGGGTGTTTCACCGGTGAAGGGACGCCCTTGAACCAGCGCACCGGGCGCAGGCACACGTACAGATCCAGCATCTGGCGCAGAGCGACATTGAGCGAGCGGATGCCGCCGCCGACCGGTGTCGTCAGCGGCCCCTTGATGGCGACCAGGTACTCGCGGCACGCCGTCACGGTCTCATCGGGGAGCCAGGTGTTGAACAGCTTGTTGGATTTCTCGCCCGCGTAGACTTCCATCCAGTGGATCTGCCTGCGCGCACCGTAGGCCTTGCGCACCGCTGCATCCATCACCCGCACGCTGGCGCGCCAGATGTCCGGCCCGGTTCCGTCACCCTCGATGAAGGGAATGATCGGGTTGTCGGGAACTGACAGAACGCCGTTCCGGATCGAGATCCGCGACCCTTGCGCGGGCGGCGTGATCTTCAACGATGCAGCCGTGGACATGTCGCACTCCTTCTGCAGCGGGCTCGATTCGCGGACCGGGCGGCACTGTCCGCCGCGGCGCTCCCGCGCCCGACGAATGCTAGCACAGGGGTCATTCAGGGGCCGGCGCGTGCCAGGCATCGACGCGCTTGCACTGATGTGCCAGTGCGCATGGCCCGTTCCGTGGGCGGGCGCCCACGGATCCTGCGGTCTGTGAGAGACTTGCTCGTTATTGCCCGTGCGTGCAGTTGCGGCTGCAGGTGGGCTGCAGCACACAACGAGTTTCGTTGGGGGATCTGATGGCATCCATCCTACGCGAGTGTCTCGCCGTGCGGCCCGTCACCGAGGCCGACATAGAGGGCAGCGGCCGGTTGAAACGGGTGCTGACTGCCTGGTCGCTGACGGCGATCGGTCTTGGCGCAACCATCGGTACCGGCATCTTCGTGCTGACCGGGCAGGTGGCGGCCAACCAGGCCGGCCCGGCAGTCACCCTGTCGCTCCTGATCGCTGCCTTCGGCAGCGGCCTTGCGGCTCTCTGCTATGCCGAGCTCGCAGCTTTCCTGCCGGTGCCCGGAAGCGCGTACAGCTACACATATGCCACGCTCGGAGAGGCGGTGGCCTGGTTCATCGGCTGGAATCTGCTGCTCGAATATGGCATGTCGGCGTCCGCGGTGGCGGTGAGCTGGTCCGCGTACGTGGTCAACCTTCTGGAAAGCGCACACATCTTTCTCCCGAAGGTGCTGACGAACGCACCGTTGGAGGCGATGAATGACCACATCGTGGTGACCGGTGCGATCTTCAACGTACCGGCAGCGCTGATCATCGCGGCCATGAGCGCCATCTGCTACGTGGGTATGCGTGAGACGGCAGGCCTCAACACGTTCATGGTGGGCCTCAAGGTGTCGATCATCGTGATCTTCATCGTCTTCAGTCTCAGTTACGTCAACCCCGCGAATTGGCACCCCTACGTTCCACCCAATACCCGGGCGTTCGGGCACTTCGGCTGGAGCGGGGTGCTGCAGGGGGCGGGAATCATCTTTTTTTCCTACGTGGGATTTGACACCGCTTCGACGACAGCGCTGGAGGCTCGCAACCCACAGCGGGACTTGCCGCTGGGCATCCTGGCGGCGCTGCTCATTTCCGCGGTGCTGTATGTAGCCATGTCCGCTGTCATCACCGGCATGGTCCCGTACCCCAAGCTGGGCGTGGACGCGCCGGTTGCCGTGGCGCTCGATGCCCATCCGCAGCTTGCCTGGCTCGGGGTATTCGTGAAGATCGGAGCTATTGTCGGCATGACCTCGGTGGTGCTGGGCTCACTGCTGGGTCAGCCGCGAATTCTGCTTGCCATGGCCGATGACGGACTGCTGCCACCGGTGATGGCCCGCTGTCACCCGCGCTTCAAGACGCCGCACGTCTCGACCGTTCTCACCGGCGTAATCTTTGGGCTCGTCGCAGGCGTCTTTCCGCTGGATATACTCGCGGATCTGATCTCCATCGGCATCCTGCTTGCGTTTGTGGTTGTCTGCATCGGCGTGCTGGTCATGCGGCGGACACGACCCGATGTTCCAAGGCCCTTCCGGGTGCCATGGGCTCCGTTTACGTGCGTGCTGGGCGCGGTCTACTGCGCCAGCATGACGTATTTTCTCTCGAACGGGACGTGGCTCAGGCTGCTGTTCTGGACGGCCATCGGCGCTGCGATCTACGTGGGTTACGGCTTCAAGCACAGCCGACTGCGCAAGAGATGACGCAGACCCTGAGCAGCGCGCCCGCGGCCGACGGATTCTGGATGCCGGCCGAATACGAGCCGCACGCGGGCTGCTGGATGCTATGGCCGGAAAGGGATGACAACTGGCGCGCGGCTGCACGGCCCGCGCAACTGGCATTCGTCGCCGTCGCGAGCGCCATCGCGCAATTCGAGCCGGTCTCGATCGGCGCCTCGGCCTCTTACTACAGCACCGCTCGCGCGTTGTTACCCGAGCACATCCGCGTGGTCGAGCTGGCCCACGACGATAGTTGGATGCGAGACGTTGGGCCGACATTCCTCGTCAACGCGCGCGGGAGCGTGCGCGGGGTGGATTGGCAGTTCAACGCCTGGGGTGGCCTGAATGGGGGCATCTATTTCCCCTGGGACCAGGATGACCTGGTCGCACGCAAGGTGCTGGAGATCGAAGGCCGCGAACGTTACCGGGCGTCAATCATCAACGAGGGCGGCGCATTGCACGTGGATGGCGAGGGCACCGTTCTGGTGACTGAAGAGTGTCTGCTGAACACCAACCGCAATCCGGCCCTCGGCCGTGACCAGATAGAAGAGCGGCTACGCGCGTACCTCGGGGTGAGCGGCGTCATTTGGCTGGGCAAAGGTGTCTTCAACGATGAGACGGATGGGCATATCGACAACCTCGCCTGCTTCGTGCGGCCGGGGGAGGTGTGTCTCGGTTGGACCGACGATCGGCGCGATCCGCAACACGTTATTTCAGCGGATGCATGGGAGCGCCTGCGTGATGCGCGTGATGCGCGCGGCCGACGCCTGAAGGTTCATAAGCTTCCAATGCCTGGGCCCCTTTCCATGCACGCTGGCGAGGCCGCCGGTGTGGTGGCGCAGGAAGGCACCAAGGCGCGGACCGGAGGGGAGCGCTTGGCGGCCAGCTATGTGAACTTCTACATTGCCAACGGCGGGATCGTCATGCCGCTGCTGGATGCGCGCAAGGATCGTGCGGTGGCCGCCAAGCTCCGCCGGATGTTCCCCGGGCGGCGTGTCGTGGGGGTGCCGGCGCGCGAGATCCTGTTGGGTGGTGGCAACATTCACTGCATAACTCAGCAGGTCCCTTCCGCTGGCAACAGGCGCAAGCGGCCTCACTAAGCCGGTCTTCCAAAAAGGATCCGGCCGCTTCAGCGGTGGAAGACAACCATTGGCCAGCAGCCGAACGGGTGTCGGCGACTGGCGCCGTCCGGACTAAACGACACGGGAACATCCGACGTCCGGGCAGGGCGGGCGAGGCACGCGGAGCCTGGAGTCAGCCGATTGCGAGCCTTCGGCGCGCAACGTGTGTGATGCGTGACACGTTTCGGTGTGGGACTTGCGCTATCGTCAGTGGCGCGGCCCGGTGTCCGCCGCGGGGTACTGCACCCTTTTCGAGGGAGTGTGCATGCGTCTTCCAGTGTGTGCGCTGGCTATCTTGGCCGCGGGATTCGTGAGTGTGGTCGGCGGAGCCGCCGAGCTCAATCCTGTCCGGACCCATCCGCACGCCGATCCGCAGTCGGCCATCCACCGCATCATCGTGAAACTGCGCGCGTCATCCGCGGCGACAACCGCGGCGACAACCGCTACTTCGAGGCTTCAGACTCGTGCGACGGCGGATCGTGTTGCCAACCTGGCTGCCCGGGTTGGAGTCACGGTGAGAGTCGTCAGAGCCATCACCGCTGATATGCAGGCGATGCAGGTGGAGCCGGCGGTGGCCGGTGAGGGGTTGGCGACGACACTCGCGCGTCTGCGTGCGGACCCGGATGTCGAATATGCTGATGCTGATCAGAGAAGGTACATCCACGCGGTTCCGAACGATCCGCTGTACTCCACGCAGCAGTGGTACATGCAGAAGGCATCGGCCATACCAAGTGCGGTCAACGCTGAGGGAGCGTGGGACACGACGACCGGCAGCGCCGGTCTCGTCATTGCGGACCTCGACACCGGGGTCCGGTTCGATCATCCGGATCTGCTGTGGGCCGGTGCGGGCTCGGGCGGTCGGCTGCTGCCGGGATTCGATTTCATCGAAGACTCCTTCGTCGCCAACGATGGGGATGGGTGGGATGCCGACCCCTCCGATCCTGGGGACTGGGTGACGAGTGCGGATCTCAAGCAATCGGAATGCGCCAACACCATGACGGCTTCCAACAGCTCGTGGCATGGCACTCGCACGGCCGGGATGCTGGGCGCCCTCACCAATAATGGCGCGGGGGTCGCGGGCATGACCTGGAGTGCCTGGATCCTGCCCGTGCGGGTGTTGGGAAAGTGCGGCGGCCTGGACTCGGACATCATGACCGGCATGCTGTGGGCCGCGGGCGTGCATGTGGCCGGTGCGCCCGACAACCCGTATCCCGCCCGGATCGTGAACCTCAGCCTGGGTGGCACCGGCGTGTGTCCGCAGTTCTACGTGGACACCATCCAGCAGCTCAGCCAGATGGGGGTGCTGGTGGTGGCTTCGGCGGGCAACGAGGGAGGTCCCGTGGACGCCCCCGCCAACTGCCCCGGCGTGGTGGGCGTCGCCGGTCTGCGGCACGCCGGAACGAAGGTTGGCTTCAGCAGCCTGGGCCCGGAGCTTTCGCTGGGTGCCCCAGGCGGTAACTGTGTCAACACGACTGCGGGCGCAGCCTGCCTGTTCTCCATCGGCACGAGCGTGAACCTTGGAGTCACGACTCCGGGTCCGAACAGCTACACGGACCAGTTCGCCAACTCCAATCTGGGAACCAGTTTCTCGGCGCCGATCGTTTCGGGCATCGCGGGCCTGATGCTCTCGGTCAATGGCAATCTCCGCTCCGCTCAGTTGACCGCGCGGCTGAAGGAGGGTGCTCTGGCCTTCCCGCAGACTTCAATCGGCGAGACGACGCAGCCCCCGGCCTGTCATGTGCCGACCGGTCCATCGGACGTGCAGAATTCCGAGTGTATCTGCACGACAGACGGGCGCACCTGTGGAGCCGGTATGGCGAACGCCGCGGGTGCGCTGGCCGCAGCGCTGCGCCCCATCGCGGCCGCCAGGATACCTGCGAGCGTGATGGCCGGCCTGAACGTGTCTGTGGATGCTTCGGGCAGCGCCGCAGCCTGCGGGCACAGCGTTTCGAGCTACCAATGGGTCAGCAGTGATCCGACGCACCATCCTGTTACCAGCGCCAGTGGGGCCACGACCACGGTGGTCGCGCCAAGCAGCGGGTCCTTTACGATCATGCTGACCGTCATGGATGATGCGGGCAAGAAGGACACGGCAAACATCGTCGTCAGTGCAAATTCAACGTCCACGTCGGCGACTGCGAGCGCCGGCTCGAATGCCTGCCTCAAGGCGGTCACGGTGGCCTCGCCGATCACAGTCTCGGTTCAGCCCTCCAGCGCCACCGTCCCCAGTAGTGGCCGTACCCAGTCTTTCGCGGCGACGGTGACGCACACCCTCAACACGACGGTGACGTGGCAGGTGAACGGAGTATCCGGCGGAAATACGACAGTTGGGATGATCTCTTCAGCAGGGCTATACACCGCGCCCGCCACCACGCCGGCTTCCGGCGGCGTGACCGTCACGGCTGTGTCCGCTGCAAACTCCACCCGGTCCGCAAGCGCCAAGCTGTCATTCAGCGCACCGGTGACCGTGATGGTCTCGCCCACCAGCGCCAGTGTCGCGATTGGCACAGGGACGCAGGCATTCAAAGCGACAGTCACGAACACTACGAACCAGGCCGTCAGCTGGAAAGTGGCGGGTGTGGCCGGTGGCAATGCCACGGTCGGCACGATTTCGAGCGCAGGAATTTACACGGCCCCGGCGGCGGTGCCATCGCCCTCGACGGTGACTGTCACCGCAGCCTCCGTGGCTGATCCAACTCGTACGGCTTCTGCTCAGGTCACGGTTGATGCAGTCGCTTCGGCCGGAAAGGGCGGCGGTGGCGCGCTCGATGAGCTGACCTTGATATGCCTATCCGGCGCACTGCTCGCCGCGGTCGCCCGACCGCGCCGCAGGGTGGCAGCTACGCTGAACAGATTGGGCGTGCGCCGTTAGCGGCCGGCGGCCAGCCTCGAGGCTCCGTCCAGCCATTCTCTTTGTGCCTTACGGTAGTGGGCAGGCGCTATGCGCGCCTGCTCCAGGAGCTCGCGCGCTACCTGCGCGGATTCCTCTGTCCGTCCCTGAGACTTCAGCAGCTGAGCATAGCGCACGGCAGCCTCGGCACCCGGGTAAGAGAACGCGAGAAGCTTGTATTCCTCCAGCGCCTTCGGAACGTTTCCCTCGCCCTCGAGCGCCCGGGCATACAGCAGATGCCCTTCGGGAGAGCGGAAGTCCGGATTCAGGCGAATCAACTCATCGAGTGTCTGCCGGGCGTGCGTCGCATCGCCCTTGGCAAATTGAGCGCGCGCGACGCCCAGCATGAGATTGGGGTCATGCTCGTACAGGCCGGTGAGAGCTTCCCGGAATTGGACTATCGCCTCGTCATGCCGCCCCTGGCGGGACAGTTCCTCGGCGTAGCGCTGGCGAGTGGCCACATTGCCGGTGATGCGAGCCTCGTTCTCGTAACGGCGCAGATCGGCCATCGGATCCATTGCCTTGCGCAGGCCCCGTGCGGTGCGCTGCGCCGTGCGACTGCGGAATACGTCGGGCACCAGCTCGACGCAGATGTAGGCAATGGCCCCTGCAAAGGAAAGCAGCGCAAGCACCCAGATCCAGATCTGGTTGCGGCCGGTCTTGATGACATGGACGATCAACAGAACCTGGATTACCAGGCTGACAATCACGAAACCGGACATTCAGGCCTCGGAGCGGAACGGAAAGCCAGTTTACAGGGTTACGGCCCGATGCACCGCGAGGTGAGGCAAGACCGCGGCGGGGAGGAGCAAGACCGCAGCAGGGGAGGAATGGCGCCCTGTCCTGGCCCAGCCGCACTATGGACGGGGGTCGGTGGATGACGCGGGCTTGGACTCGGGCACGCGCCTGCCCGGGGGCAGTGCAAAGGCGATGACATAGTCGCCCCGCGGCGTAGCGAGAGTGCCGTGACCGCCAGCGGCAATCACCACGAACTGCCGCTGATCCTGGCCCGCGCGATAAGTCATCGGCGTCGCCTGGCCTCCGGCCGGCAGGTGGTACTTCCACAGTTCGCGACCGGTCTCCATATCGAACGCGCGGAAGTAGCTGTCCAGTGTGGCACTGACGAAAACGAGGTTGCCTGCCGTCGCGATGGGTCCTCCCATGTTGGGAGTGCCGAAGTCACGTGTTGGAATGAACCAGGGAGCGAGACCTTCGGTCGAGCCGAGTGGCACCTGCCAGACGATCCGGTTGCGGCGCAGATCGAGGCTGACGAGAGTGCCCCAGGGCGGAGGCGTGCAGGGCAAACCCCAGGGCGAGAGCAGCGGCTCGCGCCGCATCCCATAAGGGGTCCCCATCTGCCGGGCGAACTCGGAATGCGGATAGTCGCCCGATTTCATCTGTTGCTCGAGCGTATCGCGGGAGATCAGCGTGACGACCATGGGCAAGTGATTGACCGCCGCGAAGATGCGCTCATGTGATTCGTCGACCGCAATGCCGCCCCAGTCCACTCCGCCGGCATACCCGGGCGACAGAATCGTGCCGCGGGTGTCCGGCGGGGTGAAGATGCCTTCGTTGCGATGGGATGAGATGAGATCGCGGCATCGCGCGCGATCCCAGAATGTCAGACCCCAGGCCTCATCCGGATCGAGCTTGCGCGGCGACACGAGCGGGGAGATGGAGGAGAAGGGCTGTGTCGGGGAGGCCTGCTCTCCCGGGACCAGGCTGCGCGGAACGCGACGCTCGGTGATGGGAAACAGCGGCTGCCCCTTGGTGCGCTCGAACACGTACAGCATGCCCGTCTTGGTCGCCTGCGCCACGGCTGGAACCGGTATGCCACGAACCTCGATGTCCATGAGCACGGGTTGAGCGGCCAGATCGTAGTCCCACAGGTCATGGTGCACGAGCTGGCTGTGCCAGACGAGGCGGCCGCTGGCGGCATCGAGTGCCAGCAGGGAGTCTGCGAAACGGTTACTGCCCAGGCGCATGCCGCCATAGAAGTCGGGGCTTGCCGAGCCCGTCGGCACGAAGACCAGACCGTGCTCCTCGTCCACCGACATCACTCCCCACGCGTTGGCTGCGCCAGTGGCTGCGGCCTGCGCGGCAGTCCATTCCGAGGCGGCCGGGTGCGCAGGGCTGTCGGGTATCGGGTCGAATGACCAGCGCTGTTGGCCCGTCCGGGCATCGAACGCGCGCACGACCCCGCGCTCGACGTCTGTTGCGCGATTGTCCCCAATCGAGGAGCCCACCACGATCAGGTCTGCGTGCACGGCCGGTGGCGAGGTCACGAGGTAGTCGGCACGATCGCGAATCCGGATGCCGGCGGTGAGGTCGATCTGGCCAGCCGACCCGAAACCGGCGCAGGCTCGCCCCGAAGCGGCATCCAGGGCGATCAGCCGGGCATCCAGCGTGCCGAAAAAGACCCGATGACTGCATGGCCCTTGCGCTTTCGGGTCGGGGTCTTCCCACACCGTAACTCCGCGCCCGGCCACATCCGAGTACGCAAGGCTGCGGTCGATGTGGGGGTCGAACCGCCATCGCTGCGTGCCGCTGCGAGGATCGAGCGCCACTACAATGTTCGTTGCCGTTTCCAGGTACAGGAGACCGAACGCGAGCACGGGCGTCGCCTCGAAAGTGAGTTTTCCGCTGCGCGCGAATCCCGAACCCAGCTCGCCGGTGCGATAGATCCATGCGACCCTGAGATCGTGCACGTTGGTCCGGTTGATCTGGTCGAGGCTGGAGAAGTGCTGGCCGAACGCATCGCCGCCGTAGTATCCCCAGTCACTCGCATCCGGCGATTGGCCCAGTGCGGATCCGGGGTGCGCGAGACCGAGGCAGGCCGCTGCGATCCCCGCCAGAGCCGGGGCCAGCGTGTTCAGCGGGCGGTAAGGTCCTGTAAGCTTCTGGCGCGACATGCTGTATTCTTGCGGCCGTGATTTCACCACGGGCGGTCCTGCCCCGTCTCGGGGTACTCGGTTATATTTTCGCAGCTCTGTGGCTCGCGGGTTGGCGCATCGCTGGCGCCCAGGATACGACGCCACCCGCTTCACCTCCGACGCACCGACCCCGTATCGGCCTCGTCCTGTCCGGCGGAGGGGCCCGTGGTGCGGCACACGTAGGGGTCCTCAAGGTCCTCGAGCAACTGCACATTCCGATCGATGCGATCGCCGGCACGAGCATGGGCGCGGTGGTTGGCGGTCTGTACGCAAGCGGGCTCAGTCCGCGCGAAATCGAGTCCATCATGACCTCGCTCAACTGGCAGGATGCTTTCAGCGACCGGCCGCCGCGCGAGGCCCTGACGTTCCGGCGCAAGCTGGAAGATCGGAACTTCCTGGTGAAGTTTCCGCTCGGCCTGCGTGGTAGTCACATTCAGCTGCCGAAGGGCCTGATCGAGGGCCAGAAGCTCAGCCAGACCCTGCGCCGGCTGACACTGCCGGTGGCGCGCATCACCAACTTCGACGAATTGCCGACCCCTTTCCGGGCCGTGGCGACCGATCTTGAGACGGGCGACCCGGTGATCATGGACTCGGGTGATCTCACCACCGCGATGCGCGCCAGCCTGTCCGCTCCTGGTGTCTTCTCCCCGGTGGAGCGCGATGGCCGGCTGCTGGTAGACGGCGGTCTTTCGGAAAACCTGCCTGTCGATGTCGCACGCCAAATGGGCGTGGACGTGCTGATCGTCGTCGATGTCAGTGCGCCTTTGTTGAAGCGCGACAAGCTCTCGAGCGCGCCGATCATCTCCAACCAGATGCTCGCGATTCTGATTCAACGTAACTCTCGGGAGCAGCTCCAGAGGCTCTCATCGAGCGACATCGTGATCCGGCCGCCGCTCGGGGATGCCTCGACCTTCGACTTCGGCCTGGTGGCCCGCATGATCGCCACGGGAGTCAGCGGGGGACAGGAGGCCGAGAGCAAACTGGCGGCCCTGTCGGTGAGCTCGGAGGAGTTCGACCGCTACGTGGCCCGGCGCGATGAAGCCAGGCAGTCGCCGCCGCGCATCGATTTCGTGAAGGTGGACGCGGACTCCGCGCGTTATGCCAACAGGCTGGAGCGGGTTTTCAAGGATGTCGTCGGCAAGCCTCTGGATCCTGACGTCGTCGCGCGGCACGTCACGACGGTTTACGGGCAGGGCAATCTCGAGGCGCTTGACTACAAGGTCATCCAGCAGGACGACCGGTATGGGTTGTCGCTCGATGCACGGCGAAACTCCTGGGGCCCCAACTACGTGCGCTTTGGCCTGAGTCTGCAGGATGATTTTCAGGGAAACTCCACCTACGACGCCGCGGCCCGCTTCGTGCTCTCGGAGATCACCCAGCCGGGCGGCGAGTGGGTCTGGGACCTGCAGGTGGGGCAGACCTCGCTGATCTCCACCGAGATCTACCTGCCGATCACGGACACGTCGGGTTTCTTCTTCCTGCCTCACGTGGACACTGAAGCGCAGAATGTCGATCTGCTGCAAGGTCAGACGCGCCTGGCGGAGTACCGGGTCCGCAGCTTCGACTACGGGCTCGATTTCGGTCGCGACTTCGGCAACTGGGGTGAGATCCGCACCGGGTTCGAGCACCAGTCCGGCAGCGAAAATGTCGAGATCGGCGCTCCGAATCTGCCGTCGGACTCCTTCCATACGTGGGAATACTTCGTTCGGCTCTCCTATGACCGGCTCGATGACGTCAACTTCCCGCATCGCGGACAGCAGGCAACCCTCGAGTGGCGCACCGAGCGGACCGGGTTTCCGAATGAGAGCTTCGACCGACTGTCCTTCAGCTACCTGGCCGCGCACTCATTCGGTCGCTACACCGCGGTGTTCTCCACGGCGGGTGGCACGACGATCGATACGCCGCCGGGACTGCTGCTCAGCGCTCAGTCCCTCGGTCCGAACGGCACCGGCGTGACGACTCCGGCGGACCTGCGGCTACTGTTTCCGCTGGGTGGCTTCCTCAATCTCTCAGGAATCAAGGCTGATTCTCTCGCGGGCCCGCATTTCGCCATCGCTCGCACGCTGCTCTACAAGCAGATCGGGCGAGGGGGTCCCGGCTACCTGGACATACCGACTTATCTGGGTATGTCGTTGGAGATGGGGAATGTCTGGCAGCAACGCGGCGATGCGTCATTCGCCAACACGCACCGGGACGCGAGCCTCTTCCTGGGACTGGATACCTTCCTGGGACCCATCTATCTGGCGTACGGCTACGACGATAAAGGCAGCCAGGCCTTCTATCTATTCCTGGGGCGGACCTTCTGATGTACCGCCCGTGGCGGCTTTAGCGCCAAAGGCCCGTCAGAGTCCGCGGCTTTCGGCCAGGTTCTCGACTTTCTCGAACACGAGCGAAGGCTTGTCCCCCGAGCGGGAATACTGGTGCCGGCGCGACATCTCGGCCAGGGCGGCATCCCGCTCCTCGGAGGTCGAGTACCAGTGCAGCCGGTGCCACTCCGGACCCAGCAGCTTGCGGAAGGGGTCACCCCGCGGAAGGCTCACGCGGATGCCGTAAGGGCGCAGTTTCTCGATCGGAGGCGTGCGCAGATTCTGTGGCTGACTGATTCCCATGCGAAAAGCTTAAGGGGCGCGGTCACAGGGGCGCAAGCCTTACGCCGGGCAGGGGGCATTTCGCCCACCGCTTGAGTTGCGCGGGTCCGATCCCCACACTGAAGGGCACCGCCGTTCGATCAGGAGTGCGAGCCATGGCCCTGTTTCGCAAAAAAGCAGTCATGCCCAGTGAGTCCGAAGGCCTCCCGGGCCGCAGCACGCCCTTGAAGGTGGCGGAGAAGCATTTCGTGAATGGCCACCGCATGGTGCCGCCATTTCCGGCTGCACTTGAGGAAGCGGTCTTCGCTCTGGGTTGTTTCTGGGGAGCCGAGCGCCTCTTCTGGGAGCTGCCTGGTGTCTGCGCCACCGCCGTGGGCTACGCAGGCGGCCTTACTCTGAACCCCACGTACGAGGAGGTCTGCACGGGGCTGACCGGCCACGCGGAGGTGGTGCGGGTGATCTACGACCCGGAGAAGATCGACTACGAGGACCTGTTGAAAGCGTTCTGGGAGTCACATGATCCGACACAGGGCATGCGCCAGGGGAATGATGTCGGTACACAGTATCGCTCGGCCATTTACACGCTGACCGCCGAGCAGAAGCGCTCAGCGCTGCAGTCCAAGGACGCGTACCAGGCGCGGTTGACGGCTGCCGGCAGAGGTTTGATCTCGACGGAGATCCTGGATGCGCCGACGTTCTATTACGCGGAGGATTATCACCAGCAGTATCTGGCGAAGAATCCCGATGGGTACTGCGGGATTGGAGGGTGTGGGGTGCCCTTCAAGACTGCGGAGTTATATGTGGGGGAGAAGGCGTAGGCTGTGGAATCACCCTGTTTTCTGCCGGGCGACAGAGCGTTATCGGCTGACGGATTGAAGACTCTGCGGATTTCTGCAGGAAAATGGCGGCTGTTTTCGGCGTCGAAGTCTACCGGAATTCTACCGAGGGTTCGGGCTTAGGAAAGTCCGCGGGGAAGGATCGAGCGGCTAGGTCCCCAACACTTTGAAGCCGTGCGCTTGCGCCGCCAGGGCGAGCGCGCCATCGTGAGTAGTCATTACCGGGTCGATCGCCGTCCCTTCCTTCCAAAGGAGTGCTGACGCGAGATGAATCGCGTCGAGGGTGCCCAACTCCGTCGGCATCGGTTGCGCGGCTCGATCCAGCACGACCGAGTCGACTTCGATCAGTTCGAGCGAATCGATTAAATTGAGTATCGTGGCGCGTCGGCTCGCGACCTCGACGTCCGATAGGCCTGCGCGAATTCGCAAGCGGTCCAGAGTGCGTAAGCTCTCGGTCGAGATCAGCGCACTCGAGACTCCGCGATCAATCTGTCGCCACTCCGGCAAAGCATTCGGTTGTCCGAGTGCAAGGCGCAGCAGCACCGAAGAGTCGACATAAGCAATCATCGCTGGTTGTGGCGCTCCTCCAGCAGCAAGTCCACGACGTCGATCTTCTGCTGCGTCGGCTTCGGCAGCGAGACCTCTTTCGGTTTCGGTGAACGGGAGGCGGGCTTGCGGATGCGCAAGCCCGGCCGCTCGCGTATCGGTACGATATGCGCCACTGTCCGATTGCGATCGAGGACCGCGATCGACTCGCCGCTCTGCACGGCCCGAAGGAATTCGCTCAGTCTGGATTTGAGCTCAGCTATGCCGACCCGTCTCATGACCATATATGACCATAAATGGTCATAAACCGCAAGCCGTTAGCAATCTTGTGTCGTCGTTTCCGGTGGGTCCACCGGCGGATCGATCAGTGAGGGTACCGCGGCAACGAGGCAAGGATAGCGAACGGAAACAGCGGACTACGTGAAGATGTTGCGTCACCCGATCCCTATGGAGAGGCCGCCATTACCCTGGCTGGTGCGCCTCAACCGGCATGGTTTTGCCGGGTGGTGGTGCCGCGGCGGCAAGGTGCGGCCGAAACGGACTGCGCTCGCGCCCCGCTCGGCCGCTCATACTCAGCAGTCAATCAAGGAGTAACAGCCAAGTGTCCCCTTCCAGTGTCACGAACCCATCGGTCTGGTTGAATCCGGCCACGCAGACCTCTCTCTCGGCGGGCAGCCCTCTCGCTAGCGGAAACTTCACGAGCTCGCTGCTGCAGGTGTTGCAGAACGGCGCTGCGAGCGCTGCGAGCGCTGCGGGCAGCGTCAGCACGAGCACCGTGAACTCGACGGCCGGTAGCGCAGTCGCTATCGGCGGTCATCATCATCACGGCCATCACGGCGGAAGCAACCTCTCCGCGCAGCAGCTCCTCGCGATGCTGCAGCAACTCAACGATGGTACGAGCGCCAGCGCCTCGACTGCGCCGGCGGACGCGGCGAGCGGCGCTACGGGGGTCGGAGCGATGTCTGTGGACGCCGCAGACACCTCGCCGATTCTGCTGAAGAATCTGCAAACGGGCTTGGCAGCCTCGAGCGGCCTCGGAAGACACCTCAACACCACGGCTTGAATGGGCTCGAGGGGATTCCGGCTCTGCGCCGACCATCGTCGGCAGCATCCGGCGAAGAATCCGGATGGTAGCGTGGGCGGAGACATTCGGATCAGCCCTACGATTCGCAGCAGATAGCCGCGGCGGGCGAGCTCGTCGGCTGCCTGCGAGCTTGCCGCGTCGTGGGTCTAGCGCTTGCGGCTGAGTCTCGCCAGGTCGGCGCGCTCTTCGACGGAGATAAACCAGCTCTCGTCGCAGTTGGAACAGTAGGCCTCGATTTCTGCGCCGGAGGCGAGCAGCTGCTG
This sequence comes from Steroidobacteraceae bacterium, assembly GCA_036501985.1. Lineage (GTDB taxonomy): Bacteria > Pseudomonadota > Gammaproteobacteria > Steroidobacterales > Steroidobacteraceae > 13-2-20CM-66-19. The sequence goes on along the minus strand of DASXZI010000002.1, from coordinate 40,302 downwards.
AAGCTCATCGCCGGCATAGCCCCCCTGCATGCGCTCATGGCCGCAGTGTGGACATTCCGAAGAAAACGGTGCGACATCGTTCACTGTGTCGTTCTCATGCGCGGCCGGGCGGATCGGCGACCCCGGGTCTTCCCCGGCCGCGGACGTATCATAGCTGAGCGTGCAGCAGGAGAATGGCGCATCACGCGTGAAGCCGGGCACGTGAAGAGCTCACGGCTGGATCCTGCCTGGCCAAATGTTGCGCCCTGTATGCGTATTCGAAGCGCGTTGCCGCTGCGGCAGTGATCGCCCAGATGGTGTATTGAGGCGCACTTGACGTGGCATACTCGGCACCAACGGCGTGTGTCGAACGAGTAGGCCGAAACGGGTTAGCCTTCGACTGGCTGCCTGTGAACTTGCTTTCGATGCCATGACTTGCGGAGTGGTTTCGCCAGTGACGTCGCATTCTCGAGCCTTCAGGCGTTGAATTCGTGACCGCCACGCGCCAGCTCCGCAGGATTCTGGGCGTTGGATTTGGTGTCGCATTTGTCTTTGGGACCATGGTCGGTATCGGGATTCTGCGTCTGCCGGGCATGGTGGCCGCTGCGGCCGGCAGTCCCACGCTCATCATGGCGTGCTGGTGCGCTGGCGGACTCTACGCACTCATGGGTGCGGTATCGGTGTCAGAGCTCGCCACCATGTATCCCGAAGCCGGCGGGTTCAGAGTTTACGCGCGCAGGGCATTCGGAGAGGGCGCAGGTTTCGTGGTCGGTTGGGTGGATTGGCTCGCCAGCGTGGCAACGCTGGCCTACGCCGCCGTGGCGGCTGTCGAATTTCTGGCCACGCTCTGGCCGCCTGTCGCGCAACACTCACTGCTCGCCCCGACCCTGATTCTCGCTGTCTTCGGCGCCATGCATTCGGCGGGCGTGCGACTTGGAAGTTCGCTCACGTCGGCCGTCAGTGCGACGCTCGGCATCCTGCTACTGGCGCTGGTGGGCGCGTGTTTCCTCGTCGCGCCGGTAATCCGGCCAGCGGCGGTGGTTGGGACGGCGGTGAACATCCGAACGGTGTTCTCTGCGGGAACTCTGCTGACCATCGTACCCGCGATTCGCGCAATACTGACAGCCTACGACGGGTGGTATGCGCCGATCTATACGGCAGAGGAGAGTCTGGATGCTTCGCGCACGCTGCCACGAGCCATCATCGGCGGCGCACTGCTGGTGGTGAGCCTCTATCTGATCATCAACATTGCGCTGCTGCGCGTGCTGCCGATTCCCGTGCTTGCCGCGTCGCCATTGCCGGCGGCAGCCGCCGCGCAGGTCGTGCTGCCGCGCGGCAGCGCCGCACTGATCACTGCAGTGTCCATTCTGATTGCGCTCAACCTCATCAACAGCAACGTGCTCATTGCACCGCGCGTGCTGTTCTCGATGGCGCGGGAAGGCTGGATTTCCCCGCGGGCCGCGACTGTCAGTCATGGCGGAACGCCACAAACAGCGCTTGCGGCGACCATGCTCACCAGCTTCGCGATGATACTCTCAGGCACCTTCAATCAACTCATCGCGCTGTTTGCGGTGCTCATTCTGCTCTACTACATCGCCGCGTTCTCTGCGGTCTTCGTTTTGCGCAGGCGCTCGCCCGAGGCACCGAGGCCGTACCGAGCCTTCGGTTATCCGGTCTCGACCGGCATTGTTCTCGTCGGCTCACTGGGATTTCTGGTTGCGGCCCTGGTCGAGGACTGGCGCTCGGGAGTCACCGCCGTGGTCTTCTTGTCCTTGTGTGCGCCCGCATACGCGCTGGCGGCGCGCTCCCGTCGCGCCCGGACGCTTGAATACGCAGCCGACCTGAGCTGAGCTCTCGACATGGCCTGCGCAGGCCCGCCGACCGGTCCACGATTCGAACGCCGAGGGCAGCTCGACTCGGCCACAGGTCGCACTCGACAGTCACCGTCATCAGGAGTTGATTCCAGCCCGCGTCACCTGAGCCTGTGTGGTTCCCGGCAGTCCCCGAACGATGCCGGCCGGGCTGCATCAGGTCTTTTTCTTGGATTTGTTGAGTGCCACAGCGGCGCGAATCAGAGACTTCAAGGCCTCTTCCTTGAGCTCCTCGCCCTCGTGAAAGTCGATGGCACGCCTGGTGTTGCCCTCGAGGCTGGAATTGAAGAGGTGTGAAGGATCCTTGAGCGCTGCCCCCTTCGCGAAGGTCATCTTCACGACGCTTTTGTAAGTCTCTCCGGTGCAGATCAAGCCGTCGTGTGACCACACGGGAACGCCTCTCCACTTCCACTCCTCGATGACTTGAGGATCGGCTTCCTTGAGCAAGGTGCGGAGCCGGCTGAGCATCCTGCCCCGCCAGTCGCCTAGCTCCTTGATCCTCGCGTCGATGAGCTCGGAAGGAGACTCGCCCGTGGGCGACTCGCTCTTCTTCATGGAGTTTTCTCCCGCTTGAGGTCCGTACCCCCGACGGTCGGCTCTACCGGGAGAGGCTGGCTGGAGGCGCTGCGCTGCGGGCTCCGGGCTGATCCGGTACGCCCGGGTTGATGGCCGGGTCCCGGTGGCCTGTGCTGTGCGCGCCCTTGGAGATTTCTCACGGCGGGGGCTCGGTGAAGCGCGTGAACCTTGGGCTGCTCGGCTTTTGCAGCAGCACCTTGCGGCTGACAAAGGCGCGAAAACTCCACGCGACTATTGGAATAAGGCGATTGAGCCTGCCCGCCCAGCGAATCAATCCTCGGGGATGCAGGTCGAAACTCTCCTGAGTGAGCCACTTCCACTCGAAGCCCAACTCCTCCCAGATCACCCGGTAGCATGAGTTATTCACGTAGTTCAGATTCTCGATGATACGGAAGGTGTTCCAGCGCGCGGTCTGCGTGGCATTGGTTCCTTCCTTTCTCTGGAACTCGTTGCGAATACCGAGCAGCGCCCAGAGGTTGTACCACCAGTACTGGGTAATCACGCCGCCCAGGGGAACGTAGTTGTGCGGCTCGATCAAGCAATAGGGCGCGGGGAAGGTATGAACGGAGATGCCTCCCGGCTTCATGATTCGGTGAAGCTCACGCCACATCGGGACTTGGTCCTGCACGTGCTCGAATACCTCTTCCGAGAAGACCAGATCGAAGCTGTTGCTGTCGAAGGGTAGCCTGCCGTTGTCCAAGCCGATGCGGAATCGATGGCGGTCCTCGGGTGCCCTCAGATGGAGATAGTCCTTGATGTCGAATCCGCATGTATTGGGGAACCCGTGTTCTACGAACGCATAGACCGCCTCGCCTGCGCCGCAGCCCAGATCCAGAATGCAAGCCCCGGGAGCGAGTTCGCGCCCTGTCTGGTTCAACAACTTGATGAAGCGGTGGGTCGCTTGCTGGGTCATGTGTGCCGGGCTGCCTGATCCTCGGAGAAAAGCTTAGGGGCGGGGTCACAGCGGCGCAAGTCTCACGCGGTAGGGCATCTCGTCCACTGCATGAATTGCGGGAGCCCGATCCCCACACCGAGTGGGATGACCGGTCTGCCACATAGGTGACCCGTCTGCGACATGGGTGCTGTAACCTTAGGTCTTCGCTGACGATGACTTGCTGTCAATCGCGCGTGCCGATCACTCCATGACTTCGCTCAGTGGTCCCGCGAATTGTGCACGGTGCTGGTGTCGGCGAAAACCGCAGCGCAGACCGTGCTGCCGCGATTGATTGAGATGGAGGGGCCATACTTAAGTCAGGAGCAGGTGTGGTACGGCGTTTTGACATGGCAGTCCCTGGGAGTTGTATTGGATTGGGTGAAATGGAATGCCCATGGGCGTCGATACTCCTCCCCAGTTGAGCGAGTAGGCAATCGTCTGTGTGAGCCGAGATGCTGAAAGGGGGACCCTTCAAGCTGCCCTGCAGGACTGGACGGCCCTACCTGACGGCGGCTAACTTGCGGTCCATGGGCAATGCCGGACCTGATGGTAGCTGGAAGCGGGTGGGGCGCCGCACTGGATGGGGCGTTATGTCGGTATTGGCACTCATGAGCGGATGCAGCTACCTTCGCCCGACGCCCGCTCCCGCAGGACCTGTGAGCCAGCCGGGCGCATCCGCCACTTCCAGCGCTTCCAGCGGGGCCGGCGCCAGTACTTCTGAATCTGCTGCTCGAAATACAGCGTCTGGGGCGGCGCACAGCGCCTCGCAGCCACCGGTGCCCCCGGCAGGAGCATCGTCCGGCGTTCCAGCTAGAGAGATTCCGCCACCACCCGCCCAGCCTTCACGCGCCTCGGGGACGGCCAATCAGCCTGCCAACGCGGTGAAGCCGAAGGCCTCACCACGGCGCAGCTCGACCAGTGCACTCGCGGCTCCCGCCGCCGCTGCGGCGGCGCCGCCTGCCGCCCCGACCGCGCCACCCACGCCGGCACCGCAAGCCAGGGCAATTCCGCCAGCCGTTGCGGTGACACCGACTCTGGATCTGGCCGCTCTGGAGCAGCGTCTGAAGGACACCAAGGCGATTGGGGTGTTCACCAAGCTTTCCCTGAAGAACCAGGTCGATGATCTGCTGAGTCAGTTCAGGGCTTTTTACGCCCGCAAGTCGACAACCTCCCTGAGTAACCTGCGTCAACGGTATGATCTGTTGCTGCTCAAGGTTCTGAGTCTGCTGCAGGATGGGGATCCTTCTCTCGCGAGCGCCATTGCGAGCTCACGCGAGGCAATCTGGGGCATTCTCTCGGACCCGCAGAAGTTTTCGAAACTCGATTCGTAGGAGACACCATGACCTCCCGTCTGACCGCTCCTGCCCTGGTCGTGATGGCCGCGCTCGGCGCCGCACGGATCGCAGCTGCCGCCGATCCAAACATGGGCAAGGATCTGGGCGCCACGATCGCGTTGCAGGGGATGCCATGCGATAAGGTTGTGGAGGCCAAACGCAATGGCGACAGCGACTACACCGCAACCTGCAAGGACGGTAATCGCTACCACGTGTTCGTTGACTCCAGTGGTCGAGTCGTCGTGAAGAAAATCTGACGCACTCGCACGTGCCTTCGCGCTACCGGTCAGTCGGCTCAGCGGCCGACGGATCAACAGGCTCCGGCAGGGCTCGGTCAGCTGCGCGCGGACACCACAGAAGCATCGGCCGCTCCAACTCCTCAGCCAGCGCGGGCCGCGCCGCGACCCGTTCGGCCGCGGGACAGAACTCCTCGACTCGTTCGATCGAGAAGCCTGCGCTCACCAGCAGGTCGAGGGTGGTGACAATGGTCCGATGATATTTCACGAGTGAATGGGCGAGCCAAGCAGTCGTTCGCGGACCTCGGTAAAGTAGGCGTTGACTGGCCAAGTCTTCGTCCCATGAGCGCCGACCTGCCAGCCAGGCTTGGTCGGTCCATGTAGATGGGATTCTCAGTTGAGAACACGAGGCCGCGGGCGGGCGCGCGACACCGGCAGCGGCATGGCATAGACTGCGCGCCAAAAAAGAGCTTAGCGCAGGCCATGAGAGAGGAGTCCAAGGCGCAAACCATGAGTCAAAGCAAAGCGACGATCCACGGATCAGTGGCGCGCCCCTGGAGCCTGGTGACCCTCACCAGCCTGGCGTGTTCGGTATGCCTCGCGGCCGGTGCGCGGTTGACCTATCCGCCCGCTGCCCGCGGACCCGTGGTTGATCGATATTTCGGCATCTCCGTGCCCGACCCTTATCGGTGGCTCGAGGATCTGGATTCAGCGGCGACGCGCTCATGGGTAGCGGCGCAGAAGTCGCTGACCGATTCCTATTTGAGCTCGCTTTCCGGGCGTTCCGTCATTGCGGCCGGTATTTCCAGGCTGTCCAATTTCGAGCGGTTCGGAGTGCCCTTCCGGGAAGGCAGCCGCTACCTCTATACCCGCAACACAGGCCTCCAGGATCAGAGCGTCCTCTATTCCATGCAAAGCCTGTCGGGGGGACCCTCCGTTGCACTGGACCCGAACTCGCTCTCAAGGGACGGTAGCCTTGCCGTGGTGGGATACCGGGTGAGTCATGATGGCGGTACGCTCGCCTACGGCGTGTCCGTTTCCGGCTCCGACTGGACGCAGTGGCGATTCCGGGATCTTGCCAGCGGCAAGGATCTGCCGGAGATCCTGCGGTACACGAAATATTATCCCCCTGTCTTCACGCGTGACGGTAAGGGCGTGTACTACAGCGCCTTTCCGGCCCCACCGGCGGGCAAGGAGTTGAGCGCACAGGATTCGGGGAACGCGCTGTACTTTCACAAACTGGGCACGCCCGTCACGGCCGATCGCCGGATGTTTGCCGACAACGCGCACCCGGACTGGCAATACGAGCCACACCTCTCCAGCGAAGGCCGGTGGCTGGTAGTGGAGGTGGGACAGGGCGAGGTTGGAGATACCGGGCACGAAGATGTCTACGTCTTCGACCTGGACCATCCCGGGGCGACACCGATCCCGATCGTGAAAGGGTTCGAGTCCTCTTATGTCTACGCGGGAACGGATCGGGGCCGCGTTTATTTCCTCACGACCCTGGGGGCACCTTTGGGACGTGTCATCGCCGTTGACCCGAGGCAAGCCTCGCAGGACCACTGGGTCAGCGTTTTGCCGCAAACCAAAGATGCGATCCCGGTAACCGAGCCCAGTGTGTCGCTGGTAGACCATCAGTTGATCGTGCGCTCGCTGCACGATGCACACAGCCGCGTGGTGATCTATGGTCTGGATGGCAAGCTGCGTCGCGAAGTACAGCTGCCGGGTCCGGGCACGGCAGAGGGATTCGAAGGTGAGCCGGACCAGAAGGAGACGTTCTACACGTTCACCGATCTCATCACCCCGCCCACGGTCTATCGGTACGATCTCGAATCAGGGGTCGCCACTGTATTCCGATCCCCCAAGGTTGCCTTCGACCCGCGCGCATTCGAGGAACACCAGGTTTTTTATCAGAGCAAGGACGGCACGCGGATTCCGATGCTGCTGGCCTACCGTAAAGGGATCAAGCCGGATGGACGCAACGCGGTCCTGCTCTACGGCTACGGAGGTTTCGGGATACCGGTGTTGCCCTCTTTCAGGGCCGCTCACATCGAGTGGCTGGAGATGGGCGGCATTTATGCCGTGGCAAACATCCGTGGTGGCGGCGAATACGGGGATCAGTGGCATCGCCAGGCGATCCGCGGGCACAAGCAGCTCGTGTTCGATGATTTCATCGCGGCGGGCGAGTGGCTGATCTCACAGCACTACACGAGCCGGGAGAAGCTGGCGATCCTGGGGGCCTCCAACGGCGGTCTGCTCATTGGCGCGTGCTTGACGCAGCGGCCGGATCTGTGGGGAGCGGCGATCGCGGAAGTTGGAGTCATGGACATGCTGCGCTTCGATCGATTCGGCCAGGGCGCTGGATGGACGGGCGACTATGGCTCGCCGCACGACCCGGAAGATTTCAAGGCACTGATCCGATATTCACCCGTACACAACGTCCATGCCGGCACCAGATATCCTGCGACGCTGGTGGTGACAGGTGACCACGACACGCGAGTGATGCCGATGCATTCGTTTAAATTCGCGGCGGCGCTGCAGACCGCGCAGGCAGGCCCGGCGCCGGTGCTGCTCTATATCGAGTCTTCCTCGGGGCACGGAGGCGGTCCCACGGTGAGGCAGGAGGTCAATCAGACGGCGGATATCTACGCTTTCCTGAGCAACAGTCTGGGAATGTCTGCGCCACACTGAAGGTTGGTCGTCTTTGACCAGGCATGCTGCGCAGAATACCGCCCCGACTAACGTGGAAACTTCCGGCGCACCCGCTCATAGAGTGAGAGGCGGGTGAGGGCAGCATCAAGGCGATTGAGGCAGTCTACGACGTGAGACTCCGCATCCAGCTCGACGGAGGTCGCGTTGAGGACTTCCCAGAGTGGTTCGAGGCGACGAACCAGCCTGGCCCCGGCAGCCGACAGACACAACCTGCGACTACGGCCATCTGCCGGATCCGCTTTCGAGGCCAGCAGTCCCGCCTCCTCCAGTGAGCGGCGTGTCTGACTGATGGAGGAATGACGGATGCCGAGGGACTCGGCGAGCTCGCCGACGGACTGGGGGCCGCCTCGGGCCAGCTGCTCCAGCACACCGACCCAGCGCTGCTGAAACTCGATGCCCAGCTCGGCGTAGATCCGTCCGGCATCCTCGTCAAGGCTTTCGGAGAGACGGCGCAGTCGGGCGCCGATGGCGGCAGGGCCATACTTGCGCGTCTGGTCGCTCATGGCAGCTCACGCATCCGGTTGCATTTATGTAGGCGCCTACATATTATCCTGATGATATCTCGGTGGCTACTCGGATTGCCTCATGATGCTGCGCATCGTGCTCGTGTGCCTCGCCGCGCTCGCTGGCGCGGATGTGAGCTCTGCCTCAATTGACCAGACTATGGGTCGTCCTGGCGGCAACGCGGACCGTCTGTATACGCCGGTGGAGTTGCGCGCGGACTTCGAACAGCTGTATCACGGACTGCAGGAGGCGCATTTCGATCTGTACGCCTTCACACCTAAACCCAGGCTGGATCGGCTGTATGCGCAACAATTGACAGCGCTCGACCGTCCGCTGACTCGCCAGCAGGCAAGGACGCGGTTCGAGCTCTTTGCAGCCGCGGTCCGCATGGGTCACACGCGGGTAGATTCCCCGGATGCCGCCTGGTTGAGATACCTGCAGTCCGGCGGAAAGTCTTTTCCACTCCCGGTAAGAATCGTCGCGGGACGCGTCTATGTCGCTCAGAATCTGAGCGGCGTCGAGGCGATCAGGCCTGGAGAGGAGATCCTTGGCCTGAATGGTGAGTCCATGTCCCGGTGGCTCGAGCGGACCGACCGCCACGTTTCGGCCGAGACCGACTACATGGCGCATTCCCTGATGGAGTATGACTTCGCGCAGTACCTTTGGGTCGAGCTCGGAGCGGTCGATGGCTTCGACATCCGGCTGAGGCGTGCCGGAAGCGCCTTGCAAGTCCATGTGCCCGCACGGACTCAGGCCCAGATGGAATCGCAGCATGCCCGGCAGCCGCCGGTGCTGGATCTGGAGAATCCGCTGCGCACGGCGCGCCTGCTGAGCGAGGGCGTGGCGTACCTGCGTCCTGGCCCGTTCTACAACACCGAGGCGAGGACAGCCGCTGGGGAGTGGGATGTCTCGGGATTCCGGCAATTCATCGACCATGCCTTTGCCACATTCGCCACGGCGCATGCGGACCGGCTCATCATTGATCTGCGCGGCAATCCGGGCGGCGACAATCTCTTCAGCGACCTCATGGTGGCCTGGTTCGCGAGCCGGCCATTTCGCTTTGCCTCGCAGTTCCGGGTCAAGGTGAGCCGGGAGTCCATTGCGGCGAACGATGCGCGCATGGCGCACGATGCCCAGGCGGCTGGGCCGATCTCGCATCGCTACGCCGATCTATACGCTCACGCGCGAATCGGCGAGGTCGTGGACTTCGACATCCCTGAGACTGTGCCGCGGGCCGGTCAGCGCTTTACGGGCAAGGTGTTCGTCCTCGTAGATCGGCAGACGTACTCCAATGCGGTCGCCGTCGCGGCATTGATCCAGGACTATCATTTCGGAGTGGTTCTGGGTGAGCCGACCTCCGACATGGCGAGCACCTACGGCGCCATGGAGCAGTTCACGCTTCATAATACCGAGCTTATGGTGGGATATCCCAAGGCGAGAATCATCAGACCCGACGGCGACACTCGCCCGAGAGGCGTCACGCCGGATGTTCTCATCGACATCCCCGTCGTTCAGGCCCCCGATGACCTCGTGCTCGCACAGGCGGTGGTCATCGCCCGCCGTCGGTGAGGCCGCGAAATCTCAGCGGCATTCGCGGGGGCATTCGTAGCAGCGAACATGGCCGGGATGCACTACACGATCAGCCACGATGTGCAAGCTCTACAAGAGGAGCTCGTCGTTCACCTCAGGCAGTCGCACTTGCGGGGTAGTGTGCCCCCGGCTACCCGCGATCGGGAAGCATGGAGGATCGAATGCTGACAATTTGGGCAGTTGCCCTGATGGCCGCGTCGGGCAGCGACAGCTGCAGGGAGATTTCCGAGCCTCATACCCGCGCCGGCCTGTTGGAGGCGGAGCATCGCTGGATCGTCTCTCTGGAGAATCGCGAGGTGCGCTCTCTGGCGTGTTTGCTCGACGATACCTTTACGGATAGCGGCGCTCGCGGAACGATGCTGAAGAAGTCCGAAGTGCTGGCCCGGCTTGCCACAAGAGCGCCAGGCTCGATTGAGGTCCGTGACATCGAATTGCGCATCGAAGGGCCCATCGGATACGTCCGCGGCATGGCACTCACACACCGCGACGACGGCATGGTCCTGAGCAGAGCCCGCTTTACAGACATCTTTCTTTATCACGGTAAACGCTGGGTCGCCGTCGCTGCACAGGAGACCGCTATAACAGAGTGAATATAACGCTGCGAAGCAGCTGCCCTCACGGCGACGCTCGGCTGGTTTTCATCTTCCCCGACGAACGCGATATATTCGCGGCTCGCTCGAGTCTCCTCACGGGTGGTCTTATGCGCTATCGCTTGAACATCAATGGAGTGATCCGCCAGGTAGAGGTCCCGCCGCAGATGCCACTGCTGTGGGTATTGCGCGACGAGCTCGGAATGGTCGGTACGAAGTTCGGCTGCGGCAAGGGACTGTGTGGTGCGTGCACGGTGCATGTGGACGGCGCGGCGCGGCGCTCCTGTCAGCTGCCCGTCGAAAGCGTCGGCCATGCGAAGATTCATACCATCGAGCACATTGGCGAGACGCAGATCGGCGCGCGGCTGCAACAGGCGTGGCTGCAGATCGACGTGATGCAATGTGGGTATTGTCAGGCGGGCCAGATCATGTCGGCGAGTGCGTTGCTCGGCGCCCAGCCCAAACCCGATCGGCAGCAGATAGATTCGGCCATGGCCGGCAATATCTGCCGCTGCGGCTGCTACAACCGCATCAGAAGTGCGATCCGCATCGCCGCCGGTGTCGACGAGGCCGGTGCGCAAGAGGAGAGCGGTCGTGTTGCATAAATCTCCACGCGTGAGTCTCGACAGACGAACCGTTCTGAAAGCCTCGCTGCTGGCTGGTGGCGGACTGGCGCTCGAGGCACTGATCCCGCTGCCCGTGCGCGCGCTGGACGGGGCCGCAGGCGAGCCGGCCGCGCCGGGAGTACTTTCGGCCTTCGTCTCCATTGCGCCGGACGGTACGGTGAGGATCGTGGCCAAGAATCCGGAGATCGGACAGGGAGTCAAGACTTCGCTGCCCATGATGGTCGCCGACGAGTTGGATTGTGAATGGAGCCAGGTGCGCATCGAGCAGGCCGACGTCGACCAGAAGCGCTACGGATCTCAGGTGGCGGGGGGCAGCACCGCAACCCCGACGAACTGGTTGCCCATGCGCCAGACCGGAGCGGCGGCGCGCGCCATGCTTCTCGAGGCGGCCGCAGCGAGGTGGGGAGTGAGCTCAGGGGAGCTGACGACCTCGAAGGGACGCATCTTGCACGCAGCCTCGGGACGTTCCGCGGGGTACGGCGAGGTGGCTTCCGCAGCGGCGAGACTCAGCCCGCCCGATCTCAAGAGCGTTCGGCTCAAGGAGCCGGCGCAATTCACCATCATCGGCAAGCCGACCGTGGGGGTCGATAGCGCCCGGATCGTCGAAGGCAAGCCGGTCTTTGGCATCGACACGCGTCTGCCTGGCATGCTGTATGCCGTCTATGAAGTCGCGCCCGCCCACGGCGGCCGCTTGATCAAGGCGGACGTCGAGGCCGTAAAGCGCCTGCCCGGCATCAGGCATGTGCTGCCTATCCACGGTGATGGCGATCCTGATCAGGGTCTTGCCGATGGGGTGGCGATCGTCGCCTCCAACTGGTGGCTCGCGAATCAGGCCCGCTCGCGACTCGTGGTCGAATGGGATCTGAGCGCCGCCAAGGGGCACAGCACGTCCGTCTATCAAGCCAAGGCGGATGAGGCGATCGTCGCGGATTCCGGTGCCGATCTGCGCCGCGATGGGGATGCCGCTGCGAAGCTCGCCGCCGCGGCGAAGCGTGTCTCAGCTCGCTACGATTATCCATTCATCGCGCACGCGCCGATGGAGCCGCAGAACTGCACAGCGTGCTATCGGGAGGGCAGGCTCGAGGTGTGGGCTCCGAGCCAGAACCCGAACGCAGGCTTGGCGTCGCTCGAGAAAGCGCTCGGTATTGCGCGCGAGCGAGTCACCCTGCATCTGACCCGCGCCGGTGGCGGCTTTGGACGGCGCCTGCTGAATGATTACATGGTGCAGGTTGCCGCGATTGCGAAGGCGATTCCCGGCGTACCGATCCAGCTGTTGTGGTCACGCGAGGACGATATCCGCCGGGACTACTACCGGCCCGGAGGCTGGCACAGCTTCCAGGCCGGCCTGGATCAGCAAGGCAATCTCGTTGCCTTCACCGATCACTTCGTGACTTTCGGCGATGGCAAGACGACCGCGAGGGCGGCCAATTTCAATTTGTCGCTGCCACCGGCCGGTCTGGTGGAGGACCTGCATTTCACTCAGACCATGCTGCCGACGGTCGTGACCACCGGATGGCTGCGCGCTCCCGCATCCAATGCACTATCGTTTGTTTCACAGTCGTTTCTGGATGAAGTGGCGGTCGCCGCCGGAAAGGATCTGCCGACGCTGATGTTGTCCCTGCTCGGCGCCCGCCGGGAGGTGGCGGCACCGGACGATCGACCGCCATTTGATACGGGTCGCGCCCGCGATGTCATCGAGAAGGTGGTGCAAACCTCGAGTTGGGCGCGCAAGCCGGCACAGTCTGGCCGGGCAAAAGGCTTCGCGTTTTATTTCTCGCACCGCGGCTATTTCGCCGAGGTGGTGGAAGCGAGCGTCTCCGGCAGTGACGTCGCCGTTCACAGGGTGTGGGTGGCCGCGGATGTGGGCAGCCAGATCGTCAATCCCATGGGAGCCGAGAACCAGGTCCGCGGCGCGGTGATCGATGGTCTGGCGCAGGCGCTGGCCGGTCAGGCGATAGAGTTCGCCGACGGCGCCGTGCAGCAGAGCAACTTCCATGATTTTCCGCTCGCACGGATACCCATGACGCCGGAAATCGAGATCGCCTGGGTCAAATCGGACAAGCCGCCCACCGGGCTGGGAGAGCCGGCATTGCCGCCAGTCATTCCGGCCCTCACGAACGCGATTTTCGCGGCCACCGGTACACGGATCCGCTCGCTGCCCGTCAGACTGAAGTCCGCCTAGATCCTCGGCCGTCCAGCGCCTCGTTGCGCCCACGGAAGGCTGCATTTCACGCGAGCGGCCGATTCGGACATCCTTCAGTGTCTGCGATCGCAGACAGGTTCCCGCGCCGCACGTGCGGTGTCCGCAACACCTTATGTCCGGTGCGCCCGCGGCTCAGGTACACGACTTGCTCGCCGGGGAGATTCGTAAACGTATCGGCGATCTTTCAATTACCATGCTCGTCGATCGTCAGGGAGCGGCCGGTCTGATTATGTCAATGCAGACCGAGCGATAGGCCTACCTCGCGGTCGATGAAAAATAACAGGGATATATGCGGTCTCTAACTCAACTCGTTGGCATTGGTGCAACCCTGCTGTTGGTTGCGTGTGGTGGCGGCTCCTCCAGTACGGCGCCGCCAACGGTCTCGCTGAGTGCGGCCAAGAAAGCCGTGAATAGTGGTGAAGCGACCACGCTGACGTGGAGCTCCACAAACGCAACATCCTGCGCGGCTTCGGGCGGCTGGACCGGCACGCTGGCCAGCAGCGGCAACAAAAGCACGGGGCCCTTGACGGCCGCCACGACATTCTCCCTGACCTGCACCGGCGGTGGCGGCATGAGCCAGGCGGCGAGCGTCATGGTCAATATCGCACCGACGGCCAAATTGACCGCATCACCCACTTTGATCGGGCAGAATGCCAGCTCGACTCTGACCTGGAGCTCAACGAATGCCACCTCGTGCACGGCCTCCGGCGGGTGGAGTGGCTCATTGGCGCCCAGCGGCAGCAAAAGCACCGGTGCGCTGAGCAAAACCACCTCCTTCTCGCTTACCTGTGCTGGCGCCGGCGGCACGAGCAGTGCAGCGAGCGCAACGGTGACCGTGACGACGGTACCCACCGCGGTGTTGTCTGCTTCCCCGACCGTCGTGGCGCCCAATGGCACGTCCACTCTGACCTGGAGCTCACTCAATTCGACGTCCTGTACCGCTTCGGGTGCCTGGAGCGGCACGCTCCTGACGAGCGGCACGAAGAACACCGGGCCGCTGACCTCGCCCACCAACACCTTCACGCTGACCTGCAGCGGTACCTCCGGAACCAGCACTCCTGTCAGTGCCACCGTAGCGGTTTCGAGCACTGCGATGAGTGTCGCGCCGACCAATGCAGCCATTACGCTGACGCGCACGCAGCAGTTCACCGCCACAGTGCCGGGCGGCGGCCCGGCGACGTGGACCGTGGATGGCGTCACTGGAGGCAACGCCAGCGTGGGGCAAGTCAGCTCGAATGGGTTGTATACGGCTGGAACTGCCGCGGGCGGTCATACCATCGTCGCCACCAGCGTTGCGAACGCGACGCAGAAGGCTACAGCGACCGTGGCAGTGACGGATCTCGCTGGGGTTTACACCTACCATAACAACCTATCTCGGGACGGAACGAATATTCAGGAGTACGCGCTTACGACGGCCAACATCAACACGCAGAGCTTTGGTAAGCGGGCCTCCTGCCCGGTGGATGGAGCGATTTACGCACAGCCACTGTGGGTGGCCAACGTGACGGTGCAGGGCGCCAAGCACAATGTCGTGTACGTGGCGACCCAGCACGATGGTCTGTTCGCCTTCGATGCGGACGCCAGTCCCTGCAAGAGCCTGTGGTCGGCAAACCTGATCGATACGACTCATGGCGGCGCGAGCGGTGAGACTTCTGTCCCGTCCACGCTGGTCGGCTCGGGATTTGGGGACATTCAGCCTGAAATCGGTGTCACCGGAACGCCGGTCATCGACCCCGCGAGCGGCACCCTGTACGTGGTCTCGAAGTCGGTGAACTCGGGGACATTCTTTCAGCGGCTGCATGCGATCGATCTGACCACCGGAAACGAGAAAACCGGCTCGCCGACGCTGATCTCGGCAAGTTTTCCGGGCACCGGCAGTGGCGGGTCGTCGGTTGCTTTTGATCCCCACCTGCAGCATCAGCGGCCCGGGTTGGCGCTCGTCAACGGCGTGGTCTACATCGCCTGGGCCTCACATGAGGACCAGGGGCCATGGTATGGCTGGATGATCGGCTATACGTACAACGGCACCGCGTTCAGCCAGGCATATGTCCTCAACGTCTCGCCGAACACGGGCGAGGCCGGCATCTGGATGAGCGGCGGCGCGCCTGCTGCAGACGCCAGCAACAACCTGTACGTCATCACCGGAAATGGTGGGTTCGATGCCACGAGCTCGAGCGCGCCCAATAACGACTATGGCGATTCCCTGCTGCAGTTAGTCCCGACCGCCACTCCCACTCCGCATCTGCGCGTCAGCCAGTACTTCGCCCCCTCGGATCAGCTGGCCGACTCGCAGAACGACAAGGACTTTGGCGCCGGTGGGGCGGCCCTGCTCGCGGATCTCCCGGCGGGCAACACCGTGACGCATGCCCTGATCGCCGGCGGAAAAGACCATGACCTGTATATCCTCAACCGCGACATGCTCGGAGGGTTGGGTGATCAGGGGGCGGTGCAGGAAATCGACATGGGCAGCGCGATCTTTGCGACGGCCGCGTTCTGGAACAACAGCTTCTACATCAGCACAATCGGCACTGCCTTGCGTGCCTACAAGCTGAACCCGACGACGGTGCAATTCACGCTGGGCTCTTCGTCCGCGCATTCGTACGGCTTCCCCGGCTCCACCCCGTCGGTCTCGGCCTCTTCGGCAAGCCAGAACGGAATCGTCTGGAGCATCGATTCGAACCACTACTGCACCCTCAATTCACCGGCGTGTGGGCCCGCGGTGCTCTACGCTCACGACGCCTCGAATCTCGCCAGCGAATTGTGGGACAGCTCTCAGGTTGCCGGTGATGCGGCCGGTAACGGGGTCAAGTTCACCGTCCCCACCATCGCCAATGGGGCTGTCTTCATCGGCACGCGGGGCAACAACACGGGCGGCGCCGACAGCTCGTCCAGCACGCCCGGCGAGCTGGACATCTACGCCCTCAAGCCCTGAGGCACGTGCGCCGAGCGCGCCGGGGCGGCGCGTCGATCAGGGAGTGGATGCCTCGCTGCTGATGCGGTGAGGCTCGTCCGGCCAGAATTTGCCGCCAATGAGGTCGCACAGGGCGGCGGTGAAGCGCTCGGCTTCCGCGAGTGTCATGTGCGACCATTCCGGCAGGTAGTAGCCCTGCAGCTGCGGGTAATCTTCGAAATGGATCCCGGGCACGGCGCTCGCTGCAAGCAGGATGTCCCAGGTACGCGCGCGCGGAAAGAGGCGATTCTCGTGCGCCAGATATTCCCCGTTGCTCGGCATGCGGACGAAGAGTACCTGGACGCCGCGGGCGCGCAGCTTCCGAACCGCTTTCGAAATCCGCTCGATCTGCTCCTTTTCGGTCTTCAGGGCCTCTTCGGGCGAGGGATCTTGCGGCGAGGGCTCGAAGCTCTGAGCCCAGATGGTGCGCCAGAGGTCGCGGTAGGCCCGATCCTCGCCTACCTTGCTCCAAAGGTAGGAATTGCGATCCACCTCATGATACCCAAGCTTGCGGACCTGGGTTTCCCAGAACCTTCCCGGACGCTCGGGCCAGGGTAGACGCTCGAGTACGGTTGCGAGAGCGAAATCCGGATCGTCGAAGGCAAAGTACGGCTCGATCAAATGCATGGACAGCCACTGGCCGACCTTCTGAGAAGGAGATTCCTTGCGCGCGTAATGAACCCCACCGCCCTGATACGCGTAGCCCGAGAAGGCCAATTCCGGGGCGATGCCGATGAGGGCGCGGCCCGTGAACTTCGGGTCCTCCGCCAGGTCCTCCAGATACGGCAGCGGCGAGGTACCCTCGAAGGCGAGCTGGATCGGCCGCCGGCCGGTCCGGCGCTCCCAGACCGGAAGCTGAATGTCATAGAGGATGCGCGATGCTCCGAGCAGCACGGTCGCGTCGCCCTCGCCCGCGTCGATGCGGCGGCGCTGAATGGCCCAGAGCCCGTAGGTGTTGGAGACGCCCGGTAGCGCGCCATAGGTGCGCCAGAGCCACTCCCAGCCGATCACCAGGGATACCAGCAGCACCAGCATGCCGATCACTATGCGGCCCCAGGGTTGCTCGGGCACAGGCCGTGTGGGTACCGGCTGAGCGACGCCCGGCCGGTCGGCGGCCGTCTGACGCGCGTAGCGGTCGTGGTCTTCCCGCAGTTGGCTGCCGCCAATCCCGGCAGGCAGATCAGAACTGGAAATAGATGAAAGCACTTCCAGTCCCCTGAGCGATGATGATTGCAAAGGCCATCAGAGCCCACACCGAGGCGACCGCCACGGCCGGCATCCGGGCCACTACCGACTCCAGCGTGCGCGAGCGCATCAGCCAGTGGGTTATCACGAGGCTGCCGACGATGGCCGCCACGATGATCAGGCTGAACGTCGGCAGGATCGGAGCTGGTGCGCCATTCTCACCCGCCATGCCACGCAACACCGCCCATGCTTTGCCGAAGGTCTTCGCACGGAAGAAAACCCACGTCACGTTCACGAGCATGTAGGTGAGGAGTCCCAGCAGGACGAATCCTACCGGTCCGGGCCGGTAGCCGGGAAACCGCGCGCGCAACGACCGCTCCACTGCCAGGTACAGACCATGCAGCCCGCCCCAGGCGACGAATGTCCAGTTGGCCCCATGCCACAGACCGCCGAGCAGCATCGTGATCATGAGGGCAACGTACGTTCGGCGCGCACCGTGACGATTACCGCCGAGCGGGATGTACAGATAGTCACGCAGCCACGAGGACAACGTGATGTGCCATCGCCGCCAGAAATCCGAAAAGCCCACCGCCGCATAGGGAAATCGAAAGTTGTCAGGCATCGCGAACCCGAGGCACAGCGCTGCGCCGATCGCGGTGGTGGAATAGCCGGCGAAGTCGCAGAAGATCTGGCCGCTGAAGGCCAGGGTGCCTGCCCAAGCGTCGAGCGTGCCCGGGAGCTTGTCGCCATCGTAGACACGCTCGACGACCTTGGACAGAAAAGCATCGGCAAGCACTATCTTGTTGAACAGCCCGACCGTCATGAGCGCGAGGCCGAAGCGCAGCTGCGCGCCGGTCGCACGGCGCGGCTGCGCGAATTGGGGTACCAGCTCGGTGGGGCGCATGATCGGTCCCGCCACGAGATGCGGAAAAAACGTCACGAACAACGCGTAGTCCAGCAGGTTGCGCGCGGGTTCCGCGCGGCGCAAATACACGTCCAGCGTGTACGACATGGTCGCGAACGTATAGAACGAGATGCCCACGGGCAGGACGATGTCGTAGTGCGCTGGGTGGTAGGCAACACCGAGCATCGACATCAGTGCAATGAAGTTGTCAACCAGGAACTGGCCGTATTTGAAATAACCCAACATGCCGAGGTTGGCGACCACCGACAGCATCATCCATGCATGTCGCGTGGCCGGCCGCTGTGCCCTGACGAGCCCCTGGGCCGCATACCAGTCCACGACTGTGGATATCCACAGCAGCAGGACGAACGGCGGATTCCACGCCGAATAGAACAGATAGCTCGCGATGAGCAGGTTGATTTTCTTCGCCCTCCACGGCAGCGGCAGCGAGTGCAAGCCGAGCACGCAGGCGAAGAACACGATAAACGTGAGTGAATTGAAGACCATGACAGCCGGCCGCCCGCTATCCCGCAGGTCTGACCGGTTGAACCCCCTCGAGCGCTCGATCGCGCAGGATGCGGATAATGCGGCACGCCAACACGTGCGCGCAAGAAGTTACCGCGCAATCCGTTCATGCAACGCGTTATAGGGTATCGCGAGGTCCGGACGCCTATCCCGCAACGCTATTCGTCTAATACGCGCGATGACACCCCAGCCCGCGCGGCTGCGGCCGGGGCTTCTCGGTCGCATAGCTGACCGGAGACTCATCTCGAGTCGCGCTACCGGAGCCCCAACCTCAGATCGCCTCTCGGGTCGCCCCGGGTCGCTGCTGCCGTCGGCCGTCGGGCCTTGAAAGCCAGGTTCGGCAAGCGGCGATTTCCGGTACATTTGCAGGCTTCCCAATCGCACAGCATTGCTGGGAGTCATCGATATGTACGGAGACAGACCTTTGAGTGCACTACGGGCGGCAATGGCCTTCGCTTTGCTGTGCTATCCCGGGTTCACCCTGTGCGCCAGTTCCACCACGCAGGAGGTCAACGACGCATACCCCAAGGCATACGCGCTGTATACCGAGCTGCACCAGCACCCCGAGCTTTCCGGCTTCGAGGTGCACACGGCTGCGACCCTAGCCGGGCAGCTCCGCAGTCTCGGTTATTCGGTCACGGAGCACGTTGGCGGGACCGGTGTCGTCGCCATGCTGAAGAATGGCGCAGGCCCGATCATCATGCTGCGCACGGAGCTCGATGCACTGCCCGTGGAGGAAAAAACCGGCCTTCCCTACGCCAGCAAGGTTCGCACCAAGGACGCGACCGGCCGCGACGTCTTCGTCGGTCACATGTGCGGGCACGACCTCCACATGAGCGCCCTCGTGGCCACCGCCGGCATCATGGCGCGCAGCAAAGACACGTGGCACGGCACGCTGATGCTGATCGGACAGCCGGCGGAGGAGACTATCGGTGGCGCCTCGGGAATGATCCGCGATGGGCTGTTCACCCGGTTCCCCCGCCCCGCGGCGATCCTGGCTCTGCACGTCGGCAACGAGCTCCCGGCCGGCAAGGTGGGCGTGGTGCCCGGCATCTACGATACCAATGCCGACTCGGTGCGGATCACGATCTATGGCAAGGGCGGCCATGGCTCGGCCCCGCACACGGCTGTCGACCCGATCGTCACCGCCGCCCGGACCATTCTGGCCCTGCAGACGATCGTGTCCCGCGAAGTCAAGCCGGGTGAGATGGCCGTGGTTACGGTGGGATACATCACCGCGGGGACCAAAAACAACATCATTCCCGATCAGGCCGAGCTCGGACTGACCGTGAGAACGTTCAAGCCCGAGATCCGCAAGCAGGTACTGGCCGCGATCACGAGAATCACGAACGCCGAGGCGCAGGCGGCCGGCGCCCCGCGTCCTCCTTCGATCAACGTGTATGAAGCGACGGATGCGGTGTACAACGACCCGGCCCTGGCCCAGCGAATGCGCTCAGTGCTGCAGAGCGCGATTGGCAAGGACAACGTCCTGGCGATGGGGCCGATCACCGCTTCGGAGGATTTCTCTTCCTTCCTCGCCGCGGGAGTCCCGGGCTTCTACCTGAGTCTCGGCGGAGCCGATCCGGCGAAATATGCCCAGGCCAAGGCTGCCGGAACCCACCTGCCGTCGAATCACTCGTCGCTGTTCGCACCCGACGTCGATCCGGCGCTGCACACCGCAATTACGGCCGAGGTTTTGATGCTGCGCAGCTTGCTGAAGGCGCAGAGCGGCACGTAATCGGGCTGCATGCCTCAGGCGGTACTGCCCTGTATCAGCGGGTAGCCGCTTTCACGCCAGGCCTTCATGCCACCGTCGAGCGCAATCGCACGCTGAAATCCAAGAGTGCGCAGAGTTGCGGCGGCGAGTGTAGACACCCGTCCAAACTCGCAGACGGTGAGTATGCGCAGGGTGGGGTCGGGTAGCTCGTCGTTCACCCTGAGCTCGAGCTGACCCCGTGGCAGCAGGCGCGCTCCGGGAATGTGGCCGCCAAGGTAGGCGTCGCGCTCGCGGACGTCGAGGACGATCAGATCCGCGGCACCCGCCTCGATCCGCCCCCTGAGCTCGGACAGCGACATGAATGGCACGAGGGTGGCCGCTTCGGCGAGAAGCTGCGCTACGGTCTTACCGCCGGAGAGATTGGTTCGCAGCGCCTCGGTCAGGTGCGTCGGCATCGACAGGTTGAGATTGCGCATCATCTCGACGAACTCGGCGCGGTCGCGCTTCTGCAGGCGCGGATTCTGTTCGAGCTCCTGAGCCAGCGTCGTATGGCTGCGGTTCTTGTATTCGTGCGCCGGATAGACTTCGAGCGCCGGATCCAGTCCGAGGACATGGCCGAACAGACTCTCATGGAGAGCCTCCGGATCACCGGTGGGCAGGTCGGTGCGACCCGTGGCGCCGATGAGCAAGGTATCGCCGGTGAACAGCCTGTTCGCCACGCGCAGGCACATCGAATCACGCGTGTGACCGGGTGTATGCATCACGTTGATCCGCAGCTGGCCGAGCACGATGGATTCGCCATCGCCGAGGCGCATATCCACGAAGGGCGCCGGGCTCGCCTGATGCATGGCGATCGGCACACCAAGCCGGCCGGCCAGCTCGCGCGTTGCGGAAAAATGATCGGCGTGCGTGTGCGTATCGAGGAGGTAGCGTATGCGCAGTCCATGGCGGGCCGCCAGCGCGAGATAGCGATCGATCTGACTGAGCTCCGGATCGATCAGGGCGGCCGCACAGCTCTGCGCGCAGCCGATGAGATACGACCGGCAGCCACCCGCGGCAATCTGTTCGAACAGCATCTGGCCCGCCCTGGTCGGAGAAGCCGGAATTCTACTCTCAACTCGCGCGGCCCAAGGTGGAGTGGCTGTTTCCGCCCGGCGCTTGTCCGGACAGGTCCAGACGGTTGGGAGCCCGTCAGCCCTTTGGCAGCGCGATCGGGCGATCGCGCAATAGCAGTACCCAGTCTCCGGTCTCCATCAAAGACTCGCGTCCCAGCTCGCGTATCAGGCCACGCTCGCTCTCGTGCCGGCGCCTGGCTACCGGCGTGGCCTCCAGGCGCTCGAAGGCCTGCTCGGCGCGCCCGAAGATGACCGCGAATCGCGCATACTGATGGGCCTGCGTCCGCAGGCCGAATCTCTCCCCATAGGCTTCCCACAGGGCCGCGGAGATGGGCGCGAAGCCCATCACGACAACCAGCCAGTGACGCCATTCCCCGATGGGAGGCAGTCGATTCCAGAGGATGACGAGGGTTGCCGTGGCGAGGAGACCCGTGGCCAGGCACAGCGTCGAGAGCCGCTCCACCCGACTGATGCGCGTGCGCTGCAGGAGCGCCCGGTTGCGGTAGTACAGGGCCTGCCCCTGAACCCAGAAGCGCATCACCAGATCGAGCCGGGGCTGCCGCGAGGGGGGCACCGTGTTGGCGCCACGCAGCGCCTCGCGGATCCAGCGCAGCTCGTCGAGCTGCTTGCGCAGATAGTTCGAGGAGGCATTGTCGCGTAGCCCGGCCACGCGCCAGTAGAATTGCACGCGCAAACCCTCGGCCAGGGCCCTGTAGTCGAGGTAGCGGCCCTGCGCGTCGCGGCGCTTCTGCCATAGATACAGGCCGGCGACGGCGCTGAAGAGGAGGAGGTAGACCGCGGGGACTTCTCGGCGCGGCAGAATCTCGGCGTACACCTCGAACGTCAGCGCCAGGGCGGCGGCAAGTCCGAGAACCAGTCGCAGCACGGCATGGGTGAGGCGCTGGTGATGGCGCGCAAGACGATCGGCGCGGGCGAAGGTCCGGGCCACTGCGCGATCGCCCCCCGGGCGCTCATCGAGCTGCGACAGCAACGAAGCCGTGGCCTCCGCGACTGCAGCCTCATCCCGCGCTTCCAGCGCGTCACGGTTGAAGCGGTCCATGTGGGCGCACACCCTGTGGAATGCCTTGGCATCCACATCTCGCGGGAAGAGCCATCGCCCCGGCTGATCCGGATTGCCCCCACTGCCGACTCTCGGGGAGTGCACGTGAAAGACCGGTCCGGTGTCATCGGAGTCGAGTGCGCGGGGATCGAGCGCGTGCGAGAGCGATTGACCCTCCAGCTTCAGGCGGACGACCGCGGCGGTTCCGGCGATCGAGTCGTTGTCCAGGCCATCCCACAGAGCCAGCAGCACGTGGCTCTGCCGGGTCATGTAGGCGCCTGCTTCACGGTAGCTCAGGTCGCGGTGGCCGGCGGCGGACCAATGCGGTGGTGCATGGCCTGCCGTGTGTTCCAGGACGAAGACCTGTTCGGCGGGGATGCGTCCGAGCAGCGCCCGGAACTCATCCGTGGAATCCGGAAAATCGCGCTCGTACTCCGCCGGTTCCAGCGGCAGCGGCACGAGCAGCTCGCAGCCGTGATCGAGCGCTACTTCGGCAGCCAGACGGTCCGCGCCTTCGGCCATTGAAGACAGGACGCGCAGGGGCGTGGCAGGGAATTGCCTGCGAAGACTGCTCAAGAACTCTGCCACACGGGCCCGATAGATCGGATAATCGGCACGATCCAGATCGCGGTGACCGGTAACACCGAGGACCAGCGGCAGCAGTCCATCGCAGTCCAGGCCCGCGACCGATTTCCCCTGGAGGCTGCTCAAGTGATCAGCCGCAAGGTCGTCGTTGAGCGGCACGCGTCCACGAACCGGCGCCGTGCGGCCTCTGAATCGAGCTCGGAGGCGAGTCCGAGCGTGAGCTGCTCCCAGTCGGCGGCCTCCGCGAGCGCCCGCTTGATGAGTAGCTTTGCCACGGGCCCCACATGGTAGGCCAGGGTCCGCTCCAGGAATTGCAGCTCCGTGACCGTCACCGAGAACCGCGGCGGCTTGCTGCCCGCGATTGCATAGGACTGCCGATCGCCTTCCCCTGCCGCCGCTGCGCCCAGCAGCGAAGTCACGTGCGCGCAGAGCTTTGCGTAGTGAGGCTCGCGCGGCGGAGGAAACGCGTCGAGCCAATGCTGGCTGCTCAGGAAGTACTCCAGGCTCTTCGAGGGCAGCACATTCTCGATGCGGAAGGGTAGTACCGGAACCTGTTTGTGAATCGCGCGCTCGACCTCCCGCCGCACTTGCGGTGAGGCGTTGCTGTGCAACGAGAAGACCAGCACCATGAGCCGTGCGGCGGAGATCGCATCGATGATTTCGCAAGCCCAGTCAGCGGACGGCGCAACATCACGGGGCGCAACCCACACGCTGATGGAGTTCGCCTCCAGGCGGGAAACCAACTCCAGGGCGCACTCGCGGTCCGGATCGGAATAGCTGACGAATACGCTGCGCGCCATTTCTTTCAGGTTCCCAGCAGCTTCAGCGCCTTGTCGAGGCTGATTCGCATACGGTTGAACGAGCGCCCCAGAGCGGTGACCTCCTCGCTGCCGCGAACCGGGAAGTCCTCGGGCGCCGGGTTACCGAGGCTGAGCTCGTCGGCCGTGTGCACCATCCGCCGGATGGGTCGCACCACGAGCAGGTAAAGGGTCAGGTTGACGATCAGCAACGCCGCTGCGAGCGCGATCACTATCGAGCTGA
Source organism: Steroidobacteraceae bacterium (assembly GCA_036501985.1). Lineage (GTDB taxonomy): Bacteria > Pseudomonadota > Gammaproteobacteria > Steroidobacterales > Steroidobacteraceae > 13-2-20CM-66-19. The sequence continues at coordinate 16,065 of DASXZI010000002.1, read as the reverse complement.
TGAGTCGCTGGAAGATCCGGTCGGCACTCGCCGCCGCACTAGCCAGTGGCACCGAAACGATCTGCGCGCCAACGATCTCGTTGGCCTGCCAGCCGAACCCGTTGTCCCGTCCATAGCGGGCCAGCAGAGAGGCGGGAGCCTCCGAGGGCAGGCTATGGCAGCCGAGGCATTCGGGCTCGACGCGTATCGGTCTGGCCAGATAAAGGGACTGTCCCGTGGGTGTATCCCGCTCGCCGACGATCTCGGGCGTCCGGGAATCGTTGCGGAACTTCTGGATGAGATCAGCTTCCCAGTCCATGGCGCGGTCGCGGGGATTGGTGGGGTTGAGCGTCGCTTCCTTGTAGGTGTACTCCGGGTGCCGCTCGCGCAGGCGCAGGAAGTTCTGAGTAGCCGCGTAAAAGGGCACGCTCTGCGGCAGGAACTCGGTGCGCATCTGCGCATTGAGCAGGGGAAGAATCTCCTCGGCCGTGTAGTCGCGGGTGGCCAGTGCGCTGTCGATCATCAGGCCGGCCTGCTGCAGCACCTGCTGCTTGGCGTTAGCCTGCAACATCGCTGAGCAGGCATAGCCGAGCCCTGCGGCCGCGATCAGAAACGTCGCAGCGAGAGCCACGTTGATTCGGACGAGCAGGCTCAAGGTCTTCCCAGCGGTCCGTGTCTACCCCCGCCCACCAGTGTGCCAGACTCGGAGCTCCACAGGGGTATTCCGTCCTCATATCGGTCCGTGCCGCCGCGGCGCGCGTCAATCAGCCGGGCCCCCTAGGGGTGTACGCCGAAGGTACGCGCAAGGAACTCTGCGGTCGCCTCATCTGCTCGCAGCCAGCTGGCGTGTCGCAAGAAGCCATGGATCTCGTTGGGTATCACGAGCTCCTCGTACGGGATCTTGTGCGCCTGCAGGCGCCTTGCCAGATCGACCGTCTGCTGAAATGGCACATTGCGGTCGTCATCGCCCTGGATCAGCAGGACGTGTCCTTTCCAGCCATCCACGCTCGCATCCGGCGAGGACTCCCACGCGGTGCGCAGCGCTTCCTCACGGTCGCCCTTCTCGTAGCGGTTCGGGGCTTTGCTGTAGTCCTCATCGGGCAGCGCGGACCAGTCATGCACGCCGTGCAAATCCACACCAGCCTTGAAGATGTCCGAATCTCGAGCCAACGCCAGAGCCGTCAGATAGCCGCCGTACGAGCCACCCCAGATCCCTATGCGTGCCGGGTCAACTTCGGGAAGCGACTGCAGGTATCGGGCGCCGGCGACGACATCCTGGTACTCGGATGCACCGCGCGGACCGGCATGCTCCGGAAAATGGTACCGACGCCCGTAGCCTATCCCCAGCCGGTAATTGACGCAGAGCACGACGAACCCGTGCGCGGCGAGATACTGATTTACCGCGTAGCCATTGCTGTAGTAGTCCATGTAGTGCCAGCCCAGCAGCATCTGCCGAGGCGGGCCGCCGTGCACGAAGATTATCCCCGGCTTCGGGCCCTTCGTCCGGGTGCCGCCGGCCTGTTCGAACAACTGGCCATGGGCCAACAGGCCGTCGGCAGCCTTGAAGGTCACCGAACGCGGCGTCACGAAGCTGCTGAGGAGAAAGTCCGCCGGAAGATCCCTGTTGATCTGCGTGGGGCGATGGCCACCCTTCAGGGCCAGCACTCCAACCGAGGGTGGCTGCTGCACACCCGAGGCGATGTAGGCGACATGATCACTGACCGTGCTCACCGGCATCCATTCGAGCGTCTCACCGGCTGTGAGCTCGGAGGCGCCCGGATGATCAACGGCGACCCGGAACAGATGGCGCCGCTCGTCGTCGTCACGCGTCTTGCCGGTGTTGGCATCATAGATCATGGATCGCCGATCGTGGCTCTGCGTGACATGCTCGACCATGAATGCGCCGGGCGTCAGCAGGATGGGCGAGCCACCCGTGGCGGCGATGGAGTACAGGTGCGGCCAGTCATCGAGGTAAGCGAGGAACACCAGCCGATCATCGGCCGCCCAGTGAAGGTTCGCGCCATCCGCCACGTCCGGAAAGGATCCGGCGAGCGTGTCCGGACTGTCCCAAACCGCGTGCCCGGTGCTGTCCGCCACACTGGCCATCCAGATTGACCAAGGGTGTGGAATCTCCTTGAGCAGGGGCTGCGGCGCACCGCCCGTGCCGGGCTGACGCACAAAGGCGATGCGCGTCCCGTCGGTGGACCAGCGCGGCGAGCTGTCATTGCCGGTGGATGGGGCGAGGTAGCTGACAGGGCGGTCCTTCGCCGTATAGATTCCGATGAAGGCGTGATCGCCCCGATCCGACACGAACGCAAGCCGCGACCCGTCCGGCGACCAACGCAGCTCACCGTCCTTGCCGCGGTCGAAAAATAGTCTTTCGGCCTTGCCTTGGCCATCGAGCGAGGCTGTCCATACATGATCATCCTTGGTGTATGCGAGCTGTCCGTGAGAGGAGATCGCAGGTGTGTCGCCTTCTGCGATCTTTACAGGCTCGCCGCCCGAAATGGCCACGCTCCAGATCGTCGTCTCGGGTTGCGTGGTCGCGGAGTCTGGGTCAGGTGCCAGGTTGCCCTCGGCTGGCCAGTTCGCATCGTGATCGCCACCGCGAACATAGATGACGCGGCCGGCGTCCGGGGTGAACGTGAGTTGCGTCAGCTCTTGGCCGTCGTCTTGTGCGTAATGCGTGATCTGCACGGGCTTGTAGTCAGGGCCGCGGGCAATCCACACGTTGCGTACGCCCTGAAGATTGCGTACCCATGCGATGACGTCCTCGTGCTCGGCGGCGACGAGGTCACTTGTGTACGGGTAGTCAAGGATCTGCGTCATGGTGAATGCGCGCTCGGCGCGCGCAGTGACCGAGGCGGACAAAATGAGCAGCGCCAGGAGGCCCGAGGCGGCAACCGGCTGACGGAAGTAGGGTGTGTACATACGGAAATTCTATGCTCAGGGTTGAACTTTGAGTACTCGTCCAGCAGTCGATCCTGCGCGGGACCGAGTCGATCCGGGAATCGTGCGGCTCACCGAATCAGTTTGCCGCGCTCTTGCCTTCGAGGAAGGCGCTGATGTGCTCGTTGAGGAACCGGGCATCCTCCTTCGAAGCACCGGCACCTGCCGGATGACCCCAGAGGGAAGGAATGGGGACAAGGGCACAGTGTGGGATGAATGGCGCCTCGTAGCGCGCATCGGTCAGTGGGAAATAGAGGTCCGTCGCTGAGGGCATGTACAGAACCTGCGCCTTGATGGAGCGCAGTGCGGCCTCGACATCTGCGTGAAACGGCGGCGTCTTGCCCGCGTCGTTACTCTCCCACGTGCGCATCTGCAATATCAGATCGTTGGCGTCCGCACCGGGAATGAAATTCGTGCGGAAGTGCTCGATGACCTGCGGAAGGGTGCTGCCAAGCGAGCCATCCTGACGCCACAGCTCCTGACGCCACCACTCCTGCGAGAACAGCCAACCGGTCCAGACCATCGCGAACGCCTGCAGCCCTTTTTCCGGTGGGCTGGTGTAGTTGCCACCCTGGAAAGCCTGGTCGGCCGTCAGTGCCGCGATCTGTCCTTCCAGGCGCACGATGCCGTGGCCGTAGGTCTTCGCAGTGCCGGATGTGGCGACGATGCGATCCATGAAATCCGGATAACTGACGGCCCACTGGAATGCCTGCTGCGCCCCCATCGAGAAACCGATGACCGCCCGCAGGTGATGCACATGCAGCGACTCGCTGAGCAACTCGTGAACGGCGCGCACGTTATCGCGGATGGTCATGATGGGAAAGAGCGGTCCATGCATCGGTTCCGGCGTGTTGCTCGGCGAGGATGAGCGCCCGTTGCCGAACAGCTCGCTGGTCACCAGAAACAGTTTTGTGGGGTCAAGCGCCTTGCCCGGACCAATCAGCCAGGCATACCCATGCATGTCCGCCATGTAGTGCGAGGGCAGCAGGATGGCGTTATCGCCCGCGGCATTCAGTTTGCCGTACGTGCCGTAGACGATCCGGGCTTCCGGCAGTATCGCGCCGCCTTCGGTCTTGAAGCTCTTGATGACGAACTCGTGCTGGACGGGCTCGGGAGCTGCGGCAAGTGCGGGTGAGGCATGCAGGCCGGCCATGACGGCCGCCAGCGACAGGCCCAGGCCCGAAAAACCGAACTTCACGACAGTCGATGCCACGGTGGTCTCCTTGGAACGTTATTCTTGGGATCGGCGAGGGTGGGCGGCCCGATCGGTGATGCTGATCATGTCCTTGCGTACGGCGCGGCCCGAGCGAATCTCCGGCGCGGCTGGAGCCAGCAGCGCACACCAGGCATTGAAAACCTCTTCCACTGATATCTGGTCCACACGGCCCGCGCGCGGCGGACCGCCCAGGCCTACCACCGCCGAGTCGTCGCGACTTCGAGGCAGCCAGCACAGCGGTGACTCGGCCCCAAAGAGCACTACCAGGGGCAAGCTCAGTGCCGCCGCGGCATGCGCGGGCCCGGTATCTACCGAGATCATGCTGTGAGCACTCTCGCACAGCGCGAACAGGCGTCGCAGAGGGAGCTCTGCCTCCACGACGGCCGGTAGCCGCGCCGCCGCGCGAATGTCCCGCAGCATCGCACCCTCCTGGGGCGCCCCGCACAGCACGATGAGCGCCTCCGGAAGGCTGGCGTGCACTCTCTGCAGCAGTCCGACCCAGTTGGCGGTAGGCCACAGCTTGTCGTCGGCGCTCGGCAGATGCCGGCGCTCGCGCTTTTTGCTCATGCTGCGGCGATTGCCAGGCTGCACGAGAATCAGCGGTCGTCCGCTCCAGCCCTGGGCGTTGAGCCAGTCGTCCCGCTCGCGGCGCTCCGAGTCGAGCACCCGGAGGCTTGGCCCCAGGACTTCCTGAGGCTGCGGCAGGGGATAGTCTGTCGCGCGCAGCGCCGGTGGGGTGTGCTCGGCGAATCTGAGGAACCGATCGACCCAGTGCTCTTGAGCGTCCGCGGCCACGTCGGTCATGAAAAGACACCGCGCGGGGTCAATGCCGGTGAGGGCGAGCAGTCGGCGCACCCGCGCGAGCTGGCGTGGGAACCGCTCGCACACATAGATCGGTCCCGGAGCGCTGCGATGGAGCGACCACAGGACGCTCCACCACGTCCCGCTGATCAGAAACGGAGTGTGGCGCGGGAATGACCACACCCGATCCACGTCCGGATGCCCCACGAATATCGGGGAATTCCACGCCCCCGCTCCCAGCACCAGGCAGGGGCGATGATAGCGTTGGTGCAGGTAGTGCAGCAGCGCGGTGACCATTACCATGTCCCCGACGCGCCCGAAGAGGATGACGGTGGATTGAAGCGGGACGACGCAGCCGAGCGGCTGCCCGGAGCCTATCTGCCCGTCGCGGGGGTGTGGGTCCTGCGCAAGAGGCGCCTCGATGGCAGCGGTCTGCTGTCGGGTTGAGCCGTGCGGGAGTCTTATCAGGCTCAAAGTCTCGTCCGTAGGGTGGCGAGCGGTCGATTAACCCCTGCGCCTGGGGAGAAGCTCATGATTTTCAGAGGAGTCTAGCGAATCGCTGCTAGGCCCGGAAGCCGCGCCGAAAGGATGGACAGAACCCGATGAGCCAGCCGGATACCTCGAGCCCGCCGCCGCGCCGCGGCGCGCTCGTAGGACTCGTGCTGATCGTGCTGCTGATTCTGGCAGGACTGATACTGGCGCACGTGCTGGGGAAAGCCGCGCGCAGGCAGGACTGCGTCATTTCGGGCCGCTCGGACTGCTCCTGAGCAGAAGCGGCTCCGAACAGGAACCTGAGCCGCTCTACTGGCGTCGCACCTTGCCCAGGAGCCTCAGGATCTCCATGTACAGCCACACAAGCGTCACCAGCAGCCCGAAGGCTGCATACCATTCCATATAACGGGGAGCTCCGCCTGCGACACCCGACTCGATCAGATCGAAATCAAGGATCAGGTTGAGGGCCGCCACGCCAACGATGACGAGTGAGACGACGATGCCCAGGGGCGTGGCTGCGTTCAGCACGGGCACGTTAACGTGGAAGAACCCGAGGATCATGGAGACAACGTAGACGAGCACAATGGCTCCTGTGGCCCCTATGACCATGGCCCGAAAGCGCTGCGTCGCGCGGATGATGCGCATACGGTATGCGACCAACAGCACGGCGAGCACGCCGAAGGTAAGGCCCACTGCCTGGATGGCGATTCCCGGATAGCGTCGCTCCAGGAGCGCGGACAGACCGCCGACCGCCAGGCCCTCGAGCGCCGCATAGGGCACGGCCAGGTAGGGTGCGGTGGTTGCCTTGAAGCTGATGATCAAAGCCACGACGAGTCCGCCAATGGCCCCGATCAACACGGCGGAGGAGACCGCGGCGGCATCTCCGGTGGACAGGTACTGCGACCACGGCCACAGGGCCCCGGCCAGCAGCACGACGAGGAGCAGGAAGGATTTGTTGATCGAGCCCTGCAGCGTCATGCGCTCGCCAAGGGCGGCCCGCGGCTGGTTCGCGAACGTTCTCTCGTTCAGTCCGGGATTACCTGTTCGCGGGACGGGCAGCGGCATCGGAATCTCCTTGGGTTCAGGCCCCACATTGTAGTCGACCAGCCGGTCCGGGGCGGGTTCCGTCACTGGGGAGACCCGGCAGCCCTGGCGAGCGCGCCGGAGGGCCCCGAAGGCTATCGGATGGGCACGCCGATACGCCCGATTTGGGCCAGCCGGGCATGCGCCAATTCATCCGTGTCCGGGCGGCTGCGCGCGCGGGGCCTCGCAGCGGGTCGGTGGGATTGCGATAGGAGTCGCCTGCGTGTTCGACCTGCCCGCCGCGACCGCGAAGCCCAAACCGACCACTCGCCTGCCTCGGCGGGAATAAGCTGATGAAACAACATTATTTTGGGGCGGACCGCCCGCGAAGTAGGCTCTGCGCTCACCTCAGGGGAGCGGTTAGTCATGGCCAGCGAAGCTCAGGCGTTGCGCCGGGATCTGCAGGGATCCTCGAACTGGAGGGAGCTGTTCACCAAGGAAGACTGGTGGGCCGTCTGGCTGGGACTGGGCCTGACGCTTGTTGCGGTCGACCTGTTCCTCCAGGGCTCCAGCATCGGCTGGGTCGCGGTGACACCCCGGAAATGGGCTGCGGTGTCCGAAGCCGCTGCAGATCTACGGGCGAGCTGGCTACGCTACCTCGCACTGTTTGTCTTGTGGGCCGTGCTGTTGGGCGCGGGAGCCAGGGCGCTCGGCTGGCGCCTGCGTCAGTTCCTTGCGTCGTTCGCATTCGTCTACATCGTCTCGGTGCTGATCTTCGCGTTGGGTCAGTGGAAGCAGGCGGACCATTACAACCTGGAGCCGCCACTGGTGGCGCTGCTCCTGGGGCTGCTGATCTCCAACACGAACCTGCTGCCGCGGTGGATGGACGCCGGATTTCGCGTCGAGTACTACGTGAAGACTGGAATCGTCCTGCTCGGCGCAACGCTGCCGTTCACTCTGATCGTCTGGGCCGGTCCAGTCGCCATTCTCCAGGCTTCGATCGTGTCTGTCGCGACCTTCGGCGTCATCTACTACGTCGGCACCCGACTCGGGCTGGACCGCCGCCTGGCTGCCACGCTCGGTGCGGGTGGAGCGATCTGCGGGGTTTCGGGTGCGATCGCAGTCGCAGGCGCAGTCGGTGCCCGCAAGCAGGATGCACCCATCGCCATCACGCTCGTGATCTTCTGGGCCATCGTGATGATCTTCGCGCTGCCGCTGCTTGCGCGTGCGCTTGGCCTGTCGACCGGGGTCGCGGGTGCATGGATCGGAACTTCGGAATTTGCCGACGCCGCAGGACTCGCCGCGGCACAGACCTATGGTGGTTATGTCTCGCACGGAGCGCCGATCGCCGGCTCACCGGATGCAGCGCTCAGCGCCTTCACCCTCATGAAAGTCATCGGGCGCGATGTCTGGATCGGAATCTGGGCATTCGTCCTATCGATTCTCGCCACTACGCGCTGGGAGCGAACGGGTGCAAACCGCAGAGCGGACGCGGGGGAGATCTGGCGGCGCTTCCCCAAATTCGTGGTTGGATTTCTGCTCGCCTCGCTGATCATCACGTGGGTCACGGCGTCCGCGTCCTACGCCCAGTACAAGAGCTCGATCACGCCCGACCTCGTCGGACCCATCAAGAATCTGCGCACGTGGGCATTCATCTTTTGCTTCCTCAGCATTGGGCTGACCACGCGTTTACGGGATCTGGCCACTGCCGGCTGGAAGCCGTTCTGGGCGTTCACCTCGGGCGTCGCGCTGAACGTCGTGCTCGGCTTCGTGCTGTCAGCCATCGTTTTCGCGGCGTACTGGAGCCGGCTGTAGTCGCAGTCATGTTTGAATCGGTGAAGCTCAGAAGGCCACCGGGCGCCACGCACAGCGGCGCCGGCATGGTGGAGCGCGGCGCCGTTCCGCTAGTGCGCAGCGGGGCTGACCTGATTGAGCGCGATGCCGCTCGGCAAACTCGCAGCGGGGCCGGTCGGGACGCAGACAGGGCCAGGGCGAGCGCTCCGGTCAGCGGGCGCTGTGCGAGCTGTCTTTATTTCGACAACACGCCGGAGGTCTTTGAGCGCGCCTTTCCGGGGCTGACTTCGTTCGGCTCCGCGGCGGCATCCGCACGTGACCAGGACGGGATCTGCGCACTGCACGAGCTGCACCTCGGAGCGGAGAGCAGTTGCGCGAGTTACACTCGCGCCCGGCGTTAGCTGCGGCGGCTACTTCTCCAGCTCCTCATCCTTGACGCTGCCGCAGCTGGCTCCCAGCCATTTGCCCTGGACCTTGCTGTTCATCGTCATCGTCCGGCTTCCCGAGCTCATGACTGCGTTGATGGTGCCGGTCATCTGCGTTCCGCCGGAAATCTGGAAGTGTACGTCCACCGTGGTCTTGCCGTCGGGTCGGCTGCAATCCTCGCGCAAGTGCAGCTCGCTGCGGGAGCTGGCAATGACATTCTTTTTGCAGGACGCATCATCGTGTGCGCCGGTATCGAACCCCTTCGCGATCTTCTCGGCAGTCATGCATTCCTTGTACACGCGCGGCTTGACCGCGTTGGTCATACCGGACTGCATCGCGGCTTCCATTCGCGCACGCTGTTCCGGAGTCATCTTGGCCAGCTGATCTTCGGGGATGGGCATCTGTCCGCTGATCTGTGGATGAGTCGTCACTTCCCAGAGACCGGGCTTGATGTCAGGCTTGACCAGGTCCGCGGCCTCGGCCAGCACAGTGATGAGCGCGCAGACGAGAGTCGCAGCCGCAAGGCTCCTGGCACAAATACGCATTTGACGGCTCCTATTGGCGCCCACGGACGAGCGCGTTCGTTGTAGGCTCAGTCGCCGGTAGTGGCCGCAACCCGCGCGTGCGGACTGGTAGGCTGATCCTGCCCGCTGGCGATCATGGATGCCGGTAGCACTCCGGCAGGATCTACCGCATTGTCGCCTTCGCGAATCTCGAAGTGAACGTGTGGGCCGGTGGAGTGGCCGGTGTTGCCGAGCAGCGCGACCACCGTGCCCTGATTCACGTGATCTCCCTGATGGACCTTCAACTCACTGTTGTGGGCGTAAAGCGAGGTCATCTGTCGGTCGTGCTGGATAATGACCACGTTGCCGTAGCCGTGCAGGCCATCCCCTGCATAGATGACATCGCCTCCTGCGATGGCGAGTACCGGCTCGCCGACTTCCGCCGCGATGTCGAGTCCCTTGTGCATCTTGCCCCAGCGGGGCCCGTACTTCGAGCTGACGATACCCGCCTCGACCGGCCACCGCAGCGCCCCGGCATACTGAATCGGAACGGCGGATGGCGCCTCAGAGTGTGCGCCGGCAGCGCTGCCTGACCGGGTGTGTCCGGCCGCAGTGCGCAGAGTCGGCGTGCCGGCCCCTTCAGGGCTCTTGCCATGACCGACTCCCGAGCGATGCAGGATCTCGAGCACCTGTTTCTCGCTGTGCTCCCCCGCATCGTGAAACTTCATGAGCAGATCCTGCTCGGCAAGATAGTGTTGCGTACGCTTCAGTGCCTTCGACGTGGAATCCGCTGCCACGTTGAATGCCCGGCTGGATGCGGATTTCGCATCCTGATACCACTGCTTGTCTTGCACACTCGCACAGGCGGTGAGACCGCTTGCGAGACTCACCAGGATCATGAGCCGATGTGAGCTGCGCATAACCCGTTTTGCACACTCCGCCACGCGCCGGGTGCCTCTTGTACTTTGCGAGAGAATCTACCATGCAGGCCGCGCTGCTGCACGCGGGCATGAATGCTGCCAGACTACGCACCGTGAATGCCTCATTGCGCAGAATCGACGGGCTGAGCTGGCTGGCCATGATCTGCCTCGCCGTGGGCTGGTTTGGACTCGACACGCTCGTGGGAGTGCTTGGTCCGGTGCGGCACGCGGCGCACTTCTACGAGCTCCCGGCCCTCATCCTCGATCCCCAGCGACTCCTGTTCGGTCTGGACCCATCCTTCTCTGCCGGCCTGGCTCTCTTCGGCCTGCTGTGCCTGGCGATCATTCCCCTGCCACTGCTGCCCCGGATGGGTTTCATGACCGGGAAGTGGCTGCTGCTTTCGGCTCCTCTGCTGTGGATGGTGCTGTGTGGAAGCGTTTTGTACCTCAAGGCGTCCGCTGCGCATATTGCGGCCCCACAGGGTATGGGCCGTTTGGGGGGATACCTGGCCAGTTGGGCCAACGGCACGCTGGATTGGGCCGGTGATGTGGTCGCTCGGCACATCACGATTGGCCCGGGCGCCTACCTTGCTCTCCTCGGTGGGGCGTGGCTTCTGGTGAGAGGGGCAGGCGAGCTGCGTGCATCCAAGACTCCCGCGGTGACCGGGCCGACGCCGACGGGGGCGAGCTTTCGTGAATCCGGCCTGGACGGCGCGCCGGGTCAGGGCAGGGGTGAATGAGCGATCTGCTGACGAACGAAGAGCTTGCCGAGTTGTTGCAGGTTGCGGAGGCGGCCGCGCGCAGTGCCTCCGAGCTGATTCTTTCGGGTTTTCGCAGCCCACGCCTGGTGGCCGAGCGCAAGTCCGACGGATCGCCCGTCACGCAATTCGATCGGGAGGCGGAACGGACCATCCGCCGTTTCATCGCCGCCAACCAGCCGCGCCCGTGGCCGGTGCTGGGCGAGGAGCTCGGCGACGATACCGGGCAATCGCGCTATCGGTGGGTGGTTGACCCGATCGACGGCACGATGGGATTCAGCCGCGGCCTGCCCAATTTCGGCACCCTGCTGGCCTTCGAGGATGTGGCAGCGCGCCGCGCGCTGGTGGGCGTCATCCATCTTCCCGCCCTGAACGAGACATACCGGGCCGCGCGGGGCCTCGGGGCCTGGTGCGCGGCCGAGCGCATCCGCGTCGCACCTGACAGAGAGTTTGCCGACTGCCTCATCAGCGCGCCCGCCGAATATCAGTTTCGCCTCGCGGGCATTGCCGAGAGCCACGCAGAATTGCGCGCTCGGGTACCGCAGATGCGCTGGTTCGGGGATTGCTGGGCGCACGCAATGGTGGCGCGCGGGCCGATCGATGCGCTGGCGGAGTTCAATCTCGCGCGATGGGATATCGCGGCAACCGAAGTGCTCGTTGAGGAAGCCGGAGGCCGGGTATTCGTCCGCGATGCGCGCGACGTGCGGGGCAAATACGACATCGTCATAGGGAGCCCTCGCGCGGCCGAGTCCGTCGCCTCGCTGTTGCAATTCGAGGTGTAAGCCCTCTCGATCAGCCGGCGAGGGCGATCTCCACCCGCTTGTTGTGCTTTCCTTCATTCCGGATCCGGACCACGCGGATAGCGCCGATCTCACCGATGTTGCGCACATGGGTGCCGCCGCAGGGCTGCAGGTCGATTCCCGGGATCTTGACCAGACGGATGCGGCCCGCGCCGCGGGGCGGCTGCACACTCATCGTCTTGACCAGTTCGGGACGCGCATCGAGCTCTTCGTCCGTGATCCAGACTGTCTCGGTCTCCAACCCGCGCGCGATGAGCTCGTTGGTCTCACGTTCGATGCGCCCAGCATCGAGTAGCGTCATATCGATGTCGAAGTCCAGCCGGCCCTTGTCGGACGAGATATTGCCGCCGGTCACCGGCGCAACCACCACGCACGACATGACATGCAGAGCGGTGTGCAGTCGCATCAGGGCGTAGCGGCGCTGCCAGTCGATTTCGAGCCGCAGTGGCTCGCCGACCTCCGCTTTGGCGGACTCGGGCGAGCTGGGCACGTGCACGACGCTGCCGATCGTAGCGCCCTTGCGGGTATCCACGATCGCAATCCGCTCGCCGTTCTCCCGGACCAACGTGCCGGTATCACCCGGCTGGCCACCCCCGAGAGGGTAAAAAATTGTCCGGTCGAGCTCCAGACCGCGTTCGTTTCGGGCCAGCACGCGGGCCGTCGTGGTCTTCAGATAGGCGTCTTCACGGAACAGCAGATCGGTCATGGTTGGACTTGGGCGGGCGTGACGAGTCCTTGCAAGTGTCGCGCAAGTCCGGAGTGCCTGTCATGCTTGGCCTCATGAAATATCTGTCCGTGCTGGGCTCGCTTTCCCTGGCCCTGCTCGCAGGGCCCGCGGGAGCGGCCATTTCCCCGGCAGCGTCGCCCAAACTTGCAGTGCTGGATGTGGAGCTGACCGGGGACTTGGGCGGCCCGCAGTTCGAGGCCGAGCATGCGGCGCGACTGCAGAGGGCGAGCACCCGGTTGCGCCGGGAGCTCGAGGGCTCCGGCCTGTATCGAGTCGTGGACCTGACACCGGCGCGAGCGCAGATCGCGCGGCTGCAGTCGCAGCAGCGCTACCTGCACGATTGCAACGGCTGCGACCTCGATGTGGGGCGGCAGCTCGGCGCCGATCAGGTACTCGTCGCCTGGGTTGACAGGGTGAGTGGACTCATCCTGACTCTGACCTACGAGATCCACGACGTGGCTTCGAGCCGCATTCTCGCCAGGAAGTCATTCGACTTCCGCGGCGACAACGATGCAGCCTGGACTCATGCCATCACCTACATGGTGCGCGACCTCAAGACGGGCACTCCTGCGCACGTCGCGGAGTGACTCAGCGCGGCGCTTTCCGGGATTGAAGTCCGGCTACTGCTTCGCGGCTGCACTCACGAGCGGAAAGTCGATGGAGCTTGCGGTACCCGGCACGTGCCAGATGCGCTGCGTCGCCCTGATGTAGTCCTCCGGCTTCGCGAACATGATGTTGGCCACGTACTTCTGCGGGTTCCGGTCGTACAGGGGAAACCAACTCGATTGCACCTGAACCATGATGCGGTGTCCAGGCAGGAACGTGTGGCTCACGTTGGGCAGCCGGATCGAGTACGCAAGCGCCTTATTCGATGCAATGGGCTGCGGCTTGGCCGGATTCTCGCGGTAGCGGCCGCGCAGGATGTCCGCGGACAGCATCTGCTGGTAGCCGCCGAGGCGCGGATGATCGGGTACTTCATCCGGCCAGACGTCGATGATCTTGACTACCCAGTCGCAGTCGCTGCCGCTGGTGGAGGCGAACAGGCGCGCGAACGGTTGACCCGCGACCTGCAGCGGCTCCTTCAGCGGTTCCGTCTCGTACACGAGGACATCGGTTCGAGAGGCGACAAAGCGCTGGTCGTCCACCAGCCACTCGCTCCACGTGGACTCGGGTGAGCTGCCATCGAGCGTGGGTCGCTCGCGGTAGGGCACCGGCTTGGCCGGATCAGAGACGTATTCGTCATACTTCTGCTTCGGATCCGAGGGCGCATCGAAACCGAGCTTTCCCCCGGGTAACAGATACAGCGCTCGCGATGCCTGCGGGCAGCCGTGGGCGCAGGAGCGTGGCCACGCATCGTAGCGATGCCACCGGTCCACGCCTGTCTCGTACACCAGTACGCGAGGTGTTGCGGGGTTCGGGCCGTCCTTGAGGTAATGATCCAGGAAGGGCTGCATCACCGTGCGGCGAAACCAGGTTGCCGTATCACCCTCGAACTGGATCGCGCCGATCCCGCGAGCCTCGCGCCGACCCTGGCCATGGTTCCACGGCCCGAGCACGAGGTGCACGCGCTCCCCACCCGGATCGCTCGGGGCGAGAGCCTTGTAGAGAGCGGGACCGCCGTAGATGTCCTCCTGATCGAACAGGCCCGACACGATGAGCATGGGGACCTGGGGCGGGTCGCGCGCCAGCAGCTTGTCGACCGCCTGCTCCTGCCAGAAAGCGTCGTAGGCGGGATGGGCGGCCAGGTCGCGCCAGAAGCCGAGCGGGCCCAAACCGCGGGCCTCGGCCAGTGCGCCCGCCGATCCAGCCCTCAGAAACAGCTCGTAAGTGTCACGCGTACCCGACCACCACAGTACCTGATTGCTGCGAGTGGCCTCCTGGTCGTAGGTGTACTGCAGGGAGCCATCCTCGCGGAATGCTCCATTGTGAAACCAATCGTCCCCCATCCAACCATCGATCATCGGTGCGAAGGGGACCGCGGCCTTCAGAGCGGGGTGCGCATGCACGGTCGACATGACGGTGGTGAAGCCCTCGTACGAGCCTCCGATGGTGGCGACGCGCCCGTTGGATTCAGGTACGTTCTTCACCAGCCAGTCAATTGTGTCGTAACTGTCCGTCGCATGGTCAACCTGCGTGGGGTTGAGCGGACCCTTGAGCGGACGGGTCATCACGTAGTCGCCTTCAGACCCATATTTCCCGCGCACGTCCTGGAACACGATGATGTACCCGGCAGCCACAGCCGTATCGTCCATCTGCGGCACCACCGCCGCCAGATGCGGGCTGTTGAAACGCAACACCCGCTCGGACGAGTTGTAGGGAGTGCGTGTCATGAGCATCGGGGCGTTTTGCGCGCCCTTGGGTATCAGGATGAAGGTCTTCAGCTTGACCCCATCGCGCATGGCGATCATCTCTTCGCGCTTGACATAGTCGAAGCCTTCGGTGTGTGGCGTGAAGCTCTCCGGCGTATCGCTGGGAAGCGTGCCAGCGGGCTCAGCGGCGTACGCCCACTGTGTCGCAAAGCAGGCCATTGCTGCAGCTGCGATCCTCAGCACCGTCAAACGCGTAAATAGCGACATGCGTGATCCTTCCTCCCGGGTAAGCGCGGCAATGTCACACAAACGTCATGGGTTGGCCATAGGCTGCGGGGCTTCGTAAAACCAAAAGACCGGAGACTCCCCGTGCTGGACGCTCCAGGCATTGATGTGCCGACAGCCTTCCTGTTGTTCCTCGCGCTGGGCCTGGCTCTGAGCTTCGAGTTCGTGAACGGTTTTCACGACACGGCCAATGCGGTCGCGACCGTCATCTATACCCATTCCCTCAAGCCGACGCAGGCGGTGGTCTGGTCCGGCGTCTGGAATCTGATAGGGGTCCTGACCTCCACGGGGGCCGTCGCCTTCGGGATCGTCCCCCTGTTGCCCGTGGAGCTCGTCATCAACGTCGGCTCCGGGGCCGGCTTCGCGCTCAACATGCACACGAGCGATCAGACTCTCGACAGGATCAGAGCCGGTGCCGCGGCTCTCGAGCAACACCTGGCCGGATCCACGGCCGCAGCGGGTGCGCTAAACGCACCCGCTGCGGCGGCAGTGGACTCGGCGCATAAGGTGCTCACGGACTACCTGCGCCACGGAAACTTGCAGCCGACCACCGCACCGGCCCTGCAGACGGTCAACCGGGTTGTCATCCAGGATCTGGCGGGGGTGCACGATTTCAAGGCAGTTCCGGGCGAGCAACGCCGGACCTTGCGCCTCAATATTTATCTGCTGTCGGAGACCCTGGCGCGGCTCATCAAAGCCAAACAGCTGCCGGCGAGCCTGGATGCGCCTGCCAGCGCGGACTATCAGAAGCTGCTCAAGGGCCTCACGAATTTCATTCCGACGTGGGTCAAGTTCGCCGTGGCCCTCGCCCTGGGACTCGGCACGATGATCGGCTGGAAGCGCATCGTGGTGACGGTTGGCGAGAAGATCGGCAAGTCGCACCTGACCTATGCGCAGGGCGCGTCGGCCGAGTTGATGGCGGCGGCGACGATCGGCCTGGCAGACTTCGGCGGGCTGCCGGTGAGCACGACCCACGTCCTTTCCTCCGGCATCGCGGGCACGATGGCGGCGAATCGCTCGGGACTTCAGAAGGATACGCTGATCAGCATCGTGCTGGCCTGGGTGCTGACGCTGCCGGTTTGC
>DASXZI010000001.1:0-1570 GCA_036501985.1 Steroidobacteraceae bacterium | reverse complement strand
GAGCGCCCGTCGAGCCGAAACACGTCACGTTGCTGCTGCTGTTGCGCCATCAGTAGCTCCTCGGCAGACCCAGCACGTGCTCACCGAGGTAGTTGAGCACCATCTCCTGGCTGATCGGGGCGATACGGGTGAGCCGCGCCTCGCGGAAGTACCGGGCCACGTGGTATTCCTCCGAGTAGCCCATGCCGCCGTGTGTCTGCAGCGCGCGGTCGGCTGCGTCGAAGGCAGCATCTGCACAGAGGTACTTGGCGGTGTTTGCTTCGCGCGCACAGGGTTTGCCGTTGTCGTAGAGCCAGGTCGCCTTGCGCAGCATCAGCTCCGCTGCGTCTAGTCGCGCGAGCGAATCGGCCAGCGGGAACTGCAGCCCCTGGTTCATGCCGATCGGCCGGCCGAACACCTCCCGCTCGTTGCCGTAGCGCACGGCAGCGCGCAGGGCGGCGCGCCCTATGCCTAGCGCCTCGGCGGCGACCAGGCAGCGTTCGGGATTGAGCCCGTCGAGGATGTAGCGGAAGCCCTGGCCCTCTTCGCCGACGCGGTCCGCCACGGGAATCTCGAGGTCGTCGATGAACAACTCGTTGGAGGACACGGCGTTTCGGCCCATCTTGGGGATCGGGCGAATCTCGACCTTGCTGCGATCGAGGTCAGTTAAAAACAAGCTCATGCCATCGGTTTTGCGCTTTGCGTCTTCGAACTTGGTGGTGCGAGTCAGCAACAGCACCTTCTCCGATTCCAGTGCCTTGGAAATCCATACCTTGCGCCCGCGGACCACGTAGTGATCGCCCTCGCGCCGCGCAAACGTCGTGATCTTCGTGGTATCCAGTCCGGCGCCTGGCTCGGTGACGCCGAAACACACATGCAGATCACCGGTGACGATGCGGGGCAGCGTGCGGGACTTGAGCTCCTCGGACCCATGGACGATGACCGGATGCATGCCGAATATCGACAGGTGCATTGAGCTTGCGCCGTTCATTCCGGCGCCGCTGGCCGCGACCTCCTCGAGCAAAATGGATGCCTCGGTGATGCCGAATCCATGGCCGCCGTATTCCTCCGGCGTGGTGATGCCGAGCCAGCCGCCTTCGGCGAACGCGTCGTAAAACTCGGTCGGGAACTCGTGCTGTTGGTCCTTGGTCATCCAGTAGTGGTCGTCGAACTTCCCTGCAAGTTCAGCGACCGCAGCGCGAATCGTCTGCTGGTCATCGCTCAGCTGGAAATCCACGACGCGCTCCACTCCGGGATTGGGGTTGTTCGATCTAAGGACTAATCATACTAATGGACAGACCAAAAAGGAAGCCCGGGTGTTCAGGCTCTCGTCTCCACAGATGGTCATGCCGTGGCTGGCAACAACGGCAGTACGTCCGCGATGCGCTCGTTCCACGCGGCCGGTGTGCCGAATAGCACGCGGTCGAGCTTGGCGCGCTTGTAAAAGAGGTGCAGGTCGTGCTCCCAGGTGTAGCCAATGGCGCCGTGGAGCGTCAGTGCACTATCGGCGAGCGCAGCGCAGCCGCCGGTGACTTGCGCCTTGGCGACCGCGGCATGGGTCGCACGGTCAGGCAAACCTTCCTCAGCCGAT